>CALXKL010000004.1 GCA_944388965.1 uncultured Spirochaetales bacterium | reverse complement strand
GCCTAGAGGTTATGTCATAAGCAGATGGCTGTTTGGGGCTGGTCAGGATTCAGAGACAACTGCTCCTAAATTCCGGAATTGTATTGCAAAAGGTGGCCGTCTTCAATTGACCTGTCCTGCCCACATGACTAAACTTGGCTCATGCCGCTGTATCTCGAATTCCCATCATGGCTCGATCCCTATGTGGTTTCGTTCCTTCCCATCCGATGGTATGCGGTCATGTATGTCGTGGCCTTCGCGATCGCCTATGCCCTGTATGCATACCAGCTCGGACAGGACAAGGGCGGCGACATCGATGCCGATACGAGCCAGACCCTGTTCATCGTCGCCGTCATCGGCCTGCTGGTCGGAGCCAGGCTGTTCTCCGTCCTCTTCTACAGCGACGCATCTTACTACCTGACACATCCCTGGATGATCTTCTGGCCGTTCAGGAACGGCCGGTTCGTCGGACTGCCTGGCATGAGCTATCATGGAGGCGTGGTCGGAGCGGTCGTTGCCGGATGGATATATGCCAGGAGGAAGGGGTTCGCATTCCTCAGACAGGTCGACTATATCGTGGCGGGGATACCATTGGGCTACACATTCGGACGTCTGGGCAACTTCATAAACGCCGAGCTCTATGGCCGCGTCTCCTCCGTCCCATGGGCGATGGTCTTCCCCGATGCACCATCGTTCTCGACCTGCGAGGAATGGGTGAGACGCATGGCGGACCATCACGGAATCGCCTATTCGATCGGAGACATGGTGAACCTCCCCAGACATCCTTCGCAGTTGTACGAGGCCCTGTTCGAAGGCATTGTGCTTTTCCTGATACTGTGGTTCATATGCCGTCCTCTGATGCATAGACATGCATTGAAACCCGGTTCCATGCTATCGTTCTACATGTTCGGCTACGGCTTCTTCCGTTTCTTCATCGAGTACTGCCGCCAGCCGGATGCCGACATCGGCTATGTCATCACGCTTGGCGGAGGAGGCGACGAGATCGCTCTCTTCCAGTCGTTTGGAAACATTTCGAAGGGGCAGGTGTTCTGCCTTGTCATGATGGTCGCGGCCATCATTCTCTTCGCAGTCGTCAACAGGAGGAGTCGAAGATGCACAATGAGATAGTGGACAGGCTTTCCGCCCTCAGGGAGCGGATGAAGTCGGAAGGTGTCGAATGGTACATGATCACGGGTACCGATGCCCACCTGAGCGAATACGTTGCGCCACACTGGAGGACGCGGGAGTTCATATCCGCATTCACCGGATCCGCAGGAACCGTCCTGGTATCGCTCAGCGGTGCCTGGCTGTGGACTGATTCCCGCTATTTCATCCAGGCCGCCAGTCAGATCGAGGGAACCGGAATCGAGCTGATGAGAATGGGAATGGAAGGGGTTCCGGAGATAGAGGACTTCATATTGTCCAATGCCGGTGCCGGAGACAGGATCGGCATCTGCGCCCAGGAGGTCGGCATCAGGGAGTTCAAGAGACAGGAGGAGGTGTTCGCCGCCGGAGGACTCCGCCTCATCGCGACGGACGACCTCCTGGACGACATATGGACCGACAGGCCCGGACTGCCTTGCACCGCAGTACGCCAGATGCCGGTCGATGTCGCGGGCAAGAGCCGTGCGGACAAGCTTTCGCTCATAAGACGCAGGCTTGCCGAGAAGGGCTGCGACTATACCCTCGTCGCAACGATCGACGACATAGCCTGGATCACCAATCTGCGCGCCGACGACGTCGAATGCAACCCGGTGTTCCTGTCCTTTCTCTTCATCGACCAGGACCGGGCCGTGCTGTTCACGCAGCCAGGACGTTTCTCCGATGCGATATTCGAGGATGTCTCCAGGGACTTCGAGATCAGGCCTTACGAGGCGGTGTATGACGATCTTGCGCAGCTTGCACATGGCAGGGCCTATTACGACGACTCGAAGGTCAACTGCCGGCTGAGGAACGTGCTCGACAGGAAGGACAGCATCACCGGGCGGGACTTCTCCACGGATGCCAAGGCATGCAAGAACCCCGTCGAGATGGAAGGCATGAGGAGGAGCCATGTCATGGACGGCGTGGCCTTCATCAACGCTTTCAGCCAGGTCGACTTCTCCCGGACCGACGGAACGTATGACGAGATCGCGATCTCGTCGCTTTTCGCGGCGCAGCGGGCGAAGCTGCCGGGTTATCTCGGACCGTCGTTCAATCCCATCTCCGGATTCGGTCCGAACGGCGCCATGTGCCATTACAGTGCGAGTGAGGAGAGCAATGCCAGGATAGACAGACCTGGTCTCCTGGTCCTCGACACCGGCAGTCAGTTCGAATACGGCATGACCGACCTGACCAGAACCCTGCTCTTCGGCCCGGCGACGGCGGAGCAGAAGAGGGACTACACACTCGTGCTCAAGGGGCATCTCGCCCTTGCCAGGCAGAGATTCATCCATGGGACCAGGGGCTACCAGCTTGACGTCCTGGCCAAGATGTTCATGTGGAACGAGGGCATGTCGTTCTATCACGGGACAGGACATGGAGTCGGTTTCAATCTTAACGTCCACGAAGGACCCATGAGGATATCCGCGAATCCGATAGACGTTCCGCTCGAGGTCGGCATGGTCATCTCCGACGAGCCCGGGATATACAAGGAGGGGCGGCATGGCATCAGGATCGAGAATCTGATTGCGGTGCGCAGCGACATCGAGACGGAGTTCGGACGCTTCCTCTCGTTCGAGACTCTCTCTCTGGTGCCGTACGAGAGGCGTCTGATAGACACCGGCCTGCTTACGCAGGAGGAGAGGAACCAGATCGACTCTTATCATGCAAGGGTGCGTGAGGCGCTCCAGGACAAGGTCGAGCCACGGGCCAGGGGGTATCTCGAGCAGATGACGATGCCTCTAGCCGACTGAGGCGCTGAGATGATAGACTCTGCTATGTCAGGAAAAAAGCAAAGGAAGGCTGAACGATAATATGGTTGAAGCACTGAAGAGAAACGGAAAGATCGACAGGAAGGGACCTGTCGTGCTCGTCATCATGGATGGCGTGGGTTTTGGCAAGTACAAGGAAGGGGATGCCGTCGCGGCCGCGATGACTAAGCATCTCGACGGACTTTACGCGAAGTACCCCTGGACACGCCTCAAGGCGCACGGCCTTGCGGTCGGACTTCCTTCGGATGCCGACATGGGCAACAGCGAGGTCGGTCATAACGCGATGGGCTGCGGAAGAGTGTTCCACCAGGGGGCTGCACTCGTCAGCGAGTCGATAGCAAGCGGCCGCATGTTCCAGGGCAGGACCTGGACGAATCTGGTGGAGAACGTCAGGAAGACGGGAGGCACGCTCCATTTCATCGGTCTTCTGTCCGATGGCAACGTGCACTCACATATAGACCATCTCAAGGCGATGATCCAGCAGGCGAAGAAGGACGGAGTCAGGAAGGTGCGCGTCCATGCCCTTCTCGATGGAAGGGACGTGGGAGAGATGAGCGCCCTGGACTATTTCGATCCGTTCGCGGAGTTCCTCGCCTCGTTGAGCGACGACACGTTCGACGCGAAGATAGCCTCCGGCGGAGGAAGAATGGTCATCACCATGGACCGCTACAACGCCAACTGGGAGATGGTTCACAAGGGCTGGCAGACCCATGTCCTCGGAGAGGGAAGACAGTTCCCGAACGCCCACGATGCCATCGTCACGTTGCGCGAGGAGACCGGTGCCATCGACCAGGACCTTCCTCCGTTCGTCATCGCCGAGAACGGCAAGCCGATCGGAACTATAGAGGACGGAGACTCCGTGATCCTGTTCAACTTCCGCGGTGACAGGGCCCTCGAGATTACAAAGGCCTTCGAGGCGGACGAGCTTTCCGAGTTCGACCGCGTGCGTCATCCCAAGGTGGAATACGCCGGCATGATGGAGTACGATGGCGATCTGCATGTCCCCCATCAGTATCTTGTCGATCCTCCTTCGATCGACAGGACCATGGCGGAATACCTGTGCGCCAGCGGTGTAAGGCAGTTCTCTATCTCCGAGACCCAGAAGTTCGGCCATGTGACCTATTTCTTCAACGGAAACAAGACCGGGAAGTTCGACGAGAAGCTCGAGGAGTACGTCGAGATCCCCAGCGACATCGTCCCGTTCGAGCAGAGGCCGTGGATGAAGTGCGCCGAGATTGCCGACAGGGTCATCCAGGAGGTCGAAAGCGGCAAGTGGGATTTCATCAAGCTCAACTTCCCCAACGGTGACATGGTCGGACACACCGGCGTGTTCGAGGCCGTCGTGTGTTCGATGGAGGCCATGGACCTGCAGATCGGAAGGATCTGGGAGGCTGTCAGCAAGGCCGGAGGAATCATGGTCGTGACAGCCGACCATGGCAATGCCGATGACATGTTCGAGCACGGCAAGGACGGCTCTGTGAAGCTGAGAGCAGACGGCGAGCCCAAGAGCAAGACAAGCCATTCGCTCAATCCCGTACCCTGCATCATCTGCGACGATGCATATGCAGGAGAGTATTCGAAGGAGCTGAGGGAAGGTCTTGGAATCTCCTCCATCGCCACTACCTGCATCACGCTGCTGGGATTCGAGCCGCCTGCCGACTACGATCCGTCGGTCGTCACGCTGAACTGACGAATAGATCATCACACTCGAGGGTGCGGTGCCACATGGGGCCGCACCCTTTTGCGTGAAGGAGGAAGAGCATGTCATACGAGAACGCATACGGATATCTTTCCTCGAGAGGCTTCGGCGAGCGCGTACGTCTCTTCGAGGTCTCGTCCGCGACGGTGGCCCTTGCCGCCCAGGCGCTGGGCTGCAGCGAGGGCGAGATTGCAAAGACGCTGGCCTTCGACCAGGCGGGAAGGACGGTCCTCATCCTCGCAGCCGGCGATGTGAAGGTCGACAACCACAAGTACAAGGAGACCTTCCACATGAAGGCGAAGATGCTTTCATACGACGAGACGGAGGAGCGCGTCGGCCATCCGGTGGGCGGAGTCTGTCCCTTCGGTGTCAAGGAGTCGGTCGAGATCTTCCTGGACGAATCCCTGAGACGCTTCGAGACGGTATATCCTGCGGCGGGGACCCCGTCTTCTGCCGTAAGGCTCTCCGTCGGTGAACTGGAGAGCCTGTTGCCGGATGCCAGGTGGGTGGATGTGACGAAACCGATGGCATGAGTCGGGGTGGGATTGCATAGAAGGGGGAGCTTCGGCTCCCCTTTGTCGTCAGTAGCCCTTAGTCTTGAGCTTCTTCCTTTTCGAAGTATGGTTTTAGAGCTTCAGCAACCCTCTCTGCCAATAAAACAGGGACTGCATTCCCAATTTGTCGAAACGCAGCGGTTCGAGAAGGTTTTTCGCCTACGGATTCAAAATAGTAATCGTCTGGAAAAGTCTGTAAGCGTGCAGCTTCTCTAGGTGTGAGAGATCTGTTCTGCTCTATATCAGGATGGATATAGTAATGCCCGTCTTTACAGATATGAGCAACCACAGTCTGTGAGCATTTCAGGTCTCCAGCAACTACTTTGAAACGATCCCTGAAACTTACTGTGTTCTTATGCTTTTTCAGGCTGTCTGGCAGTTTCGAGTAGTCAAGTCTTGATTTATTCTTATTCCACGCCTCAACAGCAAGATGGTAGATTTCAAGATCGTAATCTTTATTTGGCCTTGCGATGTGGAAAGTTATTGGAGTCTCTACAGAAGATCTGATTTTTGCCTCTAGTAAATACGTGCTCGGGGGTGTTGTTTCTGAAACTCCATAATATGAGCCTTCTCCAGCATGGATCCTAGGCAAATCGGAGAGTACACTATTGACATTATACTCTGTACTTGCTGTTTCGATATTCGGATAGAAATCTTTTTCTGAGCCAAGCTTGCCAATCAGGATTATGCGTTTTCTATCCTGCATTACACCATAGTCGCTTGCTTTCAGAATTTTATACTCGGTTTCATATCCTAGAGACTTGAAAAGAGCCCTCATTTTAGAGAGATATAATTCGCCATTTTCGTCTTTTGCAGATAATAAGCCCAAAACATTCTCGAATACGAAATACTTTGGCTTGTAATGCTCAAGGAACTTTGCGTAGAGGATGTACAAATTATTTCTTTTGTCTCCAAGCATTTTGGTTTTTGAACGGCTTCTGCCAGCTAAAGAGTATGCTTGGCATGGAGGGCCACCAACAATGAGGTCAAGAGGATGGCCATTGAGAGCTTCATCAATGCTTTTGAAAATACTTGGGATTTTTTCTTCGGAGATTTCTGCTTGCATGACAGAATCTATCACGCTTTTGGGCACAAAAGAATAAAGCTTGCCCCTGTCAATATTTCCTCGAAGATAATCGTTGTAGATGTTCGTTTTTCCTCTATCATTTAGATAATGATAGGCTGCGCGAGTTCTTAGTGTATTGCAGGCGGCCTCATCCATTTCTACGTGTTTTACTGGAGTGTATCCCGCTCTGACAAATCCTTCGGAAAGCCCTCCTGCCCCCGCAAATATGTCAAGAAACCTTATCACGAGCCCTCCTAGATAGGAAATGGATTAGACTTTCTAACCCCATCGGGTTCCAGGATAAGTCGTTTTTTTTCAAGAGGTCAATAGTTTTTACTAACCAATCTGGCAATTGTCAATACTTAAAACGATTCAAAATAGTTTTTGTAGTTCCGATTAGAGCAAAAGGTAGGAGTTATTGGATTTCATATCGATTCGGGTGAGGTTAAAACATTACAAAGCATTGTCAATTCATATATAGTGATGGAAGAGAGAGGTTGAATGAAAACAGAACAAGTTATTCCTTTTGCTTCTAATCTTGTCGAATCGACGAGAGCGATAGGATATTCTTTTGAGTCAGCTGTTGCCGATGTCATAGATAACAGCATAGCAAAAGATGCTCATTCAATTGATTTGTATTTCGACTCCATGGCTCCAAGATACCTTGCAATCGTCGACAATGGTTCTGGGATGAATTTCGATGAGCTAATTCAAGCAATGCGGTATGGTAGCCAGAATTCCAGTGACGATAGGGCCGAGAATGATCTTGGCAGATTTGGACTTGGCTTGAAAATGGCATCATTGTCCCAGTGTAGAAAGTTGACTGTCGTATCAAAGAAAGATGGATGTGTAAATGGTGCCAGGTGGGATTTGGATTTGATATATGACACGAATGATTGGATACTCCAGCTATTCACGGCTGATGAACTCGAGCCTCTGAGGTGTTTTGATAAACTTCAGGGGTTTAATTCTGGCACTTTGGTTCTTTGGGAAGACTTCGATCGGCTGGAAGATGGGGCGGCAGACCCGGAACGGGTGTTTGATGAAAAAATACAATTGGCTAGAAGGCATATTGGTTTGGTTTTTCATCGTTTTCTTGAAAAGGATGGTGATGCAACAAAAATCAGGATTTCAATGAATGGCATGCCGGTAATACCCATTGATCCCTTTCTCCGGTCAAATCCAGCAACCCAGCGACTAGAAGAAGAATTGATTCCTGTTGATGGTGGCGTCATAAAAGTCAAACCTTATATTTTGCCTTATAGAAGCAAGTTGTCTAACAAAGAGAAAGCGCAAGTCACAGACATTAATGACCTTAGACAAGAGCAAGGCTTCTATGTATACAGGAATAAGCGACTCATTGTATGGGGAACCTGGTTCAGACTAGTCAAATCCGGAGAACTGAACAAGCTAGCAAGAATCTGTATCGATATTCCCAATTCCATCGATTCCATGTGGAATATTGATATCAAGAAATCTACAGCGGCATTACCCGATTCTATAAAAGATAAGCTTCGAAATATTGTCGAACGTACTGTTGGCTCAAGTGAACGAGTCTATAGATATCGAGGGCGAAAGATAAACGACTCCTTGGAGCATGTCTGGAATCTCGTGGAGGAAAGGGAAAAGACATATCGCTATTACATCAATAGAGATTTACCAATTTACAAAAAATTGGAGAAGAACCTCAGCGACGATGATCTTAAGACATTGTCTTCCCTTATCGAGATGATAGAAGAGGCGTTTCCTTATGCCGATGTCTATATGAAACAAGCCAAAGAACAGGATATCAAAACGGGCGCAGAGGAAGAATCAATTTTCCGTGTTGGAATAGAAAATGTCGAGGCTGCCAAGAAGCTTGGTATTTCCCCTTCGCTCGCTATAAAGAATCTAGCTCAATTAGATTATTTCGCACAACATAAGAATGTCCTTTCTAGATTGGAAAAGGAGTATGCAGATGAATAGAAAACAACAGCTTGTCCTTGGACAGGTTAAAGCTGTGTATACGAACACCGATGAAGTCGACACTCCACCAACGACAGAAGAGAAAATCCGTAATTATGTGGCATTTTATTCAATGATGGTAAAACTGCCTGAAGAAGAGCAGAAAGATGTTGTCAGGGAAGTCAAACGTTTTGTTGATGTCTCTATTGAAAAGGGAAAGAACATATGCTTGGAGAAGAGTCATAGTCCTTGGTATAAGAACTCGTTGGCTCAGAATGGCAAGACACCGTTTTGGAACCGTTACCGCGAGTATCTCTGCTACGATACGGACTATGCGAATACGGCTATTGATGCACTTGATATAGCCACTGACGAAATAATGGATCTGCTTGGGAATCCCAAGTTGCCCAATGGCATCGGTTTTCAGCGAAAGGGGCTTGTTGTTGGAGATGTGCAATCTGGAAAGACCAGTACATATATCGGTTTGATTAATAAAGCAGCTGATGCCGGGTACAAAATGATTATTCTTTTGACTGGCGTGATTGAGAAGTTAAGAGAACAGACGCAGTCCAGATTGGATGAGGGGTTTTTAGGACTTGAAAGTGCCAAGATAACCAAAAACGAGTTTGATTCACAAAAGCCGATAGGGGTGGGCAAGCATGGGTCGGAGAAGCTTCTGGTAAGTTGCCTTACTTCAACAGAGAAGGACTTTGTCACAACTGTCGCAACTTCGGTAGTTAGCAGCATACAAGCTTTCAATGGACCGATTCTTCTTGTGTTGAAGAAGAACAAGAGTATTCTAACAAAAGTCGAAGATTGGATCAGAGCGAGAAATAATTTGAAGAAGGACGCAAAGCTGGATGTTCCTCTTCTTCTAATCGATGATGAAGCCGATAACGCATCTGTGAACACAAAGACACAAGAATCTCCCACAGTCATCAACTTATGTATTCGTAATTTGCTTGGAATGTTCTCCAAAGCCAGCTATGTTGGTTATACAGCAACACCATATGCAAACATTTTCATTAAGCCTGATAGCGATGAGGAAATGGCAAACGGGGATCTGTTCCCAAGGGACTTTATTTATGTCTTGAAACGTCCAGATAATTATATAGGCCCAGAAGGAATCTTTTTAGATGATGGAAGATTCGCCTTCATGTTGAAACCAATTGACGAAGAAAATGAAGAAGAATTCCTTCCGCAGAATCATAAGAACAATGCAGAGGTTGGAGATGAACTGCCTTCTTCGCTTAAGGAGGCCATTGGTTCTTTCTGCATCGCCAATGCAATACGGGACTTGCGAGGCCATGAAAAAACACATCGGTCTATGCTCATAAATATCAGCATGTTCAATTCTGTTCAGAATGATGTCTGCAAATTGGTGGATTCTTTCCTCCGTGCCATTGTTCGTGAAGTACAGCACTATAGTCTTTTGCCAGATGCAATGAAACATGAGCGGATTGCTTTTTTGCATTATGTGTACGAAACCCATTTCGAGTCACCGGAAATAGAACATGGAGATGACTCTGTTTTTAGCTGGGACGAAATCCTTCCAGTATTGTACCAGGCGATTGCTCCTATATCTGTTAGACAAGTGAATAAGAAGAACCCGGGGAAGGCGTTGAATTTTGATGATTACAAAGACAGTGGTTTACGAGTAATCGCCATTGGTGGGTTCAGTTTGTCTAGAGGCCTGACCCTTGAAGGATTGTGCGTCAGTTACTATTACAGAAATTCTAAAATGTATGACACCATGATGCAGATGGGTCGATGGTTCGGATACAGAAATCATTATTCTGACTTGTGTCAGATATGGATGGGAGATGCTGCAAGATCATGGTATCGGGAAATAACCCTTGCTACAAAGGAGCTGAAAGAGGACCTTGGTATAATGTCGGAGATGGGGCGAAGTCCAATTGACTTTGGATTGTGGGTGCGAAGCGATTCGAAGTCATTGTATGTCACTGCTCTCAATAAAATGAAAAATACCGGGGTCGTAGAAAGATCCATAACGTTTTCAGGAAAAGTTATAGAAACTCCGTATATCAGAGATGACGATGATAAGAATAATCAAATTAGGGAGCACGTCTCAGATTTCATCACAAAATGTTTAGCTGAGAATGAATGGTTCGATAATGAAGTAAGTGGGATCAGATCAAAAGGTCACATGATTAGGAATGTTCCTGCATCACTGATAATTGATTTCATTAAAGAGTATCCAGTTGAGTTGTCAAACGAATATAATTTCATTGGCAAAGGGGAATTATGCACGTTCATTAAGAAATCTCAGATGTTTGCCAATTGGGATGTATCCATCTCCTCTGGTAAAGGTAACCCTTCGATGAATTTTTGCGGGGTGCCTGTCTCCAGTAATCAGCGTGGGTTCAGAATAACAGGGAATAACACCATGGTCGTTTTGGGGAGAAGCAGCAGGGTCGGTGATACGGAAACCTATGCGCAAGGACTTTCACAGGACCAGTTCAATGAAATCAAAACTAGGAAATATGAGAAAACAGGGAAGGCTATCGGGCAGGCAGATTTGTTTGCACCTGGTGTAATTCGGAATCCGATACTAGTGATTTATCCCATTGAGTTTACGCTTGGCAAGGAAGATACTCCGGAGAATGCAGATAAGAGCGAAGAGGCAAAAAGCAGTTATCTTAGAAAGATTGCCCAAGTTGAAAAGTCGCAGCTTCATCCATTCATTGCTCTTGGTATTGGTTTTCCCTGCAAGGTTGGTGATAGCCAAGTGAAGATAAAATACAGGATGAACGAAATCAAGAGGAAGCAGATTCTTGAGGCAAGTGATGGCGACTTTGTTGAAACAGGTGATATCAATGACTGAGAACAGACTCGTCAGCTTAGAGTTCAACAGATATAGGCTTGTAGATAGTTCAATTCCTATTGAGATTTACCTAGGAAAGAACGAAAGGAATCAAGATTCACTTCTTTTTCTAATTCAGGAAGATTTTCCTTTGGAGCTTGCACCAAGATTGACGAGCACAGAAGTCATGACTGTGTTTATTAACAAGCGACAAGCAAGTGGGGATTGGGTGCTTGCGTTTGATTTGCAGGATGAAATGTATCATGCGATTTTCTGTAGCTTTGCTGAGAACATGGTCACTTTTATGAAAGAGCCTGCAAACTATAAGAAGCCATTTGATGCCATAGCAGACAGGTATGGTCAATGGCAAAAGCTGATGAGAAGTCATAGGGATGGACTGCTCTCAATAAATGAAGCCCGAGGTCTTATCGCAGAGCTTTTAGTAATGAGAGATGTTTTAACTCCGAAATATGGTAAATCCAAGGCTGTGGCATCTTGGAAAGGACCAATTGGAGCAGATCAGGATTTTCAGTTTGATGATGTATGGTATGAGGTGAAATCTGTGCCGACAGGAAAGAATTCCGTCAAGATTTCTTCTTTGGAACAGCTTGATAGTTCCGTTTTTGATAAAGGTGTTCTTGTTGTTGTCTTTATTGATATGACTATACCTGCTGACGCTAGAGCAATAACTCTTAAACGCCTTATTGATTCGATTTATTTCAGTCTTGAAGGTCAAGATCGATATATTTTTGAATCACGACTTGCTGATGCAGGATATTTCGCTCGTCCGGAATACGAATCTGGGGGGTATGTGGTCAGACAGTCTTCGATTGTTCTGTATGCTATAGATAAGTCTTCCCCAGTGTTGCGTAGAAGCTCGGTACCGATTTCCATAGTAGAAGCAGAATATGAGTTGAGTCTTGTCGCATTGAATAGAGCGTAAAAGGTAAAGAGGACAGGTCAATGGATAGTATAGAGGAGTTTAAAAGCAATCTGATACTACAGCTTCAATCAGAGGCAATGCTTGACAAAATTTCTGAGAGGGAAGCGTTTGTGAACTATGTGTCCGAACAGATGCTGGCCGCAGGTGAGATCCAGGAAGATATACAGTATTTGCATTATGAAGGTGTAGGACGAAACAGGAGAGTTCTGCAGATTGATGGATATTGTGTTGACGATTTGTCTTCTTCTCTTGTTTTGTTTGTTGAGGACTATCTGTCTGGTTCAGACTTGCCTCTTACGACAACAGACATTATGAAGTTCTATAAGCGAGCAGAGGGGTATCTCGAAAATGTCGATTACATTCTCGATACGGGAGAGGAGAGCTCTGGTGGGTATCAGCTCGCGTCTTCCATAAAAACTGATTACTCGCAATATGACAGTTTCAAAATCTATTTCATCACTGATAGAGCCATTGCATTGTCGGTGAGTGATTTGGACATCTCAGTGGTCAATGGGCGCAAGGTGGAGCATTATATTTGGGATATTACACATATTGCGCGGATTGCGAATTCGGAGAAAGGTCGTGAGTCCATCACAATTGACATGACACGATATACTCCAGATGGTAAAGGGCTGCCCTGCATTCTCGCCAACAAGACAGATGACTACACAGCCTATTTATGTACCATTCCAGGCAGAACACTTGCCGAAATCTATAATACTTACGGAGGCAAGTTGCTGGAGGGAAATGTTCGATCGTTCTTGCAACTCCGAGGTAAGGTGAATGCCGGTATTCGGAGGACAATTCTTAAAGAGCCAGACAACTTCTTTACATATAACAATGGCATTGCGGGAACAGCTGAGTCTATCGAGACAAAAATAAATTCCAGCGGCATTGGGTATATCACATCAATTAAGGACTTCCAGATTGTAAATGGCGGTCAAACGACTGCCGCTTTGGCCACTTGTTTGTTAAAAGATAAGAAGGACAAGGTGGATGAAAAGATTGATAAGATTGTCGTCCAGATGAAACTGTCGGTTGTTTCTGATGAAGAGAAGGCTCAGAAATTGATTCCCCTGATTTCGCAATATACAAACTCTCAGAATGCCGTGAAAAATACGGATATGTGGTCTAACCATCCACTACATTTACGCCTTGAGGCGATTTCCAGACGATTGGTTGCTCCTGCTCAGCCAGGAAAGGCATATGGAACATTCTGGTATTATGAGAGGACCAGAGGGCAGTATCAGCAAGAGACATATAAGATGACCAAGAAGGCTGACAAAAATAAGTTTCTTGATTTTAATCCAAAGTCTCAGCTATTGACAAAGACTCAGCTTGGCATCTTAGTGAATGTAATGAATCTTCATCCTGAGTATGCCAGCTTAGGAGGGGAGAAATCATTCAATAAATTCATGGATTATGCCGTCTCGAAGTGGGATTCGTCAAACGCGTATTTTAATGATGAATTCTTCCGGAATGTTATAGCCGTACAGTTATTATTCAAGTGTGCGCATGAATATGCTGGATCTAGAAAATTCGAGTACAAAGCAAATGTCGTCGAATACACTCTTTCAAGACTTTTCTACGAATTGAAAACAAATCAGGAATACAAAGCATTAAGCATCGACTTTGATATCATCTGGCGAAATCAGAAGGTGTCTGATGCTGTTGCATCGCAGCTTGCATCAATTGTCGAAGTCGCTTTTGCTTATCTAACAAGCCCTGACAGAGATGTAATTAATGTTACAGAATGGGCAAAAAGGGAGAAGTGCTGGAGCAAGTTCAAGGAAGTTCCTATTGCGTTGGATCGGGATTTCCTTGCGGAGTTGGATACTATAGCAAATGTGAAATCTGCGCACGACTCTGCTCGTAGAGAACTTCGGGAGCGCAAGACCGACGATGCCATGCTGGAGGTTGGGAGATATGGAGTTGTTGGATTCAGGAGGCTTGTCGAATGGGATAATCAGGAACATGAGCTTTCTCCAGACGAGAAGAGCTTGATAAATGTTGCGTTAGGTATGGCCCAAGGTAAATTCCCGACAGATCGCCAATGCAAAAGAATTGTGGAGATTCTTGATCGGGCACGTAGCAGAGGGTATCTAGGGTGAGTCTTTAACCATGGAAAATTGGGGAGCTTCGGCTCCCCTTTGTCGTCAGTAGCCCTTCGGGCTGACGATCGAGAGCATGATGGCACCTATTACGAAGAGGATGGTGCCGGACAGGGACAGAGAGAAGCTGCCGTTGCCGATCATGATCAGATAGTCGCCGAGTGATATGAAGAGGAAGGTGAAGAATCTCTTCATGTGGTACGACTCCCTGTCCGATATGAAGCTCACCAGATAGGTTGCCACACCGCTGAGCAGTATGAGCAGCACCAGCATGTCGAAGACGATGTCGTGGACGTTGTCCAGGCCGTCGACGGACGATGTCGGGATGATGTATGCCACGACGAATACCGCGATCAGAGAGAAGACGATGTTCACTCCGGTCCTGGCCGTGCTCACGTTCTTCATGTTCTGTATCGAGGCGAAGAGCAGCACGGCATAGCTTGCCATGAAGAAGAAGCGCTCCATTATGGCGACCTTCGAGTACGAGATTATGTCCATGCCCGAATAGTCGAGGATCGAAGGCAGCATACGCGTGGTCTGGAGCGAGAGAAGGAGGAGGAACAGGGGAAGAAGATACCCCTCGGCCACCTGCGAGCGGTGCTTTATCCTGAGGATGAGTACAGGAATCAGCGTGCCCAGGATTATGGTCATCTCGGGATATATCTCCATCAGCATGCCAGGCACATACTGCCTTCCTGCCTTGTAGGTGAGGAATATCCCGATGACGATCATCAGAGTGAGAATCGACGATACGAGGATCTGTATCGTCGATATCAGGCGGGAGGCTCTTGTCGCGTTCACATGATGTCCTTGTACGAAGGACAGACGTCGACGCCGATCCTTCTTGCGACTATCGTCGAACCGAGCAGGGCGATCTGTGTGTCGACCATCGTCCCGAGTCCGGACAGCAGCGGCAGGAGACCCAGCATCGTGACCTCCGCGGAGAACAGGTCGATGCCCATCAGCTTCATCGCGGCGATCGTGATGAACATGATCTCGAATCCAGAAGACAGGCTTGCCACGAACGACATCAGCGCACAGGCGAGTGCGATCAGCAGGCTTGTCGGAATATCCACTGCGGCACCTGTGACGCTTGCGATCAGCGCGATGATGGAGAATGTGGCGACGGCTGCGCTTCCTCCTCTGGTGAAGAGGTAGAAGAGCGAGGATGCCGATGAGGAGATCCTCTTCTGGACCCCGTCGTTGTACCTGGCGCCTGCCATTGTGAACGGCATCGAGAAGATGTAGTTGCCGCTGGTCAGTGCTGCGATCTGGCAGGCAAGATTTCTGTAGAGCGTCTTATAAGGATTGCCCTTTCCTTTGGTGAAGATCTCGAACAGCACAGGCAGGACGACCAGTGATAGGCAGAGCGGGACTGCGACCAGAAGCGCCGAGAACGTCCCGTCCACGAAGAACGTCTTCTCCTGATACGTCACACTGAACATGTAGCATGAGGAGAGGAACACCAGGAAGTATCCGAAATACGAGGTCGCCCTGGCTATCCTGTACATCACCTCGGAAAGCGAGTTCATCGTGATGTATGCGGGCTTGATTATGTCCGCATCGGGCTTCAGCGCCCATCCCATGACAAGCGCCAGCAGGACCACGGGCACCAGGAAGCTGTCGGCTGCGGAGAGGTATACCGTGGGATCTCCGGATGTCGTGAGCTGCCATGCGTTGGCGAACACCGATGATACGTATGACGGCGCAACGCTGCCGCTTCCAGCAGTGGTGGAGACGGGGAACACGACCGGGAATGCGGCACATACGAGCCCCGTCATCAGGGGAAGGGCAAGCGCCGTCACGAGCGTCCATGCAAGCGATATGCCCGCCGTTCTGGACCCCAGTCCGTCCTTTCTGAGCGATGCGAACGCGCTGGTGGTGCTGACGACGACCATTGCCAGTGCCAGAAGCGTGCCCGTGTTGATGGCGAGCGTGTACAGTGTCCCGAACAGCGGAAGGCTCCAGGCGGCATCGCCCAGCAGCAGTGCGGTTGCAAGACCCAGCAGCAGAGAAGTCAGATATGTGATCCAGGTTTTCATAACGCTTCGCAGGCCATGCCTGCTTTCCCTCCTGTCTGCGCAATTATATCGTGAAACAGGGCGCCTTTGTAGTCCCTCGCGGCGCCCTGTCCGTCCTCGAGGCCCTTCAGTCCTCCAGAAGCCTGTCGAGCCTGTACTGCGATTCCTCCTCCTTTTTGAGAAGGCGTGCTATGTATCTGTCGCTGTTGAATCTGCCCTTCGAGGGGAGCATCACCTCCACCGAAAGCGCCGACAGGACTATCATCAGCTGCATCATCTCCTTGTTGTACCAGGTGACGCCCTGGTATTCGTTGCACTTCGTGGCTATCCTGACGTCCTCGTCCTCCAGCAGGGCGGCGAGGATCTTCTCGGGCTTCCTGTTCACCAGGCTTTCCATCCTGTAGCCCGCGACCGAGAAGAAGGCCGTCATGTGCATCAGCTGGTGCATGTCCTCGTCGCCGAGGTGCAGCTCATCCTTCCTGGCCTCGAAGAAGTGGTGGAGAAGCAGCCTGTCTGCCGCCCTCATGGCGTCCTTGACGCTGTCATGCTCCTCGTCGATGAACGGTTTGAGGACTATGGCCGCGGCGATCACCAGCGAGAGCTCGGGCGTGAGTCTTGCAAACGATGCGAACACTCCGGTGCCGCTCTTGTGGACCGCCCTGTTTAGGGCGCGCACCTGGGCCACCATCCTGCCCGGATCGATATCGGCCGGCATCTGGGGAAGGGCCTCGACGAGCGCCTCGTCGAACGTCTCCGCGACTGCGTTGAGCCTGGTGTACGTCTCCGCTATGAGAAGAAGCAGCTTCCTTTCGCTCAGGGCGTTGTCGTCCACGAACAGCAGGTCGTCGACGAGGGAGAAGAACTGGTCGCTCCTGAAGCTCTCCAGCTCCTTGTATACTGGCTTGAGGCGCAGCAGCATGACAGCGACGTTGATGTTCTTCACGCCGCCGTCTCCGAGGAATCCGTACAGCTTCTCGTATGAGCCGTCGAAGTCCTCGACCTCGCGGATGTTCCACAGCACCCTGCTGTCGTATCCGTCTATGGTGAAGTTGTAGCCCTCCTCATAAAGCCTGATAGACGGCATCAGGTAGGTCAGCCCCGTGGAGAAGTTCTCCCAGATCATGTAGTGTCGGCCGCCGAAATGGAGTCCGAGGTTCTCCGCTATGGAAATGCAAACGGTCTCCTTCTCCTGCCCGTCCTTCTTCAGCTTGGGACAGCTCATCCTTATGTTCGCGCTGACCCTTTCATACTGGTTGTTGACGATGACCAGCGTCCTCTCGCTTCCATGTCCGTTGACGTATGCGAAGACGGATTCGCGGCATGTGCCGTTGTCCCATGCGTCGTAGATGTTGAAATGCTCGACGCCGCTGAAGAGGTAGCGCCTTCTGAGCAGGGGGAATATCCTCCTGTAGTGCTCGTCGATCATCCACTGGTTCGGCTTCTCGTCCCAGTATGCCCGCCTGTACTCCATGCCGTACTTCTCCTTAAGGCCCTCTATCTGGCCATGGCCGAACATCGGCAGGCCGGGCAGCGTGGCGAGTATGGTGCAGATGGAGAAGTAGCGGTTGCCGTCGCCGAACTGTGCGATCGCGGTCTCCTCGTCGGGGTTGTTCATGAAGTTCACATAGCGCTTGAGGATCTCGGGTTCGAAGACCAGGGTGTTCTTGATCGCCATGCGGTACTTCTGGTTCTCCTGGTTCTTGAGCATGTTCATGAAGGCCGAGTTGTAGACGCGGTGCATGCCCAGTGTGCGGACGAAATAGCCCTCCATCATCCAGAAGGCCTCTGCGAGAAGCAGCGTGTCCGGAACCTCGTTCGCAATGCGGTCGACCACCTCCCTCCAGAACTCCTGAGGAATCCTCCTGTTGAACTCCTCGTCGCTGAGGGCGTACATGAACCTGCCGGCGATGTCTCCTCCGTTTCCGGGCTTGGGGTACCAGAGCCTCTGGATGTGGCGCTTGGCAAGCGTCATCGCCGCATCGAAGCGGATTATGTGGAAGTTCCTGGCAACGTGCAGGATCTCCTGGATGACGGCCTCTCGGGTCACGGGATTGAGGTAGTCCAGCTGTGCGGTGTCGTTCCAGGGCATCGACGTGCCGTCGTTGCCGTGGAAGACATAGCGGGTCTCGCCTGTCCTCCTGTCGACGCGGCGGAAGGTGACTGCCGCATCGCTCCTGTCATAGTAGTGGTCCTCGAGCTTGATCTCGACGTCCGGGTTGGTGGACAGGTCCGGTCCGTTGAACGTGTATGAGGGGAAGGGCGAGTAGTCCTGGCTCATGAAGTACTCCGGATGCTGGTACATCCAGTCGCTGTCCAGTCCCGTATGGTTGGGCACCATGTCGGAGGCGAGCCTTATGCCGCGTCTTGCGCAGCGGTCCCTCAGGTTCTCCAATGCGGGCCAGCCGCCGATGTTGTGTGCGATTTCGTAGTTCCTGAGGGAATAGGCGGAGGCTTCGGCATCCGGATTGCCGCACATGACCTTGATCCGCTTCGACGCATCGGAGCGCTCCCAGAGCCCTATGAGCCAGAGGGCCGTGAACCCTCTCTCGGCGAGCTTGTCCAGCTCTTCATCAGGAATCTGGTCCAGAGTGCGTATCTCCCTGTGGTACCACTTGCTCAGCTGGTCGAGCCACACGAGCGTGCACTTGGCGATCATGACGACACGCGGCATCCAGTCCAGGTCGCTGGAGAAGGCCTCGTACTCGTTGTCGAGCCCGGAGTAGTCGGGGACCTCCATCGGTGCGCCTGCGCCGTTTCCAAATCCGCCGTGGTCCTTCTCCTCCTGGTGGATGAAGTCGAGTCCCGACTGGAGCAGAAGCTTCAGGTCGTCGGACAGCAGATCCGCCCATTCGCGCAGAATGTACTGTATCTGCTCGGTTAGACTGTTGGGATACAGTCTTGCAGGCTTCGTGAGGAAGTCGAAGATGTCGTCCTCGTCGCTGTGCCCTATCTTTCCGTCTATGGTGCGAGTGTAGGATCCGATCAGGCTCTGCAGCGCCCCCGCCTCCTTGGGGAACACGAGGCCCTGGGGTTCCACGAGCGCTCCTGCCGCACTCATCAGCGCAGGGTTGTTTACCAGCACCTGGTGGATGAAGAACGACCGGAGCACCTCCAGGTCGTAATAGGTCCTGTCGACCAGTTGCTGGACAAGCAGCGGCGATGGCAGTTCGCGGTCGAAGAACGACAGCACGCCCCTGAGCGGCTCCTGCGTCTCGATTATCGGCAGTATGCGGGTGAACATGTCCGGGTTGTTCTCCCTCAGATACGTGTCGAGGACGCTCTGGTAGAGCATGTGCAGCACGGCGGTGGCGTGCAGCTTTCCGGCGGACAGGTAGGAGGAATCGGCCTCTCCCTGCTCCTTGACGGCCTTGTTGTATGCATAACTGACGCCATTGGCGTCGTCATATAGCGTCTGCAGGTTTCCTGAAGTAACGAACAGCGGTCTCGTTAGACCGAGACGCTCCCTCGTGGTGCGTGCAACCCTGAAGTCCCGTTCCGTCATCGGACAACCCCCTCCTTTCGTCTGTTTCGTTGTGGGTCTATTCCCAATAGTAGCAGAAAAAAGACGTTTAGTGGGAAAAATCGGGGGATATGGGCCTCCGGCTCAGATTCTCACGACCAGCCCGTCGCCTGCGTGCAGGACGTCTCTGGCGCAAAGGACGTCGAACAGTGCGGAGAGTGTCGACATCTCGTCTTCGGAGAAGGGGGAGAGGACGTGGTTCGCCACGTCTCCATGGACCGGCCGGCCTATGCCTATGCGCAGCCTGTGGAATCCGTCATCTCCAAGTCGCTGTCTGATGCTGCGCAGTCCGTTGTGCCCCTTCATCCCTCCGCCCTTCTGGAGCCTGGCCTCTCCGAGAGGAAGCTCGAGGTCGTCGTGGACGACCAGGATCTCGTCTGCCTTGATGCGCAGGAAGCAGGCCGCCTCGCTGACGGCCGTTCCGGACAGGTTCATCAGCGTCAGCGGTTTGAGGATGACCAGCCCGTCCTCCTTCGCGTATGCGCTGTGGAACTTCACGCTGAACGACGCATCCGGGTACATCCTGGAGCACAGCAGGTATCCCGCATTGTGTCTCGTCCTCTCGTACTGTCTGCCCGGGTTGCCAAGGAACACCACCATTCTGGTCATGTCGGACAGCCTAGCCGAAGTGCGTCTTTCTTTCCATCCCCTGCCCATCTGTGGTAGAATCCCGGGTATCAATCGGAGGTGTGTAATGGCAAAGACTTCAAAGACGCTTGTCAAGGACACGAAGCTCAGCGGCGATATCGTGCTCAGGGTGCTGGTCGGTCTCCTGTTCATCTGCATCGGCATTCAGGGGCTGATGGGAGATACGAGCAACGGACTGTTCGACGTGCTGGACAACGAGGTGCTCGAGATACTCCTGGGCATCCTGCTCCTGCTGTGCGGCGTCCTGCTCATCGTCCCCTCTTTCCTGAAGGGGATCAACGCGAAGTATGTGAAATGGAGCATGGTCGCGATTCTCGTCGTATGGGTGCTCACGATCGTCATGACGGATTTCGTCGACGGGCTGAAGGGCGTGAACGGAGACGAGTGGATCGGATGGATCGAGGACCTGGTCACGCATCTGCTCGTGCTTGCATGCGTGTTCAGGGTGTCGAAGGACGCGTTCTGACATCATCATCATCGCGATGTCCGGGAAGCCGTCGGGAGTGGATCTCCTGCACGGCTTCCTCCATTTTGTGACATTCAGGGGGTGTGTTTCTCCAACTGCGACATGAATCGTCATGCTAGACTGTTGGAAAGGAGGATTCCGGATGAAGTACATATGCTCCATCTGCGGATACGTGTATGACGAAGAGGCGGAAGGCGTCCCGTTCGACAGTCTTCCGGACGACTGGACCTGTCCAGGATGCGGTGCCGAGAAGGCGATGTTCGACCCCCAGGAGGAATCCGGAACCGGACTTGCCGGCTCCTTTGAGCGTCACGTGTCCGGTGTCGCGACCATGACGAAGCTGACGCCTGCGATTCTCTCGATCGTCTTCTCCAACCTTGCAAGAGGCAGCGGCAAGCAGTACCAGGGAGAAGAGGAGCGCCTGTATGGCGAGATCTCGTCGTACTTCTCGTCGATTTGCGATGGTGAGGAGGCGGACCTCGGCATGCTCCAGACCCTTGTGGCCGAGGATCTTGCACAGCGTTTCCCAGCCGCACTCGAAAGTGCACAGGAGCGTGGAGACAGAGGAGCCCTGAGGGCAAGGCTGTGGGCGGAGAAGGTCTCCAGGATCGTCTCCAGCCTCCTTTCCCGCTACGGCAGAGAGGGTGAGGCTATGCTCGAAGGCAGGCAGGTGTGGGTGTGCAGCGTATGCGGCTTCATCCACATCGGGGACGATGCTCCCGGCATGTGTCCGGTATGCAAGGTCCCAGGCTGGAAGTTCGACAGCGTCTCCTGAGGAGGTATTGCGATATGGAGAGGAAGGCCGTCAGGAATCTGAGACTGTGCACGAAGGACTGTCTCTGCCTGTATGTATGCCCCACCGGGGCCAGCGACACGGAGGACAGCGTCATAGACGTCGACAGATGCATCGGATGCGGGCAGTGCGCCGATGCATGCCCCAGCGGTGCCATCAGCCTCGTGCCGGTGAAGTATCCGCGCCAGCAGGAAAAGGATGAGGACGTCGTCTCGTCGCTCATGGATCTCGCCGCCTCCAGGGCGAGACAGGAGGCCATCGCCGAAGCCGTCGGCGAAAGCGGGGATAGGGAAGGCTTGAGAAGGCTTGCGTTGGCGATCGCCCGCTCCAGCCGGATCTCGGCGGAGGATCTCGTCCGCGAGGCGGGGTTCATGCTTCCGCAGTCGGATGGGGCCATTGACCTTTTGAGGTCGCTGGTCGAGAATCCTCCTGTATCGTTCCCCGTCGAGAGCGCCCGCCGACTCGTGTCGCTGCTCGAACGAAGGAGATAGGGAGGTCAGAATGCAGTTCATCATCGCCGTGACAGTGCTTTTCGCAACGGTCCTTGGCTCCCTGAGCGGAATCGGGGGAGGAGTCATCATCAAGCCGGTGATGGACGCCATCAGCGGTCTGGACTCCTCGCAGATCAGCTTCCTGTCCGGCACCACGGTCCTGACCATGACCATAGTCTCCCTTCTCAGGAGCCGTGGCGGAGATGTGAAGATAGACCGCAGGGGGACGTTCCTGGCTCTCGGCGCCGCATTCGGCGGACTTGCCGGCAAGGCGGTCTTCTCCTATCTTGTGTCGTACTTCCCGGACCAGGGCAGGGTGTCGCTGGTGCAGAACATCATCATGGTCATCCTGACCGTGGCTGTGTTCTTCTATGTCATGTACAAGGCCAGGATCCGGCAGCTGGACATCCGCAACGCGTTCTTCTCGACCGCAGCGGGGCTGTTCCTGGGGCTGATGAGCTCGTTCCTGGGAATAGGCGGCGGCCCGATCAACATAATGGTCCTGTCCTATTTCTTCAGCATGGACACAAAGACCTGCGCCCTCAACTCGCTGTACATCATCTTCTTCTCCCAGACCGTCAGTCTGATCTCGAACCTGGTCATGGGGGACGTGCCGGCGTTCGAACCTCTGCTGCTGGTGATGATGATGGCCTGCGCCGTCGTGGGCGCCTCCATCGGCCGCATGCTGTCCAGAAGGCTCGACGAGCACAGGATCGATGTGATGTTCATGTGGATGCTCGTCCTGATAACCGCGATCAGCGTCTACAACTGCTTCAAGTACGCGATGTGATTCCGATCATGTCGTACAGGTGTCCCAGGAGCGTGGTCAGCGCACCCGTCAGATCGCCCTCGTACATCGTGCGGTAGACCCTGTCGATGTCCTCGTCGAAGTCCTCGGGAAGCCTGTGGCACAGCAGATGGGCGTACTTCATCAGCTTCTTCTCGCCCGGATGCAGGACCCTGTTGAAGGCGAACAGCATGTCGAAGTAGGAGGCCATGAGCGCCGCCAGACGATGGTTGCGGCTGACGATGTCGCCTCTTCTCTCCGCCCATGATATCTGCTTCATCCAGGTGGCTTCGCCGTCGCCGGAGGTCATGCGCGCATTGTCATCGATTATCCTTTGTGCCAGCTCGTCGGGGTATGGCCCGTCAAGTTCGGCCACAAGGCCGGCCAGGCCCGCCTTGTCGAATATGAAGCGCGATGTCTTCAGGTTGTACAGGAAGCACGTCGTGTAGCCAAGCGATGTGCAGTGGCGCCGCCAGACCCTGTCGATCTGCTCCTCCACGAAGGACGTGTCGCGGTACATCAGGTCGAACGCGATGCCGTCCCTGACCGCCTCGTCCCCCTCCTCGAAGAACGACATGTCCACCCTGATGGAGTCGAACATGTCCTCGAGCACCGCCTTTCTCTCGTCGGGCGTGATGCGTCTGGTGCTGTAGATGTAGAGGTCCCAGTCCGACATGTCGTCGTTGACGGGACTGGTCTTCGAACCGGATATGGCGAGGGCCGAGCAGTGGTCGAGCCTGGCGAATCGCGAGGCAAGGAACCGGATGATGTGCTGCGCGTCTTTCATGCCATCGATTCTACCATCGATGACGCATCATGCGTTCCACGTGCCGGCCTGATTCTTGCACCGGAATGTCAGGATTCCAGAGCCTCAAGCGCCGCCCTGACATCCTGGCCATGGGTTGCGGTGTTCACTTTCCTCCATATCCTGGCGATTCTGCCTTCCGGGTCGATGAGGAAGGTGGAGCGGATGACTCCGACGGTCTTCTTTCCGTACATCGTCTTCTCTCCGTATGCTCCATAGGCCTTCATGACCTCGTGGTCGTCGTCGGATAGCAGCGTGAAGCCCAGGGAATACCTGGCGATGAACCTCTGGTGGCTCTCCGAGCCGTCCGCGCTGACGCCGACGACGCGGGCTCCGAGTCCGCTGAAGGCGTCCAGCTCGCCGTTGAGCGAGCATGCCTCCTTCGTGCAGCCCGACGTGTTGTCCTTCGGGTAGAAGTAGAGCACGACGTAGCCTCCTCTGAGTGATGATAGGGTGAACGGCTGTCCGTCCTGGTCCGGAAGGGTGAAATCCGGTGCCATCTGTCCTGTCTCGAGCATGGGCGATGTCCTCCTTTCATCGACATTCTAGCTCCACATGGCTTCTTGTTCCAAGCGGATGACGGGTTTAGAATCCTCCTGTATGGACGAAGAGGAGAGAAGACTTGAACACTACAGGAGGATGACGGAGACGCCGGTGTCGAAACTGGTCGTGTCCCTTGCCATCCCGACGATCATATCGATGCTGGTCTCGTCGATTTACAACATGGCCGACACCTGGTTCGTGTCCAAGCTCGGCACGAGCGCAGCCGGAGCCGTCGGCGTCGTGTTCTCGGTCATGGCCATCATACAGGCGGTCGGCTTCACGATAGGAATGGGCTCGGGGGTCATCATGGCCCGGCAGCTGGGCGCGAAGGAGGACGACAGGGCGTGTGCTACGGCGAGCACGGGCTTCTTCCTGTCCATTGCGCTGGGCCTCCTGCTGGCGGTCTTCGGCGTGGCGTTCAACCGGCCCCTGATGAGACTGCTGGGTGCGACCGAGACGGTGTTGCCATATGCCCAGGCCTATGCGCAGTACATCTTCCTGGGCTGTCCGTTCATGTGCGCCTCGTTCGTGATGAACAACCTCCTCAGGAGCGAAGGCAAGGCGGCCTTCGCCATGGTGGGCATAACCACCGGCGGCGTACTTAACATCATCCTCGACCCGGTCTTCATCTTCACCCTGGGTCTGGGGACCGCGGGCGCCGCCATCGCGACGTCCCTAAGCCAGCTTGTGAGCTTCTTCATCCTTCTGGCGTTCTTCCTGATGGGCAAGAGCAGTGTGAGGTTACGGCTGTCCAAGGTGTCATTGAAGGTCTCGACCTATGTCGACATCGTCAAGATGGGACTGCCGTCCCTGTCCAGACAGGGCCTGGCATCGCTGGCTTCCGTGGCGCTCAACGTCAGTGCAGGGGCATTCGGCGATGCGGCCCTTGCCGCCATGTCGATCACGTCCAGGGTGACGTTCTTCCTGTTCTCCGCATTGCTTGGATTCGGGCAGGGCTTCCAGCCGGTGTGCGGCTTCAACTGGGGAGCCGGGAAGTTCAGGAGAGTCTACGATGCCACGCGTTTCACATGCGTCGTCGGAACCCTTCTCATCGCGGCTCTGTCGGCACTGTGCTTCATCTTCGCCGAACCGCTGGTCAGGAGCTTTGTCGAAAACGATCCACAGGTGACGGCAATGGGGATGCTGGCCCTGAGGGCCCAGTGTCTTGCGCTTCCTCTATCGGGACTGAACGTGACGACGAACATGGCGCTCCAGGGAACGGGCAAGTTCGCCAAGGCTACCTTCCTCGCCCTGTGCCGCCAGGGAATTTTCTTCATTCCGACGGTTGTCGTACTTCCCATGGTCATCGGACTTGGGGGCGTGCTGTTCGCCCAGAGCATCAGCGACGTGCTGACATTCGTCGTGAGCGCGTTCTTCTTCGTCTCGTTCCTCAGGGAGGTCAGGGCGAAGTGACGTGTCGTGTCTTGCGTGTGTCGATGTGACGATTGCAGGGGGAATGAAAAAGGCGGAGAGAGAGGGATTCGAACCCTCGGTAATACCAGGTACTACAACGGATTTCGAGTCCGTCTCCTTCGACCACTCGGACATCTCTCCGACATGAGACAGGACCCGCAGCGCGGCGAGTCCTGCAGACGAGACCAAGAGGATTCGAACCTCCGACCCTCAGTTCCGCAAACTGATGCTCTATCCAGCTGAGCTATGGTCTCAACTACGGAGAGGGGGGGATTCGAACCCCCGGACCCGGGTTTGCCAGGTCAACTCCTTAGCAGGGAGCCCGATTCGGCCTCTCTCGCACCTCTCCAAGGAGTGTCGCTGAACGGAGAGAGAGGGATTCGAACCCCCGGAGACTTGCGCCTCAACGGTTTTCAAGACCGCCTCCTTCGACCGCTCGGACATCTCTCCATCTACATCTCTGTCCAGTTTCCTTCCAGACAGAAAGCAGATGATAGGCGAAAAGGCCTGGGCTGTCAATAGCCCATGTTCCATCCCGATGTGCGACCATGACTGTAACTCGTTGTCTGCAAAAAGTTTCCACCCCTTTGACCTTGCACCTTGCCGAGTTTATAATGCTTTGCATGGCCAACACATATGACGAGTCAAACATAAAGTCGCTCTCCTCTCTTGAGCATATCCGGCTGCGTCCAGGCATGTACATCGGACGGCTTGGCAACGGAAGCCATGTGGATGACGGCATCTACATACTGCTCAAGGAAGTCATCGACAACAGCATAGACGAGTTCATCATGGGCGCCGGCAGCCGCATAGACGTCACGGTGCTGGACAACGTCGTCACCGTCAGGGACTACGGCAGAGGCATTCCGCTGGGCAAGATCGTCGAATGCGTCTCCGTCATCAACACGGGAGCCAAGTACGACAGCGAGGCCTTCCAGTTCTCCGTCGGACTCAACGGAGTCGGAACCAAGGCCGTCAACGCCCTCTCGTCGACCTTCACCGTCACCAGCTACCGTGACGGCGAGATGGCCAGTGCATCGTTCGAGAAGGGCATACAGAAGGGGAGGACGAAGAAGGGGCAGACGAGCGAGCCCAACGGCACGCTCATATCGTTCACCCCCGATCCCGGAATATTCCCCGACTATTCGTTCAACGACGACTTCATCCAGGAGAGGCTGTGGAACTACGCCTACCTGAACACCGGGCTGACGATAGAGTACAACCGCAAGGTGATCAGGAGCCAGCATGGTCTGCTGGACCTGCTGGGCAAGGATGTGGGAAACGAGATGCTGTACCCGATCATCCACTACAAGGGACGCCAGCTGGAGTTCGCCCTGACACACACCTCGAGTTATGGGGAGTCGTACTTCTCGTATGTCAACGGGCAGCACACCAGCGACGGCGGCACGCATCTGGCCGCATTCAAGGAGGGGGTGCTCAAGGGTGTCAACGAGTTCTTCAAGAAGAACTGGAACGCCCCGGAGATCAGGGATGGCATAGCCGGCGCGGTCTCGGTGAAGATACAGAACCCCATCTTCGAGAGCCAGACGAAGAACAAGCTGGGCAACACCGAGGTGCGCACCTGGATCGTCAATGAGGTCAAGGAGGCGGTGGTGGACGCCCTGATGAAGAACCAGGAGACGGCCGCCAGCCTGCTGAACAAGATCACGACCAACGAGAGGATCCACAAGGAGGAGAGCGCGGTGCGCAACGGCGCCAGGGAGATGGCCAAGAAGGTGTCGATCAACATCCCCAAGCTGCGCGACTGCAAGTACCACCTCAACAGCTATCCCAAGAGCAGGGAGAACGAAGCCCTCTCCAGCATGATCTTCCTTACGGAGGGGG
Organism: uncultured Spirochaetales bacterium; assembly: GCA_944388965.1. GTDB lineage: Bacteria > Spirochaetota > Spirochaetia > Sphaerochaetales > Sphaerochaetaceae > Bullifex. Next base: position 170,467 of record CALXKL010000004.1, on the reverse strand, counting down.
ACAGCGCCAGCGGCACGATCACCAAGACGCGCAACGTCGACACGCAGGCCGTGTTCAGTCTCAGGGGCAAGCCGTACAACGTCTTCGGAAAGACCCGCAAGGCGATCTACGAGAACGAGGAGCTGTACAACATCATGGTGGCCCTGGGACTCGAGAACAACGACTTCGACAACCTTCGCTACTCGAAGGTCGTCATCGCCACCGATGCCGACACCGACGGCTATCATATCCGCAATCTGCTGATGACCTTCTTCCTGACGTTCTTCGACGAGATCGTCACCTCCGGCCGCCTGTACATCCTGGAGACTCCGCTGTTCAGGGTGCGCAACAAGCAGGTGGTCACATACTGCTACAGCGAGAAGGAGAGGGATGCCACGATGGCACAGATGAAGAACCCTGAGGTCACGCGCTTCAAGGGTCTTGGCGAGATAGACCCCAAGGAGTTCGGACAGTTCATCGGCGACGACATCAAGCTCGTCCCCGTCACGATCGACAGCGCCAGCGAGGTGAGGAGGAAGATGCAGTTCTACATGGGCAGCAACACTCCTGAGCGCAGGGAATACATCATGGAGAATCTGGTCTGATGGCACACGCAAGCGGTATCTTCGAGAAGAACTTCATCGAGTACGCCTCGTACGTCATACGCGACAGGGCGATCCCCGAGCTCGAGGATGGGCTCAAGCCGGTGCAGAGGAGGATCATCCACACCCTGATCGAGATGGACGACGGCAAGTTCCACAAGGTGGCCAACGTTGTCGGACAGTGCATGAAGTACCACCCGCACGGGGACGCCTCGATCAACGACGCGCTGGTCAACCTTGCCAACGACGACCTGTTCATCGACCACCAGGGCAACTTCGGCAACGAGCTAACCGGAGACGGCGCCGCGGCCGGACGTTACATCGAGTGCCGGCTCCTTCCGTTGGCCAAGAAGGTCCTCTACTCGCCCGAGATCACGCAGTACGTGGACTCCTACGACGGACGCAACAAGGAGCCCGTCGTCTTCCCCGCCAAGATTCCCGTGGTCGTGATCCAGGGTGCAAGCGGCATCGCCGTCGGCATGAAGACCGACATCCTGCCCCACAACTTCATCGAGGTGCTGGATGCGCAGGAGGCCGCCCTCAGAGGGGAGAATGTGACGCTCTACCCCGACTTCCCCACAGGCGGCATCGTGGACGTGTCCGGCTACGAGGACGGCTGCGGCTTCGTCACCGTGAGGGCGCGTCTTGACCTGTCGGATCCCAAGAAGATCGTCATCACCGAGCTTCCATACGGAGTGACCTCCGAGCAGATGATCGCCTCGATCGAGGAGGCGGACAAGAAGGGCAAGCTTCATATCGCCAAGGTCACCGACTACACCACCGACAAGGCCAACATCGAGATCGCCCTGCAGAGGAACACCTACACCAAGGACATCGTCGACGCCCTGTATGCATACACAAAGTGCGAGAACAGGATATCGGTCAACCCGATCGTGATCGTCGACGAGCTGCCACGCGTGATGCCGATCAGCGAGATGGTGTCCTACCATGCCAGGCATCTTGTGGACGTGCTCACCGCCGAGCTGCATGTGGAGCGCCGCCATCTGGAGGACAGGCTGCACGCCCGCACTCTGGAGCGCATCTTCATCGAGGAGCGCATCTACAAGAGGATCGAGAACAAGAAGACGGCCGAGGATGTGAACAAGGCCGTCGTCACCGGCTTCGCGCCGTTCAAGGACGAGCTGTACAGGCCGATCGACGACGAGGACATCGACAGGCTTCTTAAGATCCCCATCAGGAGGATCTCGCTTTTCGACATCGAGAAGAACCGCAGGGACATCGAGGAGATCGATGCCGCGATCGCCCAGGTGGACCGCAATCTGGCGAACATCACCGAGTACGCCGTATCGTTCCTGGAGGACATCAAGGCCGGGCTCGACGCACAGCGCTGGGCGAGGCGCAGCGAGATAGGATCCTTCCAGGCACTGGACGTCAAGAGCGTCGCGGTGCGCAACCTGGAGCTGAGGTACGACGAGTCCACCGGCTACATGGGCACCAACGTCAAGACGGGCGAGGTTCTCATGAAGGTCTCTCCTTACGACAAGGTGTTCTACCTGAGGAAGGACGGCGCCTACCGCGTGACGAACGTCAGCGAGAAGGAGTTCATCGGAACGGAAGGGCTCTACTACTACTGTCTGGCCGACAAGGAGGAGCTGTCGAAGGTCGTGTTCACCGCGATCTACAAGGAGAAGGAGAGCCGCTTCTACTTCATCAACCGCTTCACGATCAGCTCGTTCACCACAAACAGGCTTTACTCCATCCTGCCCAAGGGCAACTACAAGCTGGTCAAGCTGGCCACTTTCCCCGCGGCGATCATAACGGCCAAGTACAAGCCCGGCATGGGCTACAGGGTCCTGGAGGAGACGTTCCGCTTCTCCGACTTCGCCGTCAGGAAGTCTCCGCAGTCCGTCGGCTACAAGATCATAACGAAGGCCCTTGCCGGACTGACGCTGCGCCAGACGAAGGAGGGCGACGTGGAACCGACGCTCTTCGACGGTCTCGATGACGGGGAGAAGGGAAGGTGATGTCGCCGATCGAGGACAGGATACTGTATGAGGACAACCACCTGATCGTCGTCGACAAGATGTGCGGCGAGCTCAGCCAGGGCGACGAAACGGGAGACCGGACGCTTGCCGATGCCGTCAAGGCATACCTGAAGAGTAAATACTCGAAGCCGGGCAACGTGTATCTCGGCATCCCCCATCGCCTGGACCGTCCCACCAGCGGGGTCATGGTCTATGCACGCACTGAGAAGGCGCTGGTCAGGCTGAACGATGCGTTCCGCACCGATGACGTGTCCAAGACCTACTGGGCGATAGTGGACCGGCTCCCTCCGAAGGATTCGGACACACTCACGCACTATATCGTGCGCGACAGCCAGGCCAACAAGTCGACTGCGTACATGAAGGAGGTGAAGGGGTCGAAGAAGGCCGTGCTGAAGTACACTCTTCTGGCCTCATCCGAGCGCTACCATCTGCTGGGCATCGAGCTGTACACCGGACGCCATCACCAGATAAGGGCGCAGCTCAAGGCGATCGGCCTTCACATAAAGGGCGACCTGAAGTACGGCTTCCCCAGGAGCAACCCGGATGGCGGCATCTGCCTTCATGCAAGGCGCATTGAGTTCACCCATCCCGTGCGAAAAGAGAGGCTGACGATCGTCGCACCGCCTCCCCGTGATGCCCTTTGGGACTGGTTCGTCTCCAGGGTTGAAGGGTGACCCGAAAGGAGCGAACCTCCCGTCATTTCATCTTGCAAGCCTGTAGATCAGTTTGATGGCCTCCCCGTCCAGAGGGTTCATGAGCCCGACCGTGCGCTGTCCGTGGAATGTGCAGTTGTCGGCAAGGGTGTCGATCGTCTGGTCGGTTATCCTCACTCCGAGCAGCTTGGTCAGTCTGGTCGGCATGCCCATTCGCCTGAAGAACTTCTCCACCGCCGCGATAGTGGTCCTTGCATCCTCCTTCTCGCTACGGGTCCTCTTTACGCCGAAGACGTTGTAGCCCAGAGCCGCTATGCGCTCCGATGCGTCGGATATGTTGTACTTCAGCCAGGCGGGGAACACCACGGCAAGTCCCGCGCCGTGCGCGACGTCGAACATTCCGGATAGCTCATGCTCGATCTGGTGGCAGGCCCAGTCGCCCCTCGTGTCGTTGCCCACGGCCATCAGACCGTTGTGGGAAAGGGACGAGGCCCACATGATCGTGGCCCTTGCCTGGTAGTCGTCCGGCGTCTTGAGTGCCTTGAGGCCGGCCTCCATGACGCTTCTGAGCAGGGCATAGGCCATCTGGTCGGTGAAGTGCATGGACTGTCCGCCGGTGAAGTAGCGCTCGATGGTGTGCATCATTATGTCGACGACGGCGCAGCCTGTCTGGTAGGGCGGCAGCGTGCAGGTGAGCGTGGGGTCCATGAGGGCGAAACGCAGCCGGCACACGTAGCTGTTGCAGCCTCTCTTCTCTCCGCTTTCGTCGTTCGTGATGACGGACGAGTCGCTCATCTCGCTTCCTGCTGCGGCCATGGTGAGGATGCAGCCCACAGGTACTGTCTTCTGCGGTACCGCCTTCCTGCTGTAGAAATCCCATACGTCCCCTTCATATGCAGCGCCGTAGCCGATGGCCTTCGAGCTGTCGATGACAGATCCGCCTCCTATGGCGAGGATGAAGTCGACGCCCTCCCTCCTGCACACCTCGATGCCCTTCCTGACAAGCGACAGTCTGGGGTTCGGCACGACTCCTGAAAGCTCGACATGTGCGATTCCCGCCTCGTCAAGCCTCGACAGGATACCGGCAAGGAAACCCGACCTCTCTATTCTGGCCGAGCCGTAGTGGACGAGCACCTTTTCCGCCCCTTCGGCCTTCAGTCTCTCCGCCACCTGGTCCTCCGCGCCGGGTCCGAATGTCACGCGCGTGGGCGTGTAGTATGTCGTCAATCCCATCTGACAATCTCCTCCCTTGTCCTTATCACGGCCTGTCTGGCAAGGCCGTTCGCCTTTATCTCCAGATCCTCGGCCGCCCTGTAGTGGGAGAAGTGCCCGCTCTGGGCGACGAGATCGAGGTCCTCAAGTCTGCCGAAGTCCAGCCGACCCTGTCCGAAGACGGGGTTCACCGTCAGGTACAGGCAGCCCAGACTGGTCATGTTCTGGAAGAAGTGCGTGCCCTGGCTGGGTTCGACCTGCATGTCCGGCAGTCCCGTCTCGACGATCACCCTTGCGTGCGAGATGTCGGACCAGGCACATGGAATGCCGAGCCAGCGGTCCGTCGAACCCAGGCGTCCCGCCACTATGAGGACGTATTCCCTGTCCTCCAGCGAGGCGTTGAACCCGGCGAGCTCCGCGGCCATCTCGCTCATCTCGCTCGCCTTGAACGTCTCGGGCCTTATGGCGACGATGTCGCGAATGCCCTCCACGATGCCGTTGCCCATCACCGAGGTCGAGTAGACTATCGAGGTGGCGGCCTCGTGCTCGTCCACCTCCACGTCGCTTTCCGTATAGGCGGATGCAATCGGCCTGATCTGGAGGATGGAGAAGTCGGGCTTCTTCTCGCCGCTGCGCTCCGTGTTGACGGCGATCTCGATCTCCACGGGGGTGTTCATGCTCTTCGAGCCGAGCTTGAGTATGCGGTCGATGACCTGGGCAAGGGGGAACATGTCGTACTTGAGCATTCCGTTGAACGTTATGATCTTCTGCCCCTCGGCCGAAGACGATTCGCTGAGCGTATACGTCGTCATGTCGAGCGTCGAGGCTATGTACTTCAGACTCCTTGGGTATTTCTCGGCCTCGCTCATCGGAAGGAGGACGAGGTTGTCGATGTTGCTCCTCGGATCGAACGGAGTCTCCATGTCCAGGGCGTAGAAGCGGTCCTGGCCTGCGGCGTTGCCGTTGAGGTCGTCAGACGGCTTCTTCGGCTTGGCGGGGCAGAAGCGGAAGGAGGCGCCATCGTCCACCACGCTCTTGCCGAAGCCGAACGAGACCATGGCCACGCCGTCCTCGCTCCTCTGGCCGCTGACGGGGTAGTAGTTCAGGCTCCTGGCGACGCCGGAGACGTTTGGGTAGTAGTATCTGCCGTGCCTCGAGCCCGTGACCTGCTGGAGGATGACGGCCATCTTCTCCTCCTCCACCATGTGCTCCGTCATCTTCAGGTATTCCCTCGCCCGGGAGAAGAACACGGACGCCCAGACCGTCCTTATCGCATCCGACAGCTCCCTGAGACGTTCCTCGTCGCTGCCTGCGTTTGTTATCATGCAGGTCTGGTATACGCCTGCGAAGGGTTCGCTGTGGCTGTCCTCGAGAAGCGAGGAGGAACGCACGGAGAGCGGCTGCACCACGACCTTCAGGAACTCCCTGAGACACTGTTCGAGGTATGGAGGGATGTCTTTTGAGAGGAACAGCTGGAGAATCCCGGCATCGTCCATGCGCGTCAATGACGAGATGTCGAATCCATGCATCGAGAGGAATTCGTCGTACATCCGGGTCGACACGACGACGGTCTTGGGTATGGACAGATAGATGGAGGGGAACTCGGACTGCACCCTGGCCGCCATCATCTCGGCGGCGATGAAGGCCAGCCCGCGCCCCTTGCCTCCAAGGGACCCCGAGCCGATACGCGAGAAGAACGACGTGTCGTCGTAGCTGTCGGGACTGAACTGTGCGATGGCTCCTCTTGTCCTCTGGATGCGGTACTCCCTGATCGCATTGTATAGTCGGCTCCTGAGCTCCTCCGCCCCTCCGTCGTCGCTGACGTTGATGCCCTCGATGATGGACGCCAGCTGGTACATGCTCTGCGCCCTTAGCCAGCGGGAGAAGTCGTTGCGCCTCGAGTGGTACAGCAGGCTCGCCGCGGGGATCGACCTTATGGCGTTCTGCACCTCCTTCATGGTGCGTGCAGAGAGTATCTTCTCTCCGCTTGCCGGGTCGATGAAGTCGAACGGGCCGAAGTTGTAGCAGCGTATGAAGTGATCCTCGAGCGACGAGAGCAGGTTGGGGGAGTTCTTCCAGATGAAGTCGGCCTTCAGGGCCGCGGCGTCCCCTGCGTTCGAGATGTCTGTGCTCTGTATGAGGATCGGCAGGTCGGGGTCGTCGTCCCTGAGCTGACGTGCGAGTCTCAGTCCCGAGCCCTCCCTCTGTCCTTCGTAGGGGAAGTTTACGTCGGTTATGATGCCCAGGATGTTGCGCCTGTACTTCCTGTAGTATTCCAGAGCCTGCTCGCCGCTGCGGGCCAGGACTATCTTTGGTCTGCCCCTCATCCTCAGCGTCTTGCCCCATTCGTTGAGGGCCTCCAGAATGCTCAGCCTCGTCTGCTTGATCAGGCTGGTGTACATCACGGGAAGGTACGAGGAGATGAAGTGTATCGAGTCCTCTATCAGGACGATTACCTGGACATCGGCGACGGAGGTGTCGTGGTCCAGGTTGAGCGAGTCCTCTATGAGCTTGACCATGGCCAGGAACAGCGTCGCATCCCCCTGCCAGTAGAAGATCTGGTCGATGGCGTCGCAGGATTCCTCCTTGAGCGCCTTCATCCTCCTGTGGTCCGGTGAGGGGGCCAGGACGATAACCGGCATGTCCGCCCTGAGCGACTTGACCTTCCTGGCGAAGGCCTCGACCTTGCCCGAATGGAAATCTATCATTGTGATGACCAGGTCGAATGACAGCCGTCCGATGAGGTCCATGGCCTCGTCGGTGCTGGAGGTGTGGGTTATCTTTGGTGGGGTGGACAGGCCCAGCTCCATGTACTCCTTGTACAGTTCCTCCTCGACGCGACCATCCTCCTCCAGCATGAACCTGTCGTAGTCGGAGCATACCAAGAGGACATTGTATATGTGCCTGAGCATCAGTGACGAGAACGGTATCCATGTCTGGTCGAGGTTGTACATGCCCACATGATACCACAGACGGCGGTCCGGGATGCACTGGTGATGAAGGAGAATCCTTGTTGTTTGGTGGTGGATGTGCATGTTGTCCAAAAGTCGGATTTGCATGTCTGAAAGCACAGAATTCGATGCCAACTATGGAAGTGGAAACATGGCCAAGTCCGGAAGCGGATTGATTTTTACATTGGATGGAATGATGCGTTCTGTCTATGCGGTGAGCTCTTCTCCTGCCGTTTTCCTCCTTTCATGGTCTATGTGGAAGTGCAATCGGCCCCGTACTATCCTTGTGTGCTTCCTCTATGGAGCGGGCGGATGTACTCTCGGTCTGCCCTTGCGTTTTACATTGGTGAAATCTTTTGGCGGGCGGGAGTTACCCGATGTGTCTTATTAAAAATCGCACAATCATATTTTTGTAAAGTTGTAAAAATGAAACATACTTCCAGTGATATTCTTATAACTATCTGGGTTGTTGTAAATAATTTTCTGTGTAATTTTCTAGAAAGAGAGAAAAATTATCAAAATTCAGTTTGACAAATTGAAAAAACCATGTGAACAATGAATCAACCTGCTTATCAGAGTGGAAGAAAACAAGAAAACAACAAAAAGAGGAAAACGACAAAAAGGAGAAAGAAGACATGAAGAAATGGTTATTGGTTTCAGTCACGCTTATTGCAACCATGACTTTCGCCTTTGCCGCAGGAGGTAGCGAGAGCACTGCGGCAAGTGCAGAAGCGAACCTTAATGCAAACAATGTCGCCATCATCCTCCAGCAGGGAGGTCTGGGTGATCAGGGTTATAACGATGGTGCAAAGGTAGGCTTCGACATGATGGTCGAGAAATACGGTATCGACGGCGTTCTTGTAGAGGCTGCCGCCGTCGCCGAGGCTGATACCTTCATCAGACAGCTGGCGAGTGAAGGCTATGGCCTGATAATCTGTCTCGACTGGACGATCATAGACTTCGTCAAGGCTGCTGCGCCGGATTATCCGAACACCAAGTTCGTCGTTCTCGGCAAGTCTCTTCCCGGTCCCGGTACGCTCGAGAATCTCATCGAACCTTACACCGCATTGCATGAGAGGGCCTTCCTGTGCGCAATGGCTTCGATTCTCTTCGCCACAGACGGCAACGAGGTCATAGCCTCCAAGGCAAAACCCGGCTGTACGGTCGCGGTCATGGCTGCAGGCCAGTCGATCAACAACGCAAGGACGGATTCCGCATATCAGCAGGCCATCCAGGAGTTCAATCCCGACGCCGTTTACATCTCCGATACCAGCGGACACAAGACGAACACGGCGTTGAACCAGACGATTGCGGAGAACCTGATCAAGAACCAGAACGTAGAGGTCATCTGGGCCAATATCGGAACAGGATCACTGTCTGTCTATTCCGCCTGTGCCCTCAACGATGCATATGCAATCGGTGTCGATATCAATCAGGACGATCTCCAGCCTGGAACGATGATCACTTCCGGCCTGCACAACACGACATACATGGTCGTGGAGATGATCGAGGCATGGCAGGAGGGAACCCTCAATGGTCTGGACGAGTACTACTGGGGTCTCGAGACGGGAGTCGTCGGAATCACCGACATGTCCACGATAGAGCAGTATGTCGAGAATCATGAGAACTTCGACCGCATCAAGGCGACGATAGATGAGTATGTCGAGAAGATCGAGAACGGAGATTTCATAGTCTATAACTACTTCACAGAGAACCGTGTGATGTTTGACGACTGGCAGGCTGCACATCCAGGTGTCGACTATACCGAATGGGTAAAGGCAGGTCGCCCGGAATGACGTTTGCAGAGGCCTGATACGGCTTCCGGCAGGGAGAATGAATTCTCCTTGCCGGAGATTCTGCCGGGCAGGTCGGATTCAGGAGAGGATGTCGTCTAATGTCAACAATCATCGAAACAAGGAATCTGACGAAGAAATACGGCGATTTCACCGCAAACAAGGATGTCTGCCTCAAGGTTGAAGAGGGGGAGATCCGGGCGATCATCGGCGAGAACGGTGCAGGCAAGAGCACTCTGATGAACATGCTCTACGGCACACTTAAGCCTACCAGCGGAGAAATCCTGTTCGATGGCAAACCGGTGACGTTCGATTCGTCGCTTGATGCCATCAAGTGCGGAATGGGCATGGTCCATCAGCATTTCAAGCTCTCACCGAGCCTCACCGTGTATGAGAACATCATCCTGGGTCTCGAGATGAGCAGGGAGGTCAGCATCTTCGGAAAGAAGGTCACTCTTCCCGTTATCAACAACAAGAAGGAAAAAGAGGCTGTACGTCAGCTGATACAGAGATACAACTTCAACCTTGACCCGGGAGCAAAAGTCAAGGATCTGTCGATCGGCGCCAAACAGCGCGTCGAGATACTCAAGATGCTCTATCGTGATGTAAAGGTCCTGATTCTTGACGAACCCACCGCCGTTCTGATCCCGCAGGAAATCGAGGAGCTGATCGAGAAGATCGCGGAGCTCAAGAAGATGGGCAAGACAGTCATCATAATCACGCACAAGCTGAACGAGGTCAAACAGTGTGCCGATACCATTTCGGTCATGCGCAGAGGCCATCTCGTCGGGACGGTGAAGAATGATGACAGCGCCACTCCGGAGACCCTTGCCAACATGATGGTCGGCCGTCCGGTCCAGCTGGTTGCGGCAAAGAGCCCCAAGCCGGTCGGCAAGGAGGTCGTTCTCGATGTAAGCCATCTGTCTGCAAAGGACTCCTATGGCAAGGCCGTAGTCAACGATGTCTCGTTCCAGATACATGACAACGAGGTCGTCGGAATCGCAGGAATCGAGGGTAACGGCCAGACAGAACTCATGTATCTTCTGTCCGGACTCATGAAGAACAGCGGCGGAAGCGTGAAGGTGAAAGGCAAGGAGGTCCTTGGCATGTGGCCTGATGAGCTGCGTGCAGAAGGCATCGGAATCGTTCCCGAGGATAGATACCGTCAAGGTGTCTGCCTACCGCTTTCGGTGAGCTTTAACCTGATATCCGGATATCACGGAGACAAGCGGTTCTGCCATAGCGGCCTCATGGACTATGCCGAGATAAGAAAGAACAAGGAGAAGCTCGTGGAGGAGTATGACATAAGGCTTTCCGACAGTGCGGACCCTCCCGTGGAGGCGCTTAGCGGTGGAAACGCACAGAAGGTCATCATAGCCAGGGAGTTCAGCCACGATCCCTCCGTCCTGCTCATGGCGCAGCCTACGAGGGGTATCGATGTGGGCGCCACCGAGTATATCCATGACGAGATCATCCGCTTCAGGGACAAGGGCAAGGCGATTCTGCTCATCTCCTCCGAGCTGACGGAGGTGAAGGGGCTTACCGACAGACTCCTTGTCATGTATGAAGGGGAGATCGTCGGAGAGTTCGTATCCGATGAGGTCTCCTTCGAGGAGCTTGGCCTGTACATGTCGGGTGCCAAGCGCATGAAGAAGGATGCATGAGGAGAAGGGTATGGATAGCAAGAAGAAATATGAAAACATAAGTTCGACTATAAACGTGGTCATCCCGCTGTTCCTGGCCTTCCTCGTCGGTGCGTTCTTCGCGCTCATGGCCGGATACAATCCGCTCGATGTCTATTTCCAGATCTTTGCGGAAGGCTTTGGAAGCTTTGGCGGAATAATGCAGTCCCTTGGATTCGCGACGCCGCTCATCATGACCGGAGTCGCCACGGCGTTCGCATTCAAGTCCGGAATCTGGAACATCGGAGTCGAAGGGCAGCTGTATATCGGGGCCATGGCGACCGCTCTGATCGGAGGCGGCTACTTCGGAATCGCGGAGCTTAATCTGCCGTCATACGTGATAATCCCTCTGGCTTTGCTCTGCGGCGTGTTCTTCGGATCGTTGTATGCCTGTATCCCGGCGGCTATGAAGGCGTATCTGGGAATCAACGAGGTCGTCACGACGATCATGCTCAACTATGCAGCCACGTACTTCACGACCTATCTCGTCAAGTGCCACTTCCAGGGATCTGCGACATACGATTCCACCGAGATGATCATGTCATCCGCCGTCATCCAGAAGTTCAACCCGAGCTACAGGGTGACCTGGGCCATATTCCTGGCCATAGCGATCATAGTCATCATCTGGTTCATCCAGAGCAAGACGAAGTTCGGCTATGAGATCAATGCGATCGGGCGTCAGCTGGAGTTCTCCGAGGCTGCGGGAATGAGGGTCAAGAAGAAGATCTTCATCATGTTCCTCATCAGCGGCGCAATCGCCGGTCTTGCCGGCGGTACGGAGATGCTTGGTGTCAACAAGCAGTTCACGCCGGAGTTCAGCACCAATCCAGGACTTGGCTGGCAGGGCTACTACATCTGTGTGCTTTCCCGTCAGAATCCGATCGCCATCCTGATCATAGCGATCGTGTTCGGAGCATTCAGATATGGCAGCATCGCGTTGCAGTCCAAGATAGGACTCCCGCTTGATCTGCTGAACATCATCCAGGGTGTCCTGATTCTGTTCTTCTCGATCCAGTATCTGTCCCCGGCTTTCGTGAAAAAGGTCGCCCAGAGGGGATCTGCAGACGCGGTCCAGACGGTCGAGGCATAAGGAGGTCATCTGATGTACGATTTCATAGTCAGTCTTCTATATTACACAGTCCAGATGTCCACACCTCTGCTTCTGTGCTGTATCGGTGGAGTGTTCGTCCAGAAAGCCGGAACGATGAACTTCGCACTTGAAGCGGGAATCAATGTCGGAGCCTTCTCCTCGATCGTGTTCACGGTCATCTCCGGAAGCATCTTCGCTGGAATCTGCTCATCATTCATCTGGTGTCTTGTTCTCAATGCGGTCTTCGGTCTGTTTGTGATCAAGCTCAAGGCGAATGCGACGATAGTAGGTCTTTCGCTGAACATGATAATCAGCGCGATTCCTCCGTTCCTGCTGTCCGTGTTCTTCCCCAGCAGAGGATTCCTCTCGGCATTGGACATCATCGATCTGGCCTCGATGAAGGTGGACGTCCCCATTCTCAGGAGCATCCCGTTCATCAGCGATATCTTCAACAACCAGACCAGGCTGACATACCTGACGTTCTTCATAATCATCTTCCTGACATTCGTCTTCTACAAGACGAAGTTCGGGGTCTACATCCAGGTGACTGGAGAGAACAAGGGTGCTGCGGAGGCGGTCGGAATCAACACGAACTTCCTCAAGTGGGTCGCTCTGGCAATATCCGCCTGTACTTGTGCGATGGCTGGCATGAACCTCTCGGTCGAGCTGACGGGAATGTTCAATCTGAACATCGCTTCAGCCAGAGGCCTGATCTGTCTGTCTGCAATCAACTGCGGAAAGAAGAGGCCCATCCAGGCTTGTTTGTTCGGGCTGCTGTTCGGATTCTCCAACGCACTTCAGGTCTGTCTATCGAAGTACGTCGATGTGAACACGACCGAGCTGTTCAAGGTGATTCCGTATATCACGATCATTATCGTCTTCCTGATCACGGAGATTCCCGTGAGCATGAAGAACACGATGAGAATCTTCAGAGAGGCATAAGCAAGGAGAGAGAAAGGTATGAAGATGGATAGGAAAACGGCACTGATCTGTGTCGATCTGCAGAAGAATCTTACTGTCGAGGGCGGTGGAAACTACTATCCCACCGCAACGGAGATGATTGACAGGGTCGCTCGCAGGATCAACGAGTTCCGCGACAGAGGGGTGCAGATAGTCTACATCTGGTCAATGCCCCATCTGTCCTCGGGGCTGTGTTCCAATGGGCCGAAGCTGAATCCGGAGCTTGCAGGCCGGATGGTTCCTCATCCGGAGTGGGGGCGGGAGCTTGATGACAGGCTCACCGTAAAGGATGAGGACTGGATCATCCGCAAGTTCACCTACAGCGCGTTCTGGAACACGCCGCTTCTGGAGAAGCTCCAGCAGGCAGGTGTCGAGAATGTCCTGGTATGCGGCATCAAGACCAACGTCTGCTGCCGTCAGACGGCGATCGACTCCGTAAGCCACAACTTCAAGACGTTCATGGTCAGCGACATGACAAGTACGAACGACGAGAAGACGAAGGCGTTCCACCTTGATGAGATCAACAGGTACTTCGCGAAGGTCATCGACTCGCAGGAAGTCCTCAGAAGACTTGACAATGGAGAGTTCTGAATCATGAAGGTTTACAAGACAGCATTGATAAGCGTCGATCTCCAGAAGGCTCTGACCATGCCAGGCGGAGACAACTACTACCCGACTGCAGGAGAGATGATGGACAGGACCGTCGAGTGCATCGACCTGTTCAGGGAGAAGGGTGTACTCATCATCCATGTCTGGACGAAATACCACAACTCCTCCGGTGTCACGGCATCGGCGAAGTCGGTACTTCCAGAGCTTGACGGTAGAGTGATCAGGCATGACAAGAGCAGCCAGGACCTGGACGACCGGATCCACATCATGGACGGGGATGTCATCCTCAGGAAGTTCTCGTACAGCGCGTTTCTCAACACTCCTCTGATCGGAATTCTCCAGCAGGCAGGGGTGGAGAACGTGCTCGTGAGCGGCATCAAGACGAATGTCTGCTGTCGTCAGACGGCGATCGATTCCGTGAGCCACAACTTCAAGACGTTTATGATCAGCGATTTGACCAGCACGAACAACGAGGAGATAAAGGCCTTCCACCTGAATGAGATCAACAGGTATTTCGCCAAGGTGATCGATTCTGCGGAAGTGATCAGAAGACTGGACAGCGGAGAGTTCTGAGGAGTGGAGCATATGGAGAAGTTCGATTTCGTGACCGTAGGAAACTGCACCACCAACATGATACTGAGATTTGACGACTTTCCTGCCATAGGAAAGACTTCGACTGCCACGAACCCGTTTGGCGATGAGATCCTGTATGGCGGATGTGTGTTCAATGTGTTCTACGCTCTCACGAAGCTCGGCTGCCGGGTCAAGCCGGTCCTGAGATGGTCCGATCCTGATGCCAGGGACAGGCTGTATGAGATTCTCGATGAATACGATCTGCCGAAGGACCACATCATCGCACCGAAGACCCGTTCATACAACAGATGCATTCTCCTTCAGGACCGCAACCAGAACCATGCGACCATAATCTATCGATTCGGCGAGGACAGCGACCACAGCTCCCTGTATGACACACCGATAGAAGTGGATGAGGAGAGCTTTTCGGATTCGAAGATGATGCTCATGGTCATGGGTAATCCGCAGTATTCGTACAGGATTCTCCAGATTCTGGATGAAATGGGCCTGGATTTCGCCTTCTCGTACAAGAACGATCCGGCGCTTCTCCCAAAAGAGCTGTGCGAGGCGATTCTGCCGAAGGCGAAGATCATATTCACCAATGAGTCCGAGGCGAAGCATCTGTGTTCCCTCCTGGGACTCGGGAAGATGACCGACTACCTTTATTCCGGCAAGGCGGAGGTCGTGGTTACGACGCTCGGATGCAAGGGGAGTCTTGTCCAGAGTCTCGATGCCGAAGGCAGGATCCGCTGCGAAGTGGTACCCATCACGCACTGCGAACATCACAAGGTGGATTCCGTCGGATGCGGCGATGCCTTCGTTGCCGGTTTCATGTATGGATACAGCCGTGGAAAGTCCCTTGGCCTGTGTGCCCAGTATGGCAGCACACTGTCGTCCTTCGTTCTTGAAGGACGCGGGCCAACATCCAATCTTCCGGATCTGGAGCAGATGTTGGAACGGAATGCGAGAAGAAGCGATGCGAGGAGCGAGTAGATGATAGACCTTGTACAGGAAATGATCAGCGGCAGACGCATGACAATAGGAATGGTGCACACGCTTCCTCTGCCTGGAAGCTATGACGACCGCTTCTCCATGCAGGAGATTGTTGACAGAGCCGTTGCCGATGCGCAGGTGCTGGAACGGACCGGTTTTGATGCTCTTGTCGTAGAGAACCAGAACGATGGTCCATTGACCGATGATGCGATGGACGCGCAGCGGATCGCCGCTCTGACCTATGTGTGCTCCCGAGTCATGGATTCGGTATCGATTCCGGTCGGTATAGACGCCTGTGGAGACCAGATTGCGGCGATTGCCATCGCCTCTATAGTCGGTGCCTCGTTTGTCCGCCTGTCCTACATGGTCGATGTCAGGGTGTCTGCAAGGGGGATCGTCCTTCCAAACGGCGCCCGTGCCGCGATGTACCGAAAGCGCATCGGCGCAGATGATGTGAAGATTTTCGCCGACATACAGGTCAAGCATTCGTTTCCGCTGGTGAGGGAGATAACGCTTGAGGATTCCGCCAGGTGGGCCGTATCAAGCAGGGCCGACGCTCTCATCGTCACTGGTGCGCAGACAGGCGTCTCCGCACAGATCAGCGATTTCGTCAGAGTCAGGACGGCGGTGTCCATCCCGGTCGTTGCCGGAAGCGGGGTCACCGTGAAGAACCTTGCGGACCATTACGAGGCATGCGATGGATGCATAGTGGGGTCAGCTCTCAAGAAGGACGGAAATCTGATGAATCCCGTCGACGAGATGAAGGCGAGAGACTTCATGCTGGCCGTCTCGGATTGGAAGAAGCTTTCAGGAGAAACAAGATGAAGATCATAGGATATCTGACAAGCGGCTACCCTTCTATAGACAAGAGCATAGAGACCGCAAGGCGTTATGTGGATGCAGGATGCAACATGCTGGAGATCAGCATTCCCCTGGAGAACAACAGGGAAAAGCCTTTTCTCAACGAGATCATGAAGCAGGCATATGCCGCATGTCCTGATTACAACGAACACATGGAGGCTGTGATATGTATCGCCAAGGCCATGCCGGATGTGCCGGTGACGGTGCTCCTGTATGACGAGGTCCTCAAGGCAATCGGTACGACGGTGTTCGCAGATGCGATGAACTGCTGTGGGATCCACGATGTGAATTCCGCCAACCTTACCGACGAGGAGATCATAGGTGAGCTGGAGATGCGGGATATCCATCTGGCCGGACTTGTGACGTATGACCTCATACCATGGAGAATCGAACAGGCGAGAAGGACAAGAGGCTTCGTCTACTGCCAGGCGTTTCCGAGAGCAGGGCAGAATCTGAACCCGGAGGCGGACTCCGTGGAGAAGCTGATTCCATATCTGCGGAGGCAGGGGATTTCCAGTCCGCTCTATTGTGGAGGAGGGATCGCCACTCCTGAAGATGCCGTCAGGGTCATGAGGGCGGGGGCTGATGGCTTCTTCCTCGGTTCTTCCATCATCGCTCTGTACGACAGGCCGCAGGAACTTCATCGTACGATAAGTGAATTTGCAGAGGCCGCAAGGCAGCTGAATTGAAAAGATTGAAATCGTTCAAGGAGGAAAGAAATGAAAGATTTCTGGATTTGGGTACCTACCAAGATCGTGTTCGGAAGGAACTGTCTCGATGAACTGGCCGACTCCCTGAAGAAATGGGGCGGCAAGGACGGGCAGGAGCCGCGTGTCCTTCTCGTCACCGGTGGTGGCAGCATCAGGAAGATGGGGCTGTGGGACAAGGTGACGAAGATCATGGATGACGCAGGTCTGAAGTGGTTCGAATATTCTGGTGTATCCGCCAATCCTAAGGTCTCCCACCTCAGGAAGGGAATCGAATTCGCCAGGGAGAACAAGGTCAACGTCGTCCTTGCCGTCGGTGGTGGAAGTGTCATCGACGAGGCCAAAGGAATCGCCGTCGGATATTCATATGATGGAGACATCTGGGATCTGTCCACAGAGCTCAACAGCAAGGGTGCCGCCGTCGATACGCCGGTTCTTCCCGTCCTGACGGTCCTCACGCTTGCCGCAACCGGAACCGAGATGGCCACTGGCTGCAACTGGACCAATGACACGGTAACCCCTGCGATCAAGAGAGGACTCCATGGTCCCGAGGTCAGACCGAAGGTGACCTTCGAGAACCCCGAGTACACATATTCGGTCAGCGAGTTCCAGACCGCTGCCGGAAGTGCGGACATCCTGAGCCACATCTTCGAGTCCTATTTCTCCAATGTCACGACTGCATATATGCAGGCGCGTGTTGCCGAAGCTCTCATGAAGACGGTCATAAAGTATGCTCCGATCGCGATGAGGGAGCCCGACAACTACGAGGCCAGAGCGAACCTGATGTACTGTGCATCATGGGGAAACAACGGCTATATCGTGAAAGGCAATCAGGTCAACTGGAGTGTCCATGCCCTTGAGCATGAGCTTACGTCGTACAACGATACGACACACGGTGAAGGCCTTGCCATCATCACCCCGAGATGGATGGAATGGGTCATCAGGGATGAGACGAAGCTGTATAGATTCGTCGATCTCGGACAGAACGTGTTTGGGCTGAGCAAGGAGGGGAAGAGCGATCTCGAGTTCGCAAAGGAGACGATACAGGCTGTGAAGGACTTCTTCTGGAAGGATCTCAAGCTCAAGACCAGGATCCGCGACCTTGGAATCGAGCATGACAAGCTTGCCATGTTCACCGAGCAGGTGTGCAAGAAGCTTGGCTACCTTGCCGGATGCTACAAGCCGCTTACAAAGGAGGCAATCGAGGAAATCTACGAAGCGTCTTATTGATCAGTGAAAACGAATGCCGCTGCGGGAGAACTCCTGCAGCGGCGGTTTCTCCTGGCGACCGTTTGCCTGTTGTCACTATCTGATGGCAGAGTTTGACAAGTCCGCTTCATTTTTCAAATAATCGATAGTAGAATGCAGATTGATGGAAGTCTTGTCGAAATCTATAAGAAGCCGATGGAATGCAATCGTCCCTTACGCATTCCTGCTCCGGTCTGAAGCCGGGGAGAGGTCCTGTCATCGACGAGAATCACGATGGGGGGGGATTGAATGACGAACATAGAGTTTGCGGCACTCAAGAAATATGGCGAGCTCATCAAACAGCTTTTCGGTATAGACTACAGGGTCTATGACCTGGACAAGCCTGAAGATGTGACCAAGGCTCTCTCGTTCTCCTGCCAAGGATGTGATGTGTCGGTGGGCGAATGCCAGAACTCCCATCTGCGGTACATCAACACCTCCGGCCTTGGTCTCGGGTGCAACCAGTATGTCTGTTCGAAAGGGCTGTCGTTCATCAACATCGACTTCTACACCAGATCCGTTCCGATCGGGTATATCATCTTCGGCCCGGTCCAGCTTTCGTACAGCGGCCTTGTCGCATCGCCTGGCGTGCCGTTGTTGAGCGTGACTCAGTACAACACTCTGCAGAATCTTCTCAGAGAGATAGTCCTTCTGTATAACACGAGCAGCTATTCCACATCGACCGACCTGTCCGTCGATGTGCTGCCCAGTGTCAGCTTCAGGCCGATAATAGAAGGTTATTCGCATTACAACCTGAAGCTCGAGAAGCAGATTCTGAAGATGGTCTCGAACGGTCTTGACGACCAGGTCGTCTCGTCGATACCAGACCTGGTGGCGAACCTCTTCTCCGTCACTGGTGATGATGCCAGCGAAGTGCGCAAGCGAGTCGAGGAGATATCCCTGCTGATTGCCCGCAGCACTATCAAGTCGAATGCCGATCTTCCTTCCGTCTTTCATGAGATGAACAAGTTCCATTCACAGATCAAGACGCTCAAGGAGGAGGATGATTTCGTCGACTATCTGATCCATGTCGTGGATCTCATGTCCTCGCTTACCAGCAATAACGACAAGTCGAGCCCCAAGGAGAGCATAGTCATCCGGCGTCTGCACAATTTCATCATGGCCCATTACAGCGAGAAGATATCGCTTGAGCAGGCGGCAAAATACTGTCAGGTCAGCCAGAGCCATCTGGGAAACATACTCAATTCGAGCCTCGGCTATACCTTTACGCAATACGTGAACTTCATACGCGTGGAGAAGGGCAAGGAGATGCTGTCCAATACGGACTGTGATGTATGCAAGATCGCAGAGCAGTGCGGATTCAACGGACAGAGCTATTTCACACAGGTCTTCAAGTCTTTCACAGGTGTCAATCCGCTTGATTTCAGAAAAGAGAGCCAGGCGGCATCCATGAAGAAATATAGAAAGAAGAAATAGACGTCATCCGATACAGGAGCCCACTTAAAGCAGTGTTCGATACGCTGTCTATCTTGCCAGGATGTCGTCATGATATGTCATCCACGGGAATGCTGTCCCTTCATGGTCTGCCCGTTGTGATGTTCCGGAGAGGATTTCATGAATTATAGAAAGCTGGGAAAAAGCGGAATCCTGGTCAGCGAGATTGCACTTGGATGTGCCGCTTTCCATGGTTTGACGCAAGACGAGACGGATGCTTTCCTCGATTATGCGATCGGAAACGGCATCAACTGCATGGACATGTACACACCTGATCCCGACATACATGCCAGGATTGGCGCCTATCTGCGTGGCCGGCGGGAGAAGCTTGTTGTCCAGGCACATTTCTGCACGGCATGGAGGGATGGCCAGTATGTTGTCGTCCGTGGACTCGACGATGTCAGGAAGTCGTTTGAACTCATGCTGGACAATTCACGTCTTGGCTTTGTCGATGTGGGAATGATCCATTATGTCGACTCGATGGAGACATGGAGGCAGCTGATCGACAACGGAGTTGTGGACTATGCCCTCAGATGCCGCGAAGAAGGTCTGATCCGAGCTTTCGGAATAAGCAGTCATAACCCGGATGTGGCCAGACAGCTGGTACATCAGGGCGTGGAGGTCCTCATGTTCAGCATAAACCCGTGCTATGACCTCATGCCTTCATCTGTCGACATATATGCGATGGCCGAAAGGAGCAGCTATGAGGGCTCGGCCCTCTGCCTTGACCCGTCCAGACAGGGCCTGTATGAGGAATGTCTCCAGCTCGGTGTCGGAATCACCGTGATGAAGACGTTCGCCGGTGGCTCTCTGCTTGATGTGCGCAAATCGCCGGTCGACAGGACCCTGACCCCTGTTCAGTGCATTCACTACGCCCTTACGCGGCCTGCGGTGTCATGCATTATGGCCGGGGCGAGGAGCAGAGAGGAGCTTGATGCCTGTCTGGCCTATGAGACGGCAGCGGAGGCTGACAGGGATTATGCGGTGGCCTTTGCCGATTTCCCGCGAATCGACTGGAGTGGAAGATGTCTATACTGCGGCCATTGTGCCCCCTGTCCAAAACACATCGATGTAGCCATGGTCACCAAACTGCTGAATCTGACCATTGCCCAGAATGGAGCGGCGGAGACCGAGCGGGGGCATTACGCAGCGCTTGATGCGCATGCTGGCGACTGCATTGGATGCGGTGCTTGTGAAAAGAGATGCCCGTTCTCCGTTCCCGTCATGAAGAACATGAGGCTGGCTGCACAGACCTTCGGCTTGTGAAGAGAAGAAAAGGAGGATATTGCAATGAAATACAATGTACTTGGAAGAACCGGATTCAAGGTGTCCGAGATCGGACTGGGAGGCGAGTATCTTGAGGGAAAGCCAGCCTCGCTTGTGAATGATGTCGTATCCGCTGCGATGGATGGAGGCGTCAACATTCTGGATTGTTTCATGTCCAATCCGGATGTGAGGTCGAATCTGGGGACTGCTCTCAAAGGGCGTCGTGACAGAATGTACATCCAGGGTCATCTGCGATCGGTATGGAAGGATGGACAATACGGCAGGACAATGGACATGGACGAGGTCAGGTTCTTCTTCAAGGATTTTCTTGACAGGTTCCAGACGGACTATGTCGACATCGGAATCATCCATCTGATCGACAATCCGCAGGATTACGACAGAATCTTTGATGGTCCGATACTTGAATACGCGCTCAAGCTCAAGGAGCTCGGCGTGATAAGGAGCCTTGGAATAAGCAGTCATAATCCGGTCCAGGCGCTGAGGGCGGCAAAGAGCGGAGTGATAGACATGATGCTCTTCAGCATAAACCCCGCATACGACGTGATGGATGAGAATGCGCCTCGTCCGAAGAAGCTTGACAGCGAATTCTTCAACGATATCGAAGTCGCCGGTGTCAACTCCGTAAGAGAGGAGCTGTACTCGTACTGCGAGGCGAACGGAATCGGAATCACTGTCATGAAGACACTGGCGGCTGGAGCTCTTCTCGATGCCAGGACTTCTCCGTTTGGAGCGGCGCTGACCGTTCCGCAATGCATACATTACGCATTGACCAGACCGGGCGTCGCAAGTGTCCTGCTTGGCATGCAGAGCGTGGAACAGGTTGCGGATTGCCTGTCCTATGAGAGCCTGGATGACGGCGAGAAGGATTATTCGTTCATATTCTCGAAGGCTCCGAAGTTCTCCATGAACGGAAGGTGCGTCTATTGCAATCACTGCCTGCCATGCAGTGCCCATATCGATATCGCCCAGGTCAACAAATATCTTGATATGGCGTGCCTGGATGATACGCCGATGGCTACGTTGAAAGAGCATTATCATGCACTGGAACACAATGCAGATGAATGCATTGCCTGCCATGCATGTGAAAGCAGATGCCCGTTCGGTGTCGATATTGTTCAGCGAATGATGAAAGCGAGGGAGATGTTCAGGTAGGTTTTAGAAAAAATACTACAGGATTTTTGTAAACAATACAAAATCTAAAGTTCGTAAATTTTATAATTATAAAAATAAAATATAAAATATTGACAATATGCCATCTCGCATTTATCCTGTTTTTGAAAGGAGTTCCGAGATGGCATTTTCGATAGTGTTCTATATCACATTCTGTTCTCCGGACGTGAAAAACTCAGTCGCACACGCGCAGGCTTATGTCGATCATGGGATGAAGTCTGTACAGTTCGATATGCCATCCAGGAATCCTGTATTCGAGACCCCTCTTGTCAAGGGCTTCATGCAGGAAGCCCTTGCACAGGAGCCTGATTACCGCGTCTATATGGATGCTATGGCAGGTTTCTGCCATGCGCATCCCCAGATTGATACGAATCTGGTCGTGTATCCTGATGTCGTTGATTCCATAGGTCGTGAGAATTTCGTGGATTTCATCTTCGCGACGTGTATCCACACTGTCATGATCGCCGGAGGAGATCCCGATCTGGAGAACTTTCTGAGGAAAAGCGGCATCGCCGTCATCGGGAGAATAGACAGATACCTGTCTGACGAATCCCTGCGCTGTGCTGCCGGTATTCCAGCAGGGACATTCAACCTGAATTACAAGAAGCATGCAGAGGTCATGCCTCATGGATGCGTATCCTTCGCCGACAAGATCAGATACATCCGCAATGCAGGAGTGACAGGAAGGATTCTGGCGGTGGAGGGCATATCGTCAGTACAGAAGCTTCAGGAGGTGATCGATGCCGGGGCCGATGGCGCAATAATCGGCAATGCCCTGATGAATCTCTGGGATGACGAGGCCCGGCTATGGCCGTTTTTCGATTCTCTTGTCGCCTGTGCCGGAGGGCAGGGCGGCTTTGGGAAGGAATGAACCGAATATGAATGAACTGGAGGTATTATGAAGTTCTATCCCGTCTATTATTTCACTTTAGCATGTCCGACGATCGACCGGACTCTCGAGAAGGTGGACCAGTATGTCGCCAATGCCGCAGTTCGTGGCATCCAGATCGACATGCCCTCTGCGGACCCATATGGAGAGACGGACATGGTCAAGGCGATGATGTCCAAATGCATCGCCGACTACAACGGCAACTATGACTACTATATGGATCAGATCCGCTCGATACGCGATAAGCATAAGGATCTTGAGATTCATGTCGTCGTCTACCCTGATGTAGTGGCGAAAATCGGAAAGGAGAAGTTTGCGGATTTCTGCAAGGAGATCGATGCCTTCACGGTGCGTATCGCAGGTACAGAGGTGTTTCCTGATTACGTCGAGTGCCTGAAGGAGAGAGGTCTGCCCGTATCCGATACCATCAACTATTTCATGCCTGAAGAGGACATCGAGAGGTGCAGGACGGCGACGGGAATCATCCATATGAGGACCCGGCGCAAGACCGAGGCACCCAATCGTGGTCTGGAGACTTGGAAGGACCGTATTGCGTACGTTCGGGACAAGGGTGTCACGGCACGCATATTCGCCACGGCGGATATGAAGACTGCAGATGATCTGGTCGTTGCGCGCGAAGGTGGTGCAGATGGTGTCTATGTCGGCAACGTCCTGATGAATCTCTGGAACGATGAACCGGCTTTGTGGAAGCTGCTTGCCGAGATGCAGAGCACGATAGTCGAATGAAAAAAGGAGGAGGAAAAATGTCTTTCAGAGTGATTTACTACATCAGTTTGGCATGTCCTACGGTCGACAGGTCCATGGACATGGTCGAGAAGTATATTGCAGGAGGTGCAGACAGTTTCCAGATCGACATGCCCTCGCATGATCCGTATGGAGAGACCGACTTCATCAAGAAATGCATGGCGGATGCACTTGCTGCCCATCCGTCTTATGACTACTACATGGACGCGTTCAGACAGCTCAGGAAGCGATATCCAGACATTCAGCTGAGCATAGTCGTATACAAGGACGTGATCGACGAGATCGGAATCGAGAGGTTCACGGATTTCTGCAATGAGCTTGGAATGTATTCCGTCCGGCTTGCCGGCAATGACGATCGGGATGCATATACGGCCTATATGAGGTCGCATGGCCTATACACCGTCGAAGGCATCGGCTATTACATGCCTCAGGATCACATAGACCGGGTCAAGGGTCTCAACAACATAGTGACTTTGCGCACCAGACGGAAGACCGAGGCGCCGAACCGAGGTTTCGAAACCTGGAAACAGAGGATAGACTACATCCGTTGCCAGGGTGTCACGGCTCCGATCTTCGCAATTGCCGACATGAAGAGTGCTGCAGACCTTGAAGCCGCGAAGGAAGGTGGGGCTGACGGTGTCATCGTCGGTAATGTCCTGATGAGGCTCTGGGATGACGAGGCCGCCTTCAAGGCCAAGCTAGCGGAACTTCAGGCCTGTGCCGTGAAATAGGTCGGTTTGTATGCAGACGAAGAGAAGCGGATTCTTCTATGGGTGGGTCGTCGTAGCCGGATGCGTGATGCTCCGGCTTGGCCTCGGCATCCCGAACTATTCGATGAGCGTCTTCCTGATTCCGATGTGCGAGTCTCTGGACATATCGAGGGCGGCTTTCTCGTTCTACTCGACGTTCAGCCACATCATGACGATGGTAATGCTTCCGTTCATCGGCAAGTGGTTCAGAAAGTACAGCTTCAAGCTCCTGCTGTATGCCGGTGCAGTGATGACGACGATCGCCATATTCTGCTACTCGCTTGTAAGCGAGGTATGGCACTTCTATCTGTTCTCCGCTCTGAACGGAATCTTCTCCGGTTTTCTGAACTCCGTTCCCATCGCCATGCTCATGGCGAACTGGTTCCTCGAGAGAAGGGCGCTTGCGACAAGCATCGCGTTCGCCGGATCCGGGATATCGGCGATGTTCGTGGTTCCTCTTGCGAACAGCATCATAGAGAACTCGAGCTGGAACAACGCCTTCAGGATCATTGCCTTCATCTATATGGTTCTGGTGTTCATTCCGGTGATCTTCCTGATCAAGGTATATCCTTCCGATGTGGGGCAGAGCCAGTTCGGCGCAAAAGAGACCGCATCCGGGGACACGCCTGTTTCTGAGCGTGGCATAACGCGGAACCAGGCGCTCAGGACCAGGACGTTCTGGTGTGTCGGCATCGCGATGTTCCTTACCGGATTCGTGTTCATGGGGACTCAGAATCATGTCATCGCATATCTGTGCGATATCGGATTCTCCTCCGACTTCGCATCGATAGCATACTCGACGATAATGTTCTTCGACACCATAGGAAAGATAGGGCTTGGTCTTGTATATGAGAAGGCGGGATTCCGTCGGACGAACATAATAATATTCCTGATGTTCTTCATTGCCGAGATTGTCCTTCTCTTCATCTCTTCAGCCCCGATGGCCCTGGCATATGCTGTCATCATGGGCCTGTGTGCAGGAATCCAGACCGGTGTGTATCCTACGGTCATCAACCGCCTGATGGGTGACAAGGAATATGGCATCATCTACAGCAACGAGCAGGTCATGTATTTCGTAGGTATGGCTCTGGGGGTTCCGTTCTCCGGACTGGTCTTCGATGTCATGGGGACCTATCGTGTCGCCTGGTTGCTGTATTCGGCTGTGATACTTTTGATTCTCTTCCTCATTCTCTATGCCCAGAGGATGTCCGCCAAGGAAGTCGAAATGTGATTCCATTGAGCTGAAAAACCCCATTTCCGCCAATTGTGATGCTGGGGGCTGTGAAGAAAGATGTTCTTTCGTCATGGCCCCCTTTCCTTTCTCCAAAGAAGATGAACGCCTGCTTTGTCCGCCTAATGTGAAACCGTGTGTCAGAGGCTGAATTCGCCTAAGGAATTTGACTTTTATGAGTTTGATGCAGAAGCGTCATCTATGGAAGAGCCATTCACCTTTATTGGCTCTTTCATTTGTTGTATATCATCAAATTCAGCTATGTATTTTGCTGTAATCATGATGTTTTCATTTTATTTCTTTAGTATTGCCTCAATTTGTGTTGACAGCTTCTTGAAACGGGACTTAAGCTTTCAGTGCAAGGAGATGTTGAGTATGTACGATGTCGACAGCTTCATGGCGGATCTTCAGAGAAGGAACCCTGCCCAGGATGAGTTCATCCAGGCGGTAAGAGAGGTCGTCGAGAACGTCATCGACGTGGTGAACGACAACCCACAGTATGTCCACAACAGGATACTCGAGCGAATCACGGAACCGGACCGCGTCGTCTCGTTCAAGGTGGAATGGGAGGACGACAACGGCGACATACAGGTCAACAGGGGCTACAGGGTCCAGTTCAACAACGCGCTCGGTCCCTACAAGGGCGGACTGCGCTTCCATTCCTCGGTCACTCTGGGCTCTCTGAAGTTCCTCGGCTTCGAACAGATATTCAAGAATGCTCTCACCAGCCTCCCGATGGGAGGAGGCAAGGGGGGAAGCGACTTCTCCACAAGAGGCAGAAGCGATGCCGAGATACTGCGCTTCTGCCGCTCATTCATGACCGAGCTGCAGAAATACCTCGGTCCCGACACCGACGTGCCTGCCGGCGACATCGGCGTTGGAGCACGCGAGATAGGCTATCTGTATGGCCAGTACAAGAGGATAAGAGGAGAGAACACCGGAGTGCTCACAGGCAAGGGCCTGGGCTGGGGCGGTTCGCTGGTACGGCCGGAGGCAACGGGCTTCGGAACCATGTACTTCGCCTCCGAGATGCTCTCCCATGCCGGGGATTCCATAAAGGGCAAGAGGATCGCGATATCCGGATTCGGCAACGTGGCATGGGGCGCCGTCCTGAAGGCGACGGAACTTGGTGCCAAGGTCGTCACCATCTCCGGACCCGATGGATACATCCTGGACGAGGATGGCATAAGCACGCCGGAGAAGGCCGCCTTCATGCTGCAGCTCAGGGCGAGCAACAACGATGTCGTCAAACCGTATGCCGACCGCTTCAAGGCGCAGTTCGTCCCGGGCAGAAAGCCCTGGGAGGTGCCTGTGGACATGGCATTCCCCTGTGCGATCCAGAACGAGCTCTCGCTCGAGGATGCGAAGTCCCTGGTGTCGAACGGATGCCGATACGTCGTCGAGACGTCGAACATGGGTGTGTGTGCAGATGCCGCCTCGTATCTGATCGACAAGCGCGTCAGCCTGGCTCCCGGCAAGGCCGCCAACGCCGGAGGCGTAGCGGTGTCCGGCCTGGAGATGAGCCAGAACGCCCAGCACCTGTACTGGACCCGCGAGGAGGTCGATGCCAGACTGAAGCACATAATGAACCGGATCCATGAAGCCTGCGTCAAGGACGGACTCGAGGATGACGGATACCTGAACTACGTCAAGGGCGCGAACATCGCCGGCTTCCGCAAGGTCGCCGACGCGATGTGCCAGCAGGGTTACTGACCGTCGTCGAACCAGGGTGCGAGGAAGATCTTCGTGCTCCTGTTCATCTCCTTCATGAAGTCTGAGGTGTACTTCCTGTTGTAGTAGCCGTCGGCGTATGTGCCCGTGTTGTCAAGCGGAAGGGTCTTTCTCTCGCGGCTGAACTCCTCCTGGTTGCGGTACATTGCGCCCAGGCGTTCCTTGGTCAGTTCCGGGTAGTCGTCCGTGAAGTAGAAGTCATCGTTCTCGGGCCGGGGCAGGAGGGGCGCCCTTATCTCCTCCTTCGGATAGCCCAGCACCAGCAGACATGCCGGGACCGCGTATGTCGGCAGATGGAACGTGTCCCTGACCGTCTCGTAGTTCTCGATGATGTCTCCGATGTAGCATGAGCGCAGACCAAGCGCCTCCGCCGCGAGGACGCACGTCTGCGCAGCCGCCATCGCATCCTGCATCCCGAGGTGGAAGTCCCCGATGCCCGGCTTGCGCATCGGCTTTCCCGTCTTGGCCTCGCTGTCGGAGAAGCGGAAGTATTCGAGCCATTTGTGGCAGTCCACCAGGAAGAGATACACCAGAGGCGCCTTCGCGATGAATGCCTGGTTGTCGCATGTCCTGGAAAGGACCTCCTTCTTCGCCGGGTCCGTGACCCTGATCATGGACCACACCTGCATGTTGCCTCCGCTGGGGGCCCTGAGCGTCATCGTCAACAGCCTGTCCTCCACGTCCTTCTCCACGGGGCGCGGGTCGAATGTACGGTAGCTTCTGCGCTTCATTATCACATCGTCAAACATGTCGGCTCCTTTCAACTTCATTGCATTTGATTCTATCTTGTTCATTTATTCTCTTCCACTGCCGCACATTGAAGTGCTAGAGTCGAATGCATGGAAAATGCGTATCTCAGGAGAGCGGGGGTTGAGGACGAGGCGATATGCATGCGCATCCTCGAGGAGGGCAGGGCATTCCAGCGCAGCCAGGGCTTCGTGCAGTGGAGCGACGGCTATCCCGCCATCTGCGATGTCAGGTCCGACATCGCAAAGGGCATCGGCCATCTGCTGATGATCGACGGACAGGAGGCCGGATACGTCTGTCTGGATCCGGACGGAGAGCCGGCATACCCTGACATAAGAGGTGCCTGGCACCGCGATGAACCTTACATCGTCATCCGCCGCATATCGTTCTCGAGCGCATATGCAGGGCGGGGTCTGTCGAGGCTGATGTTCTCCTCGATCGACCGGCATTGTCTCGAGTGCGGCTCCGGCTATCTTCGGGTGAACACCGGAAAGGAGAACCTGCGGATGCAGCATGCCCTGTCCAATGCGGGATACGAGTACTGCGGCATCGTCGTCCTGGAGGGCATAGAGCGCCTTGCGTATGACAGGACCGTCGATCCGGACATGGTGTTCTAGGCCGGTTCTTCCTCATCTTTTCCACATTTTTGAAACAGGATTCCATTATTGGAATCTTGAAAGCATATAATACTGGGGTTATTATATGAAATGGCTTTTCGGCCGAAACAAGAAATCCAAACGCGTATGGAGAAAACGATGGCTACTAAAAAGTATGTGACAATCGATGGCAACACCGCTGCTGCGCATATAGCTTATGCATTCAGCGATGTGGCCGCCATCTACCCCATCACTCCCTCCTCCCCGATGGCAGAGTACTCTGAGCAGTGGGCTTCCATGGGTAGGGAGAACCTCTGGGGCAGACAGGTCGACGTGATGGAGATGCAGAGCGAGGCAGGTGCCGCAGGCGCCGTCCACGGTGCACTCGTGGCAGGTGCCATGACGACCACGTTCACGGCATCCCAGGGTCTTCTGCTGATGATCCCGAACATGTTCAAGATCGCAGGCGAGATGCTGCCCTGTGTCTTCCATGTTTCCGCACGTTCGATCGCCGCACAGTCCCTTTCGATCTTCGGTGACCACTCCGACGTCATGGCATGCCGCCAGACCGGCTTCGCGATGACATGCGCCTCCTCCATCCAGGAGACGATGGACATGGCTCTCGTCGCCCATCTGTCCACTCTCGAGGCACAGGTTCCGTTCCTCAACTTCTTCGACGGATTCAGGACCAGCCACGAGTACCAGAAGGTCGAGGAGATTTCCTATGACGATATACGCACCCTCGTGGACGAGAAGCTGGTCAAGCGCTTCCGCGACAGGGCCCAGAAGCCTGAGAAGCCGCAGATCCACGTCGCCAGCCAGAACGAGGACGTCTACTTCCAGGGCCGCGAGTCCTCCAACAAGTACTATGACGAAGTGCCCGCGATCGTCCAAAAGTACATGGACAAGGTCGCCGCGCTGACCGGCAGGCAGTACCACCTCTTCGACTATGTCGGAGCCGCCGACGCCACCGATGTCGTGGTCGTCATGGGTTCTGGTGCCGACACCTTCGAGTGGGCCGTCGACTACATCAACCAGCATGGTGGAAAGGTCGGTGTCCTGAAGGTGCGCCTCTATCGCCCGTTCTCCGCCAGTGCATTCGTCTCCGCCATCCCCGCATCCGTCAAGAGGATCGCCGTCATGGACAGGACGAAGGAGCCGGGAAGCCTCGGCGAGCCTCTCTTCCTCGACGTCGTGGCCGCTCTCAACGACCAGGGGCGCACGGGAATCAAGGTCATCGGCGGACGCTATGGCCTGTCCTCCAAGGACTTCACCCCCAGCCACGCCAAGGCCGTCTATGACTTCCTTGCCAGCAAGGATGCGTTCCATGGCTTCACGGTCGGCATCAACGACGATGTCACCCACAAGTCGATCCCCGTCAACGACATCATCGACGTCACCCCGAAGGGAGTCGTCAGCTGCATGTTCTACGGTCTGGGTTCCGATGGTACGGTCGGTGCAAACAAGAACTCCATCAAGATCATCGGCGACAACACGAACATGAACGCGCAGGCATACTTCGCCTACGACTCGAAGAAGTCCGGCGGAATCACGATCAGCCACCTCAGGTTCGGCGAGGGCAACCTCGACATGCCCTGGCTCATCGACCATGCCGACTTCGTTGCCTGCCACAACCCGGCATACATCGGCCGCTATGCGATGCTCGACACCCTGAAGGAGGGCGGCGTCTTCCTGCTCAACAGCGCCATCCCGTCCGATGTCGTCTTCGAGCACCTGCCTCGCCATGACCAGGAGATCATCATCAACAGGAAGATCCGCTTCTACAACATCAACGCCCTGGCCATCGCACAGAAGGCCGGTCTTGGAACGAGGATCAACACGGTCATGCAGGCCGCCTTCTTCAAGATCTGCGGCGTCCTTCCCGAGGATGAGGCGATCGACCTGATCAAGAAGTACGTCAAGAAGACCTTCCTCAAGAAGGGCGAGGACGTCGTCAACAAGAACTGGGCTGCAATCGACGGTGCCAGCGAGGCCCTCGTCGAGGTCAAGATCCCCGCGACCATCACCAAGAGCCTCGAGCCCAAGAAGCTCATCCCGGACGATGCATCCGACTTCGCAAAGCACAACATCGAGCCGATCATGCACCTCAAGGGCAACGACATCCCCGTCTCCTGCATGAGCTTCGACGGCACGCTGCCTTCCGGAACCGCAAAGCTGGAGAAGAGAGGCGTCGCAGCCTTCGTCCCGCATTGGGATTCCTCGAAGTGTATCCAGTGCAACCAGTGCGTCCAGTCCTGTCCTCATGCCGCCATCAGGGCAAAGCAGATCACACCTGCCGACATGGAGAAGGCTCCCGAGACGTTCAAGGCTATCAAGTCCAACACGAAGAACGACAGGGATCTGCTGTTCAAGATCCAGGTCTACACAGAGGACTGCCAGGGATGCGGAGTCTGTGTCGAGGCCTGCCCTGCCAAGGAGAAGGCGCTCGAGATGGTCGACGTCGAGAAGGAGAGGGCGGCTGGAGAGGTCCAGAACGCCGAGTTCTTCGAGAGCCTGACCTACGACAACCTCGACGGACTGAACATGAACACGGTCAAGGGCCTGCAGTTCAAGCAGCCTCTGTTCGAGTTCAGCGGCGCCTGTGCCGGATGCGGCGAGACCCCGTACGTCAAGATGCTGTCCCAGATCTGTGGAGAGAGGGCCGTCATCGCCAACGCGACCGGATGTTCCTCGATCTACTCCGGAACCTATCCCACGATCCCCTACACCAAGAGGGCCGATGGACGTGGACCGGCATGGGGCAACTCCCTGTTCGAGGACAACGCCGAGTACGGTCTGGGAATGCGCCTTGCAATCGATTCCAACAGGGGCCTGCTGAAGGCCAAGTGCGACGCTCTCATGGCGAAGGGCTGCTCTGCCGAGCTGAAGGCCGCCATCGAGAAGTGCTACGGTCTGTGGGATGACATGAGCGAGGCCTCCATCACGGCTCAGAACGAGCTGCAGGCTGTTCTTGCAAAGGAGAAGGCCTGTGATGCAGAGAGCCAGGCTCTCCTGGACAAGATCGTCGAGCTGCAGGACTACTTCGCAGAGAAGAACGTCCTGATCATCGGCGGTGACGGATGGGCCTATGATATCGGATACGGCGGTGTCGACCACGTGCTGGCCTCCGGCAAGAACGTGACGATCCTCGTCCTCGATACCGAGGTCTACTCCAACACCGGTGGACAGGCTTCCAAGTCCACGCCGATCTCCGCAGTCGCGAAGTTCGCCAACTCCGGAAAGAAGCTTGGAAAGAAGAACATGGGCTTCATGTGCATGAGCTACGGCTATGTGTATGTCGCTTCCTGCGCCCTCGGCTACAACAGACTGCAGGCCCAGAAGTGCCTCCAGGAGGCTGTCGCCTACAAGGGACCGTCCATCGTCTTCTGCTACGCACCATGCATCAACCACGGTATCAACATGAGATACTCGCAGGTCGAGGCGAAGAAGGCAGTCGAGGCCGGATACTGGCCGCTGTACCGCTTCAATCCTGAAGCAGAGCAGGGCAAGAAGTTCACTTGGGAGACCAAGCCTGCAACATCCGACTATGTCGACTTCATCAAGGGCGAGGTCCGCTACTCCTCGCTGTACAAGACCAATCCTGCGCATGCCGATGAGCTGTTCGCAAAGGCGGCTGCGGATGCGAAGGAGCGCCTGGCCTTCTACGAGAAGACCGGTGCGGTCATGGGCGAGATCCTCTAAGCCGTACGCGGCCTGAGGTTTGACTAAACCCTAAGCCTCCTCGGATGGAAACGTCCGGGGAGGTTTTACGTTTGAACGAAGCTCTTGCCTTTTTGGTGTTTTTATCTATTCTATTAGTAGGGTTATCCCTACTTTTCCTGCGAGATGGAGGATGATTGCCGATGACTGTTTTCATTGATAATGCAAAAGTGATGGCTAAAGGACAGGTTACCATCCCGAAGGATGTGAGAAACGTTCTCGGAGTTTCCAATGGCGACAGGGTGTCGTTCATTGTGGATGGCAATACGGTCCGTATCGTAAATTCCGCAGTATATGCCATGCAGGTGCTTCAGCAGGAAATGAAAGGAGAATCAGGAAAAGCTGGACTTGAAACGGACGAGGATGTGGCCAATCTCATTTCGGAAATGAGAAAAGAGGATGAGTCCAGGTGAAGATCCTGGTCGACACGAATATTCTTATCTCCGCCACCCTCTTTTCGAACAGCATTCCATTCAAGGCATACGTGAAAGCTGTTTCGTTTCCTCATCATGCAGTTGTCTGCGAACAGAACATTGATGAGATGAAAAGAGTTTTCTACCGTAAGTTCCCTGCCAGAATCGAAGCGCTTGACCGATTTTCTTGCCGCAGCGCTTCATGTTCTTGATGTTGTTCCCGTATCTGATGACGTGGACAGTAAGGAGGACTTGATCAGAGATTGTCTTGACCGTCCGATTCCAAGAGCTGCCATTCAGGCCGATGTGGACATATTGCTGACTGGCGATTAGGAGGACTTTCTTGAATCTGGGATCAGGGCGCCTAGAATCATGACCCCCGCACAGTTCATGAATTTATAGGGCTTTCCACGCGGCGTTACAAGGAAAAACACCATATGATTGTGCAGTGGCCCGAAATGCCAAATTCTGTCGGTTGAAGTGCCCAAATCCTGTCGGTTGATAGTTTCAAATATTGTCGGTTTTATATTCCAAATATTGTCGGTTTATGACCGGTGTGCTATTCTGGATCCATGAACGGGTATCTTGCCAGGCTGATAGATCCGAAACTTGATGTATTGCTCAAGACTTTCGGAGCGGTGCTTCTCGAAGGACCGAAATGGACAGGAAAGACGATGACGTGTGAACAGAGGGCGAAAAGCGCCTTCTATTTCACAAGACGTCCCGGGGAACCTGATCCTCTGGCCCTTGCCAGACTGGATTCGTCCCTTGTCTTCGCAGGGGAAAGTCCACGGCTCATCGACGAATGGCAGTTGATGCCGGAAGTCTGGGACATGACACGGTCCGAATGCGATTCCAGAAGAGGGGAGCGGGGACTGTATCTGCTGACCGGCTCGTCGGTTCCTCCGCAGAAGAAGGCTGCAAACGATATAAGACATAGTGGCGCAGGCAGAATCGCAAGAGTGAGGATGTCTACCATGACCCTGTTCGAGACCGGGGACTCCTCTGCACAGGTGTCCTTGTCTGAACTGTTTGAGGGGGAAGGGGTATCCGGTACCATGAGGAAAGTGTCCCTTGCCGAAATCATCCATTTCATAATAAGAGGAGGCTGGCCTGGAAACCTCGA
The DNA here is from genome assembly GCA_944388965.1 of uncultured Spirochaetales bacterium. GTDB lineage: Bacteria > Spirochaetota > Spirochaetia > Sphaerochaetales > Sphaerochaetaceae > Bullifex. The sequence continues at coordinate 136,669 of CALXKL010000004.1, read as the reverse complement.
TGTTCCGGATTCCTCTCTGATACCGAAGGACTATGTGGAGAGGATCTACACGAGTGAGCTGGACAAGTTGTCTGATAACGCCAGAGTCGACAGGCAGAAGTTCCGCAGGTTCGTGTATTCGCTTGCCAGGAACGAGAGTACGGTCTGTTCCGTATCCACTCTGGCTGGTGATGCTTCCATCAACAGCCGTCCCCTTGATGATGAGACTGTCACAAGGTATCTGGATATCCTGAATGACATGTTCCTTCTTGACGATCAGCTGGCATATTCTCCGACATTCAGGTCACGTACGCGCCTGAAGATCGGAGCAAAACGCCATTTCTGCGATTCTTCGATTCCTGCTGCAGTTGTCGGTGCGAACGAGAAGAACCTGTTGAAGGACCTGCGGTTCCTGGGCTTTCTGTTCGAGAGTCTGGCTGAGCATGATCTGCGGATATATGCACAGGCCCTGGGTGGACAGCTGTACCATTACCAGGACTATGACAATGATGAAGTGGATGCCGTCATCGTCCTTGATGATGGCCGCTATGCCCTTGTCGAGATCAAGCTCGGCTACGAGAATGTCGTGGACGGTGCAGCCAGGAGTCTGCTGAAAGTAGCATCGAAACTGGAACGGAAACCCGAATTCCTTGCAATCGTCTCAGGTACTGCACCTGCGCCACTAAGGCGAGAGGATGGTGTGTTCGTCCTTCCTCTGACTTCGCTCCGGCCATGAGCATGCATCCTGCCGATGTCCGGTGGCTATCCGATGCCGCTTTGCCACATCTGGCGTGTATCCATGTCCATGAGCGTGAGCTTTCCCAGTCCGCTTCCGGCTCCGGTGTCGATTGCGACCAGGTGGTATGAAGGCGCGATGAACGGACGTGCCGTGCCTATCAGCTGCGTGTGTCCGCTCCAGATGGTCCTCTCCGTCTCCAGCGGTGGGACGAGGTCGTAATGCACCTTCATGTATTTTGAAGGCACCTCATACCTCTCGCTCTCCATTGCGCTGAAGAGGTAGTCCCTGTCCCATAAGATGCCGAAAAGGCTCCTTTCATCGGCATTGCCGATTCTGAACGGGGAGGGACGTCGCATCGCCGCCAGACGCTCCACCTCGGCCATGCTGCGGCATGGCCCGGGGCCGCCATGCACTATGATGTCGTCTTCTTCAAGCCTTATGACGGGGAATGATGACAGCCAGCGGCCGAGTTCCTCCGTTCTCCTCTTTGATAGACCCGAAGAAAGACGGCGGATTGTATCGACTCCCCCGTTGTACAGCCAGTCGACGTCGACCTCCCCTGTCAGGAGGAACAGCTCAAGCCAGATGTCGTGGTTGCCCAGAACAGGGCGGAAGCCTGGCAGAGATGAGAGGAACTCCAGCGTCTCGACCGGCTCCCTGCCCCTGTCGCACAGGTCCCCGGTACTGTAGAGGATGTCCTCGTCAGGATCGAACGAGGCCATCTCGAGCACTGTCCTCAGCGCTTCGTAGCGGGCATGTATGTCTCCGACTATGAGTCGTCTCATCGGCTTTGACGGCAGGAGACCGGAAGGACCGGTCTCCTGCAGCTCCTCATGCGTCCTTTCCGTAGACCTCGATCTGGATCAGGGCGGGGAAGGGGGACGGGTCGTCCGCCTTGATCAGCCTGTCCAGCGTCAGCCAGCTGATGGTCTTCTCCTGGAAGGTGAACTCCTGCGGTCCGTCCTTCTTCTCCAGCTTAACCACGAGCTCGCTTCCATCCGAGAAGGCGAATGTACCTTCGATCCACCATGCGTCGTGCGGGAAGTCGGCACGTGTGTAGAGGATGATCCTGTCCGTCTTCACGTTGCGTCCGAACTCCAGCGTCAGCTTCGCCTGCGGATCCCTGTTGATGCCCCAGCTGGACCAGGGCCACAGTCCATGCCAGTTGGAGGCCACGATTCCGTCGATCGCGTTGCGAGAGGCGAACACGGACTCGCCTCTGGTCTCGATGTTGGCCTTCGAATGAGGGAAGAGGGCCGTGTTCTCGTGGCAGTCGTAGGGGTTGAGTGCAAGGTTGCGGTAGCACCCGTGCTCCCACTCGTAGGCCTTCCTGACCCACAGGAAGTGCATCGCCCCCTTGAACACGGACTCCTGGTAGCAGTCGTGCTTCTGCCCGAAGGGGATGTCCATTGTGAACGGGCTCCCGTCGCTGTACAGCGTCGAGCGGCCGAGCACCGCATCGAACTGGAGCGTGACGAAGCCGCTGCCTTCGGGTGTGAAGACGATCCTGTCGCCTTCCTGGTACTCCTGCTGGAAGACCAGGTAGGTCTCCCTTTCCTGTTCGCTGGAGGCGATCGCCTCTCCGTTCCTGACTATCTCGATTCTCATTTCGCTGTTCTCCTTTCTCCTCTCACTTCACGTGTATCTTCCATGTCGTGCTCCCTTCCAGGACGACGAGCGTCCTGTAGAGCATGTCCGGCCAGGCCTTCCTCAGCCGCTCATCGGTGACGGGGAACGGCTCCACGGTCGCTTCCGACGGACCTTCCAGCTCTATTGTGAAGCTGTCGTAGACGATCCTGCCGCACTGTGGCGAAGGCTTCTCCTGGCTCACCAGCGTGAGCACCGCCGGGACGCCGCACTCGAAGTCCTCCGTGATGGAGATGGTCCGCTGCGGCCAGTCGAAAGACACGCTGCGTTCATAACGCTTCAGCCTGTCGTCGCACGGGTATGCCCCTGTGAGGTTCAGATGAGCTCCGCCTTCGTCCATATGCACATCGCCGGCCTTGAAGTCCTCGCCGTCCTTCTGTTCGATCGGAGGGAAGTTGACCAGGTTGTGGTAGCCGCTCTGCATCGGCTTGAGCGTGTAGCGCATGGGCGAGAACGTCGTCTTCGTGTAGGTCTCCACGCCGATGTCGATCAGAAGCGGCTTCACTCCATCATACAGGATGAGAGAGCCCACGTCGTTATGGTTGTGGCTCTCGCCGTTGCATCCTCCCTTGATGGAGAACGTGATCCCCTCGTGGCGCCATATGCCCATCTGGGTCTTGCCGAAGTACATGAATGCAGGCTTGTGGAAGGAGACGTCCCTTGCCGCCTCGCGCTCGATTCCGTCATGACAGGCCAGACCAAGGAGCTTGTAGAAGAGGTTGTAGTCGTTGTCCTCCTCTCTCCAGCCGGTGGCCATGTAGTCCAGTGCGGCATGGTGCATCATGTCCTCCAGACCCGTCATCTTCGCGAACAGGTATTCCCTGGCCTTGAGCCGTCCCGCCTTGGGCGAGCAGTCGGCGTAGTTCAGGTAGATGTCGTCATCCACATGCACGGCCTCGACGAAGTAGGCCATGGCCTTCAGCTTCCTGTCGTTCCACAGCCCGTCGAACGGCACGCCGCATGCCTTCTCCAGCACCACAAGCGCCCCGAAGAGGGCGAGGGCCGCCGCATGGTAGTAGCTGGCCCCTTCGTCGCAGCCTCCGTCGTCTCCGTAGGAGGCCATGAACGAATCCAGTGTCGTCGTCGCCTGCCTGATGACCTTGAAGCGCTCCCTCTCGTCCAGCCTGTCCAGGGAGAGCGCGGCGATCAGCACGTTCTGGGTGCACCAGGGCGACCAGTTGTTCAGCGGTCCGCATCCACCCATCCACCAGAAGCTGTCGTTGATGTATGGCAGGACGATCCTCGTGTACAGGGCATGCTCGATGTCCTTCTCGATGACCGGAGACAGGCGGCCGGAGAGCACGCATCTGGTCAGTGCAAGGATTTCTCCCGTCTCGCAGGCGAACAGGTCGAGCACGGGACGCTCCAGAAGAGGGGCGTCCAGCTGTTCCGTGTCGCGTATGTAGCTGTTGTGGGCATGTATGACCCATGCCGGCTCCGAAAGCAGCGCCCAGACGGCCTCCTCGATCTTCTCGATGAAGCGTCCGTCGTTTCCGATACACTCCGCGATGACCAGGTCGCCGAGGATCCGCCGCTTGTCGAAGTAGACCTTCTCGAAGGAGACGCGGTCCCCGGTCTTCCTGAAGAGCCTGAACAGCGACAACGGAAGGTAGGCGCCGGATATGACGTCACCCGAGTCGGCCTTCTGGAGGACGTCCTTGACGATGTCCTCCGGCAGATTGTCCCACAAGCCTCTGTTCGAGATGTGGAACTCGTGGAAGTCGACGGACGCGATGCTTCTCATGGGAAGCAGCGTCGATTCTATCAGTCCTGACATCTCACCACCAGCTCTTCCATGTGCCCTCGAGCCTCATGAGGGCCTCCATCCAGTAGTAGTCGCCCCAGCTGACGCATTCGTCGACGCCTGCGGGGGTGCATGTGTTGTACGGGCTCTTCTTGCTGTATGTACCGTGTTTGAGAAGTCCGTTCACGCCCTCTTCTTCAGGCGAGACCATGCAGGTGTCGTAGAGGGCCTTCATCAGCTGCTTGGCAAGTCCTCTGTAATGGCGGGCCTTCTCGTACTGTCCGAGCTTCTCGTAGGACGAGGCCGCCTCGAGGAAGCCGCATGCGACGATGGCGGATGACGAGGAGTCGCGCGGCTCGTCTCCGCTCGTGAATATGAGGTCCCAGTAGGGGATCATGTCCTCGGGAAGCTTGTCCATGAAGTACTTCGACACGTGTTCGAACATCTCCAGGTACTTCTCCTCGCCGGTGTGTCTGTAGGCAAGTGCAAGTCCGTACACGCCCCATGCCTGGCCGCGGGCCCATGAGGAGTCGGCCTTGTAGCCCTGGCATGTCTCGCCCCTCACCGGCGCTCCCGTCTCGGGGTCCATGAAGAAGGTGTGGTAGCTCGACCAGTCCTCCCTGAACGAGTTGGATATGCAGGTCTTCGTATGGCGCAGTGCGATGTCGCGGTACTTCGGGTCGCCCGTCTCGTCGCTGGCCCAGTAGAGCAGGGGGAGGTTGAGAAGGCAGTCGATGATGTAGCGGTAGTTGTCGCGCGCCCCCATCTCGCCCCAGGCCTGGAGGAACTGCCCCTTCTCATGGAAGCGGGCGATCAGGTTGTCGGCGGCCATGATCGCGGCCTCGCGTGCATGGGCGTTGCGCGTGATCATCCAGGCGGCGACGCAGGATGGCGAGTACAGGAAGCCCATGTCGTGATGGTCGACCATCACGTGGTTCCTGATCCTGTCGCGGAAGCTCTCCACGAAGATCCCTGCGGCATGGGCGAACACCTCATCCCCCGTCTCCAGATAGCTCAGCCAGAGCTCTCCTGGCCAGAAGCCCGTGGTCCATTCGACGTTGTCGATGGGCTTGTAGATGCCGTCGACGCTGTTGGCGTCCTGGCACTTGTAGGTGTAGGTCGGCAGGTTCCTCCTGACGATCGCCACTGCGTTCTCCAGAGCCTTTCTGCGCTCCAGTTCCGTGATCTCTCTCATCATCTGTCTCCTTTTGGGCTGATGTTGTTCTGATATGTGGTCGGGCTCATGCCCGTGACCTTCTTGAACACCTTCGAGAAGTAGAATGGCGACTCGAATCCCAGCTGCAGCGCCACCTCGTAGACCATGGCGTTCGGGTCGGCCAGAAGCTTCTTCGCCTTCTCGATCTTGGCGTTGTTGACGTAGTCGACGAAGCTGGTCGACGCGTAGCGGCTGAACAGCGAGGACAGGTAGTTCTGGCTGTAGCCGAAGATCGAGGCCACGCCGCCGAGCGTCAGACGCCGCGACACGTTCTCCTGGATGTATGCCTGGACCTTCTGGATGGTCTGCATCCTGTAGTCCTGTCTCCTCTCGTTGAATATGCGCACGAAGCCGTCGCACAGCCTCTCCAGCCAGGCGATCACGTCTTCTGTGTTCATCGCCTGGTACAGGCGGCGGTACGAGAACATGTTCTCCTGCCTCGGGAATATCTCATCGAGGCAGGCCTGTGCATCCGGAACCAGGTTGACCGCCATGTAGAGTATGCTGCTGGCAAGGTCCATGGCGTGCACCCGCGACAGCGAGGTGGCGCGTATCTGTCCGACCAGATTGTCCGTGCACTGTCTGAGCAGCTCAGCGTTGAGTTCTCCGAAAGCCCTGGTGAAGCCTTCGCTGTCCAGAGTGACGACGATCTCCTCGGCGTCGCGGTTCTGGCTGTGGTCGAAGAACATTATCGCCTCGCCCTTCATCTGCTTGACGCCGGCAAGAAGCTTGGCCTTGAAGAAGGAGTCCGACAGCAGCGAGACGCTGTTGACCAGGGGACCGCAGTATACCTCTGCCTCCAGCGAGAAGTAGTTCCTCAGGTCTTCCACGGCAGCCCTGAAGCCGGAGGTGATGTAGCTGCGGTAGCCGGCCCTGGCGTTTTCGCGGAAGGGCAGGATGGCCGCGATGTGGCCCAGATCCAGCTGCGTGAGGTAGCACGTGGTGTAGCGGCCGACCGTGGATTCGATCAGGCGGTATGCGCTGTAGAAGAGGTTGACGTCCTTGTCCCTGTTCTGGGAGGACAGTATGCCGGGCAGGGTGATGTAGGCGACGGTGAACCAGTCGTAGTCCATGTCGAGTCCGACATCCTCCGCGCTCAGGTCGTGGGTGTCTATGGAGAAGAGCTGGCGCATGAAATAGCGCTCCTGGAGGAACTGGCGTTCGTTCATCACGTGGCCTTCGTCGCCCTTGCCGCGGATCTCGACGATCTTGCGCTTCGCCCTGTCCAGTGCGTCGGTCAGCTGGCTCCTGTCCAGCTCGAGCTTGACGATGTAGTCCACGGCCTCCAGCGACATGGCCTTCTTTATGAGGTCGAACTCCTCGTAGCTGGTGAGGAAGATGAACAGCGGGAGCCGCTCGTCCTGGCGGCGGATCTGCTCCAGCACCTCCATGCCGCTTCTGACGGGCATTCTTATGTCGGTGATGACCAGGTCCGGCCTGTGCTTCTCGATCTCCTGGGCAAGCTGTGCACCGTTGCGCGCCTGAGCGACGATCTCGAAGCCCTCCTTCTGCCAGTCGATCATGTCCTGCAGCCCTATGAGCACCAGAGGCTCATCGTCCGCGATGACGACGCTGTAGCTCATCGTCCCTCCTCCTGCATTCTATCTAACCGGATTATGCAGCTCGTGCCAAGGCCCGGGGTGCTGCGGATGTCGAACGAGACCGATTGTGCATACGTGTATTCAAGCCGCTGCCTGATGTTGTCAAGGCCGATGTTCTTGAACACGCCGTCGCCCTTGCTCTTCTCCCCTCCGGGCTCGAATCCTACACCGTTGTCGGCGACCATGATCGTGACATGGTCGGCAAAGGACTTCGCGATGATCGCTATCGCCCCGGTGCCGCGCGGCTCTATGCCATGGAAGATCGCGTTCTCCACCAGAGGCTGGAGCGTGAAGCGGGGTATCATGACGTCCATGGCACCGTCGTCGACGTTCCTGTAGTAGCTGATCGTGTTGCCGTAGCGGTACTTCATGATCACCAGATAGTCGTCTATGAAGCCGAGCTCCTCAGACAGAGGCACCAGGCTCGCCTCCCGCTTCGAGATGTTCTTCATCAGCCGTGACAGGGATGTGATCATCTCCCCGATGCCGTCGGCTCCCTGTATCGTGGCCATCCACTTTATCGAGTTGAACGTGTTGTACAGGAAATGGGGGTTGATCTGGCTCTGGAGCATCCGGTACTCGAGCTCGAGTTTGCGCCTCTCGTCCTCGACGCGGCGGTCCATCAGTGCGGTGACCTCTCCGGACAGGCTGTTGATTCCGCGGCCGATGATGCCGAACTCGTCAGGAGTGTCTATCGAGCCGTCCTGCGAGAAGTCGCTGTGCTGTATTCTCCCGATACGGTCCGCCAGGCGCCTGACCGGCCGGTATATCGCCTTGTTCAGATAGACCGAGAGTATTGTCGCTATCAGCAGCACGACGCCGCCGATGGCGATCGCGAGAACCATGGCGGGGGATGCGCCCTGCGTACCCAGCAGGGAAGGCGCGGCGAAGACGAGGTCCAGCGATAGGCGGTTGTCGTCCTCCGCCGTCGAGAGCATATACCTGCCGTCGTCGAGCCTTGCGACCCTGGTGGTCTCGTTGGAGAAGACGGTCTCTCCCTCTCCGGGGACGGGCCTGTCCGTCACGTTCTCTAGCTGCGAGCCGGATACCATGTAGTTCCTGTCGCGGAAGGCGACGTAGACCTCGGCGTCGTTGAGCTCCTGATACGAGTACAGCGGCCTGAGCAGCGCATCGATGCTGACCGATGCGTACACGTAGCCTATGGTCAGCCCCGTGTTGTAGTCGATTATGGGGCGCAGGTATCCGATCACCTGGTAGTCCCTGTAGGCCAGGTCCGAGAAGAAGAGTCCGCTGAATCCGGACTCGTCATCCACGTGGGATATCTCCTCGAGGAAGTAGTCCTGTCTCAGGGGCCGGCCGGACGACAGCTGCGCACCGCCGGTCTGCAGGAAGTGCGAGCAGGTGCGGTCCGTGACGATGAAGCGGTCGATGACGGAGTAGGCGGGGTTTGCCTTGATCATGTTCTCGAACGGGTCGTAGTAGTCGTCCAGACTGTCGGCATCCTGGTATGCCAGGACGCTTTTGAGCTCGTTGTCTATGGCAACCCTGGTCACCAGGGCCCTGACGTCGTCGAGGTTGCCGGATATCTCCTGCGACACCAGCGACAGCGAGAAGGCGTTGTTCTGGCTTGTGTTCATCAGGGCATAGCTGTCCGCCAGAGTCCAGATCGTGACGGTGTATGCGATCATGAACAGCAGAAGCAGGGCCAGGGATATGACGATGATCCTTGTCCTGACGGAATGCAGCACCTTCATGACCTACATTATCGGGCGCTCATCATCGCAGGACAAGGAAAATGGTCTCCTGTGTATGATTTTTCATGCAATCGTAAGATTGTGCATGCCGGGTGCGGGAAAACGTAGGATTTTCAATGTTCTTGCTTGGATTTTACATGTCGCTGTGCGGAAAACGGCCTTAGGGTGAGACCATACGCAATGCATCAATCGCGATTTTACACAAGGAGGTAAATCATGAAGAAGACACTTGTCGCTCTTCTCGTCGCCCTCATGGCGATGACATCGGTCTTCGCCGCAGGCGGCAGCGAGGACACTTCTGCGGATGGGACCACGACCCTCACCTGGGCCATCTGGGACTATGCCACCACACCTTACTACGACGCTCTCATCAATGCATATGAGGCGGCCAACCCGAACGTGAACGTCGAGGTCATCGACCTTGGAAGCGCAGACTACCAGACGGCTCTCCAGATCCAGCTGTCCGGTGGCGGATCCGAGTTCGACGTCGTCGCGGTCAAGGACATCCCCGGCTACAACAACCTGGTCAAGGCCGGACTCCTGGTCGACCTGGCTCCTCTCGCCCAGGCCGATGGACTGGACACCTCCGCCTATGGCGGCATCGTCGAGCAGGTCTCCGTCGGCGACAGCTTCTACGAGCTGCCCTTCAGGAGCGACTTCTGGGTCGTGTTCTACAACAAGGACCTCTTCGACGCGGCAGGCGTGCCCTATCCGACGAACGACATGACTTTCGAGGAGTATGACGCACTTGCACGCCAGATGACCAGCGGAAGCGGATCGAGCAAGGTCTACGGCGCCCACTACCACACCTGGAGAAGCGCCATCCAGCTGTTCGGCATCCTCGACGGCGAGCACCAGATCACCGACGGCGGCGACTACAGCTACCTCAAGCCCTACTACGAGATGGCTCTCGCCCAGCAGGCCGACGGCGTCGTGCAGGACTACGCAACGCTCAAGACCAGCAACATCCACTACAGCGGCGTCTTCTACAACGAGTCCGTCGCCATGGAGAACATGGGTTCCTGGTTCATCGCCACGCTGATCGCACAGACCAAGGCCGGTGCCAACGACGCCGAGAACTGGGGCATCGTGAAGTATCCTCATGCAGAGGGAGTCGAGCCCGGCACCACGCTTGGAACGATCACCGCCCTGGCCATCCCCTCCAGCACCGACAAGCAGGATGCCGCATGGGATTTCGTGAAGTTCGTCTGCGGTGAGGAGGGAGCCAAGGTCCTTGCCGGAACCGGCAACTTCCCGGCGCTGTCCAACGACGAGATCAACGACATCATCGCCGCCACTCCCGGATTCCCCCAGGACGAGCAGTCCAAGGAGGCTCTCAACGTCGCACAGCTCTATCTCGAGATGCCGCTGCACGACAAGAGCGCCGAGATCGAGGTCGTGCTCAACGAGTACCATGACCAGATCATGACCGGCAACATGAGCGTCGATGACGGCCTTGCCGAGATGGGCAGAAGGGTGGACGAAGTCCTCGCCAACTGATCGCTACAGACTCGGGATTCAGCCGCACGCATCGCAGTTGCGGCTGAATCTGCATTCAGGGGATTCATTATGTTCAGCAGAAAGGAGAAGGAAGGTCCCGCGTTCACCGCGAACGGACTTCCCATTGACAGAAGCATAAGAATCGAGAAATCCCAGGCAGCCAGAAGGGCTGAGGTCAACCGCAATCTCGTGGCCTATTCCTTCATAGCTCCGAACTTCATCGGCTTCGCGGTGTTCACGCTCGTGCCGATCGTGTTCGCCTTCGCCCTCGCGTTCCTCAACTGGAACGGAAACACGGAGATGACCTGGGCCGGTCTCGACAACTTCAAATACATCTTCACGAACGAGATGTTCCTGGCGTCGCTGAAGAACACGTTCGTCTACACGATAGGCACCGTGCCTCTGACGCTGGTCGTCTCGCTGTTCCTGGCGATAGTCCTCAACCAGAAGGTCCGCGGAAGGAACTTCTTCAGGACCGTCTCGTTCTTCCCGTACGTCGGGTCCCTGGTCGCCATCACGGCGGTGTGGAACATGCTGTTCAACCCGTCCATGGGACCGGTGAACGAGATTCTGATCAGGCTCGGCGTGGAGAACCCGCCGCGCTGGATCGCCGACAACGACTGGGCCATGTTCACCATCGTGCTGTTCTCCGTGTGGAAGTACATGGGCTACTACATGGTCATCTACCTTGCAGGACTGCAGGGCATCAACAGCGAGCTGTACGAGGCCGCGTCGATCGACGGCGTCAACACCTGGCAGAAGTTCTGGTACGTCACGCTGCCGCAGCTGAAGAACACCACGTTCTTCATCCTGATCATGCTCACGATCCAGTGCTTCAAGGTATACGACATCGTGTACATGCTGGCCGGCGCCGGATCCGGTGCGCTCAGCGAGGCGACCACGGTCCTCGTGTACGAGATCTACAACAGCGCGTTCCGCTACTGGAGACTGGGCGTGGCATCCGCCGAGGCCCTGGTCCTGTTCGCCATCGTGCTCGTCGTGACGATCGTCCAGTTCAGGCTGGACAAGGATTGAGGAGGGTAGTCATATGATGATCGAATCAACAGGCCAGAAGGTCTTGAAGGTGCTTCTCTACGTCTTCCTCATCATAACGGCCGCCATCATGCTGCTGCCGTTCCTGTGGATGCTCTCGGCCTCGCTCAAGCAGGACAGGGACGTGTTCACGTTCCCGATCCAGTGGATACCCGCCGAGCCCGAGTGGGCCAACTACAGCAGGATATGGACGCAGATTCCGCTTCTGACGTACATCCTGAACACAGTCAAGCTCACGATAATCGTGACGCTGCTGCAGCTGTTCACCAGTTCGTTCGCGGCCTATGCGTTCTCCAAGCTCCGCTTCAAGGGGCGCAACGCCCTCTTCCTGGGCTATATCGCGACCATAGCCGTGCCATGGCAGGCCTACATGGTCCCGCAGTTCATGATGCTGCGCAGCATGGGACTCAACAACACCCATCTGGCCATCATCATCCTGCAGGCCTTCAGCGCGTTCGGCGTCTTCATGATGAAGCAGTTCTACGAAGGTGTTCCGACCGAGCTGTGCGAGGCGGCCCGGATCGACGGCATGACCGAGTACGGCATCTACGCCAGGATCATGCTGCCTCTTGCCAAACCGGCCCTGTCCACGCTGACGATCTTCACGTTCGTCAACACCTGGAACGACTTCCTCGGCCCCTACATCTACCTGACGAGGGACCAGCTCAAGACGATCCAGCTGGGACTGAGAAGCTTCATCGGACAGTATTCGTCGGAATACGGCCTGATCATGGCGGGCAGCGTGGTGACCATGATCCCCGTCATAGCCGTGTTCCTTGCATTGCAGAAGTACTTCGTCGAAGGAGTCGCCTCCAGCGGCCTCAAGGGTTGAGGACAGGCGCATCGCAGTGCAAACGGGAGGACGGCCACGTGCCGTCCTCTCTTTTTGCTCTTCGACCTCTTGCGCCGGTCGGAAGGGAGATTCCCGATTACATGTCAAGCTGGATCCGATTCACGGCTTCCAAGCGAAGTGCTTGCGCACCAGATCCACCGCCAGGACGTCGGCAGGAAGCCAGCCGACGCTGTCTATGTCCTCCAGAGAGAGCCATCTGGCCTCGTCGTGCTCGCCAAGGGTAAGACTGCCGTCCTTCACGTGGCACAGGTAGCAGTCCATCACGAGGAGGAATGCGGGGTACTGCCATTCCACGGTCCCGAGCAGCCTCTCCACTTCGACCAGTGCACCGAGCTCCTCCCGGATCTCGCGTACGACCGTCTGTTCTCCGTCCTCGCCTTCCTCCCTCTTGCCGCCGGGGAACTCCCAGCCGCCCTTGAACTCGCCCCTGCCGCGACGTGTCGCGTAGACCATTCCATGGTCGTGTATGACCGCGGCGCTCACTCTGATCGTCTTCATGGCTGCCAAGGATAGCGGATCGGCCTGGAAAAGGGCAGACCCGTCATGCGAACGATACGGGTGCGCTGATCTCGGCGCCGTCGATGCGTATCAGCGCCTCGGCCTCGTCGGTACCGAGGAACGAGAACGGGTTGTTCCTCTTCGGGTCTTCGAGCTGCAGACTGAACTCGAGAGCGTTCATGCCTTTTTCCAGCGTGACAAGCCTCGTCCTTGCTGCGGACAGGACGGTGAACGTGACTGGCACTCGGATGTCCTCATCGCTCGTGAACGTGAACGACGCATCCACCTGCCAGGTGGTCCCCCCTGTGCATGCCGCACTGACACTCAGGCCGTCAATGGTTCCATGTGTGCATTTCGTCATGCAGGGGATTATAGTCCGGCAGGCGTCCTGGAGTTAAGATGCACACCTGTATGGATTTTGTGCAAAAGATGCCTGTTGCCTTTTGTTGCAGTGAGGTTTCTCCTTGTGTTGTAAGGATTTAGCCCAATACATCATTCTGCGTTTCCGTTTGACTAGACGCCTGTTGTGATTGTAGAATGGAGCTACCTATAACTAAAGGAGAAACCTATGAAGAAGACTATCGCATTGCTTCTCGTCGTCCTCATGGCGATGACCAGCGTGTTCGCCCAGGGTGCCGGAGAGTCCAGCGGGGACGCTCTCAAGGTTGGCATGGTCACCGATGCGGGAACGATCGACGACAGGTCGTTCAACCAGGGTACATACGAGGGTGTAGCCCAGGCCGCAGAGGAGTTCGGTCTCGAGTGCACATACCTTCGCCCGGCCGGAACCACCACGACCGACTACCTGACGGCGATCAGCGACCTGTATGACCAGGGCTACCGCTTCATCGCATGCCCCGGCTACCTCTTCGTCGAGGCCGTCACCCAGGCCCAGGAGATGTATCCCGACCTGATGCTGATCATCATCGACGATCCTCTTGCAACTGGAATCGGAGCCAACACGGTCGCCATCACGTTCCGTGAGCACGAGGCCGGATTCCTGGCAGGCGTCGCGACCGCTCTCAAGCTCGTCGACGGCGAAGTCGGCTTCGTAGGCGGACTCGAGATCCCCGCCGTCCAGAAGTTCAACTGGGGCTTCCAGCAGGGTGTCGCATACGCCAACGACAACCTCGGCACCAACATCGCCATGAACGCCAACAACTTCACCTATTCCGGTTCCTTTGCGGACCTCGCCCTCGGCCAGCAGCTGGCGACGGCAATGTATGACAGCGGAGTCGACGCGATCTTCGCAGCAGCCGGCGGCACAGGTGTCGGCGTCATCAACGAGGCCAAGAACAGAAGGCTGTCCGGAGAGGACGTGTGGGCGATCGGCGTCGACGTCGACCAGTATTCGGTCGGTGACATGGGCAACGGCGAGTCCTGCATCCTCACCTCTGCAATGAAGGACGTTGCCGGCGTTGCATACGACCAGGCATCCGCCGCAGCCAAGGGAACCTTCCAGGGCGGAGTCCACATCGAGCTGGGCGTCTCCGACGGAAGAGCGGGAATCCCTGCATCCAACCCGAACCTCACTCCTGAGATCGAGGCCAAGGTCGCCGAGGTCGCAGCCCTCGTCGCCGATGGAACCATCGTCGTCCAGGATACGGGAGACGGACTGATCAGATAACCAGTCTGAAATGATGAATACGGGCCGCCGTGCATATGGCGGCCCTTTTGGACTCTGGACAACTGTGCATCGATGGATGCACCCTCATTAAGGAGAACTGATGAGTCACGTAATCGAGATGATCGGCATCCGCAAGGAGTTCCCCGGCATAGTCGCCAACGACGACATCACACTGCAGGTCGAGGAAGGCCAGATCCACGCGATCCTCGGCGAGAACGGAGCCGGCAAGAGCACGCTCATGAGCATCCTCTTCGGACTGTACAAGGCCGACAGGGGTGTCATAAAGGTAAGAGGGAAGGAGGTTTCCATCTCCAGCCCGAACGATGCCTTCGACCTGGGCATCGGCATGGTGCACCAGCATTTCCAGCTTGTCCACAACTTCACGGTCGCCGAGAACATAATACTCGGACGCGAGGGCGGCTTCGTATACGACATAAGGACCGCCAGCAGGAAGATAAAGGAGATTTCGGACCGATATGGTCTTTCCATAGACCCCGACATGGTCATCGAGGACATCACGGTCGGCATGCAGCAGCGTGTGGAGATTCTCAAGATGCTCTACCGCGATGCGGACATACTCATATTCGACGAGCCCACCGCCGTCCTGACGCCTCAGGAGATTGACGAGCTGATGCAGATCATGCGCAACCTCGCCGCGGAGGGCAAGTCGATCATCCTGATCACCCACAAGCTCGAGGAGATCAAGGCCGTCGCGGAGAAGTGCACGATCATCCGCCGTGGAAAGCTCATCGGCGTTGTGGACGTCGCAGGCACCTCGGTGGAGGAGATGGCGGCCCTCATGGTGGGACGCCCCGTGAGCTTCAAGGTCGACAAGGGCGAGCCCAGGATAGGAGAGGCCGTCCTGGAGATCAGGAACCTTGATGTCCTGAACAACAAGCACGTGCTTGGGGTGAAGGACTTCAGCCTCACGATAAGGCGCGGTGAGATCGTCGGCATCGCAGGTGTCGACGGCAACGGCCAGAGCGAGCTGGTCGAGGCCCTCAGCGGCCTGAGGAAGGTGGAGGGCGGACAGATCGTCTTCAAAGGCCAGGACATCACGAATGCCAGCATCCAGGAGCGAAACGAGATGGGCCTGGGCCACATCCCTGAGGACAGGCAGAAGCGCGGTCTCATCCTCGCCGAGCCCCTCAGTACCAACTTCGTCATCAAGGAGTTCTACAAGCAGCCGTATTCGAAGCATGGAATCCTCAACCAGGAGGCCATCGTGGAGTACGGGCAGAAGATCATCGACAAGTTCGACGTCAGGAGCGGCGAGGGTATAACCTCCCTTGCGGGCAAACTGTCCGGAGGAAACCAGCAGAAGGCGATCATCGGCCGCGAGGTCGAGGCCGACCCTGATCTGCTGATCGCCGTGCAGCCGACCAGGGGACTGGACGTCGGAGCGATCGAGTTCATCCACAAGGAGCTTGTCAAGGAGCGCGACAGCGGCAAGGCCGTCCTGCTGGTCTCCTTCGAGCTGGACGAGATCTTCAACCTGTCCGACAGGATCGCCGTCATGAACGCCGGCCGCCTGATCGACATCGTCGACACGAAGGACACCGACGAGCATGCAGTCGGCCTCATGATGGCCGGAATAAGGAAGGAGGACGGAAGTGAAGCGCAGAACAGATAACAGACCTCTCGAGGCGAGGAAGGCCTCTCCTCTTCTGGTCAGCCTCTCCGCCGTCGTCCTTGGAATCATCGCAGGGGCGCTTCTGATCCTTCTGATCGGCAAGAACCCGATCACAGGCTTCGACCGCATCATCTTCGGCGCGCTTTCCAACACCAGACGAGTGGGCAACACGCTGGGCATGGCTACCCAGCTGATACTCATCGGACTGTCGGTGGCGTTCGCGTTCAAGACCGGACTGTTCAACATCGGCGCCAGCGGACAGATGCTGATGGGAGGCATCACGGGCAGCATCCTCGCATACTACCTTCCGATGACCATGCCGCGTCCGCTGTATCTGCTGGTGGTCATCATGGCCAGCGGCCTTGTGGGAGCCTTCTGGGGCATGATCTCAGGATTCCTCAAGGCGAAGTTCAACGTGCATGAGGTCGTCTCGACCATCATGCTCAACTGGACCGCCTACTGGCTTGTCTACGACTGGATCCAGCGCTTCATCGTCGACCCGACGATCGTCGTCAAGTCCAAGCCGATCGAGAACGCCCATACCCTCCGTGCCGACTGGCTGACGGACCTCACCGGCTTCTCGACGCTCAACTACGGCTTCTTCATCGCCATCATCGCCTGCATCGTTATCTGGTTCATACTGCAGAAGACCACGCTCGGCTTCAGGCTCAAGGCCGTGGGAAGCAACCGCTTCTGCGCCGAGTACGCCGGAATAAGGGTCAACCGCTCGATCATCATCTCCATGACGATAGCCGGAGCCCTTGCAGGCCTTGCCGGTCTTACATACTACTGCGGCTACTCGAACATAATGGAGATGGGCAAGATGCCCAACGAGGGCTTCGACGGAATCGCGGTGGCCCTGCTTGGCAACTGCTCCCCCGTGGGCGTGTTCTTCTCCGCCGTGTTCTTCGGCATACTGAAGATGGGACGCGGATCTCTGGCCGCCACGGGAATCCCGACCGAGATAGCCGACACGATCATCGCGACGATCATCTACTTCACCGCCACCAGCGTGATCCTGGCCAATTTCTGGAACAGGCGGTTCCACAACGCCTTCGAGAAGACTGAGGAGGCGATAGGGCTCGCCCTGGAGAGCGAGGGTCGATCCGACGTCGATTTGACGACGCTGTCCAGCCAGGAGCGCAAGAATCTGAGAAAGGCCGGCCTTCCGCTTCTCAAGGCGAGGACCAGGGCAGGAAAGGAGGGCAGGTGATGGAATTCTTCAGCGTCATATCTTCAATCGTTCCGGCGGCGATCGCCTACACGATGCCGCTTCTCATGGGCGCTCTGGGCGGGCTGTACTCCGAACGCAGCGGCGTCACGAACCTGTGCATCGAGGGCCTGATGCTCACCGGCTGCTTCGCTTCGGCTACCACGATATACCTGCTGCAGAGCGCAGGCATGGGCTATAATGCCGCGATAGTCGTAGGCATCCTGGCGGCGATAGCGGCCGGCGGCCTGCTGTCTATGCTGCATGCATTCGCCGCGATCAACCTCAAGAGCAACCAGGTCATATCCGGTACGGCGATCAACATGCTCGCCACGGCTCTCACGCTGTTCCTCGCCCAGACCATCACGGGAAGCGGCAACGTGACCGTCCTTCGCGGCATCATCCGCTCCGACATCCCGCTGCTGTCGAAGATCCCGGTGATCGGGCCGCTGTTCTTCTGCCGGACATACTGGACGACCTGGATCTGTCTGGTGGTGTGGGGCGTGTCGTTCTTCCTCCTGTACAGGACCAGCTTCGGCCTCAGGCTGCGCGCCTGCGGCGAGCACCCCTCCGCAGTTGCATCCGCAGGTGTGAACGTGCACAGGATGCGATACATCGGAGTGCTGATGTCGGGACTGCTGTCAGGACTTGGCGGCGCCTGCATCCTGGTCACATACGCCGGAGAGTACAACTCCACCAGCGGAATAAACGGACTGGGATTCCTCGCGATCGCCGCGCTGATCTTCGGACAGTGGAAACCGCTTGGAATACTTGCATCCACGTTCTTCTTCGGCATCTGCATGACGATAGCCAACATGGGTCGCGTCATTCCGCTCTTCCAGAGCATCCCGACCGGCTATCTCGGACTTTTCCCATATGTGGCGACACTCGTCGCGCTGGTCGTCTCCAGCCGCCGCAGCGCCGCTCCTCTGGCTTCAGGAGAGCCTTTCTGACATGGATCTGATGGACAAGCTGGCACAGAGCGCCGACTATATAGTCGGCAGGATAGGAGATGAGAAGGTCGACATCGCGATCGTCCTCGGCTCCGGACTCGGAGACCTGGCGGACAGCCTCGAGGATGCCGTTGTGGTGGACTACCACGACATCCCGCACTTCCCGGTGTCGACGGTGCCGGGGCACAAGGGGCGCCTGGTTGCCGGTCGTCTCGAGGGGCGGCGCGTACTGTGCATGCAGGGCCGCTTCCACTATTACGAGGGCTGGTCGCTGCAGGAGGTCGTCTACCCTGTGCAGACCTTCCATGTGATGGGAATCGACAGGCTGTTCCTCACCAATGCCGCAGGCTGTGTCAACACATCCTGGGGACCGGGGAACCTCATGCTGATCACGGACCACATCAAGCTGATGGGGGACAGCCCGCTCAGAGGGCGCAACCCGGATGGGCTCGGTCCCCGCTTCTTCGACATGAGCACGACCTGGGACAAGGCGGCGCAGGATGTTGCGCGAAGTGCTGCCAGGAAGTGCGGCACGACGCTGAGGGAGGGCGTGTACATGCTCTTCGGCGGCCCACAGTTCGAGACCCCGGCCGAGGTGCGTCTTGCCCGCATCCTGGGCGCTGATGCCGTCGGCATGTCGACGGTGCCCGAGGCGATAGCCGCAAGCCACATGGGCATGAGGACGCTGGGCATAAGCTGCCTGACCAACATGGGTGCGGGAATACTGGACCAGAAGCTCAACCATGAGGAGGTCCTCGAGACCGGCGAGAGGGTCAAGGGCGCCTTCACGGCCCTCGTGAGGGAGATCGTCAGGACGTGGATGTGAGCGAGGTCATCAGACGATACGCTCTGGAGCCGCTTCCCGGTGAAGGCGGCTTCTTCCGCTTCATCTCACGCTTCGGTGCCGATGCCGGGTGCATATTCTACCTCGTGACGAGCGACAGCTTCTCGTCCCTGCATCGCCTCGTCGACGACGAGCTGTGGTTCTTCCTGGATGGGGATGATGCCATACAGCTGACGTTCGACGAGGAGACGGGGCATGGCGTATCGGTTCCTCTGGACAGGGACCACCGCACATCGCTCGTCAAGGGCGGGCTGTGGCAGGCCACGAAACTGGTCGAAGGCGGACGCTGGGCACTGTTCTCGACCGTCATGAGTCCGCATTACGACGAGTCGATGTATTCGTCGCCTCCGGCGCGGCTGCTGGAGGACCATCCGTTTCTCAAGGAGTATCTGAATGCCTAGCGTGCTGGTCACGGGAGCCTATTCCAATCTTGGACGTGCAATCGTGCACACCTTCCACGAGAATGGATACGTCGTATACGGGACGAGCACGTGTGAGCGAAAATCGCCTGAGATCGAGCGTACATTCGTCATGGACCTGTCGTCGCGTGAGGTTTCGTTCGACGGGATCGACGAGCTGGACGTCCTGGTCAACAACGCAGGCGTGTTCACCGAGGCCCCTGTCGGCTCGATAGGCGAGGACGACCTGGACACCGTCTTCGATCTGAACGTGAAGGGGCTCATAAGAGTCACGCAGGCACTGCTTCCCGCCATAAGGAGGTGCGATGGCAGCATCGTCAACATCTCCTCGATGAACGCCGTCCATCCCGGCTTCGGATTCACCAGCCACTACGATGCATCGAAAGGCGCTGTGTCCGCATTCACCCGCTCGCTGGCTGCACAGACCGGACTCAGGGTGAACGCGGTGCAGCCGGGGCTCATCTCGAGGGATGGTCTCCTTGGAAGTGGACTCGAGGAGTATTGGAACGGCCACAGTGTGCGCGCCGCCATGATGGACCCTGCCGAGATAGCCGCCCTCGTGTACTTCCTGGCTACATCGACAGGCATCTACGGCCAGTGCATCACCATCGACAACGGCTTCACTCTGCGTTGATTTTCTGCAAATCGTCGGATAAAACGCCTGCAAATCGTCGGATGACCACTGGCGTATGTCGCTCCGCCTGCCTGTCTTGGACCGTAGTGCGACAACATGAAAGGAGAAGCGGGACCAGACTGGCCCGCCTCTCCTTCCGCACAGGAGGTACGCCTTTTCAGTTCTGGATCATCCTGTCCATGAGGTTCAGGGCCTCCTCCAGCTTCTCGTTCGGCTCGTCTGAATGGAGACCTTCCTTCACACAGCTTCTTATGTGTGCATGCATGATCTCCTGGTTCGTCTTGCGCAGAATCGCGATCGTCGCAAGAAGCTGGTTCGAGATGTCCACGCAGTAGCGGTCCTCCTCGATCATCTTCAGCACGCCGTCGAGCTGACCTTGTGCGATTCTGATCGAGCGGGACACCTTGTCCCTGTCCGCCTTCATGCCAGATCCCTTATTTCCGTGACGGTGTAGCCTTCCTCGACGATGGCATCCCTGAGCATGTCGTCCGTGACACCGGCCTCGACGCTGACCGTCGCCTTCTTGTCTTCCAGGCTGACTGCCACATCACTGACACCTTTGAGCGCCTCGAGCGCCTTGGTGACATGCTTCACGCAGTTCATGCACATCATTCCTTCGACTGTGATTTCCTTTCTCATCTTCTCATCTCCTTCATCAGCGGTTTGAATCGCCGCATCGTTTTCAACTGTTTCAGTCGGGCAGGCCCCGTCTGGGGACTCCGCACCGACCGCCTTTGCCGAGTGCCTGGGCTTGAAGAAGCGCAGGCGCAGGGCGTTCGATACCACGAACACGCTCGAGAAGCTCATGGCCAGGGCGGCGACCATGGGGTTCATCTTCAAGCCGAATGCAGCATAGAAGCATCCGGCCGCGACCGGTATGCAGATCGTGTTGTAGAAGAACGCCCAGAAGAGGTTCTCCTTTATGTTGCGTATCGTGGCCCTGCTCAGCTCGATCGCCCCGGTCACATCCATCAGGTCGCTTCTCATCAGCACGATGTCCGCACTCTCCATCGCCACGTCGGTGCCGGCACCGATCGCGATGCCCACATCCGCCCTGGCGAGGGCAGGGGCGTCGTTGATTCCGTCCCCGACCATGGCGACGATCTTGCCCTCCTTCTGCAGGTCCTGGATGACCTTCTCCTTGTCCTGGGGTAGGACTTCGGCGATGACGCGGTCCACCGGGACCTGCCTCCTGATGGCTTCGGCGGTCTTTGCGTTGTCCCCGGTGAGCATGACCACCTCGATGCCCATGTCCTTGAGGTCTGCTATCGCCTGGCGGCTGGTCGGCTTGACGACGTCGGCAAGGGCGATCATGCCCACGAGCTGTCCGTCATAGGTGAAGAACAGAGGCGTCCTGCCTTCCTCCGCCATCCTGTCGCAAAGAGAGGATGGGGCTTCGATCCCCTCCGCCTCCATCATCTTCATGTTGCCGCCAAGACACGGTCTGCCGTCTATCGTGCCCCTGAGGCCCTGTCCCGGGACCTGTGCGAAGTCTTCTACAACGGCGGCCTTCACGCCGCGCTTCTGTGCTTCGGCGACTATGGCGCCGGCAAGTGGATGCTCCGACAGCCTCTCGAGCGAGAAGGCGATCGAAAGCAGTCTGTCTTCGTTCTGGGAGTTCATCGTGACGATGTCTGTCACGACTGGCCGTCCCTGGGTGATGGTCCCTGTCTTGTCCATCACGACGGTCTTCACGGCATGAGCCGTCTCCAGCGCCTGTGCGGACTTCACGAGCACTCCGTTGGCGGCTCCGCGTCCGGTACCCACCATGATGGCGGTGGGTGTCGCAAGCCCGAGTGCGCAGGGGCATGAGACAACCAGCACGGACACGGCGATGGTGAGGGCGAACTCGAAAGAGGCGCCTGCGATCATCCAGGCCGCTGCAGAGACCAGTGCGATGACGATGACGACGGGCACGAACACGCCGGCCACCTTGTCCGCGAGCTTCGCGATTGGGGCCTTTGAGCTGGTGGCCTCGTCTACAAGGCGTATGATCTGGGCAAGCGCGGTCTCATCGCCGACCCTTGTGGCTTTCATGGTGAAGTAGCCTGATGTGTTGATCGTCGCCCCTGTGACCTTGTCCCCTTCGCCCTTGTCGACGGGAATCGACTCGCCTGTGATCGCCGACTCGTCCAGGGCACCGTGGCCGGAGATGATGACGCCGTCCACCGGTACCGACTCCCCGGCCTTGACTATGAGGATGTCGTCCTTCACGACGTCCTCGGCTGCGATGGTGGTCTCCTTGCCGTCCCTCACGACTCTCGCCGTCTTCGGCGCAAGGTCCAGGAGCCTATTGATTGCGTCCGTGGTGCGCCCCTTTGCCCGGGCCTCGAAGAACTTGCCAAGGGTTATGAGGGTGAGGATGGTGCCGGCGCCTTCGAAGTAGAGGTCATGCGAGAACTGAGCCACCATGGCCAGGTCGTCGTGCCCGAAGCCGTATGCGATCTTGTACAGCGCATAGACGCCGTACAGCATGGATGCCCCCGAGCCGAGTGCGATCAGCGAATCCATGTTCGGCGAGCCGTGGAACAGCGTCTTGAAGCCGTTCGTGTAGTATCTGGAGTTTATGACAACGACCACGAGGGCAAGCAGGAAGAGGGTGAGGGCATAGATCATGGCGTTCTGCGTTCCCAGGAAGAAGGAGGGCAGAGGCCAGCCCATCATGTGTCCCATGGATATGTAGAACAGGGGCACGGTGAAGACGATCGACCAGGTGAGGCGCTGCTTCATCGCCAGATACGCCTTGCGTGCCGCATCCCCCGGCTCGCTCCGTCCTGCACTTTTGACTGTATTCTTTCCGTCGCCCTCCAAGGCGGCTCCATAGCCTGCCTTGGTGACGGTGTCCACTATGTCGTCGCTGGACAGGGCGCTCTCGTCGTAGTCGACGCTCATGGTGTTCTTGAGAAGATTCACCGAGCATGCGTTCACGCCACAGAGGGACGAGACGCTCTTCTCGACTCTTGCCGAACATGCGGCGCAGGTCATGCCTGTGACATCGTACTGTTCGTGTTTCAATCGAAACCTCCATACCTACACCCCGTGGGGGTGTCTTTAGCATATATGATATCCTTTTCCACGGATTTTGCAACATTTCGCCCACGTGTTCTCCGTGACTCCGTCACAAGTCTTTTCATGGATGCGGGATATGGATGATAATCCCCAGAGGAAGGAGACATGACATGATCTTGCAGAACATCACGTCCATCGAGGACATATCAAAATACCCTGCGCCGCTTGCCAGGGCGCTTGAATACCTGAAGAACACCGACTTCTCCACACTGGAGGACGGCGAATACGAGATCCAGGGACGCGACATCCGGGCACGCGTGTTCCATGTCACGGGCAAGGACATCAACGACACCCATCCCGAGTACCATGTCGACTACATCGACGTGCAGTACTGGATCGAGGGCGGCGAGCTGATGGGCTGGTGCCCGAGGCGGAAGATGGACTACGACCTGGTCAGCGGCGAAGGCGACCTCTATCTTCTCCGCCACACCCAGGACGACGAGATCCTCATCCCCTGCCATCAGGGTGACTTCTGCATCCTCCTGCCTGGCGACATCCATCGCCCTGCCATAGCAAGAAGCGGGGTCGGGGAGTACCGCAAGGTGGTGATCAAGGTCCGCTCGTCGCTGCTGGAGGCCTAGCTTTTCATCATCCCCGTCTTGCTATAGGATTGTGGTTGTGAAGATTCTGTGCGTCGCCGACGAGACCGAACCTCTGATCTACTCGAGCCAGGCGAAGACGCTGTTCAGGGACTGCGACCTTGCAATCAGCGCCGGGGATCTTCCCGTGCGCTACTACGACTACATAATGACCATCCTGGGCAAGGACTTCTTCTACGTCTACGGCAACCACAACCTGGAGCATTTCGACCAGGTCATGAGACGGGGCGGCTTCGACCCTGCAATCGAATACGGGAAGACGGGACGGCCCGCCCTCATGCCCGCCTTCGGGGGCAATCTGGTCGACGGCAGGGTCGTGCGCGACAAGCGCACCGGACTGATAATAATGGGTCTGGGAGGCTCGATGCTCTACAACTACGGCAAGAGCCAGTACACCGAGCGCCAGATGCAATGGAGGA
The DNA here is from genome assembly GCA_944388965.1 of uncultured Spirochaetales bacterium. Lineage (GTDB taxonomy): Bacteria > Spirochaetota > Spirochaetia > Sphaerochaetales > Sphaerochaetaceae > Bullifex. The sequence goes on along the minus strand of CALXKL010000004.1, from coordinate 112,717 downwards.
TCGCCAGGCTGATTCCGCGTCTGCTGTACAACAAGAAGCGCTATGGACGCTATCTGGACATCCTGGTGACGCACGCACCCGCCTTCGGCTACGGAGATGGCGAGGATCTGTGCCACCGTGGCTTCCAGACCTTCCTCTCGTTCATCGAGACCTACAGGCCAAGATACATGCTCCACGGGCATGTCCATCTGTTCGACGAGAATGCGAACAGGATATTCCACCATGGGGATACTACGATCATCAACGTATACAAGAGCTACATCCTGGACGATCCCCTTCTAGGAGACATCTGATGGCAAATGACTTCATCACGCAGCAGTCGCTCGACGACTTCCACAAGGCGAAGAACAGGGCGCGCATGCATTCGCTGTTCGACAAGCTCACATGGAAGAACCCGGACCTCATGTCGCTGTACGAGGTCACCAGCATAATAAAGCCAAAGAAGGAGACCTATCTGGGCATGAAGACCATCGAGATCGACAGGATCATCGGCAGCGAAGGGCGCTATCGCGACTTCTCCGCGGCCTTCCTGCCCAAGAGGGAGATGCTGCGCGCCCGCTGGACCAGCGTCGACCAGGCGAGGCTGAGCGATGTCGTGCTCCCCCCGATCTCCGTCTTCGAGCTGGGAGGCTACTACTTCGTGCGCGACGGCAACCACCGTGTCTCCGTCGCACGCAGCATGGGAGTCGAATACATCGACGCCGAGGTCGTCGAGCTGGACAGCGAGATCCCCCTGGAGCCGGGGATGACCACGCGTCAGCTCAAGCAGAGGGTCGTACAGTACGAACGCAACGCCTTCATAGAGCAGTACAAGCCGTCCTACCTTCCCATGGGCGAGATCTCCTTCACGACTCCCGGTTCGTATCCGGAGATGGTCAACCACATCCTGGTGCACAAGTACTACATCAATCAGAACGTGAAGGAGGAGATCTCGTTCGAGGATGCGGCAAGAAGCTGGTACGCCAACGTCTATGCGCCCATAGTCAGGCAGATCAGGGAGGACAACCTCATGTTCTACTTCCCCGGCAACGCCGAGGGGGACCTGTACATGTGGCTGGTCAGGCGCTGGGACGAGATGAAGAAGACCAAGGCCGACACCTCCATCAAGGAGGCTGCGGACAAGCTCAAGAAGGAGTCGTCGGCCTCTGTGCTCAGGCGCTGGATCGATCTGGTCCGCGACCGTTTCAGGCGCCGCTAGTCGGCAAGGTACTCCGCCACGGCCCTTGCGTATGTCTCTATGACGCCGCCAAGACGGTCGGATGGCCTGATCGCGTTCTCCTTGCCCTCGAGATGGACGATTCCGGCCACCGGCTGGTTGGACAGCTGTATCTCAGTATGCACTCCATATGGGATGTGTATCAGCGCCATGTTCTGCGCCCAGTAGAGCATGGAGTCGAGCGCATGGCTTCCTTCGCAGATCGAATGCGTGCAGCTGGTGAAGCAGCCGAACAGCCTCCCTTCCAGAGCGCGCGTCTCGCTCAGCGGGAACGTGCTGTCGATGAAGGCCTTCATCTCCGCCGTCATGTTGCCGAAGCGGGTTGGGGCGCCGAGTATTATCATGTCAGACTTCAGCAGCGTCTCTTCGCTGGCCACCGGAAGCTCCAGGATGTCCTCGTAGTACTGGTTCACGCTGTCCATCCTGTTGGCCAGTATGTGCAGGTCGCTGTCCTCGACCCTGTAGAGTCTGGCGTCCACGCCGAGCTCGACGAGCTTCTGCCTGAGGTATTCACCGATTATGTAGATGTTCCCACTCACGGAGTGGATTATGAGACTGCATCGCTTCATGAGTCCCTCCTTGAATGAATTATAAACCAAGGGTGGAGGAATGGAAGGGATGAGGGGCGCTAGATGAGCAGGTCGCGGCACTTTTCGTACGCCTGTTCGAAACGTGACCAGTACCAGGGACCGCGTGCATCATCGCACTGCATGGCGGAAGCCATGTTGCGTGCAAGATTCCCGTCGCACTCGAGCCCGTTCCTGCGGCACCACGTGAAGGCGTCGCACAGGTAATAGTACGCCAGCACCTTCCTGAAGACCGCGATATCCTCTTCGTCGATTCTTACATCATCCATGCAGGAGACCTCCCTTCATGGACCATTGTGAGGGATTCACGACGACATATGCTGTCGCACCTGCGTCTTTTTCCGCTAGCACCAGGCGGTGTACAGGCCGCCACGGCGGTCGATGTAGACCCTCTGGCCGTACACCTCGCTCAGCAGGTCCTCGTCCAGGATCTCCTCCTTGGGGCCGTCGGCGACGATGCGTCCACCCTTCATGACGACCACGCGGCTGACCTCCTCGATGATCTCCGCCAGTTCGTGGGTGACCATGACGATCGTCTTGCCCTCGCGTGCGTATGAGGAGACGGTGCGTCTGAACTCCGCACGGCTTGGGAAGTCCAGGGCGTTGCTGGCTTCGTCCAGGAGCATGACGGGAGGGTCGTTGACGGCGCTGCGCGCGATCAGGGTCTTGGCCTTCTCACCGGAGGAGAGGGTGTTGACCGGCTTGTCCATCAGATGTGTCAGCCCGACCTTGGCGATGGCCTCCAGGGCCTTTCTCCTGTCCTCGTCGGTGGGGGTGATGTGGAAGTCCAGCCCGATGGCCGAGTACAGTGCCGACAGCACGATCTCGTATACGGTGTAGGTCGTGTCGATGAGCATCGTCTCCGCCTGGCTTACATGGCCGAGCACCAGACGCAGCCGGGCCACCGGCCAGCGGGTGCTTCCGAACAGCGAATAGGAGTACTCGACCCTTGCCAGAGGGTGCACTTCGCGGCACATGACGTTCACGAGAGTGCTCTTGCCGGCACCGTTGGGGCCTATGATCGCGGTGTTCTGCCCTTCGTACAGGTCGAAGGAGACGTCGTCCAGAATGTATTTGCCGCCTCTCCTGACGCTTGCATGCGCAATCGAGAGCAGGGGCGTGCCGCTCATTTCCTGCCGTCCTCGTAGGTGGAGTTGAACTTCTGTCTGAGATTCGTGGTGTATACCAGCGTCATGGCGACGGCCAGGTCGGTCAGTCCGTCCCTGAGCGCATCCACGAGATAGCCGTATTCGCGCACCTTCTTGCGCCTCTCGTCCAGAGTCTCCGGCAGGGATGCCATTATCTTCTTCAGCTGTGGCGAGAGCGAGTTGTAGATGGAGCGGAAGACGATGTTGTCGTTCGAACCGACCACCGCCAGGTGGAAGTTGAAGTCGCAGGTCTGGAAGTCCTGGATGGCGTCCTTGTCTCCGCTGGTCTCTATGATGGCGAGGTCGCGGCTCATCTGGTCCAGAGTGCTCTCCATGTTCTTCACGATGGCGATGCGCTCCGGCGAACGGCTGAGCTCCCTCGCCGCCGACACTTCGAGGGTTATGTGGACCTCGAGAAGGTCCGAATAGAGCTTCCTGTCGGGGTTGTCCTGGGCGAACATGGACATGGACAGCGACTCGACGTACTGGTCCAGGCGGTTCGTCTTCACGTAGGCCCTCTTGCCCTGGCTGACCTCGATCAGCCCCTTGGCCTCCAGTATCTTGAAGGCTTCGCGGAGGGAGCGCGACGAGGCGAAGAACTTCTCGCTCAGCTCCTTCTGGCTGGGCAGATAGTCCCCCTGTCTGTACTCGTTGTTGAGAATCGCCTTTTCAAGAAGTCCCGCGATATGCGTGGCCTTGGGCATCGACCGCGATGCATCCGTCCTGAGTCGTGTCATAAGTATTCGCTCCAGTTGCACTCAAGTGTACACCATATGTGATGGAAATGCCATACAGGGCAGGAAGGCGTCCTTCATGTGGTGTACCCGCTTCTCCATAGGAGAAGGCGGTTCCGGCTCTCCGCCATGACACGGTGTTCCCGACTTGTGACATAAGAAGCGCCTGAAACATGGCCGGCCCATGTGGTAGAATCCGTATCATGACAGTCCACGACATACATTTCAGCGCCCGCGGAACCACCGCTTCGTACGCCAGGGCGGTATGCACCGCCATCGGCTTGCCGACAATCTCCTCGAACTGGCTGAGGAGGGAAGAGCGAAGGGAGGCGGACATCTCCCATGACGATCTTCTTGTCTTCTCCATGCCTGTGTACGGAGGCTTCATCCCCGCACTGTGCCGCGACAGCGCGGTGCTTCTCCTGGGACATGACACTCCTGCGATCATCGTCGCCGTCTACGGCAACAGGCACTACGACGACGCCCTTGTCCAGATGCGCACCCTCCTGGAGGAGAGGGGGTTCACAGTCGTTGCCGGTGCAGCCTTCGTGGCCCGTCATTCCATCTTCCCGTCAGTGGCGGCTGACCGTCCGGATGACGACGACCTCGATGAGGCCCGTTCGTTTGCAAAAAGGGCTCTGGAGTCCATCGGCAGGACGGGGCGCCTTGCGCTTCCAGGCCGGGAGGACCATGACAGCCTTGTCTTCAAGGGCTCCTCGTTCCACCCCTGTGGCGATGACAGGTGCATCCGGTGCATGGCCTGTGCCGGCATCTGTCCCACAGGAGCCGTCGACAGGGCCGACCCGCGCATGAGCGACACTTCGGCGTGCATCTCCTGCGGCGCATGCATCGACGTTTGTCCCGTCTCCTCGAGAGGCTACCATGACGAGGCGTACAGGGCGGCGGAGACAACCTTCGCTGCAAAGTGTTCCGGGAGACGGAAGAACGAGATCTTCCTTCTATAAGACGGAACAGGGGGAGCCTGGTGCCCCGTCTCCCCCTGTGGACCGATATGTTTTGTCTCCGGTTCAGTACTTGAGCACTGTCACGGGCTCGTCGTTCCTCTTCACGAACACCCTGGCGTAGCACTGGGCATCGCCGCAGGCGGTGAGGAAGCCTCCCGATGGGATTTCGGTGGCGGCAGTGCAGACCGTCCAGCGGTCCTCCTTGTCCTCTATAACGAGACCGGCTGCGACGGACTCGTCGAGCTGCAGGCCGGACAGCGGCTTGTACACCTTCTCCCTCTTGATCGTCGGCAGGTCATCCGTCAGACAGATCACCGTCAGGTTGACAAGCCTTCCCGTGCATTTCGTCTTTGCCGTGATGAGAGGGCATGGCAGCAGCTCGTTGTAGCGCTTCGACATCACGCTCTCTCCAAGCGTGGTCGTACAGGGCGTTGCGAACACCATATAAGCCTTCGCATTCCCCTTTGAAAGCGAGAAGACGTCATCGCCGAGCCTCTTCACGTCAGTCCCCTCGTCGATGTGGAACAGCGTGTCGATGTCGCATTCGTCTGACGATGCGACATTGTCGAACACGATGACGTAACGGCTGCCCAGCGTAAGGATGCTGCGCCGTGGAAGAGCGCCACGCTTCATGTAGCCAAGATGCGCCGACGATGCGTACTTGACCGCTCCGGTCACCTTCGCCTCCATCGCAAGCGGTTCGGCGAAGTCCTCGACCCCCCAGCTGTCCGTCATCTTGGCCATCTCCTGTCCGTCTACGATGATGGTGTTGTGGGCGAAGCTCCCCTTGAGATGCCTGCGTTCCTTCCCGTCGACGTAGGTGTACCGGCCGCTGTCGGTGATGATTTCCACGCCTTTGTGCCAGATGTCGAAGTGGAGCTGGTCGAAGTGTCCGTGCCCGCTTCCGTACAGACCGCAGTGGAAGCGCACCTCGCTGTCCGACGACAGGGCGAGTATGACGTTGCCCGTGTCCTGGAAGAAGCGCGAGCGGTCCGCGATGGCGACGGGTTCCGGGAGCCTCTGGTCCAGAGGGAAGGAGGCGTAGAAGTCGTTGTCGGCTCCGCCCTGTGCGATCCAGGACAGCTCGCCGTCGTCGAACAGCACGGCGGCCTTCATCAGGATGTCGCGTACATCCATCTCGTCGCTGTCACCGAACAGGTGGCAGATTCCGTCAGGCCTAACGATGCCGGCAAGGCCCCTGGCCAGCAGGTGTGTGCGCTCCATCAGGGAGGAGGGGATGTCCAGACCCAGACGGGTCGCGACCAGCAGGCTGTCGAGCACGGCATGCAGGACCTCCGCATGGTATGTGGTGCTCTGCTCCCAGTGGATACCGTCGTCCATGGTCTGCAACCGGATCTCCTCGTCCAGACGCCTGAGCGCCTCCTTCTGGACATCCTCCATCGACAGCCAGGATGCGGCAAGCAGCAGCCCGTGGTCCTGCAGGACGCCCCAGTTGGACAGCCTGTGGAAGGCCGTGTGGGCCTCCAGTAGGTAGTCGACATGGGTGGCGAGGAAGGCGTCGATGTCTCTCATGACGTCGTCAGGCAGCGCCTTCGCATCCTCGAAGATCTCGATGCTCCTGATGTAGTTCTCGATCCTTATCCCGCACTCCAATGTGCGCCAGGACCTCTCTCTCGTGGTCTCGTCAATCGTCGTGTTGTGGAAGAAGTCCTCGAACAGCCTGATCCAGGCGTCGCGGTACTTCTCGTCCCGCGTGAGCGAGTAGGCCCTTGCCAGGTTCACCAGGAAGGTGTGCCTGCTGAAGGCGAAGCACCACTCCTGGTCGCCGAAGGGGATGTGGTTCCAGTCTATAGCGCCGTCGAAGTGCACAGGCCTCGTGCAGCGCTCCATCTCGTAGCGGTCGGTGAAGATGAAGGTGTTGTCGACTGCCTTGTCCGCGATATCCAGCAGCTGCCTTGTCCAGTCGGGATCCTGCGAGCAGTGGCGGATGTACGAAAGCGTATCGTCCAGGTAGATTCTCTTTCTCATGTCTTTATCATGACAGAAGGCCCCGGGATGTACACCCCTGGGACCTTCTGTTCGGGTCGTGAACGGCTCAGCCCTTGAGTCCGCTCGATGCGATGCCTTCGACGAAGAAGCGCTGGAAGGCGAGGAAGACGACCAGGACCGGTATGATTGCCAGCACGCTGGTCGCCATGATCAGGCCGTACTCTGTGGAGTAGATTCCAGTGAACATCTGGATTCCCAGCTGGATCGTCTTGTTCCTGTCGCTGTTGAAGTAGATCATCGGTCCCATGTAGTCGTTCCACACGGTGACGAAGCTCATGATGGTCAGCGTGGCCATGGCCGGCTTTGTCAGGGGCAGGACGATGCGGGCGAATGTGCCGTACTCCGACAGTCCGTCGATTCTGGCGGCCTCCAGAAGCTCGTCCGGAATCGAGATGTAGAACTGTCTGAGGAGGAACACGCCGAAGGCCGTGAAGCTCTGCAGCAGGATGATGGCCAGGTGCGTGTCGATCAGGTGCATCTTCTGCATCATGATGTACTGCGGGAGCATGTAGACCTGCCATGGGATGGCGATCGTGGCGATGTAGGCCAGGAACAGTCCGTTGCGGCCGGGGAAGCGGCACTTGGAGAATCCGTAGGCCGCGAACGAGCTTGTGATCAGCTGTATCAGCGTGATTATTATCGACAGCTTGAACGAGTTGAACGTGTAGGTGGCCAGGTTGATCTTCTGCCAGATGGTGACGTAGTTCTCCCAGTGGAACGTCTCGGGAATCCACTTGATCGGGAAGGTGAAGACCTCGCTGGAGAGCTTGAAGGACGCCGAGAGCATCCATACCAGCGGCAGGAGGGTGACGATGGTCAGCACGATCAGAAGAACGTAGATGAGCACTGTTTTGACGGGGCTTCTCTTTTCAATCATCATTTCGCTATCCCTCCATCAAAGGTAGTCGGTGAACTTCTTCTCACCGCGGAACTGGACGATCGTGACCGCCAGTACGATGACGAAGAGTATGATCGATGCCGCAGCGCTCTTTCCGTAGTCCCAGTACACGAACGTCTGGTTGTAGATGTAGTTGGACAGCAGCGTCGTGCTGGTTCCCGGTCCGCCCTGTGTCAGTGCATAGATCAGGTCGAAGCTCTTGAAGCTGTTGATCGTCAGCATTATGAAGACGAAGAACGTGCTGGGAGTGAGCATGGGAAGGGTGATCTTCATGAAGCGCTGCCAGCCGGTGGCTCCGTCCAGGGTGGCCGCCTCGTACAGCTGGGCCGGAATGTCCTGCAGTCCTGCGAGGTAGATCAGCATGTAGTAGCCCATGTACTTCCAGATCGCGACGATGATGACGCCCCAGATCGCCCAGTCCGTCGAAGAGAACCATCCCGGCGGGTTGGATATGCCGATCGTCCTGAGAAGATGGTTGATCGGACCGTTGCTCGCTTCGAAGAGCTGTTTCCACACGGCGCCGATGGCGATCATCGATGCGACGTACGGGAAGAAGATCGCCGCCCTGAAGGCGTCGCGTCCCGTGATCTTCTTGTTCAGGGCGCATGCCAGGCCCAGCGAGGCCAGCAGGGTCAGTGCGACCGTGAATACCACATACACCAGCGTAAGCCAGAACGACGACCTGAACACGCGGTCGCGGAATATCGACTGGAAGTTGTCCAGTCCCGCGAACTGCATGGCGTTGAATCCGTCCCAGTCCATTACCGACAGGGCGATGGTGAACAGGACAGGGAAAAGTATGAATATTGCAAAGCCGATGAAATTGGGGGCTATGAACGAATAGCCGATGAGTGCGTTCTTGCGCCTGAGCGAGGTCGCCTTCATCTCGGCTATGGTCTTCTCCTTCTTTTCAGCCATCCGTTTCCTCCTTTGTCTGTTTTTTGTCTCTTGGGAAAAAAGGGCTGCCCGACAGGCAGCCCTTATGATGTCAAAGACCTGGATCAGTTGCCCATGATCTCGGCGTAGTTCCTGTTCATGTTGGCGATGCCTTCATCGACAGTCTCCTCGCCGAGGAGGATCAGCTGATGCTCTGCAAGCAGCATCTGGTCGATCTCCGTGACCTTGTCCATTGCGGGGCGGTCAGGGGAGATGTGGGTCGCGTACAGTCCGTCCACGACTCCCTCGGGCATGCCCTCGACTGCCGCGAAGACGTCAAGGTAGTTGCCGGAGAGGGCGGGAACCTGTCCGCACTCGGCCAGGATCTGTGCGCCTTCGGGGCCCGTCAGGAACTCGACGAACTTCCATGCGGCGTCCTTGTTCTTGGATGCGTTGTTGATGCAGATCGGGGTCGTTGCACCGACAGTGTAGCCGTTGGGCACATCCTCGGCGTGAGGAATGACCGCGACGCCCCAGTTGACCGTGGACTCACCGGTGCTGCAGCGCTGGATCATGGTCTGGATCAGCCAGGAACCCATCGGAAGCATCGCGACCTGGCCGCGGGCGAAGACGTCGGTGTAGCCGATGCCGGAGCCCTGGATCGTGCCGTAGTCCATGCAGGAACCGGCCTCCTGCATCCTCAGGACCATCTCATAGTAAGGCTTGAAGAAGGAGTACTCGCCGGACATGATGGTGTGCTCGCCGTCCTGGACGCCCCAGTTCTGGACACATGCGTTCCAGCTGTGGAAGTGTGCGCCGTAGACCTTGTTGGCTCCCTCGCCGCTCGTGAGCTGTGCAGCAAGCTGCTCGAACTCGGTCCAGGTCATGTCGTTGTCGGGATAGGGAAGGCCGGCCGCATCGAAGATGTCCTTGTTGTAGAACAGGACGTACTGGTCGGTCCTGACGGGCATGCCATAGGTCTTGCCGTCGAAGATGAAGTTGGCATCGGTGCCGTTGTAGGTGCTCATGTCGATGCCTGCTGCCTCGATGTACGGAGTGAGGTCCGCCAGCTGTCCCCTGTCATAGAAGGTCTTGGTCTTGTCGGCCTCCTTGACGAAGAACATGTCGACATCGCTACCGCCGTTGAGCTGGGTGTTCAGCTTGGTGATGTACTCTGTCGAAGGGGTGTCCTGCAGCTCGATCGTGATGCCGGGGTTCGCGGCCTCGAAGGCTGCGATGACCTCGTTGATGTAGTTGTTCTGGGAGACGTCCCAGAATGCGAGCGTGAGCTTCGTCGTCCCGTCGCCGGAGCTGCTCTCGGAGCTGCCACCTGCGAAGACGCTGGTCATCGCGACAAGTGCGATGAGAAGAACTGTAAGAGCTTTCTTCATTGATTTCTCTCCTTTTGGGTTTTTCCTTCTTATGATTCCATCATGTACCACATGTATCATGAATGAAAAAAAAAGGTGAAAATTGGTAAAATCTTGCACTCGGACATCGGCTGTTGTCAGATATCGTCCTTCAGCCGGATTTCCAGTACATGGTCGATGCCGTCGATGACCCTGGGGTCGGGGCCGAGGTCGGCGAAGACGACGTCCGGATAATCGGCGTAGGTGAAATGGGTCGCCACCGGGACGACATTGCCGTGGGCCAGGTCCCTTATGCCGGCGATCCTCCTCCTGTCGATGCCCTGGATCGGGACGGCGCCCAGCGCATCGTCCAGGATGTGGAAGTACAGCCTGTCGCCACGTCTGGTGAAGCGTCCGTATTCCGGTTTCGGGAGACCGGCCATGGTGCAGCCGTATATGCTTGCCCCGTTGCTCTCCATCCAGCGTCCGATCTCCCTCAGCGTGTCCTCCTGCTCCTTAGGGATGCGTCCATGCCCGTCGGGCGAGATGTTCAGTATCATGTTCCCGCCCTTCGAGACGCATTCGACCAGCTTGCGCACAAGGGCCCTGGGCGACTTGTAGAACAGGTCCTGTGCATGATAGCCCCAATGCCTGTTCATCGTGACGCAGCTCTCCCAGGCCACGGGACGTCCGGCGCTGTCCCTGATGCCATCAGGCGGGATGATCTGCTCAGGCGTGACGTAGTCGCCATGCCAGGGCAGGGGACTGTCCGTGACCAGGGATCCGTATCCCGTGCCGCCGACCTCGAGCCTGTTGTTGATGACGATGCCGGGCTGCAGGGTCCTGACCATGTCGACCAGATGCGCCGCATCCCACTTCTCGCCGCGCATGTCCCCGTATGAATAGTCCAGGAACAGCATGTCTATCCTGCCGTAGGCCGTCATCAGCTCGCGGACCTGGGCATGCATGTACTCGAGGTAGCGGCTCCAGCATCTTCCCTCGTCTGCATGGTCCTTCCTGCCGCGCATGGGATGCAGCTCGTCGCCCATGTGGGGGTAGTCGGGGTGGTGCCAGTCGATCAGCGAGTAGTACAGCCCGACCCTGATGCCTTCCTGTCTGCAGGCCTCGACGAACTCCCTCGTCAGGTCCCTGTGGCAGGGAGCCTTCATGCTTGTGAAGTCCGTGTGCGCGCTGTCGAACAGGCAGAAGCCGTCATGATGCTTCGTCGTCAGCACCGCGTACTTCATGCCCGCGGCCTTCGCGAGGCGGACGATGTGCCCGGCGTCGAAGCCCTCTGCGGTGAACTCCTCGATATACGGCTCGTAGTCCTCCGCCTCCACGCGTTCGTCGCTTCTGAGCCATTCCCCTCTGGCCGGTATCGAATAGAGACCGAAGTGTATGAACATGCCGAAGCGTGCATCGGTGAACCAGCCGATCCTCCTCTCGTATTCCTTCCTGTCGAAACTGTACATGTCATCCTCCTCGGTCGATTACATCACATCATACACCGCTGAGAAATGACCAATCATGAAATCCATTGGTAAAATCCTGCACTGCCGATACCCTGAACAACCTTCCGAAGACAGGATTTTGCTGATACAATCCATCAGTATGGCAAGGCGAAGGTTTCTCAGGACTCTGAAGTCAAGGCTGGTCATGGCGGTCCTGCTGTGCTTCATCTGCATAGGACTTCCTGCCCTCGTCGCGCTGTACCGCTACATGAACGGTCTGGTCTTTGACCAGGTCGCCAGGGTCAACCGCAACTGGGTGGCCGATGCGGCGGGCGAGGTCAACAGGAGTCTGGATGCGGTCATCGAGGCCGTCTCCTGGATATGCTTCAACGAGAACGTGAAGAGCGCCATGGGCTTCGACGCACCCCTGACCAGCGGCGAGACGCTTGCTGTGTTCGCCGCCCAGGACAGCCTGTCGGCCTACATGGCGGGATCCCCGGCATGGGACGACATGAACAAGATCGTCGTGTTCAACGAGGACGGAGTATCCTTCACATTCACCAAGAACAGATACGGCACGCTCTCGGACGTCGACATCCTGCGTCTCAGGGACGAGTACAGCAGCGTCGAATACGATACGGGAAGCTACGTCAAGCTGATGTTCTCGCAGACCCTGAACAGTCCGTACGAGGATGCCGTCGTCGCCTATGGCAGAATGGACGACATGGACGCCTACGTGTACGCGGAGGTCGACATGGGTGTTTTCGATCCGCTGTTCGAGGACGCCCTGGTGGACGGTCTGTACATCGTAGGGGATGACGGGGCCTTCATGTGGCCCTCCGACCCCGAGGCCGACATGTTGGACTCGTCGTCATACGCAAGCGAGAGCATTGCGCTCTCGATACCCGGCGCCAGCATCGTCCACTTCGAGAACAGGACCCCCGTGGGGCTGGGTTCGGCATACGGCCTGGGTGCGTTCGTCATGCTGCTTGCGGGAAGCACCGTGCTGTTCGCCGTCGTCTCGGTGATCATCTCGCGCTTCCTGACGCGCTCCACCGACAAGCTGGTCGACCACATGGGTCATCTGGCCGCCGACAACGCCTTCGGCGAGGTGGACCCGTCCATAGAGGAGGGCGATGACGAGATCGCCAGGGTGGGGCGTACGGTGAACAGCATGAGCCTGTCGATCGCCGAGTTGCTGGAGCGTAACGAGAAGCTCAACGAGGAGAAGCGGGAGACGGAGCTGAGCATGCTGCAGATGCAGGTCAACCCGCACTTCCTGTACAACACGCTGGAGTCCATACACTACCTGGCGAAGATACAGAAGGCGGAGGGCATTGCGTCGATGAGCCGGGGGCTGTCGCATCTGCTGAAGAACATGGCCAAGGGCAACGGGGAGCGCATACGGCTTTCAGACGAGCTGGAGCTGGTGAGGGAGTACGACGAGATCCAGCAGGTGCGCTACATGGGCATGTACGACATAGTCTACGCCGTCCCCGAGGAGCACATGGACCTGCTTATACAGAAGTTCACGCTCCAGCCTCTGATCGAGAACGCCATCTTCCACGGCATAGAACCCACAGGCGGATGCGGCACGATAACCGTCTCCTCGCGTATCGAGGGTGACCATCTCGTGGTCAGCGTCGCCGACGACGGAGTGGGCATGGACGAAGCCGAGCTTGAGCGCGTGTTCGAGCCCCGGCAGCACTTCAAGGGCAACATGACAGGCGTCGGCATCAGGAACATAGACGAGAGGATAAGACTGTACTACGGCGAGGGCTGCGGGCTGTCCTTCACCTCGCACAAGGGCCGTGGGACGGTGGCGAGCGTGAGGATACTCCTCGAGAGGGAGGTGACGTGATGTATAGCGTATACGTCGTGGACGACGAGCCGATCATCCTGTCCGGGATAACCCATCTGCTGGACTGGTCGAAGCTCGAATGTGAAATAGCAGGCTGCTTCCGCAACGGCAAGGAGGCGTACGATGCAATCGTCCGCCATCCTGCCGACATAGTCATCACCGACATCAAGATGCCGGTCATGGACGGTCTGGAGCTGGTCACGAAATGCGCCTCGAGCCATCCGCAGACCGTGTTCGTCATCCTCACCAGCCTGGAGGAGTTCCGCCTCGTGAAGGAGGCCATCCGCTACAGCGTCAGCGAGTACATCGTGAAGACGGAGCTGGACGAGGCCGTCCTCACGCGCGTGGTCGCCAAGGCGGTCAGGGAGGTCGAGCGGAGGCGGAGCATCTACAGCCCGCAGCAGACCGGTGCCGAGGGCGTGCAGGGCGTCGAGCAGATGGTGCAGAACCTGTTCCTCATGAGGGACGTGTCCGCATCGGTCAGGGTCCGCCTCGAGGACAAGGGACTGATGGATTCGTACGGCTTCGTCGCCTTCCTGCTGCGCTATCCCTCGTCGACGCTCGAGACCAGCTGGAGCATCGACGACTACATGAGACTGTACGAATGGCAGGCTGACATCATCGCCAAGGTCCTTCCCTCCGTCTTTCCCGACAGCGTGCGCGTCACGCCGCAGTGCGCCCGCTACGGCATGTTCATATACTTCATCCACGACACACGCGGCGACATGTGGCGCTCCCTTGTCAACAGACTTGGAGAGAAGGTGCGCAAGGCCAGCGGCATGGTTACGGGACTGGAGAGCTACGTGGTCTCCAGCTCCATCCATACGTCTGCATCGGCTCTGGTCGAGGCACGCGACGAGGTGGAGAGGGCCGTGACGGCCCACTATCTCGGGCGTGACGACTTCGAGCTGGAGGACCTCGACCTGGACAGCGTGTATCCCAAGATCGAGAAGACGATAGCCCAGCGCAATACCGTGGGCTTCGCGGCATGCATGCGCCTTCTGGTCACGACGCTGTCCACGAAGGACCATGGCCCGGGGCAGGCCTCTTTCATACTCTCGGCCCTCTCGTCGGCCGTCAGGGCGGGCCTTGGCGCGATCGGGATGCTCGACGAGGAGATGGTGGACGACCTGTTCGCCTTCACCCCGTTCATCCTCTCCCGTTCCTGGGCGGTGCATACGCTCGAGGACGTGCGTGACGAGATCGAGAGCCTTCTCAAGGGCATAGGCTCCGCGTCCTCCAGTCCGATCATAGACAAGGCGCGCGAATACGTCCTTTCCCATGTGACGCAGAGGATAACGCTTTCGGATGTCGCCTCCTATGCCGGAGTGTCGCTGGGCTACATGTCCAAGAGCTTCAAGCGCGTCATGGGCAGGAGCCTTGTCGACTACGTGAACGACATGAAGGTGGACAGGGCCAGGGAGATGATGGCCGCCTCGCCGCATATGAGGGTCGGGGAGGTCGCGATCGCCCTTGGCTTCGAGAACATCTACTACTTCTCGAAGGTCTTCAGACGGGTCACGGGCATGAGCCCGAGCGAATACCAGAAGCAGCTGCAGGAAGTGCAGTGAAGGAGGGGGATATGAAGACGAAGGCCGCGAACTTCTCCGCCAACATGCATGATGTCGACTACAGGAGACGGTACGAGACTGTGCGCATGACATCCCGGTCGCTGATGTGCATCGACGGACGCGACATGGAAAGTCTCGACGGACGGTGGAACTTCACCGTGGACCCGTATGAGACGTGTCTCAGAAGCCGGTGGTTCGATGAGGTGTACGAGAGCGCGGACGGCAGACAGCTTCCCGTCGACTTCGACTTCGACCGTGGTGGGACCATGGACGTCCCCTCCTGCTGGAACATGGCAAGGCCGGAGCTGTTCTACTACGAGAACATGGGCGTCTACTCGCGAACGTTCCGCTATGAGAGAAGGCGTGATGACGAGAGGCTCTTCCTCCATTTCGAAGGTGTGGCCTACCGGGCCTA
This sequence comes from uncultured Spirochaetales bacterium, assembly GCA_944388965.1. Lineage (GTDB taxonomy): Bacteria > Spirochaetota > Spirochaetia > Sphaerochaetales > Sphaerochaetaceae > Bullifex. Next base: position 97,636 of record CALXKL010000004.1, on the reverse strand, counting down.
TGTCTTCCTCAACGGAGTGCAGGTGGCGATGCACGACGGCGCCTCCACGCCCTTCAGCGTGGAGATCACCGACAGCGTGCGCAGGGACAACAGGCTGGTCGTCGCCGTCGACGCCTCGCGCTCGGACCGCCGGGTGCCGATGAGCAACACGGACTGGTTCAACTACGGCGGCATCTATCGTAGCGTGTATCTGGTCAGGACACCTGCCGTGTTCGTCAGGGACTTCTTCATCCGCCTCGTGCCCGACTCGACGTTCAGCCATGTCGCACTGGACTTCAGCGTGGACGGCTGTGGACAGGGTAGTGCACACCTGGCGCTCAGAGAGCTGGGCCTGGAGGAGGACGTCGTCTTCTCCGACGGACAAGGACATGCCGTCTTCGATGTGAAGCCGGAGCTCTGGTCGCCGGCTGGGCCGAAGCTGTACGACGTCTCGCTGAGCGTCGGTGACGACGAGGTGCACGACAGGGTCGGCTTCCGGGAAATCCGCGTGGAGGGCATGCGCATACTGCTCAACGGCGAGGACGTCTTCCTGAAGGGCATCAGCGTCCACGAGGACGACACCGAACTTGGCAAGACGACCACGGAGGAGTCGATCAGACGCACCATAAGACTGGTCAAGGACGATCTTCATGGGGTCTTCATCCGTCTGGCGCACTATCCCCACTCGAGGCTCTTTTCCAGAATCGCGGACGAGATGGGCGTCCTGCTGTGGGAGGAGGTGCCGGTCTACTGGGCGATCGCCTTCGACGACGATGATACTCTTGCAGATGCCCGCAACCAGCTTGAGGAGCTTGTCCTCCGCGACCGCAACAGGGCCAGCGTCATCGTATGGTCGGTCGGCAACGAGAACCCCGACACCGACGAGCGCCTTGCATTCATGGGCGCGCTTGCCGCAAGGGCCCGCGAGATGGACGGCACCAGGTGCATCAGCGCGGCCTGTCTCGTGAACGAGGTCGAGCTGAGGATAGAGGACAGGCTTTCGTCCGTTCTGGACATCATAGGGCTGAACGAGTACTACGGCTGGTACAAGCCCGACTTCAGCGAGCTGGGACGCCTGATCGACAATTCTGCTCCAGACAGGCCGGTGGTCATCAGCGAATGCGGAGCGGACGCCCGCTACGGCAACCATGGCACCATCTACATGAAGTGGACCGAGGAGGCCCAGGCGGAGGTGTACCGGCGCCAGGTCGACGAGATATCGCGGACGGACTACATACGCGGCATGACGCCCTGGATCCTGTACGACTTCCGCGCGCCAAGACGGCAGAACATCTGGCAGGAGGGCTTCAACAGGAAAGGCCTGGTGGACAGCGACCGGGTGCACAGGAAGATGGCATTTGATGTGCTGGCCGGCTTCTACGAGAGCATCATCTGAGCCCAGGCGCCGCCGGATGCGTCAATGGGCGTAGCCGGCAGGCGGTGGCGGCCAGTGCAGGCCTCTCTGGTTGAGCAGGCCGAAGTCGGGTCCGGGCTCCTTTTCAGGCGGCTCGAATCCTGCCAGCCTGCCATCGCGGATCCAGTTTAGGTCGTCTCCATAAAGGTTGTCGACAAGCTTCTTCTCAAGGGCCTCCTTCACGCCTGCAAAGGCCTTGTCGCGGGAAAGGTCATGCTCCTCGCCGCGGTCGCCTTCCATGTCGAACAGCTGTGTCACATTGCCTGCGGGGTAGTAGATCAGCTTGTGGTGTTCATCCCTGACCATCCTCGTGGCAAGAGGTCCTTCGCTTATCTCGCCGTAGATGTATTCCCTCTTGTGGTCACCGAAGACCGGCATGCCGTCGATGCCTTCCGGCGACCTGATGCCGCAAAGGTCGAGGAGCGTCGGCATGACATCCTGTACACAGCACAGCCTGTGCTCGAAGCCGCGGTTCCTGTATTCCTGCATGGGCTTGCCGGAGAAGATGAGCGGAATCGAGGCGCTGGATTCGTAGAAGAGCCTCTTGGCCACCATGCCGTGGTCGAAGAGCATGTCGCCGTGGTCGCTCATGAAGACCATGATCGTGTCGTCCAGCATGCCGTGCTCCCTCAGCGAGCCGATCAGCATCCTGATGCTGTAGTCGATGTGTGTGCACTGCGCCATGAACGCCCTGCGCGCCGCATCGACCTCCCGGGGCGAATAGCATGATGCGATCGACCGGAAGCGTCTGATCACCCACTCGTCGTCCCAGTCGTCGCCAAGCGGGGCCTGCAGTTCGACGTCATGGTACTTGTCCAGGAACGTCTGCAGCGGAACCAGTGGCGGATGCGGATAGGTGTAAGACGCGAAGAGGAATGCAGGGCGGGTCGGGTCTCTGCGCGCAATCTGGCGCATCATCTCGCGGGTGACCCAGCTGGTCTCGTGGCTGTCCTCGTCCATATGCCAGGGCCTGGTGTAGTACGTGTTGTTGCCCATGCCGTGCATGAACTGCCTTCCGGCCTGGCCACGCTCGCCCAGCCAGGTCTCGTAGTCGTCCATCACGCCGAACTCGCAACGCCCCTCCTCGAGCAGGACGACGTCGTCGAAGCCTATCCTGTCGCGCTGGGGATAGACGTGGAGCTTGCCTACGGCCATCGTCTGCCAGCCGGCATCACGGAAGGCCCCGGCAAGGGTCTGGACATCGGGCATCGTCATCCTGTCGCTGTATACCCGGTCTCCATGGTGGTGGGGGCTGAGCCCCGTCATGAGGCTCCTGCGCGCCGGTATGCACACGGGGCATTCGCTGTAGGCGTTCTCCATCGCGACGCCGTTCGCGGCCAGGAAGTCGAGCGTGGGCGTCATGACGTCCGTCCTGCCCCTGTAGCCGACAAGATTGCCGGGCCACTCGTCGACGCATATGAACAATACGTTTCTCTGTCTATCCATACGGCATAGGATAGCACAAGTGGAGTGCAGTTGCAGGAGCCGTCTGGCACCACCGGCTGTCATGTGCGAAGATGTATGGCATGAGACTTGTGATATGCCATGACGCCGAGTGTCTCGGAAGGAGGGCCGCATGCGAGGCGGCCGGAATCATCAGGGATGCGATTGCCCAAAGCGGGAGTGCCCGCATGATCCTCTCGACAGGGGCCAGCCAGTTCGAGACGCTTGCCAGCCTCGTCGAAGAGGACGTCGATTGGAGGAAGGTCGAGATGTTCCATCTTGACGAGTACGTCGGCCTTGATGAGAGCCATCCTGCCAGCTTCAGGCGTTACCTCATGGAACGTTTCGTCTCCAAGGTCCCCCTGAAGGCGTTCCATCCCGTGGACGGGGTGCCCGAGCATCTTGAGGTGCTGTCGGAGGAGCTTTCTCGCCGTCCTGTGGACCTCGGCCTCATAGGCATCGGAGAGAACGGCCACATAGCCTTCAACGATCCTCCTGCGGACATGGAGACGGATGAGCCCTACATCGTTGTCACGCTCGACGATGCATGCAGGAGACAGCAGGTCGGGGAGGGGTGGTTTTCCTGCGTGGATGACGTGCCGCGCCAGGCGGTGTCGATGTCATGCCGGCAGATCATGAAGTGTCGCGCAATCGTCAGCGCCGTACCTCATGAGGTCAAGCGGACAGCCGTCAGGAACACGCTATACGCACCGGAAGTGACGGCCGATGTCCCGGCGACGCTGCTCAGGACCCATCCCCGCTGGACGCTCTGTCTCGACGAGGATAGCGCATATGGTCTGGATGCGGACAGGATCGTGCCCTTTGGCGACGACGTCCTGGAGGTCGAGCGGATCTGACTACTCGTCGTACTGCGACAGGATGTCCTTCATGTACGTCAGATACTTCCTCCTGTAGCCTTCAGGCGATAGCACGGCCAGGGCGGTGCCGCACTGGAACAGGCGCATCATCAGCTCGATCGAGTTCTCCGCCTTGAACGAGCACACGAGACAGCCGTCCTCGTCATGCGAGAAGGAGAACGGGGTGTGGACGATGCCCGAGAAGGCGTTCAGGGCCGACTTCTCCTTCAGGCGGAGCACGAGCGGGATCATGTCTATGGCGTCGTAGCCGCCCTCCTCGTCCTTCGTCATGCGGAAGGGCTTGAGGTTGTCCGGGATCGTGTAGGTCTCGTCCAGGAGGACCGCCTCCTCTATCGTGGAGATGTCCAGCGTGACGACGTCCTTCGTGTGGCGTAGCCTTCCGGTGACGGTTATCGGGCGGCGCGCCTCCTCTTCGTCCTCCCTGAAGCCGATGAAGTAGGGGGCGAGCTCTATCTCCTCGTCCTTGCCCGTGGTCGTCAGGCGCACCATGCGGCCTGTGACCCAGGCGTCTATGAGCACCTCTAGTATCTTGTTGAAGCGGGTGGACAGGCTCCTGTTGCTTGCCACCTGCTGGTCGATCCTCTCCGCCACCTGCAGTATGTTCTCGCTGACCTTGGGGGCGTAGGAGTGCATGTTCATCGCGATCTTGCGCAGGCCCGATGCAAGGTGGGGGTTCTGGATGTCGGCGTTTGATGCGAGGATCTCTGCGCTCATGTTGAAGGCCAGGCTCTCGTATACCGACAGCGCCATGCTCTCCTCGTCGTCCTTCTGCCTGATCTTGATGAGGTTGTTCTCCTCGTAGATGTCTATGTGCTTCGACAGGTCCTCGACATAGCGCGATATCGTGGAGCGGTGTACACCCAGTCTCCTGGCGATCTCGGCTCTCCTGAGTCCTTCGGGATGGCTTCGGAGCAGAAGCTCCAGCTGTGCCACGCGTTCTCCTTTCACTGATGCCTTCTCCTTGCGTTGCAACACCTTGCAACAGAATTCTAACTCAGGAACGCACATGCAACAAGGTTTTGTTGCAAAGACGGGCCGCCGCGGGCTAGAATCGTGGGCATGGAAGAAGAGATCGAGAAGCTCGAAGTGAAGATAAGCTACCTCGAGGCCACCGTTGCGGAGCTCGACGAGGTGGTCGTCGAACAGCAGAGGACGATAGACCAGCTCAACCTGGCGCTCGAGCGTCTGGACGAGCGGCTGAACTCCCTGATCGAGGAGGTCGGCACCCCGAACAGGCCTTCAAGAAGGCCGCCCCACTATTGATGGGCGGGGTGGTGTCTCCTGTAGGCCCTGCCTCTGAGGATGAAGTAGCTGGTGAGGACGGCGATACCCGTGATCGACCACGATACCGGGTAGACCGCCAGCAGACTCTCGAACGTGCCGAATATGGGGAACACGGCAAAGACCCAGAATATCCTCAACAGACAGGTGCCCACGACGGTCATCAGCGCAGGCGTGAGCGAATAGCCCATGCCGCGAAGCGCGGAGCCTCCTATCTCGTATGTGGGCAGTATGAAGTACAGCGAGAGCGTGATCGCCATCCTCGTCTGTGCGTACACGGCCACCTCCGCATCCCCTGTGAACAGCGATGCGAAGAACGGACGCTGCCATATGAACAGCCATCCCAGGGCCGCCGAGGAGATCATTGCGCAGGCCAGACAGGAGCGGAAGATCCTGTTGCAGCGCCTGTACTGCCCCGCGGCGTAGTTCTGGCTGGTGAATGTCACCGCCGCCTGGCAGAAGGCCGACACGACGAAGTAGGCGAAGCTCTCGTAGTTCGCACCGGCGGCCGATCCGGCAACCACAGTGGCGCCAAGTCCGTTGAGGTTGCTCTGTATGATCACGTTGGACAGGCTGAAGACCACCGACTGCAGGCCGGCGGGAAGCCCGATGCGCAGAATCCTGGACAGATCGTCCCGTCTTACGCCGAGCTTGCGGAGATCCAGTCTGGCAAAGCCCTTCTCCCGTAGCAGGAAGACCACGACCAGCGTGGAGCTCACGACGTTCGACACGACGGTGGCTATGGCGACTCCGGCGACGTCCAGATGGAAGACGATGACCAGCAGGAGGTTCAGTCCCGCGTTCAGGACGCCTGCGCAGGTGAGGCAGAACAGCGGGCGGCGCGTGTCGCCTATGCTTCTGAGGATGGCCGATGCGAAGTTGTAGACCATGATGAACGGCATGCCCAGCGCATATATCCTGAGGTATTCCACCGCCATGGGCAGCACCTCCGGTGGCGTGTCCATCAATGTGAGGATGGGACGTGCAACGACGAGCGTGAGTGCAAGCAGGAACACGCCCGAGACGATGGCTACCGTCATCGAGCTGTGTATGGCGCTGGAGGCCCGCTTCTCGTCCTTCTGGCCTATGGCGGTGGAGACCGCCACGTTCGCACCCACCGAGACTCCGACGAAGAGGTTGACGATCAGGTTGATCACCGAGCTGTTGCAGCCTACCGCCGCCGTCGCCAGCGCCTCCTGCCGGGCGAAGTGTCCAACGACCGCCAGGTCGACGGAGTTGAACAGCTGCTGGAGCAGACTGCTGGCCGCGATCGGGAGCGCGAAGGCTATGATCCTGGTGACCAGAGGCCCGTGCAGCATGTCGATTCTGTGCGAGGTGGGTAGTGGCATGTGTGTCCTCCTCATGAAACGGATACGGCAGGAGTTCTAGACCTCCTGCCGCAACTTGTCAACAAAGACCGTCGTCATGCCTGGGCGCAGATGACCTCGCGCCGCTTCCATGTCATCCAGGCATCGAACACCTTGGTCGTCGCACCGCTGTCCTCGGTGCGGATGATGTCGAACCAGAGTCCGGGTTCGTCCTTCTCCAGCTCGGCTGCATCCGCCGCCCTGGCGATCACGGTCAGGTTGTCGTGACGGTAGCACTGCTTTATCCACCTGACATCCACGAGCGACGGCTTGTAGGCGTCCCGGAACGAGTCGGGCAGGGCGTCCAGACACCAGTTGAAGTAGGTCAGGTTGTTCACGTGCCTGTTCAGGTCCGTGTCCAGATAGCGGATCTGAGGGGCATAGCGGAAGAGTATCGTCTGGCTTGCCGCATCCTCGTCTCCAAGCGGAGGCAGCTTCGAGACCCCCTGCAGCTCGGCCGGCGGGGTCATCAGCCTCTCGCTGATGAGCGTGGCCTTGAGAGGTCGTCCCGTGCTGAAGTCTATGACGGCCCACTTGGTCTCGCACTCGAACAGCTTCTCGCCTTGTGCGTTGCACGCCTCGACATGACGGGGGCAGTTGAAGCCTGTGGAGTCCTGTGCCCAGGTCGTGACGGTGAGGTCGTGCGGCCACATGTCGTAGTGGAATATCTCCATGCGGCTGCGGGCTATGACCCAGGTCCGGTTCTCCTTCTGCAGGTCGTAGATGCCGATGCCTCTCATGGTGGCATGCAGGCCTGCAGCCTCCTGTACCAGGTTCTCGTATGCTCCCAGTCTGGTCGTGGAGTGTCCGTCCACGTCGCCGCATGTGAGACTGTAGTCCAGTATCGCCTTGTTCTCGTCCGTGATTCTCATGTTCATGACTTGTCTTCCTTCCGGTAGAATCTCAGTATGGAGCGTCCGTACTTGCGTCTGTCGCTCAGGTGCAGCTCTCCGACCGTCTCGGGCCAGGACCTGTCCTCCTCTTCGGGGAAGTGGATGATGAAGAGCCCTCCATCCTCCAGCAGTCCGTAGTCGGACACCTTGCGCGCAAGATCGATCTTGCCCTCCATGCGGAAGGGCGGGTCGGCGTAGATGATGTCGTACCTTCTCGTGCATGATGCCAGATAGCGGCCCACGTCCATGATGAACAGATGCCTGTCCTCCTGGACGAACGAGAGATTGCCTTCTATCGTCTCCTTCTTGCCCCTGTCCCCTTCCACCAGGTGTATGGGGCTTGCCCCTCTGCTTGCCGCCTCGATGGCCACGCAGCCAGAGCCGGAGAAGAGGTCGAGGAACGACATGCCGTCAAGAGGTCCGAGTATGGAGAAGAGGCTCTCCCTCATCCTGTCCATGGCGGGACGGATCACACCCGGAGGGCAGACTATGGTGCGTCTGACGTATTGTCCACCTGTGATTCTCATACCGGAATTCATAGTCAATTTTCACCAGACTGTCCACAGGTGGGCCCTGTCTTCCCGATGGCAGGACAGTACAGGGGAATCCATGCTATCATATCCACACGGATGCAAGGCTCAGGAGAATCTGTTCTCAGGTGGCGGCGATAGCCGGGGACCTAGGCGCCGTTTCCGTCATCCTCTTCGGTTCCAGGGCAAGAGGGGACGCGAGGGCGAACAGCGATGTGGGCATCGCCGTATTCGGGCTTGGGAAAGATAGACAGGATGAATTCCATGCCCGCATGGAAGACCTGGAGAGCGTGTACTCGTTTGACGTGGTGTTCGTCACACCTGCCACGTCCCCGGCCTTGCTCGAGAACATATTGAAGGATGGAAAGGTGATCATGGATAGGGCACATGAGAGGCTTGATCATTTCGAGAAGGCTGTCGACAGCCTTGAAGAGGCAGTCGATGAGATGGCAGACGACAGACTTTCGATTGTCCGGGATGCAGTGATCCATAGATTCGAGTTCTCACAGCATCTCATGTGGAAATGCACCCGCGACTATCTCATCAATGAGGGGTACGACAATATCGATTCTCCGAAAGCGGTCATGAAATGTGCATTCTCTGCAGGCCTTATAGACGGTAACCCTTCGTGGATCGGCATGGTCAATGCCCGGAATATCACATCCCATGTCTATGACGAGGCGGTGGCGATCGAGGTGGCTGCAAGAATCCGGGACGAATATCTGCCCATGCTGAAACGGCTGTGCAGGATTCTTAAAGAACGGATGTGGTGAAAGACTTCATCAGGCGATGGGCAGCATCTGTGCCACCAGCTCATCCGCATCGAACCTGGAGGAAGGACTGTATCCGAATATGTATCTTCGGTGGTACTCCAGATACCCGTCGGTTCCATGTGGAACGAACTCCAGCGTACTTTCATCGGTGATTCCAAGCGCATCCAGGTTCTTCCAGAAGCTGTGGGACATGCTCGCAGGCAGGATGATTCTGCCGTTGTCTGGGCGGAAGGAGATGACTCCCCGGTCGAAAAGCTTGTCATAGTTCGGCGACAGCAGCAAGGAGTTCCTTGGATCCACCCTCTCCCTGTCCGTCGACTCCCGCCATGGCTTGATATGGCTGGCGATCAGCCAGGAGGTCTCGTCGACGCCGGTCACTGCGCATCTGCCATGCCATAGGGTGACGACATTGTTCCTGTATTCGTTCTGTCTGGTCCTGAGTGTCTGTATCCCCTTGCGATCCGTCGACCCATATCCGTATTCCATTTCGACATCCGCAGCTCCATCCGCTGTGGATGCGCCATGATGGATCGCGTCGTACTCCGGCAGGTAGAGGACGAACTGGGATGGCGTCCCAACCGGGTTGATCCGGCTTCTCAGCGTGACGGCCCGTCCATAGTACCTGTATGGGGTCTTCGTCGTATTGTGGATGAATACATGGCAGTCCAGTCCTCTTGCGAATCCGTCTTCCGCCATCCTGACCTTGGTCTGTCCTTCCCAGAACAGGAGACAGGAGGGTTCGAAGAGATGATCGCGGTACTGTGTAGCATCAGGCTTCTTGTCCAGGGTGACGAATATGACGAAGCAGTCGGCTCCTGTGTTTCTGTAGACTCCGCGTCCAGCCAGCGCATTCGTCTGCCGGTCCAGAAGCCCTGCTATGTCGGACAGCGTGCAGGTCTGGCCGACGCGTAGTGCGTTCACCAGTCTTCTGGAATACCCCTGCTGCCTCTCCGCCATTCCGTTCATGTCGCCAGGATAGCACCGCTGTGATGCACGGTCCAGATCTGGACATCCGACCATGGGCGCATTTGATGCAGCATGCGGCCCAATGTAGTGGTTCCGATGCCTCGTGTGATGTATGGTCAGCCCAGAAGCTGTCTGAGCATGGCGTTGTCCGCCCTCAGAAGCCCCCTGTCGTCCTTCACGATCTCCTCCGCATCCGCCTTGGCCTGTGCCATGAGCTCGACGTCGTCGGTCAGGGAGGCGACCTTGAGACGCAGGAAGCCGGACTGCCTGTTTCCTATGAACTCTCCGGGCCCTCTTATCTTCAGGTCCGTCTCGGCGATCATGAAGCCGTCCGTGGACTCCCTCATGACCTTCAGCCGGGCCTTGGCCTCCTCGGTGAGGCTGCCGTAGTAGACGAGGAAGCAGTAGCTCTGGAGACTGCTTCTTCCTACACGTCCGCGAAGCTGGTGGAGCGCCGCCAGACCGAATCGTTCGGCGTGCTCTATCACCATGCAGGTGGCATCGGGGATGTCGATGCCGACCTCGACGACCGACGTCGAGACCAGATACATCAGCTTCTTCGCCCTGAAGTCGTCCAGGATGCGGATCTTCTCCTCCTCGGGAAGCCTGGAGTGTATGAGCGCCGATGGTATGCCCGGGTACTTGCCCTGCAGGAACGAGTACATCGTGGTCACGTCCTTCAGGTCACTCTCGCCCTCGTCGTCTATCCTGGGGTAGACGAAGTAGGCCTGGTGGCCACGCTCGAACTCCACCGCGATCGATGCGTACATCCTGTCGCGGTTGCGCTCGTCGACTATGTGCGTGACAATCGGCCTCCTGCCTTCCGGCATCGATTCTATCGTGGAGATGTCCATCGAGCCGAAGACCGTCATGGCCAGAGTGCGGGGTATGGGGGTTGCGCTCATCATCAGGACGTGTACCTTCTTGCCCTTGTGGCTCAGCGCCTGGCGCTGCTCGACGCCGAAGCGATGCTGCTCGTCGATGATCACGAGCCCCAGGGACTTGAAGACCACGTCCTTAGAGAAGAGGGCGTGGGTGCCGATCGCCAGGTCTATGTCGCCCTTCTTCAGGGCGTCAAGCAGGTAGCCTCTCTCACGGCCCTTGACGTCGCCGGTGAGGAAGGCCACATGAACCCCGAGCTTCTCCATGAGCGTTGCGGCCCCTTCTGCATGCTGGCGAGCCAGCAGCTCGGTGGGTGCCATGAAGGCCACCTGGAAGCCCTTGGCTATCATGTGCAGCGCGGCGATCCATGCCACCAGTGTCTTGCCGGATCCGACATCACCCTGGAGCAGTCGGTTCATGGTCGACCAGTCCAGGTCCCTCCTGATCTCGTCCAGACACTTCTCCTGGTCCTTCGTCAGATGGAAAGGCAGTGACGATACGAGCCTCTTCTCCAGCGGCGAGACCACGACGGTCCTGTCCTGCGGCGCACGTTCCTGTCTGCCTCTGACGAGGTTCACCTCCAGATGGAGAAGTTCGGTGTAGGCCAGAGTCCTCCTGGCCTTCTCGAGCTCACCCATGCTTCCGGGGTGGTGCATCTGTCTGACGGCCTCGTCCATGTGCATCAGGTCATGGGCGAGTCTGAGACGCTCGGGAATCTCGTCGTCGAATTTCATGTACCTGTTGGACAGGATCGTGTCGACGGCCTTGCGCACCGTCTTCTGGGTGAGCGAGCCCGACAGCGGGTATACAGGCAGGATCGTCCCGATGCCCACGGCCTCCTCGCTTGCGCCAAGCGTGAAGGCCGATGCGCTGAACACGCTTCCCGTCTTCGTCACCGTGGCGTTGATGAACCAGCTGGTGCCGACGGGGTAGGCGTTCTCCATGAAGGATCGGCCGAAGCAGTGCAGGTGGAGAGTGCGGCCCGAGTTCAGGTCCCTGGCCGTCATCTTCAGAACCCTCTGTCCCTTGGACATGTAGTGGCTGTGGTCTGTTATGGCGACGGCGGTGTTGATCGTTCCTCCCTCGTCGCCCATGTCCTTCAGCGAACGCATGACCGTCCTGTCGTCGTAGCTTCTTGGAAAGAGCGTCACGAGGTCGCACGCCTTCTCCACGCCCAGCGAGGCGAAGTCGGCGGCGGTGACCTTGCCGACCCCCTTGATCTGCGTGATGGGGAAGGTCAGTTCGCCGACGAACATCCTAGAACGGTATCCTCACCGCGAGCACGATCATGAGCTCGAAGACATAGCGGAAGGCGAAATAGGCGAGAACCGAGATCGCCAGGGCTATCAGGCATAGCGTGCTCTCCTTCACGATCCTGTGCGGGAAGAACAGCAGCTGTACACGGCGAACGATGTTCTCCGTGACCGTGTTCATGCGCGAGAGGCCCGGGTTGTGGGTGAAGGCCCCTATCGTCCTGATGGCCAGCAGGATGATCAGTATGATCAGAAAGAGCGAGAGCGCGTACGACCAGAAGGCGCTCAGGACCATCTGGACCACCCATGACAGGGTCAGGCGTCCGAAGACCGAGTACAGGCTCAGCAGCGACTGGACCACCGACAGCACGCCCACTGCGAACAGCGGGGAGAAGTCGAAGTAGCCGACCACGAACCGCCTGGAGCGGAACAGGTTCAGGTAGGGGTCTATGATCGAGGCGAAGTACCACGTCAGCGACCCCTGTCTGGGGTACGGGTTGAACCAGCTCATTATGATCCTGACCCATATGAGGAACGAATAGAGTCCGACAAGCCGGGCCAGGAAGCCCGCGATCTGCATCAGCATCGCCTATCTCCTATGACAGGTATACGTTCTTCACTATCGGGAACGACATCAGGTCCTTCTTCATGCCCTTGTAGAAGTCGACGCTGAAGGATGACTTCACGTATTCGTGTCTCCTGTCGTCGAGGAACACGGTCACCGGAAGGCTTCCCGAATGCTCTATGAGGAACGATACCACCTGTGAAAGATACTGCCCCCCGGACTGTTCAGCAAGTGCGGCGGAGTCGATCGACAGCGACACCCTCCTTATGGCCTCGCTGGGCAGCTCCCGCGGTTCGCAGATCGCCGATATCACGAACTGCACCTCGTCGCCCCTGTCCCGCCTCCTGTCGAAGCGGCCCACGAAGCCGTAGATGCCGTCGTCGGCCACCTTGTCCTCGTACTTCTCCCAGTCCTTTGGGAAGAGCACCGCCTCCATCGAGCCCTGCATGTTGGTCAGCGTCATCGTGGCCATGTGGGTGCCCTTCTTCGTCCTGAGCACCCTCAGACCGGACACCTGGCAGATCAGCGACACGTCCCTGTCGAGTGGCAGCTCCTCCGGCTTGGATATGTCGACCCAGACACAGCGCTCGATGTCCTCCTTGAATCCGTCCAGCGGATGGCCCGAGACATAGCGACCGATGAGCTCCTTCTCCATGTCCAGCATCTCGCGCTTGCTCCATGGCTGGGCGGGGCGGAACTCGAAGCTGCCCAGCTCGACGTCGTCCCCGAACAGGGATATCTGGCCGTAGGCCGTCGTCTCGCGTCTGCCCTTGTCGAAGGTTATCGCGGCATCCAGGTTGGCCATGAGCGTCGCCCTGTCATAGCCCATGCAGTCGAAGCATCCGGCCTTGATCAGGTTCTCCATGAGGCGGCCGTTGATGATGCCGTCGGGCTGCCGTGCCAGGAAGTCCATGAAGTCCTTGTACCTGCCGTTTCTCTCGCGCTCCTCGACGATGATGCGGGTGATGCTCTCTCCGACGTTCTTGATTCCCGCAAGTCCGTAGACGATGTCGCCGTCCACGACGTTGAAGTGCATGTCGGAGTCGTTGATCGACGGCGGCAGGATCCTTATGCCCATGCTGTCGGCAAGGGCGAGGTAGTCCTTGAACTTATCCGGGTTGGTCATCTCGTTGGTCAGGTTGGCCGCAAGGAACTCGGAGGGGTGGTTTGCCTTCAGGTATGCCGTCTGGTAGGCGACGATGGAGTAGGCCACCGCATGCGACTTGTTGAAGCCGTACTGGGCGAAGGGCTCCAGCATCTCGAAGATCTCCTCGGCATGCTTCGCGTCACGGCCGAGCTTCACGGCGCCGGCCACGAACTTGACCTTTTCCTCGGCCAGCTTCTCGACCTTCTTCTTGCCCATGATTCGTCTGAGGATGTCGGCCTGGCCGAGAGAGTATCCCGCGATTATCTGGGCCACCTGCATGACCTGCTCCTGGTAGACTATGACCCCGTAGGTGGTCTTGAGCACGCTCTCCAGCTCCGGGTCGGCGTACTCGATCGGCTGCAGGCCGTTCTTGCAGGCGACGAAGCGGTCGATGTACTGCATCGGGCCCGGGCGGTAGAGGGCGTTCAATGCGACCAGGTCCTCGATCGTCTCCGGCTGCGCGTCCTTGAGGACCTTCTGCATGCCTCCCGATTCGAACTGGAAGACGCATTCGCTCTCGCCGCGCTTGAGCATGTCGAAGGTCGCCTTGTCCTCCTCGTCGATGTGGTTGATGTCGAAGGAGGGGTCCTTCTTGTGTATCAGGTCGACGGTGTGCTTGATCAGCGTCAGCGTCTTGAGGCCCAGGAAGTCCATCTTCACCAGACCGCACTCCTCGATCTGGTCCATCGTGTACTGGGTCGCGATCGAACGCGTCTTCGGGTCGTATGAGATGGGCACGTAGTCGATCAGGTCGGTCTTGCCGATGACAACGCCTGCGGCATGCAGCGAGGTGTGCCTCGCTCCGCCTTCCAGACGGCGGGCCGTGTCGAACAGCTCCTCGTACACTCCGCCACGCGCGATGATCTCCTGCAGCTTCGGCTCCTGCGCTATGGCCTTCGCGATGGTCATCTTCGGCTCGTCGGGAATCAGCTTGCAGATCATGTTCGACTCGTCGTAGGGGATGTCGAGCACGCGGGCCACGTCCTTGACGACCGCCTTCGCCTTCAGCGTACCGAAGGTGCAGATCTGGCCGACGCGGTCCTTGCCGTAGTGCTCGGTCACGTACTGGATGACCTCGCCGCGGCGTTCGAAGCAGAAGTCGATGTCGAAGTCGGGCATCGAGACGCGTTCGGGGTTCAGGAATCGCTCGAACAGCAGGTTGTACTTGATCGGGTCGACGTCCGTGATGTCGACGCAGTAGGCCACCAGCGAGCCGGCTCCCGAGCCGCGCCCCGGGCCTACCGGGATGTCGTGGGTCTTGGCCCAGTAGATGTAGTCGCGCACGATGAGGAAGTAGCCGTCGAACTTCATCTTGAGGATGATCTCCAGCTCGTGGTCCAGCCTCTTCTGCAGCGCCTCGGTGATCTCTCCGTATCGGCGGATGCAGCCTTCGTGCGACAGGTGCACCAGGTATTCACCGGTGTCCTTGAAACCCTCGGGAATCTCGTAGTCGGGCAGGAGAGGGCCGGGGAACTTCACCTCCAGGTTGCACCTGTCGGCGATGACGCGGGTGTTCTCTATGGCCTGGGGACACCATGAGAAGAGGTTGCGCATCTCCTCCTCGCTCTTGAAGTAGAAGTTGTCGTTGGGGAAGCGCATGCGCTTCTCGTCGCTCTTGCGTGCGTTGGTGCCGATGCAAAGCAGCGTGTCCTGGGCGTTGGCGTCCTCACGGCTTATGTAGTGGATGTCGTTGGTGCACACCAGCGGGATGTCGAGCTCCTTCGAAAGGCGCACGAGCATCGGGTTTGTGCGCTTCTGCTCCTCGAGTCCGTGGTCCTGCAACTCGAGGTAGTACCTGTCGCCGAAGACGGACTTGAACCATGCAGCCCGCTCCTTCGCCGTTTCCCACTGGTCGTTGAGCAGGTTCTGCAGGATCTCGCCTCCCAGACATGCCGACAGGCAGATCAGGTCGTCGCTGTGGCTCGCCAGTATCTCGTCGTCGATCCTGGGCTTGTAGTAGAAGCCCTCGGTGTTGGCAAGCGTGGTGAGCTCCATCAGGTGGTGGTAGCCGTTGTCGTTCATCGCCAGAAGGATCAGATGGTACATGTGGTTATGCCCCTCCGACATCGGGCTCGTGTCCCTTCTGTCGCGGGGGTTCATGTAGAACTCGCTTCCTATGATGGGCTTGATGCCTGCCGCCTTGCATGCCTTGTAGAACTTCAGCGCGCCGTACATGTTGCCGTGGTCGGTGATGGCCAGTGCATCCATGCCGCATTCCTTGCACCGGGCGATGTATGAAGGAATCTGGGCCGCTCCGTCCAGCAGCGAGAAGTCGGTATGGTTGTGAAGGTGGATGAAGCCGCTTCTGGGCGTGGTCTCCATCGCCGTGTCCTGTTCGCTCATGAGGGGAAGTATAACGGGAAAACGGGGTCTTTGGACAGGAGGATCCGTAAGGCGGCGTTTGCCTCATCCCAGACGGCCGGCAGTCGGGGAGGACGGCGCCCCTTATGACGGGCCGGGCCTGTCCTTGCCGGACAAGGAGTGACTGATGACTGGTTCGTTTCTTCTTTTCATGATTGATTTTCATGTCAAAATGAAAAGTTTTCAAGCAAATTTGAAAATATGATGTGAAGATTGAATTCGTAAATCCTTGTAATGCAAGGAGAATGTAAAATCAAAACCGAGGAAAACATGCATTTCCTCTGAAAAGTTTTCAGAAAATCTTTTGACAACCGGAAAAACCCGTGGGAGACTTTTCTCAGAAGAAAACATGAAAAGGAGGCTTTTCCATGAAGAAAGCATTGTTGATTCTTCTCATTGCACTTGTAAGCATCTCCACCGTCTTCGCCCAGGGCGCAGGCGAGAGCGCAGCCGCCGAGGGCGGAAAGCACAAGATCGGCGTCCTTGCACCGGCGGTGACGCATGGATGGGTCGCCGGCGTCGCGTATTACGCCGAGCAGAGATGCGAGGAGCTCGCAGACGAGATCGACTACAGGTTCTACACCTCGAACTCCGCCGAGGAGATGACCAGCCAGCTCGACGACCTCATGCTCTGGGGTGCCGAGGCCATCGTCTGCTATCCCCAGTGGACAGGAATGGAGGTTCCTATCCAGAATGCGATCGACCAGGGCATCGCGGTCGTCAACTTCGACATCGAGATCGCGGCCGACGGCGTCTACAGGGTCTCCGGTGACAACTACGACATGGGCGTCCAGGGTGCCCACTACATCGTCGACAAGATCGGAACCGAAGGTGTCGTCGTCATCCTCGACGTGCCGACATCCGGATCCGTCGCGGCGAACAGGAAGGCCGGTTTCCTCGACACCGTCGCAGAGATCGCACCCGATTACGAGATCCTGACCTATGCCACCCAGTTCACCCGCGAGGACGGACTTGCCGACATGGCCGACATCCTTACCGCAAACCCGCACATCGATGCCGTCTACTCCATGGACGACGAGACCAGTATCGGCGCCCTCCAGGCCATCGAAGAGGCGGGAAGGACCGACGTCAAGGTCATCACCGGCGGTGGCGGCTGCCAGGAGTACTTCAACCTGATGGACGACTATGACGACATCTGGGTTCAGAGCGCGCTCTACAGCCCGACCATGGTCACCGATGCGGTCGACATGGCCCTCTCCATCCTCAACGGGGAGGAGGTCGAGCAGGTCGTGATCATCCCGACGACCATCGTCGACAAGACGAACGTCGCCGAGTACCTCGACCCGACGAGCCCCTACTGATCAGGCTCCATGAAGGGGTGGCCCTGGCGACATGGCCACCCCTTTCATGAAAAGAGCAGGAGGTGAAGCATGAATCTTGAAATGAGGAACATCTCCAAGTCTTTCTCGACAAACCTCGTCCTCGACGGGGTGGACTTCACTCTCGAAGGCAGTGAGATCAAGGCCCTGCTTGGCGAGAACGGTGCCGGCAAGTCCACTCTCATGAACATCCTGGGCGGCGTGATAGACGCAAACGGAGGACAGATATTCCTGGACGGGAGGAGCGTATCGTTCTCCAGTCCGAAGGACAGCCTCGAGGCGGGGATCGCGTTCATCCACCAGGAGCTGAATCTCATCAACGATCTTGCGATATACGAGAACCTGTTCATAGGAAGGGAGATCAGGAGGCGCGGCCGCCTCCTGGACCACGAGGCGATGATCAGGGCGACGGAGGAGGTCTTCCAGCGGATGGACCTGGACCTCGATCCCCGCACCATGGTCCGCGACCTCGACGCTTCCTATAAGCAGATTGTCGAGATCAGCAGGGCGATGCTGATGAACGCCCGGCTGGTCATCATGGACGAACCAACCACAAGCCTCACCGACCCGGAGATCGAGCGCGTGTTCGCGATGATGCGCACGCTCTCCCGCCAGGGTGTGGGAATCATATTCATCAGCCACAAGCTGAACGAGGTCATGGACATCTGCCACAGCTACACGGTCCTCAGGGATGGCAGGATGGTCGCAAGCGGTCTCGTGAAGGACGTCACGAGCAGCCGGCTCGCATCGTTCATGGTCGGCCATGACGTCGTCGAGCATACCAGGACGGCATCCGAGATAGGACCTCTCGTGCTGGAAGGCCGCGGCCTCGGGGACGGAAGACATTTCTCCGACATCTCGTTCTGTGTCCACAAGGGTGAGGTCGTGGGTTTCACCGGCCTTCTCGGCGATGGTCGCAGCGAGCTTTTCCAGGCGGTGTTCGGAGCCGGGCGCTTCACGAGTGGCCAGCTGCTGCTCGAGGGGTCCGAGGTGCATGTGAAGACCACCAGCCAGGCCGTGGGACTCGGCATCGGCTATGTCCCGCGCAACAGGAAGGAGAACGGAATCGTCAAGGACATGACCATCTTCGAGAACGGTTCGCTCGCCACCATGTCGTCAAGGCGGAAGGGCCTGTTCTTCATGGACGAGGACAGGCTGGAGGAGGAGTTCCAGGCACAGCGGCGTGCACTGAGGATAAAGATGGACGGGGAGGACGACCCGATAACCTCTCTTTCGGGGGGCAACCAGCAGAAGGTGGTCCTCGCCAGGTGGCTGAGCGCACAGCCGAGAGTCCTGATCCTCGACAATCCCACGCAGGGAGTGGACGTCGGGGCCAAGGAGGAGATCTACGAGATAATCCTTTCCCTTGCGCAGCGCGGCGTGGCGGTGGTCGTCCTGTCCAGCGAGGCCCAGGAGGTCATGAGGGTCGCATCACGCTGCTACGTCATGTACCACGGCAGGATAATGGACTGTCTGTCCGCAGGGCAGATGAGCGAGAAGGAGATCATGAGACTTGCTACAGGAGTTGAGGAACAATGACGGATAGACTTGAATCGATTGCATCTGCCAGGCCGGTCGCCTGGTTCACAAGACAGTGGTCGCAGCGCCCGCTGTTCTCGACCCTGTGCGCACTGGTCGTGATGATAGTGCTGCAGACCATCGCCCTCGGGTTCGACCAGGGCAGCTTCCTCGGCTGGCTCAGCCTGTGGACGCGCAACTGGCTGAACATACTCAGGAACAACGCCACGATAGGCATCATCGCACTTGGCATGACGTTCGTCATCATAACCGGTGGAATCGACCTTGCCGTCGGAAGCACGCTGGTTGCCGTGGGTGCCGTGGTGATGATCTTCATCGACGGCAGCACCACCGGGCTTCTGACGTCGCTCGGCATCACCGGCGCTCCGGCGTATGTCATCGGAATCCTGGTCGGAATCGTCGTCGGCCTGGCCCTGGGGCAGGTCACGGGACTCCTGATCACGGTTGGCAAGCTGCCGCCGTTCATCGCGACGCTCGGCATGATGAACATCTGCCGGTCGGTCACGCAGCAATGCATGCAGACTGTCAATCCGTCGGTGCCGCGCGGCTTCACCCAGATCGCGAACCTGTCTGTCGGCGGCCAGATGTTCATGCCGATCATCTACTGGCTGGTCATCGCGTTCATCATGCACTACATAAGCAGGCACACGGCCTTCGGTCGCCATGTCTATGCGATAGGCTCGAACGAGAAGGCCGCCAAGCTGTCCGGAATCAACACGCAGGCGGTCAAGAGGACGGTATACACCATCATGGGCGCCCTGGTCGCCATCGCCAGCGTCCTGCAGGTCTCCAGGATCGGCTCCATGGACTACGCCAACGCCGGAAGCGGCTATGAGATGGATGCAATCGCCGCGGTCATCGTCGGCGGGACGAGCATGGCGGGAGGAAAGGGCACGATCGCCGGAACCGTGCTCGGCGTCCTCATCATCGCGGTGGTCAACAACCTGCTGAACCTGCTTGGGGTCCCTCCGTTCCTCAGGGAGGCGTTCAAGGGAGTCATCGTCATAGTGGCCGTCCTTCTGCAGAAGAAGGAGAAGGTTTGAGGAGGCGGACGTGTACAGAATAGGAATCATCGGATGCGGGAAGATCGCCCAGGTGCGTCACATCCCGGAGTACATCGCAAGCGGCAGGGCGGAGATAGCCGCCTTGTACGATATCAACGCAGAGCGGGCGGCAGGCCTTGCGGAAAGGTATGGTGCCAGGGCCTGCTCGAGCATAGACGAGCTTCTCGACCAGAAGCTCGATGCGGTGAGCATCTGCACGGCGAACCATACGCATGCCGAGTATGCCGTCAGGGCTCTGGACAAGGGGCTGGACGTGCTGTGCGAGAAGCCCATGGCGACTTCTCTGGAGGATTGCCAGGCGATGGTCGATGCCGCCGCGAGGAGCGGACGCATACTCATGATCGGCCAGAACCAGCGTCTCACCGCGACGCATGTGAAGGCCCATGAGCTGATCCGCAGCGGGGCCATCGGCCGGCCGCTGACGTTCGCCACGCGCTTCGCCCACTGCGGCCCGGAGACCTGGTCCGTGGATCCGGGCAGGAACACGTGGTTCTTCGACCGGAAGAAGGCGGTGATGGGTGCCATGGCGGATCTGGGCATCCACAAGACGGACCTGATCGACTTCCTGCTGGATGACACGGTCAAGGCCGTCAGCGCATCCGTCACGACCATCGACAAGAGGGATGCCTCGGGCTCGCTCATACCGGTCGACGACAACGCGATGTGCATATTCGAGATGGCGGGAGGAGCCATCGGCACCATGTGCGCCAGCTGGACCGACTACGGATGCGAGGACAACAGCACACGCATAGACGGCAGCGAGGGCGTGATGAAGATCTATGTCGACCCTGCATACTCCATCGTGATAGAAAGGCGGGACGGCACGCGCGAGCTGTACGAGCTGGATGCGATACAGACCAACGACAACCAGACGTCGAGCGGTGTCATCGACTGTTTCCTGGATTCCATCGAGAAGCGAACTTGTCCGATCGATGCGACGAGCGTGCTTCCTGCCATGAAGGCGGTCTTCGCGGCATTGGAAAGCGCAAGTACCGGCAGAAGAGTCGAGATAGAGCCGTGATGTAAAGGAGGAGAAGACATGAAGCTTGGAATTCTCAGTGCGATCTATGACGGATATACGTTCGAGGAGATGATCGACCACGCCTCAAGGGTGGGGTACGAATGCGTGGAGGTCGCCTGCTGGCCGCAGGGCAAGGCGGAGCGTCGCTATGCCGGCGTAAGCCATATCGATGTGGCGAACCTGGACGATGCGAAGGCGAAGTACATTCTGGACTATGTGTCCGGCCATGGCATGAGGATATCGGCGCTCGGCTACTATCCCAACCCGCTGGATGCGGACAAGGCCAGGAGCGAAGCCGCGATAAGACACATATACGCCTGCATCGATGCAGCCGCGAAGCTCGGCGTGAACCTGGTCAACACCTTCATCGGACGCGACCAGAACATGACGGTCGACGATAGCATCGAACTGGCCGTGAAGACATGGGATCCGATCCTGAAGTATGCGAAGGAGCGTGGAGTGCGGATAGGCATCGAGAACTGTCCGATGCTCTTCGGCCCCGACCAGTGGCCCGGTGGACAGAACATCTTCACCTCTCCGGCGATCTGGAGGAGGATGTTCGCTCTGCTCGACTATGACAACTTCGGGCTGAACTTCGACCCGAGCCACTTCATCTGGCAGGGCATGGACTACGTCAAGGCGGTCTGGGACTTCCATGACAGGTTCTTCCATGTGCACTTCAAGGACATCAAGCTGCATCCTGACAGACTTGCCGAGTGCGGCGTGATGGCATACCCCCTGGACTACATGACACCCAAGCTTCCCGGACTCGGCGATGTCGACTGGGGCGCGTTCGTAAGCGCGCTCACCGAATGCGGCTACGACGGGGATGCCTGTGTCGAGATCGAGGACAAGGCATACGAGGGCAGCCGCAAAAGGGTCGAGGCTTCCGTGGAGATCACGTACCGCTACATGCGCAACTTCGTCATCTGAGGGAGGCCCGACATGCTGCCCAGGACAATCGCGGTAAATTCCAACTGCTACCACGGCTATTCGATCGAGGAGGCCGTCCACGGCATCGTGGCCGCCGGCTTCCATGCGATCGAGCTCACTGCGACGAAGGGGTGGACGGAGCACGTCTTCCCGGACATGAGCCTGTCGCGTCTACTGAGGACCCGAAGGCTTCTCGAGGAGGCGGGTCTGACGGTCGTCGCCATGAGCGGCCATGTCAATCTCATGGACGAGGAGCGCATCGCCGATTTCGTGGACAACATCGAGGTTGCACATTTTTTCTCGGCCCCGGTCATCGTCTCCAGCGTAGGGGAGGCCCATCTGAAGGACAGGACCAGCGCAGGCGACGATCTGGTGGCCTCGAACATCCGCACCTTCCTTCCCCTGCTCGAGAAGTACGACATGAATCTGGTGCTGGAGACACATGGGGAGCACGGGACGGCCACGAGGCTGGCATCGATAGTCGACCTGGTCTCCAGCCCCCGCGTGGGTATCTGTTACGACACGGCCAACGCCATCTTCTACGGCGACGTCAAGGGCGTGGAGGATGTAGAGGCCAATGCGGACCTGATCGACTATGTCCACATCAAGGACAAGGCCGGAGAGAGGACCGAGTGGAACTTCCCCGCCCTTGGCGATGGATATGTCGACTTCCCGTCTATACTCTCGGTTCTGGACAGGGCCGGCAACCACAGCCCGCTGTCCATCGAGATCGAGTTCACCTCCTGCGGAGCGAAGGATCTGGCGGAGGTGGACGATGCCGTCAGACGCAGCGGCGAATACCTGAGGCACCTGGGGTACGTGCTATGAGGAACATACTGCTCGTCGGCCTTGGCGGCATGGGGCGCGTGCATCTGGCGAACTACGCATACCTCGGCGACAGGGCCCGGGTCGTTGCCGTGGTCGGAAAGACGGATGCGGACAGGGCGTTCGCCGCGACCCATGGTCTTGACTTCCACGACGACATGGAGGATGCCGTCCGCTGTCATTGCGGAATCGACACGATAGACATCACCACGCCGAGCTGGCTGCACCGCGAGAACGTCCTTCAGGCGCTGGCGCTGGATTGCGACGTGATATGTGAAAAGCCCCTGGCGCTGTCAAGCCGGGATGCATATGACATGTATGAGGAGGCGCATCGGCGAGGCCGCATGCTGATTCCGGCGCTTGTGTGCCGCTACACGAAGGAGTTCGCCCTGCTGAAACAGGCCGTGGAGGGTGGTGCATATGGACGCCTGAAGGAGGTGCGCTTCACCAGGCTTTCCGAAAAGCCTGCCTGGAGCGAGGGGGCCTGGCTTCTGGACCGTGACAGGAGCGGGCTGGTCCCGTTCGACCTGATGATCCACGACATCGACATGATGGTCGCGCTCCTGGGCGTCTCCGTGGAGCTGCTGTGGAGTGCGTGTGGCGGAGGGAACCATCACCATGCGGCCTTCAGGGACGCCGGAGGTTCTCTGGTCCTGATAGAGTCCGGATGGCTGGATGCCTGTATCCCGTTCGAGGCGACATGGCGTGCGGTGTTCGAGCATGCCGTGATCGTGAACTCCCCTTCAGGAGTCGTGCTTTATCCCGAAGGTGGTGTTGCAAAGGTCCTTCCTGTCGAATACCCTGTAGTCGTATCGACCGGCATCAACGTGCCTCCCACTGGATGGTACTACGAGGAGCTGAGGAGCATCGTCGACACGCTCGAGGGCAGGTGCGATCCTGCCTCGTGCCCTGACGAGGTGGTCCATGCCCTGCGTCTTGCCGAGGCGGTCGGGTCATGACAGGAGGACGATAGGCGATGAGCAACAGGACGAAGCTTTCCTACCAGACGATCGCTGAAAGGAGCGGACTGTCCATTGCCACGATATCCAGGGTGTTCAACCGATCGCAGTCGGTCAGCGACGAGAAGAGGGCGCGCGTCATCCAGGCGCTGCGCGAGCTGGGGGTGGACCCCTCGACGCTGGATCTGCGGCCGCAGCCCAGGAACAACATGCTGATCTTCAACGTCCCCTCGCTGAAGAACCCATTCTACTCGCCGATAATAGAGGCCTCCAGACGCACGGCCAAGCGCTTCGGCTACAACCTGGTTGTCAACGAGAACCCGCTGGGGACCGACCTGCAGTCCTTCATAGACCTGATCCGGACCTCCAGGGCGGCCGGTGTGATACTGACCAACGCCATCGTCCCCGAGACTGTCGAGACGATAAGACAGGTGGTGCCTGTGGTGACCTGCTGTGAATCCGCGACCACGGCCGGTGTCCCCTACGTGACGGTCGATGACGAGAGCGCCAGCGAGAACGCGGTCAAGTACCTCATAAGCCTCGGGCGCCGCCGCATCGCCCTGATCAACGGCCCCGCCGAGTTCAAGTACTCGAAAGAGCGCTACAAGGGCTACCGGAACGCGCTGGTCAGTCATGGTTTTGCAATCGACGACGATATCATCTGCGCCGTGGGTGCGGACATGGACTACGACATCGCGGTGGCGAACGTCACGAGGATGCTCTCGCAGCCCGGCAGACCGGATGCCTTCTTTTGCATATCCGATGTCCTTGCATGCGCAGCGATCAAGGCCTCCCTCGCCGCAGGGCTCAGGGTGCCGCAGGACGTGGCCGTCGTCGGCTTCGACAACATCCAGTTCAGCAGGATGATGAACCCCACGATCACCACCGTGTGCCAGCCGTTCGACCAGCTGGGCACTCTTGCCGTGGAGATGCTGGTCCGGGTGATAAACGGGGATGACGAGCACATAGAGTCCATACATCTGGGCTGCGAGCTGATGATCCGTGAATCCACATCGATCTTCCGCTGAGACGGCTCGCCCTCAGGAGAGAGGCCGCGTCAACCGTTGAACCTGTCCACGTCGCGTCCCGTGTAGGAGAGCACGCGCTCGTTGATGTCCTTGATCATGTCGTGGATCATGCCGCGCAGCCTGTCCTCCCTCAGCGGCGACAGGTCGGCAAAGCCCTCCCTGATGTGGTCGATCACGAAGTTCTCTATCTGCGCGTATCTGGAGATGTTCACGGGAAGCTGCATGCTGGTGATCATGTTGTCCAGGTCCCTGCTGTAGCAGAAGCCCCTGTCCGGGAGGGTGAAGATCAGCCTGGCGTACGATATGCTGTTCTGCTCGAAGCGGGCGACCATGGCGAGAGTGCAGGCGTCGCAGGGGTCCTTCACGGGGGAGCCCACGGAACGCAGGTACTGGTAGTCGTACTGCTGGATCGCGATGCGGACCTTGCTCAGAAGCGCCCCGGCAGGCACGTCGAGCCTGCCGTCCTTGTCGTATATCCTCGAGATCTGGAACCACTTCGAATGCATCCTCTTCTTCATGTATCTCAGCTCTACGGCCGCGTCGAGGATCATCAGCGTGGAGGCCAGGGCCGTCTTGAACCGTCTGGTGCACAGGCTGCCGCCTATGGTGATGCGCTCCCTGATGGTACGTGTCGCCGTGCCGTTGATCGTGTCCAGCAGGATCTTCGGCAGGACCAGCTTTCCGGCCTGGGCTATCTCGTTGATGCTCACCATCGCCCCGAACTCCGCATAGCGGTCGTTGCGCAGGAAGTGATGGAGCTCCTCTATCCTGTCCAGGGATATGATCTCCATGTTCCCCCTCAGGGCGGGGTAGAAGTCGGGCTCGCTCATGATCTCGGTCCCCCCGGCCCACAGGAAGGGTGTCGTGCCGCGGTAGTTGACGATCGTGTTGTTGTACTCCGTCATGCTGGCCGGCTCATGGATGTTCGGGGACCTAAGCTCTACGTACATTCTTCCTCTTCCTCCTGTTGGCCAGGGCCTCCCTCACGACCTCCACGAAGCCCGCGCTGTCCATGCAGTGGCAGTCGATCAGCGCCGACTCCTGGAGTATCTCGGCCTCGTCGAAGTCGCTTGCCGCCATCTCATGGCGCCTGACGATGCTCTCTATCAGCAGTGTACGCGAGGCATGGCACGCCTCGCAGGGATGCATGTCGCATGCCGCATAGGCCTTCTCTATGTCCCTGTAGTCCCTGGTGCGCGAGAAGCCCTCGAACGTCATGATCGTCCGCTCGCGTATCTCGAAGGCGGGCACCAGACATGAGAGGACCGCCTTGCCGTCCAGAAGGACGATGCAGTTTCCGCACATGCCTCCCCGGCAGCTGTTCCTGATCGAACGCGTGCCCATCTCGTCGATCAGAAGGAGGTTCAGCGGCTTGTCGCTGGAAAGCGATAAGGCCAGGAACTTGCCGTCGATCGTGACTTCTATCCTCATTGCTCGTCCTCCTTTGCCCTGTACGCCTTGTCGATCGCCGCGCTCGTGAGCGGAAGTTCGTCTCCGACGAGCGACATGCACATCCTGACTGAGTCCTGGAAGGCGGCCTTCACCAGCCCCTTCATCGCAGCATCGATGCTGGTGACGCCTCCCGAGAGCGAGTCGACACGCCTTATGTGCACGCCGAACGGGTGCTGGGCAAAGGTGCTGGGCGTCGCCCCGCACTCCACCAGGGTGGACACCACCTGGCGGCGGACGGACAGCGCCAGATCCTTTTCCGGCATGTTCGCATCGACCATGACGGAGACCCATACGTCCAGTACCGTCGGAGTGAAGGAGATGTCGTCGAGACGTGTCTCTACGATCACCCAGGCCATGCCTCTGGGCTCGAATTCGCATGGCATGAGCTTCTCGTCGGTGTCGAAGACTATCGACAGCGGCAGGGCCGCGTCCTTCCTTTCGAGGTTGAGTCTTGCGCATGCATTGGCCAGCTGGACCGGGAAGTGGCCCATCCGGCGCTGGAGCATGTCAGGGCCCGAGTCGGTCGCCGTGCCGTCGTTGTCCAGGATTATCACATCCTTCTCGTCTTCCAGGTCCACTTCGCTGGCGACGACCTTCGAGACGAGGGCGTCGAAGGCTCCGTCGGAGGGGAAGGACGTGAGCAGCGTCAGGTTCTTCTTCTCGGTGAGCGTTATCCTGGCCTGTGCGCAGAAGTCCTTGGCCATGCTGGTGGAGAAGCCGGCTATGGAGACGCCCATGGCCATCCCGACGCCCCTGTTGAACGACAGGAGAGAGTAGTCGTCCCTCTGTGTGGAGTACGAGGCCCACTTCCTGTTGAAGTCGCACTCGTCGACGATGTCATCCCCCAGCGAGACAAGCTGTGCCAGGTCTATGGACGGTATGTGGTCGGTGAACGGCCGTCTGGAGGTGCATACCAGCCGCCTCCACAGGGGCGGTGGGGTCTCGAACGCATCGGCTATCGCATTGGCCTGCCTCTCGCTGGAGGCCAGGGCCTCCGGGTAGCCTGCTCCATCGTTGAACACGGAAGGGAAGGTGGATGAGCGTCTCACCTCGACGGAGGCATGGAAATGGGTCAGGGGATAGTTCGGTATCAGACCGGTCAGGCTCTGGCGGATGAACTCCTCGTCGGCGATGGAGAACGCCCCGAGGGAGGCCGTCATGCGGCATTCCTCGCACACCGGATGTCCGTCCTCGCTGCAGTACGTGCTTCGTTCGATCCTGATGTCCGGGGTCACCGCATACGCATGTCCCGTGAGCACGACCGGAAGCCCCGCCTTCATCGTGGCCATCGCCCCGACGTAGGCGTATATCGCCGGAGGGATCAGGTATTCGTCATGGCGGCTCTGGCAGGGCATCTGGTGGACCACGACATTCGCTTCGGGACAGGAGAGCAGTGCGGCGACGTTCCGTCTTATGAGGGCAGGCCACTGGGTGGGCACCTCGATATGGAGCCTCTCGCCCTCCTGCCAGCATTCGCAGACCATCAGCACAGGCGATTCGTACTGCACTGATGCGCTGTGCATGCTGGAGTCGACACGGCGCAGCTCGGACCTGTCCTCGACCTCGCTTCCCATGCCCAGCTCGTCCGACATGCCTTCCTCAAGCGCCAGGGAGTTGTCCTTCTCGAGCTCCGCGGTGTCGAAGGTCACCTGGCGCGCAAGCAGCTTGACCGACTCGTTGTCAGGGCCGAACAGGGCCATGACGGCCTGCTGGGGGTAGAGTATCTTCTCCTCGCTGAGGACGGGTATCGTCCCGTCGAACACGGACAGCACGCAGTCTCCGGCAAAGTCGCTGCGACGCAGCGTGAAGTAGCGGTCGCTGAGCTCCGGCAGTCCGATTCCCGTCAGCTTCACGTTCTCCATGCCCGTGCTCACCAGCGTGCCGTAGAACTTGTTGCTTCTGTTCTGGCTGTTTCGCATGTGTTCTGCCATGTGGGAAGTCTAGCACAAACATGTCGCCGTTTTCCACATTCAGGTCTGAATCGGGCATGGATGGGAATGTAGACTTTCTGTCAGGAGGACGATCATGATCCATGTCATAGAGGAGGCCGGAAGATGTCTCCAGTGCAGGAAGCCGCAGTGCATGACGGGCTGCCCCATCTCCACCAGGATTCCCGAGATGATAGCGCTGCTCAAGGAGAACAGGGTACAGGATGCCGGACGGATGCTGTTCGAGAACAACCCGCTCTCTGTCGTGTGCTCTCTGGTGTGCGACCACCAGAGACAGTGCGAAGGGCACTGCGTGCTCTCGCGCAAGGGACAGGGCATACACATCTCGTCCATCGAGAACTACATCAGCGAGACCTGCCTGGACACGGTGGAGGTCGACATGATGCCTCAAAACGGGAACATGATCGCCGTCATCGGCGGCGGTCCCGCCGGACTCACGATAGCCATCGAGATGAGGCGCATGGGCTATGACGTCACCATCTTCGATTCGCGCGACGGAATCGGAGGGGTGCTGCGCTACGGCATCCCCGAGTTCCGTCTCCCCAAGTCCATTCTGGAACGCTACAAGGCCAAGCTGGAGGCCATGGGCATCAGGATACGGCCCAATACGACCATCGGAGGAGCCCTCGTCATAGACGACCTGCTGAGAGACGGCTACAAGGCCATCTTCATCGGCACGGGCGTGTGGAGACCGAAGAAGCTCGGCATCGCGGGCGAGAGCCTGGGCAATGTCCACTTCGCCATCGACTTCCTGGTGAATCCGTCGGTATACGACGTCGGAACCAGAGTCGCCATCATAGGCGCCGGAAACACCGCGATGGACGTCGCACGGACGGTCCTGCGCATGAAGGGTCGCCACGAGGTCACCATCTACGCCCGGCGCGATGCCAGCGAAGCCGCCCTCGAGGAGGTCGAGTACGCCAGGCTGGAGGGTGCCCGCTTCGCTTTCCGCATGAAGCCCGTGCGCATCGAGAAGACCGGGCCGGTGTTCGTCAGGACGATCCTCGACGAGGAGGGGCGCATCATAGGCGAGGAGCCCGGCGAGGTGGCGGTGGAGGCGGACACGACCTTCATCGCGATCTCTCAGGGGCCCAAGAGCAAGCTGGTCGACACGACAGCGGGACTGAAGCCGAGCCCGAACGGTCTTCTGCTCACCGACGAGAAGGGCGAGACCACCAGGGCGGGGATCTTCGCCGCCGGTGACGTCGTGCTCGGAGCCCACACCGTCGTCGAGGCGGTCAGCTACGCCAAGAAGGTGGCCCGGAGCATGGACGAGTACGTCAGGGGTCTGTGCGGGGCGGACGGCGACTGACCAAAGGCTCCTTTCCTGCTATACTTCCAGCATGGATCTGAAACGGAGAGCCGCCCGGCTCACAGACGAGCTGCTGGCTGCGCAGAAGGCCTACTACGTGGATGGCAGGCCCATCATGAGCGACCTGGAATACGATGCCCGGTTCGACGAGCTGGTGCGCATCGAGCGCGCCCATCCCGAGCTCAGGAGCGACACCAGTCCCACCAACCGTGTGGGCAGCGATCTGACCGGCGACTTCCCCGAAGTCTCCCATACGATACCCGTCCTCTCGCTCGACAAGGCATACAGCGCACAGGAGGTCGTCTCCTGGATGGACAAGACGATGAAGAGCGCCTCTTCACGGCTGTCGTTCGTCGAGGAGGAGAAGATAGACGGCATCTCCATCGTCCTCTATTACGAAGACGGGCTTTTCGTCCGTGCCCTGACACGCGGCAACGGATATGTCGGCAACGACGTGAGCGAGAACATAAAGACCATCAGGGCCGTGCCGCTCAGACTGGCCAGCCCCGTCACCCTTGCCGTGCGTGGAGAGGTGTACCTTGCGAAGAAGGACTTCGAACGTCTCAAGGAGGCGGATCCGGAGGTCGCCAATCCCCGCAACATGGCCGCCGGGGCCGTAAGGCGGCAGAAGAGCAGCGAGACGGCCGCCATCCCGCTGACCATCTTCGTCTACGAGGGCTTCTGGAGCGATGAAGGCGAGACTCCGGCCAACCATCTCGCGATTCTTGCCGAGCTCAGGAGGCTGGGCTTCAGGATAAACCCGCATCTGGCGCTCTTCTCTTCATCGCGTGAGGAGTCCGAAAAGCTTCTTGCCGAGGCCGGCATCGAGGCGAGGGCCCTGGAGTTCGGCGATCTGGCATCGTACCTGGAGGAGATTACGCTCAGGCGGAGCTCCCTCGAATACGAGATAGACGGCATGGTCACCAAGGTCAACGAGCTCGACGTGCGCGAAGCCCTCGGCTACACGGAACATCATCCCCGCTGGGCGATCGCATACAAGTTCGAGTCCCCGCAGGCCGTCACGAAGGTCCTTGGCGTCACCGTCCAGGTCGGGCGCACCGGGCGCATAACCCCGGTGGCGGAGCTTGAGCCGGTCGCTCTGGGCGGCTCCACCGTCAGACGTGCGACGCTCCACAACCAGGAGTACATAGACGAGCTCGAACTCGCCATAGGCGACAGCGTCTCCGTCGTGAAGAGGGGGGATGTGATCCCTGCGGTCGAGGAGGTCCTCGAGAAGAACGGCGAGGGCAACACCACGTTCGTCATCCCGTCCACCTGTCCCACATGCTCGAGCGTGCTGGAGAAGCGCGGTGCCCATCTCTTCTGCCCTAACAGACAGTGCCCGGACCAGGTCAAGGGGCGCATCGCGTTCTTCACGGCACGTGACCAGATGGACATGGACTCCATAGGCCCGAAGGCCATCGCCAAGCTATACGACATGGGTCTCGTCAAGGATATCCCCGACCTGTACACATGCGACTACGACCGGCTCATAGGCGAGAAGGGCTATGGAGAGAAGATGGTCAGGGCCTTCAAGGATGCGGTCGAGGACTCGAAGAACAGGCCGTTTGCCACGGTCCTGGCATCCCTGGGTCTTCCGGAGGTCGGGGGCAAGGGTGCCGAGATTCTCGTCAAGGGCGGATTCGATTCCATGGACAAGCTGCTGAAGGCAAGCGACGACAACGATGTGGAGGCATTCACCAGAATACCCCAGATCGGGCCGCAGACCGCCAACCTGATAATCGCGGCGCTCCAGGACGAGGACATGAGGGGACGGATCCGTCGGCTGGAGGAGGCCGGACTGCAGTTCTCCCAGAAACAGGAGAGCAGCTCCCTGAAGCAGATCTTCCAGGGACAGGTGTGGGCAGTCACCGGCTCCTTCGAGCATTTCAATCCGCGCACCCTTGCGCTCAAGGAACTTGAAAAGAGAGGGGCGCGTACTGTATCGTCGGTAACCGGAAAGACGACGCATCTGCTTGCCGGAAAGGGCGGCGGGTCGAAGCGCCAGAGCGCCCAGGCGCTCGGGGTCGAGATAGTGGACGAGGCGCGTTTCCTGTCCATGCTCGGCTGGAGCGGGGATGGCGACGGAGGGAAGGAGGATGACGGAGACTCCGGCCAGCTCTCCTTCGGGTTCTGATATGTATATATGTTATGGCAGGAGGTTGCTTGTGAACGAACTGGCCAGAGAACTAAATAGCACGCTTGAGGGTTCCGTCGCATACGGATTCCTCTCGTCGGTCGGAAAGAGGATGTACTTCCCCAAGGGCATAACCGCCCAGAGCGCCGAGGCGGGCGAAAAGGCGAAGACGTACAACGCCACCGTCGGCCTTGCCACGAGCAAGGGACAGCCGATGCACCTTGGCGACATCATGGGCCTGTTCCGCGAAGGCGTGTTCAAGCCCAGCGAGATCTTCAACTACGCACCGGGTGGAGGTGACAAGACCCTCAGGGCGATCTGGAAGGAGGAGATGGTCAGGAAGAACCCCTCCCTTGCAGGCAAGCCGACCTCCGGCTGTCTTGTGTCGGCAGGTCTCACGCATGCCATCAGCATGATCGCCACGCTCTTCGTGGACGAAGGCGACGTGGTGGTCCTGCCGGACCTGTTCTGGGACAACTACGACCTGATCTTCAGCGAGCTGCGCGGGGCTCGTATCGTCACCTTCCCGTTCTTCGATGGAGACGGCTTCAACGTGGAGGGGATGAAAAAGACCCTGATGGACCAGGATGGCGACCACGTCAGGCTCATGCTGAACTTCCCCAACAACCCCACGGGCTACACCCCGACCAGGAGGGAGATGGATGCCATCGTCAAGGCGATCGTCGAGGTCGCCGATTCGGGCAGAAAGGTCATGGTGATAAGCGACGACGCCTACTTCGGGCTCTTCTTCGAGCCGGAGACGGCAAGCGAGAGCCTGTTCGCCTACCTTGCGGATGCACATGAGAACATCTTCGCCATCAAGGGCGACGGTGCCACCAAGGAGGACATGGTCTGGGGCTTCCGCATAGGTTTCGTCACCTACGCCTCGAAGGGGCTGGACAAGGCGCAGCTGGCTGCCTTGGAGAACAAGACGCTTGGAATGATCAGATGCACCGTCTCCAACTGCGACAGGCCCGGCCAGTCGATGCTCGTGCATGCATACAGGGAAGGAGAGAACGTGCAGGCCGACAAGGCGCGCACGTTCGAGGAGATGAGAAGACGGTACAGGAGAATCCATCAGGCCATCGCCTCGCATCCGCAGACGCTGCTCAGGGCCTATCCGTTCAACTCCGGCTACTTCATGGCGTTCGACACCACAGGCCACAGCGCCGAGCAGCTCAGACGCCATCTGCTGGACGACTACGGCATCGGGACTGTGAACATCATGGACAGGACGCTCAGGCTGGCATACTGCTCCGTCGAGGAGGAGAGCCTGGAGGATCTGGTGGACAAGGTCTACAAGGCCGCAGAAGAGCTATGGAGCTGAAGAGCAAGTTCTACATCGTCGACGACGAAGGGGAGAAGTTCATGGGCATCGGCGTCCTCTGGCTTCTTGAGAGGACGAAGGCCCTCGGAAGCTTGCGGAAAGCCGCAAAAGACATGACAATCTCATATACGAAGGCCTTCAACATGATAAGGAGGCTGGAGGAGTCGCTTGGCATGGAGGTCCTGGACAGGCGCAAGGGAGGCAGCAGCCGTGATGGAGCCACGCTCACGCCGTTCGGCACGAGCCTCATGGAGGCCTACCAGGAGTTCCAGGACGAGGCCAGACGGCTGGTGATGGAACCGTATGAACGCTTCAGCAGGAGGCTGGAGCAGATGAAGGAGGAGTTCGAGAATGGGTGACCGTCTGTATGATTTCGATATCGAGACGCTGGGGGAGGCCAAGCTCCAGTCCCCGATAAGGATGAGCCATCAGGGCGGCGATGGCATGGCCGACTACGTCAAGGATGAGGACAAGGTCCTCTATTCGACGGATACCGAGGTGGTCGACGGTAGAAGACAGCCTGTGCATGAGGATGCCATGGAGGTCGCCGGCCCCAGGGAGAAGATCTATTTCAACCCCAGCCATGTGCATGCCGCCATCTGCACCTGCGGAGGCATCTGCCCCGGTCTGAACAACGTCATCAGGGCGGTCGTGCGCTGTTTCTGGTACCGCTACGGTGTCAGGCGGATCTCCGGCATCCAGTACGGCTATCTCGGACTGCTGGAGAACTCGTCCTGGCCTCTCATCCCGCTCGATCCGGACGTGGTCGACGACATACAGGAGAAGGGCGGCACGATCCTGGGCAGCGCCCGCGGCGGCGGCAAGCAGGTCGAGGAGATCGTCGATTCGCTCGAGAGGCTGAACATCAACATCCTCATAACCATCGGCGGCGACGGTACGCTCCGTGGCGCCTATGACATCGGCGAGGAGATCCGCAAGCGAGGACTCAAGATCGCGGTCGTCGGAGTGCCCAAGACGATCGACAACGACCTGAGTTTCATCGACTCCTCCTTCGGCTTCGACACCGCTGTCGCTTCCGCGGTCCCCTCCGTGCGCGGAGCACACGTGGAGGCGAAGAATTCGATCAACGGCATCGGCCTGGTGAAGGTCATGGGCCGCGAATCCGGCTTCATCGCCGCACATACGTCCCTGGCCCAGTCGGATGTCAACTTCTGTCTCATCCCGGAGAGTCCGTTCGATCTCGATGGCCCCAACGGCCTTCTGGAGAACCTCAAGAGGAGGATTCTGGAACGTGGACACGCGGTAATCCTCGTCGCGGAGGGTGCAGGCCAGGAGTTCGCGCCTCCCACAGGCGAGACCGATGCCTCGGGCAACATCAAGTACCACGACATCGGCATCTTCCTCAAGGAGAGGATCAAGCAGTATTTCAAGGACGAGGGCATCCCGACATCGGTCAAGTACATCGACCCGTCGTACATCATCCGCTCGGCCCCTGCCAACAGCTACGACTCGATCTACTGCGCACGTCTTGGCGCCCATGCGGTGCATGCGGCCATGGCGGGAAAGACCAGATGTCTGGTCAGCCGCGTGAACAACCAGTTCGTCTACCTGCCCATCAAGCAGGCCGTGTCCAAGAGAAGCCATGTCGACGTCGAAGGCAGCCTTTGGAGGGATGTGCTTGAGAACACCCGTCAGCCGTTCAGCATGAAGAACTGACCGGTTTTGCCAAGGCATTGTGAAGGCCGTCCGCGAGGGCGGCCTTCATTGTGCCCGGCCACGTGAAACAGGCCTTTCAGTTGGTATGGAAGTCCGAAAAACGGGATGGAACAGAGAGACCGACTGGTCTGAAACGAAAATTTCACAAAGTGGATATGGATTTTACAATTGTACTAACTGCTTATACTACAAAGAAATAGTGACACGAAGATTCCCGTTTTCAAACGAATACGCATAAAAAATAGAAATTTGTATACAAATTTTCAAAAAAAATATTGACATAAAATCCGTATTCGAATATCTTAAGGCCATAACACGGAAACAAAGAGTTTCCAACACATAAATTTACCTCCTTTTGTTCCCCTACTGCGGTTTACCTCCTTTTTCCCGCACAGGGGTTTTTTATTATCTACGGGTTTTGTAACGGTGTTCATGACAAGTGAAGGCACTGTAGGTGATTACCTTTAGGCCAAGTACTTGTGGCAGGGTGCGAAAAGTGTTGGAAAATGCTGATTTAGCCTGAAACCCAACCTGAAATCTTTGAGAATGTTCTTCTCAGACCGTTTTGTACCAGTAATATTAGTCCTTGCTAATCATAATCAAGTCTGACTTCTGGTAAATATCAGTATTTCAAGGATATGTTGCAGAGGTACAGATGACGATATTAGCTTATTCTAATCGAATTACAGTTTCACACTGGAAGTGTGATTCAGCTTGAAATCAACAAATTCGCTTTAATTTTACGATTCTGCATTGACTATGAATATGAGTTTGCATAGACTAACAACAGAAATTTGAATTAGCTATTGCTAACAAGTTGAGAAGGTGAATGTGATGCCGCTTACATTGATGCAGATTGGAGACAAGGCAAGGATTTCAAGACTTTCCGGCGGAGAGGACATGAGAAGGCACCTGATGAACCTCGGGTTCGTCGACCAGGCGCCCGTGGAGATCGTGAACAGGCTGGGTGGAAACGTGATCGTCAGCATAAAGGATTCCAGGATCGCGATCGACGCCGACATGGCAAGGCACATAATGGTGGACTTCTGAGGCAAGTCCGCAAAGGAGATATCTGTATGACACTAGGGGAAGCTCAGGTTGGAAGCGTCGTGCGTGTCCTGTCGATCGACGGGGACGGCGCCTACAAGAGGAGGATCATGGACATGGGCATCACCAGGGGCACGGAGCTGCACATACGCAAGGTCGCTCCGCTCGGTGATCCTGTCGAGATCACGGTCAGGGGTTATGAACTGTCCGTCAGAAAGGGCGACGCGGCATGCGTCGAGGTCAAGGAGGTGTAGAGAAGATGGGAATCAGAATCGCACTTGCAGGAAACCCCAACTGCGGAAAGACGACCATGTTCAACGCGCTCACAGGTGCCAACCAGTATGTCGGCAACTGGCCTGGCGTCACGGTCGAGAAGAAGGAGGGACGGCTGAAGGACAGGAAGCGTGGTGAAGAGATCATCGTTACGGACCTTCCCGGAATCTATTCGCTCAGTCCCTATACTCTGGAGGAGGTCGTCTCCCGCGACTATCTGCTCAATGAGAACCCGGATGTCATCGTCGATCTGGTGGATGCCACGAACATCGAGAGGAACCTCTACCTGACGACGCAGCTCATCGAGACCGGAATCCCCGTGGTCATCGCGCTCAACATGTCCGACCTGATCGGAAAGAGGGGCCTGAAGATCGACTCGAAGAGGCTGTCGATGGTTCTCGGCTGTCCGGTCGTCGAGACCTCGGCGCTGAAGAAGACCGGACTGGGCGAGCTGGTCGACGAGGCCGTGAAGGTGGCGCACAGCAGAGAGGTCCCGCTTCCAAAGGATATCTTCAGCGATGATGTCGAGGCCGCGGTGTCCAGGATAGCCGACCTTCTCACAGTCAGCGCACCCAGAAGAAGATGGTATGCGGTGAAGGTCCTTGAGAACGACGAGAAGGTCGTGCCCCAGATGAAGCTTGATGCCGAGGCGAGGAAGACCGTCGACGAACTGAGACGCACCCTCGAGGAGAAGAGGGATGACGATATCGAATCCATCATCACAGACGAGCGTTACAGGTACATCCAGAAGCTCGTCTCGACCACGGTGAAGAAGAGTGGAACCAAGCTCACCGTCTCGGACAGGATAGACCGTGTCGTGACGAACAGGATCCTCGGAATCCCCATATTCATAGCGGTGATGTTCATCGTCTACTACATCTCGGTCACGACCGTCGGAACATGGGTCACGGACTGGACGAACGACACGTTCGGAGGCTGGGTCGCAGACCTGTTCTCTGGAATGCTGGCAGCCATCGGTGCCGGCGAGGTGGTGACGAGTCTGGTTGTCGACGGCATCGTCGGCGGTCTTGTCGCCGTCCTCGGCTTCGTCCCGCAGATGGCCATCCTCTTCCTGTTCCTCTCGATTCTCGAGGATTGCGGATACATGGTAAGGATCGCCTTCGTCATGGACAGGGTGTTCCGTCATTTCGGCCTGTCGGGCAAGAGCTTCATCCCTCTGCTGATATCCTCCGGATGCGGAATCCCGGGCATCATGGCCAGCCGCACCATCGAGCAGGACAACGACAGGAGACTGACGATCATGACGGCGACGTTCATCCCCTGCGGGGCGAAGCTTCCCGTCATATCCCTGATGGCCGGCGTCATAGCAGGCGCGACGATGGGCTACGCAGAGTCTGCATGGGTCGCACCTGCGATGTACTTCCTGGGGATCGTGGCGGTTCTGGTGAGCGCCATCATTCTCAAGAAGACCAGACCGTTCTCTGGAAAGCCCGCACCTTTCGTCATGGAGCTTCCAGCCTACCATGTCCCGTCCGTAAGGACCGTTCTCATGCATGTCTGGGAGCGATTGAAGGGCTTCATCATCAAGGCCGGAACCATTCTTTTCCTGGCATGTGTCGTGATGTGGTTCCTTGGAGGCTTCGGTTTCGGACCCGACGGTTTCGGCATGGTCGACAGCGACGATTCGCTGCTGGCCACGATAGGCGGCTTCATCGCACCGCTGTTCGCACCGCTCGGCTTCGGGCAGTGGCAGCCTGTGGCGGCATCCCTGTCCGGCTTCACGGCCAAGGAGGCGATCGTCTCCACGATGGGCGTCCTGGCCTCCGTCGCAGGGGATGTCGAGGATGCAGGCGTGGTGGCTCCGGCCGTCGCCCAGTGGTTCACATTCAACGGCGTACCAAGTGCCCTGGCGGCATTCTGCTTCCTGATGTTCAACATGTTGGACTCTCCGTGTCTGGCCGCCATCGCGACGATGGCCCAGCAGCTGCAGAGCCGCAGATGGTTCTGGTTCGCGATTGTCTTCCAGAACGTGTTCGCATACGTCACGACGATGATCGTGTTCCAGATCGGCAAGCTGGTCGCATACGGATCGTTCGGAATCGGGACGGTCGTGGCGGCGGTGTTCCTGGTGGCCATTCTCTTCATGCTCTTCCGTCCCGATCCTTACAAGGACCTCAAGAGCTACAGCAGGAGAAGCGTGGACGCGGCAAGCGCCTGAGAAGAATGCGGACAATGACGTGCATGGAGCCGGTCCGGCTCCTGCCGTCATGATGCCCCGGGAGGAAAGATATGTTTGCAGACATGGTCGTCGTCGCGATTGTCATCGCCCTGGTGGCCCTGGCCGTACGCAAGCTGGTCAGGGACCGCAGGGCCGGCAGATGCACAGGCTGTTCCCAGGCAGGGCATTGCTGCGGGTCCTGTATGCACTTCGAGGCGTTGATCGATAAGGAGCTCGACAGGCGGAAGGAGACATCCAATGGGTGATTCCACGGGTTCGATGCTGATCTTCTTCGCCATCATCATGGTCGTCTATATCCTTGGGGCGCTCATATACACCCTGGTCCAGAGGATCAGGAAGGCTGCGAAGGAGAGGAAGTGGACAGATGGTTGACTTGATCATATTCCTGATCGTCATCCTGATGATGGCGTTGGCGCTGAAGGGTTCCATAAGGCATTTCAGGGGCCAGGGCTCGTGCTGCACGGCCTCGTCGCCGATGACATCGGTCGAGACCAAGAGACTGGATGATGTGACGCATAGGATGCGCCTTGTCGTGGCCGGGATGCACTGTCCCCACTGCGAGGACCGGGTGCGCAAGGCCTTGGACGGGATAAGCGGAGCCGCGGTGGAGAGCATCACCTGGAAGGACGGCCACGTCGTCCTTGCCGTGAACCGCGATGTCTCTCATGACCTGCTTCGGCGGGTCGTCGAGGGCGAAGGATATCATCTGGAGAGTGTCGAGGACTTCTAGTCCATCTGGGCAGGAGATGGCCATGAGACCATCTCCTCCTGTTGTCCATGTGTGTCCAAGTCTTTTCCGGTCCGCTTTCCCGGCTAGTCTATGAGCAGCGCTATTTCAATCGACAGCACATCGCGTGGTGCGAGGCCGTATACCACTCCGTAGTCCTGCCAGTACCATGCAGCGCTGATGGCGAAGCACAGCAGCTCGAGGTCGATTCCGAATGACGGATAGCCTCCGTCGATTCCTGCGCTGATCGACAGGAGGCTCGTGATTCCAAGCGAGAGACCTGCATCCAGACTTTTCATCAGATCGACTTCGTCCCGAATGGAACTCCAGCCTTTCAGCCCGGCTTCGAGGGACAGGGAGAGGATGGAGAGCGAGCCTTTCCAGCCGAAGGCCGTGTCGATCGTCGCCGTATTCCCGTCAGGTCCGATGTCCCGGACCACGAATGATGTCGAGAAGCCATATGGAAGACAGAAGTATGTGCCGATGTCGAAACTGTTGGCGATGTCCTCCTCCAGCGATATGTCGAGCGCGGATGGAGGGTCCAGAAGGAAATCTACCACCGTATCGACTCCGACAAGGCTTGTCCTGAGTCCTATCCGCGTACGGTTCACGAGGCCGGCCGCGATGGTGTATCCATTATCCAGGTCCCACCTCCAGCCGAGACCCCAGTCGAGTTCGGCCTCCATCTCCAGGGCGAAGCGCATGCCGAGGGAACCGTCGTATGTTACGGCCTTCTGACGAAGGAAGACGCCTGCACCGAGTCCCTTCAGCGTGAATGACAAGCCTTCTTCCACCTCAAGAAGGTCCATCCTGCCGTTGAAGCTCCTGAGTATGTCCAGAATCGACGTTGCCATCCTTCTGGCATCCCCTGACATTATCCCCTTGATGTTTCCCGTGAAGTCGCTTCCGAGTATTCCCGTCACATTGTGCACACGTGTCTGGATCGGTATGTGGAGCGAGAAGTCGCTTGATGTGATGAACGCGGGGTTGTGGGTGAACGCATGACGTACGCTGTCGTCCGTCAGGACGGCCTGTCCGCGCCCCTGGGCCGTGATGCCCGTCCCTGCAAGAAGCGAGCAGGTCAGCAGGAGGATCAGGATGCATGCGGCGGATCTTCTCACTGCAGCACCTCGTCGACTATCTCGTCCAGCGACACGAACGAGGGTATCCGGCTTGACACCTGGTCTATGTCCGCTATCGCATCAAGGAGCGTCTGGACCAGCCGTCCTGCGTTTCGCGAGATGGAGGAAAGCATATCATCCGTTGTCCATGCGCCATCAGATGAGAACTGGTTCCATGTGTATTCGGCAATGTCGCCAGGGATGTCGAGCAGTATGATGTAGAACATCTCGATGCAGGAGACGAGAGTGTCTTCGACCAGCTGTATCGATATGAGGTCCTCCACCGTCTCCGGATCCAGCCGATTCAGAGCACCGAATTCTTCGAACAGGCTGTCGATTGCCTGGCGGACGACGGCGACGTCCATTCCGGTCTCTTCGAGCCCGTCCAGTATCTTCGTGACATTGCCCTCGATGCCGTCGATGATCGAGTTGACGAAGGCGATCGTGTCCTTGCACGCATCCAGTGTGTCGTCATCCAGCGGTCCTGCGAGATACGAGCTGAGGTCCCCGTAGCGGGACAGATAGTCCACCGTCTGCACAAGCCGGATGCGTCCTTCCTCCGACAGGCTCCTGAGAAGGTCGTAGTTCCCATCCACCTCCTTGTATATGAGCCTGATGTTCCCGTCATATCCCGAGATCAGGGACAGCAGGTTGAAGTCTTCACCTTTTCCGGCCCGTACCGTCTCGACCGGAAGCGGTCTGCCTGCAGGATCGTATCCCATGTGGGAGTAGATGTTCGGATCCCCGCAAGATGCGAACAGCACGATGATGCTAAGAATCAGAGGAATCGCCGTCTTTCTCATGGAACTGCTGGCTTGCAGCCTGCATCTTCAGCCGTCCCTCCCTCCTGAGCTCAGCCTCGGTAAGAGGCTGGACCTTTTTGCACGGCCGGCCTGATGTGAACTGCCTTATCATGCAGTCGGTCCTGTCCGTCCCGACCGCGTGCGGATACATGGCGAATCCATGCACCGTACCTTCGAGCTCGATGTAGTGCGCCGTGGATCCCGCCTCCTCGAGCGCGTCGGCATACAGGCGTCCGTCGTCCTTGAGCGGATCATACTGGGCCCCTATTATCAATGTGTCCGGCTGGCGCGAGAGGTCGCTTGCCAGCAGCGGGGAGAACAGCGGCGAGAGTATGTCCTTGGGCTCCCTCTGGTAGCTGCTGATGTAGAACTGCATCTGCTTCTCCGACAGCGTCGGCGAGTCCGCATACTGGCTGAACGATTCCGTCCTCAGCCTTCCATCGGTGCACGGATACAGGAGTATCTGGCCCGAAGGCAGAGTGTCCTTCCTGTCTCGTGCCAGCAGAGACACGCCGGCCGCGAGCGTTCCGCCACCGCTGTCCCCTGCCAGGAACACCCTGTCCGGATCCACCTTCCAGTACTTTATCCCCTGCATGGCCCACAGATAGGAGTCGTAGCAGTCCTCGACCGCGGTCGGGAACTTGTATCGGGGAGCGAGACGATAGTCCACAAGGAGCACGCATGCCCCTGTGATCGCCGCCAGATGGTTGCAGTACAGCCCGTACAGGTCCATGTTGCCGAACACCCATCCTCCACCATGGAAGTAGATGATCATCGGCTTGAGACTTGTGAGCGTCAGGTCCTCCAGCGAGTTGAAGAAGTAGCCTGTGATGGCGCCTTCGTTCACGGGGATTATGTATGTCGTCTTGGATATCTTCCTGGCCGGCTTGAACAGGTGCTTGCGCACGGAGCGCGACGAGGGGACGCTCTTCGTGTTGAGCGCCTCGATCGCCGAGGGTGTGAGCTTGTCGACGTCCCGCTCGATGAAGAGTCCGGAGACCTCGATTATCCTGCGCATCTTCCTGGACAGAGGATACTTGTCGCTCATGCCTATAGATTATAGCGCACTAAGAGCGCCGAGATGCAAGATGGAACAGGACTCTTCGCCGCGGGATAGTCGTGTTGTGCCGCCTTCCATCACATGGTAAGGACGTCTTATGAAGTCGGTACGGTATTGGTAAGCGGTCATCACGAATCTCCTTCAAGCCCCATTGTACCTCCTCTGTCGCCTTTTCCTCTTTCTAATTCCGCTTCCATGGCCTTATAATTGTTCCTGCAACAAAAACAAAGGAAGGTCATCCGATAATGAAGAGAATACTGTTTGTAGCCTCCGAATGCGTTCCGTTCGTGAAGACCGGAGGCCTTGCGGACGTCGTCGGCTCCCTGCCCAAGGCGTTCGACAAGAAGGATTACGACATACGGGTCATGATACCCAACTACCGCTGCATCAAGCCCGAGTACAGGGAGCATACCGAGACCGTCTACTACTTCCAGATGGACAACAGGATCTACGTCGGCGTGCAGAAGCTCGAGCTGGACGGAATCACGTACTACTTCATAGACAACGAGCAGTACTTCTCCGGCATGGTCCCTTACTACGACATGTTCCAGGACCTGGAGCGTTTCGCCTACTTCTCCAAGGCCTGTCTGTCCGCTCTTCCTCTTATAGGCTTCCGTCCCGACATCATCCACTGCCACGACTGGCAGGCGTCGCTGGTTCCCGTTTATCTGAACACGGTCTTCCAGGGCGACCAGTTCTTCCGAGGCATAAGGACGATCATGACGATCCACAACCTGCGTTTCCAGGGCACCTGGAACGTCGGACACATCAGGTGGGTCTCCGGACTGCCCGACGAGTGTTTCCAGCCGGGACGTCTGGTCAGTCCGTATCAGGACACCTCGATTCCGCAGCAGGAGTGGAACTGCTCCATGCTTCGCGGCGGTCTGGTCTATTCCGACTACATCACCACGGTCAGCAACACGTATTCCTGGGAGATCCAGACCCCGAACTTCGGTGACGGCCTTGACGACATCCTCAGATGGAGACACGAGAGGCTGTGGGGAATCATCAACGGGTTGGACTATGATGTGTGGAATCCTGCCAAGGACGACAAGATCGAGGTCAACTACTCGGTCAAGGACTTCAGGAAGAGGAAGCCTCTGAACAAGAAGGCGCTGCAGAAGGAGATGAACCTTCCCGAGGACGATGGTGCATTGATGCTTGGACTGGTCTCCCGCCTTACTGACCAGAAGGGTCTCGATCTCGTGGACGGAATCATGGACAGGCTGTGCAATCTCAATGTCCAGCTGGTTGTGCTCGGCACCGGCGATCCGCATTACGAGAACATGTTCCGCTACTATGCCTGGAAGTATCCGGGCAAGGTGAGTGCGAACATCTGCTACTCGGATGCTCTCTCGCGCAGGATATATGCCGCGGCGGATGCCTTCCTCGTGCCTTCGGCCTTCGAGCCGTGCGGTCTGACCCAGCTGATCAGCCTCCGCTATGGTGCCGTCCCCATAGTCCACGAGACAGGCGGACTGAAGGACACGGTCAAACCGTACAACCCGATGGAGAACACCGGAACCGGATTCTCATTCGCCGGGTATTCGGCCGACGAGCTCCTTGGAAGAATCCAGCATGCCCTGTTCGTGTTCAACAGCGAACGCGAGCACTGGGACCAGATGGTCGAGCGTGGCATGAAGGAGGACTGGTCCTGGAACAACTCCTCGAAGATATACATGGATCTGTATTCCAGAATGTGATCCATCATGGGATCGAGTGCAAGGCTTCTCGTTCAGGCGGGAAGCTTATTTTTTTTCTGATTTCATATACTCTTCAAATAGTTTGGCTCATAATAAATACCGATTATGGTATGATTATATCATCTATGTTTGTATTATCTGGAGAACGAATCAAGTCGAAACTGTCCATGTTCATTGTTTAGGCCTCGTCTCTGTCAATCACCGTTTCTCCATACAGGAGGCTGAGAGGCTGTAGGTCGCGGGTGGCGTCAACCTGTTCTGTGCGTCTGTTAATGAACAGGACGTCATGCCATCCATGCATGAAAAGAGCCCCGCCTGTGTGGACGGGGCCCTGTGATGATGTTCTGGATGGATTTCAGTCCAGCTCCTTCTCGACGATGTTCTCGTCGATCTCCTTCTGGAGCCTGGCGATGGTTGCCTTGACCTCGTCGGCCAGGTCGCTGACCAGGAAGGACGTCGTCTCGTCGGTCTCGCGGATCTTGACCTCGACCTTGCCCTCCTTGAGGCTCCTGTTGCCGATTGTGATCCTTATCGGAAGTCCGATGAGGTCCGCATCTGCGAACTTCACTCCGGCCGACTCCTTCCTGTCATCGTACAGCACCTCGATGCCGGCCTTCTGGAGGCTTTCGTAGATCTCCTCTCCGACCGCGTTGTCCTTGACAAG
Organism: uncultured Spirochaetales bacterium; assembly: GCA_944388965.1. Lineage (GTDB taxonomy): Bacteria > Spirochaetota > Spirochaetia > Sphaerochaetales > Sphaerochaetaceae > Bullifex. Next base: position 53,743 of record CALXKL010000004.1, on the reverse strand, counting down.
GGAAATCAGGTGGACCTGGTAGGGTGCGACCGAGATCGGAAGCTTGAGTCCTGCTTCATCGTTGTACTCCTCGGCGATGCAGGCAAGCAGGCGTCCCACTCCGATTCCATAGCTTCCCATTATGACGGGCTTCCTGGTGCCGTCCTCGTCCTGGTAGTAGCAGTTCATGCTCTCGCTGTAGCGTGTGCCGAGCTGGAAGATGTTTCCGATCTCGACGCCCTTTGACGCATCGAGGGGCTTTCCACATACTGGGCAGCGGTAGTCCTGACGTGCGCTTGCGATGTCGGCGACAGTGGCATCATAGTCACGTCCGAAGTTGGTGTTCAGATAGTGATAGCCGACTTCGTTCGCTCCCGCCACGAGGTTGTTCGACTTCGCCACGGAGTCGTCGACGATCCGGATAAGGTCGTCGTCCGCACCGATGAGCGAACCGAAGCCCGGAACGATGCCGTGCGCCACGATCTCCTCCTCGTGGGCCGGGCGGATCGAATTGGCCTTCGCCGCATTGCTCAGCTTGCTCTCCTCGACGTCCATGTCGCCGCGGATGATGGCCACGATGAGCTTCTCCGTCTCGTCTCCGGTATGGTCGTCGATGAAGGTGCCGACCATGAAGACCGCCTTGGCCGTCTGCCTCGGCTCGATGTGGAGGTATGCGCACAGGTCCTCGATCGTCTTCGCATCGGGCGTGGCGACCTTCTCCAGCATCTTCATCTCCTCGCCGTAGTAGTCCTTCTGGAATGTCGCCACCTGTCTGTTGGCCGTGTAGCCGCAGGAGGGGCAGGTGATGATCGTGTCCTCTCCGATGGGTGACAGGTACATGTATTCGTGGCTGACCTTTCCGCCCATCATGCCCGAGTCGGCTCCCACTGCGATCGCAGGCAGTGCACAGCGGCTGAAGATGCGGAAGTAGGCCTTGTAATGGGCCCTGTAGACCTTGTCCAGCCCTTCCTGGTCGCGGTCGAATGAGTAGGAGTCCTTCATCGTGAACTCCCTGACGCGGATCAGACCGGCTCTCGGCCTGGGGTCGTCGCGCCACTTTGTCTGGATCTGGTAGACCAGAAGAGGCAGGCGCCTGTAGGAGTCTATCTCGCCGCGTGCGAGGTCGGTGACGGCCTCCTCATGGGTCATCGCGAGCACCATGTCGCGTCCGGCCCTGTCCTCGAAGCGGCTCATCTCCTTGTCTATGGAGTAGTAGCGGCCGGTCTCCTTCCAGATGTCGGCGGTGTTGACCACCGGCATCAGGATCTCCTGGGCACCGATTCTCTCCATCTCCTCGCGGATGATGCTTTCAATCTTCGCCGTCGCCCTGAAGCCGAGCGGCAGCAGGGAGAAGATCCCGGCTCCCATCTGGCGTATGAAGCCGGCCCTCAGAAGATATTCATAGCCCTTGCTGTCGGCACCGGAAGGCGCCTCGCGCAGGGTCCTTGAAAACATGTTGGACATTCTCATGATAGTCTGTCTCCTCGAACGAGTGACCATTCTAATGGAAAAGGTTGTCGCATTCAATCGCGCGCGGGGGTAATATGTCTGGTATGGAAGATTATAGAGCTGAAGTCGCGCGCTATATGGCGCGCCTATATGAAAGGGGGCTGACCACGGCCTGCGGCGGCAACGTGTCGCTGAGGGCCGGGGACCTGATGTACATCACGCCATCGTCGATCGACAAGGCGGCCATAATGCCGTCCCAGGTCGCCATCATCGACATCGCCAGTGCACGCAGCCTGACGCCGGACATCCGCGTCAGCATAGAAGGCGAGATGCACCGGCAGGTGTACCTGGCTCGTGAGGACGTGTGTGCAGTGGTCCATTCGCACCCGCTGTTCGCCTCCATGTACAGTGCTCTCGAGGAGCCGGTGGAGACGCGGCTGATTGCAGAGAACTGCTATCTTCTCGGCCAGGTCGTGAAGGCGCCCTATGCCCTGATGGGGACAAAGGAGCTTGCCGGCAGCGTCGCCCGGTGCATCATGGAACATGATGTCGTGCTGATGGAGAACCATGGCGCGCTCACCGTCGGAACGAGCCTGCTGACGGCCTTCGAGCGCATGGAGGTCCTGGAGAGGGCGGCGAAGATGACGTACCTGACAGGTGGCCGAGTGCATCCCAGGCCCCTTGATGACGCTCAGGTCGCCGCAATCATGAAGGACTTCGCCTGAGGGGGGATGACATGAAGATAGAACTCGAGACCATTCCCGTATGGGACGGACTGAAGAGCGGGAGCGAATGTTTCATATGCGACCTGATGAACGCCGCCGAGAGAGATGCCGTCGATTACTATCTCGGGCCTGCGATCATGGTGCCGGAGATCCGCGTCGAGATGAACCGCAAGGGCATCTGTCCGACGCATTTCCACGCCATGGCCGAGCGAAATAAGGCCCAGAGCCTGTCGCTGGTCCTAGACACATACATGGAGGAGTCGAAGAAGGACCTCTTCCCTCTGCTGGACAGGATCGCCGACTCCTCATCATGGCGCAAGGCCATGAAGTCTTTCAAGGCGCTCGAGGAATACGCATCGCACAGGGAGAAGGGCTGTCTGGTGTGCGACTACATGAACGACCGTCTTGTGCGCTACCTGCGTACGGTGGCGGCGCTGTACCGGGATGATGCGGAGTTCCGCTTTGCCTTCGCCCAGGGCAAGGGCTTCTGCGTGCATCATACGCTCGCCCTTGTCCGGTGTGCGGACACGGAGCTGTCAGGCGACATGCTCGCCGATTACCTCGTTCTGCTTGCAAGATTGCTGAAGGACAATCTGGAGCGCTGCCAGAAGGACGACGTCTACCTCAGCCAGAAGTACAAGAGCGAGAACCGCGACAAGCCGTGGAACGGCTGCGAGGACGCCCACAGGCGTCTGGTGCGCAAGCTATTCGGAGAGGGCAGGGTCCTCAGCCGCTGAAGGACGCTTCCGGGTACGCCTCCTTGTCAGGGAGAGCGTCATCTGGTCGTCGAAGATGTCTTCGTCGTTGGAGCAGCGCTTGAGCACGTCCTCGCTGAAGTCCTCCCGCGAGAGATGCAGATAGTCGGTATAGCTGCCGGCGAAGCGGTAGATCAGGAAGTAGTCCTTCTCGGGTAGCAGGGAGAAGGCCAGGGTGAGGCACTTCTTCTCACGGTGGAAGTCGCGTGCCTCAGCCTTCTCCTGGGCGCTCAGATAGCCGTCCTGCCAGTATAGCGCCATCACCTCGCCGCCCTGCCTGTCGTGCACGACGATGTCGGGGGTGTAGGTGCACCTGTCGCCCCTGATCTGGAACTGCGTGTCGCATATCATGGAAGGACGGTCCAGTATCTCCTCTATGTACATCGCGATGCGATGCGTGATCGGGCCCTTCCTCTTCTGCGATGAGAAGAGCCTGTAGTCGTCATGGCACAGCCGTCTGAGCGCTTCGCAGAAGGCGTCGAACAGCACGATCTCGAGTTCTCTGTCGCTCATATCACCTCGCATGAGACGTGCATCCTGCTTACACAGGCTATCGTCTGGTACATCGAGCAGTGGCGGCACGCCTGGCCCACCGCATCCATTATCCTCTCTTCGTCAGACCTGGAGGCGTGGATCCTCAGCTCGATCCAGGTGTCCTCCAGCGTCGTGGGCACGCTCTCCCTCTTCTTGCCGTATGCATGCGCATCGATCGCCTGGACGGCGACGCCAGCAAGGGCGAGCTCGTCCTCCAGCGTGGAACAGAAACAGCCGCACAGTGCGCCCATGAGGTATTCGTAAGGTCCCATGCCGTCCTGGTAGTCGAACCGCCTTCCATCCTTGGTGAAGTAGCGTCCATCGGCTCCGAAGTGGGCGTATGCCTGCCTGTATGCCTCCATCATGACACCTCCTGGAGGGACAGGACATGCTGTCCGTCCCCTGCCATATGGACAATAGTACTACAATCGAGGCCTTCACGGGCAAACGATTTCTCCAACTGCCGCGATGCGTCGAAGTCCTGCCAGCAGTGCATGGGCACGACGTGGTCCGGGTGCAGAATGCGCATCACCTCGACAGGCCCGGTGCACATGTTGTCCCCAAGATGAGGGTCGAGTGGTACGAGCGCCACGTCCACAGGCGACGGCATCTTCCTCAGCGAGGCGATGAAGCGTCTGTGCATCGCTTCGTCTGACGGATCCCAGTCGTTGTCGTCCCCCAGGTGCACGATCCTCCTGCCGCCGATGGTGAGGACGAAGCTCACGCCACAGTCCGTGCTGTCGAAGGTCTCCAGCGTGAATCCATCCTCGTCGAAGCGCATGTTCTGCGAGACGTATGTGACCGGCAGGTCGGCATCCCGTCCCCGGATCCTGCGCCTGATCGTGCTGGAAAGGTAGTATCTGGTCGCGTCGAGCGAGAGGATCCATGGGTCGTAATGGTCCTGATGGAAGTGGGAGGAGAGCACATACAGCCTTCTTCCTCTCCTGTCAAGCTGGACGGGGCGGAAGGCGTCGATCAGGACGACCAGGTCATCGTTTTCGATGACGAATGCGCTGTGGTGGAGGAATTTCACATTCACCATGCCTTAATGCTAGCACACCGAGGTTGATTAGCGTCTCTGAAAACGATTATCGTAGGGCCATGCTGACACTGGATTCGCTTTACCAGGCGGCCTTCGCCCTCAAGGGCGTGGCTCGCGTCACCGATCTCATAAGGGCTCCTCGCATGTTTCCGGACAACGAGGTGTATCTCAAGACGGAGAACCTCCAGCTCACGGGTTCCTTCAAGCTCCGCGGTGCCTACAACAGGATCGCGCGCCTGAGCGACGAGGAGAAGGAGAGGGGAGTCGTCGCCTGCTCTGCAGGCAATCACAGCCAGGGTGTCGCCCTGGCCGCGCAGAAGGCCGGCCTGAACGCCGTCATCTGCATCCCCGACGGGGCCCCGATCTCCAAGGTGGAGGCCACCAGGGCCTATGGTGCCGAAGTCGTGCTGGTGCCTGGGGTCTATGATGACGCATACGAGAAGGCCATCGAGATCGCAAAGGAGAGTGGACGGACTCTGATCCACCCCTTCGATGACGACGATGTGATCGCAGGCCAGGGCACCATAGCCCTCGAGATCCTGAGCGCCCTTCCTGAGATGGACACCTGCATAGTCCCCGTGGGAGGCGGTGGCCTGATCAGCGGAATGGCCTTCGCCATCAAGGCTCTCAAGCCCACATGCCGTGTCATCGGCGTCCAGGCGGCGGGAGCCGCCAGCATGCGGCATGCCTTCGACGAGCACAGGCGTGTGCCTCTTGAGCGCGTGTCGACCATTGCCGATGGAATCGCGGTCAAGATGCCTGGCGAGAAGACATTCGAGTACTGCAGGAGGTATGTCGACGACATCGTCACGGTCAGCGATGACGAGATCGCAAGCGCGATCCTGTCGCTGATGGAGCAGCAGAAGCTGGTTGCGGAAGGCGCAGGTGCCGTGTCGGTGGCCGCCGCGATGGCGGGCAAGGTGGATCTTGCCGGCAGGAAGACGGTCTGTCTCGTCTCGGGTGGCAACATAGACGTCACCATCCTCTCGCGCGTCATAACCCGTGGTCTGATGATGCAGGGCCGTCAGGTCGAGCTGGAGCTCGAGGTGTACGACAGGCCCAAGCAGCTGGCGATCGTCAGCGCCCTGGTCGCCGAGATGGGTGCCAACGTCGTGTCCGTCGAGCATGACAGGAAGACCGACAGCACGGACCTGCAGCACTGCATGCTGCGTCTTGGCCTGGAGACCAGGAACGCGGACCACATAGGACAGATCGTCGATGCGATACGAAGCGATCTTGGCTACAGGTGCGAAATACTATGAAGTGTCTCTTCTTCGACGTGGACGGTACGCTCGTTCCGTTCGGCAAGCCCGTTCCCCGCGACACGATCGAAGCCCTCGCCCAGGCGAAGGCGAACGGCTCCAGACTTTTCCTGTCCACAGGACGAAGTCCTGCTGAGGTCGACCCGAGGCTTTCCGAGATCCCGTTCGACGGCGGCGTGTACTCTGGCGGCGCAAGGGCCTTCGTCGACGGTCGGGACATTTATGCCAGCTACATCCCTGCGGACGATCTGGCATTCTATATCGACGAGAGCAGCCGCCACGGCTGGAGGATCCTTCTGCAGACCGACGGCCAGTCGTACTACACCGGCGACTTCCATGACATTCTGATGGACATGTTCCACCGCCATGTGGGTACCGACATCGTCATACGCAACCTCACGCAGCTCGACACCCTGCCTGTCCTTGACAATGTGACCAAGCTCATACTACTGACTCCTGATGGCGACATGGACAGGGCGCATGAGGTCTTCGATTCGCGCTTCGATGTCCTGAACAACACGGTCGGCGTACCATCCTGTCTCATGGCCGAAGTCTGCCAGAAGGGCGTGGACAAGGGGCATGCAATGCTCGAGGTGATGAAGCATCTCGGCCTTCCGGTGTCCGAGGCGATGGCCTTCGGGGACGGATCGAACGACCACGAGATCATACAGATGGCGGGAATAGGAGTCGCCATGGGCAACGCCGAGGAGGCCCTCAAGGCCAAGGCGGACTACGTCACCGCCGAGTGCGACAAGGGCGGAATCGCCCAGGCGCTGAGACATTTCGGGGTGATCTGATGGCGAAGGCGGAGTACAGGTCCTCCATACGCAGCCGCGACCTCATAAAGAGCGCTCTTCTGTCGCTTCTGATGGACAAGGATCTTGACGAGATAACCGTCAGCGCCCTTGCCCAGAAGGCCGGTGTGAACAGGGGGACCTTCTACGCCCACTACAAGAACATCTCGGAGGTGCTGGAGTCCATACAGAGCGATGTGGCCCGCCAGCTCGGGCGCCTTTTCCAACATCTCGATGCGGACAGCATCTTCTACGACTGCGAGAGCATTCTGTCGGCATGCATCGACTTCCTGCGCAGGAGCCCGGAATACTACAGGACGCTTCTGACGATAGACAACGGCAAGGGGATGCTGGACCTGTGGCGAAGCAGTCTGATCAACTACCTGGAGTCGTCTAGCTTCCTGGCGGGCAACACGATCCGCAACGCGGTCTCCTACCGCTGTGCGATAAACTTCGCCATCAACGGAGCCGTCGAGCTCATAGTCGACACCTTGGCCGGCAAGACGGGCCTCTCTCTTGAGGTGCTGCCGAAGGAGCTCTCACGGCTCATAACGGAAGTGCTCGATCCTTATTTCCACCGCAGATGACAACATCAGATTCCCAATCGCCCCTACCGTAAACCTTGACGGGGGGGGTATTTATCATACTCTGGAGCCGTCCGGGATACAGGTCCCCAGACGAAGAGAGGGTAAGGAAAAATGAAGAGAATCCTGATTTTGTTGTCAGCATTGGTGCTGATATTCGCCGTGGCATGCAGTGGGGACAATCCTGCACCGGGAGGGAACACGGATGGTGTTGCAAGCCAAGAACTCGTCCAGAAGGTCATGTCCATCATGATGTGGGCTGATGAGTCCGGTAACGAGAATGTCGAAGCGACGTATCTGGTAGAGAGTACCTACTTTGACGGAAACGGCAAACAGCTTGCGACCCAGGTCAGCCACGGAAACGGAGAGCCGGGATCGAAAGCGGAGATCACTCTCGCTGTCCCCGTCGCGGACATACCGGCAGGAAGTGTAATAACGGCAACTGTGGGAGAGTTTGGCGCGACTAGCTATTCCGCCAATGGTTCTCAGCTTACAGAAGACCAGACGAATGCACTTATGGAAGTGATGCGTTCGTCAGTGACGGAGAAGAGGTCGGATCATACGACATACAGCTTCACAGATATGATGTATGAAGGGAATACATATGAAAGCTGGTATTATGAGGTCATCAACGAGAACGATCCCTCCAGCAATCGGTATCAGACCTACATGAAGGTCACAACCACTCCGGCGCTCGATGGAATGACGTGCATCGAGGTGTACTTCGGAAGCCAGTCCAACATGTGTGTGATCAAGGGCGGTGCCGATGCTGGCACGTACTCGATTCCGCCGGAGATTCTCGGAGGACTGTTCGGGCCATCCATGGGATGAGTTTCTCTGCACAAACGATGTGGTTTTAAATGACGCCTCCCGTTTCGACGGGAGGCGGTCCTTTTAGAAAAGATCGATGTGGCGTTTTTCCGATATGGTTCCGTAGTGATGCCATACATGGATAGCAAGCGACAACGCATTCTTGCATTGCTGTTCGGGAGATTTTCCTTCAACGGCATAATGGAGTCTCTCGTCGACATCATTGCCGTAACCACGGGGGCCACCAGGGTTTCAGACGCTACATGACAGTGATTCCTTATCCCCTGTTTCCATCGAAGCTATTCCGTTCCTCCATTGCAGAAAACCTTGCGCTGGCCATGTTCTTGCAATAACCTGAACCTGCCCAGGGATGCACAATCCACTGGACAACAAGAGGGAAGAGGTATGAAGAGGATTCTTGCCGTATTGTCGGCATTTGTGTTGGTGTTCGCAACTGCATGCAGCGGAGGCAACCCCCATCCGGGTGACAGCTCCGGTGGGGCATCGTTCGTTTCCGTATTCGAAGATCCCATACGGATACCTGATCCACCTGCCAATGCAGGTGTTGATATTGACAGGGAACTTGCCTTGAAGATCATGCGAATCACGCGATGGGATGGTGAACATGGCAAGGCACCTGACGAAGCGACGGCTCTGATTCAGACTTCCTATCATGACATAAATGGGAATCTGCTTGCCACCTGGGTCACTGAAGATGACGGAGAGCCGGGCTCGAGGGCCGAGATCACCATCTACACGCCAGTTGAGGACATCCCCGCCGGTAGTGTGATTGAAGCCGTGATACCCGAGGTGGAGCCTCCTGCATTACCCAGTTACACTCCCGTATACAGTTTCGAAGGGACACCTTTGTCAGAAGAACAGGATACGGCCCTGGATCAGCTTTTCATGACTTCAGCGAAAGTGTACAGAGCCCGGCGCACGACATCTCGATACACGGATATGGAGTATGATGGGATAGTCTATTCCAGCTGGTATCATGAAACTATGGAATTAACCAGTACGAGCACTTCTGCTCTGGACTATTTCCAGTCTTATCACAAGGTCAAGACCACTCCAGACATCGACGGCATGACGAACATCGAGGTCTACACGGAAAATCAGACGAACATTTGTGTAATCACCGGAGGAGACTATGCCGGCACGTATTCGGTTCCTTTAGAGATTCTCTTGCAGGGCTGAACTATGCAATAATGAAAACGGGCTGCCGAGAAAGTGTGGGCTCTCTCGATAGCCTCTTTTAATCGTCTGCTCAATTCATCCCCTGTCACATGCTCGTCGACTTGCACGTTGTGGTGGAATCAGTTGGCAGAAAAGATGAAGCCGGTGATTCGCTCTCCTATCTTGGTGGTTGCTTCTTCGATGTCCTGCTTTGTCCAGTATGCCTTTGCCTCGTTTTGGTATCTTCGAACAAGCTGCCTTGCCATTGGATAGCGGCTATCTACATAACCGCTCTTGTCCTTAAGGCTCATGGATACCTTCGTACGGAACCATTCGTTGCCTATTGATCTGTTTATCTTCTGTTCAAGGATGATCTTGTTTCCGAGCTTGTTCACTGTGTCGTAGAATTCATCATTTGTGGTTATTCCTGCATCATTCCGTATGACCTGGATATTGCTTCCACTGTAGGGCATTATATGCTCTATATCATACTTGGAACCGATGCTGAAAGGAATGCCGTCCTCGGTCGCCACGAGATACTCATTCAGGAAGACCAGGGGATTCCTGCCGTAATCGGAGATCCGAGCCTTTATATCATCCAGATTCCATGCCTTCCCTATATGGTCAGAGAAGTCTCTGATGATTGATGCCACGGGCACTGATGGGTCTGCAAGCTTCTCTATTTCACCGAATAGGAATGTCTTGAAGTACCTGCTTGAATAGCCGGCGTCGACAAGTTCCAGTATCGTGAAGAGTCTAAGCATCGCTTCGACAATCGGGGTCGTATCCCTCTCCGTTATGTCCTCTGCCCTGAAGCGATGGAAATAGGCGGCAAGGAAAAGTCTGAAGTTGTCGTTGAACTTGGAGAGTACCTGCACGGCAGGATATTCCGATACCTTCCGCCAAATACCTGCGATATTGTTCATGTCATTGCAGAGCTCAATGGGATGCTTCATTAGCTCTTTGTTTATTTCTGTGAAATACCTTCTGAGTCCGGGCATCGTCACATTGGGCGATCCTGATTCTCCTATGATTTCCCGCCTGGCTGCCTTCTCATAGTACATCTGCTGCATCAGGAGGGAATCAAGGTCACATATGCCGAGCCCTGCCAGGTCTTCAACCGATTCCTTGAGCCCTTCCCATTCTTCCGCGAAACTGTTGCCCTGTCCCTGCGCTTCTGCGCTTGCATAAAGCTTTGCAGAGATTATATCCGAATCGAAAAGTGGAAGGCCGTCGGAATTGAGGGAGTTGAACATCGTGATTGCCTGATCGACCTTCCAGCTCTTGATTTCAATGACCTCGCATTTTCCGATTATCTTATCTGCAATATTGTTGATCTGGGAATCGGAAAGCAGACCAGTTTCATTGTAGAAGAACTTGAAGTTCCGGAAGAAATTCGTGAACTTGTTGTCTTTCTGCTTATATGGAATCTTGGTCGTGTTGCATTCAGCTTCTTCAAAGTTTGAAGATGTAAGGACTTTATTGAAATCATCCTTATATCGTTCATTGATTGAAAGGTTCTCTATGAGATTAACCTTTTTGTATATTGCGGCATCTATCCTTTTGTCTGGCTCTTCAGGAATGTCATCTTCCTTCGCCTTATATAGGATCTGTATCAGAGAACGCCTTTTTCCGCGTAGACCACGGCGAAGCTGGATGGAATCCTCGTCATCCGCCATCTTGAGAATTCTCTCATTGATTCTCATAAGAAGTGCTTTGAAGAGAAGGTAGAATGTCGTAGTCCTCTGCTGACCGTCAATCAGTGCAAGCCTTGTGTCGTTATCTTGGCAGTTTACGATTACGGTTCCGAAAAAATAGTTATCCTTGCTGTTTGTCTCTGCGTAATCCAGTATGTCTTGCCAGAGCTTGTCGCAGTTGTCGGTTGTCCATGAGTAGGCTCTCTGGTACTCCGGTATGACGAATATTGTATCCTCATCGATATTAAGGTATTTCCCGATTGCAGACAGCTGAGGCTCTATGTTCTTTGCCATCAGTACCCTCCATGCATCAGCATTATGCTGATGTAGTATACTGTTTATATGGAACTGGTGGATAGATATAGAGGTTGTCTTATAGGCGGAGCTGCAGGGGATGCTCTGGGTTATCCCGTGGAATTCATGAGTCTTGGGGAGATAATCAGGGAATACGGAGAAGCCGGCATAACATCATATGAGCTGAAGGATGGTATTGCAGAGATATCGGACGATACGCAGATGACGCTGTTCACCGCGACCGGACTGCTGCTTGGAATCACGCGGGCAAGCATGCGTGGTATCTCTGCTGCCCCTTGGGACTATGTCCGCTACAGCTATAAGGACTGGTATAGGACGCAGACAAAAGCATATCCCCTTGAAGGTTATCATTACTCATGGCTTGATGATGTCCCACAGCTGTTCTCTTGTCGGGCGCCGGGAAATACATGCCTGAGCGCCCTTGCGTCGGAGGAGTGTGGAACCGTTGAGAATCCAATCAACAACAGTAAGAGATGTGGGGGTGTCATGCGGGTTGCTCCTGTCGGACTCTATTTTGGAAGAGAATATGATTTGGATACGGCAGACCATATAGGTGCGCAAGTCGCTGCGCTTACACACGGTCATCCTCTTGGATACATTCCAGCTGCGGCTCTTACGCATATGATCGTTCTCATTGTTCACCACGGTTGTTCTGTCGAGGAGGCCGTTGCCGCCATGCGGACGGCAATCAGAAACCAGAACTATGATGAGAAAGCTATCGACTGCTTCCTCGACATAGTCAGGGATGCTGTAGATCTTGCATATGACAGGAGGATAGATGACAGGAAAGCCATTGCCATGCTTGGTAGAGGGTGGGTTGCTGAAGAGGCTCTGGCTATCGCGATCTTCTGTTCTATTCGGTATAGCAACGATTTCACCAAGGCGATAATAACGGCCGTGAACCACGATGGTGATAGCGATTCTACAGGATCCATAACAGGGAATATTGTAGGGGCTTATCTTGGGCTGGAAGGCATTCCTGCTGAATGGTCAAGGGAACTTGAGCTGAAGGATATTATATTGGAAATCGCTGATGATCTCTTTCATGATTGCAGAATTTCCGAGTATGGAAAGGAAGAGGATCCTGAATGGGAGACGAAATATTTCGGCAACAAATCGATTCATGGAAGGCGGAAATGATTCTATCTCGAAGGCCTAAGCTTTCTCAACAACCCCTTTTCTCTATATTGTAAAGCTTCTACTCCGCTTCAGAAGGGACAGCAGCACAGCCTGAAGAAGAACAGCGTGCAGCAGATGCTTCCTATGCTTCCGCCTGCCGGTGCGTACGTCGTGTATGTCCTCTGGTATGTGGATCGTCCTGACTCCAGGTACTGTAGCAGCTCCTGGTACTCGCTGTTGCCCGGATCCATCTGGCAGGCCTTGCGGGCCGACAGAGTGGCCTCCATCCTGTTGCCGATGCCGGCGTAGGCGATTGCGTTGAGGTGGTACCAGCGAGCCGTACGCTCCGGCTGCGGAATCTGGGACAGGGCGGTTATGGCCTCGTTGAAGCGGTGGGCGCGGATGTAGTTCTGCACCGCCTGGAAGATCAGGGGCTCCTCCTCGCCACCGCGGTTGTATGAGGATGAGGACCGGCTCTCGAAGGGGTTGTAGCTCGACCTGCGGTTCATCAGTTCGTCATATGCCGCATTGATCTCCTGCATCTTCCTCTCGGCTTCAGGGGAGTTGCCTGTCACATCCGGATGATACTGCTTGGCCAGCTTCTTGTACGCCTTCTTGATCTCGTCTTCACTGGCACCCGGGCTTACGCCCAGGACGCTGTATGGATCTCTCATCTGCTTCGCTTCCCCTCGAATCTGGACCAGATTCCACTATAGACGACATTTCGCAGGATGGAAAGGTTCTCGTCAAGAGGCAGCATCTCCAGCTCCTGCGCCGCACCAGAGGCGGCCAGGGTGAGCATGTCCTTCACCTCGCTTCTGAGGGCATCGTCCTGTTCTCTTGAGGAGAAGGGGTTGTAGCTGCCCTTTCTCCTGTCCTTCTCCATGTCGTCGTAGGCGTCCATGATGTATACGAACTGTCCGAGACAGCGTCCCATCTGGCCCAGATGGAACGACCAGTTGTCCTCATACGGAGTGAAGACCTCCGCCAGCATCGCCGAGAAGTGCATCGCAGGAATGGATGCATCCTTCTCACCCGCAAGTTCGCACTTCCTTATAAGGTCGAGGTTGATATGTATCGCATCGCTCTGGCGTGGGTACTTCGCCTCAAGGGCCGCCCTGTCGTCTTCCAGCGCATCCATGAATGCCCTGGCCTTCCTGCTGCCGTCGTCCTGCCACCTGTCCAGCGCCAGATACCAGCCCAGAAGCACCTGCATGTCCGCCACGTAGGATGCGATGGGGGAGGAGATGTACTCCTTCTTCGTCACTGGATGGATTGTGCAATGGTCCTTCATGACCTCCCCCTCCTGGTTGTAGAGGTCGGCAAGCAGCATGTAAAGGAATGTCATGTCGTAGCTGAGCGCCTTCGTGGCAGCGCGTCCATGAGCGGCTTCGATGGCCTTGCACAGCCCGCAGTAGTAGCGTGAATAGCGCCGCTTCTCGTCATCGGTGGCGGCACCCGGGTTGAGGACGACGTAGCCGGTCATCAGGTCTTGCCTATGAACTTCTCGCCGCACTTGGGGCAGGTGATGCGGACCTTGCCCTTGCCGCGGGGCACGAAGCATGCCGCCTTGCACTTGGGACAGTAGAACATCTCATGCGTCTTGAGCTTCTCCTTCAGGCGTCGCTTCTTCTCCTTCTCCTGCCGGCGTAGCTCGTCCTTGTGACGTCTTTCGGGAGACGGGGTGCGTCTGAAAAGTGATATGAACGCTTCGTTCTCCTTCGTGCGTCTGGCGTCGTCCCGGGACAGGACGCGGAAGACCGACCAGATGATGAGCGCAAGTCCTACTGCGCTCAGGAGCATGTGCACATCGTCGTTCTCGAACGCGGGGGAGCAGACCACCAGCACAAGCCCTGCCAGCGACATGGCGAACGACAGCTGGTCACTTCCATGCCTGCCTGAAAAGAACTCCTCGATTTTCCTCTTGAAATCGTCCATAAGCGGAAATATGGAAAAAAGCTCGACAAAGGTCAACAAAGAAGGGTACAACTTGGCCAGGGAAGGAGGCCTTTTCCATGGAGAAGATGCAGTACGTGTGTCCGAAATGCGGATGCAGACGCTACGAGGCCGACAGGATGCAGGCCACGGGCGGAAACCTCTCCCGCCTGTTCGATGTCCAGAACCGCCGCTTCACGGTTGTATCGTGTGCCCGGTGCGGCTACAGCGAGCTCTACAGGCAGAAGAACAGCGTCGGCATGGATGTGCTTGACTTCCTGATCGGAGGTTGACGATGAAGGTATTCGCACATAGAGGCTCCAGCGGCCTGTGGCCGGAGAACACGATGCTTTCCTTCTCCAAGGCGCTCGAGGAGGGCGCAGACGGAATCGAGAACGACGTGCACCTGTCGAAGGATGGCGAGGTCATGATCATCCATGACGAGAGCCTGAAGCGCACTGCGGGTGTGGACAGATGCGTCTACGAGATGACGCGCAGCGAGCTCGAGGCGACCAGTGCAGGCCGGACTCAGGACGACAGGTGCGGCTTCACCCCGATTCCCTCCCTCGACGAGTATCTGACCATGATGGAGGCCCACCGCGACAAGGTGACCAACATCGAGCTCAAGACGGCTCCGGTGTACTACCCCGGCATCGAGGAGAAGGTCATGGACCTCGTCGCAAGGCATGGTCTGGAACACAACGTGGTCTACTCCTCATTCAACTGGCTGAGCGTGGTCAAGATGAAGAGGATGGACCCCACATGCCGCATCGGACTGCTCTTCTCGTCCATGCCGCTGTACGGTCTCGGAGCGATCATGAGGGAGCTGGACGTCGACTTCTATCATCCGGACATCAGGGACCTGGACGAGACGATGATGCATTCCCTTCATGACAACGGCCGTGGCGTGAACGTGTGGACCGTCAATGAACACGAGGACATACGCAAGGCCATCGCGCTGGGGGTGGATGGAATCATAACCAACTGGCCGGGCAGGGTGCTGGATGCACTTGGAAGATGTTGACAATTCCCCGAATCTGAGAATAATTCCCGATTTATGAGCTACGATACACATCAGAAGAGACTTGTGCTGGACTGCCTTGCCGACAGCGGCAGGGCCATGAGCGCATCAGAAATCGCCTCTGCGGTTCCTCAGGTGGGCTCGTCGAGCGTCTACAGGATCCTCTCCCAGGCACTGGAGGAGGGGATTGTCGCGTCCTCCCGGAACGGAAGAGTACGCCTCTTCTCGTACGTCGGTCGCTGTCATCACCATCTTCATGCAAGCTGCATGCGCTGCGGCGCCCTGGTCCATATGGACGAGGATTCCAGCCGCAGGATGGAGCGCCTGCTGGAGGGCCAGGGCCTTTCGATTGCCGAGGATGCCGTGATTCCATGCATCTGCAGCGAGTGCAGGAGGAAGGACGGATGATGAGAGCCGTGCTTGTGATGCTTCTGTCTCTCGTGCTGATGTGTTCGTGTACCGATGCTGCACAGGAGAGTGATGACGGACTGGTCATCGTCGCGTCGTCGTTCCCCTGCTATGATGCGGCACGTGCCGTGCTCGGCGGCACAAAAGGCCTGACGATGCTGCTTCCACCGGGCACGGACACGCATTCCTTCGAACCCACCATCGACGACGTGGTAGGCATACAGGAGTGCGACCTGTTCATATACGTCGGCGGCGAGAGCGACGGCTGGCTGGATTCCCTGCTATCCTCGCTTGACGAGGACGTGACGACATTCGCCCTTGTGGACAACGTGCCTCTGCTACTGGAGGAGGAGACGGACGGCATCCTGGAAGAGGAGGGTCATGAGGACCATGACCATGGACATGGCGTGGTGGACGAGCATGTCTGGACGAGCCTTGGCAACGAGATCGCCATAATCGATTCGCTTTGCTCCCTCATGTCCTCGCTGGACCGGGACGGGGAGGAGGAGTACAGGCGCAATGCCGACAGGTACATCGCATCGCTGGAGGAGATCCGTGCCGGGATCCAGACGGAAGTGCATGATGCTAGACGGCATGAGATCGTGGTCGCCGACCGTTTCCCGCTGCTGTACTTCGCTGCGGAGGTCGGACTGGATTGGGTCGCGGCCTATCCCGGCTGTGCAAGGCAGAGCGAACCCTCGCTGAGGACCGTGGCCGCCCTGGTCGATCGCATCGAGGAGGACGACATCCCCGTGGTGCTTCACATGGAGATGGCCAACACCATGCTCAGTCAGGTGGTGGCCGAGGAGACCGGGGCCGAGGTGATGGAGTTCTCCTCCTGCCATAACGTGACACGGCGGCAGTTCGAGGCCGGCGTGACCTATGTCGATCTGATGAAGAGCAATATCGAAGTGCTGAAGGAGGCGCTGAATTGACACTTCTCGAGGCCCGGGACCTGAGTCTCGGCTATGATGGACACAGTGTGGTGGAGCATGTCTCGTTCCAGGTGGACGAGGGCGACTACCTTTGCATAATAGGGGACAACGGGGCAGGCAAGAGCACGCTGGTCAAGGCCGTGCTCTCGCTGAATCCGCCACTCTCCGGCCAGCTGACCTTCAATGTGGACAGGCGTGGGATCGGCTATCTGCCGCAGTCGGCGATGCTGGATCCCGGCTTCCCCACTTCGGTGGAGGAGGTGGCCCTCTCCGGCGCGGTTTCGCGTCTAGGCCGCCGCTTCTTCTACCTGAAGGCCGAAAGGGAGAGGGCGCTTGGCAATCTGGAGAGGATGGGCATGCTTGTCTTCGCCCGCCGTCCGTTCCAGGAGCTGTCCGGTGGACAGAGACAGAGGGTTCTGCTTGCACGTGCACTGACTGCGGCAAGCCGCATCCTGCTGCTGGACGAGCCCGTGGCGGGTCTGGACATGCACACGTCGAGCGAGCTGTACCGGCTCATCGACGCCCTTCGCGAGGACGGCATGACGATCATGATGGTCACGCACGACATACATCCCGCCATCAACAGTGCCAACCGCATACTCCATCTGGGCCACAGCGTCTTCTTCGGCGACAGGGACGAGTACTTCGCCTCGAGCGAGGGCAGAGCATACCTTGAGGAGGCCGGACACCATGATTGAACTCTTCTCATACGCATTCATACAGAGGGCCTTCATAGTCGGGTTCCTGGTATCGCTGTGTTCGGCCCTGCTCGGCGTGTCGCTGGTGCTCAGACGCTACTCCATGATAGGAGACGGCCTGTCGCACGTGGGCTTCGGCGCGCTTGCCGTCGCAAGCGTGTTCTCCTTCTCGCCGATGTTCTTCACGATACCCGTGGTCGTGGTCGCGGCCGTACTGCTGCTGCGTCTCGACGGACGACGTGGCCTGTCAGGAGACAGCGCCATAGCGCTGATCGCCTCCTCGGCCCTTGCCATAGGAATAGTCCTGATCAGCTACGTGAAGGGGACCAACAGCGACATAGACAACTTCCTCTTCGGCTCGCTGCTCTCGGTGGGAAGAGGCGACTGCATCCTCTCCGTCACGCTGTCGGCTGCAGTGCTGCTGTGCTACGTCCTGCTCTACCCGAGGCTGTATGCAGTGACCTTCGACCCTGTCTTCGCACAGGCGGCGGGGGTGAGGAGCGAGCGCTATACGACGCTGCTGGCGGTGCTGTCAGCACTGACGATCGTTCTGGGGATGAGGATGCTGGGAAGCCTTCTGATCAGCGCCCTGGTGATCTTCCCCTGTCTTGGGGCCATGAGAATCGCCCATAGCTATCGTGCACTGACCATCGTCAGCGCACTCGAGTCGCTGGTCTGCTTCGTTCTGGGCTTCGTCATGAGCTATGAGCTGGGCACTCCTGCCGGAGCCAGCATAGTCGTGGTGCACCTGGTCTCCTATATTCTGCTGAGCATTGTGGCATCTCTCCGCTCCAGGGGGCTTCTTGCAGGAAGGCAAAAGCGCTAACATCCAGCCATCAGGAGGTGAGACATGGTTACAAGAGAACAGGCTGTGGAGCTTTTCCACAAGTACAACAAGAGCGAGAGCCTGTGGCATCACGCACTGTGCGTCGAGGCCGTCATGAGGGCCTTCGCCGCCGAAGCGGGCGAGGACGTGGACTACTGGGGAATCGTGGGTCTCCTTCATGACATAGACTGGGAGATGTTCCCCGACCAGCACTGCCGCAAGGCTCCCGAGCTGCTTGCCGAGATAGGCATGCCCGACGACATGGTCCATGCAATCTGTTCGCATGGCTGGGGGCTGGTGAGCGATGTGGAGCCCCAGCGTCAGATGGAGAAGATCCTCTATGCCGTGGACGAGCTGACCGGACTGGTCTATGCGACCGCGCTGATGAGACCTGAGCGCATGGCCGGCATGAGCGTGAAGTCGGTGAAGAAGAAATGGTCCAGCAAGTCGTTCGCCGCAGGCGTGAACCGCGAAGTCATCGAGAAGGGCGCCCAGATGGCGGATGTAACGAAGGAGCACCTGATCAAGGTCACGATCCAGGCCCTGACCTCCATTTCGGACCAGATCGGGCTATGAGGGACGACGACGCCTATCATGTGGGCGACGAGCAGATAGAGTGGACGGGGCGTGCCGACGGAATCGAGGACGCCCAGTTCTCATTCTCCGACATGAAGCCGATCATACAGGCCCTTGAAGGGACCGCCCATGAGGACAGGTGAGTCCTATCGGGATACGATGGCCTTGGCGGCGGCGTATGCGGATGCGAAGGCGAATGTGAGGTTGTAGCCTCCGCACTCTCCGTCCACGTCAAGCGCCTCGCCGATGATGTTGAGTCCGGGGCAGAGCCTCGAGGCGAACGTCCTCCTGTCGACCTCGTCCACGCATACGCCACCTCGTGTGACGGTGGCGGTCTTCATGCAGCCTGAAGTGGAACAGGGGGATGAAAAGTCCCTAAGCATCCTCGCACAGGTCTTCATATCCTCTTTCGTCAGCTGGGCGATTGTCTTGTCCACAACGGATGGAAGCAGTGCCCTGACGAGGCGGTCGGGAAGAGAGAGTGCAGATGCCATCGCATTGACGGCCTTGCGCCGTGCCTCGAGACTTCGGATCGCCGCCTCGTCGACGTCCCTGAAGCATATCCTGAGCACGCTGTCGCCTGTGGCGTACCGCGAGAGGTTCATCACGGCCGGTCCGCTCACGCCTGTACGGGTGAAGAGGATGGGGCCTCTGGTCTTGTGTCCGTCAAGGACCAGCCTGACCTCGTCGAGGCTTATGCCTTCGCACTCAGGCAGGGCGCTCTCCAGCTCCAGACGGCACAGCGCGGGGCGCGGCGGGACCACCGTGTGGCCAAGCGACCTGGCGAAGGCGAAGCCGTCTCCCGTGGAACCCGTCGCGGGGTAGGAGAGGCCTCCTGTCGCGATGATGAGCGTGTCCGATGTGAAGAGTCCCATGTCCGTGCCGATGACGAAGTGGTCGTCTTTTCTGTGCACCTCCTCCACATGGCAGCCCGTCACTATCGTGCCGGAGGCCTTCTCGAGTGCATACAGCACGTCATGTGCATCCCTGCTCCGGGGGAAGACCTTGCCGTCCTCCGTGACGATGGATTCGAGGGAAAGCGACCTGAAGCGTGCTCTTATCGCATCCGCTCCATGGGCATGAAGAGCCGGAGAGACGAATGTGCGTCTGTCGGGGTAGTGGAGTGAGAGCTCGGAGGGCGGCAGGTCATGCGTGAAGTTGCATCCGCCACCTCCTGTGATGAGGAGCTTGCGGCCAGGCCGGTCGTTCCTCTCCAGCACCAGCGCCTCATGGCACAGCGTGGAGAAGTACAGCCCGGCCGCTCCTGCTCCTATGCAGATGACGCGCGAGTGTCTACTTCGCAGCATCTATCTTCAGGCCGAGCTCCTTGAGCTGTATCGGCTCGACCTCGGCGGGGCAGTCGTCCATCGGACTTGCCGCAGCCGTGTTCTTCGGGAACGCGATGACCTCCCTGATCGTGTTCACGTTGCTGACGATCATGCACAGCCTGTCGATTCCCGGTGCGATGCCTCCGTGAGGTGGCGGCGAGAAGCGGAAGGCGTCAAGCAGGAAGCCGAAGCGCTCCTGGGCCTTCTCGTCCGAGAAGTTGCAGATGCGGAAGATCCTCTTCTGCAGCTCGATGTCATGGATTCTTATCGAACCGGATGCCAGCTCGTAGCCGTTGAGAACCAGGTCGTACAGGTCGCCCTTGACCGCACCCGGATCCTCCTCGAGCGTGTCGATATACTCCGCTTGAGGCATGCTGAACATGTGGTGCGCCGCCTCCCAGTGGCCCTCGTCCTCGTTGTATTCGAACAGGGGGAAGTCGATGATCCAGCAGAAGGCGAAGCCGTCCTGGATCAGACCGAGGTCCGCACCGAGCCTGTTCCTGACGGCACCCAGGCTGTTGCAGCACTTCTTCCAGTTCTCGTGGGCGACGATGAGGATCATGTCCCCGTCATGCACACCCGTGGCCTCGATGATCTCTCCTGCCTTGTCGGCGAAGAACTTGGACACGCCTCCCGAAATGGTTCCGTCCTGCACCTTCATCCATGCAAGACCATGGGCACCGTAGACCTTGGCGGCATCCTCCAGGCTCGTGATGTACTTCCTGGTGAACTCCTGCCTGTCGCTTGCGGGGGCGACGAGGTACTTGACCGCTCCGCCGGCGGAGAGCGCCTCGGTGAAGGCGTTGAACGCACAGCCCTCGGCGAAGGTGAAGTCCTTCATCTCCAGACCGAAGCGCAGGTCGGGCTTGTCGCTGCCGTATGTGTTCATCGCGTCATGGTAGGTGAGCCTCCTGAAGTGCCTGGGAAGCTCCACGTCGAGCACCTTCCTGAACACGTCGTTGAACAGGTCCTCCACAAGGGCAAGCACATCGTCCCTCTGGACGTAGCTCATCTCGATGTCAAGCTGGGTGAACTCCAGCTGCCTGTCTCCCCTGGGGTCCTCGTCGCGGTAGCAGCGGGCGATCTGGAAGTACTTGTCCATTCCCGAGACCATCAGCAGCTGCTTGTACAGCTGCGGCGACTGTGGAAGGGCGAAGAACTTTCCGGGGTATATCCTGGAGGGCACGAGGAAGTCGCGTGCACCCTCCGGCGTGCTCCTGATGAGCGTCGGCGTCTCGATTTCCAGGAAGTCGGTCCTGTAGAAGTACTCCCTGATGGCCTTGACGATCCTGTGGCGAAGCACGATGCGGTCCGTCATGCCCCTGCCCCTGAGATCCAGGTAGCGGTACTTGAGCCTAAGGTCCTCCTTGGCGTTGTTCTCGTCCTCGATCATGAAGGGAAGCACGTCGCATCTGCTCAGAACATCGATGTGCTCGGCCTTGACCTCGATCTCTCCCGTGGCCATGTCGTGGTTGACCATGTCCTGTGGACGGCGGCGGACGATGCCACGCACCGCGATGCAGTACTCCAGCTTCAGCTGGGATGCGGTCTCCTGCAGAGCCCCGGATGCATCGTCGTCGACGACCACCTGTGTTATTCCGTAGCGGTCGCGCAGATTGATGAAATGCAGCGCACCGTGGTTCCTGTCTCGGTGGACCCATCCGTTCAGGACGACGGTCCTGCCCTCGTCGGCGGCGCTCAGCTGGCCGCAGGTGACGGTCCTCTGGAGGAAAGCTTCTTCAGACATCTTCTCTCTCCTGGTTTCTTGATGTGAGCGAATAGTACCATCATGACCCTTTTCTTGCAATTCTCACGTCAGCTTGTACTGGTTCACGTGGGCGTTCTCGATCAGCTTCTTCTCATAGCTGTCGCTCTTGCGTACGCCGGGGATGGACGACAGCCTCACCAGATGGCTCTGTCCGTCCTCGTCACGGGTGACGAAATGGATCTGGTCACGTCTGAAGGCCTTGTCTATCAGGGCGGATATGTTGCCCGTGATCACGAGCTGGGCTCCGTTCGGGTTGCCGGCGTCGCTGTTGAAAAGGGAGAGGATGTAGCTGGCGAGGAAGACGTTGAGCGTGTTGGCGAAGTCGTTGATGAACAGCGTGCCACCTTCGTCGAGGGCCCTGACCACCTGGGCCACGGCGCAGGTCAGGGTGCGCGTCCCGTCCGAGTACATCCCGTCGTCCTGGAACATGCGCGATGTCGCCGCCCCCGTCACATCGCCGCCGCTGCCGTATACCCGGTGCGTGGTCTCGATGTCGATGTAGCCGCCGTCGTGTATGAGCCGGGCGTGCTCTATCCCGCACTCCGCCTTCCTGAGGATGTCCAGAGCACGCGGCAGGTATTCCCCGCATTGTGTGAACACGAACAGGTCATCCCTCTTCGGGGCCAGGCTTATGGTCAGCTTCGAGAACCAGGACACTACGTCCTGGACGGCCGTGTTGATCTCGAGGTTCAGGGATCCTGCGACGGTAAGGAAGAGAGTCGAGTCCGAGGGTGCGATCATCCCTGCGCCGTTCTTCGACAGTCCCATGACCTTGAGCCCGTATTCATCCCTTCTGAAGAGCGGGGTGAGGCGCTCGGTCCGTCTGAAGAGCCACTCCCTGACGATCCTTCTGCTGCGGATGACGAAGCCGTAGCGGTAGTAGATTCCGTTCTCTATGAACTCGACCTCGTAGTGGCTGTCCATGTCGATGCTGCCTTCCAGGAAGGCGAATGGCTCCACCTGACGCACGATGAGGACCTTCGTCGCGCTCATCAGCACCACGCGCTTCATGAAGTCCAGCGCCCTGAGCACGTTCGTCTTGCCGCTGGCCGTGGTTCCGAATATCGCCGCACTCCGCAGTATGCCTGCACTCTGCGGCAGCAGGGCGGTGCTGACCTTTTCGATGCTGTGCTGCATCATCTCGTCGTTGGAAGCCTCCAGACTGAGCGTCTGCTCGCCCAGGAACGACTTGTGGTTCTTGAATGTGAATCTGACAAGCATTTTCGTCCACCTCCAGTCAAAGTCTACTCCTAAATGGTGGAATTTGCAAATTTTTCGTAAATACTGGAGCTAAGAAAGTGGAATTTGAAATATCCAATTGGAATCCGGGTAAAAAAAGGCATCGGTTTCTGATAATGGTAAAGGTGTGTTTTTGAGGGAAATTGTTATGAAACCAGAAACCAAATGCCAGTGTTCGTCTTGTATGATAAATACATTGTCCCCGGTTGAAAAGATGCAATTGTGCGACAAATTGGAAAAAACGCGTCCTGGTGGGTGGAACTGCACTGTTTTTCCACGCATGTCCTCCCACTGTCGTATCAAAGCGACCCTTAATTCCGACGTATCGGGCAGTGGTGTGTCACAATGACCCGATTGGAGTCCATGCAGGTATGCCGGATCACTGGTGTTCGGATGCAAGTCCTTGTCCTGCAACGACTTGTCCCGTCTGGCACGCTCAATGCAGACATGATGGCACAGATACTTGAGAACAATCAGGAGGCCGGATATGGCAAAGGATATTGCACGATACACCGATAGACAGATGATGAAGGACTTCGACAGGATGCTCGACTCCTTCTTCGGACATGCGGACAGGATGCCCAGCGTGGACATCAGGCAGGACAGGGATTCCTACGTGGTGAGGGCCCGGGTGGCGGGGTACAGGCCGGACGAGCTCAATGCGTACGTCGAGGACCACGTGCTGCACATCGTGGGACGCAGGGCCGATGAGGAGAAGGGAAACAGGAAGTACATCACCCGCGAACGCAGATGCGAGAGCTTCGAGAGGAGCTTCACGCTGCCCGAGGACGCCGACGAGCAGAGGCTGGAGGCGAGCTGCA
The DNA here is from genome assembly GCA_944388965.1 of uncultured Spirochaetales bacterium. Taxonomy (GTDB): domain Bacteria; phylum Spirochaetota; class Spirochaetia; order Sphaerochaetales; family Sphaerochaetaceae; genus Bullifex. The sequence continues at coordinate 29,944 of CALXKL010000004.1, read as the reverse complement.
GGAAGGGTGTGCTGGAGCTGGTGGTCCCGAAGAAGGCGAAGGCCGAGCCCAGAAGGATAGAGGTGAAGGTCAACTGAGACCTGTGATGATAGGAGGATAGGCAAGATGAGATACTATTACACGAGCGACCCGTTCAACGGGCTCTTCGACGATCTTTTCGGAAGCTGGAGCGACAGCGGCAGGAGGTTTCCTCCTGTGGACCTGTACGAGACGGACAAGGCGTACGTGATCGAGATGGAGGTTGCCGGATACGGCGAGGACGAGGTGAGGCTGCATGTGGACAGGCATGTCCTTGAGATTTCGAGCGAGGGCGTGAAGGAGGCCGAGGACAGGAGCTATCTGACCCACGAGATCCACACGCCGGCGTTCAGGAGGAGCTTCAGTCTGCCGGAGAACGTCGACGAGGGTGCGATAGAGGCGTCGTACGACAACGGAATGCTGGTCGTCACGATTCCCAAGAAGGCCGAGGCGCAGGCGCGCAGGATAGAGGTGAAGATCGCCTCTCCTGCCGAAGGCGAAAAGGCCTGATGAAGGAAGGCATATGAGGAGATCCGTCCGGGAGGGGCTGCCCACACACGGCCATCCGGATGGATCGATGGATGCGGGATGCCGCCGGGGAGCCTGGGAGAGAGGAATCCGGCGGCATCTTCGTGTCTTCAGGGCCTGATCCGTCAGATTTCCCTGACCACGTACTCCTTCTGCTGCAGATAGCGGATGGCGTCGACGGCTGCGGCCGCGGCGCTGGTCGTGGTGGTGTAGGGTATTCTGGCGCGTACGGCCTCGGTCCTGATGTCGTCGTCGCTCCTTGTGGCATGGAAGCCCATGGGCGTGTTTATGATCAGATCGACCCGGTGACCGCGGATCAAGTCGACGATGTTGGGCCGCCCGTCATGCACCTTGAGCACCACGTCGCTCATGATCCCGGCGTCGAAGAGGTCCCTTGCGGTTCCCCTGGTGGCCAGGATGCTGAAACCCAGATCCTGCAGGGCGCGGGCTATGGGGATGATGGTCTGTCTGTCCTTCCTGTTCACGCTTATGATGACCCTTCCGCTTGTGGGGAGGATGTTGCCGGCTCCGGCCTGGCTCTTGGCATAGGCCTCGCCGAACGTGCGGCCCAGCCCCACCGCCTCTCCTGTGCTCCTCATCTCCGGGCCCAGCTGCGGGTCGACGTCGACGAACCTGTCGAATGAGAACACCGCCTCCTTGATGGCCCAGCCCGTGTGGCAGCGGCCCTGGCCTATGTGGGTGACTGGATCGACCAGACCCTGCTGGACGAGGCTTTCTCCAAGCCATACCCTGACGGCCTTCTCGATCAGGTCCACGCCGCTTGCCTTGCTTATGAAGGGGACGGTACGGGAGGCCCTGGGGTTGACCTCGATGATGTACAGCAGGCCGTCCTTCTCGGCGAACTGGATGTTCATCATGCCTCTGACGTCGAGCTCGCGGGCGATCTTCAGCGTCCAGCAGCGCATCTGCTCAAGTATCTCGGGCTTGCTCTTGTAGGGCGGGAAGACCGCCGCGCTGTCGCCCGAGTGGATGCCCGCCGCCTCGATGTGCTGCAGGATCCCGCCGATGTAGACGCTTTCTCCGTCGCACACCGCATCCAGATCGTATTCGAACGCGTCCTCGAGGAACTGGTCCACGAGCACCGGCGAGTCGGGCGAGATCGTGACGCCGCCACGTTCGATGAACTCCCTCAGACCGTCCTTGTCGTATGCGATGAACATGCTTCTTCCACCCAGGACGAAGGAGGGACGCATCAGGACCGGGAAGCCGATCTCGGCGGCCTTTGCATAGACCTCCTCCTCGCTGTGCGCCATGCGTCCGGCAGGCTGTCTCAGGCCGAGTCTCCTCACCAGGTCCGAGAACAGTCCCCTGTCCTCGGTCTCGTCTATGCCGTCAAGGCTCGTGCCGATGATCCTGGCTCCATGTTCCTGGAGTGTCCTGGCCATGTTCAGCGGCGTCTGTCCGCCGAGTTGCAGCACGACGTCGCGGCACTTCTCGCGGCGCATGATCTCCAGCACCTCCTCTGCGGACAGCGGAGAGATGTACAGGCGGTCGGATGTGTTGAAGTCCGTCGAGACCGTCTCCGGGTTGGAGTTGACCATTATGGTCTTCCTTCCGTGCTTCCTGAATGCCATTGAGGCGAGGGTGCAGCAGGTGTCGAACTCAAGCCCCTGTCCGATTCGGTTGGGTCCCGAGGCGACGATGATGACGGCGTCTTCGCCAAGGCCTGCGCCTTCGTCCGCTTCGCCGTATGTGGTGTAGCAGTAAGGGGTGAGGGCGTCGAACTCCCCTGCACAGGTGTCGACGAAGTGGGCCACGGCATGTATGCCGTTCTCCTGACGAATCGCCAGGACATCCTCTTCGCTGCATCCTGCAAGCTGTGCGATCCGCCTGTCGCTCATCCCGTATTCCTTGGCCTCGGCAAGCAGCGATGCGTCCACGGGTCCCTTCCTCAGTCGCCCGTCCATCAGGCTCTGCCTGTACAGGGCATCCAGGAAGAAGCGGTCGAAGCCCGTGATTGATGATATCTCCTCAAGACAGGACGGACCCTTTTCGCAGATGACGGTGTAGGCGGCCAGCAGGCGCAGCGGATGCGCGCTCCTGAGCAGCGTCTCGACGTCGTTGCTCCTCCTGTCGAGCTCCACGAGTCCCTCGATCTTCCTCTCGCTTGCGCGTATGGCTTTGTTGAGCCCCTCCTCCATGGTGCGTCCGATGGCCAGGGCCTCTCCGACGCTTCTCATCTGGGTGCCCAGCGCGCTGGAGGGCAGGGGGAACTTCTCGAGCTCGAAGCGGGGCACCTTCACCGCGACGTAGTCCAGAGCCGGCTCGAAGCAGGATGCGCTCTGGCCCGTGATCTCGTTGCGCACCTCGTCCAGAGTGTAGCCGACGGCCAGCTTGGCGCTGATGCGGGCTATGGGGAAGCCTGTGGCCTTGGAAGCGAGTGCGGATGAGCGCGACACGCGTGGGTTCATCTCGATGACGACCATCCTGTCGCTGTCCGGCTTCATGGCGAACTGCACGTTCGATCCTCCGCAGTCGACCCCGACCGCCCTGAGGATGTCTATCGAGGCGTCCCTCATCCTCTGGTACTGCCTGTCGGAGAGCGTCTGGATCGGCGCCACCGTGATGCTGTCTCCGGTATGCACGCCCATCGGGTCGACGTTCTCTATGGAGCACACGACGATCGCGTTGTCGTTGCGGTCCCTCATGACCTCCATCTCGAACTCCTTCCAGCCTATGAGGGACTCCTCGAGAAGCGCCTCGTGCGTGGGGCTCATCCCGAGAGCCTTCTCCACCAGGGGGAGGAACTCCTGCTCCGTCTCGGCGATGCTGCCGCCCATGCCGCCGAGCGTGAACGAGGGACGGATTATTATCGGGAGGCTGATGGCCTTCCTCGCATCCTCGGCCTCCTCGAGGCTGTGGACGATGCGGCTCTTCGCGCATTCCAGACCGAGCGACTCGACGATCTTCTTGAACCTGCCGCGGTCCTCGGCCTTCTCGATGCTCTGGGTGCTGGCGCCGATGACCTTGACACCGTAGCGCGCCAGAATGCCGGACCTCTCAAGCTCCATGGTCAGGTTGAGGGCCGTCTGGCCTCCCATCGTCGAGAGGATGGCGTCGGGACCCACCTGCTGGAAGATGCGCTCCACGTACTCGCTCTTGAGCGGCTCGAGGAAGATGTGGTCGGCGATGCCGGGCGTGGTCATGACCGTCGCGGGGTTCGGGTTGATCAGCGACACCTCGTAGCCTTCCTCCTTCAGCGCCCTGACGGCCTGGTTGCCGGAGTAGTCGAATTCGCAGGCCTGGCCGATGACGATCGGTCCGGAACCGATGACGAGTATGTGTCTTATGTCTTCTCTGCGGCTCATCTGTCCATCTCCTTGACGAAGGCTTCGAATATGTGTCGGGCATCATGCGGGCCGGGGCAGGCCTCAGGATGGAACTGGACGCTGCGCACCTTCAGCGACTCGTCGTACAGCCCCTCCACAGTACCGTCGTTCGCGTTGACGAACCACAGGTGCACGCTCTCGGGCAGGCTTGCCATGTCGCTCATGTAGTTGTGGTTCTGCGCCGTGACGAAGCTGACCCCTCTGTCCAGGTCCTTCACAGGCTGGTTGCCTCCATGGTGCCCGTAGGCCATCTTGACCGTCCGTCCTCCCAACGCCCAGGTGATGATCTGATGACCCAGACATATCCCGCATACCGGGATTCTTCCAAGACAGCGTCTGACCTGTGCCACCTGTTCCTGAAGCAGGGCGGGATCTCCCGGTCCGTTGGACAGGAAGAGCATCGAGTAGCCGTGGTCGAGCACGTCCTCGGCCCTGAATGTGGGAGGAAGGAGCGTTACGGCCACGCCCAGGCGGTAGAAGTTCTCGATGATCGAACGCTTGATGCCGAAGTCGACCAGGGCGATGCGTCCGGCAGCCTCGGCGGGGGCGCTGGCGAAGCCGACACTGAGGTCGGGGTCCTCCACCGGCTTCTTCACAGCGACGTCGCCGATGAGGTCGCGCTGCGTGATGGGAGGGAAGGTGGATAGCAGTCTCCTGGCCTCGTCCAGGCGGTCCTCAGGGCAGATGACCGCGTTGCACGAGCCGTGGGCTCGGATGTCGAGGGTGAGCCTTCTGGTGTCCACGCCCTGGATGCCGACGATGCCTGCCGCCGCCATCGCCTCGTCAAGGGTGCGTCTTCCCTCTGGGACCCGGCCTTCGTAAAGTCTCCGGACGACCAGGGCCGAGACCTTCACGCCGTCGCTCTCGCTCCACGCGTCGTCCCAGCCGTAGTTGCCCACCAGGGGGTAGGTGAAGAGCACCATCTGTCCGTTGTAGGACGGGTCGGTGAGAATCTCCGGGTAGCCTGCCATGCTGGTGTTGAAGACGATCTCCCCGGCGGCGATCGTGCCGGTGGAACCGAAGAGCGTCCCTTCGTGGACCTCTCCGCTTGAAAGTATCAGGTAACCGTGTTGCATCTTGAGACCTGCCCCCTCTCGAATCTGGTGAATCGTAGCAGAAATGGTGCAGAAGGTGCAATCTGGAAGATGAAATTACACCATAATGCAACAGATGTGTTGCGAAAATGACGAAGACCGCCATTCAAGACGGTCTCCGTTGTTGCCTTTTGGTTGGCTTCAGCTCTTCATGACCTTCCTGAAGAGGGCCTTGAAGTCGTCGATCGTGGCGTCCTTCGGATTGCCCGGGGCGCAAGCGTCGGCGGCTGCGCTCTCGGCGAGGAACTGGAGGTCCTCCTCCTTGAGGGCATCGACGGTCTTCGGGATGCCCACATCCTCGCCGAGTTTCCTGACGGCCTCGATGGCCGCCTTCCTGTACTCGTCCTGGCTCATCCGGTCGACGTCCTTGACGCCCATGGCCCTGGCGATCTCGCGGTACTTCTCGCCGGTCGCCTCCTGGTTGAACTCCATGACCAGTGGCAGCATCATGGCGCATGCGACGCCGTGCGGGGTGTCATAGACCGCACCGAGCGTGTGTGCCATCGAGTGCGCGATTCCCAGGCCGACATTCGAGAATCCCATTCCCGCGATGTACTGGCCAAGAGCCATGCCCTCGCGACCTTCTGCGTCGTTGGCGACGGCCTTCCTGAGGTTCTTCGAGATGAGCTCGATTGCCTTGAGGTGGAACATGTCGCTCATCTCCCAGGCACCCTTCGTGGTGTAGCCTTCGATGGCGTGGGTCAGTGCGTCCATTCCGGTGGCCGCCGTGAGGCCCTTGGGCATCGAGGACATCATGTCGGGGTCGACGACTGCGACGATGGGCATGTCATGCGGGTCGACGCACACGAACTTCCTCTTCCTCTCGACATCGGTGATGACGTAGTTGATAGTGACCTCTGCCGCGGTTCCAGCCGTCGTGGGCACCGCGATGATGGGCACGCATGGGTTCTGTGTCGGTGCCGTGCCCTCGAGGGACCTGACGTCCTCGAACTGAGGGTTGGCGATGATGATGCCGATGGCCTTGGCCGTGTCCATGGAGGAGCCTCCTCCGATGGCGATGATGTAGTCGGCGCCGCTTGCCTTGAAGGCGGCAACTCCGTGCTGGACGTTCTCGATGGTCGGGTTGGCCTTGATGTCGCTGTAGACCTCGTAGTCGAGTCCCGCCTCTTCAAGTACGTCCAGGACCTTCTTCGTGACGTTGAACCTGATGAGGTCCGGGTCGGAGCATACGAAGGCCTTCCTGAAGTGCCTTCCCTTGGCCTCGACGGCGATCTCCTTGATTGCGCCCTTTCCATGATAGCTGGTCTCGTTCAGATTGAATCTGTAAGCCATTTTCTCTATTTTCTCCTTGGCTTCCAAGAAACCACTAACGGGGCGTGTCGTCAAGGTCCGAGGGCATGCCGCCTTGCAGGATCTCCACTTTACCGGAGACTGTCGAGGCCTCGACCCTCTTGTCTGACAGGCCCTGGATCGTGCGGTTTGCCGAGGAGTCGTCGAGCGTGAGCGTAGCCTCCGAAAGGCCGTCCGCATCCAGGATGATGTCTCCATCGACGGTGGAGACGGAGATCGTCTGGAAGGAGGAGAGGGAGATGGTGATGTCGCCGTCGACGGTCGTGCCGTCGATGTCATCCACGTCGCACTGTGCAATGTCGATGTCGCCGTCAATTGCATGTATGGACAGGAGGGGGAAGGAGGAGCCGGTGATGCATACGTCTCCGTCTATGGTGGTCACAGACGCCTGCCTGGCGCTGCAGCCTGACAACGACAGCTTCCCGTCAACCGTTGCCAGCTCCAGAGAGTCGACATCCATGCCTGCCACATCGATCGATCCTGTCGCATCGAGGAACAGACCCGTCGCCGATGCAGGCACCAGGACGGTGACCACATCATCCGTGTATGTCCTGACGGTTCCCTGTGCGATGGTCCGGGTCTCTCCATCCCCTTCCACGTGGACCAGATCGTCGCTCGAGGGTCCCACGACGAGGTCGCAGCCGCGCGAATGGACGGTCAGACCGTCACCATCGATCGTGACATGCGCGCCGCTTCGAGCGGACAGCGGCAGACTGATGCCGCAACGCACCGCGATCCAGAGGACCAGGACGACGATGATGAGGATGACGACCTTCGTCTTCGAGTAGCGGATCATCTCATTCTCCTCTGGAGAACCTCTCGTCCCACTCCTTCTCCTTGTCGAACATCTCGCTCTCCATGGCCTCGACCTTGCGCTTCAGCTCCTCGTATTCCGCCTTGAGGTCCTCTGTCGACTTGTGCGCATCGGCGCAGCTGGCATCCTGTGCGTCCCTGTAGACATGCTCCCATCGGCCGCCTGCTCCTGGACGGTAGTCGCCCTCCTTCTGGGCGGGGAGGAACAGGGCGAGTGCCAGGTATATCAGTGCACCTGGGAAGAAGCCTGTGAAGAGTATGGTGAAGAAGACTATGAGCCTGACGGGCTCCGGCGGCAGGTCCCTCCATTCGGCAAGCCCCGTCGCCACACCAAGTATCTTCCCCCTGGGCGATCTCATCCATCTGTCAGTCATTTTTCCCTTCCTCCGTCCTTCGCCTCGACATGATCGTGTCGATGTCGTCTATCCTGGCCTTCAGGTCGGCGATGCCCTTCATGAGCTCCTGTCTCTCCTCGGCCTCTCCGCGGCGTCTGAACGCCTCGCTCTCCTCCTCGGCCCATTCGGGATGCCTTTTTGCCATCCTGCGAGCCCGTCTGAGGTCTCTTTTCGATATCCTGGAATAGGTGCCGGGTTCGAATCCGGCCTCCATCTCCCTGAGCCTGAGGCTCGTCTTCAGCTCCTCCTCCTTGTAGCTGAACCAGCTCACGATGGCGACGATCGCTATGATGCTGCCGAAGACTATTGCCATGGTGAGAAGCTCGATCATCTGCCCATCTCCCGCTTGAGCTGCTCAAGCTCCTTCTCTATCTCCTCGCTCTCCTCCATGCTGCAGAAGACCTCGTCGGCCCCCGGGCGGGGACGTGAGAGCTCGTTCTCCTGATGCATCCTGTCGATTCTCTCCTCCAGGTCGTCGAAACGCATGGATGAAGAGGCCGCCATGCGGCTGTTCACCTGTCCGCTCTCCCGCTCGCGGCGTGCCTTCTCCTGCAGCAGCCTCAGTCTGCTCCTTGCCTGCGACAGCTTGGCGTCGAGCTGGTCTATGTCCGCCCTCGTGCGGGCGATGATCTCGTCGTAGCCTCCGATCTCGCTTTCGAGCGAGGCCAGGGTCGCGCTCTCCTTGCGCTTCTCCGCCAGGGCCTCCCTAGCCAGGTCGTCACGACCCTTGTCGATCGCCATCTGGGCCCGGCTCTGCCAGCGGCTGACCAGGGCCTTCTGCTCGTTGATGCGCTTGTCCAGCCTGATGCGGCTCGCCATGCGGGCGGCGCAGCTGCTCTTGAGCTCGATGAGCGTGTCCTCCATCTCCTGCATCATGAGCCTGAGCATCTTCTCAGGGTCCTCCGCCTTGTCCAGCAGAGCGTTGATGTTTGCGTTGACTATGTCCTTGAATCTCGAGAAGACTCCCATCCTTCCACCTCTTGTACGTGAATTGTGCATACATCGGTTAGCATTAACCGTGCCAGAATCGTCAACACCCATTTCCAGAGGACTTGGGATGCTTTTGCCCGTCCAGATTTGGTCGGAATCTTGGTAATCGTCGCCGATAATGGTAGAATCCACCACATGAATGGCGTGTCTCAAAAGGAGATGGGGATAGGGGAGAGCGACGTCTTCCTCGACTTCCAGGACAGATTGTCACGAGTGGCCGGTGTGGACCGCAGCGTCCTGATCATAGGGGAGCGCGGCAGCGGAAAGGAGCTTGCCGTGCAGAGGATACACTATCTCTCGCCAAGGTGGCAGAAGAGCCTGGTGGCCGTCAACTGCGCCGCATTGCCCTCATCCCTGATCGAGAGCGAGCTGTTCGGCTACGAGCAGGGTGCGTTCACCGGAGCGGTCAAGACGCGCAAGGGCCGTTTCGAGGAGGCCGAGGGCGGCACCCTCTTCCTGGACGAGATCGGGCTGATTCCCCTCGAGGTGCAGGAGAAGATCCTGCGCGTGGTCGAGTACGGAACATACGAGCGTGTGGGATCGTCGGTGACGCACGAGTGCGACGTGAGGATTGTGGGTGCGACGAACGCCGACCTTCCCGAACTCTGCCGTCAGGGACGCTTCAAGGAGGACCTTCTGGACAGGCTGTCCTTCGAGGTGCTGTTCCTTCCACCTCTCAGGGAGAGGGGTGACGACATAATCCTGCTGGCCTCGCACTTCGCCAGCCGCATGGCGGTCGAGTGCCATTGGAAGGACATCCCCACCTTCAGCGAGGAGGTCGTCGACCAGCTGATGGGCTACCCCTGGCCCGGCAACGTCAGGGAGCTGAAGAACGTCGTCGAGAGGGCGGTGTACCGCAGCGAGGGCCCCGTGATAACCCAGGTCGAGTTCGATCCGTTCAGGAATCCCTACAGGCCGCCTGAGCCGAAAGGAGAAGAGCCATCTGCCGGCAGAATCGTCGCCAGGACATCCTCCGTGGGGCTGGAATCGATGCCCCTTGCAGATTATGCTCTGGCACAGCAGCAGCTCGATCTGGTATACCTTTCACGTGCCCTGTCGCAGTCGAATGGCAGCCAGAAGGGTGCGGCAAGGCTGCTCGGACTGACCTATGACCAGTTCCGAGGCCTCTACAGGAAGTACAGAAGACTCCTGGACCCCCGTCCCGGAGAGAACATAGGAGAAAACTGACAGATGAGCTATGACGACAAGAGACCCGAGACAATGGAGAGGATCGTCGACGAGAAGCTGGCGGCAGCCTTCATCGACGAGCAGATCGCCAGGATAAGGGAGCAGGTGGGCGACGGCAAGGTGCTTCTGGCGCTTTCGGGAGGAGTCGACTCCTCCGTGGTCGCCGCGCTGCTGATCCGTGCCATAGGCCGGAACCTGGTGTGCGTGCATGTCAACCACGGCCTGCTGAGGAAGGGCGAGCCGGAGCAGGTTGTGCAGGTCTTCAGACATGAGATGGACGCCAACCTGGTGTATGTGGATGCCGTCGACCGCTTCCTGGACAGGCTTGCCGGTGTCAGCGATCCCGAGACCAAGAGGAAGATCATCGGAGCCGAGTTCATCCGCGTCTTCGAAGAGGAGGCGAGGAAGCTTGAGGGCATCGGATTCCTGGCCCAGGGCACGATCTACCCCGACATCCTGGAGAGCAAGGACGGCGTGAAGGCTCACCACAACGTGGGCGGCCTCCCCGAGGACCTGGACTTCGAGCTGGTCGAACCTCTCAAGCTGCTGTACAAGGACGAGGTCCGTGTCGTGGGCAAGGCCCTCGGACTGCCCGATTCGATGGTCTACCGCCAGCCGTTCCCCGGTCCCGGCCTGGGCGTGCGCTGTCTGGGTGCGATCACCCGCGACAGGCTCGAGTGCGTCAGGGAGTCGGATGCGATCCTGCGCGAGGAGTTCGCGAAGAACGGCCTTGCAGGCAAGGTATGGCAGTACTTTACTGTCGTGCCCGACTTCAGGAGCGTCGGAGTGCGTGATGGCAAGAGGAGCTTCGAATACCCCGTGATCATCCGTGCCGTCAACACGAAGGACGCGATGAGCGCCACGGTCGAGGATGTCCCGTTCCCGCTGCTCCAGCACATCACCGACAGGATCCTGAATGAGGTGAAGGGCGTCAACAGAGTCTGCTACGACATGACGCCGAAGCCTGTCGGAACGATCGAGTGGGAGTGATTCCAATTTGTCTATAATAAGAAAATCGTTGTAATACAATGACTTGTATTATGACGATTTTCTGATTTATGTCAGTTATTGCTATTATTTGAGGTTTTTTCTTCCAAATTCCTACCACGGGAAAATCCTTAAAGCAGGTATACGCATTATCTGTATTATCTAAGTCCTATTTTTATCTTTTATGACTAAAGGATTTAGTTTATTGGCCTATCTATCTTTTCAAATGGATGAAACCCTGAATTCATTTGTCATGCAAGAATACTCTTAGTTCTTTAAATTATACCTTAATCATAGTATCAGGAATTCCTATACTTCAGTATCGTTAGTTCTTGTCAAAAAACCATTAAAGCGCTTTGTCATCCGTTGGAGTGGATGACAAAGCAATAGATCTTATCTTTCCAGATTCCTCATAGCTTTAAACTTTGAGAAAATCACACATACAAGTACACCCATTACACCGATTACAGCGAAGAGGAATGCTGTCCCTGAACCTTTTCCTGTACCGAACAGCTTGTTTAGCACAGTGTTTGATTTATTAGTCATGAAAGGTTCAAACATAGAATCTACTAGGAAGCCCCCAGCAAGATAGCCCAGCGGTATGGTGAAAAACTGGAGCATGTTCCTTGCTGAATACACTCTGCCTTGGATGCTTGATGGGATCTGGCTTCTCATCAAGGCATCGAGATTGGTGTTCATCACGGGGATGCAGAGCCATCCGAGGAATGCTCCTAGACACCACATGACGGGATTACGGAAGAAGGCAAGCATGAAGTTCTCGGTGCTCATCGAGATGAAGAGCGAGAGGATTATCATTCTCACTCTGCTTTTCGGCGTTGGCATCATGGTCGCGATTGCGCTTCCAATGATCATGGCAATTCCCGCTGTGGACTGTACTGCAGCCAGTACGCTTTCACTTTCGAAGCTGAGGATCATGGCGGGAAGAGACGCATTGTAGATCGAGGCGATGAAGTTGATCGCGGCAAGGAAGAGTATCACCTGGAGTATCCCCATGTTTGTTCTGAGGAAACCTAATGCCTCCTTCAGATCCATCATGATTTGACTGTCTTCACGTTTCTCACTCTTCATTTCCGGAATCCTTACGAATAACAGAAGCGAGAGGAAAGCCACAGTGAATGTGGAGAGATCGACGATGATTACAAGAGTCAGCCCTCCAACGGAATACAGCGCCGTTGCGATTACAGGGGAGGCCATGTTTATCACGCTGTATGCAAGTGCATTGAGGCTTCCCGCCTTCTGGTACTTGTCCTCAGGTGTGACGAGGGTGGTGGCGACCTCGCTTGCCGGCTGCTGGAATGTCTGAGCCGTCCCGGTGATACAGTTCACCAGATAGAGGTGCCATAGCTCCAGATTCCCGGAAAGCCATACGAAGAGTATCGTGAGCGTGCATAATGCCGCGGCTGTATCCGATAACAGCATCAGATGCTTCTTGTTCATCCTGTCTGTCAGCGTTCCTACAGGAAGCGAGAGAAGGATGTACGGCACGTAGGACGATACCGTCAGAAGTGCGGTGTCAAATGCAGAACCGGTCTTGCCATAAGCCCAGAGGATGAGCGCGAATGGCGTCAACGAAGACCCGAGACGAGAAAGCGTCTGGGTTGCCCACAACAATATGAAACTGCTGAATTTCCTTTCGTCTTTCATTGCTTTGCTCCTTGTTCGTTTTTCTGAAGCAAAGCCTGGCGGACTTGTCTATTCTTGCTCCATGCGGCCGTCCGCTTCAGGCTTCGCAGGGAGCTGCAGCAATGCAGAGCATGGAAGATGTTCTCCTTCTGGGTGAATCCAATGCTAACAGAAGGAGAACGTTTTCTGCAACTTGTCTTCGTGACCCTTCCGCAATCATGATGACAGTGATGGAGATTGTCAGGTCCTGTCTCTTCATGATAGCCTCAGGGTTCCACATTCATCCGGAGGGGAAATGGACATAGACGCATTCATGGAATCTTTCAAGGAGGATCTTCTTCGCCTCTTCGGTGATGACCTTCTGTTTCTGGGACTTCAGGGCAGTTGGGCAAGGGGAGAGGCAAAGGAGACAAGCGACATCGACCCCGTGATGATCCTACGGCATTGCGGGAAAGACGAACTGCTGAAGTACAGAGCATATATCGACACTCTTCCCGAAAAGGATATCCTCTGTGGATTTGTCTCATCCATGGAGGAGCTGGGAGCATGGGATGGTGCAGACAGGACACAGCTGATTCTCGATACAAGGCCTGTCCATGGAGATCTTGCAGAGCTTTGTCCCGCGATGACAGAGGATGATATCAGAAGAGCTGTGCTGCAGGGCGCGTGTGCAATCCATCATGCATCCTCCCACAACATACTTCATGCTAGAAACTGGTCGATTCTTCCTGAGCTTTATAAGAGCGCAAGATTCACGATAAGGATGAAGCATTATCTTCTCACAGGTGTCTATGTATCCGCATTCAGAGAGCTCGCCACCGTTGTCGGTGAAGAGGAGAAGACGATTCTCGAAGCCCGGAATCCAAGTACAGAAGGTGATGCATTCATGCTTCTTGAATGGGCCTCGAAGACAATGAGGGAAATCAATGGGTGCTGATTACAGGGTGTGGATACAACGCACATCCGAGTGCGCAGAAAAACCGTACCTGAGCAGGTAAATCAGGGCAGAAGGAACACTCCGGAATAGCCACATCTTAAGCGTGTGGATGATTCATTATGGTTATCTTATACGATAAAACCGTATATTTAAAAGTGAGGAAAGAGAATTCATATACACAGAACCCTTCACAGGTTCTGGAAAGCGATGGGATTGGGTGATGATGAGCTGCATGAGCTGGAAAACATCCTGCTTGAGAATCCTCGCAAGGGCGTTGTCATAGACGGTCTGGCAGGTATAAGAAAACTGAGGATAAGACTGGAAGGTCGAGGGAAGAGCGGAGGAGGACGGGTAATATATATTGACGTGTTGGAGAAGAGGAGACTCTATCTGCTGTTTGCTTATCCGAAAAATGTGCAGGAGGATCTGACTGCCGAACAGCGTAAGTTTCTTCGGCGGATGGCCGAGACCATAATGGAGGAGTGGATATGAGCGATCATGTTTTCAAATCGAAATACAGCCTGGAGGAAATGGAGAAAAACTTCAAAGATGTCGATTTCTTCAATGGTATAAAGGAAGGTCTTGAAGAGGCTCTTGCATATGAGAAGGGGAAAGCAAGTGCAGAGACCATTGCCAGAAAGAGAAGTCTTCCTGATGTGAATGTGAAAGCGGAACGTGAATCTTTGGATATGACGCAGAAGGCTTTTGCAAATGTGCTCGGGGTTTCCAGAAGAACTGTAGAATCCTGGGAAACAGGACGAAGTACGCCTTCACCTACCGCAAAGAATCTGATTTATCTTATATCTCAGAAACCCGATCTTGTACTTATGCTGCAGGAAGCGCGGCGTGATTACTCGATCTGACCCGGATTTGACCCCAAAAAATCTTGAAACGTCTGAGACAAGTGAAACAGAAGATATATAGTGGGTATTTGAGACTTTATAACACCATAGATTGTGCATGAGACAATGAAATTATTGAGCGGGAATGATGAAAGCTGATTTCTGTTTTGTGACAGTTGTCGCTATTGTTTTAGGTTCTTCCTGCCAAATTCCTGCCATGGAAAATCTTTTCATACTCACTTGGATTGTGGAAATGGCAGAGAACTGATTGTGTGTGACATTGTGAAAGAATGTACTTTGTTCTGTTTCATGTTATCCTTTGCTCAGGAGATGGCAATGCCTGAAATAAGCAGATTCTTTGGAATAGTCATAAAGATGCTCTATGAGGCAGGAGGTAAACATAATAAACCCCATGTCCATGTCGAGTATGGGGAGTATGAGGCATCCGTGGGAATCGATGGAGAGGTTCTGGCAGGTGTCTTGCCAGAGAAACAGTATAAGCTTGTAGCGGCCTGGCTGACATTGCACGAGGAGGAGCTTTACGAGGCGTGGAACAATGCTGTCCAGATGAAACAGCTTCCAAAGATAAGACCTCTGAGCTGAGGAGGTGAGAGATGTACTTTTCAAATGGGTTCGTTTACGGAGGTACTCCGGCTGAACTGATGAAGATCACGAAGGTGAAGCCGCTTGATAATATGATGCTTCTTCTGACATTCAATTCGGGAGAGCAGAGGCTATATGATGCGAGCCGTCTCCTCGAGTATCCGCTTTTCCAACCCTTGAAGGATAATGAGGTATTCGCCCATCCTGAGCTTGACCATGGTGTGGTCACATGGCTTGATGGCGAATTGGATATTGCACCGGAATCCATGTATGAGAACAGCTATCCATATGTAGCCATGGCATAGGGACTGATGCAGTGGAGACTGGATGCAATAGGTTGTACCTATGCATATGCGCTTTTCGATGGATTTAACCTGTTTGACTTGGATTTGACCCAGAATTCTCTGAAACATCCGAGATAAGTGAGACTGATGAGATGTATGGTGTTCTCTTCGAGTTCCCGACATACGAATACTTCGTCACCGGGAATGTTGTCGGCAAGTGCGGGAGGATGAACGGATGAGCTTCTCGATGAACCTCTATTACAAAGGCGGGAATGGAAGTGCAAGAGCCTTCGCCCAGGAGATGGTCTCAAGTGGAATCGTCGACAAGATAAGATGCATGGACGGCTGCCTGAGGTATGAATACTTCGTCAGCCTGTCCGATCCCGAGACGGTTCTCCTCATCGACACCTGGAGGGACCAGAAGGCGCTGGATGAATACCACGCCTCTCCTTTGATGGACGCTGTCGCGATGCTGAGGAAGAAGTATGATCTTCACATGAAGGCGGAGCGATACACCGAGGCCTCTATGCCGGATGAAGACCGGTCGTTCATAAGGAACTAGCATCCTCTGACTTGTCCTGGGCATCGTTTCCCGGAAATCCTTGGCAAGGTCGGGACCATGCGGGTATGCTGTGTACATTGCCTGTTTCATGATGGGAGGAGCCAGGATGGACGACTTGAGCCGGATCGTGGAGGAGCAGGAGAGGATTCTGCGTTTTCCATCGCTCGACTTCGATACGATAGGCCGCATCTGCAGCGGCATCTGCGACAGGGTGATGTCCATGGGCGCGACCGGTTATGTCCGCGCCTCTGTCAACGGGATGGTGGTCTATGCCCGCGCCCTTGCAGGCGCCAGCCGCAACAACGAGGAGTGGGCCAGAAGGAAGGCGAATGTGTGCCACCGCTATGGGATCAGCTCTTTGCATGTGGTGCTCAGGCTTGCCCGGGACGGCAAGACGCTGGAAGGTTGTGGAATGGACAATGCCGACTACGGCCTGTCAGGCGGTTCGTTCCCTGTCCTGCTTCCCTCCGGCATCCCGGTCGGCAGCATCACGTTCTCCGGCATGGCGGGCGAGGAGGACCATCAGGTGGTCTGCGACGCCATCGCCGCCGAGCTTGGAGTGGATGTGCCCTCCATTCTTTGACGCGCTTCAGCGCCTCTCCAGCGAGAGGTATGACGTGCACTGCTTCTCGATGGCCTTCAGTACCGTGCGCACCCTCTTCTCGTCGAGCTTGGTCCGTCCTTTCACCAGGACGTCCGTCAGCGTGACGATCTTCTGGGCAATATCGCGCGCCTGTCTGTACCTGTCGTCGTCCGGGTCGTCGTATATCGAGGCGTCAATCAGTCTCTCGATGCGGGAAGCGAGTCGGACCGCCTTCTTCAGTGCAAAGCCCATCTTTCCCGTCCTGGCCTTCAGGGACCTGGTCGCCATGTCCCTCAGGCTCCTGACCGAGGAGAAGGTCGTACGGTACGGACTTTCGAAGCAGCGGAAGACCAGAAGCAGAAACAGCAGGATCGTGATCAGCGTGAGCCAGCCGGCGATGTAGCCGATGTTGTGCTCGATGAAGGAGTGCAGGAAGGTCACCAGTGTCTTCATTTCGCACCTCCGCTCTTCTTCGCCGTGGTCCTGGACGTCGTCCTGGTCCTGGATGGGCTCCTGCGCTTGGCCGTGGCGCCTTGTGCTATGGCGATCCGGTCGCACGGAATACGTATGCCGGCCTTCCCGTATGCGTCGTACACGGCCCTGTTGACCTCGAAGAGCGCATCGGAGTAGGCCCTGCTGTCGACCCAGCACCATACGGTGATCTCAGGGCTGGCCGAAAGCGTCCCGAGCTCTATGCGCGGCGCAGGGGTCTTCAGGACGGTCCTGCAGGACTGGCATGCGCTGCGGGTCACTTCGAGGACCTTGTCCAGATCGCTTTCCATATCCAGGGGGAACTTCAGATCCAGACGCCTGGTCGGGTTGGTGTTGAAGTTGAGGATGCGCGAGGTGAACACGGTCTTGTTGGGCAGGATGAGCTTCTGGTTGTTCTCGGTCCTGAGGACCGTGTCCATGAGCCTCAGCTCCTCGATCGTGCCCTCGTCCGAGCCTATGCACACATAGTCGCCGACCTTGAACGGGCGCGTGCCTATCATGATCAGGCCGTTGGCCACGTTGGCGATCGAGTCCTGCAGGGCAAGGCCCAGTGCCACGCCGAAGGCGCTTATGAGGGCGATCATGCTGGTAAGGGGTATGTCTATCAAGGACAGGGCGAATAGCACCAGCAGCACGCCCAGGACGATCTGGACGCTGCTTGCACAGAAGTGCACGACGGCGTTGTCCAGGCTGGAGATCAGGAGAAGCCTTCTGAGAAGCTTCGAGAACAGCTTGAGCGCGACGAGTCCGAAGACTATCGTGATGATGAACAGCAGGATCTGGCTGTCGCTCGTCGTGAGCATCGCTTCCAGTGTTTCGGTTTCCATAGGTGAATTGTATGACACAAGGCGCCATGTCACAACATGCACTGTGCATGTGGACGCACAGTGGCGATGCGGCTATCCTTATGCCGCGATGAAAGACCGGGAATACCTTATAAGACAGAGTCCATGGAAGGCCCTCGTGGCCTTCTCTCTTCCGATGATGCTGGGCAACCTCTTCCAGCAGCTGTACACGATGACCGATTCCGTCATCGTCGGCCGCTATGTGGGCGAGGATGCGCTTGCAGCTGTGGGTGCATCCTATTCGCTGACCAGCGTGTTCATCGCCGTCGCGATAGGCGGCGGGGTGGGTGGCGGCGTGCTTGTGAGCCGGGGCTTCGGCTCCAGAGACTACGACGACATGAAGGAGGCGGTCTCCACGTCGCTGGTCGCCTTCCTGGCCCTGTCGATCCTGATGGCCGCCTTCGGCTACCTGTTCTCGCAGGACATCATGAGGGCCCTGAACACCCCGGCGGACATCCTGGATGACGCCGTGCTCTACCTGAGGATATATTTCCTGGGCCTGCCGTTCCTGTTCATGTACAACATCCTCTCGTCGACCTTCAACGCGCTCGGCCGCTCGCGCATCCCGCTGTACTTTCTGGTCTTCTCATCCCTGCTGAACGTGGCTCTGGACCTCTTCATGGTCGCGGTCCTCGACATGGGCATAGCGGGTGCGGCCTGGGCGACGCTGATCGCGCAGGGGCTGTCCGCCTGTCTTTCCTTCATCGTGCTCTTGCGCGTCCTTTCATCCTTCGATGGAAGGGCGTCCAGACTGTTCGATCTTTCGACGTCATTGAAAATGGTGCGTCTGGCGATTCCGTCGATTCTCCAGCAGTCGACCGTGTCCATCGGCATGATGCTCGTGCAGAGCGTGGTCAACGGCTTCGGCAGCCAGGTGCTGGCCGGCTACTCGGCGGGCATGAGGCTGGAGAACATCGCCACGGTGCCAATGGTGTCGATCGGCAACGCCATGAGCTCTTACACCGCACAGAACCTGGGCGCCGGCAGACAGGACAGGGTGGTGAAAGGCTACCGGGCCTCATATGCGATGGTGCTGTTCTTCGCCCTGGTCATAATGCTCGTCTTCGAGCTTGCGCCGACAAGTCTGGTGGGCATGTTCATAGGAGCGGACGGCACTGCGTCGGCCTATGCGACGGGGACTTCCTATCTGCGCTTCATGGGATGGTTCTTCGCCATCATCGGCTTCAAGATGGCAACGGACGGCCTTCTCAGGGGAAGCGGGGATGTAAGGGTCTTCACCCTTGCCAACATCGTGAACCTGACGACGAGGGTGGTCTTCTCCTTCCTCCTTTCCCCGGTGGTGGGTGTGGCCATGGTCTGGTACATCGTCCCCGTCGGCTGGCTGCTCAACTGGGGCATATCGCTCACCGGCTACCTGAGAGGCGTCTGGAAGAGGGCCATGTGACATTTTTTCCTGTGAAGTCTGACCTCCCATCCGCGTGATGTCCTTGTGGATCTGCCTTCTGCATGGACACGGACCGTGTCGTCTGCATCTTTCATCGCATGAGGCAGGTCTTCCGTCGTGGCGGCGTATGAAGCGGCAGGAGCCTGTGCTAGACTTGTCCTGTCGGGGCCGTCACCCCAAGACCGTGCACGAGGAGGTGCCCATGGACAGCCTGTTCGAGATCGCCAGAGTCGTTCTGGTCGCCATCGCCCATGGCGTGACGCTCGGTGTGCTTGCCAGACGAAGGGATGGGGACGGATCCGTCGTGCTGCCGATGACGCTGATGACGCTCGCTATCATCGTTGCGGGGACGTTGATGGTCTTCCTCATTCCGGCCCCGACATCGAACGTCTCCCTGACCGCGTACATGATGCTGGTCGTCATGGGCCTCTTCTTCTGCTTCGTGTGTACAGGCATATCCATTGTCGGCAGACTGTTCATCTACATCGTCTATGTGGCGGTCTTCATGCTCATGGTGGGCTTCTCGCAGCAGCTTTCCGCCATCGTCATGCCGATGTATGGCGACGAGGTGTCACTTGTCATCAGGACAGTGCTTTCGATCGTCCTGGTAGTGGCCCTGAGGCTGTTCCTGAAGGACATGGTCTACCAGCTTGTCGACGGCTTTTCCGGCCATGGAGCGGAGATAGTGCTCTTCTCATGGGTCGTCGGACTGTCGATCCTGTCCTATGTCCTCTTCGCCGCCTTCTTCGTGGATGATCCCGTCATGAATCTGGTGGTGCTCGTCATCCTGTCGCTGATGATGGTCTCGATATTCGCCATCGCGTCCAGGGTGATGCGGCTTGCCTCGTCCTCTGTCCAGATGGAGAAGGTCATAGGGCGCCAGAGACTGCTGGAGAGCGAACTGGAGGCGGAGAAGGCGTTCGTGGAGAAGGCCAGGGCCATCAGGCATGACCAGAGGCACCATGACCGTGTGCTTCTGGAATACCTGGACCAGGGACGCGTGGATGATGCCAGACGTCTGCTCGGGGCGCATGAGCGTCAGATCCATGACGACGGTCTGAGATCCTGGTGCAGCGACCCGCTGATGGACGCCCAGATCCGCATAGCATGGCGCTGGTGCACCTCCCGCGGCATAGACTTCGACGTGGACGTCTCGCTTGCCGGCGGTACGGGACTTGGCGATATGGAGTGCATATCGGTGCTGGGCAATCTGCTGGAGAACGCCATGGAGGCGGCCTGTGGAGCCCCCGATCCCTCCATCCGGCTCTCCGTCAGAGTCCAGGAGGGGCGCATGCTGATCGAGGTGGTCAACATCTTCCGTGGCCAGATCGAATGGGTGGACGGGCTGCCCAGGACCACGAAGGATGGTGGAGGCACGGGGCTTGAGAGCGTGCGCCTCATACTGGCACGCCATGGCGGACTGCTGAAGCAGGAGGTGTCCGGATGCCTTTTCATCTCCCGTGTGATCATGCCGCTGGAGAGTGCATGATGCCTGTTCGCTGCATATGATGTCGCCTTCGTCGCAGCGCATGTCGCGAATGGTCGAATCCATGCCACCTGTGGTGTAATATTCTCTGGATGTCATATGTATCGAATTGCCGTATGTGATGATCTCAAGCTCAATCTCGAATCGTGCGTCGAAGGCGTGGAGACCTATTTCCGCCTTCGTTGTAGAGCAGAGCACTCGATCGACGCGTTCTCTTCGTGGAAGGACCTGTCCAAGGCTCTGGACGATGGCGTCTCATACGATGTCGTCATCCTCGATGTCATAATGCCCGGCATGCTGGGGACGGATCTGGCCAGGAGCATGGTCTCCCGGCTGCCGGACGTACGGATAGTCTTCATGAGCGTCAGCAGGGACTACGCCGTTGATGCGTTCGAGATGGGGGCTGTGCACTACGTCACAAAGCCGGTATCGCAGAAGACTCTGTTCGAGGCTCTCGACAGGGCCCTGGCGCCCTCTGCCGCGAAGACGCCGGCCAGACTGCTGGTCCACATGAGGAATGCGGTGGTGCAGAGCATAGAGTGCGACGACATCATCTACATCGAGAGCATAGGCTACACGCGTGTCGTGCACACCTGGGGCGGCGTCTACGAGGAGATGCGCAAGACGCTTTCATCACTGCTCGAGGAGCTGGACGGGCTGTGTCCGGGACGCTTCTTCTCCCCCTACAGGGGGTACATCGTCAACCTGGACCACATCGCGACCATAACACCCGCCCATATCGAGATGAGGGACGGATCCAGGATCCTCATCAAGCGCGGGGACTTCAGGCGGATCCGGGACATATTCTTCGCCTGGACCTTCTCCAGGAAGGCCTGAATAGCTGGTGGTGCACGCCTTCCTGAGCCATGGTAGAATCATAATCGGAACAAATTGGTGAGAAATGGAGTCAAAAGGCTGTACTCATGCCGCAAACTCTGCTAAAAGTCTATCGGGCCTGTTGTGCCAGCTGCATTTCTTTGGGTTCAGGAGAAGTCAATGATAGAGATTAGACACCTGAGGAAAGTGTTCGATGACGACACCATCCCGCTCAAGGACATAGATGTCACGATAAACGATGGGGACGTCATCTCGATAATAGGACCGTCCGGCACCGGCAAGAGCACGCTGCTCAGGTGCATAAACATGCTCACCGAGCCCACCAGCGGCAGCATAATAGTCGACGGACAGGACATAACCCGCCGCGGATGCGACCTGAACGAGATACGCAAGAAGATGGGCATGGTCTTCCAGTCCTTCAACCTCTTCGGGCATCTCACGATAATCGAGAACATCATGAATCCGCAGATCACTCTGCTGGGAAGAAGCCGCCAGGAGGCCTACGACAAGGCCATGTACCTGCTCCAGCAGGTCGGTCTGGCATCAAAGGTATTCGCGTATCCCGACGAGCTGTCCGGCGGACAGCAGCAGAGAATCGCGATCGCCAGGACGCTGGCCATGGATCCGGACATAATCCTCTTCGACGAGCCTACCAGCGCGCTGGACCCGTCTATGATCGGCGAGGTCCAGTCCGTCATCAAGATGCTGGCCAAGAGCGGACGCACGATGATGATCGTCACCCATGAGATGGACTTCGCCCGCAAGATATCCAACAGGATACTGTTCATGTACGACGGCTACATCTACGAGGACGGCACGCCGAAGCAGATCTTCGAGCATCCCCAGAGGGAGATGACCAAGAAGTTCATCCAGCGCCTGTCCTCGCTGACATACCGCATCGACTCCACCGACTTCGACATGGAGGCGATGAACGAGGAGCTGATGGCCTACGGCGAGAAGCTGCTGATCGAGGCCGAACGACTAAGCAAGCTGACGCTGGCCCTCGAGGAGATCTGCATCAACAACATCGCCGCCATGAACGATGTACCCGACATCCTTGTCAAGGTGGAGTACTCCGAGAAGCTTGACATCCTGACGATGATCATCTGCTACAAGGGCGAGAGGTTCGACGTGCACACCTCCGGCAGCAGGCTGTTCCAGAACCTGCTCTCGGAGCCGACCACGGAGGTCAGGCAGGACGACGTCACCGACGACCCGATGGGCTACGAGCACATCATCTCGATGCGCTTCAGATGGGTGGAGGAGTAGGGCCATGAAGAAGATCGCATCAATCATCTGCCTCATCCTCGTCGCCGGATGCCTCTTCGCGTCGCAGTTCACCACGATAGAGGACCTCGACGGGCACGACATCGGCGTGCAGACCGCGGTGCTGTACGAGGAGCTGATAACGGACCGCGTCCCCAACAGCACGATCCAGTACTACACGATGCCCAACGACATGATCCTTGCCCTCACCTCGGGCAAGATCGACGCCTACCTGATAGAGGAGGTCAGCTACGGGGCGCAGAAGAAGAACCATCCCGAGCTCACCGTCCTCGAGGAGCCGGCCGGGTTCATCAGCGCCACCTGCATAATCGGCGAGAACGAGCGCCAGGACAGGCTGCTTGGCGAGCTGAACCAGTTCATCGCCGACAGCCGCGAGAACGGGCTTCTGGACGAGCTCTACGAATACTGGATCGCCGACTTCGACCCGATAAACGACAAGTGCGACGTCACGGGATTCACCGGTGAGAACGGTGTGATATCAGTCGCGGTGGAGGGCGGCTACGAACCCTTCAGCTTCATAAGCGACGGCCACGAGTCGGGCTTCGACGTCGACTTCATCTGCCGCTTCGCCAGGGCCTACGGCTATACGCCGCAGTTCTACGAGGTGCCCTTCGAGTCCATCGCGCCGGGCGTCGAGAGCGGCAAGTACGACATCGGCATGAACATCGTCGTGAGCGCCGAGCGCAACGAGTCGGGCACTCTGTCTGACGTCTACTACACGACCCCGATCCGTCTGGTCATCCTGGGCGAGGACGACACGGACGTCGGCTTCATCGACTCTCTGAAGGACAGCCTGTACAAGACGTTCATCAGGGAGAACAGATGGGAGCTCTTCGTCCAGGGCGCCTTCGTCACGGTGCTGATCACCATCACCTCGATCCTGGCCGGCACCATTCTGGGCTTCCTCGTCTACATGACCTGCCGCAAGGGCAGCGTGATCGCCAACAGGACGACCAACTTCGTGCTGTGGCTGATCCACGGCATGCCCACGGTACTGCTGCTGATGATCCTGTACTACATCGTCTTCGGCTCATCGTCGCTCAGCGGCATGTGGGTGTCGGTGGTGGGCTTCAGCCTGATGTTCGCCTGCTCGATGATAGACATGCTGAGGGTCGGATGCAACGCCATCGGACGCGGCCAGATGGAGGCCTCCACGGCGCTTGGCTACAACGAGCACCAGAGCTTCTTCCGGATCATCCTGCCGCAGGCCGCACAGCACTTCCTGCCAATCTACCGCAACGAGGTGGTGACGCTGATCAAGGAGACCTCCGTCGTCGGCTACATCGCCGTGCTCGATTTGACCAAGATCAGCGACCTGGTCAGGAGCAGGACCTACGAGGCCTTCTTCCCCCTGATCGTCACCGCGATCATGTACTTCGTGATCTCGGCGCTCCTTACCCGTCTCGTGACGCTGGTCGAGCATTCGATCGATCCCAGGAGGAGGAAGAAGGACAGGATCCTAAAGGGCATACGGGAACATGAGTGAAGCCCGCCTTGGCTTCCTGACAGTCTTCAAGACATGAGAGAAGGGGACCGCATCCGCTGCGGTCCCCTTCCGTATGCTTGTCTAGGAGCGTCATCTCCTCTGCTCGCCGCCTTCGACCTCCTGAGGCTTGCCCAGGGAGTCGATGATGGTGATCACCAGACCGCGTATGCTGTTCTCCGTCGTCCTGTACGGGACGATGCGCAGCGTGTAGAAGCGGCCGTTCATCGCCGTCACCTCCCGGTCGATCGAGACCAGGTCCCTGAGCAGCAGTTCGTCCAGCCTGTTCTCGAGACTGTCGTCAAGCAGTGGCCTTGGCATCTGATCCATCTTCTTAAGGCTTCTTCGGCTCCCTTGGGATGGAAATGGACCACGCGGCAGGACACGCCGACCTGCCGGGGTGGTGGATCTCCTTTTCCACGATGATACCACTTCACGCTCACGCTACATAGGGTCGGGAGTGGCTTTTTTTTGCTGAAAGCGAATGAAACGGAGTGTGAGAAAGTGGAACAAGTGTGCATGAGTCAGAACTCGACCAGGTCGTACTCCCTCGAGCCATAGCCCAGAGCGGCTGCGGCCTCGATGGTGTGGATGCCGTTGCGGCTCTCGACGCGCTCCATGAAGTGGTCCCTGCCGGGATCGTCGCTGGACATGACCAGGTCGATGCATGCCTGGTCTATGGCCACGGGGTCCAGCGAGGCTAGGATGCCGATGTCCTTCATGCATGGGTCCTCGGCCACCTGGCAGCAGTCGCAGTCCACCGAGAGGTTCTTCATGACGCTGATGAACGCCATGCGGCCCTGGAAGTGCTCGACGATGCTCATCGCGGCATCGGCCATGGCCTCGGGGAAGGCGACGGAGTCGGCGTGCATGTTCCACGTCTCGAACCTGTCGTCGGTCCTGCCGGCCGAGTGGATCAGGGCCTTGCCTGCACGGCTTGCACAGCCGATCGCCAGCTGCTTGAGGGCTCCGCCGTATCCTCCCATCGGGTGGCCCTTGAAGTGGACCAGGACGAGCATGGAATCATAGTTCGCGATATTCTTGCCGACATGGTTCTCCCTGAGCACCTTTCCGGTCGGGATCGGCCATACCAGGTCCGGGCCCTCCGCGTCCATGAGGTCCACGTCGAAGAGCTTCGTCCAGCCGTGCTCCTCCAGCAGCTTCCAGTGCGATTCCGTGTTGTCCCTGACTCCGCCTGCCGCATCTCCATAGGCGGTGTTGCACTCGACGATGGTCCCATTCACCTCGTCGACCATCGGACGCCAGAACTCCGGCCTGAGGTAGTTCTGGTTGCCCTTCTCGCCGGAGTGGATCTTGACGGCGATTCTGCCGGGCAGGGCGATGGAGAGCATATGATAGGCCTCGACGACCTTGCCGGGCTCCACGAAGCGTGTGAAATAGACTTTCGGTTTCATTATCCGATCCTCCTGAAGATGTTCTGTGCCGATATGCCCGCCGATGCCGGGAGGGGTGTCATGCACCTTCTCATGCGAGACCCTCCGTCAATGCGCATATGGCGTCCTTCGCCATCTCGTAGACGGTCGAACGGCGGTAGCGGATGCCGCACTCCTCCATGGCGGCCTTCTGCCGTCGTGTCGGATTGACGTATGCATACAGACCGTAGATGAAAGGCAGAAGAGTGTAGATGAAGCGTTCCCTTGCCTGTGCATCCATCTGCGGAAAGAACTTCACCAGGCAGGATTCCAGCAGGTCGAGAACCCTGCCGTAGGTCCTCTTGAAGTCGACCAGGGCCCCGGTGCCGCTGTGCTCCTCGATCTCGTACAGGTCCATGCACTGGATGCGCAGCATCAGATGGCGCCTGTCAAGGGCCGCGGCCATGACCTGGCTGAAGTACGAGGCGTCCATCGAGGGGGAGCCGAGTATCGCCTCGAGGTCGTCCGCCCACATTCCGTACTCCTTCTTCAGCAGGGCCAGGAATATCTCCTCCTTGGTGGCGAAGTAGTTGTAGATGGACGGGCGCGAGAGGCTGGTCCTGTCGCTTATGTCCTTCAGCGTGATCTCGTGGAACGTGTGGTTCTGGTACAGCTGTCTGCAGGCCTCGACTATCTCGTCGGGGCGGCTCTCGACTACGTCACGGGAAACCCTGGACATGGTGCACCTCCTCTTTCTGACATCGTGTCAACAAGATAGACCCGGACTGACATGTTGTCAATCGGATTCGCTCCGCTGGCACTGTGCACCGTGGGCCGATGGCGCACTTGCCCTTTGCCATATGCGTTGTTATCTTTGTCTGCTGGAAATCGAAAGTCTTCCACATAGGGGTAGAAAATGGGAAAGAGACAATTCAAGACCGAAGTCAGCGACCTGCTGAACCTCATCATCCACTCACTGTATTCCAACAGGGAGATATTCCTGCGCGAGCTGATCAGCAACGCCTCGGACGCAATCGACAAGCTGAAGTACCTCAGCCTGACCGACGAGAAGCTCAAGGGCTTCTCCTTCGATCCTGCGATCGAGGTCAGGTTCGACAGTGATGCCAAGACGCTGACCATCAGCGACAACGGCGTCGGCATGGACGAGGACGACCTGAACGCCAACCTGGGCACGATAGCCTCCAGCGGCACCAGGAAGTTCCTGGAGAACCTTGGCGACGACGCCAGGAAGAACAGCAATCTGATCGGACAGTTCGGAGTCGGCTTCTACTCGGCCTTCATGGTCGCCTCCAGAGTCGAGGTCGTCTCGCGCAAGGCGGGACAGGACAAGGCCTTCCGCTGGGAGAGCGAGGGCAGGAGCTCGTACACGGTCTCCGAGGCACAGAGGGAGGAGCAGGGAAGCGACATCATCCTGCACCTCAACCAGGAGGGCGAGGAGTACGCCAACCGCTGGCAGCTGGAGACGCTGATCCGCAAGTATTCGGACCACATCGCCTATCCGATCTGGCTGGAGTACGACCAGGAGCACTACAAGGACGAGAAGGATGCGGATGGCAATCCCGTCAAGGAGATCGAGCACAAGAGGGAGCAGATCAACAGCGCATCGGCGCTGTGGACCCGTAGCAAGAGCAGCATAAAGGACGAGGAGTACAAGGAGTTCTACAAGAACAGCTACTCGGACAGCGAGGATCCGCTGTTCTACATCCACACCCACGCGGAGGGTGCGACGGAGTACACCACGCTCTTCTATGTTCCGGCCAAGGCGCCGTTCGACATGTACTATGCCGACTACCGCCCCGGAGTGAAGCTGTATGTGAAGAGGGTGTACATCACCGACGACGACAAGGAGCTGTTGCCCACGTACCTCAGGTTCGTGCGCGGCATCATCGACAGCGAGGACCTGCCGCTGAACGTCTCGCGTGAGATCCTGCAGGAGAACAAGGTCATGAGCGCGATCCGTAGCGGCTCGGTGAAGAAGCTGCTTGGAGAGTTCAGGAAGATCGCCGACAGCAACCCCGACCTGTACGTCAAGTTCATAGAGCAGTACAACAGGCCTCTCAAGGAGGGGCTGTACGGCGACTATGCCAACCGCGAGACGCTGCTTGAGCTGGTGCGCTACAAGTCCACCGCCGTCGAGGGCTACACGTCCCTTGCCTCCTACAAGGAGAGGATGAAGGACGGCCAGAGCGCCATCTACTACATCACGGGCGGCAAGGAGGACATCCTGCGCAACAGCCCGCTGCTTGCCACATACAGGGACAAGGGCTACGAGGTCCTGATCATGGACGACGACATCGACGACATCGTCACCGAGATGGTCCATGACTACAAGGACCTCCCGTTCAAGGCCATCAACAAGAGCGGCGCCATGGACGAGATGAAGGACGCCGACAAGAGCGAGGACGAGAAGAAGGACGAGTCCAGGCTGGTCGAGAAGCTGAAGAAGGCCCTCGGCGACAGGGTCAAGGACGTCGTGGTCTCCTCCAGGCTCTCCGCCGACAGCGCCGCCGTCATCGTCATGGACGAGAACGATCCGTCCATGCAGATGCAACGGATACTGAAGCAGATGGGCGGCGGGGCCGACATGCCGGAGGTCAAGCCGATCCTCGAGGTCAACGCCGACAACGGCGTGATCAGGAAGATCGACGCCAGCGATGACGAGGACTACGTCGCCAGCCTGGCCTCGATAGTACTGGACGAGGCGTATATCGCGGAGGGCATCATGCCCAAGGACCCGGCCGCGTTCGTGAGGAACGTCACGAAGCTCCTTGGCTGATGTATGTCAATCTGGTAGACTTGAATGCACGGGAGCCGTCTCCCGTGCATTTTTGTAAATCCACTGCCGTCGGGGAGGACATCATATGCAAGACGTACAGGTCATCGACGTGGTGACGGGGATAGCGCAGACGAGTGCGCAGGCTCTTGTCGCGATAGCCTTCAAGGTCCTGCTCTCGCTTCTGGTGCTCGTGATAGTCAAGCTGGTCAACAGGACAATCGACAGGCTTCTGACGAAGGCATCGCAGAAGGTGCATCCCAAGATAAGCCCTCTGATGGCGGGCTTCATCGACAAGGTCCTCTCGTCGGTGGTCTGGCTGCTCGGCATCCTGATCGTGCTGCAGATCTGGGGAATCAACATGGCCCCTGTGATAGCAGGACTGGGGATCACGGGCGTCGTGCTCGGCTTCGCCCTCCAGGAGTCGATAAGCAACATCTTCTCCGGTCTGCTCCTTGCGCTGAACAACCCCTTCGGGATCGGCGACTACGTGATCATCGGCAGCATCGAGGGCACTGTCGTATCGATGGACGCCTTCTCCGTGACGCTGGCCACCGGAGACAGGAAGAAGATCACGATGGCAAACAAGCTCGTGCTTGCCGACCCGATCATAAACGTCTCGTCCAGCGATGACAGGAGACTGGACATGACCGTCTCGGTGGCCTACGGAAGCGATCTGGACAGGGTGAAGGGTATCATCACGGACCTGCTGGAATCATACCCGGAGGTCCACAGGGATCCGGTGCCGGTCGTCGAGGTGTCGAAGCTCAACAGCTCGTCGGTCGACTTCATCGTCCGCCCCTGGGTGCACAACAGCGACTACTGGAAGGTCAACTGGAGATTCCAGAAGGACATATACGACCTGTTGAACAGGGAGGGCATCGAGATACCGTACAGCAAGCTGGACGTGAACATCCGCAACAGCTGAACCATCAGACGGCTGGCAATGTGATGAAAAGGCTCCTCGTCATCGATGGCGGGGAGCCTTGCATGTCTCATGTCTGCACCTGCGGCTTCCTGGGGCTTGCTACACTCTGTCCAGACCGATGAGGTAGATCTCGAAGCTGTCGTCCCTGCAAGCCTTGGGCTTGAAGGCCTTGGCCTTGCGGAACATTCCCCTCATGGTCTTCAGCACGGCTTCCTGGCCACCTCCCTGGAAGATCTTGATCACCAGGTTGCCGTGTGGCGCCAGCTGTTCCTGGGCCAGGAGGACGACCTGCTCTGCCAGGTATTCGGAGCGCGAGGTGTCGACGGTGCGGTTGCCGGTCGTCATGGGCGCCGCGTCGGAGATGATGCACTGGTAGGGGCCTTCCTCCACCAGACGCTCCCGTATCTGGCGGCTGAACGCATCGCCGGTGATCTCGACGACGGTCGGAGGCACCGGATCGAGACGCAGCGGGTTGAGGTCGCATGCGACTATCTTTCCCCGTCCTTTTATGAGCTCGCGGTGCACGTACAGCGTCCATGATCCCGGAGCGGCCCCGACGTCCAGGACGGTGTCTCCCGGCCTGATCAGATGATGGGTCTGGTCTATCTCCTCCAGCTTGTATACGGAGCGCGCGGGGTAGCCCTCGCGGTGCGCCCTCTGGGTGTATGAATCGGCCTTGTCTCTTCTGCTTGTCGCCATGCTGAAGAATCTACCATGAGCGGGCCAAAAGGGGAAGGACGCCTCATATGACTGGACTGGTCGTGCACAGAATCCGTCATTCCCGTGTATGCAAGGCATGAGACAGATGTGGAGGAATCCGGAAGAATGGATGCAGAAAGAAGATTCGAGGAGATGAAGCGGCGTGCGTTTTCCCATCCGACGCTG
>CALXKL010000003.1 GCA_944388965.1 uncultured Spirochaetales bacterium | reverse complement strand
AAGGCCACTTGAATCAATTTCTTGTGGCCTAAGATTTTATATTGGATTATTGCGCGTTTCTGCTCCTAAAGTCAGGATTATATTCAAGCACGCCGAATCAGGTCAACACGCGTTAAGCCTTGCGCTGGAAGGACTTCGTGCCATATTGGAACAGATGATGGAATGCAGGGCGCAAGTGTTGCCCACATTCGCGCTTTGAGCGATAATCGGCAGTTGTCAGCAAAGGGGGTGTGCAGACTCATGGAAGCAATCAGAAGATACCTCGCCGAAGCCGGCGACAGGGCCACAGTCGAAATGGTCAACTACATCTCGTCTCTCTCGCTTGTCAGACGTGATTCGCCCGAGGTCGCCAGCCGCATCGTGAAGGAGCTCGAGGACCAGAGATGCAGCAATCTCAAGCTGATTGCGAGCGAGAACTTCTCCTCGCTCTCCGTCCAGGCCGCGATGGCCAATCTGCTCACCGACAAGTACGCCGAGGGCTATCCATACCACAGGTTCTATGCCGGATGCGACAACATAGACGCCGTCGAGGCGCTTGCCGTCGAGAAGGCGAAGGAGCTCTTCGGCGCTGAGCATGCATACGTCCAGCCCCATAGCGGAGCCGATGCGAATCTGTGCGCCTACTGGGCGATTCTCAACCAGCGCGTCCAGATCCCCTCTCTGGAAGAGATGGGCATAACGAACCCGAGCGAGCTCACGAGGGAAGACTGGAACAGGATCCGCGAAGCCTGCCACAACCAGCGGCTCCTGGGGCTCGACTACTACTCCGGTGGACACCTCACTCATGGCTACAGGCAGAACGTATCGGCACAGATGTTCGACGCCTATTCCTATACCGTGGACGAGAAGACCAGCCTCCTGGACTACGATGCCATCGAGGCCATGGTGAAGGAGGTGAAGCCTCTGATTCTGCTGGCTGGCTATTCGGCATACCCCAGGAGGATAGACTTCCGCCGCATGGCGAAGATCGCACACGACAACGGTGCCGTCTTCATGGTGGACATGGCCCATTTCGCAGGTCTTGTCGCAGGCAAGGTCTTCACGGATGAATACGACCCCGTCCAGTGGGCGGATGTCGTGACCACGACCACGCACAAGACGCTGCGCGGTCCGCGTGGCGGTCTGGTCCTTTGCAAGGAGGAGTTCCGCGAATCGGTGGACAAGGGTTGTCCTCTGGTCATCGGAGGTCCGCTTGGCCATGTCATCGCAGCCAAGGCCCTGTGTTTCATCGAGGCGCTGAAGCCCGAGTTCAGAAAGTATGCAAGGCGCATCGTCGAGAACGCCCAGGATCTCGCCCTGGCTCTGAGGGAGGAAGGCTGTGTGATCCTCACCGGAGGCACCGACAACCACCTCATGCTCCTGGATGTCTCCCCATTCGGTCTCAACGGCCGTCAGGCAGAGAGCCTGATGAGGGAATGTGGCATAACGCTCAACAGGAACGCACTGCCATTCGACAAGAACGGTCCCTGGTACACCTCGGGTCTAAGGCTGGGCACTCCTGCTCTCACGACACTTGGAATGGGCGAGAAGGAGATGAAGGAGATCGCATCCATCATCGCCATGGTGCTGAAGAACGCCCGTCCTGCAATCCTCACCAAGGGGGAGAAGGCAGGTCAGCCGAGCCGCAACAAGGCCAAGGCCCCCAAGGAGGTCATGGATGAGGCCAGAAGCCGCGTCCATGCCCTGCTTGCCGCATACCCGCTGTACCCGGAGCTTAATCTGGACTTCCTGAAGGAGGAGTTCCTGATCCAGTGAGTTGCCAGATATGTTGGAATTTATGATTTAGTGGCGCAATCGGATGTGGTTGCGCCATTTAATTTTGATTTTGGTTCAAGCCTCAACAAGGAGACTCAGGTCTTTATGGATATATTTCGACGTAGCCATGACGGATAATGGGGAAAGCGTCCGCACAAAATATGATTGCGTTCGTAAAGCATCCGGGAAAAGGTCAGTCATCAAGGAGGTAGTAAGAGTAATTACTTGAAATGTAAGGGATTATTGTTACTCTAAAAGCTTCCGTGAAAAAGAGGATTGCGTTCGCAAATCGTCCGGGAATATTCATTAGTATTGATCCTAAATCGATTGGAATCCATTGATAATAAGCTGAATTCCGGTTGAGATGGGATGAAAAACACCCGTGTCGTTTCGTCGAAATCAACATCCAGTAATGTTACCAACAAAAATGTTGGCAACATTGTTGTAGGTAAACTGGAGCTTTGGCAATGGAATTCATAGGCCGTAAGAGGAAACTCTAGATTCTGAAGTCCCAATTGGAATCGGGATATGCTGCGATTCTCCTGTATGGAAGGAGAAGGCTAGGCAAGACCTGGTTTCTGAGATAGGCGATGAAGGATCTGGATGGAGTGAAGGTACTCTACACCTGTAAGCCGATGTCTCTTTCAGATAATGCTACCTTTCTGCAAGAGTGCTGGAGGCGATCGGCCTTGCATCATTGTCATTCAGCTCGTTCGAGCAGCTTTTCGACTTCATCTCCCGGCATCCGGAGAAGTTCACGATAGCATTGGATGAATACCAGGACCTCAAGAGAAGAAACGACAGTAACTACGTTGACTCCATCTTCCGTGACATCGTCGATTCACGGGGAGATAACGTATCCATCGTGTTCTGCGGATCCTCTATAATGATGATGAAGGGGCTGATGGATGCAGACAATCCGCTTTTCGAAAGATTCACCAGGGAGATCTACCTGAAGGAGATGGACTATCTTGAATGTTCCGCCTTCTATCCGCACGCAGGCATTCGTGAGCGCATCATGCTGTACAGTGTCTTCGGTGGTGTGCCTTTTCTGAATAGTCTGATCGATTCGGAAA
Organism: uncultured Spirochaetales bacterium; assembly: GCA_944388965.1. Lineage (GTDB taxonomy): Bacteria > Spirochaetota > Spirochaetia > Sphaerochaetales > Sphaerochaetaceae > Bullifex. The sequence continues at coordinate 225,239 of CALXKL010000003.1, read as the reverse complement.
GGAGCGTGGAGTATAACATCATCGACCTCTTCGTCAGCGAGACGGGAAACGCCCGTACATACGTGAAGAACGTTCTTGATGCGGAGGTCAGGTCCATCCCGGATGCCTTCACGGTGCTTTCGATCATAGGCAACGGAAAGAGGCGATACAGCGAGATAGAGTCCCATATGAGTGATGAGAAGTCCCGCAATCAGCTCTCGAGGACGCTCGAATCCATGCAGAAGGCGGATCTCATCGTCAAGAGAAGGCCGATCAACGACACCAGCAGGAAGAACACATTCTACGAGATTGCAAGCAATCCGTTGCGTTTCTATTTCGCCTATCTCCTCGAAGCGGATGATTACATGACAGTCGGCGACAGATCCTATTTCGACAGCCGCATCAGGCCATCGTTTGTCACTTACGTCAGCTACCGGTTCGAGGAAATCGCCCGATCATGGTTCTCGATTCTCTCACAGAGTGGAAAGCGGCCTGATGTATTGAGAATCGGTACATACTGGTATGACGACAAGGTCAGCAGACGCAGTGGTGAATTCGACGTCGCATTACAGACATCAGAAGGGTATGAGATCTACGAGTGCAAGTTCCTGGAGAACAAGGCTCCGCTTTCCCTTGTCCAGGAAGAGAAGCGGAAGGCGATGGCAGCAGGCGGCCTTGCCGTCACCCGTTTCGGGATGATCTCTTCTTCGGGCTTCGAGGAGAATACGGATCAGGCCGTTCTCATCACCGGAGATGACCTGTATGCAAGTTGCTTGAAAATCTAAAGCAGAATCGTCTGAGAATCTAAAGTAGAATAGTCTGAGAATCTAAAGTGAAACACTTGGAAAATCTAAAATGTGTAATACATGAGATCAATTCGCAAATTGACAATTTATAAATTGACAAATAGACTGCATATATGAAGAAGTTTGTGGCAAGGGAACGGGAAGTAGAGAAACTTGAGAGGATCATCGCTGGAGATGGATTCAGGTTCATTGCCGTCTATGGACGAAGAAGGGTGGGAAAGTCCGAACTCATCCGTCATGTAGTTGCCGACAAAGACCATCTGTACTTCCAGGCGACCAGTGACAGGGAATTCAACCTGAGAAGGATTTCAACCGCAATCGGCAAGGCGTTCTACGGAACGGAGGATGTGAGCACCTATTCCTCGTTCGCCTCTGCCTTGGAGGCTGTTGTACGAGCCATAGGGGACAGACGGTTCATATTCGTCATCGACGAAGTCTCCTATATGGCACAGTCCGACCCCGACTTTCTCAGCGTACTCCAGAGCTTTGTCGACAACGATTTCCAGAACTGCAATCTGACTTTGATCCTATGTGCCTCCAGCAGCAGTTTCATGGAGGAGAACATACTTGGCCTGAAGAGTCCGGTGTATGGACGTAGTGCCTTTCCTCTGAAGATCCTTCCGTTCTCGCTGGCGGAATCTGCTCTGATGCTGTCCGGGTGGTCCTTTGATGATGTGGCACGAGCCCATGCCATCACCGGAGGGATTCCCTATTATCTTTCCCTGCTTGCTGGAGGAAAAGACCTGGAGGATGCTTTGGAACAGGAATTCTTCTCTCCAGGAGGAAGGCTTCTGGTCGAAGCGCGTCTGCTGTTGTCGATGTCGTTCAGAAACGTGGATCTGTATGAGGGCATACTCGACCTGATGGCTCACGGCTGCAACGAGGTCTCGGTGCTTTCATCGAAAAGCGGGAAGGACAAGGCGGTTGTCAGCCAGGCTCTCACGAAGATGGAGCAGGTAGGTATCGTCGTCAGAAGAAAGGCCGTAGCCGGAGTCGGACTTTCCCGTGGCTGGAATATTGCCGATGGCTATTTCCGGTTCTTCTACCGATATGTGTTCCAGTTTACAGAAGCCATTGAGTTCGGAGCTGGAGATGCTGCGATGAATCAGGCGTTGAAGGAGATCGACCTGTTCACATCGCGGGAGATGGAGAAGGTGTTCCAGCGCTTTATGCTGACACATTATGACATGCCGATCAGCACAATCGGAAATGTAGAGTTCGCCAACAGGGAGACACATCAGAACGAGGAGATCGATCTCGTAGCCGTCATCCCTCCCGATGCCATGCTTTTCGGAGAGTGCAAATGGACGCTCGGACAAGTCGATGTGAATGTGCTGAACAAGCTCATGAGAAGGGCGGAACTGGCCTATCCGAAAGTCGACGACAAACGGTATTGTCTGCTTTCGCGAAGCGGGTATACCGAGCGGCTGACTCAGTTTGCGTCGGCCAGTGGAGGCCGGGTTGTACTTCTTAGCGGCGAAGATGTGGCAAAGGCGAGATGAAGGAATAGGCTGCCGACAGAATACACGTTGACGTGTACTTCAGATTGCGAAGTGCCGGTTGCCAGGATGTAATTCCTTGTATGATAAAACCTGATAAGCCGGACAAAAAGCCCTCGGAGCGCTGATGGGGAGAAAGGATTTGGCACAAGGAAGGATAACCTTTTCGGCCAAAACCGGATCAGGATCCATGTAATGCGACGACTTGTCAGATATTGCAAAGATGGGTGAAAAAGCGATTGAAAAGCGATTGAAAAAGGCTTCTCGTGTGGTGACTTGCAAACGGTATTTGCTTTAGTTGTAAGGAAATAACATTTACAATGAAGCGATTGAAATCGATTGATGATAAGCTGAATTCCGATTGAGATTGGTCGAAAACACCTTGTCGTTTCGTCGAAATCAACGTGCAATAATGTGGTTCTTATCTATCGAACACATGTGCTTTCACTCACCGATGTGAAGCAGAGCACCCTGGCAGAAGCGGAAGCTGAACGATCTGGAGTAATGGCTGAGGACCGGGCGTGTGTCTGCAAACGGCAGCGATTCGAATTCGATTGCTATGTGGCTGTGCGGCTTATCAAGATAGCCACCGCTGTACAGCACGACTGCATCGCTGTCGGATGTCGCGATGACGCTCAGCTCATCCGTACTCAGTACGACCTGCCTGTCATTGTCCAGGACATAGGCGTTGTTGACCCCTTTTGAGAATGCGAACTCCTCGAGGTCGATGAGATCCCCAAGCCTTCTGGGTTTCGACAGATCAAAAGGAGTTCCCGCTGTCGGTACGATTTCTCTTGCACAGTGCCCGCTGTCGTTGAGGACAATGGCGTTTGAGTCCACTTTGATGATGTGGTCTCTGACCGTTTCACTGCCATCCAGGTTCAGATACAGGTGACAGGTCGTGTCTACAAGGACCGGCCTGTCGCTGTCCATTTCATGTCTTATGTTCAGGCAGCCGTTTTCAAGAGCGTAGGTGACCGTGTATGTCCTCATCGCATCCAGACAGTCTTCTCCCGGTCTCCTTGTCAGCCGATAGGTGACGCTTGTCTGTGTCGCCGCCGCCTTCTCGAAGGGAAGGTGATGGGCATCAGATCCACCGTGGAGGCTGTTGGCTCCGTCGTTTGCATCCAGTCTGGTGGAGTCGAAGACGGCACCCTTTATTCTACCCGCAAAGGGCAGGATCGTATTGCCGCTGTATGACGGGTGGCAGGCATGCTCCATTTCATCAGCAAGCTTCAACGTCACCTCCCGCCCCGTCTTGCGAAAGACGATCGAGTGGAGCGCTGCACATGTTTCTGTAAGTTCAATTGTCAGAATATCGTCCTGTATGATGTCCATACCCATGATTGTAAACGACATGGACTTTCTTATGTGAGCAGGTTTTCGTAATAATTGGGCAGTTTACGACATTGCGGACAACAACTTTCCGTGTTTATGCTCAGTTTATCGGAGGTTGTCATGAATTCATCCTTTGCAAAGATCAGCACACAGATGGTCTCCATTCCGACCTATGGCGTTGGCAAGTGCGACAGGAACCCGATGTTCCTCGAGAAGAGAGTCTATCAGGGCTCCAGCGGCAGGGTCTATCCATACCCGGTCATCGACAGGATCCTCGACGAGAAGAAGGATGTCGAGTGGCAGGCCGTCATTCTGGAGAACGAATACCTTTACGTCATGGTCCTGCCTCAGCTGGGTGGACGCATCCAGAGGGCCTATGACAAGACCAACGGCTACGACTTCGTCTATCACAACGAGGTGATCAAGCCGGCTCTCGTCGGACTGCTTGGACCGTGGATCAGCGGAGGAATCGAGTTCAACTGGCCTCAGCATCACAGGCCTACGACATACATGCCCACAAGCTGGCATACGCAGGAGAACGAGGACGGCTCCGTGACGCTTGCAATCGGAGATGTCGACGAGATGTATGGTACAAGGGTCGTCACACGCTTCACCCTACATCCGGGCAAGGCATATATCCAGATTGATGCCCAGCTGTACAACCGTACCAACCACACCCAGACGTTCCTGTGGTGGGCCAATCCCGCTGTCCCCGTGAACGACTACACACAGTCGGTCTTCCCTCCAGACGTCACGGCTGTCTTCGACCATGGCAAGAGGGACGTTTCTTCCTTCCCGATCGCCCATGGCACATACTACAAGCATGACTACAGCGCAGGTGTCGACATCTCGCGCTACAGGAACATCCCCGTTCCGACCTCCTACATGGCATACAGGAGCGGATACGATTTCGTCGGCGGATATGACTACAAGGAGGAGGCCGGCATCCTCCATATAGCGGACCATCATGTATCCCCGGGCAAGAAGCAGTGGACTTGGGGCAACGGCGACTTCGGGCAGGCCTGGGACAGGAACCTGACCGATGACAACGGCCCCTACATCGAGCTGATGACGGGCGTGTACACGGACAACCAGCCCGATTTCACCTTTCTCGCCCCAGGGGAGGAGAAAATATTCACCCAGTACTTCATGCCATACAAGAAGGCGGGGTACGTGAAGAATGCCAATCTCGATGTGATCGTCAATATCGTATGCAATGACGGCCAGGCATGCATCACCGTCTATCCCACGAGCCGAATGGAGTCTGTCTCGATCACGCTTTCAGACAGGTCTGGCAATGTGCTTCATCAGGAGAAGCGCGACATCGGTGTCGAGACGCCTTACGTGAAGAAGGTGACATGTTCCCTTGATGAGACGGATCTCACGCTGAGCGTGAAGGACCGTGAGGGCAGAACGCTGATCACATGCTCGCCACAGGAAAGGAAGGAGGAGCCGCTTCCCGAGCCGGCAAAGGCCGTCGGCAAGCCTCAGGAAATCGCCACGGTCGAGGAGCTCGTACTCGTCGCCCAGCATCTTGAACAGTACAGACATGCGACGTTCGAGAGCGAACCTTATTACGAGGAGGCTCTCAGAAGGGACCCCCTGGACAGCAGGGCGAATCTGTTCTATGGTCAGCTTCTTCTCAAGCGCTGTCTCTTCGAGGAGGCCCAGCGCCATTTCGAGGCAGCCATCAGGAGAATCACATGGCTCACGCCGAACCCATATGACAGCGAGGCCTGCTACTACCTCGGACTTGTCAAGCAGTACAGAGGCGACCTCGACGGAGCCTACGATGCATTCTACAAGGCCACATGGAGCGAGAGGGAGTGCAGCAGGGCATTCTACGGCCTGGCTTCCATCTCGGCGCGTCGTCATGACTGGGAACAGGTGCTGATGTTCGTCGAGCGCAGTCTCTCATACAACGCGAACAGCATGAAGGCCAGGGCTCTCCGCGTTCTTGCCCTGGAGCATCTTGGGCGCCATCAGGAGGCCATGGACGCGGCAGATGCCAACATCGAGCATGATCCCTTCGATTTCGCATCCTTGCTCCTTTCCGGAAGCAGAGAGCTGTCTGAGCGCATGATCGGCCGGCGCGCCAACTACATCTACCTCGCCTGTGACCTGATCGGCTGGGGCGAATACGACAAGGCCGTGGAGGTCCTCTCCGCCTGTCCCGAGCCCAACCCGATGGTCTGGTACTATGTGGCATACGCCCTTTTCATAAAGGGTGAAGGAAAAGAAGTCTCGATGTACCTCGACAAGGCCGAAAAGGCGGATGAGACATACTGCTTCCCCAACACGATCGAGGACTGCCTTGTTCTTGAGAGGGCGCTGGCAGAGAGGTCTGAGAGTGCAATGGCGAACTATCTGCTTGGCAACTTGGAGTACGACCGCAGGAACTATGACAAGGCGTACGCCCACTGGTCTGCCGGACGTGGCCTCAACGCAACCGTGCACAGGAACCTCGCCCTCGTCCTGTACAACAAGATGGGTAGAAAGGAGGAGGCTCTGGCTGAACTAAGAACAGCCTGGAACATGGACAGGAGCGATGCCCGCATTCTCCTTGAGCTCGTGCAGCTGGAGGAGAAGCTCGGCTTCCCGGTCGCCGAGCGCTTCGCCCTTCTCGACGAGAACATCACCGTGGCCTTCCTTAGAGACGACCTGTGCGTGACCTACATTTGTCTTCTCAACAGGATGGGACGTCATGTTGAGGCGCTCAAGCTGCTTTCCGAGCGTCATTTCCATCCGTGGGAGGGTGGAGAAGGCAAGGTCACGAAGGAATACGTCACAGCATTGCGCTCTCTTGCCCTCGAGCACATGGACAGACATGAGTGGAGCAAGGCCATCGAGCTGCTGGACAGGGCGATGAGCTATCCCCATAACCTTGGCGAAGGCAAGCTCGAAGGCTGCAAGGACAACGAGATCCACTACATGAAGGGCCTGTGTCTGGATGCCATGGGTGATGTGGAAGGAGCGTCCAGAGAATGGATGGCCGCCCTTGAAGGCAAGGCGGAACTGACCAATGCAATGTACTACTATGACCAGAGTGCCGATGTCATCTTCTTCCAGGCCCTTGCGAAGAGACACCTGGGCAGAGAAGCGGAGGCTGTGACCTTGTTCCAGCAGCTTGTGGACTACGGCAATGCGCACAAGGACGATGTCATCGACTTCGACTACTTCGCCGTCTCCTTGCCGGATCTCCAACTGTGGACCGATGACCTCTCCCTCAAGAACAGCGCCCACTGCCATTATCTGATGGCGCTAGGATACAGTGGACTTGGCAAGAGCCAGGAAGCTGGGAAGCAGTTCAATGAGGCGCTGAGGATAAATCCCGACCTGGTGGACTGTGAGCGTCTGTCGAAGGCCGTTTCAAGACTTGTGTAAGAGCGTAACCGTTTCTGTTTTTCCTTTTCGTGTCCGGATGTGAAAGTCCGGACACGTGTTTTACTGAGTAAAACATAATATTAAAATTGTTTTATTTTCCTTGACAGCTATCGAAAACCGTCTTGATAATGACTGTGTATCCGACATGGGTACACGGAAAAGGAGGAGCCATGGAAGAGGACAGATACACCATCGCGAGCGTCCAGAAGGCGCTCAGGGTCCTTTCCCTGTTCATCGGCGATGACAGCGGACACAGCTTCTCCGACATCGCAAGATATGTCGGTGATGGAATCAATCGCAGCAATGTGATCAGGATACTCGCAACGCTGAAGACGGAAGGGTATCTCTGTTATGATGATGGAGAAGGGAAGTACTATTTGGGACCCGTGTTCCTCATGTCATCCCTCACGCAGAGAAGCGAAATCCTTTCCCACCTTGTCGAGAAGGATCTCAGACAGGCGGCAGAGGAAAGCGGAATGATCGTGCACTTCACCGTTCTGAGCTCAGGCGAGCTGAGAATCGCATTCCGGTGTTTTCCCCGCTCCTCCATGGAGTCCCTGGCTCTTGCCAGCATCGATGACGAGGCGGTTCCTGTGAACGCGACCGGAGCCGGCAAGGTCTATGCGGCCTTCGCCGATGCCGATGTGGCCGAGCATCTGGTCGCCCAGTGCCCTTTCCGCTCCTATGGTCCGGCAACGATAACGGACAGAGCCGTGTTTTCAAGCGTTGTCGACAAGGTCAGATGCGACGGCTATGCACTCAACGTATGTGAGCATGAGGAATTCCTGTGCTGCCTTTCGCGTCCGGTGTTCGCCTTCGGCGGACATCTTGCAGGAGCATTGAGCTTCTCCGGACTGAAGGACATGTTCCAGGGCGAACGCTATCAGAGGATGTTCTCGATGAGCCAGGCTCTGTGCGAGCGTCTTTCAAGGAGACTTGGCCATGAGGCTTGATGTTGGTTTCCATCTGGCAGAGGGTCCCGTGTGGGATGATGAATGCTCATGCCTTTACTTTGTCGACATAACCGCAGGTGACCTCATCATACGTCCGGACTGTGGATCTGAAAGGCGTATCCATGTGGATGACTTCGCCACCAGTGTGCACCTGTGCGATAGGCATGATGTCGTCCTGGTCACAACCCGTGACGCCCTGGTCGAGGTCGATGTGAATGACGGCAGCATGACACCTGTCATATCCCTTTCGCTTTCCGAAGGCATGAGGTTCAACGACGGCGCCGTGGCACCTGATGGATCCCTGTGGATGGGCACCATGCGCATAGCCCCTCCTCGAGGAGGAGATGGAGCGCTTTACCGTATCACCCGCGACGGGTGGTCGGTGATGCTCGAGGGATGCACAATCCCCAATGGACTGGTGTTCATCGACAATGGCGAGTTCGTCCACGTTGAGTCTGGAGAGGACAGGATTTCACGTTATCGCATTGGATGCGACTTCAAAGTCGAGCGGATTTCGTCGCTAGTGCTGGAAGGGCAGTGCCCCGACGGGATGTGTGCCGCAGACGACGGCACGCTGCTCGTGGCGCTCTGGAACACCGGAGAGCTGGCATTGGTCGACGTGGACGACATGAAGCTCATCCAGCGTATGGATGGGTTTCATAGACCACTGTCCTGTCCATGCATTGCACAGGGTGGCAGATGTTTTCTCACGAGTGCCGAAGGCGAGGAAGGAAGCGGCTGTCTTGAAGTCGTGGATGTCGATATGAAGGCGAAGGAGGTTTTCAGATGGCATGTAGAGTAGCACTGGTCACGGGTGCGGCGAAAGGTATTGGAAGTGCAATAGCGCTGCGTCTGGCACGTGACGGGTATGACATCGTGCTCAACTATCACACAAGGAAGGACAGCGCAGACGAGCTGGCAAAGAAGATACGCGGGATGGGACATGATTGTCTTCCCATCAAGGCGGACATGTCATCGGTTGCTGAAATCCGCGCTATGTACGACGAGGCCCTTGAGCATTTCGGTCATATCGACCTTTGCGTCAACAATGCGGGCATTTCGAGCGAAGTCTACTTCCTCGATGCCACCGAAGAGGACTTCGACAAGATGACCGCCATCGACTGGAAAGGGCTCTATTTCTCCTCCCAGTTCGCTGCGCGTTCGATGGTCGAGCGCGGAATAAGGGGTGTGATCGTCAACATATCCTCCAACCAGACGGAAGGCTGCTGGCCGCGTGCGACTATCTACGGTCCGACCAAGGCTGCAGTCAGCAAGTTCACAAAGAACGCAGCCATGGAGCTTTCGCTCAAGGGCATCAGGATGGTCGCCGTAGCTCCGGGCTACACGAACGTCGGATGGCCTGAAGGGGACATCAGACTCGAGGCCGCTGCCAGGCTTCCTTTCAGACGCTTCGCATCGACCGATGAAATAGCCTCGCTTGTATCTTATGTCGCCAGCGACGAAGCCGCCTACATGACCGGAAACACCGTGCTGATGGATGGAGGTGCGACGCTTCCCGTCGTCGCTGCGAACGATTTCGTATGAACGACTATTTCAACGGCAGACTGCAAGGTGACAGAGGAGCCCTCAAGAGGGCCCTGTACAAGGCCTGTGGATTCTCCGACGAAGCTCTACGCAAGCCCATAGTGGCCATAGCCGACAGCTATACCGATGCAAGCCCTGGTCATGTACCGTTCAGGAAGATAGCCGAGCGTGTCAGACAGGGCATCGAGGACGAGGGCGGATGCGCCATGACCTTCGGCACCATTGCACCGTGCGACGGCATCGCCGAAGGCAACGTCGGCATGAGATACATTCTTCCATCGCGTGACATCATCGCATCCAGCGTGGAATGCATGACCCGCGCCCACGGTTTCGACGGCATCGTGCTGCTTGGCAGCTGCGACAAGATAGTGCCCGGCATGCTGATGGCTGCCGCCCGGCTGGATATCAGCGCAATATTCTGCAACGCCGGACCTATGTATCCGGCGGTGTACAAGGGCCGTCACTGGGATGGCAACATCATCAGCGAGGCAATGGGCTGGAAGGAGCGGGGCCTGATCGACGAGGCCGAGTTCCGCCATATCGAGGACATAGCCGAACCTTGCTTCGGATCATGTGCAATGCTGGGCACGGCGAACACAATGTGCTCCGTGGCCGAGGCCATGGGCATGAGTCTTCCCGGTTGTGCCACCATACCGGCAGTCGACGAGGAAAGGATGCAGTGGGCATATGAGACGGGCAGGGCTGCCGTACGCCTTGTGCGCAATGGCATCACGGCCAGGCGGATCATCACTCATGAATCGGTGGTCAATGCACTTCGTCTCGTGTTCGCCATCGGCGGAAGCACGAACGCCGTGATGCATCTTCAGGCCATTCATCACGAGGCCGGTCTCGGAGAACTCACCCTTGCCGAGATCGATGAAATCGGAAAGAGCACGCCACAGATAGCATCCGTCTATCCTGCAAGCGAATACGATATGGTCGACTACCATCGTGCCGGTGGAGTAGAGGCCGTGATGAAGGAACTTCTTCCGCTGCTGGACAAGGACTGTCTGACCGTCACGGGACATAGTGTCGGCCAGAACCTGGAGAAGGCGGAGGGCACGAAGGATGAGAACGTGATACGTCACCTTTCTTCACCATTCAGCCCGCATGCCGGGCTCAAGGTCCTGTCGGGGAACCTTGCACCCTCCGGTGCCGTATCCAAGCCTGCGGCGATACCGCAGGCTCTCCATGACGTGACGCTACCCGCAATCGTCTTCGATAGCGAGGACGAGGCCATCGACGGCATCATGGCTGGCAGAATACCGCCTTCAAGCTGTCTTGTATTGCGCTACGAAGGACCGAAGGGAGGACCGGGTATGCCTGAGATGTATCGCCCGATGAAGGCGCTCGAGGGCATGGGACTGTCAGACAGCTGTGCCCTTGTAACAGACGGACGCTTCTCTGGCTCGAACAGGGGACTGTTCGTCGGCCACATCTCGCCGGAGGCATATGAAGGTGGTCTGATCGCGCTCGTCCAGGACGGGGACCCGATCCACATCGATGTGGAGTCTGGGGTGATCGAGCTTCTCGTGGACGAGAAGGTCATCGAGGATAGGCGTAAGACCTGGCATCGTGTGGAGAAGACCATACTGCCCGGTTATCTGGAGACATACCGCAGGACCAGCCTGAGCGCAAGCCAGGGTGCTGTGGTCCAATGAGGAGGATATGATGCTTTACTCCAATGACAAGGAGCTTTTCGAGCTGATGCGCACCAAGCTGTACACGTCCGTCGTGGGCGACATCCTGGACAGGATGGGCCGCTTTCACCAGTTCCTTCCGGCAGAGGTCCGACCTCTCAGGCCGGAGATGGTGATCGCAGGACGCAGCATGCCGGTTCTGGAGGCCGATGTGACCGGTTTCACCACAGAGCACGCCCACAACAGGCTTCTCGAGCAGAACTTCGGCATGATGCTGGATGCTCTGGACGACATCCAGGAGGACGAGGTGTATCTGTGCCCCTTCTCATCACACGCCTACGCACTCATCGGCGAGATCATGTGCACCAGAATGAAGATCCGCAAGGCTGCGGGAGCCGTCGTCGACGGGTATCACAGGGATACGAAGGGCATCCTAGCACTGGACATGCCGGTCTTCAGCCGTGGAGCCTGGGCGCAGGACCAAGGACCTCGTGGAAAGGTGTTGGACTACAGGGTTCCCATCAGCGCAGGAAGCGTGTCGATCAACCCGGGAGACATTGTCTTCGGCGACCTTGACGGGGTGGTCATCATTCCACAGGACATTGAGGCGGAGGTGATTGAGCAGGCTTATGAGAAGGCCACCGGAGAGAACTTCGTCGCCGAGCGCATCCGAAGTGGGCTGGGGGCTAAGGAGAGTTGGGATAGATACCACATAATGTGAGCAGTTTTCTGTAAGATTTGCGCAATTTCAAATATTGTCAGGTCAAAAGAACGGTGAATAGGATTCAATAAAAGGGAGGAGAAAGACGTGAGCCATAGTGTCGAATTCAGGAATATCACGAAGTTCTTTCCTGGTGTCAAGGCGCTTGATGATGTATCATTTCGTGCCGAAGGCAGCAGAGTACTTGCGTTTCTTGGTGAGAACGGAGCAGGCAAGTCGACTCTCCTCAAGACTCTGAACGGCGATTACCAGGCCACCAGCGGGGATTACATGCTGGATGGCGAGAGTGTGCACTTCAAGAGCCCCCATGAGGCGATCGAGGCAGGAGTCAGTGTCATCTACCAGGAGCGCCAGGTCCTGATGGAGCTGTCGGTTGCCGAGAACATATTCCTTGGAAGGATGCCGACAGGCCGACTGGGTTTCATCGACATCCACGAGGCCGGACGCATGGCGCAGCGCATCATCGACGACTTCGGACTTCCGATCAGGCCGTCGACGAAGGTCAAGGACCTGTCCATCGCCTACCAGCAGATGGTCGAGATCATGAAGGCCTACAGTCGTGATAACCTGCGTGTCATCTGCTTTGACGAGCCTACGGCATCGCTTTCCGATGCCGAGATCGACGTCCTCTTCAGAATAATCGAGAAGCTTCGCGACGAGGGCAAGGTCGTCATCTACGTATCCCACAGGATGAGCGAGATCAAGCGGATTGCGGACGATGTCGCCATCTTCAAGGACGGCCACTATGTGAAGACGGTCGATGCCAAGACCACCAGCGACGCCGAGATGATCCGTCTGATGGTCGGGCGTGACCTCGGTGACATCTACGACTCGCTGGACAGAGACAAGACCATCGGAGACGAGCTGCTCAGAGTCGAAGGTCTGTACAGCGACTATGTACAGCCGGTCTCATTCACGCTCCACAGGGGTGAGGTGCTCGGCTTCTCGGGTCTTGTCGGTGCCGGCAGGACAGAGGTCATGAGAGCCATCATCGGCGCCGACAGGATGCTCGGTGGAAAGGTCTATCTCGAAGGAAATGAGATACACAACAAGGATCCGCATGCCGCGATGGAGAACGGCATTGTATATGTCCCCGAGGACCGCAAGACGCAGGGAATCCTGTCCAATCTCGATGTTGCGAAGAACATCACGGTCTCGATGCTTGACAGGAACAGCAATGCTCTGGGTTTTGTCGACACGTCGAAGGAGGACGAGATCGTCAAGGGCGGCATCAGGGATTTCTCGATCAAGACCCCGAGCCCGGACAAGAAGATCGTGGAGCTTTCCGGCGGCAACCAGCAGAAGTGCATAGTTGCACGCTGGATGGCCACAAAGCCTAAAGTGCTCATCCTCGACGAGCCGACCAAGGGTATCGACGTGGGGGCGAAGAGCGAGTTCTACCACATGATCTGTTCCTTCGCCAAGCAGGGACTGGGCGTGATACTGATTTCGTCCGAGTTGCCCGAGATCATCGGGCTGAGCGACAGGATCATCGTCATGGGCAACCTCGAGGTGAAGGGCGAGGTGATGAGAAAGGATGCCAGCGAGGAGAGACTGCTCTCCCTGGCCATGAGTGAAGGAGGAGAGGACAAATGAACAATGTTTGGAAGAAGGTGAAGGGGCTGATCCCTGGCGACAAGCTCATTCTGATCGTCGCCCTGGTGATAGTCGTCGCAATATTCACATCTCTCAACGGCAACTACCTGTCCTGGACGAACTTCGTCAACATCCTTGTCGCGGCATCCCTGATCGGATTGGTTGCAATCGGACATACGTACCTGATCATCGCAGGCCAGAACGACCTGTCACCAGGATCTGTGGCGGCGTTCACCGGAGTCCTTTGTGCGACGCTGGTGGCGATGGGGGTTCCGTTCATCCTTGCAATGGTCATCACTCTTGCATCCGGTGCCGTTGTCGGAATCTTCAATGCCTGGATGGTCAATAGAATCAAGATCGAGGCATTCATAGCAACGCTCGTATCGCAGTTCGTCTTCCGTGGCTTCGCCTATATCCTGTGCGATGGAAGGCCTGTCAGCATCACGGACAAGTCCTATCTGTGGATCGGAGCGACGAGGTTCCTGTCGATTCCACTGTCCGTGTGGATCATGCTCGTCCTGATTCTGGTCTTCGGCATAATCCTGGCTCGTACGAGGTTCGGACGCAGCGTGTATGCCATCGGAGGCAACAAGGATGCAGCCCGCCTGGCAGGTCTCAATCCACAGCGCATTGTCACGATACTCTTCATCATGATGGGCGTGATCACAGCTCTTGGAGGCATCGTGTTCAGCTCGAGAATGCATTCTGGACAGCCGGCTGCGAACGTCAACCTCGAGTTCGACGCGATCACTGCGGTCGTCCTTGGTGGGGTGTCGTTCACAGGTGGTGTCGGTGACATGGTAGGCACTATACTCGGCGTCATCCTGATCCAGGCGTTCAACACCGGACTGATCATGGTCAACGTGCCCAGCTTCTGGCAGTACGTGGCACGTGGCGCACTGCTGCTGTTCGCTCTCACAAGTGACTACATCAGAAAGACAAAGAGGGAGAAGGCCCTGCTCGAGTCAAGCAAGAAGGCACTGTCCTCGAAGTGATTTGGCTAAACCAAAATACGGAATAAAAAAGGAGAAAACGTATGAAGAAGGTTCTGACTGTTCTTTTGGTACTCGCATGTTCCCTGTCGTTCGTATTTGCAGGCGGCGCAGAGGAGACGACGGCATCCAGCGACAGCAAGGGAGTCATCTACGGCATCTACAAGGCCGGTGACCAGACATGGTTCATCGACGAAGGTGAGGCTGCAGAGGCTGCTGCCGTCGAGGCTGGTTACGATTTCATCTATGTCGATGCAAAGATGAGTCCTGAGGAGTACCTCAGAGCGATCGACAATGCAATCGCCAACAACGCTGCAGGTATCGTCACCTGTACTCCTGACCAGACGCTCTCCAGAGCGGTCATCGAGAAGCTCGAGCCGAGCGGAATCCCGGTGGTCGCAGCCGATGACGCACTCGAGGAGAACGGCCAGAAGCTTGCACCTTGGGTTGGTATCAACGCCTATGTCATCGGAGAGGCCAACGGCCAGTGGCTGGCGGACTATGTTGCCGAGAACAACCTGGCAGGAGATCCCTCGGTCGCACTTCTGATCATGACCATGGACACGGTTTCATCCTGTGTACCCCGCGCTGAAGGCGAGTATGACAGGTTCACCGCCGAGTGCCCCGAGTTCGACACCAGCAGGATCTATTTCGCCGATTATGACGGAACGACCGACAAGGGATACACGGCGGCAGATGCAGTCTTCACCGCGCATCCCGAGATCACCACATGGCTGGTCACTGGTGCCAACGAAGAGGGAACCATCGGAGCTCTCCGCGCTCTCGAGCAGGCCGGCAAGGCTGACAATGCCTGTGTCGTCGGACTTGGTGCATACATGGCCAAGGACGAGTGGAACGCCAACGGTGCCGATACGGCCATGAAGGCTTCCGCATACTTCCCTGCTTCCGCAGTCGGACGCGGATCCATCGAAGTCCTGCTTGGAATCATAAACGGAGAGGAGGTTCCGCTCGAGACCGCAGTCGACGCAGTTGTAGTCACTCCGGAGACCTACAAGGATGTCATGGGAACAGATGCCGAGTAAGGCATAGCCCGTCTCACCAGTCGGCAGGGCCGCTTGGTCGGCCCTGCTGGCGTCTTCACTCGTCATCCTCTCTTGCAATCAGGTCGACACTTGCTATCCGGCTGCGCGCCGAGATCTTTCCGAAGGCCTCCTGGCGGCATTTGAGCGGGGTGGTTCCGGTGAGTGCCTTGAAGCTGTTGCTGAATGCAGGTTCGTTGGCATAGCCGCATCTGAATGTTATCTGGGAGAGGGAGAGATTTGTCGCCTGCAACAGGAATCGGGCGGTGTTTACACGCGAACGTTGTATGAATTCATGAGGCGTGAATCCGGTCTCCTTTCTGAAAGAGCGGATGAAGTGGAATTCACTCATATTGACCATCGCTGCAAGCTCGGCGTTGGACATCTTGCGCTCGAGATTGTTGTTGATGTAGTCCATCACCTTCTCGAAGCGGCGTGAATGGCCCATCTCCCCATCACCGTCTTCGAAGAACTGCGTCAACAGGTCCGTGATGACCTTGTTCAGCCTCGCCTCCGATGGTTGCCCTCCTGCGGCGAAGCGCGAGAGCAGCTGGTCGAAGAGTGATGCTACGAGAGATCGGTTCTTCACATCGACACTGTGACGGTCCATCGCCTCGTACAGCTGGGCGATTCCGTGGCTGTCGAAGTGCATCCACATGAACTCCACCTCATCGGCACACCAGTAGCCGGGCCTTTCGTAGCAGTTGAGAATCGCAAGCTGACCTTCGTTTATTACGTTGTGCTGACCGCTCCGTGAAGAAGTATGAAGGCGACCTCTGGTGACGTATATCAGAAGGTAGCTGTCAAGCGTGTTGGGTTTGACCGCGTAGCCGTGGGTGCAGTGGTAGCGTCCCATGCACAGCAGTTGATAGAAGTAATCCTTGCGTATAAGCGATGAATTATAGATATATATGTCCGATTCCGGCAGAACCCCTCTCTCATCAAGCTTCATGACAAGCTCCTTTATTAAATGCAGACATGCCTCTATCGCTGACTACATCGGCATGTGTCCTGCCTCCATTCTAGCAGAATCCCAGCCGGGGGTGCCACAGGACCCGGGAATGGCGGGCGGAGCTGTTGATTCGCCGATTCATGAATTGACAATGTGCAGATTGACAAATGGCCGCTTGGGTAAAGTGGTTGTCAACTCGTCTTTTACCGGTATGGCTCTCCCGATGGCTTTCATTGCGTGTCCTTGTAAGCAGACCTGATTTTAAGAATATCTGATCTTTTTGGTACACGATTCGTTGATAATCATGGCACGCTATGGCTACCATTGAGATGGAGATGAAAATGAAATTCCATGCTATGAGAGAACTGAGGACTACACCTAAGGCAATATGGAGCGACCTGTCTTCCAGCGGGGAATTCGTTCTCACAAACAAAGGTAAACCCACAGCCCTGTTGTTGGATATCTCCGATGGCAGTTTCGAGGAGACTGTCAAAGCTGTCAGACAAGTCAAGGCGATCAATGTCTTCACCTCCATGCGCAACAAGGCCGCTGCGATGGGGTTCATGAGCGATGTGGAGATCGAAGCGGAAATCGCCGCTGCCAGAAAAGGACTGTAGCGATGTTCGTTGTCGTCGATACCAATGTGCTTGGCTCTGCATTGTGGTCCAGAAACGGTGCTCCTGCAAAGATAGTCAGTTGAATTCTTGGTGGTTCTCTCATCCCTTGTTATGACTACCGGATCCTGGAGGGGTATCGTGCCGTACTCTGCCGTCCGAAATTCCATCTCTCTTAAGGTGAGGTGAACTCCCTGCTTGGTTGGTTCATCAACAACGGGTGTGCTGTCACGGCTCCTGAGTGCGATTCGGAATTCACCGACGAGTCGGACAGGAAGTTCTACGAGGTGGCCTTGTGCTGTAATGCCGTTCTCATCACCGGGAACACCAGACATTTTCCGCAGCATCCTGCTGTCATGAGCGTATCCCGTTTTCTTGACCAGTATCCCCGCTGAAGATGTGGTGTGCCGGGACAATCCTGGACACCCACGTCTCTCCTGAGAACATCAGATCACATAAACTGTTGTAATATAAGGAGTTGTGCATGCCATACAGCCTGCTGCGCTTGTTGCAGATTGTTGCAATTCCTGTTGACTTCTCCTCATTGTGGTATAGAATTGAACTGTAAGACCACATCTTAGGAGAGTCTATGTCTGACAGAATGAGAAGCGTTCCCTTCGGGAATCTGCTTGACCGGGTGTTCGGGGAGCTTGGCCGCCAGGGCTCCGTCTTTTCGATTCCTGCATCCTGCTTCTACAAGGACGAGCGACGCGACCAGGTGAAGGTCTTCGGCCAGGTGGCCACCACGGCGCTCGGCCCCGCGGCCGGCCCGCATACGCAGCTTGCCCAGAACATCATAACGTCCTATCTGGTGGGAGCCCGCTTCATCGAGCTCAAGACCGTGCAGATCATGGACAGGCTCGAGATCGCCAAGCCCTGCATAGACGCCAGGGACGAGGGCTACAACGTGGAGTGGTCCACAGAATACACCCTTCCCAAGGCATATGACGAATACCTCAAGGCATGGATCGTCGTGCATCTACTCGACATGCTCGCCGACAAGGACTGGCAGAGGCCGTCGTTCATCTTCAACATGTCCGTAGGCTACGATCTGGAAGGCATCAGGACGCCACGCATGCAGAAGTACATCGACAGCATGATGGATGTCGATGTGGACGGACGCTTCGACAAGTACATCGCAATCCTGTCCGACAAGCTCAAGGGCGGCCTTTTCAAGGACACCCCATACGATGGCAGGGAGGATGAGATCATATCCAGGCTTCCGCTGATCGGCAGATGCATCTCTCCGTCGGTCACGCTTTCCACGATGCACGGCTGCCCGCCATCGGAGATCGAGGCCATCTGCACCTACATGCTCACACAGAAGGGGCTGGACACCTTCGTCAAGCTCAACCCGACACTGCTGGGCTATGACGAGGTCAGGGCCATCCTCGACACTCTCGGCTATGGCTACATCACGCTCAAGCGTGAGAGCTTCGAGCACGACCTGCAGTGGGACGATGCAATCGCCATGCTGACCCGTCTCAGGGCCCTTGCCGCGAAGGAGGGAAGGGGCTTCGGCGTCAAGCTGACCAATACGCTCGGAAACGTCAACGACAAGGGAGTCCTGCCTGGAGACGAGATGTACATGTCCGGCCGCACGCTCTTTCCGATCTCCACCACGGTCGCGAGAAGGCTGTCCGAGGTCTTCGACGGAGACCTTCCGATCTCCTATTCAGGTGGAGTGAACCAGTTCAACGTGAAGGCCCTCTACGAGACCGGAATACATCCGATTACCGTCGCCACCGACATGCTGCGCCCCGGCGGGTACATGAAGATGGTCCAGATGGCCGACACCATCCGTGGAGACGAGGCCGCCTCCATGTCCAGGATAGACGTAGGCAGACTGGCCGCTCTCAACGACGAGGCCAGACGCCCCGGTTCCGTCTACGACAAGTCGCATCACGGCACCGACAGCGTGAAGATAGGGGAGAGTCTCCCCCTGACCGACTGCTATGTGGCCCCATGCGTGGCCTCCTGCCCGATCCACCAGGACATCCCTGAGTACATCTACCTCATGGGCGACGGACGATACGCAGAGGCGCTAGCGGTGATCTTGGACAAGAACGCCCTTCCTTCCATCACCGGATGGATCTGCGACCACCAGTGCCAGCACCATTGCGCCAGACGCGAATACGAAGGCCCGATAGCCATCAGGAAGATCAAGCAGCTTGCCGTCGAGATGGGCAGGGCGGAGTATCTGGACGAGATCTGGACTTCTCCGGGCGAGAGCGCCGATGTGAAGGCCGTGGTGGTCGGAGCCGGTCCTGCGGGACTCGCCGCATCGCTGTTCCTTGCCCGCGCCGGCTACGATGTCACGCTGCTGGAGAGGGAGCAGAAGGCCGGAGGTGTCGTGCGCAACGTCATACCCGACTTCAGGATTCCCGAGGATGTCGTCCAGCAGGATGTGGACTTCATCGCATCCAACGGGGTGAAGATGGTCTTCGGCGTCGATCCCGACAGCCTGACCCTCTCCGCTCTGAAGGAGGAGGGCTATGACTGGATCTTCTACGCCATAGGCGCCGAGAAGCCCAACGATCCGCATGTGACGGGCAACGGAAGAATCGTGGACGCGGTCAGCTTCCTCAAGGCATACAAGCAGGGAACTCCGATGCTCTCTGGCGGAAAGGTCGTCGTCATGGGTGGCGGGAACACCGCGATGGATGCATCCCGTGCGGCCGCCGCATCCGGTTGCGATGTCACGCTGGTGTACAGACGAGGACGCGACCAGATGCCGTGTGACGACGAGGAGGCCGAGGCGGCGATGGCGGATGGTGTACGCTTCTGCCTGCTGACCAATCCCAGGGACTTCACCGACGGCGTGCTGACGCTCTCGAAGATGGTCCTTGGTGACAAGGACGCATCCGGCAGGCCTAGGCCTGTCGACTCGGGCGAGACGATCTCCATCACCTGCGACCTTCTGGTCAGTGCAATCGGCGAGAAGGCATCCAGCCCGCTTCTGGAAGGCCTGGAACTCGAGAAGGCCGGGGACTACAGCGAAGGCGACCACGTCTTCGTCGTGGGCGACAGCGTGAACGGTCCGACGACCGTCGTGCGTGCGATGGCGAGTGCAAGGCATGCCGTCGACCGCTGCATCGACCTCACCATCGGTGAGATGGAGGAAGAGGATGACGACGGGTGCGCCTGCGAGGACGATGAGTGCGACTGCCACGACCACCATCATGAGCATGGAGAGGAGTGCGAGTGTGGCTGTCATGACCACGACCATGACCATGAAGACGACGATGATGGAATGAGCGATGAGGAGTACACCGCCAAGGAGGACGAGTACTTCTCCCTGCTGGTGGACAAGAAGACGCACATCGCCAGGATGGAGGACGGTGTCGAAGGAAAGGCCCTGCTTGAACGCGAGGCCGGACGTTGCATGGAGTGCTCCTACCTGTGCAACCGCTGTGTGGACGTGTGTCCCAACCGGGCCAACGTCGCGATCGACATGAGGGACAGCGGCCTGTTCGACGATCCGTTCCAGATCCTCCACATCGACGCCTACTGCAACGAATGCGGCAACTGCGAGACCTTCTGCCCATACGACGGAGGTCCGTACAGGAGGAAGTTCACCCTCTTCTCCAGCGAGGAGGATTTCCTGGACAGCACGAACGACGGCTTCTTCACCAGCGACGGATACGTCACCGTACGTGTCGGCGGCAAGGTGGAGAAGGGAAGGATAGACGGAAACGGAGAGCTGGAGCTGGACATTGACGAAGGCCTTCTGGCCATCATCAGCGAGGTGTTCATCTCCTATCCCTATCTGCTCAACTCGGTCGACACAGACCAGGAGGACCCATGGCAGTGACAGTCATATCGAACGTCAGGACGATGCAGTGCGAGCCTCCCTTCGAAGTGCTCGAAGGCGTGGACGTGGTCATCAGTGGAGACTGCATCGTCGCACTCGGCAGGGATGCGGGGCGGGATGTGAAGGCCGACCGTGTCATAGACGGCACGGGCAAGACCCTGATCCCCGGCAACATCTGCTCGCATCACCACTACTATTCCGGACTCAGCAGGGGCATGCTGGTCAAGGCCGGTCCACAGACTGACTTCATACAGGTGCTCAAGGAATGGTGGTGGCGACTGGACAGGGCGCTGGACGAGGAGGCGTGCTACTACTCGTCGCTTATCTGCTCGCTGGACGCGATCGCCGCGGGAACCACCTGCGCCGTCGACCATCATGCTTCTCCTTCATATATCAAGGGGGCGCTGAGCACCATCGCCCGTGGAATGCAGGAGGTCGGCCTGAGAGGCGTCACCTGCTACGAGGTCACGGACCGCAACGGCGGGATGAAGGAGGTCGAGGAGGGCGTCGAGGAGAACATCCGCTTCGCCCAGGAGGTCGATGCGAATAAGCGTGATGACAAGGTGATGGTCGAGGCCATGATCGGCGGCCATGCCCCGTTCACGCTTCCGGACGAGGCCCTGGCCATGATGGCCGATGCGGTCAAGAAGACCGGACGCGGCATCCATCTGCATGTGGCCGAGGACAAGTACGACGTGGTGCACTCGCATCACATCTACAACAAGGACATCGTCCAGCGCCTCGTGGACCACGACCTGCTTTCGGACAGGAGCCTTCTGGTCCATGCGCTCCACCTGAGCGACGACGAGATCGCCACGATCAACGCCCATGACTCGTTCCTGGCGCACAACCCCAGGAGCAACATGAACAACCATGTCGGCTACCTGGAGAGGATAGGCAAGGTGAAGAACCTCGTGCTTGGAACCGACGGATGCGGCGGCAACATGTTCGAGGAGATCAAGATCGGCTTCTTCAAGCACAAGGACGCCGGCGGTCCGATGTGGCCTGCGGACTTCCTGTGTGCACTCAACAGGGGTGCGCGGCTTGTGGAGAAGTGCTTCGACGACGGAAGACGGTGGGGACGCATCGAGCCCGGCTATGTGGCCGACCTCGTGCTTCTGGACTACCACAACCCGACGCCGCTGGTGGCGGACAATGCCGCCGGCCACTTCGTGTGGGGCATGTCCAGTGGAGATGTGCATTCGGTGATCATAGACGGCAGGATCGTCTACGATGGACGCACGTTCCCCGGAATCGACGTGGACAGGATATACGCCGAGGCGGCAAGGGTCGCCAGACGCGTATGGAACAAAGTGGATACGATAAGCTCCTGATGAAGGGAGACAATGGAGAGACGGATATGGAAATCAGAGATCAGATCAGACAGATGGCCGAGAAGTACCGCGACTACACGGCCCAGAACCTAAGCAAGCTCGTCAGGACCAAGAGCTACTCCTCGAAGGAGGAGGACGTGTGCAGGCTCATCGTGGAGCTGTGCAAGGAGGCAGGCTTCGACGAAGTGCGCATCGACGGACTTGGAAGCGTCATCGGCCGCGTCGGCAATGGGCCTAAGAAGCTCGCCTTCGACGCACACATCGACACGGTCGAGGTCGGCAACCTGGCCAACTGGACCTTCGACCCCTTCTGCGGCGACATAAGGGACGGCAAGGTCTGGGGACGCGGAGCCAGCGACCAGAAGGGCGGAGCTGCCAGCATGATCACGGCCGGACGCATCCTCAAGGAG
Source organism: uncultured Spirochaetales bacterium (assembly GCA_944388965.1). Lineage (GTDB taxonomy): Bacteria > Spirochaetota > Spirochaetia > Sphaerochaetales > Sphaerochaetaceae > Bullifex. The sequence goes on along the minus strand of CALXKL010000003.1, from coordinate 202,622 downwards.
CTCGGCTACGGCGGCGAGTACACCGTCTACTTCACCTTCACCGTCATGGAGGAGGACTGCGATGGAATGTGCTGGAAGTACCTGATCGAGGAGGAGGGCTTCAAGCCCGACCTGATCGTCTCCACCGAGCCGACCAGCTGCCGCATCTACCGCGGCCACCGCGGAAGGATGGAGATCCGCATCATCCTCAGAGGCATCTCCTGCCACGGATCGGCGCCGGAGCGCGGCGTCAGCGCGGCGTACAAGGCCGCCCGTGCCGCACTGGCCATCGAGCAGCTGAACAAGGACCTGAAGCCGGATGACGACAACTTCCTGGGCAAGGGCACGATCACCGTCAGCCAGATCGATGTGAAGGGACCCAGCCAGTGTGCGGTCGCCGACTACGCGATGCTGTACTGCGACAGACGTCTTACATGGGGCGAGGATGCCGAACTGGCGATCGGTCAGGTACGCGAGTACGTGTCCAAGGCGACAGGCGACGATCCGGATTCGATCATCATCGAGATGCCGGACTACGAGAAGGTCGGCTGGACGAATAAGCCCTATTCGCAGGAGCTCTACTTCCCGACCTGGAAGCTCGATCCCGACCATCCTCTGGTCAAGGCGGCGGTCCTGGACTACGAGGCCCTGTTCGGCAAGGAGCCTGTCGTGGACAAGTGGACGTTCAGCACCAATCTGGTCGCGACCACCGGCAGACATAAGATACCTGCCATCGGCTTCGGCCCGGGAGACGAGGCACAGGCGCATGCGCCGAACGAGATCAACAGGGTCGAGGACCTTGTGATCTGCGCAGGTTTCTACGCCCTGCTTCCGTACACGCTGGAGGGCAAGGTCTCGAAGTGAGGCCTCGCATGCTCTGACGGGAGGCCTCCTCGGAGGCCTCTTGTGTTTGGCAAAATGCGCGATGCGGATGTATACTGGAGACAAAGGAGAGTCCATGAGTGGACAAGTGTCCATTGTACAAGGACTTGCATAATGAAACTGACATTTGTCGGAGGCAAACAGCTTTGACCAGGATTGACGACAGGATAAGAAGAGTCGACGCCGCGGAGAAGGCGAGAGGCGAAGCCGTCTATCTTTGCGATGTGAAGATGGAAGGCATGCTCAACGCCCGCTTCGTGCGAAGCACCATAGCCCGCGGGATGATCGATTCGATCGAAGTGCCACAGCTGCCTGATGGCTACTGGTTCATCAGTGCGCGTGACATCCCCGAGGGCGGGAGGAACAGCCTTGTCATGATAGCGGGCGACTGGAGATGCTTCGCCGATGGAGACGTGCGCTACGTGGGCGAGACGATCGGCGTCCTGGTCGGTCCCAGCCCTGCGGTGCTCAAGGCCCTGGAGAAGGAGATCCGGATCACCTACACGGAAAGGGAGCCGGCGATCACGATAGACGACGCCATCGCCGTCAAGGGCGGGCCGATCCTGGAGAAGGACGACGTGCATTGCTCGCTTGTCAGCGAGAAGGGTGAGAACGTTGAGGATGTGCTGGCCAGGGCCGACGAGATCTTCGAGGAGACGATCGAGACCGGCTTCCAGGAGCATGTGCATCTGGAGACCAACGCCGCGATCTGCTGCATCGAGGATGGAAAGTACACGTTCTACATCTCCTGCCAGTGCCCGTTCTACGTACGCAAGAGCGTCGCCGGACTGCTGGGCCTCCAGCCTTCCGACATCAGGGTGAAGCAGACGACCACTGGCGGTGCCTTCGGCGGCAAGGAGCATTTCCCCGATGTGCTTGCAGGACCTCTGCTGGTCGCGGAGAGCGTGATCCGCAAGCCGATAAGGCTCGTCTTCGATCGCGAGGAGGACATGCTCTACTCGGTCAAAAGACATCCCTCGAAGATCGTGTTCAGGACAGGTCTGGACAAGGATGGCAACCTGCTTGGAAGCGACATCGACGTCTACTACAACTGCGGAGCCTATCTTTCAAGCTCCTACGTCGTCCTGCAGCGTGGTGTCTTCCACGCAAACGGCGTGTACGACTTCCCTTCGACCAGGATCCACGGCTACGGCATGGCGACCAACACGTTCCCGTCCGATGCGTTCCGCGGCTTCGGCGCCCCCCAGACGCTTTTCGCCATAGAGACCCACCTCGACCACATCGCGGCGAAGTTCGGCTTCGACCCGGTCGAGTACAAGAGGCGCTACTTCCTCAAGCAGGGTGACGAGACCGTCACCCAGGGTCATGTGGTCGAGAAGGTCGTCCTGGAGGAGATGCTGGACCAGGTCGCCAGGAAGAGCGACTACTGGAGGAAGACGAAGGAGTACGCCAGGGGAGGCGGCCGGGGAATCGGAATGAGCTTCTACAACCACGGCGGCGCCTTCACCGGAAACGGCGAGCAGTCCATCATCAAGGCCCACCTGAAGCTGGTCAAGGACGGTGACAGGTTCACCATCCTGTGCGGCCAGACCGAGATGGGACAGGGCTTCAGGACGATTCTCAGGAAGATAGTCGCTTCGGTGCTTGAGATCGACATGGACGATGTCGTCTACGACAACCCCGATACCGACTGCGTCCCCGACTCCGGTCCGACCGCGGCAAGCCGCTCGACGATGGTCGTCGGACGTCTCGCCGAGGAGGCCGCGATGCAGATGAAGGAGCGCCTGGACGAGGAGCATGTCGAGATAGAGACGGAATACAGACATCCCGACGGACATCCCTGGGACCAGTCGACGTTCAAGGGCGATGCCTACCTCGGCTACGGCTGGGGCTGTGCATGCGTCGAGGTCGAGGTCGACAGGCTGACGAACGAGGTCAAGGTCGTCGGAATCTGGTCCAGCCATGACATCGGCAAGGCCATAGACGAGCTCATCGTCCACGGCCAGGTCAACGGTGGCATCATCCAGTCCCTCGGATACGCATCCATGGAGAAGATGGAGAACAGGAACGGCCACTTCAGACAGACGAGCATGTCGGACTACGTGGTTCCCACGAGCATGGACTTCCCGCGTCAGGAATGGGGCCTTGTGGACAATCCGTACGAATGGGGGCCATTCGGTGCAAAGGGAATGGGCGAACTGGTCTTCAACGGCGCAGATGCGGCCTACATCGACGCACTGGAGCGTGCTCTCGATGTCACGATAAACAGGATTCCGATGCCCGTCGAGGACATCGAGGGGGTGAGACATGATTGAATTCACTCTAAACGGCAGGAGCGTCAGATTCGAGGGCAACCCGCTGACGAGACTGATAGACGTCATCCGTGACGACCTGGGCCTGACCGGGACCAAGGAAGGCTGCGGGGAGGGCGAGTGCGGAGCCTGCTCGGTGCTTCGCAACGGCAAGCTGGTCACCAGCTGCATCATCCCCGTGGGAAGCGTCGCCGGAGACGAGATCGTCACCATAGAAGGCCTTCGCGACACCGATCAGGGTCGCTGTCTGGTCGATGCGTTCGCCGAGGCCGGAGCCGTCCAGTGCGGCTTCTGCATCCCCGGCATGGTGATGGCGGCACAGGCGCTGCTTTTGACCAACAGCCATCCTGATGAAGAGGATGTGCGTATGGCCATAAGCGGCAACATCTGCCGGTGCACGGGCTACGACCTGATCGTCGATGCAGTGCTGCTGGCAAGCAGAAAGGGGGAGGGGCTATGGTAGAGAGATGCTATGTTCCCAAGAGCCTTGAAGAGGCTCTCTCCATCAGGAAGGAGACGGGTGCGCATCCGCTTGCAGGCGGAAGCGACCTCATGGTCCAGTACAAGCAGGGGCTGGGCATCACGCCGGTCTTCCCGTTCCCGGTGATGATCATCTCATCGCTGGACGATCTCAAGGGGATCGAGACACTTGAGGATGGAAGCATCCTCATCCGCGCCCTTTCCACCCCGGCCGAGATCGCCTCGTTCGAAGGCATGCCCTATCCTGTGAGATGCGCGGCCTCCAGAATGGGCGCCGTGGCGCTGAGGAACACGGCCACGATCGGCGGCAACCTGGGCAACGCATCACCCAAGGGCGATCTTCCCCAGCCTCTGATCCTCCTGGATGCCACGGTGGTTCTCAAGAGCCAGGACGGCGAGAGGGAGATGAAGGTGGACGACTTCATCCTTGGCAGCAAGAAGACCGCTCTGGCGGACGACGAGATCATCTACGCCGTCAGGATCCCCAGGGTGGAATACACCCATGTCTACTACAGGAAGATTGGAACGAGACGCGCCAACGCCATCTCGAAGCTCTCGCTCTCGGCATTGGCAAGGGTCGAGGACGGAGTCGTGGTCGACTTCCGTGCCGCCTCCGGAGCCGCAGGCCCGAAGGTCATCCGGAGCCACGAGACCGAGGACATCCTCAAGGGACATGGAGTCGATGAGATGGACTCTCTCATGCCGGCGGTCCTCGAGGGATGGAACAACGCCATCAGTCCCCATGCGATGCCCGAGTACAGGAGAGCGACGACAAGGAGAATGCTGGAGCACTTCCTCTCCAGTATCGCGGCCCATCAAGAGGGCGGCATAATCGAATAGGAGGTTCATGTGAGGCAGATCTTCAAGGAGTGCAGCATCAAGAAGTCCTACGAAAGGAGGAGAGAGGTCGCGGATGCGGTCTATCTGGCAGGTGGAAGCGGGGTGCTCGCCCTGAAGAGTCCTGTCAAGCCCGACTGCCCGCTGGTCGACATCTCCGCTCTCGTGCCGAAGGACATCGTGAAGAAGGACGGCAGACTGGTCATAGGTGCCGGTGCGACGTTCCAGGATGTGATCGACTCCGCGCTCGTCCCGTCCTGGCTGAAGGATGCCTGCCATCTGATGGCGTCCATGTCGCTTAGAATGCAGGCGACGGTCGCGGGGAACGTCGCGTCGCTACGCGATGACAGCTACCTGATCCCGGCCCTGCTGGCAGGAGACACCATCCTGCATGTATATGGCGAAGAAGGGGAGAAGGACGTGCCTCTTGCCGATTACGTGCATCGCGGCGGCTGCAGCTGCATCATACTCGCCCTGTCGATCGACGACGGGTGCAAGGTGGGGATTCATCGCATCGCACGCTCCTCGTCGAGCCACTCGGCCGTGAACGTTGCCGTGGGGACGCATGGCGTGTTCGCATGCGTCAAGGGCTCGGGCTTCGCGTTTGACGAAGACGATCTCGGGAAGATGGAATACGTCGACGACATCATCGACACAGCCGCCTACAAGCGGTATGTCGCCAGAGAGTGCGTGGACCTGCTCAAGGAGGTGGATGGATGATCACCTTCACACTAAATGGAAGAAAGACGACGACAGCCCTGCCTCAGGACATGAGGCTACGCGATGCCCTCTATGCCATGGGATGCATCAGCGTGCGCGACAGCGACGACGCCGAAGGCTTCACCGGAAGCGACATAGTCATCTTCGACGACCGTCTGCGCTCTTCGAACCTCACTCTTCTCTACCAGGCAGAAGGTGCCGACATCAGGACTGCAGAGTCGCTGAAGAGGGGACAGGAGCTTAACGATGTCCAACGTGCCATGATAAGGGCCGGCGTCGTGCAGAGCGCATACAACTCGCCGACCGTCGCCCTGATCCTCACTTGGCTTCTGGAGAAGAGGCCGAATGCGACACGCGACGACGTCAGAGAGGTCCTGTCCAGCGTCTTCATCCGCGACGCGGGATACGAGCATTTCTATCTTGCTGTGAAGCTCGTCCAGGAGATGCGCCGATACGGCGAGTACAGGACGCCCGTCTCGCCTTCGTTCCGCGAGAACCTCGAGTACATCGGCAAGCCGATGGACAAGATCGATGGACGTGCACTGGTAGGCGGCGAGAAGGTCTTCGTGGAGGACAGGGTCGAAGAAGGATCGTATGTCCTCGACATTCTCCGAAGTCCCTTCGCAATGGCCTACATCAAGTCGATCGACACAAGCGAGGCGGAGAAGCTGGAGGGGGTCGAGGCCGTCATCACGTACCTCAACTGCCCGGATGTATACTACATGCAGGCCGGCCAGGGCAATCCCGAACCCAGTCCGTATGACAGGAGACTGCTGAACCGCAAGGTGCGCCATGTCGGCGACCGCGTCGCCGCAGTCGTGGCGGTGGACCATGAGACCGCACATAGGGCCATGGAGCTCATCAAGGTCGAGTACGAACCCCTCGAGCCCGTCTTCACGGTCGAACAGGCCATGGCAGAGGGTGCTCCACTTGTCCACAACGGACGTGTGAGCTACGTCGCAGGTGCTCCCGACGATCTGGATGAGTACAACAGAACCGCCGACGAGCGCGACGGGCAGGTGATCTACCAGTTCCCGCTTCATGGTGACATCAGGCACAACATCGCCGCCGGTGCACATGGCGGCATAGGCGATGTCGAGAAGGCCTTCAAAGAGGCTGATGCCGTGGTCGAGGCGACCTATCAGACGAGTCAGGTCCAGTGCACGCCTCTCGAGCCTCATGTGTGCTACTCCAGAATGGAGAACGGACGCCTTGTGCTGCACTGTTCCACCCAGGTCCCGTACCATGTCAGGCGCATCGTCGCAAAGGTGTGCGGAATAAGCGAGAACAAGGTGCATGTCATCAAGGAGCGCGTCGGCGGAGGATACGGCTCCAAGCAGGACATCCTGGTCGAGGACCTGTGCGGCTACGCCACATGGCTCACCGGAAAGCCCGTGTACTACCGCAACACCCGCGAGGAGGAGTTCATCGCCAACTCCACCCGCCACCCGATGAGGCTGACGATGAAGATGTCCGGAAAGAAGGACGGAACCATCACGGGCATCTACATGGACGTCAGGGCGAACACCGGGCCTTACGGCAACCATTGTCTCACGGTCCCGATGAACGCCAGTAGCAAGACCCTGCCGCTGTTCGCGGTACAGAACATGTACTACGACCTGAACACCTATTACACCAACATTCCGCCAACTGGCGCGTACCAGGGCTATGGTGCTCCGAAGGGCTACTTCGCCATCATGAGCTGCATGGACGAGCTGGCCCACAAGCTGGGTGTCGACAGCCTCCAGATGGCATTGAAGAACGTCGTCGAGGAAGGCTATATGCTGGACATCCTCAAGGGCCTGGGCGAAGGCAGGGAGGGCACTGTCGTGCCTGTCGGTTCGTGTGGTGTGAAGGAGGCCCTGAGAAAGGGCGCCGAGATGATAGGCTGGGGCAGGAAGGAGAAGTCGGACGATCCGGACTGGGCAATCGGCAAGGGATTCGCCATGATCCAGCAGGGTTCCGGACTTCCGGGTCTGGACCAGTCGAACGCCCAGTGCAAGCTGCTTCCGGACGGAAGCTTCGTGCTGCTTTCCGGTGGAGCCGACATCGGTACCGGACTGGATACCATAAGCGCCAAGATCGTGTGCGAGATCATGAAGGTCGACCCGTCGAAGGTTGCAGTCGTGTCCGGTGACACGGACTCGTGTCTGTTCGACACCGGAGCCTATGCATCCAGCGGAACCTATTTCTCGGGCAACGCATCCCTGAACGCCGTCAAGGACCTGAAGAGGCGCATGCTGGAGGAGGCTGCGCTCCAGATGGGGCAGAAGGCGGAGGACCTCGACCTCGAGGCTCCCGGCTTCGTCGTCTCCATGAAGACCGGTGACCGCCTGAGCTACGAGAAGCTCAGCCATGACGCGCTTGCCGGTGACGGAAGAGGTGCGATCGTGGGTACCAGAAGCTTCGCCACGGCCAACAGCGCCATTCCGTACGGAGCTCACTTCGCCCAGGTCGCGGTCAACAGGAGGACCGGAGAAATCAAGGTGCAGAAGTTCTATGCCCTGCAGGATGCCGGAACCCCGATCAACCCGGAGATGGCGCTGTGCCAGATGTACGGTGCGGTGATGAAGAGCATCGGACACACCCTGTACGAGGACATGGTCCTCGACAAGGATGGAAGGTGCATCAGTGCAGACTTCACCGACTACGGAGTTCCGATGATCGGTGAGGCTCCGGACGACTTCAAGGCGGTCCTGATCGACGTGAACGACCAGTACGGACCATATGGTGCGAAGAGCATCTCCGAGATCGCCACCAACGGTGCCGCACCGGCGATCGCCAACGCAATCTACGATGCTGTGGGCGCCCGCGTGAGGTCCTGGCCGATAACGCCGGAGAAGATACTCAAGGCACTTGGAAAGATCTGATACCCAGAACCAAGGGAAGAATGACGAGGCTGTGCTTCTACAGGGAGGCACGGCCTCTTTCGTATGCAAATTGCAACAGGAAAAAGCCGGATCTGGAATAACCAGATGATAATATCGGAAAGAGTTCTTCACAGTCGTCTGTTTTTCCGGATCTCAGATACTCTTGACAAGAGGGCAGGGGGGGGTAGCCTTCCAGCAGAAAAGGAGATGAATCTGATGAAGAGAATACTTGTCCTGCTGCTGGCATCAATGATGCTGTTCGCCTTCGTCGCCTGCGACGACAACACTCCGACTCCAGCACCTCATGAGCATGAATTTGGAGAATGGACAATCACAAAGGAGGCAACCTGCACAGAGGAAGGCGTGAAGACGCGCACGTGTAAAGGCTGTTCTGAGACAGAGACTGAAGCGATTCCTGCAAAGGGACACAATCCTGATGCGAATGGCAAGTGCACAGCATGCGGAAAAATGATCGTCAGTAATGGAGCAGACTTTCTGAAGGCGACAATGAACGAAGGCGAGGTCATCATCAGCCTTCAGGATGATATCACAATTGATATTGCTCCATGGCCAACAAATGACAAGTCCGTGTTTGGCACTGCGAGTACGACAAGCATTGTGGTTGAAGGTAATGGGCATACCATTACATTCCACAACACCGACTCCGACTGGAATGCAATCTACACAAAGAATGAAGATGCCGTGCTCACAATCAAGAACGCCACTATCGACAACTCAGGATATAATGCTGATGGCGGAACTTGGAATGGTCATGACATAACCTTCAATTGCAATGTCGTCTTGGACAATGTCACGGCAAACAATGCGATTGCTGTTGGAATGGATGCCACGATAAAGAGGTCTACAATCTCTGATAATGGTGGTACGACTTCTGCCTATATGCTTTGGATTCAGGCCACTTGCCAGACTGTGTCTATAGAAGATTGCACAATCAATGGAAAGAGCTCTATTACAAATGATAACAGAGCCATCAAGATTGCAGATGAGTATATCGGCGAACCAGACAGAAAGTCCGTTACATTGAACGTTTCCGGTACGACTTTCTCTTCAGACTCGAAGGCTGCAGTCCTCGTTACGAATACGGCTGGTGCAACAATCAACTGGGGTAGTGGAAATGACATCTCAGGAGTTGCTGCTGATAAAGTAAACGCTGTGTGGAACGATTCAGCTAGAGCAGATGCTATTGTCAAAGTATCCGGTTGTAAAGTGATACAGGAACCTTCCGCGTAATCCAAACCAGAGTTGGGCTCTTATGGCTTTATAAGGGCCTGGCTTTTACTAAGCATAAAGTACTGTCACCCAGCATTTGAGAAACGTATTCTCCCCTGATGTGTGTTGCACGGAAGGGGAGCTTTCATTTGTCACCACAACAGATAACATCATCAGGGAAAAACACGTTGTGATAAAATCAGGTTCTGCGGCTTGTCTCCGAATACGGCCCTGATAACGTGAGGATTGTAGAAGACGATATGATGAATGTCGAGGATATGGAGTGGTATAGGGAGGAAAGAGCAAAAGATACTCCTGGCAGATCTCTCCGCTTTTATCGCAGGCTGAAAGGAATGACGCAGCCTGAACTTGCTGCAGTGCTTGGAACCACAAAGCAGTTCATATCCAATCTTGAGAATGACAGAAAGCCTATCAGCAGGATGATGGCAAAGAAGCTTTCCGAAATCTTTGACGTTCCTGCTTCCAGGTTCATCTGAATCATTACCTGAATCTGATACAACTGTCTCTGAATTCTGTTCTTTCAGGAAAGAAAAGTTCTTTCCTGCGAATCGAAGGGATGTTCCATGATTCTGCTTAGGAAGACGTTTACGCATACCATGTCCTGCTTGCCCTTTGGTTCTTGCTCTCTCTTCCATCCGTCATGCACAAGCGCCGTCTTATATGTTAGGATTCTGCTTATGAGCGAAACCTTCTACGACACTTTCACCAAGATACTCGAAGAGGAGCTCGAGCCCGCACTGGGCTGTACCGAGCCCATCGCCATCGCCTACTGCGCCAGCATGATGCGCTCCACGCTGGGCGAGATGCCGGAACATATCGACATAAGGACGAGCGGAAACATCATAAAGAACGTCAAGGCGGTGACTGTCCCGAATTCAGGCGGAATGAAGGGCATCGAGGTCGCCGCCATCCTCGGCGTCCTGGGTGGAAGGGCCGATCTGGTGCTGGAGGTGCTCTCCTGCATAACAAAGGAGCAGATCGACGAGGCGAAGGTGCTCATGGCCGCAGGCTTTGCATCTGTCGAGCTTGCCACGGGTGTTCCATCGCTTTACATAGAGATAGCCGGCCGTACTGCGTGCCACGAGTGCACGTGCATCGTATCGGGAGAGCATACCAACATCACGTACCTGGAGAAGGACGGGAAGGTCATGGTGGACCGCAAGGCCTCCTGTACGGCTGCATCCAGCGAGCACAGGACAGACAGGAGCGGTATGTCCGTCTCGAGAATCATAGACTACGCGAAGAACGTGCCTGTAGAGGACATAGCCCCCACCATCGACCGCCAGATCGAATACAACACGGCGATTGCCAGGGAAGGCCTGTCAAGGAAGTATGGAGTGTCGGTCGGGCGCACTCTGCTGACCCATTACGATGCCTCAGATGTTCGTATCCGTGCCCGTGCCATGGCTGCGGCAGGCTCCGATGCAAGGATGTCGGGCTGTTCGCTTCCCGTGATCATAAACTCCGGGTCGGGCAACCAGGGGCTGACGGTGTCGCTGCCTGTCATCGAGTACGCGAAGGAGTACCACAAGAGCCATGAGGAGCTGGTCAGGGCGCTTGCCCTGTCCAATCTCATAGCGATCCATCAGAAACGCTATATCGGCCCGCTTTCCGCCTTCTGCGGAGCGGTGAACGCCGCAACAGGTGCCGCTGCGGGGATATGCTTCCTGCTGGGAGGAAGCGCCGACGAGATAAGCCAGACGATCACGGATGTCCTTGCCAACGTCGGTGGAATCGTATGCGATGGTGCCAAGCCCAGCTGCGCGGCCAAGATATCCAGTGCGCTGGAGGCGGCCATCCTCAGCTACGAGATGACCAAGGAAGGCAACTGCTTCAAGGACGGGGAAGGACTTGTGGGCAAGGACATCGAGCAGACGATCGAGAGCTTCGGCCGCGTGGGCCGGGAAGGCATGAAGGAGACGGATGTCGAGATTCTGAAGATCATGCTCGACAAGTAGAGAAGAGCATCGTCACATCTCCTCCGCAGGTCATGCCCAGGTTGCCTGTGTCGTCCAGCCTGTATTCGACGATGTGGTCCCTGGTCGTCGCTCTGGCCTCTTCGATGGCCTTCGCCTCGAGCGCTCCTCCTCCGACCGTGCCAAGGATTCTGTCTCCATCCACCAGCATCATCGCCCCCTCCTTGCCTGGTGACGAGCCGTCGGCGCGCAGTATCCTGCATACGATGCCGTCGTGACTCGAGGCGATCTGTCTGACAAGCTCCGGATCCAGCACCACCACATGGCGTTCGCTCCTGTAGACCGAGATGACCTCTGCCATGATGGATACGGCTATCTCCGCCGGAGTGACGGCGTTTATGGCAAGGCCTATCGGAGAGTGGACCCGTGAGAGAGCATCGTCTCCGATTCCATGATGTCTTGCATACTCGAAGCAGCCTTCGATCTTCCGTCTGGACCCGATCATGCCGATGTATTCGCACGGGTGGCTACAGCAGTGTACAAGGCATTCGCCGTCATGGCCGTGCCCATGGGTGAATATGCAGCAGTAGGGGTTCGCGATTGATGTGAGCAGATCCTCAGGCAGCCTGTCGAACGGGCTGTATATGAGTTCCTCTCCATGCGGGAAGTTCTCCCTCGTCAGAATCTCCCTCCTGTCTTCAATGACGGTGACGGCCATATTGCACATCCGGGCAAGGCGGCTCAGCGCCTGTGCTATGTGTCCGCCTCCGAAGAGCACCAGATGCACCGGATAGGTCATCCTCGACACATACTCGCCGCCGTCCATGAAGTCCTGGCTGACGAATCCATCCTGCATGACGTGTGTCGCGACGAAGACCTGGCCTGTGCGAAGCCTCTCCTCGAGCTCTTCAAAGAATCGTCTCATTCAGAACCTCCTTGATGCCCATCCTCAGGGCCTCGAAGTCGTCCAGCGTGGTGAAGACGCCGGCTGAAAGGCGCAGCGTTCCTGTCGGATACGTGCCGAGCGCCTTGTGTGCCAACGGTGCGCAGTGCAGGCCGACCCGGGCCTCGATGCCCAGTCTGGACAGTCCGTAGCAGAGCCTGGATACGTCCCCTCTGGTGCAGGTGATGCTGAAAAGCGGCATGTGGCACTCGAGGTCCACATCCCCGACGATCCTGATGCCTTCCAGGTCCTGGAGGGTTCCATGGAGAAGCCGTGTCGCCTTCTTCGTCCGTTCTGCAAGCTCGTCCCTGTTGTCCAGATGGTATTCCACCGCCTTGCCGAAGCCCCACAGACCTGCGAGGTTCATGGTTCCGGCTTCGAACCGGTCGGGAAGGCCCTGTGGCATTTCGAGGATGTCGGACAGGCTTCCCGTCCCGCCTGCGATGATTGGCCTTGTCGATGCGAGAAAGTCGTCTGAGGCTATGAATCCTCCGACACCTTCAGGGCCCATGAAGCCCTTGTGTGCGGTGAATGCGATCGCCGATGCTCCCAGACGTGCGAAGTCGATGTCGCGGCAGGGTGATGCCTGCGCCGTGTCGATGATGAACTCCAGGCCGTTCTCATGGGCCGCCTTCGATGCGGCCTCCAGATTAGTGACGATTCCCGTCACATTGGATGCCGCCGTTGCAATCAGCGCCTTGGTTCTGTCCGTGACAAGAGAGGACAGACCGTCGAAGAGTGTGTTACCTCTACCGTCGCTCTCAAGCACCGAGAACTCTATTCCGTACAGCGTCAGCGCCCTGAGCACGGCGTTGTGCTCGAAAGGAGTGACGATGACATGATCGCCCCTGTGGTAGTGGCCTCCTATGATGGTGTTCAGCGATTCCGTCAGTCCTCCCGAGAAGACGGGTACCAGACCGTCGGCGTGGAAGATGTGTGCGACCGTCTCCCTGAGGTGGAGCATGTAGTCCTCCTGGGCCTCCTCCTCACGGCTGAACGTCCTTGAAAGATTGACGCAGTTGTGGTCGAGGAAGTCCTTCACCGCATCGGAAACCCCGGGGGCCTTGGGAAATCCCGTCGCCGCATTGTCGAAATAGATACGTCTCATGGATTGAAGTCTATCACATTTTCCATTGTTTTCACGTGAGGACAATGGTAGAATCGGTTGATATGAAGATATCCACAGATAGAAAGATGCTTGCACTGACCGGAATCGTCACAGGCGTGGTCGCCTTCATTCTCGTCATGCTCGGCAATCCCGGCAACATGGGTTTCTGCATAGCCTGCTTCCTGCGCGATGCGGCGGGAAGCCTCGGACTTCACAGCGCATCCAACGTACAGTATCTCAGGCCCGAGATACTCGGCCTCGGACTAGGTGCATTCATAATATCGTTGATCCGTGGAGAGTTCCGCCCCAGATCCGGTTCGTCCCCTCTGCTGAGGTTCCTGATCGGGGTATGCGTCACCATAGGTGCACTGGTGTTCCTCGGCTGTCCGCTGAGGATGGTGCTGCGCCTTGCCGCAGGTGATTTCAATGCGCTCTTCGGCCTTGTCGGCTTCGTCATCGGCATAGGGCTTGGCTGCATCGCATTGAACATGGGCTTCTCGCTTGGACGTGCGAAGGAGAGCTCGAGACTCGAGGGAAGCGGAATAAGCATTCTGTATGTCGTATTGTTCATTATACTTGTAGCGGCTCCTGGCCTGCTCAGATTCTCCACCGAGGGACCGGGAAGCATGAGGGCACCCATAGTAGCCTCTCTGCTTGCAGGCCTTGCCGTAGGAGCTCTGGCCCAGCGCTCGAGACTGTGCTTCGCCGGTGGAATGCGCGACATCTTCCTGATGAGGGACACGACCCTTGTCACCGGCTTTCTTGCCGTGTTCCTCTCCGCTCTTGTCGTGAACATCGTGGGCGGAAAGTTCTCTCCCGGCTTCGAAGGTCAGCCCGTGGCCCATACCGCCCAGCTGTGGAACGTTCTTGGCATGGTGGTGGTGGGTTTCGGCTCCGTTCTCCTTGGAGGCTGTCCGCTCAGACAGATCATCATGGCCGGTGAAGGCAACAGCGACAGTGCCGTCACGGTCCTGGGACTCATGGTCGGGGGCGCCATGGCACACAACTTCGGTCTGGCAAGTTCGACGAGCGGTCCCACTGCAGGAGGCAAGGTCGCCACAATCCTCATACTGGTGTTCCTGGCCCTCGTATCCATGACGGTCATATATGCGAACAGAAGAAAGGAGGCCGATGCATGAAAATAATCGACACTTCCGGATTCAGCTGTCCGGAGCCTGTGATCATGACGAAGAAGGCGCTCAAGGACAGCCCTGACGCCCTGACGGTCATCGTGGACAACGTCGCTAGTCGCGAGAACGTGAAGCGTTTTGGTGAGGCGACCGGGTACAAGGTGGACGTGAAGGAAGAAGGTTCCAAGTGGACTCTTGTACTGGCAAGGTAGTCATCACCTTCCACAGCCACTATGATGCGACAAGGCAGAAGAGACGCCTTTCACAGCATGGCATCTCCTGTGCCCTGATACCGGTGCCGCGCGCTCTTTCTTCAAGCTGCGGGACCGCGCTCATGCTTGATGCGGAGGACTATTCTGACAGCCTGCTCATCGACGGTGTCGAAGGGGCATACGAAAACATGGAGGGGAAATGGTCGGACTTACTCATACGGTGAAGACATCCGGATGTGCATCGAAGCTTCCGGTGGCGGATCTTGCCAGGATACTGTCATCGATTCCTCTCATGAAGGACGACAGGTTGCTCGTCGGAGTCGAGACGAGCGACGATGCGCTTGCTTACGACCTCGGAGACGGTCGTGTAATGGTCCAGTCCGTTGACTTCTTCCCTCCGGTCGCCGACGACCCGTACGACTTCGGGCAGGTCGCTGCCGCGAACGCGCTTTCCGACCTGTATGCCATGGGGGCCGAGCCTGCGGTCGCGATGAACGTGATGTGCTTCCCATCCTGCATGGAGCTCGAGATCATGAGGTCGATTCTCCTCGGTGCACAGGACAAGGTGCGCGAGGCCGGTGCCGTGATCGCGGGTGGCCACACCATCGCCGACTCCACGATCAAGTATGGCCTGGCTGTGACCGGATTCACCACGCGAGACAGGCTGTGGACCAACAGAGGCGCCCATGAAGGCGATGCGCTCGTGATCACCAAGAGGCTCGGTGTCGGAATTCTCAACACCATGATAAAGGCCGGGATGGCGGATGAATCCGTCGTCAGGAAGTCGCTGGACAGCATGAAGATGCTCAACAGGCGGGCATTCGAGACTGCATGCTCATTCACCGTCCATGCCGCGACCGACATAACCGGCTTCTCTCTCATGGGGCATCTGAACGAGATGGCCGAAGGTGCCGGCCTTTCGGTCGAGATCGATTCGGCTGCGGTTCCCGTCTTCGAGGAGGCCATCGAAGGTGCACGCTTCGGAATGAATCCGCAGGGGATGTACAACAACCGGGATTATCTTGAGGACAAGGTGGCGTTCGCATCCTCTGTTACGCGCGAAATGCAGGACGTGTTCTTCGATCCGCAGACATCCGGTCCTCTGGCCCTTGCGATGAGCGACGAGGACGCCGTCCGCTTCGTCGAGCTCTTCGGCCAACCCGCTGCCGTGATCGGCCATTTCACGGCCAGGAAGGACGTGGCGATAAGCGTCCTCTGACCTGCAACAAAGTGCAACATCTTCTTGCCTTATCGGTGGTCCCATGGTAGAGTTGAACCGTAGACGGTTCACCCACTAGACAAGGAGAGGCTTATGAAGAGCAATGCTGAAATGAAGGCCATGATCGAGGTCCTGAAGAAACTCGATACAGGCAGAATGTACCTCAACGACTTCTTCCATACCTGGAAGGAGAGCGATGACGAGATCCATGCGGTCTTCCAGGTCGCCGAGATCCTGCGTGCGATGAGGGAGAACAACATCTCCACGAAGGTCTTCGACTCCGGACTTGGAATCTCGGTCTTCAGAGACAACTCGACCAGGACGCGCTTCAGCTTCGCAAGCGCCTGCAATCTGCTCGGCCTCGAGGTACAGGACCTTGATGAGAAGGTCTCCCAGATCGCCCATGGCGAGACAGTCAGGGAGACGGCCAACATGGTCTCCTTCATGGCTGATGTCATCGGAATCAGGGATGACATGTACATCGGAAAGGGCCATACATACATGAAGACCGTCGCAGATAGTGTCGAGGAGGGATACAGGGACGGAGTGCTCGAGCAGAGACCGACTCTGGTCAACCTGCAGTGTGACATCGACCACCCGACACAGTCCATGGCCGACATGCTTCATGTCATCAACCATTTCGGCGGAGTCGAGAACCTCAAGGGCAAGAAGATCGCCATGACCTGGGCCTATTCCCCGTCCTACGGCAAGCCGCTCTCGGTTCCGCAGGGAATCATCGGACTGTTCAGCCGCTTCGGCATGGAGGTCGTCCTGGCTCATCCGGAAGGCTATGAGATCATGAGCGACGTCGAGGAGATCGCAGCAAAGAACGCCAAGGCTTCCGGCGGTTCCTACAGAAAGGTCAACACCATGGAGGAGGCGTTCAAAGATGCAGACATCGTCTATCCGAAGTCCTGGGCTCCGTTTGCGGTCATGGAGGAGAGGACAAAGCTCGTCGAGCAGGGAAGATTCGACGATCTCAAGGATCTGGAGAAGAGATGCCTCGAGAACAATGCAAAGTTCAAGGACTGGACCTGCACCGAGGAGCTGATGAAGACGACGAAGGACGGCAAGGCGCTGTACATGCACTGTCTGCCTGCCGACATCTCCGGCCTCTCCTGCAAGGAAGGCGAAGTCGAGCAGTCCGTGTTCGACCGCTATCTGGTTCCTCTCTACAAGGAGGCGAGCTACAAGCCGTACATCATCGCAGCGATGATCTTCCTTGCCAAGTTCAAGGATCCTTCCGCAAAGCTCGATCAGCTTCTTGCCGAGGCAAGACCAAGAATCAAGTAGCTTCTGGAAAAATCCTGAATCCCATCGGACTGCCAGGTGCCCCTCATGCATCTGGCAGTCTTGTTGTCCGAGCTTTACATCGATATTGCTTCCGGATCATCTCATCTTGAAGAATTCAGCAGAAGGGTTTCGCTGATTGGATTTGCCAGCGGATAGATCCAGGCCCCAGGTCCTGATGATTTGTTTGCCCGCTTTTGCTCATGATCGATTTGATTCAAAGAATATAATAAAGAACTTATATTCCTTAAAAGGAATGATTATATTGATATTAATAAACAACGAGAAATCGTATTATTCCGAATCGAAGTGAATGGAATCTCTGTAAAACACCATCGTTTAGGGTTATAATCCACTCATGGCTATTCAGACGTCTGTTTTCGGTGTCCTTCCAGATGGGGAGGAGGTCAAGAGAATCACGATTGGGGACGAGGAGGGGTTCTCCGTCTCCATTCTCACG
Source organism: uncultured Spirochaetales bacterium (assembly GCA_944388965.1). Taxonomy (GTDB): domain Bacteria; phylum Spirochaetota; class Spirochaetia; order Sphaerochaetales; family Sphaerochaetaceae; genus Bullifex. The sequence continues at coordinate 185,052 of CALXKL010000003.1, read as the reverse complement.
TATGGTGCGATAATTCAGAGTTTCATGGTCCCGGTTGGTGACGAAAGAAGGAACATCGTGTTCGCCTCTCCAAGTCTGGAAGACTACATCGGAGATTCGTCCTGCAAGGGACAGATCGTAGCTCCGTATGCAAACAGGATTGCAAAGGGCCGTTTTACCTTGGATGGCATGGAGTACGTCCTGGAAGTGAACAACGGTCCGAACAATCTTCACAGCGGTAGTGCGAACCTGGGGCAGAAGAACTGGAATGTCATCTTCCAGACGGAGAACTCCGTCGTCCTCAATGCCGAGCACAGGGATGGTGAAGGTGGCTTCCCCGGCAACATCAGTGTGACGGTTGCCTACCTTCTGGAGAAGAACCGACTCACGATCTCCTATACAATGGTCAGTGACCGAAAGTGTGTTGTGAATCCGACCAACCACAGCTATTTCAATCTCAAGGGTGACGGATCACCGATTCTGGATCATGCCGTCCAGATCATGGCGGACAAGGTCGTTCTGGTAGATGATACGCTCATCCCTACCGAAGTTGCATCTGTTGCAGGAACCGATTTCGACTTCACCTCTCCACATACAGTCGGAGATAGAAGGGATGGAATGTATGACCACTGCTTCGTTTTCGCAAGCGTGAAGAAGGCGAAGGTCGAGGCGGCCGGGCTCAGACTCGTCGTTGATACGGACAGGCCGGCGATGCAGCTGTACACGGGGCAGTTCAATCCACAGTGCAACTGCCTATGGGAGAAGAGCGGCCCGTTCTGCGCACTTGCCCTCGAGACCAGCGAGTACCCCGATGCCGTAAACAGGAAGGACTTCCCTTGTGTCGTACTGGAGCCGGGTCAGGTCTTCAAGAGCAGGACGAGCTATACCGTAGAGGAGATGTAGGACCATGGATGTGAAGCTTATCGGAATCACCGGAGGTTCGGGCTCTGGCAAGAGCACCGTCGTACGAAAGATACACGAGGCCAACAGGGACAGCGTGTGCATCGAGCAGGACAACTACTACAAGAGTGCCACGTTCGTCAGCAACGACAACATAACCGCATACAACTTCGATCATCCAGATGCCTTTGACATGGATCTGATGATGGCGAACCTCGAGGACCTGAAGGCGGGGCGGGCGATCGAGATGCCCCAGTATGACTTCGTCCATCACCGGAGAAGGGACGAGACGCTGCATGTCGAGCCGAAGAGCATAATAATCGTAGACGGCCTCATGGTGCTGTACGACAGGCGTATAAGGGATCTTCTTGACCTGAAGCTGTATGTCGACACTCCTGCCGACATCAGATTCGTAAGGCGTCTTGTCAGGGATATAAACGAAAGGGGTAGGACCGTCGAATCCGTTGTCGAGCAGTATGTGAACGTCGTGCGTCCTGGACACATGAATTTCGTCGAGCCCTGCAAGGAATTCGCAGATCTCGTCATCCCGGAGGGCGGTTACAACGAGAATGCGCTCGATGTCCTGATACGGTATGTCCAGACAATAGCAAAACCGCTTTGATAAGCTCTACAAACTAAATGTAAGTATCTGTACAGGCAGGAGATGTTCCTGCCTGTATTTTTTTAGTGGGGAAGATAAGTCAGGTGTCCTTATCATGGTGCTTGCGGTATATGGTGTAGCCGTTCTTCACCGCTTGCCAGCTCCAGTTTTCAGGCACTTCGTCGACTCCGCCGAGGAAGAATCTCGAACATCTGAAGAGCCTTGCGAACCCCATTATCGAGCCTTTGATGATTCCGAATCTGAGGACTGCGGTCTCGAAATACGAAGAGCACGAAGGAGTGTAACGGCACTTGCCCGGTCCAAGCATCGGGGAGAGACAGTACTTGTAGATGTATACGGGTAAGAGGAACAGTTTCCTGACTGCTTTTCCCATGGCTCACACGTTACAGAAATGTATGGGTAGAATCAAGGAAGGCATGTTCATTTTGCAAGTAGGCAATCAATGCAATCAAGAGGAATGCAACATGCTGACTACCCGCAGGCGGAATCGAACCGCCATATCACCCTCCGGAGGGGCGCGCACTATCCATTATGCTATGCGGGCAATATGATCAGCCGTTTCCGGACTGATAGTTCGTAATCTACCAGTATGCTCGTGTTTGGTCAAATGCAGATTCTGATTGCACACCATACAAGAGCCAGGGCGAAGATGATGGAAACCGGTCTTCTGTAACGCAGGAAAACGTTCCGAAGCAGACTTCCTCCCAATGCCCAGACCAATCCGCAGATGAAGCACATCAGCGGAATCAGAGCCGTCATCGCTATGACGGATGCAATGTCCTCATGGTATGGAATGACGTATGTCGATATCCCTGTAAGGGCAAGAAGGTACACCTTTACGTTTACAAGCTGCAATAGAAGCCCTTGAATGAATCCTGTCCCGTCTCCATCGACTTCCTTCATACCAATCCTGAGCATGCGCCATGCAAGCCACAGCATGTAGATTAAAGCGAGTGCCTTCATGTAGATCTCGGCCTGCGGAATGGACGCATACAGCAGTTCGACCGCAGCAAGGCATATGGCGCTTACAAGCGTGATGCCTGCAAGCATCCCCACATTCAGCCAGATTCCCTTCTTCAGACCGACCTGGGCCGCGTTGACCATGGACAGTATGGTGTTGGGCCCTGGCGTGATTGCCATCACGAGCATGTACACGAAGTAGTCGAACATGGGCACATGGTGACAGCTTCCGCCTGCTTGGGCAACAGACGCCCGCCCTGATATGGAGTTCAGGACGGGCGAAGAGGAAGAGAAAGAGAAAGAGAGAATCAGATGACCTTGTATTCCTTCAGAAGCTTTTCGATATCGGTACCATGGATCTTCTCCAATGCCATGTGGAGAGCCATCTTCTCCTTGAATGGAAGATCCATGTCCGTTATCGGTCTCCCGTCTCTCAGCTGGACGGTCGCGTTAAGCAGATCCCTTATGTCGAACACGCTTCCCCATACCTCGGGCACTCCGCGGTCGATGTCGAGAAGAGTGTAGACGGCCTCCATTCCGGTACGCATGGAATACTCGGTGGTGAAGATCGTGTCCCTGGCAGTCTCTGCGAACTGGCCTAGAAAGGCGAAGTTCACGGCACCATTTGGCACCACATCCGGTCTATCGCCGGCACAGCGGGGCATGAAGAAGGAGGTTATGTAGGGCATCATGACTGGAACAGTGTTCGCACTTGTGGATGCCAGCTCCTCGATCTGGTCCAGAGGCACTCCGATATGATACAGCCACTCCATGCAGATCTCCTTTCCTGTGCAGTCCTTCATCGGTTTCTTGACGAAGTCTCCTGGGCGGTCGAAGAAGAGTCCATAGACCCATACGACGCATTCCTCCGGCTTCTGGGCCCTGAACTGCGGCTGTCTGTTGATCGTCCAGCTCATCAGCCAGCCGGAGTCCTTCACGCTCACTATTCCTCCTGTGACGACTCCTCCAGAGAACGGGTCCCTCTTGCAGATGGCCTTTATGTAGGGGATGATTCTCTCGTCCTTAGTCGTGACGGTGGCGCTCATCCATGTCGTCTCGTCAGGCGTGGTGCAGAACTTGTCGGGATGGCCGAACGATGGGTCCTGTGCCGCTATCCGCCTCCACATGTCCCAGCCGCCTCCTTCCTTCAGCTGTGGCCTGTATTCGGCCTTCGTCTCCTGGCTTCCCATTGTGGAGTTCTCGACGCAACCTCCGATGGTCATGAAGACCAGATCGTCGTCGCCAAGCAGCACGCTGTGCGATTCTCCATCGGCCAGCAGGTCGATTCTTACGGCCCGTTTCCTGTCATCGGAGGTGTCGAAGATGACGTTGACCACCTGCGTGTTGTAATGGAACTGGACGCCATGCTTCTCGAGGTAGTCGATTATGGGCAGTATCATGGACTCGTACTGGTTGTATCTGGTGAAGCGCAGGGCCCTGAAATCCGGCAATCCTCCGACATGGTGGATAAAGCGTCTTATATATAGTTTCATTTCCAAAGCGCTGTGCCAGTTTTCAAAGGCGAACATCGTCCTCCAGTACAGCCAGAAGTTGGAATTGAGCACCTCGTCGTCGAAGTAGTCGGTTATCCTCTTGTCGTACAGCTCCTCGTCAGGCGTGAAGAAGAGTCTCATGATCTGCATGGCGCCCTTGTCCGACAGTCCGAATCTGCCGTCTGTATGTGCATCCTTGCCTCTGTCCACCGTAGCCCGGCAGAGCGAGTAGTTCGGGTCCCTCTTGTTGAGCCAATAGTACTCGTCCAGTACGCTGACGCCCTCCGTCTCGATCGACGGTATGCTTCCCAGCAGGTCCCACATGACCTCGAAATGGTTGTCCATCTCCCGTCCGCCACGCATGACATAGCCCAGACCAGGGTAGTCCCAGCCATCGCAGGCTCCACCTGGGATGGGATCCTTCTCATAGATGTGGATCCTGTCTCCGGCCATCTGGCCGTCCCTGACCAGATAGCACGCCGCAGTCAGTGCAGCCAGACCCGTGCCCACGATATGGGCGCTCTTCGATTCGATGCCTTCGGGTTTCCGAGGATGTGCGAAGGCTTCATAGTTTCCGCTTGAGTAGTACATTCGTCTTTCCTCCATCGTTTCTGATGAGCAAAGACTAATGTCAGGATAGTGCAGGGGAATATGGTCAACGGTAGACAGTTGTCTGGAATCCGGTCATCTGTCGAACGCTGTCTGCATCATGTCGTCAAGACTGCCGTGCTTCAGGTTCGCTATGCTTTTCAGCTGGCCGAGTATATCCTTGTCCATGCCGCTTTCAAGCCAGCCGGATACCAGTCCGAAGAGCACACACTTGAGATATCTCACGACCGCTTCGCGCCTGTCGGATGGGATGTCATCGCCGTATCGTCTCTCAAGATAGCGTCTGACGACACTCTCGACGACTCTCCACAGCGACACCTCGAAGATGTTCCGTGAAGACGATGAATAGATGTTCATCACCGCCTTGCGTCTGAGCAGGGCGAAGTCTATGGCACGCTCGAGACAGTCCTCCAGCGTGTCCGCTGGATCTGAAGAGGAGATGATGCTGTCCGCATCGGTCTCTGCAATGGTCTCGAGAAGATCCGGGATGTCTCTGAAATGATAGTAGAACGTGTTCCTGTTTATCCCGCACTCCTTGACCAGGGCGCTGACGGTCACCTGGCTTGCAGGCATTCTCTCGATCATCGAGATGTATGTCTCGATTATCGCCTTGCGCGTGAAGTCGGCCATGACATTGCTCCTCCTTCATCAAAAGCTAACAACACCCTTGATACAAGACAACACCCGGCCGTGACGACGACCGGGTGTCGTGACTACAAAGAGACTGCCATCAGGACTTGTCGTCCTTCATGCACAGGTGGACGCTTGCAGTCTTGAAGGTGAGTGGGAGGGCAAGAATGTTGGGCCTGTCCCCCGTGTACTTCTTCATCGCGTCCTCAAGCGCCTCCTCGATGGTGGCCCTGGTCTTGAGTCCCATCGCCCTGGCGTATCCGGGTTCCTTTGCACCGGTGATGTAGATGGCGCTGGTGTTCATCTCGGCGATGTGTCCGCAGCTGATCATGCTGAAGCCATGGAAGGGATGGAAGGCGTTGGTGAAGCGGTACTTGCGGATGTACTCCTCGTTGGTTGCGTAGTACTCTCCCAGCCTGTCCATGTCGGGCAGGATGTTCATCTCGTCATGCTTGAACTGCTCGAACATCTCCCTCGTGTAGGGCCACAGCGCATCATTGAAGAAGCCGTCGCAGAGGCTCTGGCAGATGATGACGCACTTGTCGCTCATGACCCTCTTGAGGCGGATGACCTGCGCAGAGAGCGCCTGCATCAGCATGATCGGGTTGGTTCCCATGCCGTCACCATAGTGGAAGAACTGCGGCATTCCGAACACCAGGATGTCATACTTCTTCTCGGCCCAGTGGACGTATGTCCTCTTGTCGGCATCGATCCACGAGATGGGCATCATCTCCTTTGCGTAGCCGCTGTAGATGCTGATCTGCCTGCTCTTGGAATCGAGGACGGCGTCGCAGCAGAAGAACTTCTTGCCCATGCACTTCTCCATGTGCATGCCGATCTGGTTGAACTTCTGCCTCATCAGTGAGGTCCCGTTGACGGGGGTGAAGTCGCTGCGGTGCATGACGGATGGCACGTGGTGGCTCGCGATGCTCCTCCAGTGCGTGATTCCAGTCGCACAGTGCTTGTATCCACCCGAATAGCCGCCGTAGGGGTTGCCCTGGACATGGCCGATGAGGATAGCGACATCGCTGTCGTAGACGTACTTGTTCATGATGACCGGGTCGCCTTCGTCGGTGCGTCCCAGGTCGACCAGATGGTCCCAGTCCTCGCTGTCGTGGTTGATGATCTGGTGTGTCGGCCAGAACTCGTCGAACAGCTCGTCGCCGAGCACGTTCCTTATCTCCTTGACCGTGTTCTTGCGGTGCAGTCCGTTGGAGCAGATCAGGAGGATGTCCTTCTTCTCGACTCCCACGCTGTAAAGCTCCTTGAGGATGAGCTTGATGGATATCTTCCTGTGGCTGGTCTTCTGTTCGCCGCCCTTGACGCGGTCGGGGAAGACGATCGTCACCTTGCTGCCCTTCTTCGCCAGTTCGGTGAGGGGCGGCATGCCGATCGGGTTGCGCAGGCTTCTGAGAGTCTCCTCCTCAAGCCTGTCCTCCGGGATGCATGGGGGATCGGGGACGGTGACGCCGGGGATGAAGACGTCCGTGTAGTCCGGAAGCTGTGCGCTTACTGTGCCCTGTCCGTATTCGAAGTCCAGTTTCATTTCTTCAGTTCTCCTTCTTCCTGTTGAGATAAAGCCTGACGATGTTCAGGTATTCGTCGCTGTAGAATCCGATCTCGCCCGAGAAGCGGGTGAGGGCGATGAGGCCGCCGTCGATCTCCTCGATCGAGGCGAGCATCTCGGCGTTCTCCTCCTTGAGTCCGCCGCCATAGACCACCGGAACGTCGCCGATGGTGTCCTTCACCAGCCGGGCCACTTTCGTGATGTAGTCCTTGCCGGCAGGTGTCTTGCCCGGGCCGATGGACCATACTGGCTCGTATGCGATGACAACTGAGGCAAGGTCGACATCCTTCAGCCCCTGTGTCAGCTGCGTCCTGATGACCTCGTCCCAGCGCTCGACCTCGTCGTCCCGCTCTCCGATGCAATAGAGCACGGAAAGACCTCTCGCCTGGGCGGCCAGGATCTCCTCGTTGAGGACGCGGTTCACGCATGAGAAGTCCTCGACGCCTGCACTCGAGAGCAGGTCCCTCTTCTCGTTTCTCTCCTCGCAGTGTCCGATGATGACGCTGGTGCATCCCATGGCCCTGGCTGCAGCCGCCGGACGGAGGGTCGTGAAGGCACCGAAGTTGCCGCCCGGGGCGACATCCTTCCTGTACACTCCCTGACAGCCGATCTCGAGGGCGTCGCCGTCGCCCAGCGCGTCCACGGCATCGAAGATCTGCCCTTCGGGGAAGTACATGGCGAATCTGGTCTCGTCGCGCCCGTATGTCTCCAGTGTCGGCAGCGTCTGCCTGACGATGTCTCCTGCCCAGTGGCGGACGCCGGTGCGGTTGACACCGCCCATCGCCGAGGGTACGTCGAATCGCTTGAAGTTGACGAAGATGTGCTGTCTCTTCACTTTGAAACCTCCTTTGTCGACTTCCTCTCCACGAGAGTGAAGGGAAGGCTGAGTCTTACATCGTATTGTCTTCCGCTTTCATGACGTTCGACCGCCAGGCGCAGGGCGAAGCGGCCCAGCTCCCTCTTGGGTACGTCGAAAGTGGTCAGGGGCGGATTGAGATAGGCCGCGGCGTCGATGTTGTCGTAGCCTGTGACCGAAATGTCGTCAGGTACCGACAGCCCGATGTCGGCAAGGCCCTTGATGGCGCCCAGCGCGAGATTGTCGTTGGCGCAGATGACGGCGCTGGGATGCGCCGACGGGACGAGGTCCCGGATTCTCGCGTATCCGTCATCGCTTGTGAGATAGGAATCGCATGCAAGCGACTCGTCGAATTCGATGCCGCATCTTGCAAGGCCATCCATGTATCCTTCGAAGCGGAACTCGTTCTCCACCTGATGCTGGTCGCACGGTCCGAGGAAGGCTATCCTCTCGTGGCCGAGCGAATGCAGGTATTCGACGGCATGGCTTATCCCCTGTCTGGCATCGCAGAGCACCTCGTCCATGCCGCCTATCGCATTCAGACCTGCGTAGATCAGTCTGGATCCGGAGCGGCGTACCCTGTCCAGGATGTCCTTGCGAACCCTTCCAAGTATTATGGCGAAGTCGAAAGAGCCGGATTCGAGCTCGTTGAAGAAGCCGTCGTCGTATAGGCTGAGGACTCTTAGGTCGATGCAGTGCGAAGCCGTCGCCTCGCACTCTGCCTTGATCCCCTCGACGACCTGGGAGAAGAAAGGGGAGAGTATGCTTTCGTGGTCGGACAGGAAGAGCACTGCCACCGACAGAGCGTTTGAGCGTCCTATGGTCTTCAGTTTGGCGTCGAAGTATCCCATCTCGCGCGCTGCGGCGATTATCCTGTCACGTGTGGATTCGGCTATTCTTCGGGACGAATCTCCCGACAGCACTCTCGAGGCCGTCGAGATGCTCGTCGAACAGCTTCTGGCTATGTCTGAGAGAAGAACCCTGCCTGCCATGCAAATATTTTCCTCGGTTTTTCCTTTCATGAACAGGATAACACCAGTATTTGAAGCTGTAAAACGATTTTTGTGACCAATTTTTTGGATTGATTTGAACCTGTAAAACCCGTCTGCACTGTGCTATCATTCACTCCATGGAACTGACACAGATGCTTGCCGGTCTTCTTCTTCCCGAGGGGCGAGGCGTCATCAGCATTACGGGAGCAGGCGGGAAGACCAGCACCATGAAGGCCCTGGCCGGTCGTTTCAGGGCAATGGGCAGGAGCGTCCTGCTGACCACCACCACGAAGATACAGGGGCCGAGACATTTCGACTACGACGTGGACCATGTGTTCGTGGAGGAATCGGATGCTCTCTCCCACGAACCTGTCCACGCACAGAGCGTCCTGTATGCGCAGAGGGCCCTGATGGATCCGAAGAAGCTGGTCTCGCCACGCCGTGAGGTCCTGGACGTACTTGTCGCACGATACGACGTGACGATCATCGAGGCGGACGGTGCCAGGACGCTTCCTCTCAAGTACCATCAGGAGCGCGATCCCGTAGTCATCGACAGTACGGACGCCACCCTCGCGGTGATCGGAGCCTCCGCGTTCGGCTGCAGAGTCGACGACACATGCTTCGGCTTCGAGAGCGACGCCCTGGTCGATACCGCGTTCCTCGACTTCCTCATCCGCGATGGGCAAGGTGTGCTGAAAGGGGCAAAGGGACGCACTGTCATACTGGTCAACCAGGCGGATGAATGCATCGTGCCGATACATGAACTGCATTCGCCGGTGCCTGTGGTCCTCGGTTCAATCAGGGAGGACAGAATGTATGACGGATCGGGTCTTTGAGGCTGCGGCCGCCATGGAGCGGTGCAATCAGGCCTTCGCAATGGTGACGATAACCGCAGTGGAGGGCATCGTGCCGCGTACAAGCGGCCGCATGCTGGTCAGGGAGGATGGAAGCCATGTCGGCACCATAGGCGGCCATCATGTCGAGGACCAGGCCGTCGAGGCCGCCGTCAGGGCCATTGCCACAGGCGAGGGCGTACAGCTTGCCGTCGATTGCCCGAAGGGGAGGATGATGCTGATGATTGATGTCGTGAACAGGTCGAGGAAGGTGCATGTCGTCGGATTCGGACAGGTCGGAAGGTGTGTGGCCGAGACGCTCCATGGCGTCGGCTATGCGATATACGTCCACGACATCCGTCCCGTGGACTGCCCATACGCGGCAGGCGTTAAGGTTTCGGACAGCTGGAGCGGAGCGTTGGAAGGCCTCGTCCTGGACGAGTGCAGCGCCATAGTCGTGACTGTGCAGGGGGGACGGGAACTGCTGTCCAATGTCGACTTCTCGAAGGCCTTCTATGTCGGTCTTCTCTCTTCGCGCAGCAGAATCGTCCCGGACAAGGGGATCAGCGCCCCGCTTGGTCTCGACATCGGAGCCGAGACTCCGCAGGAGGTCGCCATCAGCGTCGCCGCCGAGATCATGAGGGCCTTCAACCGCACAGGTGGAAGACCGCTGTGTGACGACAGGAGACGTCTTGTGATTGTGCGGGGTGCCGGGGACCTGGCAAGCGCGACCATCATCAGGCTGACCCGCGCCGGGTATCATGTACTGGCGCTCGAGACCGCACGGCCCACGCAGGTCAGACGCAACGTGAGCTTCGCCGAAGCGGTGTATGACGGCAGCTACGTCGTCGACGGGATGAAGGCCGTACTCATCGACTCCCCACAGGAGTGCTTCCATGCATTCGACAGACATGAGGTCCCGGTTCTGGTGGACGAGGAGGCTTCGTCGATCGGAATCCTGAGTCCGACGGTGGTCGTGGATGCGGTCATGGCCAAGAAGAATCTCGGCACTCGTCGCGACATGGCTCCCCTTGTGGTGGCCCTGGGACCAGGATTCACGGCCGGAGACGACGTCGATGTCGTCATCGAGACGAAGCGCGGCCACGATCTTGGGCGGATCATCACGGCCGGAAGCGCCGCAGCGAATACCGGAGTGCCGGGTGTGATCGGGGGTTACGGAAGGGAGCGTGTCGTTCATAGCAGCGCTTCAGGGGTGTTCAGAGGCGTGAAGACCTTCGGGGACATCGTCAAGGCCGGCGATGTCATCGCCTATGTGGGCGATGTTCCGCAGACGACCATGATCGACGGGATGGTCAGGGGAATGCTGCATGACGGACTCCAGGTGTGCGAGGGTTTCAAAATCGCGGACATAGACCCCCGCGGTGAGGGGATCGACTACACGAGTCCATCCGACAAGGCCAGGGCGATAGCAGGCGGCGTGCTCGAGGCCGTCGATTCCTTCTTCGCGTCGTTCATGTGACAGACGTACCGGATTGAGAATGAGAGCCAAACGGGATATTCTTCCAGATACTATGGATGAAAATGACAGGACCAGGGACTTCAAGGCGGTCAGGAAGGCCGCGACGAAGCTGTCCCTTCTTACGGATGACGTGCGCTCTGCGATGCTTCTCGACATGGCCCGCGCCTTCGAGCTGAACAGTTCGAGGATCATCAAGGCGAACGTGGAGGACATGGAGGCCGCCGCGCACTCCGGCGTCCAGGATGCACTGTTGCACAGGCTGAAGCTCGACGAGGCGAAGCTTGCCGGAGCCATCGAAGGGGTGAAGGCGGTTGCAGGACTTCCCTGTCCTGTGGGAAGAGTCAGGGAAAGACGGCTGCTGGACGAAGGTCTGGTGCTCGAGAAGGTGTCCTATCCGATCGGCGTGATCGGAATGATCTTCGAGGCACGTCCGGACGCGTTGATCCAGATCGTCTCGCTTGCGATCAAGAGCGCGAACGGGATCATCCTCAAAGGCGGCAGGGAGGCCCACAGGACCAATGCGGCTCTCGTCGAGGTCATAAGGGAGACGCTTGACGGGGCACCGTTCCTCATGCTCCTGTCCAGTCACGAGGATGTGGATGCCATGCTGAAGATGGAGGGGGACGTCGACCTGATCATCCCGCGCGGCTCCAATGCCTTCGTACGTCATGTCATGGACAACACCCATATCCCGGTGATGGGACATGCGGACGGAATATGCTCGATCTACGTCGACCGCAGTGCGGACATCGACCTGGCGGTCAAGGTCATCGTCGACAGCAAGGTGCAGTACCCTGCGGCATGCAACGCAGTCGAGACCGTGCTCGTACACGAGGCGGTCGCCGCACGCCTCCTGCCACGTCTGAAGAGCTCTCTGGACGCTTACGGCGTCATGATACATGCAGATGACAGGAGCCGGGCCCTGATGGCGGATGACGCGCTTGTGACCAGTGCAGTGGAGGACGACTTCCATACCGAGTATCTGTCTCTCCAGATGGCGCTCAAGGTGGTCGACTCGCTGGACGAGGCCATCGAGCACATCGCATCCCACGGCTCCCATCATACCGATGCCATCATCACCTCCGACGACCTGGCCAGAAGAAGGTTCTTCGACGAGGTCGACTCGGCTGACGTGTTCTGCAACTGTTCGACGCGCTTTGCGGACGGCTTCCGATTCGGCCTTGGAGCAGAGGTGGGCATCTCCACTTCCAAGATGCATGCCAGAGGACCTGTGGGACTCGACGGCCTGACGACTACGAAATGGCTTCTGGAAGGCCATGGTCAGATAGTCGCGGACTACAGCGGAAGGGATGCAAGACGTTTCATCCATGAGGACCTGCCGCTATGAGGGATCTGTCAAACGTCAGGAGAATCGTGATCAAGGTCGGCACCAATCTGCTTTCGAGCGAACAGGGCATAGATGAAGAGCGCGTTCGCTCCATCTGCCGCCAGATAGCTGAGCTGAGGAACATGGGCTACCAGGTCATCCTGGTCTCCAGCGGCGCCGTCGGACTCGGCGCGAAGGAGCTCGGCCACCGCAACAAGGTCGTGTACGTCACCATGCGCCAGGCATGTGCGGCGATAGGACAGCCGGTGCTGATGTACCATTACAGGGAGGCCTTCAGAGAGTTCGGCATCATCGCCGCCCAGGTGCTGCTCACGCGCAATGACCTGAACAACAGGAAGACGTACAACAATCTGCGCTCCAGCGTCTCGATGCTGCTGTCCATGGGCGTCGTGCCGATATTCAACGAGAACGACGTGGTCTCGATCGCCGAGATCGGAACCGCCTTCGGTGACAACGACCGCATGAGCGCCATGGTCGCATCCAAGATAGACGCGCAGCTGCTGATCCTGCTCACCGACATCGACGGCCTGTATACGGGAAACCCGAAGAAGGACCCGGATGCCGTGCTGCTGCACGAGGTCGATACCGTCACCGACGAGATCGTCGGCTTCGCCAAGGGGGCAGGCTCGACGTTCTCCACCGGAGGCATGAAGACCAAGCTGATGGCGGCCAGGATCGCCGCGATGGCGGACTGCGCCACGGTCATCGCCTCCGGCTATCATGAAGAAGTGCTCGTGTCCATCCTGAAGGGTGAGGACGAGGGTACGTACATACACCCGAGCATAAGACTGACCCAGCGCCAAAGGTGGATCATCAACAATAGCCACAGCGGATCGATCGTCGTGGACGACGGTGCCGCCCAGGCTCTGGAGAGACACCGCAGTCTGCTGTTTTCGGGTGTGGTCGGCGTCTCCGGCGTGTTCGAGTCCGGTGACGTCGTCCAGGTGAGGCGCCAGAACGGCGAGCTGTTCGGAAAGGCCGTGACCAGCTTCGACAGCACTCAGATCAGTCTCATGATGGGACGCCGTTCGGATGAGATTGACAGTGTGCTCGGAAAAGGGCATAAGGATTGTATCTTCCGTCCGGAGGATCTCGTGGTGGTGAAGGATGAGTGCTCATTATAAGACGATACAGCGCAGACAGGATGTCGGCATGCGCATATCCTCCCTTTACAGACAGCAGCAGCTGTCTATAGGAATCATCGACGTCGCCAGCATCGATACGCTCAGGCAGACTCTGGACTGGTTCATCGGCAACATGAACTGCACTCTGCATGTCATGACGCTCGAGGATACGTTCGAGCAGGGCGATCTGGGGACGCAGTATCCCGATGTCACCTTCGTCTGCTTCAGTTCCCTTGTGACGATGGGCGAGATGATCAACGCCTTCGCCCATGAGTGCTATGCCACGTATTTCCTCGTGGTGCGCAGCGACATCCAGGTGCTGGGCTTCGACGGCGCTGCCTTGATCTCGCTGATGGCCGACCGTCATCATCCTGCCATGATCACTCCGGTGATGCTCAACCAGGACATGGAGGTGATGCCCACTGTCAGGGCTCCCTACATCAGAGGGCGGGAGATCGATCCTCTTTCGTTCATGCCCTCCATAGAGCCCGGCAGACTGACCGACAACCTGTATCCCGTGATGGGCCTCGGGCTGTATGACAGGGCTCTGTTCCAGCGCCTGAGGGGCTATGACGAGCAGATCATGGGCGAATTCTACCAGATGCTCGACTTCGGCGTGAGATGCAACCTGTACGGCTTCCCGATATACACCTGCAGCGACTTCGCATTGCGCTTCATCGCAAAGCACTCGATCGTCGAGGACCGCTCGAAGTGCGATGGCATGAACAGGGCTTATACCAAGGCGCTTTCGATACACCGGATCGCCGGCAAGAACCTCGTGGAGAAGTGGAAGCCGTATGTCGACAAGGACCTCCTGAAGAACGAGGTGAAGACGAAGCAGATCATACTCCAGAAGACCGACTTCTTCACCCTTGTCAAGGAGTGGAAGATGCCTGAGGAGGGCTGATGAAGCGCTTGCTCGTCTTCCTATGCATCCTGGTCGCATCGCTGTCCACGCTTGCCGCCAATCCCTATTCGGGAGACGTGTCGCTTGTTGTCATAGATGCAGGACATGGAGGCAGCGATCCCGGCGCGATGGCCAACTCGCTCGTGGAGAAGGACCTCACACTGTCCATCTCGCTTGCGCTTGAACAGGAACTGGAGAAGCGTGGCATCGATGCCATGCTGACACGTGAGGACGATACGTTCCTTGAACTGCAGGAGCGTTGCGACATCGCCAACGGTGCCGATTTCGACGTATCAGGCTATCCCGTCTTCATCTCGATACACATCAATTCCGCTTCCAGTCCGTCCGCCTCCGGATTCGAGGTCTATACCAGAAAGGCGGACAGGCGTATCGCCATGCTCTCCGAAGCCACCAGCGACAGGCTTGCGCTGAAGTACTCCAGCTACACCAACACGCAGCTCAATTCATACGAGATGAAGGTCAGTGCACAGCTTGCAGAAAACATCTGTTCCGCCTTTGCCTCGGCCTTCCCCGATGTGAACATGAGAGGTGTCAAGAGCGAGGAGTTCTGGGTCCTGAATGCCACATGGATGCCTTCGGTACTGGTCGAGGTGGGGTTCATCTCGAATGCAGGCGAGGCGAGGCGCATGGCTGACGACGGTTTCCAGAGGACTCTTGCATCCGCCATCGCCGATGCACTCGAAGACCTATAGGAGCCTGGACATCTCGTACTGTCTGACGAATACCTTGAAGCCGATGCTGTCCAGAAAAAACTGCATCGAAGAGCCGTCCTCGACGTTCAGCACTCTGAGCCGCCCGCTCTCGCTACGCTTCGCCATTGCGCACATGAGTGCCGAGGCCGTTCCTCTTCCTCTCGATTCAGCCTCGACGGCAAGTGTAGGGACCTCCCCTGTGGATGGGCACAGGATGCCATGTGCGACGACGATTCCATCCGGGTCGCAAGCAGTGAAGGAAAGGAAATCGTCCCTTGACGAGGCGATCGACTGCCGGCTGTTCTGCCAGCTGTGGAGAGTGTCGGTGAACCTGTCGTACAGCTCCAGACGTGCCTGTGAGCAGGTGCATGTGATTCCATCCGGCATTTCATGGTGAGGAAGGTCATCCTCCATTGCGTAGCATGACAAGCCGCGGGAGATCGTGAATCCCTTAGCCCTGTATAGCTCCAGAGCCTTGACGTTTGTCCGTATGACTTCCAGCAGCATGACCTCGAGTGAAGTCGAGCGGGCTGTTTCCTCCGCCATATCGAACAGCAGGGATGCGATGCCGCACCGGCGCGCTTCAGGCCTGACCCCTGTACCGAGGTCGTATGCTGTATCCCTGCCGGCATGCATTCTCCTGCCGAAGAGGGCGAAGCCGACGAGACGTCCGCCATCGAAGGCCCCAAGCGAGATCGTGGGGTCGTAGCCGTTGCGGACAAGATGACGGTGAAAGCGTTCTTCATCCATCGTGATGTCAACCTCGTAATCACTGAAGGCATCCAGGAAACAGTCGAGAAGAACGCTTTCCGGGATGCCTTCGAGTGTTGATGTGCGGATTGTCATCGACGTGTCACACGGCGCCGCGGACCTTGAGGATCAGGTCCATCTTCAGGTCCCTGAGCCTTCTTGACAGGGAGACCTTGTAGATATGGGGATTGATCTGTCTCTTGTAGCTCTTGTGGAGATGCTCGAGACTGCTGGCGGCGTAGGCCTGGATCTCGTGCAGCTCACGCTTTTCACTTATTCTCCTTCCGTCCTTCATCTTCTGGGAGAGGAGGGGACGGGAGTACTTGTACGAGCCCTTGCGCATGACGAAGAAGTCTCCCATCGAGAAGGGGTGAAAGAATGTGTGGTTCACGTCGTCCCTGACCTCTTCATCGTCAAGGGTGATCAGGTCGGCAAGCGCGTTGTCGTTCTCGTCGTAGAAGCGGTAGACCTGCTTGATGCCGGGGTTGGTGGTCTTCTCGAAGCTGTTCGAGACCTTCAGCGTGGGTTCGAAGACTCCGTTCTCCTGCTTGGCTGCGAGCTTGTATACACCGTTTAGCGAGCTCTGGGTGCCTCCTGTGACCAGATGCGTTCCGATTCCCCAGCTGTCTATGGGCACTCCATCGGCTACGAGCGTCTGGATGATCTCCTCTGTCAGGTCGTTGGACACGCAGATGGTCGCATCGGTGAGGCCCGCCTTGTCCAGGCGATCGCGGATGACACGTGGCAGGTAGTTCAGGTCGCCGGAATCGATTCTGACACCGATCCTCTTGCCCTTGGCCTTCTGCTCGAGACCTATCTTTATCGCCGCCTCGATTCCGCTGCCCAGTGTGTCGTAGGTGTCGATGAGCAGGACCGCGTTGTCGGGGTAGATGGAAGCGTACTGCCTGAACGCCTCCTCCTCGCTGTTGAAGCTCATGATCCAGGAATGTGCCATGGTGCCGGATACCGGAATGCCGTACTTCTTTCCGGCATATGTGTTGCTGGTCACCTTCGTCCCGCCGATGTAGGCGGCACGGCTTGCCGCATGGGCTCCGTTCTCGCCCTGGGCGCGTCTGAGGCCGAACTCCATGATCGCACCCTTGCCCCTTGTGGCGTATACCATCCTGTTGGCCTTGGTGGCGATCAGCGTCTGGAAGTTCAGCGTATTGAGCACGAAGGCCTCCACAAGCTGGCAGTCGATTAGAGACGACTCGATTCTCACGAGAGGCTCGCCGGGGAAGGCGGGCGTTCCTTCATCGAATGCATAGACATCTCCGCTGAAGCGGTAGTGTGCAAGAAAGTCCAGGAACGACGGATCGAAGAACTTCAGGCTCCTGAGGTACTCGATGTCGTCGCTGGAGAAGCGGAAGTCCTCCAGAGCGTCGATCACCTCCTCCAGTCCGGTGAACACGGTGTATCCTCCGCTGAACGGATTCGTGCGGTAGAACATGTCGAAGACGACGCGCGGGTTGTGGTCCTTCAGGAAGTATCCCTGCATCATCGTCAGCTCGTAGAAGTCGGTGACCAGTGCTGAAGTCATGCTGCTATCTCCTCTTCGAGATGAGGTCGAATCCCGTATAGGGCCTGAGGACCTCCGGTACGCTTATCGTGCCATCCTCGTTCTGGTAGTTCTCCATGATGGCGACAATCGCCCTGGAAAGCGCGACGGCCGTGCCGTTGAGCATGTGGACGAAGCGGAGCTTGCCGTCGTCGTCCCTGTAGCGGATGTTGAGGCTGCGTGCCTGGTAGTCCGTGCAGTTGCTCGTGCTGGTCACTTCCCCGTACTCGCCGTCTTCCCCACGTCCGGGCATCCATGCCTCGATGTCGAACTTGCGGTAGGCAGGGGCTCCAAGGTCACCGGTCGCGGTGTCGACGACACGGTAGGCCAGTCCGAGTCCGCTGAAGATCTCCTCCTCGATCGAGAGAATCTCCTGGTGATACCTGTCGCTGTCCTCGGGCAGACAGTAGATGAACATCTCGAGCTTGCTGAACTGGTGCACGCGGTAAAGGCCTTTGGAATACTGGCCGGCTCCGCCCGCCTCGCGTCTGAAGCAGTGCGACAGTCCAGTCATCCTGATCGGCAGGTCAGCCTTGTCGAGAATGGTGTTCTGATAGTAGCCACCGAGGGTTATCTCGGCGGTTCCGACAAGGCAGGTGCCCGTTCCTTCGAGAGTGTAGATGTTGGATTCCTCTCCACGGGGATTGAACCCGATTCCCTGGAGGATCTCCTCCTTGGCTATGTCGGGGGTTATGAACGGAGTGAAGCCGTGTTTGACCACGATGTCCATGGCGTAGCGCTCGAGGGCCATCTGAAGGATTACGAGCTGGTTCTTGATGTAGTAGAACTTCTGTCCTGCGACCTTGGCTCCGCTGTCGAAGTCGAGCACATCCAGCTCCTCTCCAAGCTGTACATGGTCCTTGGGCTTGAAGGGGAACCTCTTCGGCTCGAGGTGGAAGCGGATGGCAAGGCTGTCCTTGTCCTCCTTTCCGACGGGTGCATCCGGATGGGCGTAGTTGGGGATGGTCCTGGCCTCTGCCTGGAAGGCCTCATCCACTTCGTTGAACCGGGCCTCCTTCTCGGCAAGCTCCTCCTTGAGCGCCTTGCCCTCTGCGATCAGGGCCTGTCTGGTCTCTCCGTCGAGCTTGCCCTTCATCTTCGCCGCGTTCTCGTTGCGCCTGGCCCTGAGTGCCTCGACCTCCTGGAGCAGGGCGCTTCTTGCGTCCTGGTCGGCGATGATCCTGTCGAGGTCGACGTTCATGTAGCGGTCGCTGATGTTCTTCCTGATTTCATCATAGCGGCTTTTCAGTTCTCTTATGTCAATCATTGTCCTTTCTCTCCAATGCTGTCTTCTCGAGTTCTATGCTCCTGTGCGTCGCGGCCTCGACCGCCTTCACGACGGCGTTGTCGAATCCGTTTCCGCTAAGAGCGTTCATTCCCTTTATCGTGGTGCCGGCAGCCGAGCATACCATGCTGGCCAGCTCCACGGGGTTCCTTCCCGTATCCTTGACGAGCGCGTATGCACTCTCCATCGTGTCGGCTGCGATCTCCACCGCCCTGGGGTAGGGTATGCCCTGTTCGACGGCGCCCATCGCAAGGGCGTGGATGAACTGGAACACATAGGCGATGCCCGATCCCGACAGCCCGATGAATGCCGGGAAGAGCGATTCCCTGAGGATGAACGCGCTTCCGAAGGACGATGCGATCTCGAAGGCGCTCGCCCTGAAGTCCTCATCTGCGCTTTCGCAGAAGGCGATGGCAGTGACGGCCTTCCTGGCCCTGGCTGCGATGTTTGGCATGAAGCGGGCTATGTTGTCGCTGTCGATCTTGTACTCGAGCACCTCGAGAGGTACACCGGCAAGAATGGATATGTAGCTCTTTTCGTTGTATTCGCTGATCGTGTCGTACAGTTCGCCTATGACCTGCGGCTTGATGGCCAGTATGACTATGTCCGAAGCCTTGATGGCATCCTCGATTCGATCGGCGACGGGAAGCCCCAGGGCTGAGGCCCTGTCCTTGTCTATGTCGTAGAGGGTGAGGGACCATGAACCGCTCTGGGCGAGGGCGGAGGCGATTGCGCCGCCCATGTTCCCGCATCCTATGATGGAAACAGTCTTCACTTGTTCCTCCGTTGGGCAGAAGGATATCAGATTAGCGTGTTTTGTAGAATATGAAGAGGCGGATGCATAAGCCATGAAGTCCTGAGAAACTGTTGATGTCCTGTCGAGGCGATGGCTGCAATGAACACGGCCATGCTGACACAGGATATGAGTTCCAGCCGACTTGGTGTACCAACGACTCTGTGCATGAGTCTGTTTTCCCGGATCACAAGGTTGAAAAGAAGAAAGCACCTGCTACTTGCAGATGCTTCCTGTACTCTTGGAGCCGACGAGACTCGAACTCGCCACTTTCAGATTGCGAACCTGACGCTCTACCAGATGAGCTACGGCCCCAGACACTTGCTGTATTAAAATCCATTTTCGAAAATCTTGCAACAGGGTGGGTCTAAGAGAAGGACCGGATTTCAAGTCCGGTCCCTCATGTGTTGTCGCCGACAGGTCTCAGAAGCCGGCCGCAGCCATCTTCACGAGCCTTTCAGGATCAATCGCATCGCCGCTCTGGGTGGCGACGGAATAGGATACGTCTCCGAGCTCCGCCTGCCTGTTCTGGATGAGGGATGTGACCTCGTCCTCGTTTGCGAAGCTGAAGATGAGTGCGTAGTCATCGCCTCTGTCGAAGATGAAGGCATTTGCGCTGAAGGCCTTCTCCAGCCTGTCCTCGTCGACGGTTCCGTTCTTCCTGAACAGCGCCAGGGTTATGTCATATGAGTCGTCACGCGCGCTTCTGCATTCCTGGTCGAGCACTTCGTCGAAGTCCAGCATCCTGGTCTCGACAGGCGCATCTGCAACGCCTGAGGCTACGGGCTTCTCCACAATCTTCTCGACTTCGACCGGCTTCTCGACGATCTTCTCCACGATCTTCTCGACAGGAACCTCCACCGGGACTTCCTTGACGATCTCGATCGGAACCTCCTTGATGACCTCCTTGATCACGGGGACTTCCTTCTCGACGACCTTCTCGACCGGGACCTCCCTGATGACCTCCTTGATCACCTCCACGGGAACTTCCTTCACAATCTCGACGGGAGAGGCATCCGAAGAGGGGACGGGAACCTCCTTGATCACCTCGTGGATGACCGGGACCTCCTTCTCGATCTCCCTGATGACCTCCACCGGGACTTCCTTGACGACGATCTTCTCGACCGGGACCTCCCTGATGACCTCCTTCTCGACGGGGACCTCTTTGACAATCTCCCGTACAGGGCCTTCCGCGACAGGTCTGGGAGGAACCTGTTCCTGGGTCTGTCTGGCATCGATGGATATGTTTGCCGGGTCGTCCTTGGGGGATGACTCGAAGGGCTTGGTGTATGCGTTGGGAGGAAGCCTGTCCACCTGATCAGCGAACTCGTCCTCGTTCCTCTTCGCGATCATGACGCCGATCTGGATGAGGATAAGGCCTATCAGAATCGGGAACAGCTTGATGAGGACGGAATAGATCTGGTCCTCAGTCACCTGATAGGCAGGGACGATGAAGTTGATGAACACAAGTGCAAAGACGGCGATGACCACGAATGATATTACGACGCTGGTAATCACGAGTCTTGCCGTACTCTTTGGCTTAGACATATTAATTTCACCTCCGGCTCAACGTATTCACATTAAGCCACACATATGGGTATTATACAAGTCAAGTAACCATATGACAACAAGAAAAGTCCTACTGTCGGCATTCGCCTCCTTCATGCTGTTCATTGTCCTGCTGTCCGTGTTCGGACATTCCGGAGTGCTCGTGAACAGGTCGCTGGCCGCGAAGCTCGACGAGCTGTCCAGACAGGAGCAGGAGAGGCGCCTGGAGATCGAGGCCCTCGAGGAGCGCCGCGGACAGGTCTCGAGCGAGGCGTACTTCGACGACGTAGCCCTTTCGCTGGGCTACGAGAGGGAAGGGGACCTGGTGTTCTATTTCGAGGACCCTGATGTTCTGGAGGTGACCTCGTCCGTCCAGGCTCCGTCTGACGAGGAGCCGGTGGAGGTATGGGAGGGCGTCGACTCCTGGATACTGGCGCTCGTTGCGGCAGGTTTCTGGATCCTCCTGCTTGTCGTCATGTTCCTGGTCCAGACCTTCCGGCATGGCCCGCGTGGTGAAGGGGATGCCGGCAGGACGGAGTCCGGGCGAAGGGGACTGGACGAGTTCGACTGGTCATGAGGAGGTGACGATGATTCTGTACAACGACGAGGCGTACGTGGATGCCGTGGCGTCCCTGCTTGCGGACAGGAAGGTCGGTGTCGTGCCTGCCGATACGATATACGGGATATCATCGCTTGCGGAGCCTGGGCTGGCCCACAGGATACTGGAGATCAAGATGAGGCCGGAGAACAAGAGCTTCATCATGCTCTCGTCTCTGGAATGGCTCAGATCATCTACTCTCGACGTGCCTGATGAGCTGTTCGACCACTGGCCTTGTTCTCTGACTGCAATCGTGCGAGACACGTCTGATGGGAGGACCCAGGCGGTCCGCGTCCCTGCAGACCCGTTCATACAGGCCATCGTGGAGCGGACCGGTCCGATCTGGTCCACCAGCTGCAACCTGTCCGGCAGACCGAGCCTCATGACGTATGACGAGATACTCCCGGTCTTCGGTGAAAGGGTCGACTTCATCGTGCGTAGGAGGAACGAGGACCTCACCGGTCTTCCTTCGACGCTGATCGACTGCACCTCGCGGCCATTCCGTGTTGTCAGACAGGGGGCCTATGACGTGGAGGGTCTCATCTGATCCTCCTCGCCTCCATGTAATAGCGCTTCTCCTCGGCATGTCCGATGGAGAATGTCTTCCGTGGGAACGCCCCGTCCCTGATTATGTCGTCGAAGAAGGTCGCCTTGGAGATGTCGGACATGATTATGCCTATGTTCTCCCCTTCGTTCGCGATCCTCTGGGTGACATCGGCCCCGTGGATGTAGTCCACACTCGTGCCGCCAGCCGCCGTCAGCGTGTCTATGCATGACTGAATCACGCTGGCGCCGAGGGCGAACCTGTGGCTCGTCACATGATACACCATATGTCTGCCCTCTGCGATGACGCCGAATGCGATTGAGCCGTCTGCATCGTCGATTCTCCTACGCATTTCATCCAACGACGGAACCGTCTCGACCATGACGCTGTCGCATATCTTTCCAAGCGTCTCGTCGAACAGCCGGACAGGAGTGTTGAAGAACACGCGGTGTATCGCCTCGAAGCACAGGGCCGGATCGAAGATGTTCTCGATCTCGACCAGCGCGTATCTCGAGGGATGCTCAAGCGCAGCCTCGGTCCCGATCTCCTTCTTCAGGTCCTCGTACAGGCTTCTGGCCGTCGCAAGCGAGTGGTTGCCGTCGCCCATCGCGTACATCAGCGGGTTCGAGTGGTCGAGCGACCTGTACAGGGCCTCGAGGCCCTCTACCATCCGCTCCAGATCCTCGTCCCTGTCCACGAGATAGCCCCTCACATGGCCGCCTCCCTTCATCAGCTCCGTGTCGTAGATGCATCGCAGCTCGGCCCGTCTGGCGACCAGCGGCTCTATCACGAGTCTCTTCATGTCGCTGATGAGGACCATTATGTGCGGCAGCTCGAGCATGGCGTTGCGCCTGATCTCCTTGCGGGGCGGAATCCTGGAGAGGATTGTGCCCTCGGTGGCCCTGACAAGCGAACGGCTGTCAGGTGCATAGGAGTACTTCTCCAGGTCGAGGGCGAGCATGAGACCGTATCGTGTGCCGCTCGATGTCGAACGCTCAACGAGTATCGTGCACTCCCTGTATGTGTCGAAGATCCCCGCGTCCATGTAGTCCTTCATCGACTGCTCTATGTGTGCGATGCGCTCCTGCCTGTCGTCGTCCTCGAGATAGCACTCGGGGAATATCAGGTCGTAGGTGGAAGGGTGGTCCGCCGTCATCAGCTCGACGGACTGCCAGTAGTCCTTCTGGCTGGTGAACTGGTCGCAGGCGACGACTGCCCATCTGCCGTAGTCGATTTCCTTCTTCGGAAGAAGTATGTCGCTCACGTCCACTCCGAGACTCTTCATTCTGCTTCTGATCGTGCTGTCCATATCAGGCTCCTGATGTGTTGCATTGTGTTGTACTTCCATGTTAATCCACATATGTGGCATCCACAAGGAAAACCGTCTTGCCACATTGCATGAGGAGGGCATATGGAGAAGGCCGGGACATCGGCATCGTCATCCTGCACGGCCGGCGATGGGCCATGGCTCGTGGTCACCGGCGGCGAGGGGCCTCGTACAAGACCACCGTTCAGGTATTCCAGAATCGTCGCATGCGACAGCGGATACGATACGGCATGCTCCCTGGGGATTGACGTCGATGACGTCGTCGGCGACCTGGACTCGAGCTCTCTGCGTGAACGTCTGATCGCACGTGGCGTGGTGCCCTGCCCGCATGACAAGGACGAGACGGACACCGAGCTGGGGCTGATGAGGATCCCCGCCGGGTGTGCATACGACCTTGCCGGAGGCGGAGGAGGACGGGTGGACCATCTGGTCTCCATCCTGCAGCTGTTCAGAAGATACGGCATGCCCAGGTTCTGGTTCACGGGAAGCGATGTCCTGGTATCGATAGACGGCATGAGGAGGTTCCATCTTCCTCTGGATACGTCGATCAGCTTCTTCGCACTTGACCGAGAGGCCGTCGTGGAGTGTCCAGACATGGTCTGGCCCCTGGACCGTTTCGTGCTGGATGACGAGCACATCAGCCTGTCGAACAGGAACACCCGGGAGGACTTCGTCGTCAGGACGTCCGCACGCGTCTTCGCCAGAATCGATGCCGGGTGCTTTGAAAACGGCCCGACAGATATTATCATCTGAAGATATGCTGGAATTCCGACGCGTGCTCGCATTCTCATCCAGGATACATACATACCTCATGGTGCTGTATCTGTTCTTCGCCGGTCTGATGTTCATCTCGTTCTTTACGCCGATGGCTCCGGACCTCGTGTCGCTTGTGTCGGCATGCATGGCGGTGATCTCCTGGGTCGTGGTGTTCGAGGGCGTATGGATCATCCTTGCATCAGTCTACCAGCTGTTCTATTCGAGGGTGTTCGCGTTCGCGCCTGTCCTGCTCACGTTGCTGCGCGGAGTCGTCGTGATATTCGTCGCGACCATAGTGGACACGATGCAGCTGGTCGTCAGTGGAGGAGTGTTGACATGAAGAACTGCTTTGCGATCCGTGGTGCGACCACGCTGTCCATAGACAGTCCCGTGGAGATGGATGCCGCCGTCGACGAACTATTCGAGCAGATACTCCAGCGCAATGCACTGGAGGTCGAGGACATCGCGTACGTGATCCTTTCACAGACGCCCGATTTGAGGACGAAGAACGCCGCGACGAGCCTGAGGCGTACCGGAAAGTGCGACGATGTACCGCTCTTCTGCGTCCAGGAGGCCGACATAACCGGGATGCCCGGCCATGTGGTGAGGATGATGGTCGTCGTGGGACGTCCTCCTGTGGACAAGCCTTCGATGGTCTATCTCCGAGGGGCTGCGGCGCTCAGACCGGACCTGGCCGGAAGGTGAGTGCAGGTGCTCTATGCACCACTTGTCAAGAGTCATGAAATCGTGTAAGTTCATCTTCGTCGTCCGCGAGGCGACAGCCGCCGACTTAGCTCAGCTGGCAGAGCAGCTGATTTGTAATCAGCCGGTCGTTGGTTCGAATCCGACAGTCGGCTCTAGACTGGGGGGCTCTGGTTCTCCAGCGGTGTTTTTCCAGGATCTGGTTGTGGACATTCGTTGACACACTCATGTCCTGGCCGGTATTATTACCGGGATATCGAGATGTCTGGAGGAATGTAGATATGGCAGGTAATGTTTCCAAGAACGCTCACCGTGAGGGTGCCAAGGTCCTCATGAGCAGATGGGGTGGAGTCATCAAGATGAAGAGTGTCTTCGAGAACGGCAAGCTCCGCCACTATGCAGTGTGCGAGAAGAGCGGCAACACCGCCCGCAAGGCAAAGGACCTGATGTAAGGTCTGCGGATGAATCCGCATAGGGGACGCACAGCGATGTGCGTCTTTTTTTTTCTCTTCATCAACTTGTGCAAATCCTTCCTTTCTTCAAAAATCCCTCTACAATACGCGCCTGTGTGGTGCTATCATATGATCATATGCCTGGGATCGGGAGA
This sequence comes from uncultured Spirochaetales bacterium, assembly GCA_944388965.1. Lineage (GTDB taxonomy): Bacteria > Spirochaetota > Spirochaetia > Sphaerochaetales > Sphaerochaetaceae > Bullifex. The sequence goes on along the minus strand of CALXKL010000003.1, from coordinate 159,571 downwards.
AGGTCTCGTCCAGGTTCTCAAGGAGGATTCAAGTGAAGAATACTATTCCTGTCATGATCATCGCGATGCTTTTCGCACTGCTTCTCGTCGGCTGCCAGAGCAGCGAGCCCGTCGATTCGGTACCCGCAATCGTCGTTCCGGCTCCCGCTCCTGTCGCCCAGGCACCGGCTCCGGCCCCCGTCGTCGAGGAGGCTGCAGAGCCTGAGACCATTTCCGGCACTCTCACATACGAGGGCTACAGCCTGACATATGATGCGGTTCCCGGATCCGCCACCGTCTACTATCCCGACTTCATCACCGATGAGGAGATCGATGCGTTCTTCGCCATGGCCTTCGTCAGCCATTCCGACTATCTGGCCGGTGTCTACTATGACATCGTCGAGCCCGGCGTCATGAACGTCACGTTCCCCGAGGAGGTCACCGTAGCCGACGCGACGGCTGTCGTGGACATGCTCCTTGCGGATCTCCAGTCGTTCATCGGATGACATCCTGTCCGCCAAGGACAATCGAGATGCGGCCGGCCTGCAGACTTCTGCGGACCGGTCGTCTTTTTTTCTGTGACAATCCGGAGAATTGTCTGGAAAATCTGTAACGGGATCGGTATGTAGATGTTTCTCGATCGCAAGGACTCATGATAGAATGGACACGAAGTGCAGATTCTCATGAAGAGGCCCTGCAAAACCAGAAAAGGAGATATCAAGTGAAGCGCCAGAAATCCCTCATTTCCGCAGTTCTCGTCGCACTTGTGCTCGCATTGTCCCTCGTAGGCTGTCAGAGCAGCGAGCCGGTCGATGCCGTACCCCAGATCGTGGTACCTGCACCTGCGCCAGTCGAACAGGCCCCTGCACCGGCTCCGGCCGTCGAGGAGGCTCCCGCACAGGAGGAGACTCCGGCTCCTGTCATCGTAAGGCAGACAGGCAGCCTCTCGTTCTACGGATACACCCTGACATATGATGCAGTTCCGGGAACCGCTCTCGTCAGCTATCCCGACATCATAACCGAGGCGGACATCGATGCGTTCTTCGCATATGCCTTCCCAAGGCATGCCGACGTCCTTGCCGGCGTCTATTATGACGTGTCCACGCCCGGCTCTCTCGTGGTGACGTTCCCGGAGGAGGTCACCGTAGCCGATGCGACGGCTGTCGTGGACATGCTTGCAAAGGACCTCGAGGCATTCGTCAACGAATATCTCGGTGTCGACGAGCCGGTCCAGGTGGTCGTGGTGAAGGACGAGCCGGTTGTCGCGGCGGAACCCGAAGTCGAGTATCCGTATGGTGTGAGCGAAATCGTCAAGGCCGATGGAGACGACACGTTCGACCTGTATGTCGTCCATACCAACGACGTCCATGGCAGGATAGTCGAGGGTGAAGACGATTCCCTTGGCTATGCAAAGCTCTCGACGCTGCTCAAGATGGGCCGCTCCGTCACGGACAACATCCTCGTGCTGGATGCAGGCGACGTCCTTCATGGAACCAACCTCGCCAACGTCTTCGAAGGCGAGTCCATCGGAGTCCTGCTCACGATGCTCGGCTATGACGCCGTCGCTCCCGGCAACCATGACTTCAACTACGGTGCAGACCGTCTGGTCGAGCTTGCCGAAATGAGTGAAGCTGCCGGCGGCCCCAAGGTGCTTGCCGCCAACATCCTCGACTCGAATGGAAACCTCGTGTTCCAGCCATACCAGGTCTATGACTTCAACGGATTCGACGTCGTGGTCATCGGCCTGTCCACTCCCGACACCAAGACGAAGTCCCACCCGAGGAACACCGAAGGCCTGTCCTTCTGGGATGATGCCTATGCATCCTATGCCCAGAGCGCGATAGACCTGGCCAACGAGCTCGGAGACTACGTGATCGTGCTCGGCCACATCGGCCTGGATGCCGACGGCTCCAGCGGAATCACATCCGACTGGATCTGCTCCAACCTCGATGGAATCGACCTGTTCGTCGACGGCCACAGCCATACGGTCCTCGAGAACGGCATGGAGGTCAACGGAACGCTCATCGTGTCCACCGGACAGTACCTGAACAACATCGGCCTGGTCGACATCAAGGTCGTCGACGGAGTCGCACAGGGAGAGAGCGCAATGCTGATTCCGGCGGCCGACGTCATCGACCCGTCCTCCAGCACTCTTGCCGCAGGTCTCGGAATCACATCCGTTGCGGACGATCCGCAGGTGATCGCCTACATCGATGAGCTTAACGCCGACCTTGAGGAGAGGTTCAGCCAGGTGGTCGCTACGGTTCCTGTCGACCTCGATGGAGAAAGGAACCATGTCAGGACCCGCGTGACGAACCTGTCCAGACTCATCTGCGCCGCAATGACGAACGAGACGGGCGCCGACTTCACGATCATCAACGGTGGTGGAATCAGGGCTTCGATCGCGGCTGGTGACGTGACCCTTGGCGACATCAACAACGTCCTCCCGTTCACAAACACCGTCACGGTGTGCGAGATCACCGGAGCCCAGGCTCTCGAGGCTCTCGAGTTCGGCTATTCGATGGTTCCCGAATCCAACGCGGCCTTCAGCCAGAGCGATCTGAGAGTTGCATACGATGCATCCGCCGAGCCCGGTCACAGAATCACCAGGGTCAGACTCTTCGACGGCTCCCTGCTCGATCCAGAGGCCACATACACGGTCGCCACGAACGACTTCATGGCAGCCGGCGGTGATGGATACACGATGTTCGGCAGAGTGGTTCAGGAAGGTCGCCAGCTCAACGAGGTCTTCGCTGACTATCTGGCGATGCTCTATCCGGTGAAGTAGGTCGGACTACTACCGTATCGACGAGGCTCCTGCTCCAGCAAATGGACAGGAGCCTCTTTTATGTCCTTGCATGGCAACGACTTGATAATTCATTTGATAAAATGGTCGAAAGCAATTGACTCAAAGCCGGATTTTGTCTAACATCAACATCGTTGCGAAAAGCATTCCCCTTTAGCTCAGTCGGTAGAGCAGCGGACTGTTAATCCGCCTGTCGCAAGTTCAAATCTTGCAGGGGGAGCTTGATATGACGGCATTCTGGAGACAGGATGCCGTTTCTGTTTTTTTTGGGCTCTCCGCAGATTTCCGCACTTCAGCTCCTCCTCAGTGACCATCGTGCCGATGGTAGTACCAAGCTGCTTCACGGCGCCAATGATTGTGTTGACTGCGAATGCATATTTTAAGGTGTTGCCGACTTTTTTACAGGATCTGTGTCAGGTCCATGAGGTCGCTTGAAATGCCCTTTACGGCATCTTTGACGTCGTTCTGATCCTTGATGACTATCTTGGCCTGTGTTGGTGATGCCATGGAAAAAACTTCTTCAGGGGGTCTCTTGCCCTTGTCGGGGGGGCGAAACGGATAGACTGGAACCCAACGTCATGACAATGCTGTCATGGCCTTGTAATTCGTTTCAAAAGAGGTAAATCACATGAAGAAGATTGTTTCTTTGCTGTTGGTTGCCATGCTTGCACTGTGCATGGCTGTTTCGTGTGGTGGGGACATGCCCCTGCCTGACCAGGGACAGGGGGAAGGCCCTGTCAATCCTGGTGGTGGCGAAACACCTGAAATCCCGGACGATCCGAGCGGAATGCTGACCATCGATTATTACGGTGGCGATATCGTCGTCTCCAAGTGCGACACCACCGCGACAAGCATCACCATTCCTGAAGGTGTCACCAAAATCGGCGATAACGCCTTCATGGGATGTACAAACCTGACAAGTGTCACAATCCCCGACAGCGTCACCACAATAGGCCACGGCGCCTTCGGAAATTGCACGAATCTGGAAACTGTCGTCATCCCTAATGGTGTCACATCTATCGGAAACTCTGCTTTTTACAACTGCACCAGCCTGAGCCGCATCGAGATACCTGACGGCGTCTCTTCCATTGGAACCTGGTCTTTTTACAACTGTACCAGCCTGATCGACATCAAGATTCCGGACAGTGTCTCCACGATTGGAAACCGCGCCTTCGAAAAATGCAACAACCTTGTCAATGTCAACTTGCCAAACGGGCTCACCAAGATTGACATTGGAGCCTTCCTCGAGTGCACCAGCCTTGCCGACATCAATTTGCCGAGCAGTCTTGCGGAGATAGGGACGAATGCCTTTGAGAACTGCTCCAGCCTGAAAGAAATCGAAATACCCGACAGCGTCTCGACCATCGGCAGTCATGCCTTCAAGAGCTGCACCAGCCTGACCAGTGTTGTGATACCCGGGAACGTCTCCTCCTTTGGTGGTGCCTTCTATGGCTGCACAGGCCTGACCAGCGTCACGATATCCGATGGAGTCACAATCATTGGGGCTCAAGCCTTCTTCGGCTGCACAAGCCTGACCAGTGTCACGATTCCAGATAGCGTCACCGAGATCAGCCTCTTAGCCTTCATGAACTGCACAGGCCTGACGCGCATCACGATACCCGACAGCGTCGCAGAAATCGGCTATGGCGCCTTCGTTGGCTGCACAAGCCTGGTCAGCATCACGATACCGGATGGGGTGACTTCTATCAGTTCCGACACTTTCCAGGGCTGTACAAGTCTGACAGAAATAACGATACCAGACAGTGTCACCGAAATCGCAGCAGGTGCCTTCGAAAGTTGTCATGGTCTGACCAGCCTCACGATTCCTGAGAGTGTCACCAGCATCGGCAAAGGCGCTTTCGAGTATTCCGGCCTTGCGGCACTCAGTCTTCCATCATCACTCAAAGAGGCATATACTGCCCAAAAAGGCGACATCCTTAAGGATTGGGGCCTCCCCATTGGGTGCACCGTAACCTTCCGCAACTGACCCCTTTCTACCGCCGCTTCATCTTCGACCTTGCGGCCTCGGTCTTCTTGGCGAGGTGGCGACGGTAGCTAAGCTGGACCAGCCGGACGACCTGGATTGTCATGTATGGCTGGTCCAGCAGGCCTCCAGGGAACGGCACAAGGAGGGCAGACATGTCGGATCTTGAACTTGTCAGGAGTTCACAGGAAGAGTGCGAATACGTCCACCAGCGTCTGCAGGAATACAACAGGCCATATATGGATGAGAGCATGGACTTCTCGTTCCATATCGAGGATGGTGGACGGATCGTTGCAGGAATAGTTGCTGAAAGCACCATGGACACTCTGGAGGTCGCGTTCCTGTTTGTCGACGAGGCCTATCGCGGCAGAGGACTTGGGAAACAGCTTCTCCTCCATGTCGAGGATGAGGCACGCCGGAAAGGCATGAAAAGGGTGCTGCTGAATACGTACAGCTTCCAGGCGCCGGGCTTTTACCGTGCAATGGGGTACGATGAGCTGCTGTGCATCGATCCCTGCTTCGGAAACTGCAGACAGCATTTCTTCTCGAAGATGCTATCCTAGTTAGGCATGTACTTTCCCAGTTCCTCTACGACCTGTGCAATCATGTCCGGCGAGTCCAGACGAGCTCCACATGCACATGGATGACCACCACCGCCGAATTTCACTGCGACGTCGACAATGCGTATCCTGTCTGAACGGAACTCCACTCTTATCCTGCCATCAAGATCGGCGAACAGCACGAATATGGGGTGGCCTTCGATGTCACGCATGACAGAAAGGGCCTGCGACACCATGTCCGGCGACAGATGGAAGCGGTCGATGGTCTCCTGTGTCACATACAGCCAGAGCACGCCCTTAGGACTGATCTGCATGTCGTTGTAGCACTGGGCCAGGAAGCGTACTGTGTCAAGGTTCCTCATCTCGATTCTAGAGATCAGGGCCGGCATGTCGAATCCGGTGGCAAGCAGGAGCGAGGCGACCTCGAGAGTGCGTTCATCGACGCCCGAGTAGGCGAATCGTCCCGTATCAGTGACCATGCCCATGTACAGGGCCTGTGCCGCCATCGGCGAGATGACAAGACCCGCCTCGATCGCCTCCTCTGCGATGATCTGGCAGCAGGACGATGTCTGGCGCTCGATGTTCCAGCTCCCGTAGCTGTCCACCACCAGGTGGTGGTCGATCTTCAGAATCGCCGGAGCGGAGATGAATGAGGGGTCAGCGCTGCGCTCTCTGGTCGAGTTGTCGACCTGGATGACGAATGCATCTGTGTAGTCGACGCTTCCTGGAGCATTCCATTCCCCCAGAAAGTCGAAGCGCTGGATCGGCTGGTTGACTATAATAGGTTCTATGCCGTAGTTGTCACGGATTAGGTGAAAGAGGCCGAACGAGGAGCCCATGCAGTCTCCGTCAGGCTGTATGTGGCCGATTATTACTGTGGAGGAGTGCCGAGCGATCTCCCTTTCAATGATCTCGAATGCGTTCATGACACAGATTCTACTTCCAAACAGGGGAGCAGGGGAACAGAAAAGAGACAGGCCCGTGTGAAACGGGCCTGTCTGTCATGATGCGTCTATGCGCTCAGAGAGCTGCTATGGTCCTCTGGGCTTCGGCGATCAGAGCCTCGATGTCCGCATTCTTGTCAAGGGCGATGGCCTCGACGATGTCGGAAAGGGCCAGACGGGTCTCGTAGCTGTTCTCGAACACGGGGTCGTATGCCAGCACACCGTCAGGATAGGTGGCGCTGACGTCCTTCGCCTCGGGGCCGATTCCGCCGGCTGCGATCGAGTCCTTGTAAGCCTGGGTCTCGAGTCCAGCCTTGCTGGAAGGTGCGTAACCGGTGTTGGCTGCGTACAGTCCGCTTGCCTCGGCGTCATACATGTACTCGAGGAAGATGCTGGTTGCAAGGTCCACAAGCGGATCGCCTGTCGAGAAGCCGCAGAAGTTGCCACCCTGCTGGATGACCGCAGGATTGACTCCGACAGGAGAGTAGGTGACGGCGCACTCGAATCCGTCGGGAAGGATGTATGCCGTTCCGGCGCTGGATCCGATGTAGGCTATGATCGTGCCGTTGCTGAAGGGTCCGGAGCAGTACTGGTCTTCGCCTGCAGTGCGGAAGTATCCTTCCTGGATGCCCTTCTGCCACCAGCGGTAGAACTCCATCGTGGCATCGATGTTGTCCTCGTCGAAGAGGTAGAGGTTCCCGTCGACGTCGGCGTATCTTGCTCCGAAGTTGACCGGTCCGTAGATTCCCAGGTTGTCCATGGAGTCGAATCCGACGGACGGGCGGCCCGTGATCTGGCTGATCTGCTTGGCCACTTCGGCAAGCTCCTCATAGGTCGTGGGGACCTCGAGTCCGTGCTCGTCGAAGAACGTCTTGTTGTAGAACATGACCTCGGTGGACTTTCCAAGGCTTGTGGCGTAGGTCTTGCCGTCGGGGAAAGCCCTGTTCTCCTCCAGGTAGGAGGGAACGACCTGTGCAAGCTCCTCGGCCGTGATTCCGAAGTCGTCCTGCAGATAGTCTGTGAGGTCCATCAGCTTGCCGCTGGGCATGTAGGTCATCATGTTGTTGTTATAGGCCTGCCCGATGTTCGGAGCCGTGCCTGCGGCAAGGGCGCTGACGATCTTGTTGTGGCAGTCGGAGTAGCCGCCCTGGCAGGTGGCGTTGACCGTGATGCCGTACTCGTTCGTCTCGTTGAAGAGGTCGACGACCATGTCGAGCGCGATTCCGTTCTCGTTGGTCTGTGCATGCCACAGCTCCAGCGTGATGTTCGCGGCACGAAGATCGTCTGCGGTTATCTCGTCGGCTGCCACGGAAGACGAAGCGCTCTCTGCGGCGCCGGATGCGAATGCGCTGAACGAGATCAGTGCAACCATCAGGAACACAAGAATTCTTTTCATTCTCTCTTCTCCTTTCAGTCTTTTTCTATCCCTTGAGTCCACCACGGGCTATGCCCTGTATGATGTACTTCTGGAAGACGAGGTATATCACGATCAGCGGGAGCACGACGATGGTGGCGCCCGCCATCATCAGGTGGTAGTCGGTTCCCGAATCGCTTGCGAAATACTTCAATCCGATCGACAGCACGCGCTTCTCGATCCTGCCGGTGACCATCAGCGGCCAGAGGTAGGCGTTCCAGCTGGCGATGAAGTTGAACAGGCCTATTGTGACCAGCGAGCTCTTGGCATTGGGCACCATCATCTTCCACAGGTACTTCCAGTCCGAGCAGCCGTCGACCTTCGCCGCCAGATATATCTGGTCGGGGATCTGGTTGAAGAACTGCCTGAGAAGGTAGATGTAGAAGACGCTGGCGGTGTAGGGGAGTATCTGGGCCCACAGCGAGTCGTAGAGGTTCATCCTCGTTATGGTGATGAAGTTCGTCACGATGTACATCTGGCTGGGGACCATCATCGTCGCAAGCAGGATGCTGAAGAGCTTGTCCCGTCCCTTGAACTCGAGTCTGGAGAAGGCGAATGCTCCAAGAATCGTCGTTAGCAGAGTGAAGACGGTGTTCGCGACGGCCACTATGATGGAGTTCTTGAAGTAGATGCCGAACGGGTTTGTCTTCATGGTGAGGACCGTGGTGTAGTTGTCCCACTGCATCTCCTCGGGCCACCAGATGATGTCGGGGCTGGTGATCTCCCTGATTGTCTTGAACGAGCCGCTTATCATCCAGAAGAACGGAAAGAGCATCGCGATGGCGCCAAGGGTAAGCAGCAGTATGACGAAGGCCCTTGCCCAGCGGTTCTCGATTTTCATGGAATCGTTCATGCCGCCACCTCCTACTGGTCCGCCTTGCGGTTGCTCATCCCCAGCTGGATGAATGTGAAGACCATGATGATCAGGAACATGATGACGCCGCTGGCCGCGGCGATGGTGTACTTGTTCGCGTTGTAGAACTTGTCGTACATGTAGTAGACCATCGTGATCGCGCTGTGAAGCGGCCCGTCATCGCCGAACAGACCCACGACCTCGTTGTATGCCTTGAACGCGTTTATCGTGGCGATGACGAACTGGTATGCCATTATGGGACCCAGCTGCGGCAGCGTGATGCTGGTGAACATCTTCCACTTGCCGGCCTCGTCGATCCTTGCCGCCTGATACAGCTGCGGGTCGATGCCCTGCAGTCCTGCAAGGAATATGACGATCTTGAAGGCCAGTGCGGACCATACCCCGAATATGCACAGCGTGGGCATCGCCCAGTCTGGATCGGTGAGCCAGTTTATGGCATCGATTCCGAAGATTGCCAGGAACTTGTTGAAGACGCCGAATTCGCTGTGGAATATGAAGCGGAAGGCGAGGCCGATCGCTATCGCGTTCGTCACATATGGCAGGAAGTATGCCGTCTGGAAGAACTTGGATCCTCTTATCCCGCTGTTCAGCAGTATCGCTATCGCGAGGGCTATCATGATTGAAACCGGCACGGTCACTATGGCGTAGATGAACGTGTTCAGCAGAGCCTTGTGGAACGTCGGATCCTGGAGGACCCAGATGTAGCTGGACAGGCCGAAGCCCTCGCCGGTCTTGTTGAAGATGTTGAAGTCCTCGTAGAAGCTCATGCGTAGCGTGTGGAACATGGGCCAGACCACGAAGAGTGCGATGATCACGAGCGCCGGAAGCATGTAGAGCATCGCCTTCAGGAACGTCTTCCTCTGGTTCTGTCCTACCATTGCGCGATCCTCTTCTCGTCAAGGTCGAATATGTGGACGCCGCTTCTTCGCAGACGGAAGTGCACCTTGTCGCCTTCCTCTATGCTCTTGTCGGACTCTATCAGCGCCTCGCTGTATCTTCCGTTCATGTCGAAGCGCACCTGGAAGTCGCGTCCTATCGTCGCCTTGGTGAGTATGTCGGCAGTGAAACCGTCGTCCGAGAGGATGAAGCTCTCCGGTCTGATGCCGACCTTGTACTGTCCATCCGGCAGATCCGCCGCGATGGCCGGACAGCCGTTTATCATCACCTGACCGTCCTTGACGGATGCATCGATCATGTTTATCGGCGGGTTGCCGAGGAAGCGGGCGACGAAGACGTTCGCCGGATGTATGTACGTCTCCTGCGGATGGTCGACCTGCTGCACGACGCCGTCCTTCATGACGATGATCTCGTCGGTGATGCTCATCGCCTCCTCCTGGTCGTGGGTGACGAACACGGTCGTGATGCCGGTGGCCTGCTGGATGCGCCTTATCTCCTCCCTGGTCTGGATCCTCAGCCTTGCGTCGAGGTTCGACAGAGGCTCGTCCAGAAGCAGGACCCTGGGCTGCTTCGCGATCGCCCTGGCGATGGCGACACGCTGCTGCTGGCCGCCGGAAAGCTGGCTCGGCTTGCGGGCAAGCAGCTCCTCGATCGCAACGATCTTCGCGGTCTGCTGGACAATCTGGTCTATGGCCTCATGCCGTTCCTTTCCATCCTTGTGCTTCTCGCGGAAACTCCTGCTGTTGCGGAGCGGGAATGCGATGTTGTCGTATACCGTCATGTGAGGGTAGAGGGCGTAGTTCTGGAACACCAGACCGATGCCCCTCTTCTCCGGCGGAAGGTCCGTCACGTCCTCGTCTCCGAACCAGATGCGCCCTCTCGTGGGCTCATGCAGACCGGCGAGCATGAACAGCGTGGTGCTCTTTCCGCAACCGGAAGGTCCCAGGAGACCGACGAGATGACCACCCGGAATGGTGACCGTGAGATCATTGACCGCTATGGTCTCGACCTTGTCCTTTCCAGTGAAGGTCTTCGTCAGTCCTTCCAACCTTATGTCCATCTTCTTAACCTCTGAGAAAGATCTGAGCAGGCACAGGCCCAACACTTCCATTCTAGAACCTTTACGGAGATGGCACAAAGGGTTTTCTGAAATATGTGTCTTTTTTTACACATGGCCGGTCGAGGAGATGTGTGAATGCTCTCCATGCGCAATTGACCGTCTCTTTGGCGTGAAGCCATAATCAGGCCATGAGGAAGTCCGTCTTTCTTATCCTGGTATTCAGCTTTCTTTGCTTCTCATGCTCGACCTCCATGCGGCAGGCCGGGGAACTGACCGACGCCGAACGTCAGAGGATCGTCCGGGTTGCGGAGAAATACATCGGGGTTCCATATGAATGGGGTGGGCAGAGCTTCTGGTGGGAGGATGGCGCGACGGTCGACTGCAGCGGTTTTGTGATCAACGTCTACAAGGAGGCGCTTGTTGACAGGTCTCTGCCATTCGAAGACTCGACCGTCATGGAGATTTTCACCCGCTGGTCGACTCCATGCTCGGCTCCTGCTGCCGGGGATCTCGTGTTCATGGGCGATGGTACGGACGGAGAGCCGTCCCACATCGGAATCGTCCTGGCCGTAGAAGGCGATTGTCTGGAGTTCATAGACGCTTCGTCACTTCCTGGGATCATGGGGGTCTCGATCCGCTCATATCCTCTCGACAATCCGAAGATCCTGTCGTTCGGGCACATGATGCTGCTCTGATAGATGGAGATGTCAGGAAAAGGATGATGCTCCAGCATACCTTCACGAATCGAAGACACGCCGGAGCACCATTCGATGCGCCTCTGTCAGAATCCTATCTTGTAGTCCAGTACTCCTTCGGCACGGGATCGCAGCCGTCCCAGATGATCTGGCGGAAGTGGGTGGGATCCGTGTTGCCCTCGGTGTTGATGAACAGCAGCCTGCTGTTGGAATCGATTCCGAGATGGTCGATGAGCTCCTTGGTCACATCCTTTTCGCACATCATGGAGTAGAATGCGCCAAGGGGCACGGCACCCGATTCCCCGCTGATCACGAACGGATCGTCCTTGAGCGGAGTGGCGAGTATCCTCATGCCACGGGCTGCGACGTAGTCGGGAACGGACAGGAAGGCGTCAACCAGAGGCCAGAGCACGTTCCATGCGATCTCTGACGGCTCGCCGCAGGCAAGACCGGCCATGATGGTGTCCAGATCCCCCGTGACGGCATGCGGCTTTCCGTCGGCGACCTTCGCACTGAGGAAGAGGCAGGCGGCGTTTTCAGGCTCGACGACTATGAACTTGGGAAGATTATCCTTGAAAAGCGAAGCGTAGAAGCCGATCACCGATGCGGCCAGCGCTCCGACTCCAGCCTGGACGAAGATGTGGGTGGGGCGCTCGATGCCCATGCCTGCGAACTGCTCCTGCGCCTCGAGCAGCATCGTCGTGTAGCCCTGCATGATCCAGGTCGGCACCTCGGTGTAGCCCGGCCATGACGTGTCTGAGATTATCTCCCAGCCGTTGTCGCGGGCGTCGATCGCGACCTGGCGCACCGCATCGTCGTAGTTGCCGTCCACGACTGTCACGTTGGCCCCGAACATCCTGATCGCGTCGATTCTGGCCTGGCTGGTGTCCCTGTGGACGTAGATGTTGCACTTGTGGCCAAGCATCCTGCTGGCCCATGCGATCCCCTTGCCGTGGTTGCCGTCGGTCGCGCTGGCGAAGGTGAGGGTGCCCGTCATGTCGTGGCATTCCTTGCTGATGAGGAACTTGTAGGTCATCTTCTCATCGGGAAGTCCGAGCTTCTTCTGCAGGAAGCGGAAGATGGCGAACGAGCCGCCCATGACCTTGAAGCTGTTCAGCTCGAGGCGCTGGGACTCGTCCTTCACGTATATTCCCTCCACACCCATCATCTGGGCCAGATGTCCCAGGCTCACAAGCGGTGTCTGTCTGAATGAAGGCAGCTGACGATGGAAGTGGCGTGCCCTGCGGGCAGTCTCGACGTTGAACAGGTTGTCCGCCTCCCAGGTCTCGTGGCTGGGGTTGCGGAGTATCCAGGAAAAATCGGCTTTGGTATAGTTCGGCATGTTCTCGACTCCTGGCCTCATGATATATGTCTGCAAGGTGCATTGCAATATTTCATACATGCAGGTACGGCATATTGTGGAAAACTTCAGTAATGTTGTCCATTTTTGATGATTCTGCATCAGAATGCATTAGACATGACGGTTTTCCATGATACAATCCGGCTTATGGATGACAAGAGACTGCTATTCGACATGGACGGAAGGCTTCCCCCTCTGGCATGTTCGCTTCCGCTTGCCTTGCAGCACCTGGTCGCGATGATCGTGGGCTGTGTCACGCCGGCGATAATCATCTCGTCGGTGGCCGGACTGGACAGCGCCCAGCGGATTCTTCTGATACAGTCGTCTCTCGTATGCGCCGCGCTCTCGACGCTGCTGCAGCTGTTCGGCGTCACGCGGATGTGCGGGGCCAGGCTGCCGGTGATCATGGGCGTGAGCTTCGCCTATCTGGCGACGATGCAGAGCATAGCAACGACATTCTCCATCGCCGAGATATTCGGCGCACAGCTGGTGGGCTCCCTGGTCGCCATCGTCATCGGCATATTCGCAAAGCGCATCCAGCATCTGTTCCCGCCTCTGATCACGGGCACGGTCGTCTTTACGATAGGACTGTCGCTGTATCCCACCGCGATAACGTACATGGCGGGAGGAAGCGGGAATCCCGACTTCGGAAGCTGGCAGAACTGGCTTGTGGCCATCTTCACCCTGGTGTGCGTGACGAGTCTGAACCACTTTGCAAAGGGCATGGTCAAGCTTGCCTCGATTCTGCTCGGCATAGCCGCCGGGTACATCTTCTCCATCCCCTTCGGCATGATAGACCTTTCTGCGGTGGGGGAGGCGGGTATGTTCTCCCTGGTGAGGCCGGCACCATTCGGCATACGCTTCGAGTTCTCGTCGATCCTGGCGATATCGATCCTCTTCGCGATAAACGCCATACAGGCGATAGGGGACATGAGCGCCACGACCATCGGCGGCATGGACAGGGAGCCGACGAGCGACGAGCTAAGGGGCGGAATAATAGGCTTCGGAGTTTCGAACCTCTTCTCGTCGCTTCTGGGCGGGCTGCCGAACGCCACCTATTCCCAGAACGTGGGCATCGTCTCGTCGACGAAGGTCGTCAACCGCAGGGTGCTGGGCCTTACGGCCCTGATGCTCCTGGCCGCAGGTCTGGTCCCGAAGTTCTCCGCTCTCCTCACCACGATTCCGCAGTGCGTGCTCGGCGGAGCGACGGTGTCGGTGTTCGCATCCATCGCGATGACGGGCATGAAGCTCGTCTCACGCGAGCACATGGGCTACCGCAACACCTCGATAGTCGGACTGTCCGCGGCTCTTGGAATGGGAGTCAGCCTTGTGAGCGAGTCGCTTGCGCAGTTCCCGCAGTGGGTGACGATGGTCTTCGCATCATCCCCTGTCGTCGTCGCGACGCTCGTCGCGGTGGTTCTCAACCTGATCCTCCCGAAGGATGACGAATGATGGACGACAGGAAGGCATGGGAGGTGCTGTCGATCGTCGACGAGATCCCTTTGGGCAAAGTGGCCACTTACGGCCAGATAGCACGCCTGACAGGCATGCCGTCATCATCACGTCTTGTCGGACGGATCCTCTCGTTCTCTTCTCTTTACGGTGACCACCCCTGCCACCGTGTGGTGAACCACGCCGGTCGGTGCGCCCCCGGATGGAACGCCCAGCGGGCGTTGCTGGAAGAGGAGGGCGTCGGCTTCCTGGACAACGGCCTGGTGGATATGAAGAGATTCCTTTGGAATGAGTGAGAAGACGGGACAGGTCCCCTTGCGGAGACCTGTCATCACTTTGTCATTGCGCTCATTGCCCGTTGTCGGCTCTTAGACTTCCTTCCCCTGTTCCTTCATGTTGGCCTTGTAGACGTTCCATGTCGAGGAGATGATCGTGTCGAGGTCGGAGTATCTGGCCTTCCAGCCGAGGACCTCATGCGCCATTTTGCTGCTTGCGACGAGCTTGGCCGGGTCTCCGGGACGGCGTGCCACAATCTGCGAGGGGATCGGCTTGCCTGTGATCCTCCTTGCGGCCTCGATGATCTGCATGACGGAAAGCCCCGTCTCCGAGCCGAGGCCGACGATGAGGTCCTTGTTCTGGCTGGAGATGTAGTCCGCGGCCTTGACATGGGCATCGGCAAGGTCCGTGACATGGACGTAGTCCCTGACGCCGGTTCCGTCGATCGTGTCGTAGTCGTCTCCGAAGACCAGCACGTTCGGTCTGATGCCGCATGCGGCCTCCATGACGACCGGAATCAGGTTGGCGGGGTTCCTCTCGAGACCGAGCATCCTGCCTTCGACATCATAGCCTGCCGCGTTGAAGTAGCGCAGGGCGGCGAAGCGTAGGTTCTTCAGCTTGGAGTACCACTTGAGATTCTCCTCGATGCACAGCTTCGTGTATCCGTAGTAGTTCTCCGGATTGGTCGGGTGCTTTTCGTCGATGGGCAGGTACTGCGGCTCGCCGAAGGTGGCCGCCGAGGAGGAGAGGATGAAGTTCATGCATCCTGCAGCGACGCACTCCGTGATGACGATCAGGGCGCCGGTTATGTTGTTCTCGCTGTACTTCTCGGGCTTGATCATGCTCTCGCCGGCAGCCTTGAAGGCGGCGAGGAAGACCGCGCAGTCCCAGCCTTTGGAGAGCACTTCGCGTACACGCTCCCTGTCGAGGATGTCACCCTCGTAGAACTCGGCATCCGGGGACACGTTGCTCCTCAGTCCTGAAGACAGGTTGTCGAAGATTCCGACCTTGTCCCCTCTGTCGAGGAAGGCCATCGCGACATGTGTGCCGATGTAGCCGGCACCGCCAAACAGAAGTACTCTCATATATCTTTCTCCTTCAGTCGAACTTGTGGATGATCGAGCTTATCTCGTCAAGCCGCTTCTTCAATTCTACACCATCACGGGCCTCGCAGACTATCCTGAGATAGGGCTCGGTGTTGCTTTTCCTGACATTGAACCACCAGGTGGGGAACTCGATGCGCCTTCCGTCGAAGTCGAGGACCTTGTCCGGACTGTCGTGGTCTATGAACCGGCTGCACAGCGCCTCGATGGCTCCGTCCTTGTTCTCCAGACGGAAGTTGACCTCTCCGCTGTTGGCGTATGTGACGATCTCGTCGATGAAGGAGCCGAGAGTGCGTCCCTCCCTCTTCAGGTCGGCGACGACGGACAGCACTATGAGAGACGCGAGCACGCCGGAGTCGCAGTTGCCGAAGTCGCGGAAGTAGTAGTGGCCGGCCAGCTCCCCTCCGAATATGCCGTGGATTTCCCTGATCTTGAGCTTGGCGAACGCATGGCCGACCTTCCAGGTGGTCACGTTGAAGCCGAGCTTCTCCAGGTATTCCGTCGTCGACCTGCTAGTCCTGATGTCCTGCAGGGCGGCTCCGACCTCACCCTTCCTCCAGTAGTAGTAGCCGATCAGCGCGGTGATGTAGTCGGGCTGGATGAAGCGTCCTCGCTCGTCTATGAACATGACGCGGTCCGCATCGCCGTCGTAGATCACGCCCACATCGCTTCCGTCGTCCTTGACCGCCTGGATGATCTGGGCGCAGTTGGCGACCTCGAGCGGATTCGGCTCGTGGGCCGGGAACGAACCGTCGAGCACGTCGTTGATGTATCTGATGCCGGCTTTGTCCTCCAGGATGTCCTTGATCACGACGTTCGCCATGCCGTTGGAGGTGTCGATCGTGATCTTCAGGTCCGACAGATCGGGCACGAAGGTCTTCTGGAACTCGATGTACCGGTCGACGAACGATGAACAGTCCTTGACGGACCCTTTCCTGTCCGCCGGCGATACCGGTTCCTCCACGACCATCCTCTCAAGGTCCTTGAGCCCCGTGTCTCCTCCGACCGGAAGGGCGTCGGTGCGGCTTATCTTCAGCCCGTTGTACTGCGGCGGGTTGTGGCTGGCGGTTATCTGGACGGACGCATCCGCCTTGTACAGCCTGGTGGCGTAGTAGACCATCGGGGTTGTGCACAATCCGAGATCCCATACGTCCGCACCGCTGTCGGTGATGCCCCTGACCAGGTATTCGTGGATCTCGGGGCTGGAGAGCCTGACATCGCGCCCCACGAGCACGTGGTCCGTGTTCAGCAGGCGCGGGATGAAGAACCCGATCCTGTATACCGTGTCCCTGTCGAAGTCCTTGCCGTAGACACCTCTGATGTCATATGCCTTGAAAGCCGTCATGTCGTCATTCCCCCTGGAAAGTAGAAAGCGCACCTGCGAAGTCCTTGTGCGATATGAGTTCGAAATAGAAGCACCTG
Source organism: uncultured Spirochaetales bacterium (assembly GCA_944388965.1). GTDB lineage: Bacteria > Spirochaetota > Spirochaetia > Sphaerochaetales > Sphaerochaetaceae > Bullifex. The sequence continues at coordinate 142,745 of CALXKL010000003.1, read as the reverse complement.
CCGTCTGCAAGCTCCACCTGCGTGACGACCGGGAACAGGGCCTGCACGATTCTTGAAGCCTCGCACAGCGGCACGCCGGAGGCCGAGGAGCATGTGCTCACCGCGTGGCTCTTGCGCACCCTCGTGACCGATCTGATGTCGTCCAGGGAGACCCTCCGGCTGTACTTGACGTACTCGACCGGGTTCTTCGGCCTGATGGTGAAGCCGAGTATCTGCGGCTTCCTGTCGAAGTCCTCGAAGTACATCGTCCCGTCATCCAATATGCTCAGGAAGACGCCGTATTCACGTATGGTCCCGTCGTTGGAGGCGAACCATGTGGCGAAAGTGCGCCATCCGATATGGGCTCCGAGCTCCGCCTCGAGCTGGTCTATGAACTGCCTTGCTTCCCTGCTTTCCAATGCTTCTATCCTAAAACAGCGATTTCCTCTAATATTAGCAGACCATGCTTGATTATGAAAGAAAGGATTTTGCAAAACTCCTGAAGAGAGGGGCCCTCGAGGGCCGTCGCTGGATGCGCAGCACGGACAGCGAGGCCGTGAGGATATACGACCGCAACCTCGAGGGCGTGCCGGTGACCGTCGACCTGTACGGCAAGTACGCCAAGATCGTCGACTACGCACCAGGAGCCCTGGACGAATCCACGAAGGCCCAGGTCATCGACCTGGTCAACAGGATGGCGTATGTCGAACTCGGACGCATCATCTACCAGGTCAGACGCAAGAGGGAAGGGCTGGAGCAGCACACCCTCATGAGCGACGAGAAGGTGGAGCTCGTCGTCAAGGAGCATGGGCTGGAGTTCCTGGTGGACCTCACCAGCCATATCGACACCGGTCTCTTCCTGGACCATGCCATCACGCGCGAATACGTCAGGAGCATCAGCGAGGGGCTGAGGGTCCTCAACCTCTTCTCGTATACGGGAAGCTTCTCCGTGTATGCCGCGGCGGGCAAGGCGGAATCCGTGACCAGCGTGGACATGTCCAACACGTACTGCGCCATTGCAGAGCGCAATCTGGCGGCCAACGGCTTCATCGACAAATCCCGCTTCCCGGTGGTCGTATCCGATGCACTGGCCTTCATCGACAAGGCTGTGGCGGAGGGTGCGCAGTACGACCTGGTGGTCTTCGATCCGCCGAGCTTCTCCAATTCGCACAGGATGGCCCGTCCCTTCGACGTGAAGAAGGACTATCTTGCCTGGATGTCGAAGCTCAGCCGCATCATGAGCGACCATGCCATCTTGATTTTTTCATGCAATTCAAGTACTTTCGCGCTTGACAAATCCACCCTGAAGCGCTCGTTCAGAATAACCGGGATCACGGAGCAGATGGCTCCTGTAGGGTTCTCCAGGTCCAAGGGTGGCATGAGCCGTACCTGGCTCATGGAGAAGCTCGACCTCTTCGAGTGGAGAGAGGATCATTCAAGAGAATACGGAACAGGCAGGTCCAAGGTGAAGACAGTCGACGATCAGGATTTCGAACACCTCGTCTCGTCCATCGACAGCGAGGAGGCACAGGCCGGAGGAGACAGACCCTCCAGACGCGACGACAGGAGAGGACGCAGTGAAGGCCGTCCCTCATACAGGGATGACAGACGACCTTCCTGGCGCGGACGCGTCGAGAGAAGGGACGATGGCGGATCCTCCTCCTACAGGGGAGACAGACGCGGGTGGTCCGGCGACAGGGATGTCAGAAGAGGACGCGACGAGGACAGAAGACCCTATGACAGAGGCGACAGGCGTTCCTCCTACAGGAGCGACGACAGGAGAGGCCGTGATGAAGGCCGTCCTTCATACAGGGACGACAGACGACCTTCCTGGCGTGGGCGCGACGAGAGAAGGGACGAGGGCGGATCCTCCTACAGGGGAGACAGGCGCGGGTGGTCCGGCGACAGGGATGTCAGGAGAGGGCGCGACGAAGGCCGGAGACCTTATGGAGCCGGTGAGGGACGTTCCTCCTGGTCCCGCGACGATGGCCGCCCCTCGTATCGCGACAGGTCTTCAGGAGATGACAGGAGACCATATCAGGACAGGGATGGCAGGAGCCGTGCCCAGAGCCATTCCTACGACAAGGCACGCCGTGCCAGGAAGTCCATCAGGCCCTACGGCTATGACAGCATAAGAAGCAGCAGGAACAGGGAGGACGGAGACCAGGAGTGATCAGCTCCTGGGAATGTACTTCCTGATGAACGCTGTGACACGTCGGCTGTATTCGTCTTCCAGGACGATCATGCCGGCGCCATGGACGACGCCCTCCGCGACCCAGAGCTCATGCTCCCCACGGTGGGCGTCTCTGTTTTCATATACCATGGGGAATGGGACGAACGTGTCCGCATTACCATGGATGAACATCATGGGGATCGTCGTCTTCGCGACCTGTCTGTACGGTGTGACGTCCTTGAACGAGAAGCCCAGACGGATGCGGCACCACAGGCTGATGATGTCGAGCAACGGATGCGCCGGCAGGTGGAACATCGCCTTCATCTGGCATGCGAACTCGTCATAGGTCGACGAATAGCCACAGTCCTCGACGATCGCCTTCACGTGAGCGGGGTTCCTTCCCGAGAGCATCATCACCGTGGCACCTCCCATCGAGACTCCGTGCAATGCGATTCTGGCAGCAGGATCCTTCGAGACGATGAAGTCGACCCACAGTGCAAGGTCGTCGGCCTCCCAAAGCCCCATGCTGAGCCATCGCCCTCCGCTTTCCCCATGGCCGCGCACATCGACCACTAGCGTCGAGAATCCCTCGCTTGCCATGTATCTGTACAGTGCACCGTTGTCCAGTGCACAACCCCTGTAGCCATGTACCGTGACCAGATAGTCATGGCAGCCCGCCTTCTCATGCAGATAGCCGTGCAGGGTCAGCCCGTCGCGGCTGGTCACGTACACGTGAGTGCACTCCTTTTCCAGAAAACCGCGGGACAGCTCTCTTTCATGCCTGTACTGTTCGCTCGAGAAGGGGCTGCCGTCCCCTGGGACCAGGGGCCTTGCCCCTGAGCGCAGGGCGAAGCGCAGGAAGTATTCGCAGCATGAAGCCAGGGCGGCCATGACTGCCGCAAGGGTGACGAGAACAGCGATCATGAAGACAATGCTACCACATGCCGCTTTACTTTCCACACCCGCGGTTCTTCAGCGTGGTGGACAGCGTCTGGAGCATCAGGAGGACGAGGACGTAGAACGGGAACAGCGCCTGTGTGCCCAGCATGGCGGCGATGACGCCGTACAGCGGGACGAGAAGCGTGTTTCCGATGTAGGCAAAGCTCATCTGAAGGCCGATTATCCCGACGCTGCAGGATGGGTGGAAGTAGGACACCGTCTGATGGACCATGGTCGGGAAGATCGGACCGAAGCTGAAGCCCATGACGAAGATGACCACGTACAGCACAGGTATGCTGTGCACCGGGATCAGCGCCAGGCTCGCCAGGGCTATCATGACCTGGCTGGCCTGTATCATCCTCTTGGACGGTATCCTGTCGGCTATGAATGCGGTGGCGATCCTTCCGCTTGTTATTCCCAGGTACGTCATCGAGCTCAGGCCCGCGGCCGTGGCCGCATCCAGCCTTTTGCCGTATACGAGATAGCTTGCGAGCCACAGGATCGTGACGCTCTCGAAGCAGTAGAAGGTGAAGGCAAGGCAGGAGGGCAGTGCACCACGCACCCTCAGCAGCTGTGCGTTGGAGTACACCTTCCTGTCCTCGTCGAGGAGCCGTTTTATGTCCTGTCCTTTCTCCTCATGCACCTTCCACAGCCCCCTGGACGAGAGGACCACCAGGAATATGACCGACTGGATCAGGGCGAGGACGATGTAGCCGTCCCTCCAGGTGCGCCCCGTGTCGAAGAACACGGAAAGAAGGGACGGGGCCACCATGGTCCCGATGCCCCAGAACGCGTGTAGGAAGTTCATCTGCATCGCGCTGTAGTGGTTCGCGACGTAGTTGTTGAGCGCGGTGTCTATCGCTCCGCCGCCCAGGCCGAGCGGAATGCAGAAGAGCATCAGGAGCAGAATGTGCCTGCTTGTGGATATGAAGTATAGTCCGCTGCAGGTGAGGGCTATGGAGAAGATCGTGACCTTGTATGTCCCGAAGCGGCGTATGACGTGCTGGCTCATCATCGAGGCCACGATGGTGCACAGCGAGATGAAGACGTTCACGATCCCCGCCATGGATACGGGCACTCCCAGGTCCAGATGCATCATCGGCCAGGCGGTGCCAAGTACGGAGTCCGGCAGACCGAGCGAGATGAATGCGATATAGATTATGATCAGCAGTACAGTGGCCATACGCAGGCAAGGATAGCATCCATGGCGTTTACTCTTCTATAAGGAAAACGCACGCCTCTTGTCTGTAGCGGACATCATCATGCTGTTGACTTCCCCTCGAGTATGGGGCAAGCTCATCAGCATGCACACGACATCTCTCTTCGACAGCGCGACCTTTCCTCTGGCCATCTCCAGATGCTCTCTTTCAACGGGCGAGAGGACGGATCTGGCCGCATCGAGGAGGCCGACCCTCATCCTGGTGGAGCAGGGGGATGTGACCATTTCGTTTCCCCAGATGGACGTGCCTCTCCTGACGCATTCTGCGCTTTTCATCAACGCTTCCAGAAGGTGCACCCTGCGCTCGAACCGGGACTCGTCGCTCGTCGTCATCGACTTTTCACCCATGCTGTTCTCTTCGGCCTATATCGAGGAGCGCTACATAAGGCCGCTGCTTGCGAGCCGAATCGACTTCGTCGTGCTGACGCACCGGGCCGTCGATGCGCTTTCGAGGGCGCTGGAGGCATTCGAGGAGGCCCGGTTCGGCCATGAGCTGGCCTTCCTGTCGGGACTCTTCGACGTGCTTGCCGACATAGTCTATGAGAAGCAGGACATCCTAGAGGCCGGTGACGGGGCGATGGACCCGCGTCTTGCGAGGATGCTCGAGTTCATGGACAGCCATATGGACGAGCATCTCACCCTCGAATGCATAGCCAGGGCCGGCTTCGTGTCGCAGCGCGAGGCCTCCAGGATCTTCTCCAGGGCGCTGGACACCTCTCCGATGCGTCATCTGATGTCGATGAGACTGGAGACGGCCAGGAGACTTCTTGAGGACGGGACGAAGAGCATAGGCGAGGTGTGCGCCATGACGGGCTTCGAATCCTTGAGCCACTTCTCCTCGGCATTCAGGAGGATGTATGCGACGAGTCCGAGCGAATACCGCTCGCGCTTCGTCTGAAGGCCGGAAGACGTCGCCTGGGTGTGGATGCATCATCGCACAGTGCATCGGCCTCCAGACCCAGGAATCGTGCAGGATTGACGCTGACCATCCTGTGGACCAGATCGTCGGACATGACGCTGGTCTCCACGATGCGCCACCAGGCGGAGTACGATTCCACTCTCAGCAGGTTGATCGAGAAGTCGCTTCCGAACATGAGCCTGTCCTGCAGCTTCTCCCTTCTGCCGTCGTCAAGCGACTTCATGTAGTTGCCCAGCGTCACGTAGAAGTCCCTGTAGGCGCCCGTGAACGAAATGTCGCTGTAGACGTTGTCGAAGTCCTGGATGAGACCCATGAGGGAATAGAACCATTCGTCGGTCGGCTGTCCCTTCAGCTTCGCCGCCAAGCTGTCCAGGATGTTCCCTCCAGCGTTCAGCAGACCGTACTGGCGTCCGACATGGGCGAAGTCGATCACCAGGTCAGGATAGTTCTCAAGGACTGTCCTCCAGCTCGCGGGGTCCGTGTACTTCCAGGCAAGACGGGCGTCTATCCCTCTGAAGCCCTGGTCGTCGCAGTGCGTGATGATGGGGATGCGGTGGCGTGAGCAGAACGAGTACAGCGTCCTCATCTTCTTCAGCTCCGCCTGGTCGGACGGCCATGGGTCGCAGCCGAGAGGCGGATACAGCTTGACGCCGAAGAAGGGCTTCGAACCATCCGGGCGATGCGTCAGGTCCAGCCAACGCGAGAGATAATCCTCCAGGAACGCCTGGCTGTGGGCGTGCGGGCTTATGCCGGAAAAGGGCATGAACCGTATCGGGGAGGTGGGTCTGAGCCTTGCGAACGAAGCGATCGCATCCAGCGTCTTCTCAAGATACGGCGTGAGCTTGTCACGGCATGTCAGAGGGTAGTACGTCCTTCCTCCGTCGTCCTCGGGATGGGTGAAGTCCATGACGAGGGGGCACAGCACGAGAGTGCCGTATGTGCGATTGCGGAAATGTATCATCCCGTCCCTTATGTACGGCAGGTCAGGGTAGGAGGCCCTGTTGGAAGGCGACCTGTACAGACCCCTGAGGTCATCCTCCATCATCGTCATCGTGTCGACGATCGTCTGCGTAAACGTGACAAGGGTGTTCTCTATGTCGTTGGCGGTCCTCTGCCTTGCAAGAGGGATGTAGTCCTTCGTCAGTCCGCCGGAGAAGAACGAGACCGGGGATGTGACGAGAGGAGAGAGGAAGGCCGCGAAGTCCGGCTCCTCGAGTGTCATCAAATGGATGTGGGTGTCGAAGAAGACGTCCATAAATCGAAGACTAAAGCAACAGAGGACAAAAGAGAAGGGAGGAGGGCTGGTGCCCATCCTCCCCATCGCCCGTCACAGGCCCATGCGCGCCTTCTGCTTGGCCCATGAGTCCTTGAGCGTGACCGTCCTGTTGAAGACCATCCTGTCGGGCCTGCTGTCCCTGCTGTCGACGCAGTAGTATCCGTTGCGGATGAACTGCAGGTAGTCTCCGACCTTGGCGTTCGCCGCCTCCTGCTCGATGCAGGCGCCGTTTATGACGACAAGGGAGTCGGGGTTGAGGTCGTCAAGGTAGTTCCCTGTGGCCTGGCCCGGGTTCTCGCTGCTGAAGAGCTTGTCGTACTGCCTGACCTCGGCCTTGATGCAGTGGTCCTTCGACACCCAGTGGCTGGTGCCGCGCACCTTGCGCCCGTCGGGTGTCTGACCGCCACGCGAGAGCGGATCGTATGTGGCATGGATCAGCGTGATGTTCCCATCGTCGTCCTTCTCGATGCCCGTGGCCGTGATGTAGTAGGCGTACTTCAGCCTGACCTCGTTGCCGATGTACAGGCGATGGTAGCCCTTGACTGGGACCTCCATGAAGTCCTCTCGTTCGATGAGGATGTGCTTCGAGAAGGCCACCTTGCGGGTGCCCGCATCCGCGTCCTCGGGGTTGTTCTCGGCCTCGAAGTACTCGACCTGGCCCTCGGGATAGTTGTCGATGACGACCTCCACCGGATCCAGGACGGCCATAAGCCTCCTGGCCCTCCTGTTGAGGTCTTCCCTGACGCAGAACTCCATCAGCGAGAAGTCCAAGACGCCTTCCACCTTGGCAACTCCCACGCGTGAGACGAAGTCCTTCATGGCCTGTGGCGAGTAGCCTCTTCTCCTGATGCCTGCGACTGTCGGCATCCTGGGGTCGTCCCAGCCGCTGACAAGACCGTTGTTCACGAGGTAGAGCAGCTTGCGCTTGCTCATCAGACAATAGGTGATGTTGAGTCTTGCGAACTCGTACTGGTGCGGGGTGTGCTCGATGCCGTCGATGCTGGTCGCCCAGTCGTAGGCGGGACGATGGTCCTCGAACTCGAGAGTGCAGATCGAGTGGGTGATGCCCTCTATGGCGTCGCTGATCGGGTGCGTGAAGTCGTACATCGGGTAGATGCACCACTTGTCGCCCGTGCGCGGATGGGTGGCGAACTTTATCCTGTACAGTGCCGGGTCGCGAAGATTCATGTTCGGACTGGCCATGTCGATCTTGGCCCTGAGGGTGTAGCTGCCTTCGGGATGCAGACCCTGCCTCATCTCTTCGAAGAGGCGCAGATTCTCCTCGATGCTCCTGTCGCGGTCGGGACTGTTGCGGCCGGGTTCGGTCAGAGTGCCCCTGTATTCCTTCATCTGCTCTGCGGACAGCGAGTCCACATAGGCCTTGCCCTCCCTTATGAGGCGCACTGCGATCTCATACAGCTGATCGTAGTAGTCCGAGGCGTAGTACTCGTGCTCGCCCCAGTCGAAGCCCAGCCAGCGGATGTCGTCCTTGATCGCGTCGATGTATTCGTTCTCCTCCTTGGCGGGGTTCGTGTCGTCAAGACGCAGATGACAGCGGCCGTGGTACTTCTCGGCCAGGGAGAAGTTGAGGCAGATGCTCTTGATGTGTCCGATGTGCAGATAGCCGTTGGGCTCCGGAGGGAAGCGGGTCACGATCCCGCCCTCGGGCACCCTTCCGTTCTTCAGGTCGTCCTCGATGATCTTCTCGATGAAGTTGAGAGGTCTTTCAGAGACTTCTGGCATGATTATGTCCTCCTACCGCCCTTCCAGAGGGGCGCTTGGTGATTTTCCCGAATGTTAGCACCAAAGCGGCACTCATGAAAAGGAGAACGTCACCTGACCGCATCCCCGACAGAAGAACGATATCGAGACGCTGGAGGCTATGGATGGGAAGGTGAAGGAATACAGCTGTCTGCCGGCAGACAGGAACAGCACGCTGTCGCCTCTCCTCTCGACTGTAAGCGAACAGTCCTCGTCGCAGCCGTACCACTCCTGGTGGGTGCGTAGCCCGAGCATGTCCATATCCAGCGAGACATGTCCGTGGTCGTTCACGATGGAAAGTCCATGGTCGATGCTGAAGACCAGGGCGATGCCGCATTGCACGTCGCCTTCGCATCCGAAGACGATCCTGTCGTCCTCGTCCGTGGTCCACACGAAATGGTGTTCGCCCGTGCTCATGAAGGTCAGTGACCTGGACGACAGGATGCGAAGCCTGTCCGGCTTGCAAATCCACTGGCATTTCCTTATCTTCAACATGAGTGGAATAATCCTATGAAAAGCCTGTCTTTGTGAAGCGGGAAGGAGGGTGATGTGATCTTTTTCTCCGGAGTGGTGGAGGCCCATCTGACGATCGACGGCGAAAAGAGTGAACTGAAGGCCGGCGGATATCTTTACGAAACGGCCAGGGCGGTCAGACGGAATGTCGATTCCCGCGTGGGGATACTGGCAAGGCTGGGCAACGACGGTCCCGGACGCATCATCCTGGAGTCGCTCGTCCATGACAGGATAGTCTTCGACCCCGACCTCGTATGCGGCGACCAGCCAAGCTTCCTCGTGGTGGAGGACATGCAGGGCCGTACCAGCTGCTACTCCAGCTTCACATGCTCGACGAGCGCCTCCAGCCAGGAGCTGACGAGATCGCTGGACGAGAACAGCGACGTCGACATCGTCGTGATGTGTGCCGGCGCCCTCTATCATCAGCCGCTCTTCTCTTCGATTCTGGATGCTACGACATTCCACACGCCCAGACCCATGCTCGTGATCGACGTCGCATCGTCCACCTATGACCATCCGGATGACGTGCGCCTCTCGCGCCAGATACGTCAGGCCCTCTCATACGCCGACGTGCTCATACTCGGGCAGGACGACATGCATCTGTTCGACAATGAGGACGTCAAGACCCTCGCACCGGAGGTGTTCATGGTCCAGGGAGGCAGCCTGAGCAGATGGAAGGACGGTCGACACGTGTCGACACAGGATGGGGACAGGCTGGACATCTACAGACAGCTGTGCAGCCGGATGGGCTGATCAGCGGCATCCGGTGTCCGGATCACCCCTGCTCACCGGCCTTTCCTCCTGCGGGGGGGGGTGGACTTCCTCGAGCCGTCCTGCTTGTCGTAGTACATCATCGCATCGGCCTCTCCGAGTCTTGCGACGATGTCCTTGTGGATGTTCCTGTCATAACGCACGACGCCGACGGAGAAGTCGAGACGGGCGGACCCCGCAAGCCTCCTGAAGCCGTTCCTGACATCCTCGACGATCCTAGCCGTGTCGAGTTCGTCCTCGTCCTCGACCATCAGCAGGAACTCGTCGCCTCCATATCGGAAGATGTATCGGTTCATGTCGAGGGTGGCCTCCTTCAGGCTTTCGGCCATCGATCTGACCAGCATGTCGCCGGCCTTGTGGCCGAAGGTGTCGTTGTAGCGCTTCATGCCGTCGATGTCGAACATGAAAATGTAGATGTTCCTCCTGTTCTCCCTGGATATCCTGTCGAGCCTGTCGTCCAGGGCGTTCCTGTTCAGCACTCCGGTGAGCGTGTCCATGTAGGCCATCTCCAGTATCCTCCGCTTCTCCGTCGCCGAACGCGAGTTGCGCATCGTCTCCGCCGCCGCACGGAAGAGGAAGATGAACAGCGCGATGTAATACGGAAGATAGATCGAGATCTGGACCCTCAGTATGCTCTCCCGCGTCAGGAGCACCTGCTCGATCACGATCGCGGACAGGTATGAGGCAAGGCCGGTCACCAGCCATAGTCCGCCCGGGAATCTCCTCTTCACATAATGGTGCAGGCACACTGCGACAAGGGAGAGGAAATAGAATGCCAGCAGAGCCGCCATGACGATCAGGATGTCGCCGTATGGACGGGCGAACAGCAGGTACGGGACATACATCACGACATACATGAGAATCATGAGGTAGGAGAAGTGCTCGAAGAGCCTGAACGACCTGTGCATGCCTATGTCGTAGTTCATCCTGATGTAGTGCAGCATCGATAGCGGAAGAAGAGCCATCATCAGGTACGACACGTCCAGCGCCATCGTGACGTTGGAGAAGAAGAACTGCCGGCTCCAGTTCTGCGTCAGTATCCAGGTGCCGGTGATCGCGATGAGGAAGACGGCCGACATCAGGTTCGCTCTGGCCTGCCTGTTCTGGAGCGTCAGGCTCAGGAAGGCGATCAGCAACGATGCGGCGACCATGGACATGCCGATTATGAGAGAAGGGACATTGCGGGCGACGATCCGGATGACGAGGCTCGTCCTGTTGCCGAAGAAGACCGGGTCGAACAGCGGACTGCTGTCCATGTATGTCGTCTCGAAGACTATGGACAGAGGCCCTTCCATTGCCGTGCCGTCCAGGGTGACCAGGTTGTATCGTCCGCCGTCGAACGAAGGCGGATTCTGCCCGCCATGGCTTTCGATGGAATACACCAGGTTTCCTCCCTGGTAGACATGCACGCCGGCCGAACGGGAACGGAAGCAGAGGGTGGGGTCGATATAGTGCGGGAAGGTCGACAGATCCACGGTGAATGTGAACGTGTCGCTGAAGGCGTATGGTCCCTCGTACAGCCACTGGCCGGCCGGAATGTCCTGTGCGACCGGCTCTCCGTTCATGGTGACGTCCATGCCTTCCACGACGTATATGGGGTCGCCGTATATTCCCGAGACCGTCCTGCCGTAGCCTGCAGAGTGCACCGCCATGCCTGCGGAGAAGACAATGGCGATGATGGAAAGCACAATCGTCAGGATGGTGATGCCACGCGACATGCTCATCTGGGATCCCTCCTGTGCTCCCTCTTCATCCTGTACATCCTTTGGTCGGCCTCCTGGAGACATCTGTCGAACTCCTCGATGCCGCCGCCTTCGTACGTCGACCAGCCTATCGAAAGGCTCGCCGAATACGGGGCATCCTTGCTGAATGCCCAGGCGAAGGAGAGCGCGAGGTCCTCCACGTCGCTTATGTGCGCATCGCATGGGACTATCGTGACGAACTCGTCTCCTCCGAACCTGTAGGACGGCATGTCCTCCGTGAAGGTGTCATGGATCACGTCTCCCAGATGGACGAACAGACGGTCCCCCTCCGCGTGTCCGAAGCTGTCGTTTATCGGCTTGAGACCGTCGAGGTCGTAGAAGAGGATGTGGAGGCGTCTTCCTCTGATCGCTTCGTCGTCATGGATGAACTCGTCCAGGTTTCGCCTGGTATAGCAGCCCGTGAGACTGTCCCTGTAGAGCATGTCGTCCAGACCTAGCTGCCCGATGACGATCTTCTCGCTGGTCAGGTAGTGCGAGATGGTGAACGTGATGTATGTCATTACGGCGACGAGCCTGATGACGTTGCTCAGACAGTGAAGCGCGTTGAACGTGGAGAAGCTGGGGACATTGACCAGTTCCAGCATGAAAGCCGCATCCATCATCAGGGAGAACGAGATCAGATGTCTGGATGCCTCCTCCTTCTCCAGGGCCATCGCGATGGTGTATGCCAGGCACACGACGAGGTTCGCACCCTTGGTGAGATGGAACAGGAAATGTGAAGCCTGCGCACTGACAGGATAGGACAGGGCGGAGAGCGAGAGCATCGCCATTGGCAGCAGCGACATCAGCCTGTGGCGCGTCGAGGACAGACAGGCGACGTGGTCGATCCTCCTCGTCATGGCCAGAAAGAGGATCGGGTAGGGCGATGCGGCCACCTGTTCGAGTATCTGCCAAAGCAGTTCGTTGGAGTGGAAGAGGTCACGCACTCCGATTCCTATGACCGTCTGCGCGATCATGAGGGCCTCGAATGCAAGTATCAGCAGGATTCCCGGCGAGGCCGTCTTCCAGTGTGTGGACACGATCGCCAGGATGGCCACGAATATTGTTGCATGGATGACGAGCAGGCATGCGAACAGACGTATGGTGTTCCTGAACAGGGATATGATGTCCCATGAAGAACCCAGGACCAGCGAATCTATGTCAATCTGTCTGCCCCTGGCAAGCGCGATGCATTCGAACTCTATGGCTATCTCGTCGACGTCCATGTCCTGCGGGAAGAAGCCGATGTTCATCTGTGGTGAGCCATGATGCATCCGGAAGAAGTCGGTCAGGTCGTCGCCGTATCCGTCCGATGCGACGAGGCGGCCGTCGGCGTATATCCTGAAGATGCTGGCATCCGTGGTCAGCATGAAGGCGCGCCGCCCTGCATCGAAGTCGTCCAGGTGGCCTTCCAGTCTGACCACGTCCCCTTCCTCCATCGATATCGTCATGGGAAGGTCCACGTCCTTTTCGACGAGGATTCCGTTGACATACAGGTCCATCGACGAGGGTGCCCTGTACGCCCCGTCCGTGAACAGGGAGGGCGAGGTGATGGACAGGTGCATCGCGAGCGCGGCAGAGAGCGTGACGATGGCCATCACGACCAGCGTGACGTGCAGTGTGCGCATGGAGATGAACCTGCTTTCCTGCGGCATGTGGAAAGCTTAGGTCCAAAACCCGTGATGTGCAACACTTGCATGCCCCCCACTGTTGCATTGTCCCAGCCGAAGTCATATCCTTGAGGCCGCATATGATCCGTCCTGCCCTTGTCATTACAGCGATGCTCCTCCTGATTCTCTCGGTCTCGTGCAGCGACGAGCCGGTCACGCGATACGAGTTCCTGATGGACACGCAGTGCTCGATCACCGTATACGATGCAGGGGACGAGGCCTATATCGACCAGACGTTCGCCCTGATGCGCGAGATGGACAGGAGACTGGACCGTCATTCGCAGGACAGCCAGATCGCCAGGATCAACCGCAGCGCAGGCATATGCCCCGTGCAGGTCGACGGTATGACATACTCTCTGGTGGCAAGGGCGAAGGAGCTGTCGATCCTGACCTCAGGGGCCTTCAATCCGCTGCTTGGGGCGCTCTCCTCGCTGTGGGCCTTCGGCAGCCCGGAGCATGAGGTCCCGGACGCTTCGCAGATAGCCGACCTCGTGTCCCATGTCGACATTGGATGCCTGGTCCTGGACGAGGAGGACATGAGCGTGTATATCAGCGATCCGGCTGTCCAGCTGGACCTGGGCGCCATCGCCAAGGGCTACGCCAGCCAGGTGGCTGCAGAGCATCTGGCCTCATGCGGCGTGGAGCGTGCGATAGTCAATCTCGGGGGGAACGTGTACTGTCTCGGGTCGAAGGGCCCGGACGAGGACTGGGTCGTGGGAATCCAGAATCCCGAGGCGCCCACAGGCGGCTATTTCGCCACGGTGCTCTGCTCTGACGCCGCGGTCGTCACCTCGGGTTCGTATCAGAGACGCTTCGAGGTCGACGGCGTCGAGTACCACCACATACTGGATCCCAGGACCGGGTGGCCTGCCGACAGCGACATCGTCAGCGTGTCGATAGTCAGCGATGACGGGGCATTGGCCGATGCGCTGTCCACTGCATGCTTCGTGCTCGGGACGCAGGAGGCCGGACGGCTGTGCCGTAGCATGGGTGTCGGAATGCTCGCGCTCACGACATCAGGCCGGATCGTCCGTCTTGATGCATAGCATGGCGATGTAGCAGTCCTGGACGTAGCTGTCCACAGGTTCGAAGTCGCTCGTGTCGCTGTAGAAGTCGATGATCGAGAATCCCGTCCTGCACAGATGTCCTATGATCGTCTCCAGAGTATGGCTGTACTCGAAGGTGTCGCCACGTCTCGCCATCCTCCTGCACTGCGCCGGCGAAAGCGACCCCTGGCTGGAGAAGGGAAGGGTATAGCGTATCTTCATGCGACCCTTCTCGAGCTTTCCTACATCGAACATGTACATGATCGGATTTGCGACGGCGAACATGAAGAGGCCGGATGGACGCAGTACACGATGGACCTGCGAGTACACCTTGTCTATGTCCGGATGGAAGTTGAGCGATACGGGATTGACGACGCTGTCGAACGAACCGTCGCCGAAGGCCGAAAGGTCCGCCATGTCGGCCTTCACCGTCCTGAGGGAAAGGCCGTTGGCTTCCGCCGTCCTCTCGTCCTGCTCCAGCTGACGACTGGACAGGTCCAGGACCGTGACGTTCCTTCCGGATGCGGCGATCAGCGGACCCTGCTGACCTCCTCCCGAGGCAAGTGCCAGCACGTCCCGGCCGAGTCTTTCGCACCATGAGGCGGGAACGAGGCGGTTCGGCGTCAGCGTCATCTCGATGCATCCGCCTCGCGCCTTGTCTATGCTCCGGCTCGAGACCGGCCGGGTCCAGTGGTTGCCCTTCTCGACCTCAAGGTCCCAGGCCCTCTCGTTGAGCATGCGATGATTGTCCATGGCTCCTGATTATAATCCACGCCGTCGCTGTTGTGCATTCCTCTTCATTGACGGTCGCCTCCCATAGTGCTAGCTTACGGATTATGGACAAGAGGCCTCCGCTTTCCCGCATCATCCTTGCCGCCTGCCTTGCCGTCGTGACCGTGGCGGTGCTGGTACTGCTCTCGCTGTGGACCATCGGGATATCCCAGGAGAAGCGCAGCGAGGACCTGAGACGGGAGCTGGAGCGTGTCGGCCGTGAAGGCGGCGAAAGGGCTCTGCTCGCCCTGGGCGGCTACGAGGTGGATGACATCTTCTACTCGGACGAGGGACTGCTGCTGTTCGAGGAGGGAGGCCAGAGCTGGCGATACTCGGCGGACGAGATGCAGAACATCAAGGTGTTCGAACGCTGTGCTGCGTCGGTGGTCGAGATCTACGTATCAAGTGAGCTGTCCGCCGCAATGGGCTGCGGTGTCGTCATCACGTCGGACGGCTACATCGTGACGAACACTCATGTGGTCTCGCAGGGAGGCGATCTCACGGTGAGATTCATGGACGGGGACCAGCGTGATGCCAGGCTCGTGGGCAGCGACCCGATAACGGACATCGCCGTGATCAAGGTGGATGGCGAAGGCCTGGCGCCTCTTTCGTTCATGTCCGCCGAAGAGCTGGTCGTCGGGCAGAAGGTCATTGCAATCGGTTCTCCGTACGGCTATTCCTGGTCGCAGAGCGTAGGTACGGTCGCCGCCCTGGACAGGACCGTCACAAGCGGCGACGGCGTGTCCCTGTCTGGACTCATCCAGACCGATGCCCTCATAAACCCCGGAAACAGCGGAGGTCCTCTGCTCGATGCCAAGGGCCGCATGGTCGGTCTGGTGACCGCGATCTATTCGACCAGCGGAAGTGCGCAGGGCATAAGCTTCGCCATCCCGGTGGATACAGTCGTCGACATCGCCAGCCGGATCATCAGGGACGGCTCCGTCAGCCGTGGCACTCTGGACATCCTGTCCGTCGAGCTCAACCCGATGATCGTGGACTACGCCCGGCTTCCTGTGGATGAAGGCATCCTCGTGAGCCAGGTTGTTCCTGCGGGGCAGGCCGACAAGGCCGGACTGAGGGGCGGCACCAGACGTACCGCATACGGCTCCAGCGTGATATACATCGGGGGAGACATAATCACGGCGCTTGACGGTGTGCCGATATCAGGGTACAGCGACTACTACGCATTCATGGCCGACACCTCCAGCACCGACAAGGTGGATGTGACGGTGGTGCGTGATGGACAGACCATGACGATCAGGAACGTCCCTCTGGTCGAGCAGACCGTCGAGAACATGAGGTGGCTGATCAGATGAGCGAGAACAGGGGAGGATTCGCCTGGGCGGGGGAGGACGTGGTCAACGTCCACCAGGGCGCGGTGCTGAAGAACAGGTCATTCAAGGTGGTCGCACCGTTCGACGTGTCCGGAGACCAGGGCCAGGCAATCGATGCGCTGTCCAGGGGCATCGAGGCCGGAGACCGTGCACAGACCCTCAAGGGCGTCACCGGTTCCGGAAAGACCTTCACCATGGCCAAGATAATAGAGCGGATCAACCGTCCCACACTGGTGCTGTCGCACAACAAGACGCTTGCAGCCCAGCTGTACAGGGAGTTCAAGTCGTTCTTCCCGGAGAACGCCGTAGAGTATTTCGTGTCGACATACGACTACTACCAGCCGGAGGCGTATGTTCCGGGCAAGGACCTGTACATAGAGAAGGAGGCGGACATCAACGACGAGATCGACCGCCTCAGGCTAAGCGCATCGTTCTCCCTGATGGAGAGGCGGGACGTGATAGTGATCTCGACCGTCAGCTGCATATACGGTCTGGGCAATCCGGTATCCATCAAGGACATGATCCACTCCTACAGCGTCGGACAGGTCTTCGACCACAAGGTGGAGCTCGAGCAGCTTGTCAGGATGCTGTACGAGCGTAACGACATGGTGCTGACCCGAGGCACGTTCCGCGTCAGGGGGGATGTCATAGAGATCTATCCCGCCTACCTCGAGTCCGCGGTCAGGATAACCCTGGACTGGGACGAGATCGTCTCCATCGACGTGTTCGACCCCGTCACACTGGAGAAGCTGGACAGGCTGGACAGCTTCACTCTTTATCCGGCCAAGCAGTTCGTCATGCCGCGCGAGGCGCTGGACAGTGCAATCGGGCGCATCGAGAACGAGCTGGCCGACCAGCTCGAGTACTTCGACAGTCAGGGCAAGCTTGTGGAGAAGGAGAGGCTGAAGAGCCGTGTGGAATACGACATCGAGATGCTCCGTGAGGTGGGCTACTGCTCCGGCATAGAGAACTATTCCAGACCGCTTGCAGGGCGGGCTCCGGGGGAGAGACCTGCGGTCCTCCTCGACTACTTCCCGGACGACTTCGTCGTGTTCATAGACGAGTCCCACGTCACGCTTCCGCAGATTGGCGCGATGTACGAAGGCGACCGCTCCAGGAAGCTCAACCTGGTCAACTACGGCTTCCGCCTCCCTTCGGCGCTCGACAACAGACCGCTGAAATACGAGGAGTTCGATCAGAAGGTCGGACAGAGGATCTACGTCAGCGCGACGCCCGGAAAGACGGAGCTCAAGGAGAGCACAAGGGTCGTCGAGCAGCTGATCAGACCGACCGGACTGCTCGACCCGTCGGTCGAGGTCCGTCCCACCGAAGGACAGATGGAGGACCTCTACGGGGAGATACGCAAGACGATAGCCAAGGGTGAGAGGGTCCTGGTCACGACCCTCACCAAGAAGATGGCCGAGGACCTGAGCTCGTACATGTCGTCGCTTGGTCTGCGTGTCCGCTATCTCCACAGCGAGGTGGAGACCATCGAGAGGGTGGAGATCCTCACCGACCTCAGAAAGGGGGTCTTCGACGTTCTGGTCGGAATAAACCTTCTCAGGGAGGGACTGGACCTGCCTGAGGTCGCCCTGGTCGCGATACTTGATGCCGACAAGATCGGCTTCCTGCGCTCCGCCACGTCCCTGATCCAGACGATCGGCCGCGCGGCGAGGAACGCCGATGGCCGCGTGATAATGTATGCGGACCAGATGAGCGATGCCATGAAGGAGGCGATAAACGAGACCGAGCACCGGCGCGCCGTCCAGATGGCTTACAACAAGGAGCATGGCATAACGCCAAAGACGATCAGGAAGGCCGTGGAGGACATCCTCGAGCGACAGATGAAGGACGCCGAGGACATCCAGAAGGAGGAGCTGAGGATTCAGCGCTCCAGCTACAACCTCCTGCTCGAGAAGGACCGCAGGAAATACATCCGGTCGCTGGAGAAGGAGATGCGCGAATGCGCCGACCGTCTCGAGTTCGAGAAGGCCGCGACGATCCGCGACGAGATCGAGCGCGTGAAGGCCGGCCGCTTCATCACAGAGTGAACAGCACCAGGTCCACGTGGTACGGGTTCATCTGCGGCGACTGGTATTCCCAAAGCCCTTCGTCCCTCATCCTCTCGTAGAGCATGCTCGTCGTGATCGTGGGGTCGTCGGGAAGTCCAGGGCCTTCGATTCCGTCGTCGTAGAACCGGTAGCCCAGAGCCTCCAGCAGCGCCGCGGAGAAGAAGCCGTGCCTCTGGCCCCTGTCGGAATCCTCGTAGCTGACCTCGTCGTCCCTGCAGGCGCTGAAGAGATAGTACCGTCCGTTTCCACCGCTTCCCCTGTACATCATCGACCTGATGGACGAGAGTATGTCGCCGACCCTGTCGATGCCGACGCTCTGGCCTATCAGGGAGCCGGAGTAGCACGAGTCGAGCATCACCACCCGGGGAGCGTCGATGTATGCAAGGCGCATCTTCAGCTCTGCAATCGTGATTAGACTGGACTGGTTTGCCTCCTCCTTCTGCCATGATCCTATTTCAGGAAAGACGATGTCTCCGACCACCAGCGCCCCGTTCAGATGCCTGTCGTCGTCACCGCTGCTGTCCGCTCCGTGTCCGGCGTAGTGGAACATGAAGATGTCCTTGCAGGTGATGTCGGCCGACAGACTCGTCAGTTCGGCCAGTATCATGTCCTTCATGGCGGTGCGGGGGATATCCTCATGGTATTCGATCCTCTCTCCGCTTCTCCTGCTGTAGACCACCTCATGCCTTGAGTACCGGCCTCCACGGGCGCTGAACGAGATGATCGTGTAGTCGCAGCCTTCCTCTGTGCACAGGAACTCGATCTGGCGCTCCATGGCATCCTGGTCGTTCACGGCACCGTGAAGCGCGTTCATGCTGGTGTCCTCGTAGTCCAGGGCGACCGTCATCAGATACATGCGCTTGTCCGCTGCGGGGTCCTCTGTCATGAGCTCGCAGGAGCTCATGACGACCAGGATGGCGATGGCAAGAAATGTCCATGCTCTCTTCACGGTTCACCTCCCGACGACGCTAGGAGGCAGCATCAGCTTCAAGGCGATGCCGATATGGGTCTCGAGGTATTCCCTGCGGTAAATGAAGCCGACGTCAAGCGATAGCGCCACTGCGTCGTCCACGAATACCGATGCCGAAAGCCCGGTATCGGTATATGCATAGCCGATGTCCTGACGGTTCACGACGGCATACCCGGCCCCGATGTCGACACCCAGCGCGAACATCGCCAGACGCACCTCGTACTCCACTCCGATTCCCACCCTCCGGCTGCCAAGCATCATGGTGTTCATGTATTTCACCGAATCGGCGAGAATGCTGAACCTGGCCGTCAGCGATATCGTGTGCCTATGGGCGATGGTCATGGAGAGGGGGCTTGCCTCGACGTTCATCGCAAAGCTCGTCCTGCATGCCAGCGGCTCATGCTCAAGCGTCAGATTCCTGCACAGCGCAATTGTGGAATAGATCTTCACCGATGGCGTGTACGATATGCCGGCATGGACGGAGCCTGCGATCGTCACGGTCATGATGAAGACGATGAATGCTCTCTTCATCCTGTCTCCTCATGACTACATACCGCAAAGTGTCCGTCTTTGTGCAAAGGGTGGAATGCGTCTACGTTCCAGACAGCCTTTACTGCAGTGGATTCAGTCGAATCTGAACAGCACCAGGTCCCTCGTGCCCGATGTGCTGCTGGAGTGCTGGCTCCTGTACTCCGTCCTTGCCATGTCGAGCATCATGTTCATCGTCAGAACATCCTCATCCGGTCTGGCAGGGCAAAGCGACATGATGTCGAAGCCGAGCGCCTTGAGGATGCCTGCGCTGTGGGCGCCGAATGGCACCGGGTAGCTTTCATCGTCGGTGTAGCTCTCTTCGTCATCCTGGCTCGCTGCGCTGTACCAGGTCCTGCTGGCAGGAATCTCGTAGCGGGTGAAGAGGTTCTCGAGACCCCTCCTGTCATCGTCCAGGCTCTCGTCCACGATGTTGCCCGAGTAGCAGGAGTCCAGAACGATGAGCCTGTTGCATGGAATGGTCTCCAGCCTGGAGGCGAGCTCGTCAAGCGGGTAGCGGTATCCTCGGCAAGTGCAGGGGAGGAATAGGTCCCCAGTTCCTTTGTATCCATGTCCGGAGTAGTGGAACACCACCAGGTCGTCGCCGTCGACCAGCGACGCCACTTCGTCGATGACCTTGTCTATCCCGTCCCTGTCGACCTGGTCGATCACGGTGCTGGTCTTCGAACTGCCGTGGATGCGCACGAGATGGCTCTCCTTGTCGTCGCGGTTGAGGCCGTCTTCGCCTACGGAGCCGTCCCTGATGAGCCATGCCCTGTAGTCGACTCCCGCAAGCGAACTCATATGGGCAAGCTGTGCCGAGAGGAACATCTGGTCGTTGAGCGTCCCTTCGAGCTCTCCGACTACTGGCGTATTCCTGTAGTTGCATGCGACGGAGACAAGGTATACGTCGTAGTCTTCACTCTCCTGCCCAAGCGACATCACGAGGTCGCAGGCGGAAAGGACCAGAAGCATCACGAGGACGATGATGGACAGGAAGACTCTTCTCATAGCATGTCCTTGCTCGTGATCGAGAAGCCGAGCTGCATCCGCAGCGCCACATCGCTTCCGTTGAAGGCGACCTGGATGGACGGGGCGAGACAGAAGCGGTCGATGGGTACGTAAAGGAGCGCGATATCGGAAACGAGCGAGGATATCGTGACATCCACGTCCTCGTATCTCCCTATCGCGACCATTGCGCCGAGGCCGAGAGCGAACGGACCGCAAAGCGCGATGCGCGCCTCGAGACCTCCTGCCACCTGCATGTAGCCGCTGTAGAACATGCGCTCGAGTGCAGGCGTCCTGGAGTTGAAGATGAATCCCACACGCGGCCCTATGAGAAGCGTATCGTCCTCTCCCGCCAGAACCGACAGGAATGCGTTTGAACTGAAGCTGGTCCTCACATCCGTCGTCCCGTCTTCGATGAAGTGGAACGACTGTACGACGCCCTGCGAGAACGAGGCAGAGGCCCTCATCTCGAATGCCGCCAACTGCGAAAGGGACGATGCGAGCAGCAGTGCCGCCAGGACGGCCAGTCTCCTCATGACACGGCCCTTCCGTCCTTGAAGAGGAGAAGTCTCGTCTTGCGTATGTAGATCGTCATGGTGTCCTCCGCCGGACGGAACGAGGACTCGGCGAGAATCCTGTGGCCTTCATACATCAGGCCCAGCAGATAGCATGAGCCGAGGAATTCGGCGGAAACGATCTTCACCCCTTCGAGTATCAGATAGGCGTCGGCGTCTCCGTAGAACTTCGTCTGTGGAATGGTGACCGACTCGGGCCGGAAGAATATGGTGTCCGCATCCACGTCCATGTCGAACATCTCTGCAGGAAGACTGGTGCCCTCTCCTGTGAACGAGGCCGTGAAGAGGCTGTTTGGATGGTTGTAGATCTCCTCTCCGCCCGCAACCATCTCGATGTGACCGGCGTTCATGATGGCGATCCTGTCGCTTATGCTGAAGGCCTCCTCGCGGTCGTGTGTGACGTATATCGTCGTGACTCCGGGGTTCTCGTCGTGTATTCTTCTGACCTCGTCTCTCAGATGTCTTCTCAGGGATGCATCCAGAGCGCTCAGGGGTTCGTCCAGCAGAAGTATCGACGGGTCGCTGGAAAGGGCACGGGCGAGGGCGACGCGCTGGGCCTCCCCTCCTGAGAGCGTGGTGACCTTGCGTCTGTTGTATCCGGACAGGTTCACGAACGACAGAAGGGCGTCGGTCTGCCTCCTGCGCTCGCTTCGCTTCACCTTGCGTATCTTCATGGCATACGATATGTTCTTCTCGACGTTCATCGACGGGAAGAGTGCGTAGTCCTGGAAGACCATGCTTATTCCGCGCTTCTGTGGCGGCAGCGAAGTGATGTCGCGTCCGTCGAGCAGTATCGCTCCTTCATCAGGGGCGTACAGTCCGGCTATGATGTTCAGAAGCGTCGACTTGCCCGATCCGCTGGGGCCTATTATAGTGAGGAACTCCCCCTCATTCACGCTTAGGTCGATCTCCAGCGTGAATTCGGGATACCTCTTCTTGACGCCTTTCAGCTCAAGAGTTCCCATTGCTCCTCCTGGTGCCCATCGCCTGGGCGAGTGCGAATATGATGAAGGTCATGACCATCAGGACGCTTCCTATGGCGCATGCCCCCTGGTAGTTGTATGAGTTTATCAGCCGATACAGGAGTATCGGAAGCGTGACCACCTTGCCTTCGGCGAGAGTCAGCGTCGCGTTGACTTCTCCGACCGACAGCGCGAACGAGAATATGAAGGCACGCGCAAGGGTCGTCTTCAGCATGGGGATCTCCACGCCGAAGCACGTCCTGGATACCGACGCGCCGAGCGTGTAGGCCGCATCGAGAATCCTCGGGTTGCCGCTTCTCATCACCGGCGATATCGTGCGCATCGCGAACGGCATCGCGATGACGAGGTGGGCGAGGATCACCAGTATGTAGCCTGCAAGCACTCCCGATGAGTGTATGTGCGCTCTGATGATGTAGTAGCCGAGGCCGAGGGTCACGGAGCTTATGGCAAGGGGGAACATCCCGACGACCTCGACCGCCTTGCTTCTGCGTCTTGTCGTGTACAGGCACAGGAACAGCGCCATGACGGTGGATAGCAGGGCGACGACGAGCGCTATGACCAGACTGTTGACCAGGGCCTGGAATGCATCCGACATCACCCCGACGCTCCTGTGCAGTCCGAACAGCTCCGCATAGCTTCTCAGCGAGAAGCCTTCCTTGTAGCGGCTGGATGTCGAGATGACGGATCTGGCGAGTATCGAGACGAGCGGTCCGAGCATGAATATGAGCATCAGGGTGTTGTACAGCGCGATGGCGGCCTTCGTCTTCCAGGACGTCGGTCTGACGGCCCTGTCGTCACGGCTCTTCTCCCTTGATGCCGCATTCCGTGAGACGGCCATGTACAGGACTAGTATGACCAGGTTCACCAGAAAGCTGAAAAGCGAGAGGGCAGATGCCTTTGCGCTGTCCATCACGATGTTGTTCGTCCTGTATATCTCCACCTCGAGAGTCGTGTACTGCGGTCCGCCGCCAAGCACGAGTATTATGGAGAAGCTGGTGAAGCAGAACAGGAAGATCAGCAGTGCCGCAGACAGCACGGTGGGCATGATCCGGGGAAGAGTGATCGTGAGGAACGTATGCACCTTGGATGAACCTAGAAGGTAGGATGCATTCTCCTGACTGCGTGGCGTATGCGCCCAGTCCTCCGTGATCAGCGTCAGGGCGACCGGGATGTTGAGGAAGGCATGTGCAAGGATGATCGCCTTGAACGAATACAGTATCCTGATCGCTTCCTCTCTTCCCGTGATAGTGCGCCAGATGTCGTTCACGAAGCCGGAGTTGCCGTAGAAGATCACGAAGCCCAGCACCACCAGTATCGAAGGGAGGACGAAGCACAGACTTGATAGCGACAGCATCAGCCTCTTCAGCCTGAAACGGTAGTTCGCATACAGATAGGCACCCGGAAGGGCCACAAGCACCGAGACCAGTGAAGACAATGCCGCCTGCATCAGCGTGAAGGAGAGCAGGCGGTAGGTGTATGGTGTGGAGATGACCTCCTTCACATTCGAGAGCGTGAAGCCATCTTCATCGAAGAAGGCGCGTGCGAGATTGAACGAGAGGGGAAGGAGGAACACGATGACCAGCAGCACCATCGGTATGGCGGCCATGGCAGGATAGAATGCCGATTCCCTCTTTCTTCCCCTCATCACACACCTCATGCTACAGGCTCGTCATCGCCTGTGTCCACTCCTCCGTCCATCTGTCTATGTTGGCAGCCACGTATTCGGGATCCATGCTGAACACCTTGTCTGGAACTGGCGCCCACTCATAGGCATCGGGCAGGACGGTCTCGCCGTTGACAGGATACATCGAATTGGCGATGGCTGTCTCGGCCTGTCCTTCGGTGAGGATGAAGTCGATGAAGGCCTTGGCCTCCTCCTTGTGCCGGCTCGTGGCGAGCATGCCGATCGACTCGATCGTCTGGTGGTGTCCCTCGGGGAACACGAGAGCCTGATAGCGGGTCGAGTCCTCCCATAGAACATGGTAGACGGGGCTTGTGGTGTAGCTGATGACAATCGGAGCCTCGCCTTCAGTGAACAGACCGTAGCCGGACGACCATCCGTCGGCGATCGTCAGCGCGTTCTGTCCTACCGCACGCCACCAGTCGAGATAGCCATCCTCTCCGTAGACGTCGATGGTCCACATCAGCAGTCCCAGTCCGACGGACGAAGTCCTCGGATCGATGAGGATGATCTTGTCCTTGTAGACAGGGTCCATGAGGTCGTCGAGGCTACGAGGCGCAGGCACGTCGCTCTCGCTGTCCCATACGAATGC
Organism: uncultured Spirochaetales bacterium; assembly: GCA_944388965.1. GTDB lineage: Bacteria > Spirochaetota > Spirochaetia > Sphaerochaetales > Sphaerochaetaceae > Bullifex. Next base: position 118,223 of record CALXKL010000003.1, on the reverse strand, counting down.
GAACACGCCGTAGTCGAACGGTATGAGCCTGTGCTCGCCGTCGAACTCGAGAGAATCGTCCACATGTTCGAGGACGGGTGAGTCGTAAGGCTCGAACAGTGCGGACTCGTACGCCTTCGAGGCCTGGTCGTCGGAGATGCCCATGATCAGGTCGGCAGGGCAGTCCTCGCCCTCCATGATCGCCCTCGAGAGCATCTCGACGGCATCGCCTGTGCTGACGACGTCGACCTTGATGCCCGTCTCCTGCTCGAACAGCGGGATGAGGGTGGGGCCGCTGCCCCATTCGGACGAGAACGTGTCATAGCAGTAGAGCGTCAGTGTCTTCTCGTCATCTGTACTTTCTCCTGCCGCCTGCGAGAACAGGACGGTCGTGCAGAGCAGGAGAAGAAGAACGGTCGTGAAGAGATTCCTTTTCATCGTAAAGCCTCCATGTCTTTCTCTTCGCCCTGGGGAAGGTCGCGTATGAAATGAGGCTTGCCGTGCTCCCTACGCTGGTATTATCCAGATCAGGTAACGGGTATGATCTCAGGCCATATATGCCACCCCGGACATCTATGGAGCCTAGAACAGAGGAGGGCTTTAGTCAACATATGGACGAAAAGGCCACCCGAAGGTGACCTTTCCGCGTATTCGCCTTGAACATCCGCTATTTGAGGTAGATGTTCTTGACAGGATGGTAGTCCATCGTGTTGGGATACCAGCCACCCCACTTGTCCGTGTCGATCATGCCCTGAGAGACATAGACATAGAGAGGAATGATGGCCTGGTCCTGGTTGATGAGGATATCCTCGGCCTGCTTGAGGACTTCGAACCTCTCCTCGCCTGCGGGCATGGATGCCGCCTGGCGGATCAGCTCGTCGTACTCGGGGTTGGAATACTTTCCACCGTTCATGCCGGCACCGGTGATGAACATGTCGAGGAAGGTGTTCGGATCCTGATAGTCTCCGACCCATCCTGCGCGTGCGATCTCGAAGTTGCCTGCGTTCCTGTTCGCAAGGTAGGTCGCCCACTCCTGGTTCTCGAGCACGACGTTGATGTTGAGGTTTGTCTTGAGCTGCTGCTGGATGTACTCTGCCTGCTGGCGGTGTGCGTCATCGGTGTTGTACAGGACCGTCACGGTCGGGAATCCGATTCCGTTCGGATAGCCGGCCTCGGCCAGAAGCTGCTGTGCATACTCGGGATCGAAGAGGACTCCGCCCTGTGCCGTCTCCTCGAGAGGCTCGTATCCTGCCATCTCGGGAACGATGCCCCAGCAGGGGATCTGTCCGGCGCGGGTGACCGTGTCGACCAGGCCCTGGCGGTCGATGGAGTAGCTGATGGCCTTTCTCACGAGAGGATCGTCAAGAGGCGGCTCGGTGACGTTGATGGTGTAGTAGTAGGTAGACAGCTGGGGAGCGACCTGGTAGTCGGATCTCATGCTGATGGCGTCGAGGTTGTTGAGGTCGATGCCCGTATCCCAGTCGACTTCGCCGGAGAGGTACATGTTGTAGTTCGTGGCGGTGTCGTCGGATGCAAGGAACACGACTTCGTCGAGAGCGACGTTCTCGGCATCCCAGTAGAGCTCGTTCTTGACACAGACGATCCTGTCCTGAGGAGTATGCTCGGCAAGGACGAAGGGGCCGTTGCCGACGAAGTTCTCGGGCTTGGTCCAGTCTGTACCGAACTCCTCGATGGCATGCTGGGGAACGATGCCGAAGGAGTAGTGGCAAAGAGCGCCGATGACGTAGGGAAGCGGTCCTACGAGAGTCATCTCGAAGGTGTGGTCGTCGACGGCCCTGATCTGGAGTGCGGAAGCGTCAGCCTCGCCTGCATTGAACTCGGTCGCACCGGCGATGAACATCGCGGGGAACCATGCATAGGGGCTTCCTGTCGCGGGATCGAGCTCGCGTGTCCAGGAGTAGACGACATCCTGTGCGGTTATTGGAACGCCATCGGACCAGACCGCATCCTCTCTGAGGTGGAAGGTGTATGTCAGACCGTCTTCGGAGACGTCCCAGCTCTCCGCGACTCCGGGAACACCGTCTGCAGTCTCGGGATCGACTGCCACGAGGCCTTCGAAGAGGGCCTCGAAGATCCTGTGCTCGGGAACACCCTGGATCTGGCTCGGGTCGAGCGACTCGGGCTCGGCGCCGTTGGCGATGACGAAGGACACGTAGTCGTCCTCTGCCGCCTCGGCAGGTGCTGCCGCTGTGGTCTCCGTTGCCGTTGTCGTAGTCGTGGTGGTAGTAGTCGTTGTAGTTGCCGTGGAGCTGGCCGTTGTGGTCGTCTCGTCGCTGCCGCCGCAGGATGCGAGCGTGAAGACCGAGAAGACGGCCAGTAGCATCATGACTATCGCAATGGATTTCTTCATTTGAACCTCCTAGTCAAATTTCGGATGGAGGTATACTATCCTATCTTCTTCAAAAATTCTACACCTTTATGTAGTTTGGTAGATTTTTATTCAATTGTTATGCAAATAACACGTAAAAACAGGGTATGAGAGCCGATTGGACAATGGTGAATGGGACCCTGATCCGCTGGATTGCCCTGTCAGGTACCGATGGATTATCATCGATGTATGTTCGCTTTTGCTCTGAGGAAGACGAAGGACGGCAGACTCGTATACTCGCTGTCCATGTGGATGCGCATCCTGTGCCTGGTGTTCTCGATCGTGCTGTTTTCAGGACTGTTCTCTGCGCTCATGGATCTCGGCTTCTCGATATCATATCTCTTTCCGACCGTCCTTGCCGTCGCGGTGTTGTTTGTCGCGTTCTACAGGGATGAGTGGATATTCGATGCAAAGAAGGGGTGTGCGGTGTGCGTCTTCGGTCTGGGACCGTTCTGCTCGAGGGATGAATACAGGTTCGACGACGTCCAGATGATCGCCATAAGACATTTCCGCAAGGGCATCCCCGACGGCAGCACCGTGATAAGGCCTTCCTGGAGGCATAAGGAGATGTCCTCGCTCCGGCTTGTGATGGATGACGAGACGGGACGCCATGTCAACATCGAGGTCGTTCCTGCGAAGCGGCACGGTCTCAGGCTGGAGACGATGGCCAATGCCATCGCCGCCTACACGCATCTGCCTCTGGACATCGACAGACAGACTCTGGAAAGAGGGCTGAGACGATAGGGGTATGAAGAAGGCCTCCCGGAATCCGGAAGGCCTCGTCCTTCACGTCAGGCTTTCGCCTTGCCCTGTCTTTTCTCCTGCTTCTCCTTCAGCTTCAGCTCGCCTTCGGTCGGCTGGTCGTCGGCAGGTTCCGCAACCGGCTTGTCGTCGTACAGGAAGCATGCGACCTTGTGCCCGTTTCCGCAGTCGAACATCGGCGGCACGCAGTGCGCACACTTGTCCATCCGCTTCGAGCATCTGTCGTAGAAGTAGCAGCAGTGCCTTTCCTTGTCGGGTGATGGCACGTCGCCTTCGAGCACGATCCGCTGCCTGTTCCTCTCGACCTTGGGGTCCGGAATCGGTGCGGCCGAGAGCAGAGCCTCCGTATACGGATGCAGAGGCCTGCTGTAGAGCTCGTCCGATCCTGCGACCTCCATGATCTTGCCAAGGTACATGACGATGACGCGGTGCGAGATGTGCTGTATGACGCCAAGGTCGTGGGCGATGAAGATGAAGGTGACTCCCATCTCCTTCTGGATGTCGCTGATGAGGTTGAGGATCTGTGCCTGGATGGACACGTCAAGTGCCGAGACGGGCTCGTCCGCAAGTATGATCTCCGGTCTGAGAGCGAGGGCTCTGGCGATTCCTATCCTCTGGCGCTGTCCGCCTGAGAACTCATGCGGATAGCGGTTGACGAATGCCTTGTTGATCCCGACCTTCTCCATGAGGTCCTTGACGCGCTCGTCCAGCTCGTCGTCCGTGTACTTCTTCTCGAGAAGCCCACGGCTGTTGTAGACCTTCAGAGGCTCCATGATGATGTTGCGGACCGTCATCCTCGGGTCGAGGGAGGCATAGGGGTCCTGGAAAATCATCTGGATGTTGCGTCTTTCCTTGAGCAGGGTGTCCTTGTCGGCCTTGCACAGGTCGACGCCATGGAAGAGGACCTCTCCAGTGGTCGGCTTGTACAGCTGGGCAATGGAACGCACCGTCGTGCTCTTGCCGCATCCCGATTCACCGACGATGCCGACGGTCTCTCCCTTGTAGACGTCGAAGCTTATTCCATCGACGGCACGGATGTAGCCGACCGTCTTCTTGAGCAGTCCACCTCCGTCGATGGGGAAGTGCTGTCTCAGGTTCTTCACCTGAAGAATGATCTGCCTGTCTTCCATCACTTGTCACCTCCATTCATGGCTTCCTGTCTCTCCTCCTCGCTGCAGTTGAGCCAGCAGGCCACGTAGTGGTCCTCACCGATCTGCTTGACTGGCGGATAGGCATGGCGGCAGACCTCGCAGGTCCTGTCGCATCTCGGGTGGAACGGGCAGCAGGGTGGCAGGTCGATGACGTTTGGCGGCTGTCCCTCGATCGAGAACAGACGCTCCTCCCTGTTGCCGTCCATCTTCGGAACAGAGGCGATCAGCCCCCGGGTGTACGGGTGGGCGGGATTGGAATACAGCTCGTCTGTCAGTGCGCTCTCGACGATTCGTCCGGCGTACATGACACAGACCTTGTCGCACATTCCAGCGACGACGCCAAGATCGTGCGTGATGAGGATCACCGCCGTCTTCAGCTCCGCGCTGATCTTCTTGATCAGCTCCAGGATCTGCGCCTGGATCGTCACGTCGAGGGCGGTCGTGGGCTCGTCCGCGATCAGAAGGTCGGCGTTGCAGCTGAGCGCCATGGCGATCATGACGCGCTGTCTCATTCCGCCAGAGAACTGATGCGGATAGCAGTCGATCCTGGTCTCCGCCGAAGGGATTCCCACGAGCTTGAGCATCGTGATGGCCCTCTCGCGTGCCTGCGCCTTGGTCATGTCCTGATGCAGGCGGATCGTCTCGATCATCTGGGTCGAGATTCTGAGATAGGGGTTCAGGCTGGTCATCGGGTCCTGGAAGATCATGGAGATCTTGTTGCCACGTATGCCCCTGAGCTCCTTCTCGGACAGCTTCATTATGTCGGTGCCTCTGTAGATGACCTCTCCTCCGACGATCTTTCCGGGAGGGGATGGAACCAGACGCATGATCGACAGGTTCGTTACGCTCTTTCCGCATCCGGACTCGCCGACCAGACCGACCGTCTCGCCTTCGTGCACCACGAACGACACTCCGTCAACCGCCTTGAGGATGCCGTTGTCCGTCTTGAAGTATGTCCTGAGGTCCTTCACCTCAAGCAGAATTTCCTTGTCCTTGAAACTGCTCATCGACTTGTCATCCTCCTTATAGCTGGTTCTTGCTCTGCGGGTCGAAGGCATCCCTCAGTCCGTCTCCGAAGAAGTTCATGGAGAAGAGGAATACGACCATGACGATCGATGGGATGATCAGCTTGTACGGATACAGGGCCATCGACGAGACGGCATCTCCGATCAGCGAACCCCAGGATGCATATGGTGCCTGGACGCCGAGTCCCAGGAAGGACAGGAAGCTCTCCTGCATGATGAATGCAGGGATCCTTATCGTCGAATAGACGATGATTATCGAGAGGCTGTTGGGAATCATGTGGCGGAAGATGATGTGCATCGTGCTTGCACCCATGCTCCTTGCCGCTTCGACGTATTCCTGGTTCTTCAGGCTCATGATCTGTCCGCGGACCATTCTGGCGATTGTGAGCCACGAGACAAGGGCAAGTGCGAAGAACAGGTTGATGATGTTCCTTCCGAAGATTGCCATGCAGATGATGACCAGCAGCATGTAGGGCAGACCGTACATGATGTCGACGAATCTCATCAGGTAGTAGTCGACCTTGCCGCCAAGGTATCCGGCGAGGGCACCCACGAGTATTCCTATGAAGATGCTGGTCACGGTGCCGACGATGCCGATCGCGATCGAGATCTGACTACCGTAGATGATGCGGCTGAGCAGGTCGCGTCCGAGATAGTCCGTTCCGCAGATGTAGCGGCGCTGGTGCATCAGAGACACCTCGAGTTCGACATGCAGTCCGTTGGACAGGTCGAACGTGCCCTCGTAGGGAAGTTCGATCGAACCGGAGTCTATGAGGGCCTGCACATCGGAGTTTGCACCCCTGAGCGCAAGCTGCTCGATGTACCCGATGACGTTCGTGCTCGCCCTATCATGGATGCCGGCTTCGCCCAGTGCGTTCATCTCCATGTCGATGGCCGCTTCCAGGTCATCGCCGGACAGCGTCGAGTCGTTTGCCCTGACTTCGTTGCCGACGCTGGAGCGGACCTCGTTGTAGAGCGATTCCTCGAGCACGTCGGTCTCGACTCCGAGCAGAGATGCGTACAGGTCCCTGAGCTCCTCGTAGTCCATGGCCTCGATGTTCCTGGTCTGGCCTTCGTACTGGACGCTGACCCTGTTTACCGTTATCTGCGTCTCGGTTGCGATCTGGTTGAGCATCCTGTCTATGCGGCTCTGCTCGCTGCTGTTCCATTCGAACGACCCGTCCTCGATCGCCTCCATGCCACGGGCATACACGAGATCCCACACGTCATTGGTCTTGCTGGCCTTGACCCAGGCCTCGATCTGGGCATCCTCCTGGTCACTGAGCTCGAGACGGCCCTGTCTCCAGGCCTGGAAAAACATGTTCTTCATCTCCTGCTCGAGCATGAGGTCTCCGGCCGTCTTCGTGAGGGAGGGGCGGAGATTCCTGTGGACCGTTATCGCCTCGTCATACGGATAGATCGGAAGCAGGTCTGCACACAGGGCGATGATCGCATAGATGATGACTATGACGCCGCCGACGACCGCAAGTCTGTTCTTCTTGAGCCTCTTCCATGCCTCCTTTGTGAGACTGGTTCCGACAATGACCTGGTCGAACTCGTTCTTCGCGATTTCCTTCTTCTTGAATATTGCCATCGCAGTCTCTCCTTATTTGTAGCTGATTCTCGGATCGAGGAACGCATAGACGATATCCACGATGAAGTTCATGATGATCAGGATCGCCGAATATACTATGACGACGCCGACGATGAGCGTGTAGTCGCGGTTGAACGAAGACTGCACGAAGAACTTTCCCAGTCCGGGGACGAGGAAGACCTGCTCGACGACGATGCTTCCGGTGAGTATGCCTGCAAACGCGGGCCCGAGATAGGACACGACAGGCAGCATGGCGCCCTTCATGGCATGCTTGAAGACGATCGTGCTGTTCTTCATGCCCTTGGCCCTTGCGGTGCGGATATAGTCGCTTCTAAGCGTCTCGACCATGCTGGACCTCGTCAGACGGGCTATGTCGGCATAATAGGCGAAACTCAGCGCGATGGTCGGCAGAACCGCAGTACGCAGCGGGGCGTTGTTGTTCATGAACCATCCGGTCGTGGGGAACCAGCCGAGCCACATGCAGAATATCTGCTGAAGCAGCGGCGCGAACACGAACAGCGGAATCGACAGGCCGAACGAGGCCAGTATCATCGGGAAATAGTCCAGTATCGTGTTCTGCTTCACCGCAGCCAGCGTGCCAAGCGATATGCCGAATATCAGAGCCACGACCATGGCGAACGATCCAAGTACGATCGAATTCGGCAACGATACGCCGATGAGGGTATTCACATCATAGTCCTTGTACTTGTAGCTCGGGCCGAGATCGCCTCTGACGACGTCGAACATATAGCGTCCATACTGCATGAGAAGAGTCTCGTCCATATGGTACTTGGCCTCGATGTTCCTCTTTACAGCTTCAGGCAGGGCCCTCTCCCCATCGAACGGACCGCCGGGTGCGATGCGGACGATGAAGAAGCTCAGTGTGACAATGATGAAGAGAGTAGGTATCATTCCTATCAGTCTTTTGATGATGTATTTTGTCATTAGCGCCTTCCTCGCAATATTACCTTTTTTAGATGATTTTCTCTTCTTATGCAATACTTTGCAAACTTGTTGTATTATTATCTAAAACAATTGCCGCCCACTGCGATCCGCTTATGGACACATCCGGCGCTTTGGGCTAAGTTCAGGTCATGATGCATCTGCTCACCGCGGCGCAGTGCCGCAATGCGGACATGAAGGCCATCGAGGAGTATGGAATACCATCTCTGTCGCTGATGGAGGAGGCCGCCTGTCGTGCCGCCTCGATTCTCATGGACCGGCTCGACCCGGATGCCTCCATCCTCTTCGTCGCCGGCTGCGGAAACAACGGTGGAGATGCTCTGGCCATCGCAAGGATCATGTACACACACGGCTATGGGAACATCCGGATCATGCTGAACGAGGGATCCGAGAGCGCCGACAGGGCGCTTCAGCGTTCCGTGTGCCAGAGACTTGGAATCAGAACGACCGACGACTTCCAAGGATGCGACTGCATCGTCGACGGCCTGCTCGGTGCCGGCCTGCGGGGCCCCGTAAGACAGAAGGAGAGGGCATTGATCGACGGCATCAACGGCGCCGCCTGTCCTCTTGTGGTCTCTCTTGACGTCCCCAGCGGAATCTGTGACGACGCATGCTGCGACCGGCCTGTCGAGGCCGATCTCACAATCACCTTCGGTGCCGACAAGTCCAGTCTGCATGCCCTTGGCTGCAGGCGCTTTGCCGGAGATATCGAACCCGTGCGCCTTTCATATCCCCCGGATGCGCTTCCGGCATCGAAAGTCCATCTGGCGGGAGATGACGACTATCACCGTCTTGAGCTTGAGTGCGACGACTACAAGACCACGCGTGGAAGAGTCGCCGTCATAGGCGGAAGCCGGCAGTACATGGGAGCGATGCGACTTGCATCGAAGGCCGCCTTCAAGGCCGGTGCCGGAATGGTGACGCTTTTCACGGAGCCGTCTCTTGTGGAGATGGCGGCACTTGACTGTGGGGCAGGCGTGATGGTCCGTCCGTTCTCCGATTTCGGCTCCCTTGCCTCGACGTTCGACTGCGTTCTGGCAGGGCCTGGACTTGGACAGGGTGATGACGCGAAGGACATGGTGGAGCAGGTGTGCTCCGCCTCTTTGAGGTCTCTGGTCCTCGATGCCGATGCCATAAGGCTGTATCCGGGAAAGTGCAACGCATCAAGACTGGTGCTGACGCCGCATGTGGGCGAATACAGGGCCTTGGGAGGGCTGCATAGACCGCTCCCGCCCGATGCGTTCTACGCCGAGCTGTGCGAGATAGCCGCCAGATCGGCTTCGACGATTGTGCTGAAGGCCGAGTGCGTGTATGTATGCGACGGTGAAGAGGTGAGTGTGGTCGACGGACTCGATCCGTCCCTAGGGGTGGCTGGAAGCGGAGATGTACTTGCTGGAATCATGGCGGCGATTCTTGCCTCCGGCAGGGGTGATGTGCTTGATGCCGTGCTGTTGCATCAGGCTGCCGGACGGTCGCTGCACGGCAAGGCCGGATACTACAGCGCCGACGAGCTGGTCGACGAGGTGGGGGTGCTGCGGTGATCCAGGTCTGGCTCGTCACGATCGCCTATTTCATATTCACATCCCTGGTGCTGTTTCTCGACGAATACCGTTCGGTGCTTGGTTTCATGCTCCGGGTGAAGCACAATCTGATCGTCTCCAGACGCTTCAGACTGTTCTTCGCACTGTGCGGCCCGGCCCTGTGCCTGCTGAATCTGCTGTTGCCGATGGATCCGGGGCCGATGGTGCTCGGAGACCTGCTTCCTGCGTTGCTGTGCCTTGTCCTGGGCGCGTACTACGCAAGATTCGCGGATGAGGACAGGAAGACATATCTCCGTCTGAGCGACAGGACATGCGCCATCATGCTCGTGGGGTTCACCTTCGTGCATTTCATCTGTCCGTCGCTCGTGCTGCTTTAGGAGGCCTTGATGGACGAAAGGATCACGACATGCGGAATCGTGATGAAGGAAGGACGCTATCTGGTCGGGCTGCGTCATACTCCGGGAAGCGACAACGACTCGAGATGGGAGTTCATCGGCGGCAAGAACCGCTATGGCGAGAGTGTCGCCGATACCCTGGAACGGGAGTTCATGGAGGAGCTTGGCGTGCATGTCGAAGTGGGGCGGCTTCTTGTCCAGATCGATTTTGTCAACAGGGGCGTGCTGTATCATCTGATGGCGCATGAGGTGAGACTGTTGGAGGAGGATTTCGTCCTGAGCGTGCATTCCGGTGTCTCGTACAAGACTCTTGACGAGATCGCAGGACTCGATCTCGTGGACAGCGACTGCAGAATCGTCGAATTTCTTCGCTCATAGACGGGACTTTCCTCTTTACATCCAATCGTCAAAAGAAATAAGTTTTCCAGCATAGGAATTGCAGAAGGAGGAGCAAGCCATGCAGAAGAAGGACATAGACTGGTCGAAGCTCGGATTCGGCTATATGAAGACGGACTGGCGCTACAGCCGCATCTGGAAGGACGGCAGCTGGCAGGAGGGAGGACTGACCGACAAGGCGGAGGTCACCATCAGCGAGTGCGCAGGTGCCCTGCAGTATGCACAGACTGGATTCGAGGGCCTGAAGGTCTATGAGACGAAGAAGGGCGAGATTGTGGCATTCCGTCCCGATCTCAATGCCGAGCGTCTCCAGAGGACCTGCGACCGCCTGGTCATGCCGAAGATCTCCACCGGTGATTTCATAGACGCCCTCGACCAGCTCGTCAAGGCGAATCTCGGCTATGTACCTCCATATGGAAGCGGAGCCACGTTGTATATCAGACCGTTCATCTACGGCTGTGGACCGGTGATCGGCGTAGCGCCGTCGCCCAGCTACGAGTTCAGGATGTTCTGCACCCCTGTCGGCCCATATTTCAAGGGTGGAGTGAAGCCCATCAGAATCATGCTTTCCGACTACGACAGGGCCGCTCCCCATGGGACGGGAGACATCAAGGCCGGACTGAACTATGCAATGAGCCTGTATGCAGGCGAGGCGGCCCACAAGGCCGGCTTCAGCGAGAACATGTATCTTGATGCCGCGACCAGGACATACGTGGAGGAGACAGGAGGAGCCAACTTCATCTTCATAACCAGGGATGGAAGGAAGGTCATCACCCCCAAGTCGCCGTCGATTCTGCCTTCCATCACCAGAAGGTCGCTGATGGTCGTTGCAAGGGACTACCTCGGCCTCGAGGTCGAGGAGAGACCTGTCAGGTTCGACGAGGTTTCCTCCTTTGCAGAGGTGGGTCTTTGCGGAACGGCGGCCGTCATCAGCCCTGTGGGGCAGATCCATACGAAGGATGGCGATGTGGACGTTCCAAGCGGAATGCAGGAGATGGGTCCTGTGCTTACCAGATTGCGTGAGACGATCACGGGAATCCAGATGGGCGAGATCGAGGCTCCTGAGGGGTGGATCCATCGCATCTGCTGATGCCTGTCATCCATTGATATCCCGGCAGGAGGTGCATGCCTCCTGCCTTTTTCATGCCAAGAAGGACAGGATGAAGAACGGCCAGGTTTGTAGCCTGGCCGTCCGGTGTCGGTTGACGTGTGAAGAGCGGATCAGAGCACCGTTCCGTTCTTGATGATGGCGTTCTTGTTGATGACTATGATGCCGTCATGGACGCTGTACATCTCGTAGTCGCCTTCAGGACGCGGAATGTCGTCGATTCCGATACGGCAGCCGTCACCGATCCTGACATTCTGGTCGATGATGGCCTTGCGTATGATCGTGCCTTTGCCGATGCCGATGTTCGGGATTCCCTTCCTGGCGTTCTCTGCCTTCTCCTCCTCGGTCTCGTAGTGGCTGGCACCCATGTAGTACACGCCATCGAGGGATGCTCCGGATTCGATGATCGTCCTGACGCCGATGATCGAGTTCACGATGTATGCATTCGTGATGATCGAGCCCTCGCTGGCAAGCGAGTAGGAGATGTTGCAGAAGTTCATCTTCGTCGCGGGCAGGTGCCTTCTGTGCGTGTAGATCGGCATCTCCTCGTTGTAGAAGTTGAAGCTCGGGTTGATGGATGCGAGGTTGAGGTTCGTCTCGTAGAACGCCTTGATCGTTCCGATGTCCTCCCAGAAGTCGTCGAAGAGATAGGTGGCAACCGGGCGGGTCTTTATGATTTCGGGGATGATCTCCTTGCCGAAGTCGGTCTCGTCGTTGTTCAGGACCTCCTCCATGACCTTCGTGTTGAAGATGTAGATGCCCATCGAGGCGAGGTACTCGTTGTTGGCATCGACATCCTTGTCCAGCTGGTCCTTCATCAGCTTGGCGGGAATGCGGTAGTCGCTGATGTCCATGTCGGGAGCCGGCTTTTCATAGAAGCTCTTTATCATACCGTTCTCGTCCGCTCCGATGATTCCCAGACCGGTAGCCTGCTGGCGGCTTATCGGCTTTGCGGCGATCGTCAGGTCGGCACCTGCGGCGATATGCCTGTCGAGCATGAGGCCGAAGTCCATGCTGTACAGCTGGTCTCCGGAGAGGATGATGTAGTAGTCGGCCTGCTGGTCGGAGAAGTGCTTCAGGTTCTTCCTTACGGCATCGGCAGTGCCCTGGTACCATGATTCGGATGTATAGGTCTGCTCTGCTGCAAGAATCTCGACGAAGCCGCCGGAGAACTGGTCGAACTGGTATGTGTTGACGATGTGGTTGTGCAATGATGCCGTGTTGAACTGCGTCAGGACGTAGATCTTGTTCACGCCGCTGTTGATACAGTTCGAAATGGGGATGTCGACGAGGCGGTACTTGCCTGCGAACGGTACGGCAGGCTTGGACCTGTCCATCGTAAGCGGATAGAGTCTTGTTCCTCTTCCTCCTCCGAGGATGATGGCAATGACTTTCTTTCCTTTCTGAATCATGAGTGGTTTCCTCCTAATGCTTTCTCGTATATCGATTCATATTGTTGTGCGGATCTCTTCCATGAGAAGTCCTTCCTCATGGCGTTCCTGACGGCCTTTTCCATCGCCGGCTTGTCCTGGTAGAAGGCGATGGCCCTGTCCACAGCCTGGACGATCTCGTCGCTGTAGACGTTGTCGAAGAGGAATCCGTCCCCCTTGCCATCTAAGCTCGAGACGTCGTCGATGGTATCGGCCAGGCCCCCGGTGCGATGTGCGATCGGCAACGTGCCGTAGCGCAGGGAATACATCTGGTTCAGGCCGCACGGCTCATACTTGCTTGGCATGAGGAAGAAGTCCGCTCCACCTTCGACGAGATGCGACAGGGCCTGTGAGAAGACTATGTTCACCGAGATGTTGTCATGCCTTGCTGCGATGGCCTTGAGCTTGTCCTCATAGCGCCTGTCTCCTGTCCCGATGATGAGGAACTGGCATCGTCCATCCGAGACGATGCGCTCCAGTGCGCTGTAGTCGCCTTCCAGCAACGGGCCGAACCCTTTCTGCTCTGCAAGCCGGCTGATCATCGCGATCAGCGGAACATCCGCATCGACCTTCAGGGAGAACCGCCTCTGGACTTCTGCCTTGAGAGCCTTCTTGCCGGAGATGTCCTTCGCGCTGAAGTGCTGGCTGAAGAACCTGTCCCTGGCCGGGTTCCATTCGTTCGTGTCGATGCCGTTTATGACGCCGGAGAGCACATCGTTGCGCTGGCGTAGCAGCCAGTCCAGCCCGCAGCCCTGTTCCGCACCCTGGATCTCACGGGCATACGTTGGACTGACGGTGGTTATCCTGTCGGCATATGCCAGACCGGTCTTGAGCATGTTGAAGCGCAGGTTCATCCCTTCTCCCGAAAGCATCTGCAGGGTAGGGGTGAACTTGGCAAGAAGGGCGTCGTATCTGGCGAAGTCACCCATGTATGCCAGGTTGTGGATCGTCATGACGGTAGCGCATTTCAGCCCCTCGGCCTTGGCAAGGTATACCGCGAGACCCGCCGTCCAGTCATGGGCATGCAGTATGTCGCTCCTGTCCTTCCTGGCATATGCGACCGCGGCCTTGCACATGAGGCTGAAGCGCAGGAGGTTGTCAGGATAGGGAGCGAACGAGGTGTCGCCGTATATCCCCTTCCTGGAGGTGAACAGGTCATGGCAAAGTCCAAGATATGTGACGCCGGAGACGACCTTCGAAAGCAGTGTGACGGTCTGTCTGCCTTCGAGCATGTCGACCTTGTATGAACATTCCTGTCTGAATCCCTTCTGGTCTATGCTGCCGTACATCGGCATGAAGACCTTGACCGTATGGCCGAGTTTCACCAGCTGTGAAGATAATGCACCGACCACATCGGCAAGTCCGCCGGACTTGGAGAAAGGGACGGTCTCCGAAGACACCATCAGGATATTCATGTCTCAATTACACTCCACATGAAATCACAAGTCAAGAAAAAACGATGGAAAAACGGCCTTATAGGCAGCGTTTTCACCATCGTTCCAGTGTATTTCAAGCAGGTGTTTCAGCGATTCAGATACTCGTCCGCCATGTGGGCGGCGACTGCTCCGTCGCCTGCAGCCGTAACCACCTGTCTGAACGGCGTCGTCCTCAGGTCTCCCACGGCGTACACGCCCTCGAGGCTTGTCCTCATCATGGAATCCGTCCTGACGAATCCCGCCTCGTCAAGCTCGACGAGATCCTTCACGATCTGGCTGTTGGGCAGAATCCCAGTGAAGATGAAGATGCCATCCGTCTCGATCAGGCTTCCGTCATCAAGCACGACGCCGGTGACCTTCTCTCCGTCTCCGAGTATCTCCTTGACGGTGTGCGGTGTGACCGTCTGAATGTTACTGCATGCCCTCATCTTGTCCTGGATGGCCTTCTGGGCGCGGAACTCGTTCCTGCGGTGGACCACCTTGACGCTGGAGCAGAGTCTGGACAGGTACACGGCATCGGTCAGCGCAGTGTCTCCGCCTCCCACCACGACGACTCTGCGGCCCTTGAAGAACGGACCGTCGCATGTGGCGCAGTAGCTCACGCCTCGACCTGAATACTCCTCCTCTCCAGGTACGTCGAGATGCCTGTGGCGTGCTCCCATGGCAAGAATGACAGCCCGGGCAAGCACATCGCCATCACCTGTCGATACGATGAATCCGCCATCCGACCGCTTGATCGATGTGACCTCGCCGTATTCGACCTCCACACCGAAGGACGTAGCCTGGCTCTCCATCTTCACGGCCAGGGCGAAGCCCGAAATGCTCTCGAATCCGGGGTAGTTCTCGATCTGGTCGATGAACATCAGCTGGCCGCCGGGGGCTGCGGCATCAAGAAGGAGCACGTCGTGTCCCGCTCTGGCAGCATATCCTGCAGCGCTCATGCCTGCAGGTCCTGCTCCGATCACTATGACATCATATGAATCCTTCATCTGCCTTCCTCCTTGCGGCGTTTCTCCAGCAACGCCTCCTCTGCATCGGAACGCCTGATGTACACAGGCCCCTGTCCGATGTCGTCCTGTCCGCTCTTCTCGAGCTGTATGGCGGCCATGCGGGCTATGACGGCACCGAGAGGGCGGGGGACGTCATCGTCCACACCGATCTCCACTGATGGCAATGCCTGCGAGAGCCTTGATGCGAAGGCGGCGGCATCCGGACCGGTCACTACGATGCGCTTCTCTTTGCGGATGGATCCGATGATGTCCGCAACATCTCCGTCGATGTCCGGAACGATCGCCTCGCCGTTCCTGTAGAGTCCTATGTAGTAGCGTCTCTTCTTCGCATCTATTACGGGGATGACGGGCAGCCCTTCGGCCGGCGTACATGCCTGGGCGATCGCCTGGAGCGTCGCAACCGATACCAGCGGCCTGTCCAGTGCAAGGGAGAACGCCTTCATCGTCGACATCGCTATGCGCAGGGATGTGAACGAACCGGGGCCTCTGGTACATGCGAAGAGGTCGATGTCGGCAAGAGAGAGCCCGTTTGAGGAAAGGATGTCGTCGATCTGCTCCAGAAGCCCCTCGGAATGCTGGAAGGAGAGGATCATCCTCTCCTCGATCACCGCATCGTCCTTCACGAGTGCAAGATGCAGCGTGGCTGTGGACGTGTCGCAGGCAAGTATGGTCATAACGAAGCCCCCGTGATCTCTATCTTCCGCGTCAGATCCGGCTGTATCCCGATCTCCACATGGATCGTGTCGTCAGGCAGCATCGAGTCGATCTTCTCGCTCCATTCGATCAGCGTGACGCCGTCGCTGTAGAGGAAGTCCTCTCCTCCCATGGATTCGAACTCGTCCTCCCCGCTCAACCGGTACAGGTCCAGATGATACATCTTCATCCTGCCTTCATACTCCTGGACAAGAGTGAAGGTAGGGCTGACTATCGCCTCGGTTATCCCGAGCTCCTCGGCAAAGCCCTTGGCGAATACGGTCTTGCCTGCTCCAAGCGACCCCCTTAATGAGATCACCGAACCCGCCTTCGCAGTCCTGGCAAGACGTCGTCCCAGCTCCTTTGTGTCGTTCTCCGACTTGCAGATGAAGGTCATCTCGTCTCCTCGTCCTCGGCCATCGCCGCAAGCTCCTCGGCGTAGCCGTCATCATCGTCCTCATCCCCATGATGGTGGTCATGACCGCACTGGCACTCGTCATCATGGTGATGGTGTCCGTGCTCGTCTGCAGATGGGTCGTGGACGTATTCCTGTCTGACGACCTGGCCGAACTCCTCGCCGGTCTTCGCGCTGTACTCCTCCATCATCGCCTTGACCTGTCTGTCCTCGGGGGCGAGAAGACGACATTTCTCGATCCATTCCTTCGCCTCGTCGAACTCGTCGTCCATCAGATGGAGGAAGGCCAGGTTGGAGGCCAGGGTGAGGTTGTCCTCGTCAAGATCGACCGCAGTGTCCAGATAGCTCTTGGCCAGCTCCCTGTCACCCTTCTCGAGGGCGCATATCGACAGCTCGTTGTAGATGTCGGCGTTGGACTCCCCGCAGGAGATGCATTTCACCAGCTCCTCCTCGGCCTCCGCGTAGCGCTTCAGCCTCCTGAGCGCCCAGCCCTTTATGAAATGACCGTGCCAGACCGTTGGATTGGCCGCGATGAACTTCTCGATCGCCTCGAGTGCCTTGTCCTCCTCGTCCAGCATCATGAAGTCGTATGCCTGCCTGATCTCCTGGTCTGAGTCGAGGCGGAGCGTGACGTCCTTCAGCATCTTCTTCAGCTTCTGCCTCTTCTCGCCATCCTCTGCAACCTTCATGTACCGCTCGAGATATCCCTGCGCCTCCTCGAGGTTGCCCAGGTAGGTGTGCAGGCTTCCCAGCTCGGCCAGTATGTCCTCGTTCTCACCGAATCTCTCGAGACCGTCCTCGAGCGTGTTCAGGCACTTCGTGAGATAGAACTCCTCCGCCTTGTCGTCCTTCTGGTCCTTCTCGTATACGGCCCAGGACGAGTACAGCGTCGCGAGGTTGATGCAGCTGGCGCTCTGCGGGAGCATGTGGTAGACGGTGAGGAACAGCTGTTCGGCGAACGGGTAGTCCTTCTGGTGCTCCTTTGCGATCGCGGCGGTGTTGAGCTCCTCTACCGCGTTCGGCTGTGCGGCGAGGACGAAGTCCCTGTAGTAGCCGATGTTCCTGTCGTTCTCCTTGTACGCGATGACAACCAGCATGCCGGCGACGATCGACTCGAGCGTCACCTTGTCGACGTCGAGGCTCGTATGGCCATCTGGAAGCTGGACTGGAATCGGTATGGAGCTGTCTATTGCGAAACCTGTTATCTTCTCCTCCATGCTCTTTGGAAGAGTGATGTATCTGATCGAATCGAGTCTGCTCATACGTGAGCCAAGTATATATGCAAAAGACGAGGATGAAAAGGATAAGAAAAAGAGGGCAGATGGCGTACTCTTGAACCTGGTATGTTCAAGGGGGAAGCCTAGTTGAGCAGGACGTTCTGTTCCTTTAAACCATAGACGAGGTAGGAGCAATTAGGTCCTTCTATGACCGGCCTCCGTAAAATGGAAGTTGAGCCAAGAGACTTATGCATCTGCCCGATTGAATTAAACCATGACTACAGGGTCCGTGTAAACACTTGTGAGCCGGATCCGATCCGGTGGTGGGTGGAATGCAGATGAATCGAAGGGGAGGGGAGTATGCCGTCTGCATGAAAAGCCATATGCAGACGCACCTTTCCATGAGGTGCGGCGAATGGAAAACGAAAAGGGACAGGGCCGAATGGTCCTGTCCCCGATAAGGAATCAGAAGTCCTTGTCCTCGAATGTGTCGAGGTCTTCGCCTGTGCCGTCGAGAGTGAAGTTCTCAGCCTCGGCAAGCTCTCCGGAGTCGAGTGTTCCGAAGTCGCCCAGATCGTCGAGATCCAGACTGTCAAGCGACTCGAGGGCGGAGGAGATCGCAGCCTCGATCACTGCGGTGTCCGCACTTGTCTTGTTCAGCAGTTCCTGAAGCTCCTCGTTGTGGTTGTTGACCAGCTGGAGCCTCTCGGTCAGTTCGGAATTGTCCGCCCTCAGCTTGTTGATAAGGGCGATCGCCTTCCTGACTCTCTCCTCGAGCAGTCTGCTGCTTTCGATCAATGACATGGCCCACCTCCCTCAAAGTGTGGTCTTGCGTTACGCCAGCACCGTCTTGACCTGAGTGACAAGAGCGCTGAATGCAGCCTTGTCCTCGATGGCCATGTTGGACAGCGCCTTCCTGTTGAGCTCGATGTTTGCGAGCTTCAGGCCGTGCATGAACTGGGAGTAGTTGAGACCCTCGGCCTGCACCGCAGCACTGATACGTGCGATCCAGAGCTTCCTGAAGTCCCTCTTCTTCTCCCTTCTTCCACGGTAGGCATACTGTCCAGCCTTTGCGACAGCGTCCTTTGCAACGCGGTAGTTTGTGCTTCTGCGACCCCAGTAGCCCTTGGCCTGGTCGAGAATCTTCTTCCTTCTGTCCTTGTGTTTGGTTCCGTCAACTGCTCTCGGCATATCTTCTCACTCCTCATGCATAGGGAAGCATGGACTTTGCTCTCTTTGCTTCCACGTCACTCAGGATTCCAGCGTGTCTGAGATTCATCTTCCGCTTGGAACTCTTCTTGGTGAGGATATGGCGAAGGCCCATCTTCTTGTAAGCCACCTTGCCAGTCCCGGTAACCCTGAAGCGCTTTGCAGCGCTCTTTCTTGTTTTCATCTTAGGCATGACAACCTTCCTCTTCGCGCCGCAGGGAAACAAGCACCCCTGAAGCTGCGTTATATAAAAGCCGTACGGCCCTTATTTCTTCTGTGACCTGACAGGGGAGACGAACATGCTCATCATCTTGCCTTCCATGAAGGCTCCCTTGTCAAGATTATACTGTACACCATTTTCGGTGAGAATCGCAAGTATGCGGTCCAACACCTCCTTTCCGAGCTCAGGATGTGCCAGCTCGCGTCCGCGGAAGCGGATGGAGACCTTGACCTTGTTGCCCTCGTTCAGGAACTCGGAGATGAACTTGCTCTTGGTCTCGAGATCGTGCCTGTCGATCTTCGGCTGCATCCTGATCTCCTTGACCTTTATGACGGTCTGGTTCTTCTTGGCGTCCCTCTGCTTCTTCTCCATCTCGTAGCGGTACTTTCCGAAGTCGAGGATCTTGCATACCGGAGGATTTGCATTCGGGGAGACTTCCACCAGGTCCAGACCCGCCTCCTCTGCCAGATGAATCGCGTCGAAGGTCTTCATGACACCCTTCTGCTCGCCGTTCTCGTCGATGAGACGCACCTCATGTGCACGAATCTGCCTGTTGATACGTAAATCCTTTGTAGCCAATTAATCTCCCATGCCCCCAGCCGGGCCAAGCCAATTTCCAGTCTATGTGGCGATGCCACAGTTGAGGAATATATCATAACCGCCTTGAAGCTGTCAAAACGGGAAAGGGGGTGGAAGAGGAGAATTCCTGACAAAGATGCAATGGAATCCTTCAAGACACCATTGGAAGACGAAGACAGCCCCCTGTGCGGGAGCTGTCTGTGGGTGATGGAAGTGTCGTCCGTCAGTCGAGGGCATGTCCGGCGGAGCCGAGCACGTCGATGTTCTTGTGCATGTACATCTCCTTGAGAGCGTCACGCGCAGGTCCCAGATACTTCCTGGGATCGAAGACGGAAGGCTGCTCGTCGAAGATCCTCCTGATCGTTCCGGTCATGGCCAGACGTCCGTCGGAGTCGATGTTGATCTTGCATACGGCGCTCTTGGCGGCCTCGCGCAGCTGCTCCTCTGGGATGCCGACGCTGTCCTTGAGCTTTCCACCGTGCTCGTTGATCATCTTGACGTACTCCTGGGGAACGGAGGACGAACCATGCAGGACGATGGGGAAGCCGGGAAGCTTGACCTCGATCTCCTTGAGGATGTCGAAGCGGAGCGGTGGCGGAATCAGGATGCCGTCGGCGTTCCTCGTGCACTGCTCGGGCTTGAACTTGTTGGCTCCATGGCTGGTTCCGATGGAGATTGCAAGAGAGTCGACTCCCGTCTTGGAGACGAAGTCCTCGACCTCCTCGGGCCTGGTGTAGTGCGTGACCTCGGATGCGACCTCATCCTCGATTCCGGCCAGGACTCCGAGCTCGCCCTCGACGGTGACGTCGAACTGGTGTGCGTACTCGACGACCTTCCTGGTCACCTCGACGTTCTTCTCATAGGGGAGGCTGGATCCGTCGATCATGACGGAGGAGAAGCCGTTGTCGATGCAGTCCTTGCATGTCTCGAAGGAATCGCCATGGTCCAGGTGGAGGACTATGGGGATGTCGCAGCCGAGCTCGTGTGCGTACTCGACGACGCCACGTGCCATGTTGCGCAGGATGTTGATGTTGGCGTAGTCCCTGGCTCCACGGCTGACCTGGAGGATGACAGGGCTCTTCGTCTCGACACAGGCCTGGATTATCGCCTGCATCTGCTCCATGTTGTTGAAGTTGTATGCAGGAATCGCATAGCCGCCTTTGACCGCCTTTGCGAACATGTCGCGCGTGTTCACAAGACCGAGATCTTTGTAACTGACCATTTGGGTATTCTCCTTGGGTTTTTGTTTCATTGACAATGTTATCCGTTTCCCATGCCTTTGGCAATCGAGACTTGAGGTCCGCATCGCTGTTGGCTTATCATCGTAGCTCGTGCAAAGAAGAACAGTGTCCATAATCATCGCGATTGCCGTGATGCTCATCGCCGCCGCTCTGGCGCTGTACATCGCATCGCGACCGTCCACGACCCTGGTGGTGACGGAGGCGGAGGTTCCCCTGATGGAAGGGCGGGCCCGGCTCGTCGTGCTACCCGATATCCCGGCCGATGGTGCGATCTATTCGCCGCTTGCGGCCCTCGGCGTGGTCTCGCAGGGGATCGAGGTTCCATACGGCAGCGCCTGCTACGGTCTTGTCGAGGATGGACTGGACGATGTCTTCACGCATGTCTTCCTTCCTGACGATGATGCGATGTGGCGGCTCGTCTTCGACTCGTTTCCCGAAGCGGTGCTCCTCTACGATCCACAGGTCGACGTGGATGCCGTGGGCGCTCTGGCAGGTGTCTCGATCCCGTTCCAGGGACGTGTGGGCGAAGTGGGTGCCGAACGGATCGCAGCCAGTCTGGAGGAGATGGGCGCAGAGGTGCTCGCGCTGCCTTCACCCCACAATGCGTCCGTGCTGCTTCGCGACTGGGATGGAACCCTGATCGTCCCGGCGATCCATATGAACGCATTCGAGAATGGGCAGGACGTGGTGGCGTTCGGCGAGGACTTCGAGAAAATGCGGCGGATCATGGATGATGCGGATGGCGGAATCCACGTGACGCCTTACCGGATGATCGAGTAGAAGTTCTCCCTGACCGTCGCATCGAGGCTCTCGACATCCACGCCCTTGACTGCGGCGACGAACTCGTAGGTGTACGAGATGTTCAGCGGCGTGTTCACGCGTCCCCGCACCGGTACAGGTGCCAGGTAGGGAGAGTCCGTCTCCAGAAGCAGCCTGTCGAGCGGAACGGTCTTCAGCGCCTCGACGAGCTTCACGTTCGACCTGTATGTGACGTTCCCCGCAAAGGATATGTGATAGCCGAGTTCGAGGAATGCCTGTGCCGCGGCCATGTCGGATGAGAAGCAGTGGATGATCCCCCTTCTTGGGACATGATGCCTTGACAGTGTCCGGATCGTCTGCCCGTCGGCATCCCTGTTGTGGATGACGACCGGAAGGTCAAGGCTCCGTGCCAGTTCCAGCTGCGCCTCGAACAGTCTCTCCATGTCGCCTTTGCCTCCATAGTTCCAGTGGTAGTCGAGTCCGATCTCGCCTATGAAGTGCGCACCCGACGACAGTGCGTCCTGCTCTATCCTGGATACTATCCCGTCAAGATCCATGTCCTGGGATGCACACCATGGGCCTGCGGCGACGGAATGGAAGAGGCCGGGGAAGTTGGCGAGCAGGGGCGATCTGTGGGCGATGTCGCCCGGTTCGCAGCCGATGTCCATGCCTTCTGGATGCCCCAGCTGGTCGATGGCGATCCCCTTGGCAAGAATGCCTGGCAGATGGAAATGGGTGTCGAAGAAAGTCATGCGACAATCATATGCCAGTGCTGTGGAAAGTTGAAGCAGGCGGGAGAAAGCCCCGCCTGCCGACCCCACTCGTCGCTAATCGTGCCAGCCGTCCGCCATCTGGTAGCCGGAGAAGGTCTCGAGTGCGCTGAAATACACGGCATCGAGCACCTCAGGTGCACTGGAAGCCTTCTGAAGCATTCCTGAAGTCACCACCCTGGTGGGCACCATGACCGTGGTCCCGTCGATTTCCTGCAGTTCGAAGAAGGCGCTCTGGTCCACGTATGAATTGCCGGAAAGCACGATGTGCATGTCCTGTCTGACGACGAGTCCGTTCGACGGGTCGATATAAAGCGTCATGACTATGTCTCCGTCCTCTTCGTCTTGCTCTTCGTCCCAGCCCAGCAGTTCTCCCTCGGCTCTTCCTGCATGTAGCGTGTTCAGATCCATGGCCACCTCGAATCTGTAGACCTCGCACAGGACCCCGTCGACATCCTGGTCCTCAAGGCGGTCATGGTCGTAGGCGTATATGCTGTCGTTGAACGGCGTCATGACATAGCCGTCGTAGATGGTGTCCAGGAGTGCGAACACATCCCTGTCTCCAGAGATCTGGCGCTCGATTCTGGAGCCGTGGTTCTTCAACGTGTAATACGCCGTTGCAGACGACTCCTCGATTCCCTCGCCGAACGAGTCGAGGTATTCCATCTGTACGCTCCTTGTCGTGGCGATGCATTCATCGCTTGCATCCACAAGTGCGTTCGTATGGAAGAGTGTGCCGCCTTCCCATGTGTCCGCAGCGTAGAGGGCTGCAATCGAAGCCAATGCCACAAGTGCGAAAGCGAATGTTCTTCTTTTCATCTCCATTGTTCCTCCTGTATCTGGAATATGAGCTGAATGTAGATATTGAGAATGGAGCCCGTATGGCGAGGATGTGGAAAAGTACATGAAGAGTACGGCTTGAAAACGCACTAGTGTGTGGGCGTGTGTGGAATCCATGTGCCTGAAGCCTCTGCATGTAGCTGAGAAGTGCACTGGATGAAGAGACGTGCTATCATCTCCACATGCGTCTTTTCATTGCAATACTCTTCGATGAAGGAACCGTCGACCGGCTGGCGGGCGTCCGTGACAGTCTTCATGACAGGGCACTCCGCGGCTCGTTCGTTTCACGCGGCAACATCCATCTGACACTGGAGTTTCTTGGCGAATGCGACGATAGGGAGAAGCGTCTTGCCATCGAGGCCATGGAGGCTGTGCATTTCGAGCCGTTCAGCCTGACAATCGATTCCATCGGGTTCTTCAGCCGGCAGGAAGGGGACACATGGTGGGCTGGACTTGAGCATTCCAGGCCGCTTGCCTGTCTCCAGAAGGAGCTTCACGGAGAACTGGCTGCAAGAGGACTGAGTCTTCAGGGACGGCCTTACAGACCGCATATCACGCTTGGCCGCAGGGTGGTAACCACATCGGATGTCGGAAGAATCGATCCCATACACGTCCATGTGGACTCGATCGATCTGATGCTCAGCGAGCGCACGGACAATGGAATGGTCTACACGTCGCTGCACAACGTCGAGGCATGATGACATTCCGAATTGGATGATGCCCGGAACGAGGATCGAACTCGTACGACCGAAGTCGAGAGATTTTAAGTCTCTTGCGTCTACCAGTTCCGCCATCCGGGCCTTGATTTTTCAAGAATGATACTTTCCATGCGACATGTGGGTCAATCAGGAGCAGTCGACGCCTGCCAGGTATGCGGGGTACCAGGCATATTGACGTTTCATGGCATTCCTGACATGGACGAGTTGGTCATATGCCGTCTGATGTGCTATATTTCCTATGCGATGGAGCTTCCATCGTAAACTGACGACCTGGAGTCTCTTGTATGGAGAATGTTCTTTACGGCCTTTGCGGCGGCCTTGTCGTTGCCGTCGTCATATTCATCGTGATGTCCATCAGGATGCGTGCCCTCAAGGCCTCATGCGACAAGGAGAGTGCAAGACTGAAGCAGATGCTCACCGACCGCATGGAGCTGGAGAGCGAAGGGCTGGGCAAGCTCAAGAAGGAGAACGAGGAGCTGAAGAAGGCCAACGAGAACCTTCGCATAAGCATCCAGACCTATGCGCAGAAGCCCGGAAGGAAGGAGCTTCAGCGCCTGACGGTCTACCAGACCGCGGTCGACCGGCTTATACTCAACAGCCCCGGTTTCGGCGCTGCATGGCAGGCCGCTCTCAAAGAGAGCGAGGCCGAGTTCGAGAAGACCTATGTCGGAGTCCAGGCATTCATACGCAAGATGATCCCGACCCGCACCGATGCACAGGTCATCGGCGAGATCGAGGATGAATCCACGAAATAGGACGTATCGTCCGAATATTAAAACAAGGAGAGGATAAAATGAAGTTCTACATCTGTAATCACTGCAAGAACATCATCGGCAAGATCCATGATTCCGGCGTACCCGTGGTATGCTGCGGCGAGAAGATGGCCGAGCTGGTGCCCAACACGACGGACGCCGCCACCGAGAAGCATGTGCCCGTGATCAAGGTTGATGGCACGAGTGTCACCGTAACGATCGGCTCCACGCTCCATCCGATGACCGAGGAGCATCTCATCCAGTGGGTGTACCTCGAGACCGAGGAGGGCGGCCAGAGGAAGAACCTCAAGGCCGGCGACAAGCCTGAGCTCACATTCGCAATCACGCCGGGCGACCGCGTGAAGGCCGCATACGCCTACTGCAATCTCCACGGACTGTGGAAGGCCGAGGTCTGACAGACCGGTACTTGCATCTGATGAGGAGACGACGGGACGACCTGCCGTCTCCTCTTCATTTCATGGGCCGGATGGCCTACCATATCCACGACACCCAGGATCGGGAGGAAATTTCATGCTGTATCCGAGAATGAACGACAAGCGCAGCGTCATCAGCCTTGATGGCGTGTGGAGGTTCTGTCTTGATGATGGAACGCATCAGGGTGACATAGATGAAGATTTCATCGCCCACAACGCGGAGATCATCAGCGTGCCAGCCAGCTACAACGACCAGAAGGACGAGCCGAGGTACCGCGAGCACTGCGGCTGGGCCTATTACGAAAGACGGTTCACCATTCCCCGTTTCCTTGTCGGCCAGCGCCTGGTTCTGCGCTTCGATGCCGTCACGCACTTCGCCAGGGTCTTCATCGACGGGAGGCTCGTCAAGGAGCACAAGGGAGGCTTCCTGCCGTTCGAGGTCGAGCTCGATGGCATAGTGGAGGCGGGGGACGACTTCCTTCTGCAGGTGGCTGTGGACAACAGGGTCTCGCACTCGACGCTGCCCGTCGGCAACGAGGAGGGCACCGCCTTCTTCGGCTCGGACAACGCCGGAGTGCCCTCCGTCGAGGCCGCCAAGGTCTGGAGGACGAAGCGCAATCTTCCCAACTTCGACTTCTTCAACTATGCCGGCATCAACAGGAGCGTGAGGCTGTACTCCACACCGAAGGACCATATCCGCGACATCGTCCTGGTACCATCCATCGACGGCGAGGACGGCATCGTCGACTACTGTGTCGAGACTGTAGGCGATGGGGACGTGTCAATCGACATCCTTTCGCGTGAAGGCGACGTTGTGGCACATGCGGATGGACGGACAGGACGGATCGTGATCGCTCATGCCAGGCTCTGGAATCCGTATCCCGACGATCCGTATCTGTACACGGCACGCGTCACATTCGCCGAAGACCGCTATGACGAGCGCTTCGGCATCAGGACGGTAAAGGTCGACGGCCACCGCTTTCTGATCAATGGAAAGCCCTTCTTCTTCAAGGGCTTTGGCAAGCATGAGGACTCGGCGATACATGGAAGGGGCTTCGACCTTGCATACGACGTGAGGGACATGAGCCTGATCCGCTGGCTGAACGCCAACTCGTTCCGCACAAGCCACTATCCGTATGCGGAGGAGATCTACGACCTTGCGGATGAACAGGGAGTCGTGATCATCGACGAGACTCCGGCAGTCGGAATAGGAGCCGGCCTGTCGACGGATCCGTATGCGACGTTCGACATCAGAAGCCATCACGAGGACGTGATCCGCGACCTCATCGCGCGCGACAAGAACCACCCGTCCGTCGTGATGTGGTCGATGGCCAACGAGCCTGACAGCGAGCACTTTCCAGAGTCTGCAAGGGACTATTGGACCAGCCTCTACAGATACACCCATTCGCTGGATCCGCAGGACAGACCTGTCACGTTCGTCTGCTGCCAGAACAACTACGAGAGGGACCTGGCCACCAGAGAGATGGACGTGGTGTGCATCAACCGCTACTACGGCTGGTACAACCTAAGCGGAGACATGGATGCGGCCTGTCACGCCTGGAACATCGAGCTCGACTTCTGGCAGGGCATCGACAAGCCGCTGATCGTCACCGAGTACGGTGCCGACACTCTGCCCGGCCATCATCTGACGGTTCCGGAGATGTTCAGCGAGGAGTTCCAGGTGATGTACTACGAGCGGACCAATGCCGAGCTGGACAGGAGGGACTTCGTCGTGGGCGAGCATCCGTGGAACTTCGCCGATTTCAATACCATACAGGGGGTCTACAGGGCGGATGGCAACCGCAAGGGGCTTCTCACACGGGACAGGAAGCCGAAGATGGCGGCGCACTACTTCAGAAGAAGATGGGGCGGCATCCCTAACTTCGGATACAAGGAATGAGCATTCGGATCCGATGCATGAACGGATGGGGAGACGGCATGGTCTTCCCGTCCTCTTTCATGACTGCGCCTTCTCTGCAAGGACGAAGTAGCGCTCCGTCTTCTCGTCTATCAGGCGCACAAGCTCCTCGTAGCGACGCGTGCGCTGTGCAAGTGTGCCGTCCGCCGTTTCGCCGATATCCGTGAATCCGGCTTCGAGGCGCACCTTCTCCTGTTCCATCTCCTCGATCTCGTCCTCTATCGTCTCGAACTCCCTGTGCTCCTTGAACGTGAGCCCCTTCTGCTCCCGTCGAGGACGCTGTGCCGTGTCCGTCTTTGGCGTGGCCTGGTCACGGGGACGAGCATCAGCGCCCTCTTTCCATTGGGCATAGGTGGTGGGGATGTCGAGCACCTTGCCGTCCTGGATGACGAAAAGCGATGTGCAGGTACAGTTCAGGAATGCCCTGTCATGCGAGACTATCAGGCAGCATCCGGGAAACGATGCGATATACTCCTCCAGATTCTCCATAGTTGGGATGTCGAGATCGTTCGTCGGCTCGTCCAGTATGAGGAAGTTGGGGTTCTCCATGAGCCTGGAGATTAGATACACGCGTCTTCTTTCACCACCTGAATACACGGACATGAGTGTGCGCATCTTTGCTCGGGAGAAGCCGAAGAGCTCGAGAAGACGCTCGGCGCTTATCTCGCCGCCGCAGAAGAGGACGCGGGAGGATATGTCCTCGAGGAAGTCCAGGGCGCTCTTGTCCATTGGCAGAGTGCGGCCGAGCTGGTCGTAATACGCGATGTGGGTGTTGACCCCTCGGTCAATCATGCCTGAATCGGGCTCGATGACACCCGCGACGATGTCCAGCAGTGTGGACTTGCCCATTCCGTTGTCTGCTACGACTCCTATTCTGTCGCCCTTCTTGAAGGAATAGCTGAAGTCTTCGAACAGTGTACGTCCGTCGAAGCTCCTGGACACATGCTTCAGATCCAGAATCTTCTTGCCAAGTCTACGCTCGAGCGAGGAGAACGACGTCTGCCTGGCATCCTGCACGTTCCTCACCTGGGATAGCATCGTCTCGATGCGTTCCTTGCGGTTCTTGTCCTTTCCCGTCCTGGCCTGTGGCCCCCTGGCCAGCCATACGAGCTCGCGGCGGAGTATGGATGCTAGACGGTCCTGCTCCTTCTGCAGCATCTGGATTCTCTCCGCTCTGCGCTCGAGGTAGGCCTCGTAGTTGCCCGGGTGTCTATAGAAGCGTCCTCCGTCAAGCTCCCAGATGGTCGTGCATACGCTGTTGAGGATGTATCTGTCATGGGTGACGATGATGACGGCGGCAGACGAGTTCTGCAGGTCCTTCTCGAGCAGTTCGATGGTCCGTATGTCGAGATGGTTCGTAGGCTCGTCCAGAAGCATTATGGTGGGGCGGAGAGTGAACATCCGCGCAATGGCCACTTTCTTCAGCTCACCACCGGATAAGGTCTTCATTTCATGATTTATATCATATTTCATACCGAATCTGGTAAGATATGTCTTGAAATCATTTTCGAGATTCCATAGATCCAGACTGTCAATCTCAGCCTGCAGTCTCTGAGAAAGCCTCTCGTCCCCGGACTCGAGTGCCTCGTGGTATTCGCAAAGGAGTCTTGTCGATGGATGATCCGATTCGTAGAGAAAATCCCTTATCGTCGCTGAAGGGCTGTATGTCACATTCTGCTCCAGTGTGACCATGTTGGATCCGCCGGCCATTGCAATCGTCCCTTCGTCCTGATGTACGAGACCTCTGAGGACCTTGAGGAAGGTCGTCTTGCCGGCACCGTTGCGTCCGACTATGCCGACCTTCTCGCCGGCATCGAGTCCGAGCGTGACTTCGGTGAAAAGGGGTCTGTCGTCGACGGTCTTTGCGATGTTCTGGATGGACAGGACGTTCATGGAATGGATTCTATGGGAAAGGGGGTACCTGTAACAAGCATGGGACTTTCCTGTATCTTTTGGTCATGGTCAGGGATCTCGACATTGTATTGACGCCCGAAGAGGCATCCGACGAAAGACTCATGGCGCTTTCTTGCGCGAAGAGACTGCGTGTGAACCTGCGCGACATCACGGCGGTGCAGTGGCTGCGCAGGTCGATCGATTCAAGGCGTGCTCCTGTGAGAATCGCAGCTCGCCTGAGGGTGTATGTCGGCCAGTCTGCCAAGCCTCTTTCGAAGCCGACGTGTTTCCGAGATGCCGACCCGTCGAGACCCGTCATCATAGTCGGTGCGGGGCCCGCGGGACTGTTTGCCGCGCTTAGGGCACTTGAGATCGGCATGTGCCCGATCGTGCTGGAGAGAGGGTGCGATGTCCACCAGAGGAGGAAGGATGTCGCCCGCCTCAACAGGGAAGGCGTCCTCGACGAGGAGTCGAACTACGCGTTCGGCGAGGGCGGTGCCGGTGCGTTCTCTGACGGGAAGCTGTATACACGTTCGGTCAAGCGCGGGGATGTTTCGAAGGTCCTTTCTCTCTTCGTCCAGCATGGTGCGAAGGAGGAGATCCTCTACGACTCCCATCCACACATCGGAAGCGACGTCCTTCCGAAGGTCATCGAGAATATCCGAGGCACGATTCTAGCTCATGGCGGACAGGTACACTTCAGAACCCGTGTCACAGGCCTTGTCCGCTCGCCCGACGAGGTGAGGGGAGTCGTGTGTGCCGACGGTCGTGAATTCCTTGGACCGGTGGTCCTTGCGACAGGCCACAGCGCCAGGGACGTGTACGCGTTCCTCAAAAGGGACGGGTATGCGATGAGCGCGAAGGATGTCGCTGTCGGAGTGCGGCTCGAGCATCCGCAGAGCCTCATAGACCGCATGCAGTACCACAGCGCGGAGGGCAGGGGACGTTTCCTGCCTCCTGCGAGCTACAGCTTCGTCACTCAGGTCGATGGCAGAGGCGTCTATTCGTTCTGCATGTGTCCCGGCGGTTTCGTCGTGCCGGCCTCAAGCGAACAGGGGTCCCTGGTCGTGAATGGAATGAGCCCGTCCAACCGCGGAGGCAGATGGGCGGACAGCGGAATCGTGGTGCAGCTCAGGGTATCCGACATACCATACACGGATGAGCTGTCGATGCTGGAATACATATCATCGATAGAGAGGCGCTGCTTCATCGAGGGATTCAAGGCACCGGCCCAGCGGATGACGGATTTCCTGGAGGACAGGCTGTCCACAAGTCTTCCGCGCTCTTCATACGTTCCCGGTCTGGTGTCGAGGCGGATGGATGATGTCCTTCCTGATCTCATTGCAGGTAGCCTGCGGCGTGGGCTCGGCGACTTCGTCAGGAAGTCGCATGGTCTATTCCTCTGTGAGGAAGCACTCCTGATTGCACCCGAGACGCGCACAAGCTCGCCCGTGAGAATGGAAAGGGGTCCTGACTTTTGCCAGATCAGGGGGTTCTATCCTTGTGGAGAGGGTGCAGGACATGCCGGCGGCATCGTGTCGGCGGCACTTGATGGCATCGCCTGCATCGATGCGCTTGGTGCCTCGTACTGATGGCTGGGTGAAGAGCATGTGAAAAAAACGTTGGATTACACGGTGCCTATGATGTGAGGAGAAAAACAGGTCGATTTGTGCAGATTGCTCAAAACGGCATGGTATGTTTTGAGCATATCATCAAAATCGTGGGGTATGAAAATGCAGAAAATGGAAAGAATCGCTTTGACATGATTGCATTCATGCCCGCATAATGTGACATATAGGAAATGCCCGTCGGGCATCATCCATACCAAGGAAAAGGAGGAGGCAGGAAGGAAAAGTTCCTGCGCGACGTCTATGAAGAGACTCATCATCACACTCATGGTGCTGCTCGCACTTGCTCCGTTCACGATCTTCGCCGGTGGCGCGTCCGAAGAGAGTGCAGGGGGAGATGGCGGCTACAAGGTCGCACTGATCATCGAGAACACGATCGACGACAAGGGCTGGTGCCAGTCGATGTACGAAGGACTCGTCGGTGCTCAGGAGCAGCTTCCCGGAGCATTCACGTTCGAGTATTCGGAGAAAATGACAACTGTAGACTCCGAGTCGATCGCACGCCAGTACATCGCCGACGGCTTCGACCTGATCATAGCCCACGGCGCCCAGTACAAGAACATGGTCACCGACCTTGCTGCCGAGTTCCCTGACGTGTCCTTCGCGTTCGGCACTTCCAGCGACATCGTAGGAGACAACGTGTTCACCTACATGCCCGAGTCCGAGGAGACGGGTTACCTGTCCGGAATCATCGCAGGCATGCTCACGAAGAAGAACAACATCGGACTGGTTGGTCCTGTAGACAGTGGTGACGCGGCACGCTACAACAGAGGCTTCGTCATGGGAGTCGAGGCTGTCAACCCCGATGCCGTCGTCAATGTCGCCTACACCGGAAGCTTCTCCGACTACGTGAAGTCCGCTGAGCTTGCGACGACGCAGATCAATGCAGGGGCGGACGTGCTCACAGGATCCTCCCAGCAGGCCATCGGAGCACTCAGGGCCTGTGCCGAATACGATGACGTCCTCTGGCTTGGACAGGACCTTGCACAGCTCGACACCCCTGAGGGCCAGGCCAAGTGCGTCGCGGCATCCAGCTACAACTACACGGCCGTTGTCGTCGGTCTGATCGAGAGCCTTGACGAAGGAGTCAAGGGCGGCGTCTGCATCCCGATGAACTTCAACAACGGTGGATTCGTATTCGACTACAACCCGGCTCTCTCATCTCTTGTGACAGATGAGATCAGGGCCAAGGTCGACGAGGCCCTCGCCTCGTTCGAGGCAAGCGCCGGAGTCCTGGCAGACTGGGCCGATGTCCAGATCTGACGAAGAGTGATGGATACGGGGCATCGTCCGAAGAGGACGATGCCCTGCTTGTTTTCTGGAAGAACGATATGGAAGAGAGAATCAGACAGCTGAGGATGGAGCACATCACAAAGCGTTTCCCGGGAGTGCTCGCCAGCGACGACATCTCGCTGACGGTGGACGAAGGGGAGATCCTCGCCCTCGTCGGCGAGAACGGTGCCGGCAAGACGACACTTATGAACATCCTCATGGGCATCTACCAGCAGGATGAGGGCAGGATACTCATCAACGACAGGGAAGTCCATTTCAAGGGACCGGAGGATGCGTTCGAGGCTGGACTCGGAATGGTCCATCAGCAGTATATGCTGGTGCCGAACATGACGGTCACCGAGAACGTGGCGCTGGGCTACAAGAAGGCGTGGAAGCCTCTGAAGCTCGATCTCGACATGGTCCGCAGCCGCGTCGTCGAGGTCAGCGAGCACTATGGCCTGGCAGTCAACCCCGATGCCTACATCTGGCAGCTGTCGGTGGGTGAGCAGCAGCGCGTGGAGTTGGTCAAGACCCTGTGTCTGGGTGCCCGTTTCCTCATTCTCGACGAGCCGACGAGCGCACTCACGCCGCAGGAGACCGATGAACTGATTGAGCTTCTCAAGAGGATGAAGGACGAGCTGTCGATCATCTTCATCTCCCACAAGCTCAACGAGGTCAAGGCGCTCAGTGACAAGGTCGTCATCCTCCGCCACGGTGCCGTGGTGTTCTCGGGTGACACCGCCGACTACTCGTCAGGCGACATAGCCGCCCTCATGACAGGGCACGAGATCGTCCTTCCAGAGAACAAAGAGCCCAGGGTGCAGGGGGAGCTTGCCCTGAGCATAAGGAACATAAGCGTGCGTTCCGACCGCGGCTTCCTGGCCCTCGAGAATCTCTCGCTGGATGTGCACCAGGGGGAGATCGTCGGGCTTGCCGGTGTGTCCGGAAACGGCCAGAGGGAGCTCGCCGAGGCCATCAACGGACTCAGACCGGTCGAGAGCGGCACCATAGAGTTCTTCGGGGTGGACCTGGCGAACAAGAGCCCATACTACGTCATAGACCATGGCATGGGCTACATCCCGGAGGAGAGGAACATCGAGGGAATCGTCCCGTCGTTCGCCGTCAAGGAGAACTTCATCCTGAAGGACAGCGACAGCGACAGGTTCTCCAGGCACCGCTTCCTGAAGAAGAAGGTCATAAACGACAACGCGGTGACGCTGAAGGACCAGTTCGACATCAGGACGCCGGACACGTCGACCGCAGCCGGCTCGCTGTCCGGTGGAAACATCCAGAAGGTCATCCTGGCGCGCGAGATCACGCGTGCCCCGAAGTTCCTCATTGCCGTGTATCCGACCAGGGGACTGGACATGGGCGCCATCGAGTTCATCCATCAGGAGCTTCTCAAGAAGAGGCGGGAGGGCATCGGCATCCTGCTCATCAGCGAGGAGCTTGACGAGATCATGAACCTGTGCGACCGCATCGCGGTCATCTACAAGGGCGGTATCCAGAAGGTGCTCACCCACGAGGAGGCCAACAGGAGGACGCTTGGAATCTACATGGCCGGACTGAAGGAGGAGGAATGATGGACAGCAGAAGATTCAAGATACTCTACAAGGTCTCGGTCATAGTGCTGGCCGTCCTGGCGACGCTTCTGCTGTCGTCCTTCATCCTCATGATACTCGGTGCCGACATCTTCAGGACCTTCTATACGATCGTCATCACGCCGCTGACCAGGGTCGGACATCTGACGGAGGTCTTCGTCCGTGCCGTCCCGCTTTGCATCATCGCTCTGGGTGTCGCCATTGCGTATCGTTCGGGAATAATCAACATCGGAGCCGAAGGGCAGATGGCGATGGGTATCCTGGGATTCACGACGGTCGCGCTGTCTGCCCCTGAACTTCCCAGACCCCTGCTTCTACCGCTTGCACTGCTTGCCGGTGTAGTATGCGGCGGTCTGTGGGGCTTCATCCCCGGCATACTCAAGGCGAAGCTCCAAGTGTCCGAACTTCTCAGCACGGTCATGCTCAACTACATCGCGGCGCAGTTCTACTCCTTCTGTCTACGCGTTCCGCTGCTCGATCCGGCGGAGGCTCTCTCCGGAGCGGGGACGCCGCAGTCGGCACGTCTGACGACCTCCATCGAAATAGGAAGAATAACGGGTAGACTCCATTACGGGGTGTTCATCGCGCTCGTTCTCGCCGTGCTCGTCTACCTCTTCATGTGGAAGACCAGCTTCGGCTACAAGATGAGGGCAAGCGGAGCCCAGAGCAGGGCGGCCCGCTACGGGGGGATAAACGTGCCTGCATACGTGACGCTGGCAATGGTCATCTCGGGAGCCTTCGCCGGACTGGCGGGCGGCATCGAGATTGCGGCCGTCCACAGAAGGGCGATAGAGGGCGTCACCAACAACTACGGCTTCAGCGCCGTCGTCGTGGCCCTGTTCGGAATGCTGCACCCGTTCGGCATCGTGCCTGCATCGTTCTTCTTCGCCCTGCTGATCTACGGTTCGACCCTCACCCCGCGTGCCGTGGGCGTGCCCGCGAACATCGTGGATGTCATGCAGGGACTCATCATCATCGTGATAGTCACGACGCAGATGATCCTCCAGAACACATATCTTGAGGACAGACTGTACAGACGCTTCTGTGCACGCCACGCAGGAAAGGAGGCTTGAAATGGATCTGATAATCAACATACTGTCGATGACGGTGCCTTTCTCGGTCGCTCTTCTCCTGGCCTCGATCGGCGAGATGTTCAACCAGCGCAGCGGCGTGTTCAATCTCGGCTGCGAGGGTGTCATGGCCATGGGTGCGTTCCTCGGAATGCTTGTCCCGTTCATGGTAGGCCACGGTGGACCCGTGTCCAATGGATGGAACTGGCTTGGACTGCTTCTCGCCGCACTCGTGGGTGCTCTGCTCGGCCTCTTCTTCGGTGTCATAGTCGTCACTTTCCGCGCTCCGCAGGGAATTGCGGGAATCGGACTGCAGATGTTCGGAGTAGGTACAGCCGGCACTCTGTTCAGACACTTCGTAGGCGGCACCCAGTCCATCCCCGGAATGGCGAACACTCCGATCCCCGTCCTGAGCCGCATCCCTGTGATCGGCCCGATATTCTTCTCCCACAACCTGATGGTCTACCTTGCGTTCCTCTTCGTGCCCGTGGCCTGGTACATCCTCTTCAAGACCAGCTGGGGACTGAAGGTGAGGGCGGTGGGAACGCATCCTAGAGCCGCCGACAGCATGGGAATCAACGTCAACCGGACACGATACGAGGCGCTTGCCCTCGGCGGTGCCCTAGCCGGCCTGGCCGGGGCGTATCTTTCCGTATGCCAGGTCAAGATGTTCAGCGACGAGCTGATTGCAGGCCGCGGCTTCATCGCGGTCGCCCTGGTCTACTTCGGCCACTGGCATCCGGTCAAGATCATGGGTGGTGCACTCCTCTTCAGTTTCGCACAGACGATCCAGTACAACGTGCAGGGCCTTGGAATAGACCTGCCTTACGAGTTCTTCGTCATGCTGCCTTATGTCGTGGTCGTGGTCGTGCTCGCCTTCACATCCCGCAACCAGACCACGAGTCCCAGCGCTCTGGGCAAGCCGTTCAACAGGGAGATCAGGACATGAGAGATGGAAGATATGGTGTCGGCATAGTCGGCACAGGGGCAATCGCTGCGGTGCATGTGCTTGCCGCCGATTCTCTTGAGGACACCAGGCTTGTCGCCTGCTACAACCACAACAGTGCGAAGGGGGATGCCTTCGCCGGAAAGTATGGAATCGTAAACCATGCAAGCCTCGAGGACTTCATGGCGGACGCGGATGTGGACATCGTCATGGTCGCCACGCCATCCGCCTCTCATCTGGAGGCCTGCATGAGCGCGATCGCCCATGGAAAGAAGGCCCTCCTTGTGGAGAAGCCTCTCGAGGCCACGACGGAGGCCTGCGACAGGATCATCAGGGCCGCCGAAGAGAAGGGCGTGGTCCTCTCCGGCATCTTCCAGTCCCGCTTCTTCCCGTCGTCAGTCGAGGTGAAGAAGGCGCTGGACGAAGGACGCTTCGGACGCGTCGTCCTCGTCGATGCCCAGTTCAAGTGGTACAGGAGCCAGGAGTACTATGATTCCACGCCATGGCATGGAAGCATGGCGATAGGAGGTGGCGGAGTGCTGATGAACCAGGGCATCCATGCCATCGACCTGATGTCGTGGTTCGGCGGGGACGTCGAGAGCATATCGTCGTTCGGCGGAGCCTTGGGACACGAGAGGATAGACGTCGAGGATACCTCGGTTGCCAGTCTCAGGTTCACAAGCGGCGCCCTTGGAGTCATCGAGGGGACCACAGCCACCTGGCCCGGCTTTCTTAAGAAGGTCGAGATCTGCGGAAGTGACGGTTCCGTGATTCTCGAGGACGAAAGCATCAAGGCCTGGTCGTTCAAGGACGAGAGGCCTGAGGATGAGGAGATACGTAGGCGCTATGCCACATCCTCCTCTGCAGGCGGTGCCAACGACCCGATGGCGATTTCCTCCAGTGGACATGTGGCCTGTCTGAAGGATGTCGTGGACTCCCTCAAGGAGGGTAGACGACCGCTGATAGACGGCCTAGAGGCACGCAAGGCCGTGGCCATTGTAGAGGCCTGCTACAGGAGCGCGGCCTCTGGCGGCGCGCCGGTGAGACCCAGATGAGAATCCCATACGAAAAGCTGTATGACACGATGCTCGGCATCCTGCTGTCGCGTGAAGTGGCAGAGGATGATGCCGCTCTTCTTGCCAGGATCATCGCCGACAACAGCCTAGACGGAGTGTACACTCATGGAACGAACCGCTTCGTCAGGATGGTGCACAACATCGAGGACGGTGTGGTGGACAAGGATGCCAAGGCGACATTGACATCCTCCTTCGGGTCCATGGAATGCTGGAACGGCCATTTCGGCATAGGCCCGATAAACGCCTGGAGGGCGATGGAGAGGGCATGCGAGCTTGCCCATGCAAATGGGATAGGACTTGTCGCGCTGGGCTACAACAACCACTGGCTGAGGGGATCGACATACGGGCTGCTTGCAGCCGGAAGCGGCTGCATCGGAATCTGCTGGTCGAACACGAAGCCGAATATGCCTGTATGGGGAGGAGTGAAGCCTCTGGTCGGCAACAACCCCCTGATAATATCCACACCAAGATCCGATGGCGCCCATTTCGTGTTCGA
The DNA here is from genome assembly GCA_944388965.1 of uncultured Spirochaetales bacterium. Classification (GTDB taxonomy): domain Bacteria; phylum Spirochaetota; class Spirochaetia; order Sphaerochaetales; family Sphaerochaetaceae; genus Bullifex. The sequence goes on along the minus strand of CALXKL010000003.1, from coordinate 81,296 downwards.
CGCCGCGATGAGCCAGTACTCGTACGGAAAGCTGGAGGAGTACCGGCTCAAGGGGGAGCGTCTGCCGTGGCCGGGAGGATTCGACGACGAAGGCCGTCTCACGGACGACCCCGCTGTCATAGAGGCCAACGGCCGTGTGCTTCCCATTGGATTCTGGAAGGGGAGCGGACTGTCGCTGGCGCTGGACCTGGTGGCCACTGCCCTCTCCGATGGAGCGTCCGTGAGCGAGGTCGGACGCCTGAAGGACGAGCGTGGCCTTACGCAGATCATGATCGCCATCGATCCCGCAAGACTGCATGACAGGAGCACGGTCGATGGTATCGTCGACCGGATACTGGGCGAGGTCTCCCGACAGGGTGAGGGCATACGCTATCCCGGACAGAGGCTACATAGGACAAGGCAGGACAATCTGGCAAACGGCGTTCCCGTGATCGACAGCATCTGGCAGTCGATTTTGGATCTGGAGAGACCTTCCAGCTAGTGCAGATCATCATGATTCATATTGACAGCACCCGTTTCATGTTCTAGGGTGAATGCGGATACGACAGAAAGGGAGGGTATGTAAATGCTGATCACATCAATGCACTACACCATTCCGCTCCATCACGAGCCCTGAGACTTCTTCGGAAAGTCATGCTCTTCTATTGTCGTATCTCGCTTCATGCGTGAATCCCTGATCTGATTACGTGTCCATGACACGGGTGGAAACATGTACAGCTATCGTAGACATGTCCTGGAAAACAGGAGACTATACGCGAAATGCCTGGTCTTCATGCTCCTTGGAATCTCGGCCGATGCGATGAGCCCTGTGCTCATCAGCCGACTGATCGACGAAGGCATCTTCTCGGCCAGAATCGGCCATGCACTTGTCCTTGTCGCCTCACTGTTCCTCTGCTTTGCAGCAAGAGGCGTCTTCAAGTACGTCCAGGAGTTCACCTCCGACAGGATAAGCCAGGCCGTCATACATGATATAAGAAGCGATCTCGTCGGTCATATCGAACGGCAGAACGCCTCGTTCTTCAGGTCCAACACGCCATCGGAGCTGATGAGCCGCGTTCGTCATGATGCCGAGAACATCGGCTTCTCATTCGGCTTCATAGGTGTGTTCCTGGTCGAGATCGTCATACACTGCATCGTCATGATGGCGTTTCTTCTCCGTATCAGCCCCCAGGTGTTCGCCGTCGCCATCGTGATGATGCCTGTCATAGGCCTGCTGGCCTACAGGGAGGAGGCGAAGGGTGATGCCGTGTTCGAGAGAATCTCGGACGAGACCGTCTCTCTCAACCGTAGTGCAGGCGAGGCCCTTGGTGCCATAAGGACGGTCAAGGCGTTCGGATGCGAGGAGGTCGAGAGAAGACGCTTTTCCGGTCACAGCAGGTCCTTCTTCCATCTGAACGTGTCGCTTGAGACCCTCTTCGGAAGGTACGACGGTGCCGTCTCTTCGCTTGGCCGGATCATGGTCGCCCTTGCCCTGCTTGCAGGTGGTGTGATGACGATGGGAGGGGACATGTCCCTCGGCAGTCTTGCCGCGGCCATGGAATACGTCAACAGCCTGGTCTGGCCGATGCTGGAGATAGGCTGGGTCCTGACCAACGTCAGCCAGGCGCGTGCAAGCGCAAGGAAGGTCTCGGCTGTCATGAATCGTCATGAGGAGGTCCCCGTACGCCTTCCGGCGATGTCGAGAAAGGATGAACGCGGCAGGAACCTGGAGTTCGACCATGTGTCGCTCGTCGTCGACGGACGCAGGATCGTGGACGACCTGTCGTTCAGCGTGAACGAGGGATGCAGCCTCGGCATCATGGGCGCCACCGGCAGCGGGAAGACGACGATTGTCAATCTTCTCATGCGTTTCTGCGACCCTACATCCGGAGAGATCCGCATCGGAGGAGTGGACACGACCCATCTTCCGGTGGACGAGCTGCGTAGGGACATCGCGCTCGTCGACCAGGACATCTTCCTTTTCAGCGAGAGCGTGAGGGAGAATCTGAAGAAGGGCGCCCAGGAGGAGCTGGACGACGAGGCGATGATGCATGCGGCCGCCCTGAGCCAGGCCCATGGATTCATCGACGCCCTGTCCATGAAGTACGACACGGTTGTCGGGGAGAAGGGCGTAGGTCTGTCGGGTGGACAGAAGCAGAGACTGTGCATTGCACGTGCGCTCGTGAGGCACAGTTCCGTCGTCGTGTTCGACGATTCGACATCGGCTCTGGACATGGAGACGGAGAAGGCCGTCCAGCATTCGCTGGATACGGTGTCGGGTGATGGAGTGAGGATCTTCATCGCACACAGGATCTCTTCGGTGAGGAACTGTGACGAGATCATCTTCCTGGACAATGGGCGTGTGGTGGAAAGGGGGACGCACGAATCCCTCATGGCACTCGGTGGACTATACTGCAGAACCTGCATGGCACAGTACGGGGAGGCGTCCAATGAGCGTGAATAGAAGCAACGTGGACGAGAGGCGTAACGAGTACCGGAAAAAGGACATCTTCGTGCGTACGATGGGCTACATGAAGGAGTACAGGTGGCGTGTGGCGTTCGTGGTCCTCGTCATGATGGTCTCCTCCGTCATCCTGACCGTGCTTCCGTTCCTCACGCGGCATGCCGTGGACGTAGATATCGCAGGGGGCGATATGGAGGGGCTTGTCGATACGGTGCTGCTTTATGTAGCGCTGGTCGTGGTGTGGTGGATCCTCTATGTCGTCCGTGTCCACGTGATGTCCAGGGTCTCCAACGGCGTGGTTCTCAGGATAAGGGACGAGGCCTTCTCCAATGTCGAGAGGCTTGGTCTGCAGTTCTTCGACAGCCGGCCGACCGGGAAGATACTCTCCCGACTGGTCGGAGACGTGAGTTCGCTGAACAACATGCTCAAGCAGGTCGTGACGTCGCTTGTGCCCAATCTGTTCTTCCTTCTGGTGATCGTCATCGCGATGTTCATCATGGATCCGCTTCTGGCCGCAGGTGCGTTCACATGTCTTCCTGTGATCGTCACCGGGGCCTTTGCGATAATGGGCAGGACATACCCTAGGTGGCAGACGTATCGGCACAAGCAGAGCAACATCGCAGGATACAGTCATGAGCTCTTCGACGGCATCAAGGTCGTACAGTCGTTCTGTGCCGAAAAGGAGTGCCGTGATGCATTCGAGAGGATCAACGACGAGGTGCAGTCGACATGGACGTCGGCCGTGAGGCTGTCGGATACGATCGGAATCGTCATCGACGTCAGTCAGGGGATCGGCTACGCGATGCTCTTTCTGGTCGCGATGTTCCTTCTGGGTGACGGCGGCGCCGGTGTCGGGCAGCTGATCGCCTTCACTTCGTACATCTCGCTGTTCTGGCAGCCGATAAGGGCGCTTGCCAACATGTACAACCAGCTTGGAAACGATCTGGCCGGAGCGGGCAGGGTGTTCGAGCTCATCGACGAGAAGTCGCCCATACGTGAGGCCTGCGATGCCGATGACATCGATGGATGCGAGGGGCGTGTCGATTTCGAACACGTCACCTTCTCCTATCCTGATGAGCCTGATGTTAACGTGCTTGAGGACCTGTCGTTCACGGTGCACAAGGGACAGCGGATTGCGCTGGTCGGGCCGACGGGAGCCGGCAAGACCACGATCGCCAATCTCATCTGCCGCTTCTACGACCCGGTGGAGGGGCACGTGCTCATCGACGGACACGATGTCGCAAGGCTTTCCAACCGTTCATTGAGACGCAGTGTCGTCGTCATGACCCAGGATAGCTGTCTCTTCACCGGTACGATAGGGCAGAACATCGCATACGGAAGACCTGATGCATCCCAGGAGGAGATCAGGAGAGTGTGCCGGGCGCTCGGAATCGACGATATGATATGCAGTCTCGAATCGGGATACGACACCATGGTGGACAGAGCGAGGCTGTCGGCTGGACAGAGACAGCTGGTCGCCCTTGCCCGCACGCTGCTGGCCGATCCCGCGATCCTCGTCCTCGACGAGGCCACCAGCAGCATCGACACCGGCAGCGAGATCCTGGTCCAGAAGGGCATCGGGCTTCTGAGCAGAGGCCGCACGAGCTTCATCGTCGCCCACCGCCTCTCGACGATCAGGAGCTGCGACAGGATCTTCGTGGTCCAGGACAGGAGGATAGTGGAGGACGGCAGCCATCAGGAGCTTATGGAGCGCAAGGGTGCATACTGGCATCTGTACATGAGCCAGTTCGCCGATTGAGAAAAAATTCTTCTTTACGTCTTCCGAGGTGATATAATGGAGGCCAGGAGGAAGTAAATGGAGAAAGACAAGATCATCTACACCATAGGCCGCCAGTTCGGCAGCGGGGGAAGGAAGGTCGGACGCACGCTTGCGGAGAAGCTGGGCATCCCGTTCTATGACAAGGAGCTCCTCGCTTTGGCAGCCAAGGACAGCGGTCTGAGCGAGGCCCTGTTCCACAATGCCGACGAGAAGCCGACATCCTCTCTCCTGTATTCCCTGGTCATGGGGAACTACCCGATGAGCTCCGGAGCGCTGGGCTTCAACGAGATGCCGCTCAACGACCAGCTCTTCCTGATCCAGTCCAAGACGATCAAGAAGATAGCGGACCAGGGCAGCTGCGTGATCATCGGCCGCTGCGCCGACTATGTCCTGCGCGACAATCCGAACGTGATCTCCGTGTTCATCCATGCTCCTCTTGAGGCAAGGGTGCACCGTGCGGTGAACGTGTACGAAGTGCCGAAGGACAAGGCCGAGGACATCTGCCTGAAGAACGACAAGACCCGTGCCAACTTCTACAACTACTATTCGGACAGGAAATGGGGCATGTGCCGCACATACGACCTTGCGCTCGACAGCGCCAGGCTCGGCATCGAAGGCTGCGTCGATCAGATCCTGTCGTTCACCGAGGTCGCCTGTGCGCACAAGGGCGATGACATCTGATGATATTCGACACGCTTTCGCAGCTTGAGACGTACGTGCCGGTCGTGCCGGCCATGGCCCATGTCATCACGGTCATGGACCGCTCTCTGCCATATGAGAGGAAGGACGGAACGTATGCATGCGACGAGGACGAGAGCGTCACGTACCGTGTCATGAGCGCCATGAGCTCGTCGGGAGGCTTCGAGTTCGAGGTCAAAGCGGGCGAGGGTGCGCTCATCGTGGCCCTGGACGGGGAGGAGGTCGTGTCACACATGGACGCCTCCTCCGTGTTCGTCCTATGCGAAGGCCGTTTTCTGCTCCTTGGTGAAGGACGTTACAGAAGAGGCGTCTCGACCAGTCTTCCCGCAGACTTCAGGGATGTGGTGTTCACCTTCCCGATGAAGTAGTCAGGATCTAAAGCATGTGCACACAATGAGAAGAGAGCCCGGGGCACGGGCTCTCTGTCTCTGTATTGCGGTGGATGCCAAGGCGATCAGTCCTCGACGATCCCCGTAAGCTCTATGTCGAACACGAGCAGCGAATTGGGTTCTATTGCGCCGGCTCCGTTCTCGCCGTATCCGAGCGAGGGGTGCAGGTAGGCGATGACCTCTCCACCGACGTTCATGTTGAGCACGGCCTCGGCGAAGCCGGGGATCAGTCCCGAAAGGGCGAACTCGGATCCGTCTGACGACTCGATCAGATTGCCGTCGATGTCGCGCAGCGTGTAGTTGACGATGACCGTGTCGTCCATTGTCGGTCTTGCACCGTCGCCTTCCCTCACCACTTCGTACTGGAGTCCTGATTGTGTGACGACCATGCCTTCGACACCCGCGTTCTCCTCGAGGAAGTTCTCCGCGCTGAGAAGGTTGTCGGCGGCCATCTGCTCGATGTATGCAAGATACTGCTCGCTGAGGTGTTCGACGTATTCCGTGATCGAGCTGCTGCGTTCGTCCTCGTCAAGCAGCGGGGCTCCTCCATAGACCGCGGTGAGCGCGCCGTTCACATAGTCCTCGAGGTCCACGGTGATGCCGGACATGTAGTCCTGGTACGCCGATGCATAGCCGTATGCGTAGCTGAAGCGCTGGCTTATGTCGTCGAACGAGGAGATGGCCTCTATCTCGTCCATCGAGGACGGCACGGGACCCGTCGTCTCCGCAACGCCGTTCATGAATATCGTGTCGATGTAGAGGTTCACGTCCTCAGCCATGCTCTGAAGCGGGGTGAGGGGCTCCGATCCGTTCCAGAAGTCCATGATGCCGCGCACATAGTACGGACCGCGGAAGACGACTCCCTGTGCCGCATATCCGTTCACCAGGTCGTATGCATAGGAATAGCTGAACCTGGACTCGAGATCGTCGGCCACGCTCATCGGCCACAGGGCGGCACCGGTACTCTCTTGGGCAATCACATCCGCATAGACGCCTTCCGGCTCTGCGAAAGTGATGTCGTATGCACCTGCGCCGACACCTAGGGTTATGTCCCTGATTTCAGTGGCCCACATCTGTGCCGGAATGCTCATCGTCATGATTCCGTTGTCCTTGACGGCAAGGACCGAGCCGACATGGATCTGTTCGAACGGGACCGAGCAGACGGTCTCCTCTTCGCTTGCCCTGTATACAATGACGGTGCCGTCCGTGCTCAGGACGGTCGCGCGATAGACGCCATCGTCCTCGACGTCGATCGACAGGACCTTGACTATGGTTTCGTCATCGGCGATCTCCCTGGCTCCGGATGCGAAGCACAGCGTGGCGGTGAGAAGCACCATGAGAACAGTAAGCAGCTTTCTTTTCATATGAATTCTTCCTTTCGAATGAAGCCCGTGGGCCGCATAATGCCAAGTTAAGCACTGGGGACACGTGGCGTCAAGGCGAAGACCTGTTGCATTACGTCCGTCTTCATGCAATCTTTATATGCCATGGGAAGAGTCATAGAGGAAAAGATCGATGAAAGGGACAGACGGCATCTGAAGGAGTGTTCGGCTCTGGCCCTCGAGTCCAGGGCGGCAGGCAACCATCCCTTCGCCGCAATTCTGGTGGATGAGGAAGACAATGTCCTCATGAGGCAGACCAACGGGTTCACAACAGGCGGTTCCAGCTATCATGCGGAGACGCTGCTCACGCTGCGCGCCGCGAAGGAGTATACGCCCGAAAGACTGTCGAAGTGCACTCTATACACGAACTTCGAACCCTGTGTGATGTGCACAGGCGCAATATACTGGGCGAATATCGGACGCATCGTGTACGGCGTGAGCGAGGTGGAGCTGCTGCGGCTGACAGGCGACAACGAGGAGAATCCGACCTTCTCGCTGTCCTGCCGTGATGTCGTCAAGGCGGGGCAGAAGGACATCCGCATCGCCGGTCCGAGTGACGATGAGGACCTGAGGCGGGAGCTGCTCTCGGCTCACGAGGGTTTCTGGAGTTGAACATCCAGTCTCTTCTTCCACGCTCCCTGTCGCATGAGTTCATCGCCCGTCTGGATGGCGATGTGCTGCTTATCGGCATGCGCAGTCTTCTTCCCTTCGAGGTCAGGAGCCTGGCCTCACGTTCGGCGGAGGAGAGCGCTCATGCGATAGGATCCATGGTCACCCAGGGAGGAGGACAGCTGGAGGTGGCCTTGTGGACGCTTGTCATGGAGGCCCGCATCCATGGACGCGACATGGAGAGGATGGAGGAGGTCCGGAGACTTCTTTCGAACGTCAGGAGGACCAATACCACCGTCGCCCGTGAGCTTGACGGGATCTGGGCCGAGGTCGAGGCGCTTCCAGCCTCGTCTTTCGCCCGGGGCATCGAGGACATTGTCATCTCCCGGCTTGAGGACTATGATGCGAACTACCTTGCGATGGCCGAGGTCGGCTCGACGCTGATAGAGGACGGAGCGGGGATACTGACCACATGCTTTCCCGAGCATTCGTTCTTCCTCTCGCTGGCCCTTGCAGGAATGGATGGAAGGTCGTTCAAGGTCTACAGCCAGGAGACCCGGCCCTATCTTCAGGGGGCGCATCTGACGGCTCCGGGGCTTGCCGAGATGGGCTATGACCATGCTCTGATCACCGACGGCATGGTGGCTCACGTCGTCTCGTCGGGCCAGGTCTCGCTTTACATGACGGCAAGTGACCTGGCCACAAGGAGCAACTGGGTCGTGAACAAGGTCGGAACGCTGACAAGCGCAATCGTCTGTGCCCGCTATGGCGTTCCGTATTACGCGTTCAGCACCGGTTTCGACGACCGCTACCAGGACCTGGAGGATTTCAAGGTGGAGTTCCGTGCGTCCGACGGGGTGAAGATGTGCCAGGGGATGGATACGAGCACGGGTGATGTCCAGGCCTTGTATCCGGCATTCGACATAATCCCTCCCGATCTGGTGGCAGGGGTGGTTACAAGAGGAGGAATTGCAAGATGAAGGCGATAATCGCAGGAACCGGGATCGACAGGCTGCTCGAAGGATTCGATGCGGCGAGCGTGAAGACGCGCTATGGCGTTGTGGATGTGTTCACCAAGGGGGATGTCGTCATCCTCCCGCGTCACAAGGCGGACCATTCCATCGCCCCAGGCAGAATAGACTACAAGGCGAACATCCAGGCGCTTGCAGACCTCGGTGTCAGCGATGCGATCGGCATCTACGCCGTCGGCTCCATAACCAGCCGCCTCTCCCCCGGCTCGTTCGGCGTCGTCGAGGACTTCATCGACATCTCCGGACGCGACCTGACGTTCCATGACGGAATCGAGAACCCCCTCAGACATGTCGGCATGGTGAACTGCTTCGACAGACAGCTGGCATCCTCGTTCGCGAGGAGCGCGTATATGGCAGGCGAGAAGGAGATCAGGGCCGGAATCGTCTACATCATGACCAACGGCCCCAGGCTGGAGACCCCCGCAGAGATAAGGGCCTTCCGCAATCTCGGTGCCGATGTCGTGGGGATGACGCTGGCAAGCGAGGCCGTGCTGCTGCGTGAACTTGGCATCAGACATGTCGCGATCGCCTATTCGATAAACTGGGCTGCAGGGCTTGACGAGGAGGGCGTGTCCTTCCTGGAGGACGAGTCGATTCGCCGTCTTTCCTCCAGACTGCTGGACATAAGCCTTGCGGCTCTTTCATGAATGCATCCAGAAAAGTGGTATCATTAGGACATGATAGACGAATTCAAGGCATGGCTTGAGGACAACACCGGACTGTACGCCTCGCTTGATGCGGCGCTCGACAGGCTGACGCCCGGTTCCAGGATTCTTGCGGTGGGACCTTTCAGCCTGATAGCCGCCGCCATTGCAGGCGAGAGGGTCGATGAGGCCGCCATCGAGCTGATGTGTGCCGACGAGGAGGCGCTTGCCGACTTCAGAAGGAACATCGACCTGGAGTCACGCATTCCCGTCAGGCAGGGGGTGGAGGGTGTCTACGATCTGGTCTATGCACCCATGTATGTCAACCACATCCCGAAGAAGGACCTCGTCGCCTTCCTCTTCGATGTCTACGACTGTCTGTCGTACAACGGACACTTCATCTTCTCGTTCGAGGACAGCCTGAGGGTGGACCTGTCGGGCGAGCGTCCTGTGCCCCTCTGGTTCTGCGACCAGGAGGTCATGACGAAGTACTACACGGTCGAGGACGTGCTGAACACGCTTGTGACGATCGGCTTCAAGGTGCGCGGCATCGAGGAGGTCGAAGTGGAGGGAATCGTACACGCGGTCTCCTTCGACTGCACCCGGTAGATGGAAATTCTGTGAAGTTGGCCGCGATGCGCTTGAAAAAGCCTCCTGATGGGTTACTGTTGTTGATGTGCAGCGCATGGCGCACATCAGGAGGTGTCAGATGAAGAAGAGCACCATTGTCACATTGATCGTATCGATTCTGCTGATCGCACTCGGCTTTCTGCTGGTCGGACTCGGGATTTCGAGCTCCTACGACAGCGTGGAGTACCGTTTCGGCAGGACGATCTATTTCCAGACGAGCTACACGAACCACTCGCTGGAGTCCAGGCTTCTGACCAGCTTCGGCCAGATGTCGTTCATTCTCGGAATCGCAGGAGTCTTCCTCTTCGCCTATCTTGCCATCAGGAATCCAAGGACCGATCGCAGGGGGCATGAAGCAGGGAAGGTGCACGAGGAGCCCAGGAGGCACATGGAGCATGCCGCACCCGTCACACATCAGGACGATGGGAAGAGCGGAGACCAGAACGGAAGTGCCGCCTCGGAGGGAACCGTCATGCCCGGTGACGGGGTGGAAGGTCCTGGACAGAAGACCGAATAGCGGACGATGTAGCGGATCACAGTGCCGGAAGGGGTTTTGTCTCTTCCGGCTTTTCCGTTTCATGGGCCCGGATGAAGACGGTGCTTGAAAGCCCGTATCCATCCGGGCCATATTATGCCCATGAAGATCTGCGACTGTCATGTCCATTCGTCGTTTTCGCCTGATGCGCATTCGTCCATGGAGGACATGGTGCGTAGCGCCATATCAAAGGGGCTGGAGACGGTGGTCTTCACCGAGCATTACGAATACCTGTCCACCGGTGAGCCTACAGGGTCGTTCTCGGATCTAGGCAATGTCGAAAGGATAGCCGACGAGGTCATGAGACTGCGGAATGCATATGCAGGACGCATAAGGATCGGATTCGGTCTCGAGATTGGACAGTGGCAGTTCGCGCATGACAAGGTGGAGCGACTGCTTTGCTCGTTCCCGTTCGACTTCGTCATCGCCTCATACCACAAGGTCGATGATGTCGACCTCAAACTGCACGACTATCGCAGGGAGGATGTGGAGGCTCTGGTGCAGAAATACCTTTGCGGCCTTCTGGAGATATCTTCTGGATGCGATTTCGACAGCCTTGCCCATCTGGACCTCATCCGTCGATACGCCCATATGCAGGGTGTGGACGTCCACATCGAAACACATGAGGAGGCTGTCAGGGAGATCCTTTCCAATATCGTAAGACGTGGAAGACTGCTTGAAGTGAACACGTCCGCGTACAGACAGGGCCTTGACGAGCCGTTCCCGTCCGCAACCATCCTGCGCTGGTACAGGCAGGAGGGTGGGCGTCTCGTCTCTCTCGGCTCGGATGCCCACCACACGGATGACATCGCCGCCGGATTCGAGCGTGCAACCATCCTCGTCGAGTCGCTGGGGCTGGAGGTCGTGACCGATCCGATGGTAAAAGCTCATCGTTGACTTCTTCTGCGGGATTGGAAAACGCCGGCGGCTGTACATATGCAAGCGGCTTCCATTTCCCAAGGGAACTTCATTCCTGTCATGGCCGTTGTCATTCTGCAGATGGGCATAGACATCATGAGTGCATCGGTATTCGAATCGAAATCCTTTAGGAGGTCCTCTCATGTCCACGCTCGTCGATTATTGAATCCACGCATGGTCTTCGAGAGGACATTGATCGACAGGTTCGACGACTGGCACCCTTCATGTCCTCCGTCATTGACATAATCGGAAAATGGTGGCTAAATGACGAGTGCGCAAAAAACCAACCTATAGGAGAAGAAAATGTCGAAAGCACATAGAGGCACCGGCATCAGAGAGCTTGCCAACCACGGAAGGGGAACCTGCCCTGTCTGCAAGAGAGAGGCCATCAAGTGCCTTTACGAAGTCGAGCTCGACGGAGCAAAGGTCAATGTCTGCAAGCAGTGCAACGCCAAGCTGAAGAAGTAAGGCAGGCTCTGATGCATTCGAGGCGGGGGATCATCACCCCGCTTTTGTTATATCCGGAGGATCTTGAGTGAAGTATTACCTTGTGGGGATCAAAGGAACCGGCATGAGCCATCTGGCCAGCTATCTGGCCCTTGGCGGAGACCATGTCGAAGGCGAGGATGTCGAGGAGGACTTCTACACACGCGACATCATCTCGTCGTTCCGGATATTCCCGCTTGGCTCGCCTCTGCCGGATGATGTAGATGTCCTTGTCTATTCCACTGGATATGAGAAGAGACCGCCACGTTCCGTCGACGAGGCCCTTTCGCGCGGCATCGACGTGCTGACGTATCCCCAGATGCTTGCAAGGCTCAGCCGTGACAGGATCACCGTCGGAGTGAGTGGCACGCACGGCAAGAGCACGACGTGCGCCGTCGCCTCCTATCTGGCCGAAAAGTCGGCTCTGCCTGCGGGGTCCGTATACGGATCGTTTCTCCAGCACTCCAACGGCACCTATCATGCGGGCGATAGGGGACTCGTCCTCGAAGCCTGCGAATACCAGGACCACTTCCTACTGTATGATCTTGACATCCTCGTCGTGACATCGATCGCCTACGACCATCCGGACTTCTTCAGCGACATCGCCGATGTGTACAGGAGCTTCCGCGAACGCATCATCCGGATGCCTCGCTGCTCGCTCGTCATCCATCACTCATCGCTCTCCCGTCATGCAAAGGACTGGCAGAGCGAGAGGCCCGACATCCGTTTCATATCATATGGCCCGAGAGGCCGTTTCAGCCTATCTGACACGCCAGACGACAGGTGGAGCGTGTCCGGATGCACCGGCGCCTTCTCGTCTACGGAGCGGAGCATGGAGATCCTCTACGACCATGTGGCCGGACTTCTGGCCTGCGCCGCACTTTCCTCGGCTATCCGGGGAATGGATCTCGATGAGTCATCCATTGCACGTGAAGCGGATGCACTGATTCCGCTGCTTTCACACTTCCCCGGCCTGACGGCCCGTGGGGAGGTCGTGCTCGAGGAGGGCGGAGTCACGTATGTCGACGACTATGCACATCATCCTGACGAGATGAAGGTGTGCATCGGGAACCTCAGGAAGCGATATCCGTCTAGACGGCTGGTCGTGCTGTTCATGCCGCACACCGCATCCAGGACGAAGGCCCTGATGAAGGACTTCGTCAGCGTCCTGTCAAGATGCGACGCGGTCTTCATTCAGGGCGTGTACGCCTCGTCGAGAGGAGATGATGACCAGATCGATGAATCGCTACGCCTGTTCAAGGCGCTGGACAGACAGGTCTTCAGGACATTCTACGGACGTCTTTCCAGCGTCTTCTACCGCAGGAGTGATGACGAGGCCGTGGAATCCCTGTCGGCCTTTCTGGAACCGGGCGACGTGCTCGTCACCCTGGGTGCCGGAGACAACAGGAAACTGATTGGAGGAATTGCCCAGCGTCGCCGCTGTGGATTATCCTGAGTGATGGAGGGGAAGATGAAGAGCATGACCGGATATGGCCACGCGAGCCATGTCGAAGACGAGTACCAGCTTGAAGTCGAGATCAAGAGCTACAACAACAGATATCTGGACATATACGTGAACCTCAATCCCGTGCTCAGTCCGTTCGAGGCGTATGTGACGGGCAGGGTCAAGGAGGTCGCCAGCCGTGGAAAGGTCGAGGTCGCGGTGCGCCTGAAGGTGTTCGAGAGCCGCAGCACCGTCCATGTCGACAGCGCGCTGCTGGACCAGTACCTGGCTTCGTTCCGCGACATAGAGGAGCGCAAGGGCGTCGCTCTTGGCATCGATGCCGCATCCCTCCTTTCCATAGAAGGGCTTTTCACCACCTCGACCCTGCGCGACAGCGAGGAGTACAGGGCTGGACTCGAGGAGGCGTTGTCGGCCGCGCTTGCCGACTTTACCGCATCGCGTGCCAGAGAGGGCGAGGAGACGAGGCGCGACCTCGAGCGCCTTGGCCGTTCGTTCGCCCAGGCCAATGACAGCATCGCCCGTCTTGTCGGCTCGTATGAGGACTGGTTCAGGAACATCCTGCTGGAGAAATACAGGGAGCTGGACATCGGAGCACGCTTCGACGAGACCAAGCTCATGCAGGAGGTCGCGGCCCTTCTGGTCAAGTATTCGATCAACGAGGAGCAGAACCGGCTCAGGACCCATGTGAAGCAGTACTTCAGCCTCCTTGAAAGCGACGAGCCGGTGGGCAAGAAGCTCGACTTCCTGTGCCAGGAGATGAACAGGGAGGTCAATACGACCGCAAGCAAGAGCCAGAACGTCGAGATAACCCTCCATACGGTGCAGATGAAGGACGACCTGGAGAACATCCGGGAGCAGATAAGGAACATAGAATGAGGATAGCGATCAGTTCGAAATCGGGTTGCGGGAACACCACGGTCAGCACTCTGCTTGCGCAGAGGCTGGGCTTCCCGCTCATAAACTTCACATTCCGCCAGATGGCCCAGGAGCGGGGTGTCGACTTCTGGACGTTCTGCTCGATGGCGGAAGGGGATGACGACATCGACAGGGAGCTTGACCGCAGACAGGTCGAGATGGCCATGGCTGAAAAGGACTGCGTGCTTGGCAGCCGGCTTGCGATCTGGATGCTCAAGGATGCGGATCTCAAGGTCTATCTCACGGCGTCCCCGGCCAGGAGGGCCGAACGCATCTTCAAGCGGGAGGGGGGAAGCCTCGAGGAGCGTCTGGAGCAGACCGAGAGGCGTGATGCGAACGACAGCGCACGCTACAGGAGAATCTACGGAATCGACAACTGCGACACTTCTCCCGCGGATCTCGTCATCGACACGGACGACAGGACCCCGGACCAGATCGTCGAGATGATAGTCCAGGAGGTCGACAGGCGGCGCGCACAGTGAAACCTATTTACCATTTCGCGTCGATTCTCTATTATTCCATAGTCACAATACATTCAGGAGATTAGCAGTGAGCGTCCTACTAGACAAGCTTATAGACAAGGAAGGCAACATCTACGAGATGACCTGCGTCGCCATCAAGGAGGCGAACGTCATCCAGGCCACGAATCTCAAGGACGAGATCGAGAAGAACGGCGAGAAGGTCGTAACCCACGTTTTGGACCAGGTCTTGAACGATGAGATCAAGTACACGACCGACGAGAAGAAATAAGCCGATAGTCTTCCTCTTCGGCCCCACCGCAAGCGGCAAGACCGCCCTGGTGGAAAGGCTCTTCAACAAAGGTTATCAGATTGTGAATGCGGACTCCGTCCAGGTGTACAGATATCTGGATGTCGGGTCCGCAAAGCCGTCTCATGACCTCATGCGCAGAATCCCTCATCACCTGGTCGACATCCTGGACCCCTGGCAGCAGTTCTCCGTCGGACAGTTCATAGAGAAGGCCGACGAGGCGGTCGAGCGGATCTGGGACGATGGCGACATACCGCTTGTGACAGGAGGGACCGCATACTATTTCCGTCATTTCCTATATGGACTGTCTCAGGCACCCAAGGTGGATGCACAGGTGCGCAGTCGCGTCGCCGACGAGCTTCGGCGCACAGGTGCACAGGCAATGCACGGAAAGCTATGCAGCGTGGATCCGGTCAGTGGTGCGAGGATAGACGTCCATGACGTGTACCGCATCACGCGCGCCCTCGAGGTCTACTACCAGAGCGGCAGACCCCTTTCGTCGTTCACCCTTCCGCATGAACCGAGATTAGGCATGAGGCCTCTGATACTCGAGATCGTGCGTGACAAGGAGCAGCTTCATGAGCGCATCCGTCAAAGGATCGCACAGATGTTCGCCGACGGACTCGTCGACGAGATAAGATCTCTCCGACGTATGCATGCCTCGCTCGAGTGGCCCGGCATAGGCGGAATAGGGTATGCCGAGTTCTTCCATGCCTTCGACGAAGGCTGCCTTCCGCTTTCAGCGATAGCCGCACAGATAGAGCGCAACACAAAGGCCTATGCAAAGCGCCAGATGACGTTCTTCCGCTCGTTCTCCGATTCGATCCGGATCGATGCCGACGATATCGAAGGCGTTCGCACTGTCGTAGAAGACTATCTTTCGACATTCTGAACCCGTTTCCACATGACGCCCTCCATCCGGCGAACGCGACATCCCCGGCCATGGAAGAGGCGCGTTGATTGTTGCGCCGGCGCGGATTTGGCCTTACCATTTAATCGACCGGGAATGATTTCGATCCAATGATGAGGGGAATTGGATATGGGATGTCATATTGACGGAAAGGACAGGAAAGACATGCGCCATGACGCGGGTGCGCATGACGAACGCTCCCGGCAGGCCATCGAACTGACGAGCCTGATGATGCACAGACACTACTGCGACAACGACATCGACGGCCTGACGTGCCTGTTCGACGATCCCTTCTCCTGGCTTGGAGCAGGGGAGAACGAGTACGGAGTCGGGCATGACCATGTCAAGAGGATATTCGAGGACATGGACGGCAAGGTCCCCCGTTGCGAGATCTCTGATGAGCGGTATGACGCCATAAGACTGGCTGACGACATATACATCGTCAGCGGGATGATGTGGATACAGACCGACTCGTCCACGAACGTCTTCGTACGCGTCCATCAGAGGATAACCGCCGCAATCCGCTGGGTGGATGGACAGGCGCGCTGTGCCCACATCCACATTTCCAACCCGTATGTGGAGATGGCGCCGGACGAGGTCGGCTTCCCGACGAAGGTCGCCCGCCATACATACGAATACATGCAGGAGCAGATAGACGAGGCCAGACATCTGATAGCCAGGCAGACCGAGGAGCTTGCAAGCATATACAACACGGTTCCATGCGCGATCATCCGGCTTCTGAGAAACGATGAGGGCTATCATCTGCTGACCAGCAACAGGGCCCTGTGCGATTTCCTTGGAACGGACGAGAAGGGGATCGTCTCTCTGGACTGGAGATACGGGCACACGCCGAACGTCGACGAGGAGGACAGACCGCGCATCAGGGAGGCCCTTGCCAGGCTGCACGATCCGGGAGACATCTCGCATGTCGACTACACGCTCCACAGCGCTTCGGGAAAGCCGGTCGTGCTGAGCACGACGAACCTGTTCGTGGGCAGAAGTCCCGAGGGCGACATAATCCAGCGCATAGGCTTCGACATCACCTCTCGCGTCGAGATGGAGAGGGCGCTTGAGCAGATGGGTTATGTCGACATGCTCACCGGAGTGCACAATCGCAACAGGTTCACGCAGCTTCTTGCGAAATGCCATGACGTCGACAGGCCCCTCGGCATCGCATACTTCGACATCAACGGTCTGAAGGCCGTCAACGACAGGATGGGCCACGCCGCAGGCGACCAGCTCATCGTGCGTACCGCGCAGCACCTGGACTCGCGCTTCGAGGGCAAGACGTACAGGATCGGGGGTGACGAGTTCGTGGTCGTGGACAGCGACAGGGACGAAGCCGCCTTCCGGGCCGCCATCGAGGATGTAAGGAGCGCCATGACAGGCGATGGCATACTGGTCGCGGTCGGAATCTCCTTCACCGCCCATGGCGGCGACCTCAGGATGCAGTTCGACGAGGCCGACCGGCTGATGTACCAGGAGAAGAAGCGCTTCTACGCGATGGACCCGGATGAATGGGTCTATTCCAGGGCCATCCGCAGAAGGCTATACGGCTCACAGCGTATCGACTGACGGATTGTTCTCCTGCATCCTCGCCGCCGGGTCGTATGCATCCACATACAGCATGTCGACGAGCTCGACGGAGACAGGACTCATCTGGGTGATGTTCCACCATCCCCTGTCGTTCCAGGTGAAGGTGAAGTCCTGATCCATGTCGTATACGTAGACGAGGACCTTGTCCTGCGGTATCTCTGTGACCTCGTACTCCTCTTCGTATGGATAGGGCGAGTAGTACGTCGCGTCGACATGCCAGGTGTCGTCGCCTGTGTCTGTTGCGGCTATGTCCGTGATTCCGTATATGTAGCTCGTGTTCGCGATCGCAGGCCGTCCGGCCTCGATCCAGTCCTCGGCGGGGACGAGCGGTCTGATCCCTTCGTAGGCGGCGCGTGTCTGCATGGTGACGTACATGCTTATCACCTCAGTCTCCTGTGGAGCGCTGCAGCCTTTCATCGCCGTCTGCATCAGGTCCACGTTCAACTGGTTCTGCGCATCGTAGAAGGCGTAGATGATGTCCTCCTGTCCAAGATCCCGGGTCACCGGGGGCTCGAGTGCCTTGGAGATGATCGTGAATGCTATCGAGCCGACCAGAAGTGCAACTATCGAGGCTATCACGATGATCGTGCCCTTGGCACGCCAGAAGTTCCGTCTGGATGCCGAGCGTCTGATGCCGTCCATCAGCTTATGCACCTCTGTCGAAGAGGCGATCTCTTGTGCCTCCTTCTGGAGTTCCCCTTCTTCCACAGCCGGTACATTCCATGAGAGCGTGGAGGCCTTGGCGACGAACCATGCGAGATTCTCATGACCCCTGCGGTTGCCCATTATGTCGCGCTGTTCGCGCTCTCTTGCATGCAGGATGAAGTTGATGAACCCGAGCGTCCTGTCGTCCAGGCCCGGGAACATCCGGCTGCGGTACACATCGAGTGGGATCTCGTCGTATCCGGCATCCCTTATCATCTGGTCCTCATACGGCCTGATTCCGACAAGTGCGAAGTAAAGAAGCTGTGCGGCCTGGCGGATCATGGCGAATCCTTCCTCCGTTCCACGCTTGACATAGAAGCCGTGCCCGGCCTGCCTCTCGTCCTCCGTCATGTATATCGATATCAGGTCGCCAAGATCCGGCGGAAGGATAAGAAGGCCACGTCCGCCTTCGACTATGAAGACCCTCCATGTGGTGAAGAGGCCAACCAGGGGGCTGACGAAGTCCTCCTTCTGCCTGGCCAGAATGGTGGCTAGGGTGGTCACTAGGGAGAGGGCCTTGTCACGATGCTTCGATGCGATGGTGTCGAACGTGTCGAGCTCGAGATGGTCGAAGTACACGTATCTTCTGCCTTCGATCGTGCACAGCCCGTCCCAGGTCCATGGCCTGTCCTCTCCGTCGATATGAAGGATTCCTCTCTGCTTCTCTCCCTGCATCATGTGCTTGGGCGGCTGCATCGACTCGTCGCCCAGCAGTATGCATGTCTTCTCTCTTCCCTCGATCTCGTGTGTGATTATCTGCACGCTGTCAACCCTTGGTCCCGTATACCTGCCAGATGCGGCCGTCCGCCTCGTTCGTCAGACTCTCTCCGACATAATTGCCGCAACGGGCCTGTATGATCCTGAAATGTCCGTGGATGGAGGTGCGGGAGGCCTCCATCATGCGATAGGCGCATCCTGATATCTTCTTCCTGGCCGCCGCATCGAGCAGCGGTGCGTTGTTCTCCAGCAGCTCGTTCAGATTGCGTGCCATCTGGTTTATCTCGTCGCTTCTGCCGATCTGGGTGAAGTTGCCGGAGATTATGAACAATGTGTCGTTCTCCTCCTTCTTCAGCGCCGCCATGAGACGCGAGAGTGCCTGTATGTCCTCCTTGCTCTCGAGCGCGGTGAGGATCGGCAGTATCACGCTGTCCGGGCAGTTCAGGGCGACATACGGGTAGAAGAGCTCTATCGCGTACTCCTCCTCCGCATAGCTGTCGTTGACCTTGACTCCGTCCACCGATCGTATCCTGACAGGGCCGAGCGGAGTCATCGCGTCGCCGCTGGAGTAGGTGAACAGGCTGCTGGCGACATCGTCCTCCATCTTCTGTCCATGGATTGGGGCTATGATCACGATCCTCTTCGGAGAATGGATGCGGCTGAAGGCATCCTGGTACATGCCGTGTATGAACTCCAGGGCGGAGTGGGGAAGAAGGATGAGGGAGGGCGTATGGCAGTCCCTCTGTTCCACGCTGCAGTACTGTCTGAGCTCCTGGGTGTCGGACGGGTAGTACATGTCCATGAAATAGAGTGTCTTCAACTTCCTTCCTCCTGTCCTGATCCGGTCAGCCTCCTGATGCGCTGCTCGTCGAGGACGACGAACAGGTTCTTCTCCCTGGTCGGAGTCACAAGGCCGGTCCTGCCGTCCTTTATCCTTCTCAGGTACTTGACCTGCGTGTAGTATATGTCTGCTCTCCCCTGGCTCTTCGCCTTCGAGTAGTGGATCGCCAGACAAGCCGAATCGAGAAGCACGTCGAGCGGGATGCTCTTGTCCTTCTTCGCTTTTATTATCACATATCCGCCGGCAAAGTCACGCACATGCAGCCACGTGTCGTTGCTGCGTGCCGCATGCCGCAGCAGCGAATCGTTCTCCTTTGCGTTCCTTCCGACGAGAATCTCGAAGCCGTGGCTGAAGAATCTCAGGCCGGCCTCGAGAGGAGGGCGGTCGTGCCCGGAGGGAACCTGTCTGTCCAGCGCCTTCTCCAGGGTCTGAAGCTGGACATCCCCTCCATTGAGCAGAGCGTCGTAGTATTCCGTGCGCTCCTCCAGCCTCGTCTTCAGCTGGTCGAGCTCCTCGAGAGCGTTCTGGTGGATCCTCTCCTGTCTCCTGTACTTCTGGTAAAAGGCGTTGATGTTCTCGCTGGGAGACAGGGAGGGGTCCAGCAGTATCGTCACAGGGTTTCCCTCGAAGTCGTATACGTCCACGCTGGAAAGGCCTCTGGTGAGCATGTATGCGTAGCTGGAAAGCAGGTCTGCGGTCTTCCTCAGCGATTCGTGGTCCCGGCTCTTCTCCTCCCTGAGGGAGACATCCCTGATCCGGTTCCTCAGTCCTGCAAGCTCCCTGTCCCTCTGTGCCAGGAGCAGTCCCCTGGCATCGCTGGTGCGCTCCTCCTTCACGGCCTTCGTGTACCAGCGGTCGATGAACGAGTTGAAGCTGTCGCCCTGCCAGGGACGGATGGGGAAGCGCTCCTCATCCCATGTCCTTCCCGTCTCGCAGACGAGGATGCGCCCCTTCTCCTCTCCACGCTGGGGCCGTCTCATCTGGAGCTCGAGGATCATGTCGTCCTCGTCTGTCACGATGACGTTGGCACCGGGGCCGGAGAAGAAGCGGAAGACCAGCTTGCGCGTGATTCCGCCATGGGAGAGGGTGAATGTGAATGTCCTCTCGCCTTCGACCTGGTCGACCGACATGATCCGGCTTCCCACGATGTTCGCGCACAGGTACTGCGTGAAGCGCTGGGCCTTCGCGCTCTTCCTGCGCATGATGCCGGTCCTGCAGAAGTGCTGGTTGCGGGTTCCCGTCTCGAAGTAGAGGAGGAACGCCTTCTCCCTCTTCGAGAACATCGAGAGCGTGAAGCTGTGGTAGTCGTGTTCAGTGACCTTCTGGATGAACGAGCCTTCCAGGTCCAGCTCGCTCAGCAGCAGTCTTATTTCGTTGCTGTTCAGCATCGTGCTATCTCCTCGAACAGTGTGGCCAGGTAGAAGGATCCCGCGACGAGCACCGCATCCGAAGTGCGTAACGCCTCATCCAGCGCCTGCCTGGCATCAGGCATGTGAAGGATTTCGACACCGTCTGTACCCATCGCAATCGCCTGTCTCCAGATCGCCTCGCTGTCGCTTCTCTTCACGCTCGACGGTCGGCCGATTATCACACGATTGAACGAGGAGAGCACCGTCTGGAGCATATGGGTGATGTCCTTGCCCTCTATGGCCGCGAAGATGCATGTGGTGCGTCGTGCATCAGAAAAAAGCGCCTTGAACGACGAGACCGTATGGATCATCGAGACCCGGGTGTGGCAGACGTCTATGACCACCGGAACACCGTCGATGACATGGATCTCGAACCTTCCAGGAAGCGTCGCCTTTTCCAGAGCCGGTTCGCTTGTCCCCTGGATGTAGAAGCCGAGGGTCTTCGCGACGAGAAGCGCGAGGGCTGCGTTCTGCGCCTGCACCTCGCCCGGCATACTCAGCCTTAGACTGTGGCTTGATCCGTCCCTGAACGCTATGTTGCACACTTCTCCGTCCAATGTCGTGCGGGTCTCCAGCGAGCGTATCTCGTGTGCAAGTGACACGAGCCTGGAGCCCTGCCTGGCCGCCTCGCGGCGCATGACATCGAAGGCCTCGTCCCTGAGAAGACCCGTGACAGCTATGGAGTCCTTCTTTATGATCTTGCTCTTCTCGACGGCGATCTTTTCGATCGTGTCTCCAAGCACGGCGGTATGCTCCAGCTCTATCGGCGTGATCACGGAGCACACGTCCTCAAGCGTGTTCGTCGCATCAAGGCGCCCTCCCAGCCCCGTCTCGACGACGGCCCATGTGCATCCTGCATGTCTGAACAGCATATAGGCATACGCAGTGTAGAGTTCGAACGTCGTCGGCTTCTTGAAGCCGTATGAAGGGTCGAGGTTGAAACCTTCGACGACATCGGCAAGCCTGCAAGCCACTTCGATCAGGTCCTTGTCAAAGAAGAAGGCACCGTCCAGAGTGAAGCGTTCCCGGTAGTCGACGAGGTGCGGGGAGAGGTACAGTCCCGTCCTTTCCCCCGATGCGGCGAGCATCGCCGAGATGAAGCGGCAGGTAGAGCCCTTGCCCTTGCTGCCGGCGACATGGATGGCCTTGAATCCGTCCTCCGGGTTGCCCAATGCTGCAAGAAGAAGTCTCATCCTGTCCAGCCGCGCCTCCCTGATCAGCCCGGGGGATGATGAGAATGGCGGGGTGAACGAGTCCAGCCATTGTGTGACATCGTCGAACGAGTCGAAGTGCATAGGACAGAGTCTAGCCCAATGAGGGGGCATGTGCAACAACAGGCGAAGACATGTCCTTCCCGCCCACATGCCCATGATGTGTTTCGAGGTCTTCATAGGGGGGGATGATACCGTCTATCGGTGTGGCAGAGGCTGCGCTTGAAGAGGCTTGTGTGATGAGCCCGGGACCGTGGACGGACCATAGCCGTCATGTCGCTGCGGCCTGTTCGCTTATCGCTGCACACTGTGACGACCTGGATCCGGACAAGGCCTATGTGCTTGGCCTCCTGCATGACATCGGCCGGCGCTATGGCGTTTCGAGCGAACGCCATCTCCTGGACGGCTACAGATACTGCATGACGCGTGGCTGGGACGAGGTCGCGAAGGTCTGCATCACCCACGCCTTCATGATACAGGACATCGACACTTCGATCGGTGTCTTCGACATGGATGATGAGGACAGGCTGTTCATGAAGAGATTTATCGAAAACGCCTCATACGATGAATACGACAGCCTTGTCCAGCTGTGCGATGCCATTGCCATGCCAGAGGGGTTCTGCATCCTGGAGAAGCGTTTCGTCGACGTTGCGCTGCGCTATGGGCTCTGTGGACATCTCCTTGACTTCTGGAGGTGCATGCTGGCCGTTTCGAACCCAAGGCGGGCATATCGGTGTACCGCCTTCTCGACGGCATAGAGGAGACGACATTCTCATGAACCTGTCGGGCGCGTCCTGACCATCCTGATACGCCCCGTGAGCGACATGCATCGCCTTGTAGCGAAATGGAATATACACCTTTACGCATTGTGAAAATGTGTCCAGAAAAGTATTGCGGAAGTCTCGAGTAATCGGTAGACTTGTTGCTGTATTTCTGGGAGTGATAGACAATGGCATTCAAGGTTCCGAATCCAGACGCGTACGCGTTTCTGGACGATTACAGGGGAAAGGTCTTCAGCGGCAAGTGGCCGACTGTCGTCGAGATGTTCGACATCTCCGTGATGCGCTATGGCGACAGGCCATGCTTCACCGCGTTCCATCCGAAGGAGATCCACCTGACCTACAACGAGGTGAAGGAGAAGGTGACGCAGATCGCCAACTACCTTCTGGCAACCGGCGTGAAGAAGGGCGACAAGATCGCCGTCAGCGGCAAGAACAGCCCTGAATGGGCGGTGGCCTATCTTGCGATCCTGTATGCCGGAGCGATCGTCGTTCCTCTTGACATCACATACAACGATGCGGACATGGAGACGCTTATGGCATTCGGCGGCGTGTCCAGAATCTTCATCGACGCCGACAGGATAGAGAACATCGGTACGAAGACCGGCAAGGTCTCCCTCATCGAGAAGTACTGTCTCGAGGACACCAGCAAGACCTATCCATATCTGTTCGACCTGAAGGCCGAAGGTGAGCACACGGCTCAGAAGGCCGACGAGGACGAAGTGGCTGCAATCCTCTTCACGAGTGGAACGACCGGCGTGCCAAAGGGCGTCCAGCTCACCCATGCCAATCTGGTCAGCGACTGCTATCAGGCGCAGTGCCTGATGAAGCTCTATCCGGAGGATGTCTTCTACGCGATTCTTCCTCTTCACCATGCATATACCATGCTGGCCGTCTTCTTCGAGACGATCTCCGTGGGAGCATCCTGCGTATTCGGCAAGCGCCTGATCGTCCCGCAGGTTCTCAAGGAGCTCAAGATGGGCGAGGTCACGATGTTCCTTGCCGTACCTCTGCTGTTCAACAAGCTGCTTTCCGCCCTGATGAACGGCGTCAGGAAGAAGGGCATTGTGGTCTACGGCCTCATCCGGGGCATGATGGGCATCTCCGGATTCCTGAAGAAGGCCTTCCACATCAAGGTGGGCAAGAAGTGGTTCGGCTTCCTGCTCAGGCAGCTCTCGCTTGAGAACGCCAGGATCTGCATCTGCGGCGGCGGTCCGCTTCCGCCTTCGACTTTCAAGATGTTCAACGAGCTTGGAATCGACTTCGTCCAGGGTTACGGCCTGACCGAGACCAGCCCGATCACGCACCTGAATCCCGTCGAGGCCTATGACGAGGCGTCCGTGGGACACAACATCCCGGGTACGGAGGTGAAGATCGTCGATCCCGACGAGGATGGCAACGGCGTCATCTACATCAAGGGTTCCGTCGTCATGAAGGGCTACTACAACAACGAGGAGGCGACCCGCGAGGTCCTCTCCGAGGACGGCTGGCTCAACACGGGAGACGTCGGCTACCAGAAGGATGGATATCTGTACCTCACTGGAAGAGCCAAGAACGTCATCGTCACGGAAGGTGGCAAGAACGTGTTCCCCGAGGAGATCGAGGACCATTTCCAGCTGCACTATGACGTGGACCAGATCTGCGTGTGCGGCTATGTGATCGACGCCAGGGACAAGAGCGAGGGCATCGCCGCCATCATCTATCCTTCCGCCGACTGCTCCAAGGCGCATCCCGACGACATGGAGGCGTACATCAACTCCATAGTCTCCACGGTCAACAGGGAGCTGCAGAGCTACAAGAAGATCACGAAGGTCGTGATAGCGAAGGAGCCTCTTGCCATGACGAGCACCAAGAAGGTCAAGAGGTTCGAGGTGGAGAAGGCTTACAAGGCCGAACTGAACAAGTGACGTTTACCGGGGGGTCCGGAATTGTGGCCTATCCTCATCAGGAGGGTAGGCCTTTTTCTGACTCCCCGTTTTAGGAGAGATTGCAATGATTGAACTTACAAGCGCACAGAGGGCGTTTCTCAGAAGTCAGGCGCAGACAATAGAGCCCGTGGTCATGGTCGGCAAGGATGGAATGGGCGACAATGTAGGCAGAGCCCTTGACGAGGCCCTCTCTTGTCATGAGCTGGTCAAGGTCCGCTTCCAGGCGCACAAGGACGAGGTGAAGGACATCGCCCGCGAACTCGAGAGCTTCACGGGTTCGACTCTGGTCTCCACGACCGGCTTCACGGCGGTATTCTATCGCCAGAGCGACAGGCAGGAGAAGAGGCGTTACAACCTCAAGACTCTTAGTGTCAAGGACATCTGATTTTCTGTCTTTTCCGTTACAGGAGGGGCAGGGTAGCCACAGGAGTCTGGAACTTCCTTGTTAACGGATCATTGAGCTGTCGTGAGTGGATATGAAGAGAGCGCGGGGGGGGTCTCCGCGCTCTCGGATTGTCCTCGAAATGGCTCAGTAGCAGAATGCGATTCCAAGATAAGGATTGATGCTGAAATCTGCGAGAATCGAAGGAACGCTGTGTTCTGTAGAAGATCCTGAGTATACACGACCATCATGGAAGTGTTCCGTGTAACTCCCTCCCATATATGCGCTGTCGAGGAGCATGTAGGCGAAATCCATTCCTGTACGAAGTGCCCAGCTCTGACTGAATTTCCAGATGATCCCGAGTCTGCCATATACATCCAGTGTGAATGTGTTTGTATAGGTGTTGCTTTCAATCCAGCCGTCGTTAAAATATTCCGTGGTCGCCCTGTCGGCTTTGCCGATTGCGAATGCGAGGCTCAAGCCGGATTCAAGAGAGAAGCTGTCAGTGAAATCGAACTTCAGGGCAAGTCCTACGCGAGGAATCAATTCATAATCAAGCGTAGTAATCGGTGCAGTGACATCTCCTGCCTTGGAATAGATTGGGCCGTTGTATACGAATCCAAGCAGGA
This sequence comes from uncultured Spirochaetales bacterium, assembly GCA_944388965.1. Lineage (GTDB taxonomy): Bacteria > Spirochaetota > Spirochaetia > Sphaerochaetales > Sphaerochaetaceae > Bullifex. The sequence goes on along the minus strand of CALXKL010000003.1, from coordinate 55,495 downwards.
GTCCTGCAATCGAGCTGTCGCCGAAGTAGTTCGTCCATTCAGCTCCTATTCCAAGATATCCATTGCTCGAGTCCTTTTCATACTCGAACCCGTTGACATCCACGGTCTGGAATGCAAAATCGAACTCCGAGACGAGATTAAGACTCAGATAGCTGTCACCAGCAAAAACGCTTGTCGACAATGCGACAAGAACCAACATGATTGCAACAAGTTTCTTCATTTCTCCCTCTCTTCAGCCAACAATGGCTGTGACTTTGATTTAGAAACATGCTACCCCCCGTGACCGATGTCAACGGGAAATGGACGCGAATGGGATTTTCAGCATGTTTTCCCCGGGAGCAGGAAAACCGACTTGAGATATGCGGAAGAATCCTTATGTCAGATCGAAGGTTGGAAAATGGCACTTTACGTGAATGGATGTCATCGTTACTCCGCTTCGTCATCTCCTTGCCTTACAGAGATCATCAAAGATACAAGGGCAGGACGGAACCACTAGCACCTCAAGCTAGCGTGTGTGCCAAATGGTTTTGGTCTTCCTTGGAAAATGTCAGAAGTCAAGAATGGCCGGAGCATCGACTCCGGCCATCATATGATGTTTATCAGGCGACCCGGCCCTTACTTGTCCTGCTCCAGGGCAAGCGTCCTGGTGGTGATGTCGCACACCTCCTCAGGTCCGTAATACTGGATTGCACCTGGGAAGGTGAAGCATGTCTCCACCTCCCATGTGGCTCTCTGGCTCTCGAAGTACCTGAACGGCTTTCCGTCGAGCTCGACGAGCGCCTTCCTGATGACGGGCTTGTCCTCTCCATGGCGGCGCTCCATGTTCATCATCTTGGTGATGGGGATGCCGCCTGCCTGCCATGCCGCAGGTCCCTTGCTCAGTCCGGTGACGACGGACATGTAGCCCGTCAGGCCGTTGGCGATCAGCAGGAATGCGTTGTAGCCGAGGGAGTAGCAGTAGTCGGCATCGAAGTTGGACGGGAACGCACAGCGTCCTTCGTAGCCGAAGAAATGGCTCAGCGCGCTGAACTTGCCGTTGTACTCTCCCTTTGCCTTTCTTTCCGCAAGCACCTTCGAAACCATCATGATCAGGAGCTTCTCGGTCTCGATGCGGCTGACCTGGACGTTTCCGTGCGGGTCGCGGTCCATCAGAAGCTGCTTCTGGATGTCGACGGGCAGAGCGGAGAAGACGGACCCGCTGTTGGAAGTGAGACGCTCCATGATGAAGGAGTACTGCTGGTCGAACGTCGTCAGAGAGGAGTATTCGACCTCCCATGCGGCAAGCAGGTCGTTGATCTCTCCGATAAGGGTCTTCACCTCGGGGATGAACTCGATGAGACCTTCGGGGACGATGACGACGCCGAAGTTGTCACCTCTTGCGGCTCTTGCTGCGACGACGTCGGCGATGTGGTTGACGATGTCCATCATGCTCTGCCTCTTCGCCTCGACCTCTTCGCCGATGAGACAGATGTTCGGCTGGCACTCGAGAGCGCACTCCAGTGCGATGTGGCTTGCCGAACGTCCCATGACCTTGATGAAGTGCCAGTACTTCTTCGCGGAGTTCGCATCGCGTTCGATGTTGCCGATAAGCTCGCTGTAGGTCTTGCACGCGGTATCGAATCCGAAGCTTGTCTCGATGACGTCGTTCTTCAGGTCTCCGTCAATCGTCTTGGGGCAGCCGATCACCTGGATCCCGCTGCCGTTCGCCGCGAAATACTCCGCGAGGACGGCCGCATTTGTGTTGGAGTCATCGCCTCCGATAATCACTATCGCCGTAAGTCCGTGCTTCTTCGCGACGGATTCCACGACCTTGAACTGCTCGACGGTCTCGAGCTTCGTGCGTCCGGATCCGATGATGTCGAATCCTCCGGTATTCCTGTACTGGTCGATGAATTCATCCGTGAACTCGACGTACTCGTCGTCGATCAGTCCGCTGGGACCGCCCTTGAAGCCGAGCAGCACGTTCTTCCTGTCCGCCTTCTTGAGAGCGTCATACAGACCGGTGATGACGTTGTGTCCGCCGGGGGCCTGGCCGCCGGAGAGTATGACTCCAACGACCTGCTTCCTGTCGGATGCAGTGCTCGAAGCCTTCTCGAAGGAAATCTCCTTCATCCCGTATGTGTTGGGGAACATCGCCTTGATCTTCGCCTGGTCGCTTACGCTCTCGGTCTCCTTTCCGTACTTGACGGCGACCTGATGGATATCGTTCTGGAGAATGAGCGGTAGCTTTGGCTGATAGCCAAGACGTACTTTCTGAAGTGGTGAAATTGACATCATCGTCTCCTTGGGTAATATTCTTCTGATATCCTACAGTGGTTAGAGGAAAAAGCAAAGTGCCAAGGATACTCGTCGATGCCGACTCCATGCCGGCAAGACATCGTGCGATAATACTCCGCCGTGCGATGAAGGAGAACATCGTGACCACATTCGTGGCCGACAGGAGGCTTGGCGACGTGGAGGATGCGATGAAGGCCCATACGACGGAGCTGCGTTCTCCACTTCGCGATACTCTCGGCAGGGATGAGATCAGAAAGGTGCGCACCACGATATCGATGATTGTGGTCGAAAGCGGTGCGAACGCCGCTGACGACAGGATCGTCGGGATGTCCGGTCCGGATTGTATCGTCATTAGCCATGACATTCCTCTTCTTGCCAGAGCCCTGGAGAAGGGGGCCCGGGCTATGGATGACAGGGGAGGAGTCTACAGCAGCGAGAACATCCGTGTGCGCCTCGGCGAGCGCGATGTGAACAGCATTCTCAGGGAGATGAAGGTGTTCGAGGACAGGAGCCGCCCATTCGACAACAAACAGCTCGAGGCATTTGCCAACTGCCTTGATAGAATGCTTGTAAATCATACCTGATCCGGTATATATGATTATTTCATAGACATTAATTCATACATGCTGGTAGATACAGTCATGATCAGATTCAGCGTGTTTTCCAATGAGAGGGCGAAATCCGAGATTGAAAGCTTCGGATTCAGATGCACGATGCTCGAGACGTCGAGCCGGAGAATGATGAGGACTGTTGCGGTGAGCATCAGGAGGGAGGACGAGCTGAGAAGAGTGGAGGACTTTGTGAACGTCCTGAGCCGTGAGTATTGTGTCTATATCATTCTGCATGAGCAGGACCAGAGGGGTGATGACGAGATCGTCTCCTCTCCGACAGGACGATATCTGAGCGGAAAGGAGAACGAGTTCATAGCCCATGTCGTCAACGACGACGTCGTCAAGAAAACGTGCCATGACCTTGGAATGTCCAGAAGCGGGTACTACAAGACGCTTAAAAGAATACTCGGCAAACTCGATCTGGAGTCTGCCGAGCAACTCAGGTCATGGGCTCTGCTGCATCTCAGCGTCTAGAAGTCGGCGCTCTTGACGTATCTCGGGAACGGGATGACGTCACGGATGTTCGCGACTCCTGTCACATACTGGACGGCACGATCGAATCCGAGACCGAAACCGGAGTGCGGGACACTTCCGAATCTTCTGGTCTCGAGATACCACCAGTAGTCGTCAGGATCGAGGCCGAGCTCGTTGATTCTTCCAAGCAGCTTGTCATAGTCGGCCTCCCTCTCCGATCCTCCGATTATCTCGCCAAGACGGGGGACGAGAACGTCCATGCCGCGCACTGTCCTGCCGTCCTCGTTCATCTTCATGTAGAAGGCCTTGATCTCCTTCGGGTAGTCGGTGACGATCACAGGGCGCTTGCAGACGACTTCGGTGAGGTACTTCTCATGTTCAGTCTGGATGTCGCTGCCCCAGTGCACCGGGAAGTCGAACTGGTCATTGACCTTCTCGAGCTCCTTGATGGCATCGGTGTATGTCATTCTGGCAAACGGCGTCTCGATCACATGCCTAAGCGTATCGATATTGCCCTTGAGAACGAAGGAGTCGAAGAATGCCATCTCTTCGGGACACTTGTCCAGCACATACTGGAAGATGTACTTGAGGAAGCTTTCGGCGACCTGTGCATCCAGGTCGAGGTCGCAGAAGGCCATCTCGGGCTCGACCATCCAGAACTCTGCCAGATGGCGGGTGGTGTTGCTGTTCTCGGCACGGAACGTCGGTCCGAAGGTGTAGATGTCCTTGAGGGCGAGTGCGTACGATTCGCCTTCAAGCTGTCCGCTCACCGTGAGGGACGCCTTCTTGCCGAAGAAGTCCTTGGAGTAGTCGACACCTCCGTCCTTTGACATCGGCACCTTGCCCAGGTCGAGCGTGGTGACCTGGAACGTCTCGCCGGCCCCCTCGCAGTCGCTCGTGGTGATCAGCGGAGTGTTGACATAGACGAATCCCTTCTCCTGGAAGAAGTTGTGGATCGCATATGCAAGGGTGCTCCTGACGCGCATGACGGCACCGATGAGGTTCGTCCTGGGTCTGAGATACGCGATCTCGCGCAGGAACTCGATGGTATGCCTCTTCTTCTGGAGAGGGTAGTCGACAGGGCAGGTGCCGACGATCTCGAGAGTCTCGAGGGCGAGCTCGACGCTCTGCGCCTGTCCCTGGCTCTCCACAAGGCGGCCGGTACATCTTACGGCGGCACCGGTCGTGACCTCGCCAAGGAGATTGTCGTTGTCGAAGGAAGCCTTGTCCACGACGGCCTGCAGGCCCTTGACCGTGGATCCGTCGTTGATCTCCAGGAAGCACACGTTCTTGCTGTCACGTTTCGTCCTGATCCATCCTTCGACACTGATGACCTCGTCACCAGGCTGGCGCGATAGAATCTGCTTGATTCTCTCCTTCATCTGACACTCTCCTTTGAGCTTGTTGGATATGATATGGAATCCTAGGTTTTTTCCACTTTGTATTCAAGATAGGCTGGAAAATGCAGGGTTGCACCGCTACCTGGATGGCATGGAACAGGTGTACATGCCGCGGCTGGTGCAATGCAACCATGCACCTTATGAAGGCATGGTGATAATTCACCATATGTCAAGAAGCGCATCAAATTGACAACGAGTCCGCTTTTGCCAATATTTTCAATATGATCCAGATAATCGGACTGAAGTCATGCAACGACACGAAGAAGGCGGTCAGATACCTGAAGGAGAGAAGGGTGGAATACCAGTTCGTCGACCTTGGACAGCACACTCTCTCCGCAGGCGAGCTGGAGAACATATTCCAGCATCTCGACCCTGTGCAGTGCATCAATGTGAACAGTCCTTACTATAGACGCAAGGGAATGCAGTATATGGAATTCGATGCACGCGAGGAGCTTTCGCAGCACAATGAGCTCTTCATAACCCCGATACTCCGCTGCAGGGGAAAGGTCGCGCTAGGCTATGACGTGGACTTCCTGGAGGCCAACTCATGAGATACGCCGTGCTGACGAGCGGAAGCTGCGGAAACTGCTATGCGTTCTTCGACGGAGAAAGGACCATCCTGGTCGATGCAGGTCTCACCCTCACCGGTCTCAGACGCCGTCTGGAAGACGTAGGCATTCCGATCGATACTGTCAGCGATGTCTTCGTCACCCACATGCACCCGGACCACAGCAAGGGGCTGGGCGTCCTGTATCGTCGCATCGGGGCCAGGATCCATGCCTCGAGGGCGTGCATGGAGAGCGACGAGAGCATCTTCAACAGGCTCGGTCTGAAAAGGGATGACGTCGATGTGTTCGACTTCGGCGACAGGATTGAAGGCGGTGGCTTCGCCATCACGCCATTCAGGACAAGTCATGACAGCGCGGGCAGTGCAGGTTATCATATGGTCACACCATCCGTGTCGTTCTTCCTCATGACCGACACAGGGCTCTTCAGCGACGAGAGCGTCGAGATCGCAAGCACAAGCGATGTCCTCTTCGTCGAGAGCAACTACGATGAGGCGATGCTTGAGAACGGAGGCTATCCTGCGTTTCTCAAGAGGAGAATAGATGGTCCGAGAGGCCACATGTCCAATGCGCAGGCAAGGGACTTCCTGCAGAAGGCGGGAGCTCTGGACAGACAGGTCTTCCTCATACACCTCTCGGACAACAACAATACCGTCGAGGCGGTCCGGCGTCTTTATGAAGGACTGCCTTCGGTCACAGTCTGCGAGAGGGGAAGGACCTACGGAGGTTACGATGTCTGACAAGAGGAAGGGGAAAAAGGCTCCGGACAAGGCTAGGCTGTATTCGTTCAGGGAATGCGCCAAGGTGAAGCGTGATGACGGTCTGGTCATGTACGGCATGAAGAGATACACGTTCCGCGATTTCGTCGACGCAGTCAGCGCACGATACGGCAAGCTGCTGTGCTACACGATCTACGGCGGAGAGGACGAGGTGAGCTTCTTGTACCAGTATCTGGCCTTCAAGGTCCATGCGATCAGCCAGTACCTGCTGAATCTGGGGGTGAAGAAGGGTGACAGGATCTGCATCTATGGCGAGTCCAGCCCGATGTGGATGATGTTCTACCTGGGACTGACGTCGATAGGCGGCATCGCCGTCCCCATTCTTCCCGGCTTCTCCGGAAAGGAGGCCATCGTCGCCATGAAGGACTCCGGCTGCAAGGGCATCTGCGCCCAGAGCAGGCAGTTCGCTTCGGTTGCGGACTTCGTCCTGGAGAGCGGCTACGAGGTCTTCCGGCTCGAGGACCTTTTCCATATCCCGGCGGAGATCAGAGGGCAGCTCGATGCGAAGAACTTCCTCACTCTTCCCGGAATCGACATAACCCACACGCGCTTCGCGCTCAGAGAACTGTCGTCGCTTCCGCTTGAGGAGGACGACATCGCCTCGATAATCTACACCTCCGGAACCACGGGGTCGTCCAAGGGCGTCGTGCTTACGCACAAGAACATCCTGCGCAATGCCGACAGGTCGTCATACGAGTACATACATGTCAAGCCGGGAATGCGGGTGCTCTCCATTCTCCCGATAAGCCACATCTACGAGTTCACCATAGGCCAGATGCTCTCGATGAACTGCGGTCTGGAGATCCACTTCCTCGGCAAGCCGCCTGCGGTCTCGGTCCTGCTGCCCGCGCTCAAGAAGATCCGGCCCCATGTCGTGCAGACGGTGCCTCTGCTGATCGAGAAGGTGTACAAGGCTGCAGTGGCCCCTGTGATCAAGGGCGAGGGCAAGCTTGCCAAGGCTTATTCCAATCCGCTGCTGAAGAACTTCGTCGCCAGGCTGATCGGACACAAGCTCATGGCGACATTCGGCGGCAAGCTGAAGTTCTTCGGAATCGGAGGAAGCGCTCTGGACAAGGAGGTTGAGGACTTCCTGTACCGTGCGCACTTCCCGTATGCGCTCGGCTATGGACTGACGGAGACCAGCCCGCTTCTTGCCGGATGCGGCCCGAGGCCGAAGCAGCATCATAGAACGGCGGTCGGAAAGGTCCATCCCGATGTCGACATGATCCTTCTGGACAAGGACAAGGAGGGCGTGGGCGAGATCGCGGTGAAGGGACCCAATGTCACATCCGGCTATTATGACAACCCTGCGCTGAACAGCGAGACGTTCACCGATGATGGCTATTTCCGCACGGGAGATCTGGGATACATCGACAGGAAGGGCTGGCTGTATATCAAGGGACGCTGCAAGACGATGATTCTCGGCCCTGCCGGCGAGAACATCTATCCAGAGTCAATCGAGTCTGTGATCAACAACATGCAGTTCGTCCAGGAGTCTCTGGTCGTGCCGGAAGGTACGGGTCTGCTTGCACTGATCAGGATCGACATCGAGCTGATGGCCAAGAGCCTGAAGATAAGCATCGACGAGGCGAAGGTCGAGGCCAGGAAGTATGTGGCAGCCCTGCGCGGAGAGGTCAACAAGGAGCTGTCCGCTCAGAACAGGATCGATTCTGTGGAGCTCCAGGAGGAGGACTTCGAACGCACCGCGACTCAGAAGATCAAGCGCTTCCTGTATCCCAAGAAAAGACCGGGACAGGATAAGGACAAACAGTAGGGTTTGGGGGTATAATCGCGGCATGAGTCGACAAGTACCAAGCTACGATATGAACGTGAGGGCTATCGACAGCCTCCTCACGCCTGATGACATATGCAGGGAATACCCTGTCACCAGCCAGATGCAGGAGCGTATAGCCTCCTGGAGGCAGAGCGTGCGCGACATCCTGACGAAGAAGGACAGGCGCCTGCTTGCCATCGTCGGCCCATGCTCGATCCACGACACGGATGCGGCATTGGACTATGCAAGAAGGCTGAAAGGGCTGAGCAATGAGCTGTCGGACCGGTTCTTCTTCATCATGCGTACCTATTTCGAGAAGCCGCGTACCACGGTGGGCTGGAAGGGCCTCATTCTCGATCCGGACCTGGACGGTTCCTACGACATAGACAAGGGTCTGAGGAAGGCCCGCAGGCTACTGATCGACATCGTGGACATGGGGCTTCCTGTCGGATGCGAGCTTCTCGATCCGATCATTCCCCAGTACATAGACGAGCTGATCAGCTGGGCCAGCATCGGCGCCCGCACCACCGAGAGCCAGACGCACAGGAACCTTGCAAGCGGCGTCTCGGTCCCTGTGGGGTTCAAGAACTCGACTTCTGGAGACCTCACTAATGCCGTGAACGCCATAAAGAGCGCAAGCGCACCCGCATCGTTCATCGGAATGGACAAGGAGGGAAGGAGCGCGATCTACCGCACACGTGGAAACGACATGTGCCATCTGATCATGCGCGGCGGCGAGCGGAGTCCCAACTATTACGAGGACGAGGTCGAGCTTGCCAGGCGCAGACTGATTGACAGCGGCCTCAATGATGCGATCATCATCGACTGCTCCCATGGAAACAGCCGCAAGGACTTCACGCGGCAGAAGAGGGTCCTCAGAAACGTGATCGACCAGGTCGTATGGGGTGACGACTCCATACGCGGCTTCATGCTGGAGAGCAACATCGAGGAAGGCAGCCAGCCCATAAGCGGTCAGCTGAAGTACGGAGTCTCGATCACCGATGCCTGCATCGGGTGGCAGGAGACGGAGAGGATACTCACCGCGTCGGCGCGCATCCTGCGCGAAGCCGAGGCAGGCGGAAAGGAGGATGTACTATGAAGAAGGCTGTGGTGTTCTTTGCAGACGGCTTCGAGGAGGTCGAGGCCCTTACCGTATGCGATGCTCTCATGAGGGCTGGCGTGAAGGTCGTGAAGGCCGCGGTCGGCGGGTCGTTGACAGTGACATCCAGTCATGATGTGAAGGTCGTCTGCGATGCCTTGGTCGAGGACATAAAGGACGAGATGGTCGACCTGGTGTTCGCTCCCGGCGGAATGCCTGGAAGCAGCAATCTTGCCCAGAGCTGGCCTGTAAACGAGATGATAGTCCGGCATGTCCAGGACAGGCTTGTTGCGGCCATATGCGCAGCTCCCGCCGTTGTGCTCGGTCCCCTTGGTCTGCTCGAAGGCAGGAAGGCGACATGCTTCCCAGGCTGCGAGGAGTATGCTCCGTCGGTAGTCTTCTCGTCCGACGGTGTCGTGGAGGATGGAAACATCATCACTGCGAAGTCTGTCGCCTATGCCTGGCCGCTTGGCTTCCTCCTTGTTGAACGTCTTCTCGGGGCGGATGCACGAAGAAGGCTCGAGAGCGGCATCTGGTGGAACCGCTGAAAAGAGAGAAGGGGAGGCCGGTCGGCTTCCCCTTCTTCGTCTTCAGATCGCTTCCTTCTGCTTCTGCTCGTTCATCCTCTTCAGGTGGAGCATTGCAAGCATGAAGTCGAAGATGCTCTTTCCGTTCTCATCCACGTATCGCTGGACCGCCTCCGGGATGTCCCTGAAGTCGTTCTCCTGGGCAAGCTCGTAGATATCGAAGTATGCTTCTGCAAGTCTCTTGCCGCTGGACGCGATTCGTACCTTCATGTTCTCCTTCACCTGATCCATGATCGGGTGGTAGATGTTCTCCATCCATGAATAGAGTGCGTCCTCGAACGAAATCTGGCGACTCATGCTCCTCTCGAGAGAAGCCCTGTGGCTCTGGATCTCCACATACAGCTGAGGTACGTCGAGCTGTGTGAAGTCGCCCTGCGTGGTCGTGAGAATCAAACTGACATCCGATGCTTTCATTGAAAGCCTCCTATCAAGAGATTCTCTCCTTTTGTCGCCCATATAGATACTGATAAAGGCAAGAATAGTCAATAGGGGTTCAAAATTCTTAACACTTCTTTTACAAGTCCTTTTTCCAAAAGGAGATGAATGAAATAAAAACAAGACTTCATGAAGACGTCAGGACAAAATGAAAGGCGGTCCGGAGACCGCCTTCATTTCTAATTCAAGCCTTTTTCAGTTCTTCTTGAGAAGATCCCTGATCTCCTCGAGGAGAGCGATGTCTGCAGGCTTTGCTGGCGGGACAGCAGCTGCGGCAGCGGCTGCTGCAGCCTTCTCCTCGGCCTCCTTCTTCGCCTTGGCCTCGTTCATCTTGTTGAACGCCTTGACGATGCAGAAGAGCACCAGGGCGACCAGCAGGAACTGGATGATGGCGTTGATGAAGTTGCCGATGTTGAGCGTGACCGCCTCGCTTGTTGCAGTGGCTGCGACGAGGGTGATCTTCATTGCTTCGAAATCGACGCCTCCGGTGACAAGTCCGATGACCGGGCTGATGAGGTCGTTGACGAGGCTGTTGACGATTGCTGTGAACGCACCGCCGATGACGATGCCGACTGCCATGTCGAGGACGTTGCCGCGAGAGATGAACTTCTTGAATTCAGCGAAAAAACCTGTGTCTTTCATTTTTCTCTTCCGTTATTACTTATGTATTAAATATTTTCCCGTTTGATGTTACAGTGCCGAACTGTATACATATTTCTTGATAGTTTCAACAGGGGGATGACGGTATGAGATATTTTCCGGACGGCTACGCTCCGATTCTGGATTCCAGAGAGACCGAGAGGGCGATCAAGATAGTCAAGGACCTGTTCGAGAAGGAGCTCAGCGGCGCACTGAGGCTGTCGCGTGTCACGAGTCCGATCTTCGTTCCCGCAGGAAGCGGAATCAACGACGATCTGAACGGTGTGGAACGTCCTGTCCGCTTCGCCGTGGGCAACATGGACGACAGACAGATGGAGATCGTGCAGTCCCTTGCCAAGTGGAAAAGGATGGCGCTTGCCGATTACGGAATAGGCAAGGGCTACGGCCTGTACACCGACATGAATGCCATACGTCCTGACGACGACATCGATGCAATCCATTCCATCTACGTCGACCAGTGGGACTGGGAGCAGGTGATCGATGATGGGGACAGGAACCTGGATTACCTCAGGAAGGTCGTCAGAGAGATCTACAGTGCGATGAAGAGGACCGAGTTCCTCATCCACGAGACGTATACGTCCCTCGTGCCGTCTCTTCCCGACGAGATCACGTTCATCCACAGTGAGGACCTGCTGGAGATGTACCCCGGTCTGCAGCCGGCCGACAGGGAGAAGGAGGCCGCAAGAAAATATGGCGCCATCTTCGTCGTCGGCATCGGTGCCGTCCTTGCAGATGGTGCTCCGCACAGCGGAAGGGCCCCCGACTACGACGACTGGTCCACGCCGACTGGCGATGGGCACGTCGGTCTGAACGGCGACATCATAGTCTGGGATACGGTGAGACAGACCTCCCTGGAGCTGTCTTCCATGGGAATCAGGGTCGATAGACAGTCGTTGCTGAACCAGCTGGAGATCAAGGGCTGCCAGGAAAGAAGGGATCTGTACTGGCACAGGAGACTGCTTGCCGGCGAGTTCCCGCAGACTATCGGCGGTGGAATAGGGCAGAGCCGGCTTTGCATGTTCCTTCTCAAGAAGGCGCACATCGGAGAAGTCCAGGCCTCCGTCTGGCAGGACGAGGCGCGATGCGAGGCCCACGAGCTCGGTTTCAATCTCCTTTGATGCGAAGCCATCTGGCATATTGGACGAGATCCTCCTGGTGGATCCGGGAGGATCTCTGCTGTTTCTAGCGGAAGACGACTTCGAAGTCGATGATGCAGAACAACCTGTCGTCTGCGCGTCCTGGCACGCAGATGATGTCCGGATCGACGTTCCTTCCAGGCACGATCGCTATATGCTCGACTCTCACCAGGCAAAGGCACCTGCCTTCCCCGTCCTCCAGCGCCTGGATCTCGCCGGGAACCGGCGTATTCTCTCCCATGCGCTCGAAGACTTCCTGACATACGGCCACTCTTCCGGCTCCTTCGTCGAGCATCCCTTCGACAAGGGAGTGTGGAAACAGGCATTGGCTGTAATCCGAAACATCAGGATTGAGCATCCTGTATGAAAAGAACATCTCCTCGCTCGTCATCTTTCACACCTCACCATATGACAATAATATCATAAAAAGACATTCTTGATACAGGATGCTCGACGAAAGGACATGATTTCGTTGCAAAACAAGAACTTACGTGTCATTTGAGAATTTTATGCCGAAAATCGGGCTTTTCTTATTGACTTGAATCACACTATTGGGGTAATGTCACTCATGTTGCAACGAGCAACGGATTTACCAATTGCGGTCGTGGTGGAATTGGTAGACACGCTAGCTTGAGGTGCTAGTGGTCGAAAGGCTATGCTGGTTCAAGTCCAGTCGACCGCACAATAAGGACCTGTGGGAGACCATGGGTCCTTTGATTTTCATTGCTGATTGCTGTGGATTCATTGGAATCTTCCATTGTATCTAGTAATAGCAGGATATAACCTGCTGAAATCCGTGCAATGGCTGACGGATGATATTCCCGGATGCCTTCCACATGCATCCTTTGAAATCAGGGGATACGCGATGTTCACAAGAAAACCTGCGTAATCCATTATGTGATGGGCATTTGTCCATTGCATTCAAATCGTGTGTGAATCTTATTGACACATGGAGAGGCTTTTTGCTAGTATCTGACTGTTGTCGCAAGGACGGCAAGCCAATGGCGAGATAGCTCAGTCGGTAGAGCAAGCGGCTCATATCCGCTCGGTCGGGGGTCCGAGTCCCTCTCTCGCTAAGAACCGAAGGACACTCCGAAAGGGGTGTCTTCTGTTTTTCAGGCATGCTTCAGGTCTTTCCTGCCGCAGGTCATTGCCATGATGGTTCTTCTGGACAGCGATCAGGGCTCTTTGCGTTGTTTTCGAAGATTTGATAGAGGAGGGCGGCTGCATGGAGCCGGTATTGAGACAGATCGAAGTCAAGAACATACTGACGAAGTCCAATCTGCCTGTCGCAGACTATTCCGTCAATCCATACACCGGATGCGCCCATGCCTGCAGGTACTGCTATGCCTCCTTCATGAAGCGCTTCTCGAACCATCCGGAGCCATGGGGCGGTTTCGTCGACGTCAAGCTCTGGCCTGGGATCCGACACAAGGAGCGGTACGCCGGAGCCGAACTCTTCATCGGATCCGTCACTGACCCCTATCAGCCGGCAGAGGAGGTCTTCGGCCGGACACGGGCCCTGCTGGAGCAGCTGCAGGGCAGCGGTTGCAGAATCAGCATTGCAACCAAGTCCGACCTGGTGCTGAGGGACATCGACCTGATACGTACGTTCCCCGATTCCAGAGTGTCGTTCTCCATCAACACACTTGACGAGGACTTCAGGGCCGACATGGACGATGCACGGCCAATCGGGTGCAGGATCGAGGCGATGCGGCGCCTCCATGAGGAGGGGATACGGACCACCTGCTTCATCTCCCCGATCTTTCCGCTCATCACAGACTGCAGGGCCATCATCGACGCCTGTCGGGACAAGTGCAACCTGGTCTGGCTGGAGAACCTGAACCTGCGGGGTGACTACAAGCCCGTCATACTCGAATACATAAGGGTGCATCATCCGGAGCTTTCGGCACTGTATGACGACATCTACCGCCGTGGAAGACGGGACTACTGGTTCTCCCTTGATCAGGAGATGAGGGCCTACTGCAGGCAGGAGGGGCTGGAATACGTGAGAAACGACGATTCGATGAGCCGACCATTCGACAGTCCGCCGATAGTGGTCAACTACTTCTTCCATGAAGAGGTGAAGAGGAATGCGACCAGGGTCGACTCCATGAAATAGCACCAGTTTCCACACTCTCGGATGACGATTGCATTTTCCTCTGATGGTATGCTAAACCATCTTCCATAGGGAGGTGTGGACAGTGGCTCGTGCGATAGATTTCACACAGGGGTCGATTCAGAGGAATCTCATCGCCTTCGCCTTTCCGCTGTTTCTTGGAAACCTGTTCCAGCAGCTGTACAACGCGGCTGACTCCCTCATAGTCGGCAACTACATCGGAGCCGAGGCCCTTGCCGCCGTCTCCTCCTCGTCTCCGCTGATAAACATGATGGTCGGCTTCTTCAACGGCATGGCCATCGGTGCCGGTGTCGTGATATCCCGCAACTTCGGCGCACGGGACAGGATAGGCCTGGACAGGGCGATACACACCGACATCGCGTTCTCGCTGGTGGCCGGTGTCGTGATGACTGTCCTCGGCAGCCTTTTCACGCCGATGATCCTGGAGTGGATGCAGACGCCGGAGGACATAATGCCCAACAGCGTGGAGTATTTCCGCGTCTACTGCATGGGCATCCTGTTCTCGCTGATGTACAACACCTGCATGGGCATCATGAACGCACTTGGCGACAGCCGCCATCCGCTGTACTATCTGATGATATCGTCGGTGGTGAACGTCGTGCTGGATCTGCTGTTCGTCGCCGGATTCGGCGGTGGAGTGGGCTCTGCCGCCCTTGCCACGATAATAAGCCAGGCGGTATCCGTCGTTCTTTCACTCAAGAGGCTGTTCAAGGGCCAGCCGGGCCTTTACAAGGTCGAGATCCGCAAGATCCGCTTCCATAGGCCCACGCTCCGTGAGATACTCCGCTTCGGTCTGCCTTCCGGAGTGCAGAACTCGGTCATCGGATTTGCGAACATCGTGGTCCAGACGAACATCAACTCGTTCGCATCAGCCGCCGTCGCAGGCTCTGGTGCATACAGCAAGATAGAGGGCTTCGCCTTCCTTCCTGTGACGTGCTTTTCCCTTGCCCTGACCACATGCATAGGGCAGAACCTCGGTGCAAGGAAGTACGACAGGGCGAAGAAGGGCGCCATCTTCGGCATCTTCTGCTCGATAACACTCGCGGAGCTCATCGGCCTGGTCGTGTTCATCTTCTCGCCGTTCTTCGTCGCCGCGTTCAACAGCGACCCCGATGTCGTGGCCTATGGTGTGAGGCAGGCTCACATCGAGGCCTTCTTCTACTGTTTCCTGGCGCTCTCGCACTGCATGGCCGGAATCCTGCGAGGTGCCGGCAAGGCCTCGATCCCGATGCTGATCATGTTCGGATCCTGGTGTGTCCTGCGCGTCACCTATCTGACGGTGGTACTGAGCTTCCACCATCACATCGAGATCGTCTATTCGGCCTATCCGCTGACCTGGTCCATAAGCTCGATCGCCTTCATCATCTACATGGCGAAGGCCGACTGGATCCATGGGCTGGAGAAAAAGGAGACGAAGAGGGCCTAGGCCTCTTCGTCCACCGTGTTGCAAAGCACTCCAAGCCCTTCAATCTCGACCTCCACAACGTCTCCAGCCTTCATATGGCTCGTGCCGGAGGGCGTACCTGTCAGGATCACGTCGCCGGGGTTGAGCGTCATGACCTTTGACAGATGGCTGACGAGGTAGGGGATGGAGAAGATCAGGTTGCACGTGTTCGAGCTCTGGACCGTCTTTCCGTTTATCCTGCACTCGATCTTCAGATTGCCGGCGTCGACTTCGTCGCTGATGTACGGTCCAAGCGGAAGGAACGTGTCGAATCCCTTGGCTATCGTCCACTGTCCGGTCTTCGGCTGCAGGTCGCGTGCGGTCACGTCGTTCGCACAGCAGTAGCCCAGTATGTAACGGTCCACCTCGTTCTCCTCGACGCAGCGGCATTCCTTCCCGATTACCACGGCAAGCTCCGCCTCCTCGTCGAGGACATGGCACATCGCCGGCTTGATGATGTAGTCGTCAGGGCCTATGAGGGCGGAGGAGGGCTTCATGAATACCACGGGGCTCTCGGGGACTGGCAGACCGAACTCCTTTGCATGGTCGCTGTAGTTCAGGCCGACACACAGCGCCTTGGATGGGAAGCACGGGTTGACCAGGACGACGTCCTGCCTCTTCACGCACTCTCCTGTCCTGGTGACCTCTCCCGTCGCGAACGGATCCTCTATCACTTCAATCCGCTCCCCTTCGAGAAGGCCGAAACATATCTCGTCCCTGTCGGCTGGTACGAATGCGGCAATCTTCATCTGTATCTCCTCCTGTCCAAAAGACAATAGGTCTTCACGACCTCGAATCCCCTGTCATTATAGAACGGAACCAGATGCGGGTCATCCACGAAGATGTGCACATCGCCCGCCTGGGAAAGCAGCGCCGAGGCGTGTCCCCGTCCTCTCATGTCAGGCCTCGTGAAGAGTGACACCAGCTGTCTTGCGCCTTTCGTGCTGTATGCAAGACTCGCAAGCTCGTTCCCCTCGTATGATGCGTAGACCTTCTCGCCACGTGACCTCAGGTGTTCCAGGTAGGATACATCCACCGGCCATGGGGAGAAGCGTTCGTAGAAATCCGCCATCCGGGCGCACGATGGAAGACGGCCTGCCGGACAGTGGGTCCCGCCCTTGTACATCAGCCAGCGCGACACGCTCTTCGTCGAAGGGTAGAGCAGGGTGTCGATGTCATCCCTGCCCAGGTAAGGCGAGATGTCGACATTTTCGCGACCGGATGCGTAATACAGGTGGCCGTGCAGCAGATACACAAGATCCCCGCCACCCTGGTGGAGCACTGTGCCTTGGCTCAGATCGGGTGTGGGGATCACGAGGTTCTTCCTGTTCGACCAGTCGGTCTTCACAGGTAGCCGAAGTATTCGCCTTCGGTCGACAGTACCTTGGTCATTGCCGGCACCGTCTGGCGATAGGACTCGAGAGTCGTGTAGAACTCGAAGAATTCGGGATCAGAGCCGTAGCTTTCGGCATAGATCCCGGCAGCCTGCGCATCTGCCTCTCCCCTGATCCTGGCGGCCTGGGCCTCCGCCTGGCTGAGGATGGTGTCCCTGTCCTTCTCGGTCTGACCCTGCCACTCGGCGAGCTGACCGCGTCCATAGGAGCGGTATGTCTCCGCAATCTGGTTGCGCTCCTTGATCATCCTCTCGTAGACGGACTGCGTCAGATCGTCTGAATAGCGGATCTGGCGGATGATGACGTCCTCCAGGGCTATGCCGTAGGTGTCGGTGTAGCGCGAGGCGTCGGCAAGGATCATGTTGCTCAGCCCCTCCCTTCCGGTCTCGATCGTCTGCTGCGAGGTGACCGTGCTGGTCAGGTTCTTGAGCGTCTCGGCATCCTCCTCGCTGTCGACGTCCTGGAAGCCCTCGACGACGTTGATCTGGTTGATCCTGTTGGTCGAACGTACGGCTTCGTTGAGGTCGTTCTCCGAGATGACCGTCCTGATCGTCGAATCGATTATGTCGTTGAGCCTGCCCAGGCCGGACTCGATCGAGCCGACCGTCTCGTAGAAGAGGGCGGGGTCGCTGATGTACCAGCGCGCCGTCGCATCGACCCAGATGAACTGGTTCTCGTTGGTCGGGATCCTCTGGGCATCCCCGTCCCAGCTGAGCAGCTTGGACGAATACTTCACGACGTTGTCCACGACAGGCATCTTGAACTTCAGCCCGGCGCTGGTCTGCACGTCGACTATCTTGCCGAAACGGGTGACGACGGCCTGCTCGCCTTCGGGCAGGATGTAGAACGGGCCGAGCAGGAGGAAGACGACGACCAGCACGGCGATGACGACAAGCGCGGTTATCAGCTTCTTCATACGCCACCTCCTATGTTCTTCACCGGCAGGAAGTTCTCGAGCGAGGAGTCGACGAGGGTCACCTGACCGTTCTCAGGAGCGAGGATATCGGTCATCGTCTCGAGGTACAGTCTCGTCCGTGTGACCTCCGGAGCCTGCTCGTAGCTGGCCTTCATGGCATCGAAGGCGGCGACGTCGCCAATGGCCTGGTTGACGCGCTGTGCGGCGTAGCCTTCCGCCTGGAGGACGATCCTGTTCGCTTCACCCTGGGCTTCTGGAATGGCCGTGTTGTAGTATTCCTTGCCTTCGTTGATCGACTTGTTCATGTCCTGGATGGCCTTGTTGACGTCCTCGAACGCGTCCTGGACGGCACCCTCGGGAGGAACGATGTTCTGCAGCTTGACCGTCACGACCTCTATGCCGAAGTCGTAGCCGTCGAAAATGGCCTGCATCCTCTCCTGGGCGTCGATCTCGATCTGCGTCCTGAGATCCGTCATGACAGACAGGATCGGCAGATCTCCGACCAGAGCGTTCATGACGGACTGGGAGATGTCGCGGATCGTGGTCTCCTTGTCCTCCACGTTGAACAGCCACTTGCGTGCGTCGTTGATCCTGTACTGGACGATCCACTCGACATCCACGATGTTGAGGTCGCCTGTGAGCATCACCGATTCGTCGTCGTAGCTCTGCGCTCCAGTCAGTCCGGTGCCGGTGCTGTCCGTGGCTCTGTAGCCGAATGTCAGCGTCTGCACCAGCTGCGTGGGTACGTTATGGCTGGTCTCTATGCCGAACGGCAGCCTCAGCTGGAGGCCCGGTCCGACCGTCCTGTCGTATCGTCCGAGTCTGAGCACCACCGCCTGCTCGGTCTGGTCGACGACGAAGAAGCCGCTTGCGACCGACGCGAGGATCAGGGCGACGATGATGACCACGACGACTATCTTCGGGGAGATCGTCCCCATGGGCCTGTGCGCCGGGCGCACGACCTGTTCCTCATCGCTCATCTGGATGTCTCCTTTGCAGCACCTGCGTGTGTGCCTTCCGATGGGAAATATAGGGCAAAAGACCCCGAGGGGCAATCTCGACCTGCCTGGCGTGTGGAAAAAGAAGTGCAAAATGGATATGATGCCTACTGTCCAGGAGAACAAAGTGAAGAAGAGACTCATAACATCGGCTCTGCCGTATGTGAACAACATCCCCCATCTTGGTAATCTCACGCAGGTGCTCAGTGCCGACGTGTTCGCCCGCTTCTGCCGTTCCAGAGGCTATGAGACGTTCTATGTCTGCGGTACCGACGAATACGGTACGGCAAGCGAGACCAGAGCGCTCCAGGAGGGCGTGACGCCACGTCAGCTGTGCGACCACTATCATGCGATCCACGAGGATATATACAAGTGGTTCGACATCTCGTTCGACTACTTCGGCCGTACCAGCACTCCGAAGCATACCGAGATCGTCCAGGCGATCTTCGAGGAGGTCGACAGGAACGGATACATCCGTGAAGAGGAGATCGAGCAGCTGTACTGCCCCAAGTGCGGACGTTTCCTTGCGGACCGTTTCGTGCTCGGCACCTGCCCGCACTGCGGAAGCGACGGCGCCCGTGGCGACCAGTGCGATGCCTGCCAGACTCTTCTCGACCCGACCGACCTTGTCGACCCGCGCTGCTCGGTGTGCGGCACGACACCCGTGCTGAGGAAGACGAAGCATCTGTATATCGACCTGCCCAAGGCCCTCCCGCTGCTGTCGAAGTGGATCGAGAAGGCCTCCGTCGAAGGCTTCTGGGCGAAGAACGCCGTCCAGGTCACCAGCTCCTGGATACGTGACGGACTCAAGGAGAGGTGCATCACCCGTGATCTGAAGTGGGGCATCCCCGTGCCGCGCAAGGGCTTCGAGGACAAGGTGTTCTATGTCTGGTTCGACGCACCGATCGGCTACATCTCGATGACGGCGAGCGCCAGGGAGGACTGGAGGAGCTGGTGGCAGGATCCCGAGAACACCGAGCTGTACCAGTTCATCGGAAAGGACAACATCCCGTTCCACACGGTCATATTCCCCGCCAGCCTTCTGGCCACCGGAGAGAAGTGGACCATGCTCCACCATATGTCATCCACCGAATACCTCAACTACGAAGGCGGGAAGTTCTCCAAGAGTCTCGGCATAGGCGTCTTCGGCAACGATGTCCAGGAGACCGGCATCCCTGCCGATGTCTGGCGCTTCTACATGTTCTACAACCGTCCTGAGAAGAGCGACGTCAACTTCTCGTGGTCGGACTTCCAGGAGAAGGTCAACGGAGAGCTGATCGGCAACCTGTCCAACCTGGTCAACAGGACGCTGACCTTCGTCAGCCGTTTCTATGACGGCAAGGTGCCCGAGGGAGGGCTCGACGATGATCTCATCGCCCTGATGAGGGACAAGGAGGCCCAGGTGACCGACCTTCTGGAGCATGCCGAGGAGCGTGATGCCCTGCGTATGGTGTTCAGCCTGTGCGACGACGGCAACAGGGCCTTCCAGGCCGGAGAGCCGTGGAAGGCGCGCAAGGAGGATCCGGAGAAGGCCTCACGTCTGCTGCGGACGCTTTGTCTCATGATCCGCGACGTTGCCGTGATGATCGAACCGTATATGCCATCCACCGCCGCCAGAATATTCTCGTTCTTCGGCGACAGGAGATGGACATGGAAGGATCTCATGGACTTCGACGGTCTTGAGAGCGTGGGTGGAGTGAGCCTGCTGTTCAGCAAGCTCGACGACGAGCTTGTGGCGACTCTCAAGGAGCGCTACAGCGGCTCCCAGGCCGAACGTGAGGAGAAGAAGACCCATCAGGAGGAGAGGAAGATGAATGACAATGCAGGCGCCGAGCTCCAGGAAGAGAGCATCGCGCATCAGTTCGAACGTCGTGTGACGCTCAAGGTCGCACGCATAGCCCAGGTCGAGAAGCACCCCAACGGAGACCTTCTCTACATACTGCACCTGGACGACGGAAGCGAGGAGGGCAGGACCATCGTCTCCTCCATCGTTCCCTACTACAAGGCAGAGGAGCTTGAAGGTCGCAACATCATCGTCGTGGCCAACCTCAAGCCCGCGAACTTCCGCGGTGTGAAGTCCTATGGAATGCTTCTCGCCGCAAGCGATCCGGATGCCGAGGAGCATACGACATGCGAGGTGCTCTTCGCCGACGACATCCCTGCAGGCACTGTCCTCAAGGTCGCCGACCAGGGAGAGGTGGAGAAGGTGACGACATACATCAAGCCTGACCACTTCTTCGCCATGCCCCTCTACATGAAGGACGGCGTGCTCATGGTCGACGGAAAGACGATCGGTGCCGATGGCCGGACCATAGGCTGCCACAAGTACATCAATGGACCTGTCGGTTGAGTCCATACCGCTTTCGCTTCTGGACGGGTCCAATCCCTTCCAGACACGTTTCTGGGCCACCCTCAAGAGCTTGAACGGCTGGAGAGGGCAGGCCTTCGCCGTGGACAGTGCCGCATTCTCCGGCACTGTCCTCGTTCTTGTCAGGTCGTTCGCCTTCGGTCTTTCGATGGCCTATGTGCCGATGTGCTTCTCCACGGGTGTCGACGACGTCTTCCTTCTCGACTTCTCCCGTCGTCTCCAGAGGCTTCTCGGCAGGAGCGTGATGCTGATCAGATACGACCTCGACTGGGCGAACGCGGAGGACGGCTGGGACGACTTCCACATATGCCGCTCCTCGGTGCAGCCCGTGGGTACCGTCCGGATAGACCTCGAGGGGGACCTCGACTTCAAGGATCGTGTCAGACGTAATCTGAGGAAGGAGGACGCTGTCGTGGTAAGACGATGGGACGGGGACGAGGACGAGTTCGCCGCATGGTACGAGACCTATGTCCACACTGCGGTGCGGGACCACTTCTCCAGCCGCAGCATGCAGTACATCCGATCCATCTTCGACATCCGTGACCAGGGCGTGGTGCCCAATCTCTACATCGCCTATTGCGACGGAAGCATCAGCGGCGGCATCATCACACTGCGCTCAGGCGGGGAGGAGGTCTATCTCTTCGGTTCGTCTGTGAAGCATACGGGCAACGTCAGCTGCGGCTACGCCCTCCAGGTCCATGCCATCATGGAGGCCAGACGGGCCGGGATGAAGGTCTATGACCTGTTCGGGATCGACGCGAATGGGGAGGATGGGCATCTCTCGTCGCTCACCACGTTCAAGACCGCCTTCGGTGGCCGGAAGGTGTACAGGCCGATGACCATGGACCATGACTGCCGTCCTCTGGCCGCCAGAATGTTCAGGGTCCTCGACGACCTGCGCTACAGGCATGCCAGGAGGAGCCGGATCTAGTCCGAAAGAGGGAATCTCCTCTGTCCGCTCTTCTTCGCGACATATGTCTTGACCAGGGCCTTGAACTGGTTGCCCCGGTCGAACTCGTTCCTGAACAGCTCGAACGATGCGGCTCCCGGAGAGAGCAGGACGCACTGCACCTGGTTGAACTCCTCCCTCTTCGCCTCGGCCTTCCGGACGGCGACGTCGAATGCCTCCTTCATCGTCGAGAACGGCCCCTCGTATTCAAGCCCCAGACTCTCTATGAGCGGCAGCAGCCGGGTGCGGGTGAACGACCCGTCCAGAAGCGTGATCGAGGTCGCCATGGTCAGCGCCTCCTCCATTCCCGTAGCCTTGAGGTCCTTGTCGGTCCCTCCGCAGATCAGATGCGTGGACAGGGGGGCGATGTTCTTCATCGAGAAGGTGACGGCTTCGGCGATCGTCGCAGCCGAGTCGTTGACGAACATGATGTCCTTGTAGAGGGCGACCTGCTCGATCCTGTGCGGCATTCCCTTGTATGTTGACAGGGCCGTGGCGACCTGCCTCTTCGAGAAGCCGAGCAGACGGAGTGCCACGAATGCGCACTGCAGTTCCATCTTGGTCTGTCTGAACGGGTTCCCATAGCCCGGGAACACGTGCACGAGTCTCTTCAGACCGTAGGTGTGGTCAAGCAGGAAGTCCCTGTTGCGCGAGTTGACCAGAATCATGCGGCAGTGCGGTCCGAAGAGCTTGAGCTTGTCGTCGTAGTACTCCCTGAGGTTGTGGTAGCTGTTCTGGTGGTCGGCGTACTTGCTGGTGAAGATGGCGAGATCCATGTGTGGCATCACGCCGTTGAGCGCGACATAGGTGTCGTGGATCTGCCAGCTCGACATCTCCATGACGATGTACTGGGGAAGGGGACGACCATCGGCGATTCTCCGTTCGATCTCCTCGATGACGGTGAAGGCCGAGATGCCTATGTTGCCGCAGATCAGAGCCTCGCTTCCCATCTCCTGCAGTCCGTGCTGTATCGCGGCCACGGTGGTCGTCTTGCCCTTTGTCCCGGTTACGGCGACCAGATGCATGCGGTCTATCCAGTCCATGCTGAACAGATATGAGAAGTCGTTCGCGATCCTCTTTGCAAGAGAGAGCTGCGGCATGGACGTCGGCACCGCGGGGTTCTTGATCACGACATCCGCCCACTTGATGTCGTCCTTCGGGTCGCTTTGCGCGAAATGGCACTGGACACCGAGTCTCTCCAGTTCATCGGGCACATCGCCGAACGATGAACGGGGAGCCATGTCCGACACCCTGACCTGGGTGTGCGGGTCATGTGCGAAATGCAGCGCCGCGGCTCTTCCACCGCCGTTTGTGCCGAGACCTAGGACCAGAACCTTCATCTATGCCTTCAATTTCCCCTGGACTTCAAATATTAGAACAAGAAACGGCAAAAGGCGAGAGGAAACTTCGTGACAAGACGACTCTTCCGCATACGCCGAAGCGGTGTTATCATTTCCATGGGTATAGGACCACAGGATGGGTGGTCGTCTCTACGGGGCTTCCGATTCCGGCCCCCTGCTACCTCCGGAGGATTTCCATGGAGAGGACTTTTGCAGCAAGAGGAGACATCTACTACACATCTTCGCCATCATGTTCCCTGTCCATCGAGGACGGATGGCTTGTCGTCGTCGACGGAAAGGTCGAAGGTGCATTCAGGCACCTTCCCGAAAGGTATTCCAACCTGCCGGTGAAGGACTTCTCCGGCAAGCTCGTCATCCCGGGCCTGAGCGACCTGCATGTGCATGCGGGACAATACCAGTTCCGCGGTCTGTGGATGGACGAGGAGCTCATACAGTGGCTGAACACGCACACCTTCCCCGAGGAGGCGAAGTATCGTGACGAAGGATACGCCGACAGGGCGTATGACATCTTCGTGGACGACCTTCTGCACAGTACGACCACACGGGCGAGCATTTTCGCGACGATCCATCCGGCCGCCACGCTCATGCTGTGCAGGAAACTGGAGAAGGCAGGGCTTCCCTGTCTGGTCGGCAAGGTGAACATGGACCGAAACAGCCCCGACTTCCTGTGCGAGGACACGAAGGAGTCGATCGACAGCACACTGGAATACATCGAGGAGGTGGAATCGTCGTTCCGCCTCGTCAGACCTGTCATCACCCCGCGCTTCATCCCCAGCTGCACGGATGAGCTTTCAAGGGCGCTTTCCTCGATCGCGAATGAGCGGGGCCTTCCTGTCCAGACCCATCTTTCGGAGAATCTGAGCGAACTGGAATGGGTGAAGGAGCTGTGTCCCGAAAGCACGTCATACGCAGATGCATACAGAAGGCTGGGACTCTGGGGAGGAACCAGGACGGTCATGGCACACTGCGTCTACTCCCTTGGCCACGAGGAGGACATGCTGGAGGACGCGAATATCTGGATTGCTCACTGTCCTGACTCCAACACCAATCTGTCATCGGGACTGATGTGTGCAAGATACTATCTCGACAGAGGCTGCAGAATCGGTCTTGGAAGCGATGTCGCAGGAGGCACGACGCTGTCGATGCTTCGTGCAATCACGGACGCGGTCAAGGTCAGCAAGATGTACTGGCGTCATGTCGACCAGTCGATGAAGCCGATATGCTTCCGGGAGGCCTTCCACATGGCAAGCGTCATCTCCGGCTCCTTCTTCGGCCGTGTCGGGTCGTTCGAGGAGGGATGCGATGCCGACATCGTCGTCCTGGACGACTCCTCGATTCCGACGACGGTGGAGGGACTGGGCGTTGAGGAGCGGCTCGAGCGCTATGCATATCTGCGTCCTCATGCCCCCGTCGCCCACAAGGCGGTGCAGGGCCGGTGGCTGTTCTGAGGCGTCCCTTCCGGCCTTGTGCATCCAAGCCTGTCCACAGGCCTTGACCAAAGGCGCCTCCGGTTGGCATAATGACCAACCGTAATTACAAAATTTCCAATTGGATATAAGGAGACAAACCGTGCCTTGTGGTAGGAAAAGAAAGAAGCACAAGATCGCGACTCACAAGAGGAAGAAGAGACTCAGAGCCAACAGGCATAAGAAGAAGTAACCCCTCAAGTCGCTTTTAGTGCAGTGCAGGAATCAGGTGGATTCCTGCACATTTCTTTTTATGGCAAGGACTTGCTGTTTTTCATCATCCACGCCGCATTCGCTCTGTAAGCCCTGATTGCCCACGATTTGCCCACGCTTTTCCAATCCGTGGGCAAGCGAGGCCTCGAACTCCATCGCCGCATTCCTCGCCATGCCCTCCGTCTCATGCGTGTATATGTCCAGGGTCACCGCGATGTTGCTGTGTCCAAGCCGTGTCTGGATCGCCTTGATGTCCACACCCCGCTCGACGAGCATGGTCGCATGACTGTGCCGGAAACTGTGGAAGACGAAATCTATTCCGGTGGCCTTTCTCACCTTGCAGACGATCGCCTGAATCGACTTGCCTTTGAGACGTGTCCCGTTGGGACGGCGGCAGACGAAATCCAGTTCTCCACGTGGTCCTGTACATTCGACGAGCCTGATCCCTTCGAGCCTGTAGCCCTGATACCACTCGTCATAGGTCTCCTTGTCCTGGCTCTGTTTTTCTCCGGCTTCGACGAGGATGTTGTGCAGGGTGGGGCCGAAGTAGACGTCCCTTCTTCCGGCCTCGCTCTTGAGGCTGGTCTGCTCCCCGTCCTGGAACTGCCTCCACAGATGGATCACGTCGCGTGACAGGTCGACATCGTCCCAAGTGAGCGAAAGCACCTCGTTCTGCCTCATCCCCGTATGCCAGGCTATCTGGCAGGCCAGCACATAGTCGGGGCAGTGCATGGCCATGTAGTCGATGAGCCGTCCGAAATCCTCCCGTGTGATGATGCTCCTTCTTTCCGGCTTCGTCTTGGGAGCGGTGAGCCGGACATTGACCATGGGATTGAACTCGATGTATTCCATCGGGTTCACCGCATAGTTCAGGGCCTCCCGGAGTATCGCCTTGATAAGGCAGATGGTACTGTAGCTGAGAGTCCCCTCCTTCTTCAGGCCGTCGAACCATTGCTGGAGAACGCCTGCCTTCAGGGTTGCGAGCGTGTAGTTCCCCAGATCCGGCACGATATGGTTCCTGATCATGCATCCATATGACTTCTGGGTCTGCTTCTTCACGTTGACTTCAAGATAGCTCGCCTGCCATATCTTCATGTAGTCGGCAAGACTCAGCGACGAGGGCGTGAAGATCTCCCCCTTGCGGATGTAGTTGCTGTATGCGTTCGCCCCTGCGGCCAACGCCTCCTTCTTGGTCTCGAATCCGCTTCTGCTGAACTGCTTCCGCTTGCCTCCGACCGGAGTCAGCTCGAAACGGTATTCCCATTTGCTTCCGCGCCTGCGTGCAGTGACCTCTGCCATTGTCGGTCCTCTCCTTTCCCTCCAAGGCCCGACATGCTAAGATGAAGAAGCCTTGCCAGCCCTGAGAGAGGGGTAGGCTGGGTCTTAGATTTGGAGGGCTGCGGGGTGTTTGGTAGACGTGCCGCAGCCCTCTTTTATATTCTCACGGCAATCTTGTGATCACCATGTTGCTGTCCTCCAGACTCAGCAGAGAGCCTTTGTTCGCTTCGAAGTACAATCGATTGGCAATGATGTCTGCTGCTCGCACAAGAATGGATTTCTTTGAGTCGGCAAGGACAAGACTGACCTTTGTCGTGTTCTTGAAGAGCGGCTTGCTATAGATTGAGAAGTCTTCATTGAAACGGCCCTCCTTGAACAGCTGGACTAGCATTTCCCTTAACTCGTATTCACCATCTGTCGCCGTGTGATGCTGGTCCGTAATGAAGTGGAATGCAATCTCCTCTTCATAGTCGAGCTGTCTGCTGGCCATCATGGAGATGAATGCCTTTCTCAAACCGGTAACATAGGCGTAGTCCTGATACCGCTGACAGGATTTCTTGTTCGAGAAGACAACCGGATTGACATTCGCAAGATCTATTACGACCCCGAATTTGCGAAAAGGCTTCAACCTTGAAAAGATCGAGCGACGATCCTGTGGAGCCAGGGCTGTCGCCTTCAGCTCTTCGAGATTCTTGTATTGCGCTTTCTTCCTGAGGCCGGTTTCCATTGCCGAGTAGATTCTGGATACCAACCCCACCTCATCATGTGCAGTATCGAGGATCAAACCACCAAGAACGAAGAACCTGTTTTTCTTGATGCTGAATACGCCTGATTCATCTGAGAATACGCAGACCACGTGATTCATCAAAAAACCACCTCCATGGGGAGGTGGCTCCCCGGGGCTGACGTACTTCGCCTCAATTGGCATACGCTTAGAACAACTATTCCAGTGCTCCCCGGGTAATCAGTGCTGCTTGATGCAACCTGTACCCCAAATCTATAGGTGTTTGCTCTTGTTGTCAACATTTTTGGACTCCTTGCTATTTTGTGGCTCATGCATGCCATCATCGTCCAAGCACCTTGTCCGCCACGAACCTGCTGAATGTCTTCCCCGATTTCTCGGCAAGCCTCTTCATGGCGATGTAGTCTTCTTCTGCAAAGGCCAACGTCACCTTCTTGTAAGGATGTTTGATGCCTGTGCATGAGCCTTTTGGCCTGCCTGCTCCTGGTCTCTTTCCGCCCTTGGTTTTCTTCTCTTCGCTCATGTATGTCTCCTTTATTGTCAGATGATTCCAGTGACAACCAGAACGATTATCAGCAGGGCAATTGCGGTAATGATCTTACAAATCCTTGATACGAGTTTCAGGTTCATGTCTTGTTTGACCTCCAAATGAGTTTGTGTTTATCATTGAAGGGCTGGGGCAGTAGTTCGGAATTTCCGAACAACTGAATTTTCCTCCAGTTCTCCTTCTTCAAAGACATGTTTGATATGTTCACTTATGTTGGCTTTGCTTGATTGAAACAACTCAACCATTTCCGCCTGTGTAAGCCATACCGTTCATCTTCGAGATGAACATCTATCTTTGTCTTTCCATCCTCCGTCTGATAAATGATCATTGAAGTCGGGTTTTCTGTCATT
Source organism: uncultured Spirochaetales bacterium (assembly GCA_944388965.1). Classification (GTDB taxonomy): domain Bacteria; phylum Spirochaetota; class Spirochaetia; order Sphaerochaetales; family Sphaerochaetaceae; genus Bullifex. The sequence goes on along the minus strand of CALXKL010000003.1, from coordinate 27,531 downwards.
TACTTTCTCCGTTTACTATTGTTAAAAAAAGCGAATCCACACATTGAGGTCGCATTCAGCTCCTGATAAATAAAAAGCTGTCAACAATTTATTCATCTCTCTTCTTTATTTTGGGGATTCCTTGGACTCTTCTGTCTTCCTGGGCCTGCCCCGCTTGCCCCTGCGTTCCTTCATGGCATCCAGCAGTTCATCGTTTATCAGATAGAACTTGCCGAGCTGCGGCGCACCAAGCGAGGCGCACAGACGGGATACCTGGGTGGCGGAACACCCAAGTATCTCCTTCGCCTCTGCCGGTGTATAGATCCTGATATCCGTCCCGTACAGCCTGATCACAGCTTCACCGCCACGAGAACCAGCACCAGCGTCGATAGTATGGTGTTCGTCACCGTCAGCACGAATTTCCAATCGATGTTCCTCATTTGACATACTCCTTCATGTCTCATACATTAAAGGGGGTGGGCTGTAACCCAGCCCCCAGTTTGTATCACCCTCTTAGCAACGCTATCAGAGTGAGTACTGTGCAGACCGTATCGATCACTAGGCAAAGGGTTTCGATACGGTCTTTTGTCTTCTTTTGCATCTCTTTGTCCTCCATGATTAAATAGTACAATAATTAAACTATTTAGTCAAGAGGATTTGCCAACATCAGATATAGACTTCGGCGGTGGCTTCGGCGTCGACGACATACCCAAGAGCATTGAAACAGTACGAGCGAAACGGCCAGCAACGCCTTCTTCATCTTTCATCCCTCCTTGTGGTGATGATCTTCCTTCTTCTTATCCTGTCAGAAGACAGGTTCGTTCAATGTTCGAAGTGGAACCATTTCAGGACCTTGCCAAGCACGACGAGGTTCTCGTTGTCGGCCTCGACGGACTGGGTAGGGTACTTCTGGTTCTCGCTGATTATGTATACCTTGTTCTCCCATGGAGCATACTGGAGTCTCTTGACGAGGACGTCACCACAAAGGGCAAGGACATATATCCCGTCACCTGATATGAATCCCTTGGAGAATATGACTACATCGCCGGAATACAGGTGAGCTCCCTCCATGGAATCACCTTGAACCTCAGCACATACCAGAGTAGATGGATCCACGCCTTTGGGGAGGTCGTCTGCAAGGTTGATCGTCTTGATTTCAAGGTCCTCGTCTGAGATCCAGTCCTTGCCAGGACCAGCCGAGAGCTTTTGACTTATAAAGGGGATCTCGAAGGACCAGGAGGATGGCTTAAAGACCTTTGCGTTCTCCTCTTCCATGGGGACGTCAAATCCAGCTAACCATGCTGCCGAAACATTGAGAGCTTTAGCCATGACCATGACAGCTTTGCTCTTTGGCTCGTATCTACCAGAGACATATGAACTAACAGCGCTTTTTTCAAGGTTGGTTTGTGCACACAACTCAGTTTGAGTCATATTCCTTAACTTCAAGGCATGTTTCAACCTTCCGGAAACTTTTTCTCTCATAGGCACATTGTAATCCGAAGTTCTGATTTTAGCAACAAAATTAAGTTTTCAGAAAAATAAATTAAGATTTAACAATTTTCTACTTGACAACAGAAAAGAAGAAAGGTAAATCTAAATTAAGATTTCACAACATGATGGAGGTCTCATGGAATATTTGAAACTACGAGGTTTAATAAGAGAGAAGGGAAAAACTGAGGCCGATTTGGCCAAAACATTAAACCTTTCTCCATCAAGCCTTTCTTGTCGCTTAAATGGTAAAACAGACTGGAGTTTATCAGAAATACAGGATGTCTGTACGGTGCTTAATATTGCGGAAGAAGACATCCCAAAATATTTTTTTAGGCGGTAGTTTGGATTTCACAACACATGTTCGCGAAATCTAGAAGCCTGGTGCAATGGCAGCATAGCGGTCTCATAAGCCGCAGATGGAGGTTCGATTCCTCCGGCTTCCAAAGGAGCGCTTTCCCCCTTTGCCGTCCTTCTGGCCAGAACGTGCGTAAAGGGGATTCTGCCGATGCGGGACCTTTGGAAGGCCGCCGATGGTGCACAGGAGGAGAAGCGGGTTCGATTCCCGCGCATCGGCATCGAGGCACCCTGTATCTCATGCGCAGGGTATGGAGCAACCCCTTTCCGCCGGTCCGGCTGTACCGGTGCCCCGCAAACAGCCATCCGGATCGGAGGATGGTGCGACGGCCAGGCTTCAATGTCCGGGGTTCGACTCCCCGGGGATCCATAGGGACAAGGCGAATTCACCCGCCTACATCGATCGGCATCTGTCGGCGCCGGAGGAACCCGAAAGACCGTCAGGATATCCACTTTGCAGTGGACGGGAGGTGGACATGGTCAAAGCCGGATCGGAGAATGCCGCAATCATCGACGAGAGGGTGGGTGTCAGACTCATCGACCGTCCTCTGCTCACCGTGGCCCAGGCAGCCAAGCTTCTGCAGACCGACGAACGCAATGTTCGTGCGCTGCTCAAGTCGGGCAGGCTCAGGGGGCTGAGGATAGGAGCCATGAAGATCCGCAGGAAGGAGCTGGACAGGTTCCTCGAGGCTTCCGAGGGATACGACATGAACGATCCCTGGAACCCCAAGGAGTTCACGGTGGACTAGCCCTCAATCTTGCCGGGGGGAGGCATGGCCGGTTTCCGGCCTTCCTCCGGCGAGTCTTGAACAGTTAGGGAACCGGAGAGGAGCTTTCACATGGAAATCAGAGAAGCATTGTCGGTGATGCACAGCCAGACAGACGGATTCTACCTGGAGATCGCCGACAAGATGGACGGCATAGCCCAGGCGGCTACCAGCACGATCATCACGCCATCCAAGAAGACGGTCGAGTTCCGCAGCACGATCACGCTGAAGGACCAGCTCGGCGCATCCACGGACGGGGAGTAGGCGATGGCACGGAGGGAGAGGACCTTCCGCTTCCTGAGGCTCGACGACGACCTCCTCTCATCGAAGGTGATGAGGAGGCTCCGCCGGTCGCGTCGTGGGGACGCCTGCGTCATCGCAGCCCTCAAGATCCTTATGCTTGCCCTCGAGGGCGACGGCTTCGTCATCGAGCACGACTTCAGTGACACGGACTTCGCCTCGGACGTGGCGCTTGCCATAGACGAGCGGGAGGACGTCGTCAGAAACGTCGTCGAACAGCTGGAGGAGGCGGGCTGGCTCGCCATCAACGAGGAGGGCAGGGAGTATTCCCCGAAGGCGAGGGAGCTTGCAGGGCGGATAACTTCAAGAGGGCTTCGCAAGTCTCGACAGGCCGTGAAATCGGCGGAACTGGAAGGCGATTCCGTTCCGTCTCGGTTCCGTCTCGGTTCCGATTCGGTTCCGGCGATGTTCCTCTCGGGTTCCGCCTCGGTTCCGCAAGAAGAAGCTCCCCCTGCACCCCCTCAAGAAGATCCAAAAGACTGGAATCTGAAGATTCCATCAGAAAAGGTAGCCGAGACGCCCTTCGAGCGGATCGTCAAGGCATACGGGGAGATCTGCACCTCCATGCCGAAATGCCAGGGGCTGACCATGAAGCGGACAGCACTGGTCGAGGCCTGCTGGAAGGCCCATGGAGAGAGGATGTTCGAGGCGTTCCGGATGGCCGAGGAGAGCGACTTCCTCTCCGGACGGTCCGGAGCCTGGAAGGGCTGCGGGTTCGACTGGCTCGTCGACAAGGACAACATGCAGAAGGTCCTGGAGGGACGATACTGCAATGCGACTGCCGGCAGGACGAGGCATTCGGCACAGGACTACACGGGACGGTACAGAGGCGACGAGTGGGAGGAGATGGCATGAACGAATTCGAGAGGCGGATGAGGGAGATGTTCCCGGGCTACATCCCGATGTCGGATGCGGATTCCATCGCCCTCGAGAACGCCGAGAAGGAGAGGCTTGCCCGGAAGGCCGTCGAGGAGAGGGCCGCACGGATCAGGCAGACGATCGAGGAGAACATCCCGGAACGCTACAGGGAGGCGTCGATGTCGACGCTCTACGAGGAACGGCGGCCTCTGGCCCAGAAGGTGATAGCGGGAGCCAGCGGACTCGTCATAGGCGAGACGGGGGTCGGCAAGACCTTCTTCCTCTGCTCCTGCTTCCATGAGCTTGCAGGCAGGGACATGAGCGTCAGGTACGTCATGGCCAAGCCGCTGATAGACAGGCTGTGGGCGAGGCTCAGGACGACGAGGGGGCTGACTATGGAGGCGCTCATCGAGACGGAGTGGGGCAGGACGCTCGATGTGCTCCTGATCGACGAGATGGACAAGATGAGGGACACGGAGGCGTCGTTCTCCGCCCTGGTGGAGCTGATCGAGTGGAGACACGCCCACATGCTCCCGGTCGTGGGGGCCGCGAACGGCACTCCGGACGGAGTGCAGATGGTGATACCACAGGCTGTCTACTCGAGGATGACGGGAGATGCGGAGGGTTCGTTCCGCATCATGTTCCGGGGACGGGACAGGAGGAGAAGCGATGGCTGAGATTGGAGTCGCCCAGGTGATAGCCGCGGGGCTGTCGAGCATGGACGGACATGGCCTGGGGCTGGATCTGTGCGGATTCGTGCTCTCCGATGGTGCGCAGCGCCACATGGAGATTCTGCGCGGATGGATGTACGAGATCTGGTTCAATGATGGGTCTTCGGTGAAGGGAAGGGTGGGAGACCTGGTCTCGACGGATGTCATGGACTTCAGGTTCATGCTCGAGGTCGGTGGCAGGCATCACGAGGTCAGGCTCGACGACGTGGCATGCATCGCCTCCTCGATGGCGGTCGTGAGGGTTGGCGCAATGCCTGCCATGAAGCGTGTCTCTTCCTGCATGGAATACGTCGTGGACGACTGGGAGGAGCTATGAGGACAGGTGCGATGGATGTGAAGGCGGGCGACGGAAGGATCCTGAGGATATTCCGGGGGATGGAGCTCGACGTGAAGACCGACTGCGGCCACTGGATCTGCGGCGTTTTCCACTCGCTGGAGAGGGACGTCGACGGAGTGCTCGTCGTACACCTGAGGAAGGCGATGTTCCTCGGAAGAAGATTCCGGAGCCTTGTCGTGAAGATGGAGCACATCGTGTCCGTGGTGTCGACGGATGTCCCGTGCAGACTGGAGGCGGTCTCATGAGAAGGGTTCTCATCCATGGGGAGGTCGCACCGGAGCAGACCATCTGCTGGAGCTGCGGATGCGCGTTCGAGTTCTGCGATCTGGACGTGAACATGCCCAGCAGGATGGATGGAGACGATTCGATCAGATTCGTGAAGTGTCCTGACTGTGGGCAGCCTCTGTTCCTCGGCCCGAAGGGACCGGAAGGCGGACTCACCAGATGCATCAACGGAGGGGATGATGCCCATGGGGTCCGTTCCGACGATCTGCTGCCCTCTCCGTTCTCCGCCTGCGCCGGAACGCCCGATGTGTTCAGGGACGAGGCCTCGGGCGTCTGGCACCTCCTGGCGAGTGGCGGGGACGTGCTGGTCACCATAAGGGGATCCTCGAAGGAGGATGTCGTGGCGAAGTGGAACTCCAGGAGGGAGTAGGAGGATGGCGTATCTGCTCATAGGCGATGGCTGGACATGCTCGTTCCCATCGGTTGCAAGCATCGCGAAGGCCCTGAAGGTCCATGAACCCGATGTGCGTCTGGCCATCGAGCTGGGCGACAGCATAAGGGGCTACTTCGTGGATGTGTCGCTCGAGAAGGGCAGGGGCCGGCTGCCGGTCATGGTGAAGGTCCTGGCGAAGTACGACGAAGGCATGGGACCCCGGTCCGTGATGAGGATGTTCGGCATCTCCTATGCGGAGGCCATGAGATACAAGGATGCCTGGTGTCGGATAAACGGAAGGACGCTCAGGCTCAGGAAGGAGAAGAAGGATGGCTGAGAAATACGATTACAGGGACGTGATAATCGACCCGGATGATCCGAGGCTGGAGATCGGGGCGGAATACTATTTTGCTGATGTTCCCGGGGAGGTTATATCAAAAGCCCTGAAAGACGATTATACACGAAAGCTCATTAACATCAGTAAAAAAAACTGCAACACATTGCCCTTCATGTTGGAATACAACGATTGGGCTTGGGCCTGTCTCATCCGCAAGAAGGAACCAGAGAAGAAGTATGTGCCCTTCGACCTCTCCAAGCCGGAGGTCAGGGAGAGTCTCCGTGGCAAGTGGATCAGGCGAAAGGCTCTTGCTGAGGATGGGGTCTACGAAGAGCGCATGATCACGGATTTCACCTGCGTCAACGGAATCTGGAGCACTAGGAACCTTGAGAAGGACGAGCTCCTGCGTGACTGGACATTCCTGGATGACACGCCCTGCGGCGAGGCGGTGCCCGTATGAGGTTTACATGGATCCTCGTGATGAAGACCGAGCAGAAGAGGAAGAGGGTGGCCGAGATTCCAGGCACCCCGTTCGTTCTCCAGGTCTACTGGGACCGCAGCCGTGATGGCGTCTCCGAGATGGTCAGGGGCTATGTGCACTGCAATGGATGCGAAGGGTCTGCATACGCCTGCTACGCCTATAGCGAAAGCGATGCACAGCGCAAGCTCGAGAAGGTGATCGAGGCATGGGCGAAGGCATTCGGGGAGGTACTGGGATGAAGACCGTGATAGACCTCTTCGCCGGAGCCGGAGGCGAGTCCTGCGGCATCCACAGGGCGTTCGAGGCGCAGGGGGAGGACATCCGCCTCTTTGCCGTCAACCACTGGCAGGTGGCGTGTGAGACGCACGCCGCCAACTACCCCGACGACGAGTGCATCTGCCAGGACATCCAGACTGTCATACCCACTTCCCTCGTGAAACCGGGCGAGAGCGTGGAGCTGATGTGGGCAAGCCCGGAGTGCACGCATTTCAGCACGGCCCGTGGCGGCAAGCCCATGGATGACCAGAGCCGTTGCACGCCGTTCGACATCATCCGCTGGGTGACCATGCTCGACATCAAGCGCCTCATCATCGAGAACGTGCCGGAGTTCGAGACATGGGGACCCTTGGGGGCGGACAACCGCCCGATACCGGAGCAGCGCGGCTCGTTCTTCGCCATGTTCATCAACTCCCTGCGGGGATGCGGATACGACGTGGACTGGAGGGTGTGCAACGCCGCCGACTACGGAGCACCGACCACGCGCAGAAGGCTCTTCATCCAGGCGGTGAAGCGCGGGAGCGGAAAGAGCCTCGTGTGGCCTCGGCAGACCAATGCCGAGAAGGTGGAGGCCGGAGGACTCTTTGCAGACGAATGCAGACCATGGGTGCCTGCAAGCGAGATCATCGACTGGTCGATACCATGCCAGCCCATCGACGGCAGGAAGCGTCCGCTGGCACCGGCCACGATGTTGCGGATCATGTCGGGCATCAGGAGGTACTGGGGCGAATATGCCGAGCCGTTCCTCGTGCGCTACAACGGCGGCGACAACCGGCACCACAGCATCCACGAGCCGGTGCCGACGCTGGACACGAGCAACCGCTACGGACTGGTGTCGCCGATGATCCTGCCCCAGCAGTCGGGAGCCGATGCACGACCGGCGGACAGGCCATGCCCGACGATCGCCACGGCTGGAGCGATCGGACTCGTACAGCCGCTGATCGCCGAGATGTATGGCACAGGCGGATGCAGAGGCGTGGACAGGCCTCTGAGCACCATCTCGTGTTCCGGTGCCCACCATGGACTCGTGCAGCCACTGGTGATGGAGTACTACGGCAACGGCCATTGCCGCCCGGTCTCGGAGCCGCTGGGGACGGTCACGTGCAAGGAGCGCTTCGCACTGCTCAGGCCGGAGGACTGCCGCATCGGATTCCGCATGCTCCAGCCACATGAGCTGGCGGCGGCACAGAGCTTCCCCGACTGGTACAGGTTCAAGGGGAGCAAGAAGGACGTGGTGAAGCAGATAGGCAACGCCGTCTGTCCGAAGATGGCGGAGGCGCTGGTCGGAGGCAGGTGCTGATGTATCGGTTTGAAGGAAATCTTGAGGAGATGAAGGCGTTATGACGGAGGCATACAACATGGACTGCATGGACTATATGCACACCCTTCCTGACAAGGCGTTCGACCTGGCGGTATGCGATCCTCCATACTTCTCGGGCCCGGAGAAACGCCGGCATTATGGCCGTTCCATCTCCACCACGAGGATCCGGAGGCCGGAGTATCCGATCGGCACCGAGTGGCACATACCGGATGACAAGTGGTACCAGGAGGTCTGCCGGGTGTCGAAGGAGCAGATCATCTGGGGGATCAACTACTTCCACTTCACAGGCGTTCCGCCTGGAAGGATCATCTGGGACAAGTGCAACGGCAGCTCGACATTCAGCGATTGCGAGATCGCCAGCGCCTCGATGATCAAAAGCACCAGGATCTTCCGCTACATGTGGAACGGCATGATGCAGGGCAGATCGATCACGGAAGGCGAGATCCAGAGGGCCGACAAGAGGACGAACGAGAAGCGGATCCACCCGACCCAGAAGCCGGTTGATCTCTACAAATGGCTCTTCACCAGGTTCGCACCGCGGGGGGGGGCGCATCCTCGACACGCATCTCGGCTCGGGAAGCTCGAGGATCGCGGCGGACGAACTCGGCTTCGACTTCGTCGGTACGGAGATGGATTCCCAGTATTTCGAGGACGAGGAGCGGCGATTCAAGGAATACAAGGCACAGGAAGTGCTCTTCACCCCGGATGAGCTGATCGGTGTCCAGATTGGATTGGAGGGGCAGGATGAAGACGGTATGCACCTACATCTTCTATGACGTGGACGACCCCTGTCAGCTCCCGGTCTATCTGGCACTGGGCGGAAGGGAGGCCGCCGCCTATGCGGGTGTGACCAGAGGGTCGTTCTACAGCGGAATGACGAGAAGAACACCATTCGGAAGACGGCTCATGTGCGAGCGGGTCGATATCGAGGAGGAAGGATATGAAGAGAAGCAAGGAGAAGAGGAAGGACAGGTTGAACCTTCCACAGGCAGACAGGATGGAGAACCTGAGAAGGCTTGCCAAACGCAGGCTTGGACTGCATGGAAAGCGCAAGGCGAAGTACAGGGTCCTGAAGACGGGAAACGGCAGGTCGGAGCGATGAAGGCGCTGGAGGTGATCCGGATCTTATATCCGGACATCTTCAGGAGGATGAAGGAGAGGATGGGATGACGGATGGAATCGAATACATGAATGCTCTTGTCGATAGACAGAGACGGAGGATCGCCGAGCTGGAGAAGGAGCTCGAGTTGGCCAGATCAGGACTCGATTCCCTGCTTGCAGCACGTTCGATCGCCTCGAAAAGCGAAAGGGAGGAGCAGGCAAAGCCTCTGAGGGACCGCTTCCCGTCGTTCTCCGGATTCCTCAGGACGTTCCTGAAGGAGGAGAACATGAGCCAGTCCGATTTCGCCTCCCTCCTGGGGCTGAGCCCTGCCGCCTTGTCCCGTTGGTTGGGGGGGCGGTTCCAAGCATGCGGAACATGGCTCAGATGACGAACGCCATATGCCAGCTGAGGCCGCAGTGGCGTACGCAGGAGGTTCTTGATCTGTTGAATGGATTCTTCAGGAAGGAGGAGTGAGAGGATGGGTCGAAGCGGATACAGGAAGTCGGCAGCCACGCTGTCCATGTTCCTTGGAGTGGAGATGTGCCGGTGCGGCATTCCTCTTGAGAACATCTATACAAGTGGCGCGCTGATATTCAAATTGGCGGAGAGCTCGGGAGATCTGAAGACCATCGTCGCTGCGGTTAACAGGATGCTGAAGACTGGCAACCAGTTGAAGATCGTCGATGGAAGGAAGGTGAAGGGATGAGACGGGTCAACATGAGGGAGGCCACTGCCATCGGGTGTACGACATGTCGCCACTCGATGATCAGGGCCGCAGATGGAATCTGGTGGAAGATGCTGGAGCTGTTCTGCGTCAGGCACGATACGAGGATGCTCGGCTGTGGACACGGGATGATGTGTCCGCATCATGAGACGGTCGTGGACAAGGAGGTTGGGACATGGAGTTGAGGAGCGGTCTGGTGTTTGCGAACGGATGTGTCTTGCGAGGAGACATGGTGACCATCTGGACAGGCGAGGACGGATGCCATGTGACCGGCTATCTTGACAGCTTTGCGGACGACTACGTCTCGCTGATGATCGATTCGATGATCATCACGTTCGAGGCGGATGACATCGCGGCCATCGCGATTGCCGGCGATGACGGATGGACCCTGCTCGAACGTCTGGAGGAGGGCGGGGAATGACGCTTGCATGGTTCGTCACGATGGCGGTCGTCGAGGTCTTTCTGGCCGTGATGATCTGGAAAGGCTGATTGAGAAGATGACATGGAGGATGAAGAGCATATGGATGGAAGAGGAGAGCTGCTGAGGATGCTGGCGGTCATCGTGGTGATTGTCCTGGTCGTGGTCGGAGGGCTGCTTGTCTACTGGTTTGCAGGCCCGTCGGTAGCGAAGCTCGACGCAAGGGTGAGAGGCGATATCGGCCAGGAGTACATCATCCAGGATGCCCGGACAAGGGTGGGCACCTATGAATGGTTCTATGACCAGTATGAGGAGATCCAGGCAACGGAGTTGAAGGTCCGGATTGCCAAGGGAGCGGAAGAGGAATCGGGCATCAGGATGGTGCTCGCATCGATGATAGCGGAATACAACGCAATGGCGAGGAAGGAGCATACGAGGGCGCAGTGGATGCCGACAGACCTTCCTTACCAGATAGAGATGGAGGTGGAGATATGAAGAGGATCGCAACGATCATGGTGATCGTCTCGGTGGCGGCCATGCTGTGTGCCGGCGGGACGAGCGAACCGAGCACCAGCAGTGTGCAGAGGGAGAACGCCTATGAGACGACAAGAGCGCTTGCCGAATCGAATGCGCAGGCACTGATGGCCGTACCGATTCCAGAGATCAGCTATTTCACGGAACGGCAGACCATAGCCCGGTGGTATGAGCGATGGGACAGACCGTCGGTCGTGACGTATGTCTATCTCATAAGCTACGGCAATATCCTGGGATATTACGTATGCAATGGGAAGCCGGCCTCGATCCAGAGCTACCTGATACCGGAAACACATTATGAAGGCGGCCATGATCTCGGAGATTCACATGGAGAGGTGCAGGTGGAGACTCCTGACATCGATGGCACCTACGGCACTCTGAACTACGGCATCAGGTTCTTCACCGCGGAGGGCACTGCAGTCGAGTGGGGTGGCATGGGAGCGACGTACCTCTATTCCGATGCACCTCTTCCCGTCAACGTTCCAAAGCTCAATGCCTCGTCATCGGAAGGTGACGTATGAGCACTGCAGGTGCAAGGGAGTGGTCCGACATGTCGTTCAACTTCCAGTCGGGCTGTCGGAACGACTGCGTCTACTGCTATGCGAAGGCACAGGCGATAAGGTTCGGCAGCTCGTCGCCTGATGACTGGAATGAGCCACGGCTGAAGATGCCGAAGCGATGGCCGCATGGCAGGCTTGTCATGATGCCGACCACGCATGACATCGACCGCTGGAACGTGGAGATGGCGAAGGACTGTCTCCGCCGTCTCCTTCTGGATGGCAATCATGTGCTTGTCGTGACGAAGGCGAGGCTCTCCGTCGCGAACGATCTTGTGAGGCTCATGGGTGACAGGTCCCTGGCGGCACTGCGTGACAATGTGGAGTTCCGGGTGACCATCGGGACCGCCGACGAGTCCATGATCCGGCGTTTCGAACCCGGAGCCCCTGACTACCATGAAAGACTCATGGCGTTGCGGGCGTTCCGGATGTCGGGTCTGCGGACAAGCGTGTCGGCCGAACCTCTTCTGGGAGGCAAGGACGTCTTCGACGACCTGTACCTGCGTGTGAGGCGCTATGTGAACGGCCGGATCTGGGTCGGAAAGATGAACATGCCGCGCTCCAGGATAAGGATGAACACCTCACATTCGTTCGCCGAGCCGCTGATCGACTGGATCGTCGAGAGACAAGGGGATGAGGAGATGTACAGGTTGTGGCTGAAATACAGGAATGACGAGATGGTCGCATTCAAGGATTCGATCATGGATGTGGTGGAGAGGAGGTCGGCCGATGGACATGGAGCATGAGATCGACGAGTTCACGGACGAGGTATGCAGGAACGAGTGCCCGCTGTACAGGAATGGTGAATGCAAGGGCCTCTATGACGCATATGAATGCCTTGAGCACGACTATGGAGACCTGTCATGAGGCATCCGGAGGAGGAGAAGGCATGAAATGCGAGGACTGCCGGTTCTACAGCATGTGGGATGGATGCTGCATGAATCCGGTAGGGGAACGTACATGGCTGAATGTACAGGAACAGGAGGCGTGTTCGTTGTTCGAGGAGGAGAAGGCATGATGCAGGTTTTTGCAGTTTTAAACGGGAAATCCGTCGCAAAGATGACAAAACACTGGATTATGGTGCAGATTCTTGCAGTTTAAAGGAGGTTTTGCCGATGGAATATGTAGCCTATCAGATCGGATTCATCACCGGACGTCTCGACAGTCTGCTCAGGAGCGGGAATCTCGCTGGTGAGGACAGGAAAAGGATAGAGGAGTGCGTCGAGACTCTGAACGATACGATCGAGCACATCATCACGAAGGAGGAGAAATGACAGGTGCACGGTGGACAAGCATCATCTTCGGAATCCTATGTCTCGTTTCGTTGAAGGTGAAGATGGTGGATACCAATTTCTGGGACTTCATGTTCGGTCTCTGTGCCTTACTTGTCCCGGCAACGTTAATCATCGTGCCGCTTGTGCTGGAATTCATGGAAAGGAGGAACAAGAAGGATGAGCAATGACATGTTCGAGACGAAGACGGCAATCAGGATCAACGAGGATACGTGGATAATTCCGGAAGGCTGGAAGCTTGTAACGCTTTCGAATACCAACAATTTGGTGAAGAAACTACATGATGTTTGTGGATCTCACGAGGCCTGTCGGAAATGCCCATTGTTAAGTTCCAAGACCGATTACTGCCTGACGCTTGGAGATCCAGACAAATGGGACATCGACGAAATCATAACAAAGCTTGAGGAGGCAAAAGTTGACCGAGGAAAGACTCATGATGTTCAGGTTCAAGGGAGAGCCGATAACGGGTGGCCGTGATGTCACCGGCTACTTCTGGAGGAACGCCCATGGCGACTGCTACATCGGAGACGGCAACGGTCCTGCAACTGTCGTGAAGCCCGAGACCGTGGTTCCGATGGTCGGGTACGACATCAATGGCGACGAGGTGTACGAGGGCGACTGGCTCTATGACGAAATCGACGAGTTCCACTACAAGGTCGTTTGGGACGAAGCAGACGGGTGCCACCGCCTTGACTGCCACGAGATCGGGATTTGCACGAACGTAGACGATATACAGAGGATGCAGCTCTCTCTTGGACCTGATGAGGAAGATGAGGAGGAGACGGAATGAACTACATCGCCTCGTTCTCCGGCGGCAAGGACTCGACTGCTATGGTTCTCCGGCTAATGGAGGAAAGACGGCCCCTGGATCATGTCGTCTTCTTCGACACCCAGTTGGAATTCGGTGCCGTCTATTCGGTTGTAGATAAGGTCAGACGCATCGTGGAGGATGCCGGAATACGGTTCACGACGCTTAGGAACAAAGACTCCGTGTGGATGGACATGCTGGCCCGTCCGACGAGGAGCGGAAAGTACGGATATGGCTGGTGTGGAGGAAAATGCCGCTGGATCACCCGTTTCAAACAGCAGGAGATCGGACGGTTCCTTAAATCAGTCGGGGGGGCGTCCAGTACATAGGCATCGCGGTGGACGAGGCGCACCGGATGAAGGATTACGGCAACCTCTATCCCCTCGTCGAATGGAACATGACGGAGTCCGACTGTCTCGCCTACTGCCACGATCACGGCATCTATTGGGAGGAGGATGGCGTGGATCTGTACTCGATATATCGTCGGGTGTCCTGCTGGTGCTGTCGTTACACCGGACTGGGCGAGCTGAGGAACATGTACCACTACCAGCCGAAATACTGGGGATGGTTGAAGGGCCTCCAGCACAGGATGCCGGGATATCCGTTCCGGCTGGATGGAAAGTCGGTATTCGATCTGGAGGAGAGATTCAGGAAGGAGGATGAACAGATGGAGCTGTTCGATGATGGAAAGGTAGTACCGAACTCACAGAAGGAGAGGAAGAAGCGGGTATACAGAAAGCCGGTACATTTCTGCATCACATACAAGGTGGAAGGAGAGGTGGAGTTCGACGTCATGGCTTGTTCCAAGGCTGAGGCGTTGGAGAAGGCTCAGGCCCTGATAGACGAATGTGGAGGACTCGACGAGATGTCATGGGCCGAACAGAGCTGGTCAGATGACATCAGTGCACGGCTGGATCACCTGCGCAACCATGAGGACGGACTGGACTTCGCTGTGCCGAATCGGATCAGAAAGAGAATCGAGGAGGACTCATGATTAACTCGATAGACCAGATGAAGCATGTGCTGTGCCGTATCAAGGAAACATGCAAGAACTCGACAGAGTGCGGGGCGTGTCTTCTGGATACCATATGCAACAGGAATGGTCATGCATGTCCTGGATCATGGGACGAAGACGACATTGGAAATCTGACGATCAAAGAAACGGAGGCCGTATGAAGGATTTCAAGCAACCTGATAATCCGGAACGCGATGGGCGGCTCTTTGACCAGAGTGGAAAAGTCGTGGGACATGTCTGTGGTGCGCCATGTTTCGAATGCGTGCATCTCAAGCACTTCGAATGGTGTGCCGAGCGGGGGATTCCAAGAGACCCCTACAGCCCGTCGTGCACCATGTTCAAGGGGTATGGAGAATGAGTCGGTGCCCATTTACCGGAGAGGCGTTCTGCATTCTCGATGCCGATATGTGTCCAGACTGGGACACATGCACGGTCAGAGAGGTAGATGGCGACGAAGATGAAAACACGGAATTTCATACCTGTAACGATTGCTTCTGGTTTGAATTCGCTGTCGAAAAGGGCTGTTGCGGCAATCAGTCCGGAGATTTCTACGACTCTGATGTAGAAGACATGGAATCTTGTGAGGACTTTGATGCAGAGATGAACATCTGGAAATGAGGAGGAAAAATGACATACGGAGATGTAATCGATACATACAATGCGTTCGGGCTGGCGAAGGAATACCTTGCCAAATCAAAAGAGACGATCATCAGCAGGACCCCCTATTCGGATAAGAGGGTTGATGCCGTAGACACGATCTCCAAAGCGGAGCGGTATGTCGAAGACTTGCAGAAGATGTTCGATGATGAAATGTCGAAAAGACGCGCTTACAGGCTGGTTGAACCGGAAGATCCAGATGATGACGAGGAGGATGTATGAAGAACAGGATCAGATTCTCTCATCACTACCACAAGTTGAGAGCACGCGAGAATGCCATAGCGACGCTCTGCCACGTCTCGCCTATCCGGATTGACGAGAACACGCCTAAACGGCTCCTATGGTACGACACCGCATATACGGACAGGCAAACATGCCGGATGGCATTCTACGAGCTGAAACCCGGAGACTATGTCCTGCTTCTTTTCGCGGACGCGAAAGGCATTTTCACCACCATCAGGCCCCGCAAAGGACGCTACGGCGACAAGCTGGACTACTACTCAGGCAAGATCGGCGAGGAGTTCGAGATAGTGATTGAGGAGGACAAATGATGATGGAACCGGAATCGATGACTCATGAAGACCTGCTCAAAGCATATAAGGAACAACAAGAGGAGATCTTTAAACTTAGCATCAACATACACAACCGTGATGAAGTTATCAATGATCTTTCCAATAAGCTTGCCGTAAGCGAAAGAATGGTTGACAGCATCATTGCAAAGAAGATGAACGGCAAGCCGAGAATCGTTTGTTTCAAGATTGTCAATCTGGCTAAAAGATACAAGCTTTCAGGCTTCGATTACTATATTGAGGCCGATGACTATATCGAGCACCTTGTATCCCACGGGTTCGAACCATACGGCAAGATTCAGCAAACGGACATTGGTCCGATTCAGGCGATGATCAAGTATGAGAATCAGGAGGACGAATGACACACGGTGAGCTGGTTACGCTGGCCATGCGTTGGCTCGCCTTGCACCGATACAGGGTCATCCTGACTGAGCCGGGATACAGGGACGAAAGCCCCGATGCCATAGGCTTCAAGTCCGGCTTCTCCCTGCTGGTCGAATGCAAGGCCACCAGAGCCGACTTCCTTGCGGACAAGCGCAAGCCCTTCCGGCAGAATCCGGCATTGGGTGTCGGTAGGCTCAGGGTATACCTGACCAATCCCGGAATGGCGAAGCCTGAGGAGTTGCCGGAGCGATGGTGGCTTCTGGAAGCGCTGGACGACAATACGATCAGGGTTGTAAGGGGAAGTATCGGTGATCCGGAGATATGCCGTGAGGATTTCTTCGACGAGCGCAATCACAGGGCAGAGGCGGAACTGCTGTATTCGTGGTGCTACCGCAATCTGGAAGGATGCCTCAAGCATGTACCGAAGCGTCGTGAACACCTGAGGGTGTTGGCAGGCGATGAGAAGTATGAAGGGAACATGGAGCTGTTCAGGGAGGAAGAATGAGCAATCGTGAAAGGATATTCTCTGTCGGGCCTTCCGATTTCGAGATCACATGGTTCTCAGGCAAGGGTGCCGGAGGTCAATACCGCAACAGGCATCAGAACTGCTGCCGCCTCAAGCACAAGGAGACAGGAGTCATAGGCACCGGCCAGAGCAGCAGGAGCCAGGAGGCGAACAGGAAGGAGGCGTTCCTCTCCGTCTACAATAATCCTCGTTTTCAGACATGGTTGAAGAAGAAAGTCAGCGAAGCGTTGTATGCGCAGGATGAGAGCATGGACGACATCGTGGACAGGGAGATGAAGGATATCCTCATCGAAGTCAAGGATGAGAACGGCAGGTGGAGAGATGAAAAGCCATCCAGATGTGATAAATACGACCCGTGCCGTTACCGCTATGCCGGGATATGCATGTACCCATCGAATGCAGGACGAAGGCCGTGTGAGGAGTATACGGCAGGTACATGCGAGACAGACGAAGCAATGATGCCTACAAGGGAGGGATGATAAGGGAGGAGTCATGAAGACCGCATGGATGAAATCAGAATCGTGGAGGTGACGGAATGACATGGAGGCATTATGAGCACAGGAGTAGGAAGAATGGTCGCCTTTTTAGAGAATGGTTCTTCTGTGATTTAAGCTTCGCTTCCTTTCTTATAGTCTGGCATGCGGATTGTCCGTACTGGAAGCTGTCATTGTCGTGCAAAGGCGACGACTTCGACGACCTGGCTAATCGGACATTCAACACTGCCGAGGATGCCATGTCAGCCGTAGAGGAGCGGCTTGCATCCATGGCGCAGGACCTGCTCTCGGATGCGCTTGGGATAAGAAGAATACAGGAGGCAAAACATGAGTCATGAAAAAGATTGCGGTTGGGAACGGTTTGGCAACGCTTCTTTTAGTGTAAGCACGGGACATCTTTCGATCTTGCTGGACAAGTATCCAGATGGGTTCGCCTATCAGGTCAGGCAGAATGGAACAGGATGCATCGAGGAAGAAGATGGAATCAAGAACATTAGAAAACTCGAATGTGATCTTTGCAAAGCCATCAACGACCTGGAACGGGAGCTGGATATTCTCAAGAAATATACAAGGAGTATCGGCCAGTTGGAATTCAAGGAGGATGAATGAGCAAGATCACTTATAGGAATTTGCGTCAGGACAACAAGAGAGAGCCGTACAGCCACAAACATTTCACCTTTGCTAACTATTTGAAATGGAACAGGTACTGGAACCGTGTGGACAGGGTGGACAGGCGTCTCTTCAATCGAGTCCGTAGCCGGTTCTGGCGCGAAATGGTGACGGGCATGTACGGAGATGATCTCCAGCAAGCCATTGAGAGATTTGAAGAAAACTATGAGTTAAGCATCACAAATCCGAAGAAGGCGATAAGGAGGAAGAAATGAAATCATCAGATGAACGGTTGATAAGGATTCCCGGCACGGGCCTGGATCAGTACGTCTTCCATTTCCTATGGAAATGCCGTGAAAAGGACTACAACGTCAAAGTACCGGAAATAAGAAACATCCTCTGGAACCCGGACAGAAGCATGGTGATGGCGACGAACGGACATCATGCCGCCTACTACAATGTGGATGGCCGGATGAAGGCCCTGCTCGGCCCCGAGCCTCTTCAGCTGTACCGGTTCAATCATGAGGCATACGGGGCGGCTCCCTGGACATTGCGTGATTTGCTGTTCGCGAAATGTGACATGCCCGACGGAAATGATTTCGATCCTGTTTACCGTGCGAAGAATGAAGACTATGCATTCTGGGTAGCCGAATGTGCATACATATCGGCTAAGACGGGTGTGCCGTATAACCCGAACGAATTCCGCCAGGTGGAGAAGTTCCAGCCATTCGACACATACAGGATACCGGATGACAAGAGCAAGCCGCTTGTCCTGTACAACAGGCATCAGCCATTGCCTTTACGATACATGGTCATAGGGCTGAGCCAGGAGGTGGTAGGTAAACATGAAACTCGCTGATGAAAGAAGATGTGACATCTGTGGACGTGTTTTCCATAGAAATGAGCTGAGATCATGTCAGGCCAGAATCATGGGGAAGATGCCTTGGTTCATAGGAATGGACAGTAGAGGGAGAGAGTTCTATTCGAAGTGTAGGATGGACATCTGTTCATTCTGCACGAACGAGATAAGCAGGGCTTCACTTAGGAGAAGGCAGGAGGCTGACAACATCGATGCTTGAATCGGAGATGGCCGAGGCCTACATGGAATGGCTGAAGCTGCATCCCCTACGCTGGATCAGGCAGGAGGTCCCGTTCATGGGCAGATGCATCGATGTCCTCTACATGGACGAGCATGACGTGCTGACGAGCGTGGAGCTCAAGATCTCGAAGTGGAGACATGCCATAGTTCAGGCATCGACGCATATGATTGCAGCGGACAGGTCATATGTCTGCATGCCTGAGCGCCGTGTGACCCCGCAGCTGTTCAAGGCCTTTCAGGAATCCGGCATAGGCCTGATGTTGTTCGATGTCAAGGCTGGATCCGTTAGAATCGTGGTCGAGCCGCAGGGCAGAGCTGTTCCTCTTTTCAGAAGAGAGCTGATCGATATGGCGATGTCCATCCCTTCGAATTGATTCTTCATCCGTCCTCTGGTATCATGTGCAACCGGCACTGCGCTTTCGGCAGGCGGTTGTCGGCCTCATGTCGTATCGATATGGAGGCCTTGCCTCCAAATCTACCAAGACGAGGAGGTATCACCTATGAGAGGATACGAGATTCTATCATTGGTATTCACTGTAATAGGTTTGGTACTCACCGCAATTATAGTGGGAACTACCATATAGATAAGACAATCGCCACAGCCATTTGACCCTAGACTCGTGGCGATTATTCGTTTCAAATCTTGAGGTCGGCAACCGTCTGTTGCAGTGCCTCTCTTCATTTTTCATGTTAGGTACGTATAGGGCTTCGGTCAATTTGGAAGGAGGGCCGCCATGTCGTCTCGGTTATGGAGAAAGGCAAAATCAACTTAAGATAAATTAAAGACATGAATCGTATTACTCTAGAATCCTGTTGTTCATAATCATGCAGTCTTTGCAGCTGATTTTCCAAAGGAACCAAGGAATTCGTGTCGAAATTGTCGGAAGCGCCTGAAAGTTGGCGGAAGATAGAAAAAAAACTAGGCTGTCGAGCGAGCGCGGGGGTTCATCCCCTGGTTACTGCGCCCTCTGTCGTCACAGTACCTTTGAATACAGGAAAACCATTTACATGTTAGCAGAAGTAGTGGATTGAGATATGATTTGGTAAAGTGGATCGTCACTGATTTCTTTGAGTACGCAAAGGAGTGAAGCATGTACTGGAATCATGAGTACAAAAGAAGAATGCAGTTCGACAGTCTGCAACGACTCGCCGATGAATATGTGGCACAGGAACACCCATCGTCTGAACTTGTCAGACAGATAGACGAAGCCATCATTGAGTTGAAGCTGCCTGAAAAGCTGCTTTGCCCGCTGTGTGGAAAAGAAACAGATGTATTGATGCTGTTCAGTGATCCTTTCAAGATTTCATATGAAGGTTCGCGAGCAACGAATCCCTATCGTGAATACATCACCCAAGGTCCTGACTATCTCTGTCCGGAATGCCTTGGCGAAGCATATGATCCCGATGCACCAGGTATAGTATCACGGGAAGGTGTCTGGAAGCTGATCAGGGAGGCATGGAAGTCCAGGCATGTAGAGAACGTCCCCATGCCCGTAGGAGAGAAGCTTCTCAGCTTTTCTCCTCTACGGTCAAACTCAGCGTCTGCAACTCCTCGATATAATCCATGAGCACATCGGATATGTTGCGATAATATACCACCTGTCCCTCATATACGAGCAGATTGTGCACGATATCTTCGACGGATTCCATCTCCGTCAGTATGTTCTCATCCGAGAAGGATTCGTCCAGCTCAGGTAGGGCGGGAGTCTGGACGGTGAAGGGTAGGGATACCGTGGTACATGAGGATAACATGATGCATCCGATCAGCATGGCTATGACCTTTCTCATTCTTCTCCTCTCATGCGTCTTGCACTGGCTTCGGCTATCTCTCTGATATCGTCCGGGATGGTTGTACTGCGGGACTGATTCGGCGTTCCAGACATCGTATCATCATCTGCTGTTGCCATCGGGGGATCCTGCTCCATGACAGATCTTATCTTGACTCGAGCCTTGTCGAGAGAGGCCAAGGCGGATCTGGCTCCTCGACTCTCGACGACGATTCGTTCTGCCAAGTCCTCCTCGGCCTTTTCGGATAGCCTCTGACTTGCCCTCTCGATTACTGTTCCGAGGGTCTTCTCGGTCTTTTTCGCACGATTCCTGTACCGCAGGCACTGCACGCCTAGAAGAAGAGCAGCAATGCCTGCCACAACAGCGACAATATCAGCCATCCAGTTCTCCTGATTCGACGATGCTGGCCAGCTTCGACAACTGGTCGTCCGTAAGGTTTTTTAGTGCAGTACGTTTCCTGTGCGGCTTGTCCTGAGGACGCTTAAGGTTCGGGAACATCCTGTCCCTGAACCACTTCGCAACCCGTAGCGCCTTGTACTGATAGAAATAGAAGAGGATCGCCCATACAGGCAGAAAGACGAAGCCGCCGGGGATGTACCACCCCGCATCGCCGAATGTCGCATTTGCAATGTAGGCCATGATGATGTACACAGTGGTTATGAGCGCCCCAAGAAGCATCCCGAGCCATCGTGGACATTCCTTGCCCTTGTCAGCTGGATAAAGCGTGGCCTTTACGAATTCCACGGCAAGCTCGAATGCAATACCACACAAGAAGAACATGACGATCTGCCATATGACGGCCTTGAAGAATTCCATGATCGTCAACAAGAAAACATCCATTCTATCTTCCTCCTAAATTATGATGTCCAGAAGTTTAAGGGCCTGGGTGAGTGTACCAAGCGAAGTTATAGCCTCCTTGCTTCCGAAGGCGATATATGCCATGAATCCGATGATTACTGCAGATGCCAGGCTCATGCCGATGTAGAACCTGCGATTACTCCGATTCTGGGCATCGATCTTCTTTGAGATGTTGCTCTCCATATCGTCCATGGCATCGATGATGTCCCTGATGGCCGATGCGAGTTCCGTCATCTTGTGATTCAGCGCTAGCATTTCCTGTTTACGTGCTAGGATCCGTCTATGTGCAGCATCGACACCTTCTGTCAATTCTTCAAGTGCCTTTATCGTGGATTCGAACAGCCTCTTCTCCTCGCTGGAGATAGTGGAGGAGGAGAGGGTTGCTCTAAGCTCATCGATGACTTTTCTACGCTTTCGCTCAAACTCTGGGTTCAGGTCCGTGCTCATGTCGGGGCTATGATACTACAGAGCCTCGGTACACGAGGGACAATAGGGGACAATATGGATTTCGAGAAATGGTTGAAGAGGAAAGGGCTGGCTACAGGGACCGCGATGAGCTATGCGATGTCGATGAAATACTACTTCAGGGAGTACAAGTGGACCTTCGCTGATGCATGCGAGTGGAAAGAGAACGAGATGCGAAGAGTTAAGCCGGCGACTGTCAACATCAGAATCCATGCCATCAACCGCTATGCGGAATACACGAAGACACGATGGCGGCTCAAGCCGATAAAAGTTCAACAGCAACAGTTTGTGGAGAGCCAGCTTACGATGAGTCAGTATGAGAAGCTTCTCGGATGTTTGCTGGAGGATGGTGAATATAGGTGGTGGGCGGCAATCAAGATACTTGCCTGCACAGGCGTCCGAATCAGTGAATTTCTCCAGATCAAGAGGGAGGATCTGCGGGTAGGATATGTTGATGTTTGTGGAAAAGGGACGAAATTCAGAAGAATATGGTTTGGCTCACGACTAAGACAGGAAGTGCTGTCAACCTATAAGGAGGACGGATTCATCCTGCCTTACAATCAAGGTGTCATACGTAAACGGTTGCATGCTTTTGCGAAGCGATATGGCATTCCAAAGGCGCCCATGCACCCACACGAATTCCGTGCCTTCTATGCCAGGAATGTCTATGAGCGATGCAAGGATCTCAAGTTTCTACAGGATCTGTTGGGTCACGCGGACATCAAGACAACGGTCCGTTACCTACGAAAGACAAGCAAGGGCATTAGTAGGAGAATTTCGAAAATCGTCACATGGTGAGGCATTTCAGGAAGTGTTGGCACCGTTATCAATTACGGCGTGGATAAATTGTTCAGACCAAAGAAGACTGCTGCAGACTGGTGGATCCAATCACAAGGTGGACTTGGTGTTGTTATTCCCGCGCTCGACATATCCAGAATGGTTCCAACTTCGAATGATTCTGCGCCAGCTTCCCTTCCGATGCATGTACTCCTACGCATAACATGAGGCATTACAGGAAACCTGCCGGCGAATATAAATTTGGTCTCTCGTAGTGACGAATTAATGCACAACGGAGGAGCTGGGACAGGAGCCTTTGCGAAATATGAAGCACATGGTGAAGAAGATTTCTACAGCCAATTATCCGCCGGAAGTTTCTTCAAATTTGCCGCTGGCGCACCATTTGATATTTCCCTAGTAGTGCCGATTCATACTGAGATTGTTCCAATTTCAACGGGCTTTACAAGCATGATTCGTATAGCATGAGGCATTACTGGATGGTGTGATTTCATACTAGGTGGTGCTAATTCAAGTGATGAGCGCTCGGGGCCTTTTCAAGGCTCAAGGAAGATGGAAGGCTATGTTGTAAGAGGCGACGCGCTAGGTTCCTGGGACATCCATTTTGACTCTTCTTATGTCGCGCCTGTGATGGAAGAATCCACCCCAATTTCCGTATGCGTTGCAAGTTTGCTTAGGATTAAGTGAGGCATTAGCGGTCAAATTGGTGGAGTTGTTTCTTTGCCGGTTGGTGGTCCTATTGTTAGGGTTGGATATTACCAGCATAATGTCCAAGCTGGTGGCGGGTTGGGCGTTGGTATTGTGCAAATTAAAACTCCCATAGCCGTTCCGACAACTGATGAGATGTTGCCTGCCTCTTTGTCCGTGTCGGTTCTTATCCGAATTTGTTGAGGCATTAGCGGTCGACATGAGACATCGAATGATTTAATGTCTTTGCCACCTTCTTTCTATACTGGCTCTGGATGCATTCAGAATCTTGCTTTCAATGAGGTCTATCCTTCAGCATCAATATCTTCTGATAAAGAACAGAAATCGAACGGATTCAAAATAGATAACGGGCTTGTGATACCTATAGATAAGACAAACCATCCCCTGAACTTTTCTATGACATGTTTGCTCCGAATTACATGAGGCATTAGCAGTCGCGAAACAAAAGGGGCTGGATATATCCTTGCAATGTCGTATTCTGGAGTAATTCCGCTAAAGACAGTCTTGAACAGCTATACAGCCATTATTGATCTTGGAATCTTTTCTCCAGCAGGAGGCGAATATGTATTTTTAGGAATGCGGCTTAACTCTACGAAAGAGAATCCGAGGTCTTCTGATGGAGTAGTGCCAATATCCAGTGTTCAAAATTGTCTTCTCCGAATCCGATGAGGCATTACAGGAAGTCTTAAGTTTAAGGCTCTTCAAACTGGAGGCTCAATCATTTCCACCCCCAGCGGAGCCTTTGCTAATTTTGCTGTGACATCATCCGGAGCCGGATTGGCCTACGGCAACAATTCCAATGACACAGGAATCGCATTCTCGTCATCTAATGTCGTACCAGTAAGTGCGGAGAACAGTCCTCTTGGTGCCAGCACTATCTGGTTGCTCAGAGTACTTTGAGGCATTTCAGGAAGCACGACACTCTCTCTATATGGAGAGTACTCCGTTGGAAGTAAAAACGAAGGAGCATTGACAACTGCGTTAGGAGAATCAAAAAGGAATGACGGTGCATGGAGAGATGATGGAGTCAAGCTTAAATTTAACTCGTCCAAAGTTTCTCCGACCAGTGAAGAAGTATCATCTATCGGAGCTATAGTTCAAACACTTATTCGCATTGCTTGAGGCATTAGGGGATTGCTTCACGGAACCCTTTTTTTGTCGCCATTTGAAGGAGGTGAAGGAGCGTTCTTTAGAACTGCCCCATTCAAAAGCTATTTCTCTGGCATAGGCGATGGTTCATTTAAATTTATTCCACGAGAGGTCCTATTTGATACGTCTGGATCCATACCTATAACGACAGAAAATCTTCCATTACTGATCTCGGTAGAAACTTTGCTAAGAATTCGATGAGGCATTATAGGCCAGATAACAGGACCTGACCCATATGGAGCTGTCACAGTCAACTCGATACGGCCTGCTGGCGGCGTATTCAAACTGGTACTCACTGAAGGCAAAGGTTCGAATATCAGCCAATCAAACAGGACGGCCAACATCTATCTCAATTCCAGCTATAGAATTCCCGATAGCACCGAGGCTCATCCAGTCATGATAAACACCACATGTCTTCTCCGAATTCGATGAGGCATTACCGGCAGAATTGATTTCCGAGCCATGCAATCTGATGTATATGGAAGTCTATCAATATTCATCGAGACCCGCGGAATGTTGGATCAAAAAGGGACAGGAGAAACATCGTTATCATATTTAGCAAGATCAGGATACGATGGCGTACCCAATAGGGTTTCTATGGAATCTTCGTATGTCACTCCTGTCTCAGCGGAAAACTCTGTTGTTTCGGAGAGTCTTACATGTTTGTTGAGATTGTTATGAGGCATTAGGGGAAAAGTTGGTTTACACGGACAAAACAATTATCATGGAGGTACGGCATTGATGACAAATTTCACTGGCGTCTTCTATGGACCAATTGAAATCAGATATTCCAGCGCCAATATCACAGATGGCGCTGGATCGCTCGGAGAGCTGAGAATCGATTCAGGCCGTACTGTTCCAATTGCAGACGAAACTAACCCTGGTGCGGTGATAATGAACACTCTACTCAGAATTACATGAGGCATTACCGGAAATGTAAAAAAGTTTCTATGCGACTCCCCTTTTATTGGAGGTGCTGGAGCATTTTATAAAACAGGCTCTGCTGATTACTTCCATGCGTATATTGGTGATGGAGGGCTTAAGTATCTTATGCATGGACTATACCTTGACTCTTCTGGAAGCCTGCCAGTTGCGATAGAAAATGTTTCAATCAACGCGACTGTGAAACAACTCATACGAATAGGTTGAGGCATTTCAGGAAGGCTAAATCCGAACGAAACATTTTCAGGATCCTCTTATGTTCGTACTGGTCTGTTTGGTGCTTTCCAACCCGGCAAGGCGACAGACCGCTATTCATCCAGTTCTGCCCCGAATGGAAGCGGCTGGTGTGCCGTTGAGTTCGACTCAGGTAACGTGGTTCCCGAGTCTAATGAGAGTCATCCATTATTCATTTCATTCATATGCCTTATCAGGATTCGATGAGGCATTATAGGATATAAGACAGAAGTCATGATTTTTTCTGGTAAATCGAATGAAATGGTAGACAGCAGAGGAACAGGGCCATTCTATCCGACAGATGGAAGATGGAACGTCTCAATGGGTTCCACCACCTATGTCATAAATAGGGCGGTTCTACATTTCAATTCCTCGAGAGCTGTACCTACTGCAAAAGTTTCGACTCCCGCTTTTTCTAGTATTGCTGGCCTGATGCGACTGAGATGAGGCATTTCCGGATCGCCTGGCCCCATTCTATCAGGATGGTCTCCGACAAAACCTTTCTGGCATAAAACTGAGCAATGGCCGTACATCATAGCAGTTACCAAGGACATAAATGGATACAAGGCAAACAAGGGGTATTACGATACATCAACAAAAGTTCCATTGGCCCAAGAGATTGCTTCTATCAATCAGACTATGCAATGTCTGCTCAGGATATTCTGAGCAGAACAGATACAGACATGGCCACTGGTGTGTTCACCATCGCAACTGGAATCTCATACGAGGTGTCTACTTCAAACTGGGCGGTAGAATCTTTAGCTGCTTCGCTAGGAGCACTTCTCGGGGCAATATGATTACCTTCTTTAGGTGAAGCGTGTAGAGCTCTGTATGAGTCTTTACCGAAGCCAATTCCCATAGCATAAAAATACTGATGTCCGCTATTAACTCGAACGGTTCCAGTAATGCCTCATGCTATCCGGAGCAGAGACATCATCGATATCGATGATGGGCTTGTCGTAGTTCCGGTGGGAGTACTTTTCCCAATATCCATCTTCATGTTGTCGATGGCATATCCCTCCCCACTTGGAGATAGGTAACCACCGATAACTTGGTATATGCGATTGAAAATCTTATCGGTTTTGAAAAGAATAACGCCTCCCAAACGGCCGCTAATGCCTCATGCGATACGAATCAGGCTACAAACAGATATTGCAGAAGGATGGCTTTCAAGTGAAATCGGAACAACGGCTGATGAGTCAAATCGAATTGCGGTCAATGACAAATACTCATTGCCCGGTTCCAGTTTTATAGCCATGTCTCCAATGATAAGTTCTGGAAATGCTCCCGTAGCTGTATTCCATCCATATCCAGTAAAACCTCTATTACTCCAAGGCTCGTTATTACCAATTTTGCCGCTAATGCCTCATCGGATTCTAAATAGACAACTCGTTGAATGCGATATCGGCCTGTCCTCCGTGGCGGGAGGGACAACTAACGAGGAATTCATGATAAGGGTGAATGCGCTACCTCCACTAGGCACACCCCATTTGAGCTCCCATCTCCCTGTATAGGCGATTCTCCTGAATATACCATTTTGCGCATCATAAGGATTGCATGCAGCGGCTATGTTTTCCATTTGGTCTCTAATGCCTCATAACAATCTCAACAAACATGTAAGACTCTCCGAAACAACAGAGTTTTCCGCTGAGATAGGTGTAACATATGAAGAAGCTAGGGAAAACCTACTGTATGCACCACTGTTTGCTGTTGGGCTCAGATATGCTCCGACCGTTTCACTTTCATTCTTTTTCCTCACTAGGCCGCTGGTATTGGTGAATATTGGTAGACTTCCATATACATCAGTTTGCATGGCTCGGAAATCAGTTCTGCCGGAAATGCCTCAAGCAATGCGAATAAGTGTTTGAACTATAGCTCCGATAGATGATACTTCTTCACTGGTCGGAGAAACTT
>CALXKL010000002.1 GCA_944388965.1 uncultured Spirochaetales bacterium | reverse complement strand
GTGGTATCTAAACTTTAGAACGCGCATGCTCTTCTTTTCAATCTTGCCCTTCATCCCTCAACTTTCCGTGAAGAACCAAAAATAAAGATATGGTGAGCTTGTCGGTTTTTTCACCTGCTTGGAGATATGGACAATACATTTAAAATATGTATCTATATTACAGTTTTCAATATAGAAAAATATAATAAAAAGACACTTTTCAATAATCCTGTTCTCTACTACCATTAGAGCATGGGCAAGATACTTAAAAGAAAGATCGAGAAGATTCTTGAAGACTACTATGCCAATGATCCTGGGAAGATACTCCTTGTCGATGGGGCACGGCAGACGGGCAAGTCGTTCATCATCAGGCAGACTGCAAGCCAGAGGTTCAGGAATTATATTGAAGTGAATCTATTCGAGGATAGGCTTGGAGCCGGAATCTTTGCAGGTGTCGATACCGTTGAGAAGTTCAATATTGCGGTAAGCCTTGCCGCTGGCAATATCGGCGATGCAACGAAGGAGAATACGATCGTGTTCCTGGATGAGATTCAGGAATACCCGCAGCTGCTTCCTCTGTTGAAGTTCATCAACCAGGAAGGGCGCTATCGTTATATCGGATCAGGCTCTGCACTTGGTGTCGAACTTGCCAGAACCAGCTCGATCCCAATGGGTTCGATCGATGTAGTCAGACTTCATCCACTAGACTTCGAGGAATATCTTTGGGCAAACGGTGTAGGTGAGGATGTCATATCCTACTTGAGAAAATGCTTCTATGGCGACATGGCTGTAAATGAGAACATTCATATGACCATCATGCGACACTTCAGGATGTATCTTGCCGTTGGAGGACTCCCTGAAGCTGTAGCGATGCATGTCGACGGAGCGTCGATTACCCAGATTCGTACTGTTCATGCGCAGATCAGAGGCTTCTATGGTGCAGACTGTGCAAAGTACGACAGCGAACATCGTCTGCAGATCATGCGCATATATTCCATGCTGCCTTCTTTCATGGAACAGAGGAAGAAACGCGTGGTGTACAAGAAGATCGATCCCAGAAGTGCGAGATCCGACAGATATGCAGATGAATTCGACTATCTGATCACTTCCGGTGTCGCGCTTGGTGTTCAGGCGGTCACGAATCCGATCTTTCCCCTTGATGCAAGTGTCACAAAGAACCTGATAAAGCTCTATCTCAATGACGTCGGACTTCTTTCCTCGGTCCTTTTCGGGCCTAATCTGAAGGCCATCATGGATGATGCGAAGTCGATAAATCTGGGTTCTCTTTATGAAACCGCAGTGGCCATGGAGCTGTCTGCCCATGGTCATACGCTCTTCTATTACGACAACAGATCAAAGGGCGAGGTCGACTTTCTTCTGAACGATTATGATACACTGTCTATTCTTCCTGTCGAGGTGAAGAGCGGGCGGGACTATCAGATACATTCGTCATTGACGAATATGCTCAATGATGGTCAGTGTGCCAGCAGGGCGGTGGTGCTATCCAATTCGCACAAGTACAGCCGTCGAGATGGAGTCGCCTACATGCCTGTGTACAATGTCATGTTCATAGGAGGAGTTCATGAGTACCGGTCACG
Source organism: uncultured Spirochaetales bacterium (assembly GCA_944388965.1). GTDB lineage: Bacteria > Spirochaetota > Spirochaetia > Sphaerochaetales > Sphaerochaetaceae > Bullifex. The sequence continues at coordinate 277,743 of CALXKL010000002.1, read as the reverse complement.
ATAATCCGGAGCTGGAGCTGCAAATCGATCCCGAGTGGGTTGACATGTTCTCACCTCGCATTCTGGACAGAGGCTATGCTTATTTCATCGAAGGAATGGTACATGATATCGAGAAGTCGGAATTCGGGTATACAGCGGTTGTAGAAGGCTCAAGGCCTTATCATGTCGAAGTTGAACTCGATGATGACGGCACTCTGGTTGATGCCGATTGCGACTGTCCATATGCCATGGACGGCAACTGGTGCAAGCATGAAGCCGCACTCATGTATGCACTTGAGGATGGTCTTGACGAATATGAGGAACATCAGAGTGTGGACACTGGTCTGGAGTGCGATGGCCTTGTCGGCAACTTGGCAGATGATGTGTCACTTGATTCCGTCCTGTCCTCGATGAGCCGGGAGGAGCTTGAGTCTCTTGTGCTCGAGCTTGCTTCCAGGAGTTCTGATATCCGGGGGCTGATCTGGGAAAGATATGCCGACCGGTTGTCTTCCTCTTTCATCCTGGAAATCAGGAATCATATTGATGCCACCATCGACAGCATTCGTCGCACAGGTGCTGACGAGTGGTATGATGAGGAAGACTATTACAGCAGCTCGGAACTCCATGAACTTGAAGAGCTGCTGGAATCAAGAGTACGTACAATCGTGCTTTGTAAAGGGTATCCATTACAGGCCTTCAGACTCTGTCTTCATATCCTCTCTCGTTTGCCGGAGCCCAGGGATTCTGAATATGGTGGCTATGAATTCGAAAAAGTCATCGGGACTGCATGTTCCGTCATGAAAGAGGCGTTTGAGATGGCAGGCGAGAACGAACGGCAAGGTATGAAGACGGACCTCGAGAAGTTATTCACCTCTCTGAGTCCCGCCAGATTATGCTACGAAGATGTCGCAACAGTCCTGTTGTCTACGATGAAAGATGTCTTTGTCGCCACTGCGATAGTCAAGAAAGGCAGAGATTCTGCAGAATCCCTTTCCGAAGAAAACATGAAGTTGTATCTGCTCTCATTCCAGGTGCTTGGCTGGCGGGAGGAGATGATGGATTTCATTCTCTGCCACCTGGCCTCCTATTCTGCTGTCGAGTGCGGGTATCGATTCCTGAAGGAACATTCGGGTAGAGAAGAGGTCATATCGTTCCTGCTCAAGACCAGAACTGCGAATGACTGTTGCGAACAGACGGCCATGAGAAGTTCGAAGATACAGAAGGATGTCTCTGAATGGCTTTTGGACATCTATCGTTCATGTGACAGACAGCCGGAGTATGCCGATGAGCTTGAATATAACATACTGCACATTTCACAGAATGATATTGGCCGGGTGCTGGAATTCAAATCCCTTGTCGATGAATCGAGATGGAAATCGGTATATGAAAGGCTCAGGTATTCCTGTTCCATCTCCAGTCATGCTCCTGAGTTGTATGCACATCTACAGGATTGGGAATCGCTGATGGAGTATGTAGAGAGACCATACTTCAATTGTCTTGCACGTTATCTGACTGTCTCTCCTTGCCTGAAAAGGCAGAAGCCGGTCGTCAATGTGTCCGTCGGGATGCTTGGCCGGCAGTTCCGGTGCTCTGGGTGGCAGCCTTAATCCCAAAGCCTGAAAATGGTGTACGGATATGGTACAAGTCTATTCATCAGAACCCCACAGGCTTGCCTGTGGGAGCAGTCAGGAGAAGATTCTTCATGAGCATTTTCCACAGCGCCTGATCGCCTTGCTTGAAAGGAATGTACGCTCCACGGCCGCTCACATGAGCGATCGAAGAGGGTATCAGGTGTTCGCTTCACAGCTCAGGCATTTGAAGTCGTATGATGAAGGAACTGCGATAGTTGAGGTGATTCTGCAGAATTCTGCCTTGAAAATGTCGAAAAGACATGCTCTGAAGGATGAACTGAGGAAGGCCGGATTCACTCCCGAGTATTATTGTTGAGGTCATTGGACAATGGCTGTATCATGATTGCTGCCATGAATGACGACAGGAGACGATGCCCGCATTTCGGCCGTTGCGGCGGCTGTGACATGCTGGATCTGAGGTATGATGATGAACTTGATGAGAAGCTTCTCGAGGTGGAGCATTATCTTTCCAGATTCGGCCATGTCGAGGATGTCATCGCATCTCCACGGACCCTCGGCTACAGGTGCAAGGTTCAGGCCGTATGCGGGATGGACCGCGGGCATCTTGTCACCGGAATATACCGAAGGGGAACACATCATCTGATACCGGTCCGTTCCTGTCCGCTTGAGGATCCACTCGCGACAGATGTCGTGTCTACCGTCAGATACCTTGCCGACAGGGTGGGGCTGAAAGCCTGGGACGAAGACCTCATGACAGGTGACATCAGACATATCCTCGTCAGGACCAGTTCATACTACAAGGAGGCTCTGGTCGTCCTTGTGGTTGCGGACGCACATCTTTCCTGTGCATCGGACCTTGCCGCGGCCATCCATCAGCGTTGTCCTTATGTGAAGTCCGTTTCTCTTGTTGAGAACCGTGACAAGACCTCGATGGTAATACCTGCCGGCGCAACGGAACGTGTCATATACGGAAGGGGCTATATCGTAGACAGAGTATGCGGGCTCGATTTCCGGATCTCCGGCCTCTCGTTTTTCCAGATCAATCCGATCCAGGCTGAACGCCTGTACTCCATTGCCGTCGACATGGCCGATCTGAGAAGCGGCGATGTCGTGATCGACGCCTACTGTGGAACAGGTACGATCGCCTTGATTGCCGCCTCCTTTGCTTCATGTCGGGTCATCGGCATCGAATCAAATGAGGATGCCGTGAAGATGGCCCGGGAGAATGCAAAGCAGAACGGCATCATGAATGCAGAGTTCATCTCGGCCGATGCCTCCAGAAAACTCAAGGAGATGGCAAGGGAAGGGCAGACCTGCTCGGTGCTCTTCCTGGATCCACCGCGTTCCGGCTCTTCCGAGCAGTTCCTTGCTGCCGCAGGGCGGATGAAGCCGGACCGTATCATCTACGTCTCATGCAACCCGCAGACTCTTGGACGGGACCTGAGGTATATCCACCATCAGCTCGGATACAGGGTCAAGGCGATACAGCCTGTGGACCTCTTCCCCGGAAGTGCACATATCGAGACCATCGTCATGATCGACAGGCCAAGGCCACGCATCTGATGGCATTACGAAATGCCAACTCCCGTATCGGAAACATAGCCAACTCCCGTATCGAAAATATAGCCAACTCCCGTATCGAAAATATAGCCAACTCCCGTATTGAAAATATAGCCAACTCCCGTATTGAAAATATAGCCAACTCCCGTATCATCGCGTAATCATCTCAATTTATGCTTGTTTATTTTACTGCAGTAGTGATAGGATTTACCTATGAAAGAATATGTTCCACGTATAATCGACTCATTGCTGGATCTGAAGCTTAGTGCCAAGGGCGCGGTTGTCATAGAAGGCGCAAAATGGTGTGGCAAGACCACAAGCGCAAAGCAGAGGGCGAAAAGCGTCATCCTGATGAACGAACCTGCACGGAGGACATATTACGACGAGGTGATGCAGATCGATCCAGGCATACTGCTCAAGGGTGATGTCCCTCGTCTGATTGATGAGTGGCAACTCTATCCTGGGTTGTGGGATGCCGTCAGATTCGCTGTCGATGAACGGGCAGAGTTTTCACAGTTCATACTGACCGGTTCCGTCACACCGACCAAAAAGATGAAGTCCAATGCCTATCGTCATAGTGGAGCTGGAAGATTCTCCTGGTTGACAATGCGTCCGATGACACTCTTCGAATCGTCGGACTCCAGTGGCGATGTCAGTCTTCGGTCTCTCTTCGATGGCCCCCAGGCGATTTCCGGTCAGAACCCATGTCCAGACATAGATGAACTCGCCTGGCTGTTATGCAGGGGTGGATGGCCGATGGCATGCAGAAAGAATCTACCTCGTAGAACAGCTCTGCTGCAGGCACCGGAATATGTCGACGCGATCAGCAGAAGCGATATGGATGTGGATGAAGGCGAAAGGACCATCCTTGACAGACGTCTGTTGCAGATGTTTCTTCGTTCATTCTCACGTAACATAGGTACACAGACACCACTTACGGAGATTGCAAGGGACTGTGTGATCGATAACGTTTCGAATATGAGTGATGAGACCGCCTATAATTACCATTCGATACTGTCGTCCTGGTTCGTCATCGAGGATATGCCTGCCTGGAACCCGAATCTCAGGTCCAAGGTCGCAATCCGGACTTCACCGACACATTATTTCGTCGACCCCTCAATAGCTGTCGCAGCACTGGGGCTCGGCCCTGACGATCTGGTCGGGGACTTGCAGTCGTTCGGATTCTGGTTCGAGAATCTATGCATCAGAGACCTCAGAGTCTATAGTCAGGTTCTTGATGGAGAGGTGTTCCATTACAGAGACAAGACGAATCTGGAATGTGATGCCGTCATTCATCTGAAAAATGGTTCGTATGGCCTCGTCGAAATCAAGCTGGGAGCACATTCTGCAGTCGATCAGGCCGCAGCAACTCTGCAGAAGCTTGCTTCGCGTATCGACACGACGAAGATGAAGTCGCCCTCATTCCTCATGGTTCTGACAGGAGTCGCCCCTTTCGCCTACAGGAGAGCTGACGGAGTCTATGTCGTGCCATTGGCCTGTCTCAGGCCCTGAATCATTGTATTGCTTGCGCAGATAATGAATCAGGACTCCGGCTGGAGTCCTGAAACTCGATTAATGAATTCCTTCTAGGGGATGATGTATGTCGCTATCGTCGCGTAGCGGGATATGTCCTTGTCTGACAGCCCTGCGATCGTCATCGTGGAGCTCGACACCTCGATGATCCCCTGCGTGTAGAGGAAGTCCATCCTTTCGTGGATGGAGGAGGTGGATAGCGTTATGCCTGTATCCGTCTCCTCGGAGAAGTGCGTCGCCCTGTAGGTGTCGCTGAAGGTCTGCCTCAGATGGTCACTGATAGGCCATGCATATGATGTGCGGTAGTCGTACGGAGTGAAGATGGACCAGTCCAGACTCGAAGGTTCGCTGGAGGACAGTGCAAGTATCTTCTGGTCATCGTCGGAAAGTGCGACGAGCGAATCCAGCGCTGCAATCGATTCGTCGCACTCCTGCGACAGATGCTCCTGCCAGGCTGCGATTTCCAGGTCGGATGCAAGCGCCATGTCGTCGCCGATGTCCATGACCATCAGGTCGATGTCCTTGCCCTCGCATAGGATGAAAGTGGCGAGTGATGATTCTGCATCCACGATGTCGCTCGTGAAGCAAATGGTTCCACCTTCGAGAGTGACTGCGTCCATGCCAAGGACCTTTGCGAAGGCGACCTGGCTGTCCAGACTTCCTGTGACGAAGATGAACTCCATCCCAGTATCCTTGACGGAGTTCACGATCCGCGTCATGTCATCATCGGCTATCGGCTCATGGCCGAGGGGTAGGAGCATGACGTCGATTCTGGTGAAGGACGGATCGAGGACCTCGAGCCTGTTGACCGGTCTGTAGATATGGGGGAAGGTCAGCTCTGCAAGATCGTCGGGGTAGGCGTTGAGAGCCTGGCGGCTCTCGATCGCCCTCTGCACGGCCTCCTCTGCCTGCCTGATGGCTTCGGCTTCCGCCTGACGCTTCGCCTCCTCCTGCGCGATGCGGTCGGCTTCATCCTGGATCGTGGCGAGCTTCGTGGGCGGAAGATATGCGTAAGTCGGAGTGCTTATGCCCTCAAGCCCGCGCTCCACCGTGTAGCTCGCACATGAGGTCAAAGCCAGCAGAATGACGAGTGGAAGGAGAAGGGCCTTTCTCATAACGCCAGCCTTGCTCCGTACTGGGCGATCTCCCCCTCGTCGTACTTCTTCTTGCCGAAGCCGAACGACTGCCCATCGTCCTTGTAGCGGGGGATGACATGGATGTGCAGATGGGGTATCTCCTGACCTGCTGCAGGTCCGTTGTTGATCAGAATGTTGGTGCCGTCGCATCCCAGAGTGCTCCTGAGCTTCAGATCGACCTTCTGTGCGATCTCCATCATGTGCCCCAGTCTGTCTGCGGGACAGTCGGTGAAGTCGGGGTATGCCGTCTTGGATATGACCAGACTGTGGCCTTTTTCGACCGGGTTTATGTCCAGGATGACGAGCACCTCGTCGTCCTCGTAGAGTCTGGTGGAGGGGATTTCCCCGTTTATGATCATTTCGAATACTGTTGCCATTCTGAGTGTCTCCCTGTGAGTGTGATATTAGCACGAAAGCCACCGCTTGCGAAGGCTGTGCACAGGTGCGGCGTGCCCGATCCCGTATGCGAGCTAAAGCTTTTGAGCATATGGAATAACGTGAAGGATATTTCACCAGGGCCACTATTGCACAAGAGTTGAAAAACTAATATTATGCACCTTCGGAAATACCGTCAGGCCGGAAGTGCGCCTGACAACCCACGCATGAGTTTCATTGATTGAGAGGAATCTAATATGGTCAACAACCTCAAAGATATGAGAAACATCGGTATCAGTGCTCATATCGACTCCGGAAAGACTACGCTCAGCGAGCGCATTCTCTACTACTGCAACAAGATCCATGCAATCCACGATGTACGTGGAAAGGACGGCGTCGGTGCAACCATGGACTCCATGGAGCTCGAGAGGGAGCGTGGAATCACCATCGCATCCGCAGCCACCAACGTCTACTGGAAGGGCCATGAAATCAACGTCATCGACACTCCGGGCCACGTCGACTTCACAATCGAGGTCGAGAGGTCGCTGCGCGTCCTCGACGGCGCCATCCTCGTGCTGTGCTCCGTTGGCGGCGTCCAGTCCCAGTCCATCACCGTCGACCGCCAGATGAAGAGATATCATGTCCCCCGCATCGCGTTCGTCAACAAGTGCGACAGAAGCGGCGCCAACCCCTACAGGGTCAAGGACCAGCTGATCGAGAAGCTCGGCCTCAACGCCGTGCTCATGCAGATCCCCATCGGACTCGAGGACAAGCTCGAGGGCGTCGTCGACCTGGTCGAGATGAAGGCGTACTACTTCGACGCCGGTGCCGACCACCAGAGCCTGCGCGTGGCCGAGATCCCCGCCGAGCTCATGGACGAGGCCAAAGCCAAGAGGGAGGAGATGCTGGACACCATCTCCATGAACAGCGAGGAGCTGATGGAGGCCATGCTCATGGAGGATGTCTCCGTCGAGCTGATCAAGAAGGTCGTCAGAGAGGAGACCATCGCGCTCAGGCTCTGCCCCGTCTTCATGGGCTCCGCATACAAGAACAAGGGCATCCAGCCCCTGCTCGATGCAGTCGTCGACTATCTGCCCTGTCCGTCCGATGTCCACAACTACGCTCTGGATCTGGACAACAAGGAGCAGGAGGTCGAGCTTCCCAGCAATCCGGATCTTCCTCCCGTCGTGCTTGCCTTCAAGCTCGAGGATGGACAGTTCGGCCAGCTGACATACATCCGCGTCTACCAGGGCAAGATCAAGAAGGGCGACGAGCTGTACAATACCCGCTCCAGAAAGCGCTTCCGCGTCGGACGTCTTGTCAAGATGCATGCCGCCACGATGGAGGACATCAACGAGGCTGGATGCGGTGAGATCGCCGCTCTCTTCGGCATCGACTGCGCTTCCGGCGATACGTTCTGCGGCGGTGGTCTGAACTACTCCATGACGAGCATGTTCGTCCCCAACCCGGTCATCTCGCTTGCAATCGAGCCTGTCGACAAGAAGGCTGCGGACAACATGGCCAAGGCCCTCAACCGCTTCACCAAGGAGGATCCGACCTTCCAGACCTATGTCGATCCCGAGAGCTCCCAGACAATCATCAAGGGAATGGGCGAGCTGCACCTCGACGTCTACATTGAGAGGATGAAGAGGGAGTACAAGGCCGAGGTCAAGGTCGGTCAGCCTGAGGTCGCATACCGCGAGGCCATCACCCAGAAGGCGGAGTTCAACTACACCCACAAGAAGCAGACCGGTGGTTCGGGACAGTATGCCCGCGTGGCCGGATACATCGAGCCGATCGAGCAGACGGGCGAGGGCGAGGTCAAGGACTACGAGTTCGTCGACGAGGTCAAGGGCGGTGCGATTCCGACCGAGTACATCCCCTCCTGTGACAAGGGCTTCCAGTCGGCCATGAAGAAGGGCAGCCAGATCGGCTTCCCCGTCGTCGGTGTCCGCTGTGTCGTCAACGATGGTGCATGGCACCCCGTCGACTCCAGCGACATGGCGTTCCAGACCGCTGCGATCGGAGCCTTCAAGGAGGCATACGAGAAGGCGAAGCCCGCCATCCTCGAGCCTATCATGAAGGTCGAGGTCACCGGCCCCAGCGAGTTCCAGGGCAACATCTTCGGCTCGATCAACCAGAGAAGAGGCATGATCGTCTCCTCGACCGAAGACAACAACCAGTGCACGGTCATCGCAGAGGTCCCGCTTTCCGAGATGTTCGGCTACTCCACGGTCCTGCGCTCCCTCACCCAGGGTAAGGCCGAGTTCACGATGGAGGTCTCCAAGTACGGCAGAGTCCCGCAGAGCGTCTCCGACGACCTGAAGAAGAAGTACGAGGAGAAGAGGAAGGCCGAGAAGAAGTGAGTCTTCACGACTTGATGTCGATTCTACAGGAGTCCTGTGCAGCCCATCTGCATGGGACTCTTTCCTTTTCTGTTGCCTTGAGTGTGATGCATTGATAGATTTTCTCCATGAGGAGATGAACATCATGAGAAAGGATTTCGGAGTCAAGACCTGGATCTATCCACAGCCGGTGCTGATCATCGGCACATACGACGAGGACGGCACGCCCAACGCGATGAACGCGGCCTGGGGTGCCATCTATGACGACGACCAGGTGGTGCTGTGTCTCAGCAAGGGCCACAGGACGACCAGGAACATCAAGGGGCGCAAGGCGTTCACGCTGAGCTTCGCGACCGCGGACCAGGTGGTACCCTGCGACTATGTAGGCATCACCAGCGGCAACGGCACCCCGGACAAGGTCGCAAGGGCGGGCTTCAGCGTCACACGCAGCAGCCGGGTGGATGCACCGCTCATCAACGAGCTCCCGCTTGCCATGGAATGCGAGCTGATCCGCGTGGATGGCGAGGAGCACATCATCGGACGCATCGTCAACGTGAGCTGTGACGAGAGCATGCTCGGCGAGGATGGAAAGCCCGACTACAGGAAGATCCGCCCGATCACATATGATCCAGTTCATTTCGACTATGTCGTGCTTGGAGATAAGGTCGGTACGGCATTCAGTTCCGGAAAGGCGCTGAAGTAAGGCATCTTGATTCAGGCGTAATGAGGCAAGGCAGGAAAGTGCTCCTGCCTTGTTCTTTCTTGGCATCATCGCAGATACGCAAAGTGGTTGAATGGAAGCGTGGATCTGGACCACAATTGCAGCTGTCAGGAGAGTGAAGTGAAGGTCCTTGTAGGTCTGTCAGGAGGAATCGATTCCAGCGTCGCGGCGCATCTGCTTGCAAAGGAAGGGCATGAAGTGGAAGGGGTGACCATGCTCATATGGAAGAAGGACTCCCCGTATCCGGCGCCAGTCAGCCCGAACAGCTGCTATTCGCCCGCCAGGGCGGAGGACAAGGTCCAGATCGCCGACTTCTGCAGAAGGCTCTCTATTCCATACCATATCCTGGACTGCAGCGACCTTTACGAATCCACTGTGCTGGAGAACTTCCGCAGCGAGTACATGAATGCCCGTACTCCGAACCCCTGCGTCTGGTGCAACCAGAAGATAAAGTTCGGCTGCCTCCTGGACTATGCGAGAGCGCATGGTATCTCCTTCGATGCATTTGCAACCGGCCACTATGCCAGAATCACATACAATCAGGATCTTGATCGATGGGAGCTCAGGAGGGCGAAGGACCTCAAGAAGGACCAGTCCTACTTCCTGTATCGTCTGGACCAGGTCCAGCTTGCCCATACGCTATTTCCGCTTGGCGGTCTTCTCAAGAGCGAGGTGAGGGCGATCGATGTCGCCCAGGGCTTCCATGAAGAGGGGCAGGCCGAAAGCCAGGACTTCTATGGCGGGGACTACAGCGAGCTGATCGGTGTCGAGGACCGGCCGGGGGACATAGTCACGACCGACGGCCGTGTGCTGGGACGCCACAAGGGTTTCTGGCACTACACTATCGGTCAGAGGAAGGGGCTGGGCATAGCTGCCGCCCGGCCGCTGTACGTGCTTGATCTGGACAGCGTCTCGAACCGCGTCGTCGTCGGATTCGAGGACGAGGGTGGTCAGAGCATCGCGGATGTCGATGACGTCGTGTGGACAAGCCGCGATGATTTCGACCCGGGCAGAATCTACCAGGTGAAGGTGCGCAGCGCCAGCCGGGGAGAGGATGCATTGGTGGAGAAGACAGGCCCGTGTTCCTTCCGCGTCCGCTTCAGGTCGCCTTCGAGGGGAGTGACGCCGGGGCAGAGCTGCGTGGTCTACGATGACGACCTGGTCGTCGCAGGTGGCATCATAGAGTCTTCTCCATTGGACATGGCGCATGTCTCATGTTAAGCTTCCAGATAGTATTACAAACGAAAGATGAGGAGGCGTTGAAATGCGCGTAATTATCCAGAACGACTATGACAGCCTTTCGGAATGGGCCGCCAGGCACATCGCCAGGACGATCAGGGACTTCCAGAAGGAGAACACCAGGCCATTCGTCCTCGGGCTTCCCACAGGCTCGTCACCGATCGGAACATACAAGGAGCTGATCAGGCTGAACAAGGAGGGCTATGTCTCGTTCAGGAATGTCATCACGTTCAACATGGACGAATATGTCGGACTGCCCAAGAGCCATCCCGAGAGCTACTGGTCGTTCATGCATCGCAACTTCTTCGACCACATCGACATCCCCGCCGAGAACATAAACATCCTCAACGGCAACGCCGAGGACCTTGCCGCCGAGTGCCAGAGGTATGAGGACAAGATCGCCTCTGTCGGAGGCATCGACCTCTTCCTGGGTGGAATCGGGGCCGATGGACACATCGCCTTCAACGAGCCCTTCAGCTCTCTTGCCTCCAGGACCCGCCAGAAGACGCTCACCTACGACACGAAGGTCATGAACTCCCGCTTCTTCGACAACGACATCAGCAAGGTGCCCAGCACTGCGCTCACGGTCGGTGTCCAGACCGTCACGGACAGCAGGGAAGTCGTCATCCTGGTCAACGGCCACAACAAGGCACGTGCACTCCAGGCCACCGTCGAGGGGGCGGTATCCCAGTCATGGACATGCTCCGCACTGCAGATGCATCGCCATGCGATCATCGTGTGCGACGAGCCGGCCTGCGGCGAGCTGAAGGTTGACACATATAAGTACTTCAAGGACATCGAGAAGGACAATCTGGACGTCGACGCGATTCTCTGACAATTCGACGTCTGTTCAATGAAGCCTCCGGCAAGCCGCCTGGAGGCTTTTCTCTTATTGGACCGATGGCAGGCACTGTGGCCAGTTCATTTCACCCTGACCAGCTCGTATTCCCTCGTGCCGAGCCCGATGGACTGGGCGTACTCGAGCCCCTGCTTCCAGGATGTATCAGGATGGATGTCGTGGAAGTGGTCCCCAGTGTGCTCCTTCGCTTCGTCGTACATCGTCCCGCTGTTGCCGGGCATCGCGTTCACCGCATCGGCACAGGCCTGGTCAAGGGCGACCGGGTCGAAGGATGCGAACATGCCCACATTGGGCGTGATCGGCGCATCGTTCTCATTATGGCAGTCGCAGTTTGGCGAGATGTCGACGGCGATTGCGATGTGGAAGCAGGGACGGCCCTGGACGACCGCCTTGGCGTACTCCATCATTTTGCAGTTGAGCACCTCGTTGCTGTTGTCTTCACCGCTTCCGATGGCATCCACAGGACACACTCCGATGCATCTTCCGCATCCTACACACTTCGTCAGGTCGATATGGCACTTCCTTTCTGTAAATGTCGGCGCACCATGGGCGCATATCCTCTCGCAACGGTGGCAGCCGATGCACTTCGTCTCGTCAACGACAGGCTTGCCCTGACTGTGCATGTCCATCTTGCCGGCCCTGGATCCGCAGCCCATGCCTATGTTCTTCAGCGCACCTCCGAAACCGGTCGACTCGTGTCCCTTGAAATGAGTCAGCGAGATGAAGACGTCGGCGTCCATGACGGCCCGTCCGATGTGTGCATTCCTGACGTAGGCTCCGTCTACGGGCACGTCCGCATCGTCGGTGCCCTTGAGACCGTCCGCTATGATTATCTGGCAGCCTGTGGTCATCGGGTTGAAGCCGTTCATGTTTGCGCTCTCCAGATGGTCAAGCGCATTCTTCCTTCCCCCGACATACAGCGTGTTGCAGTCGGTGAGGAAGGGCTTTCCGCCGAGCCGCTTGACCTCGTCGGCCACACAGCGTGCCCAGTTGGGACGCAGGAACGCCAGGTTGCCCGGCTCTCCGAAGTGCATCTTGATCGCCACATAGTGGTTCGTGAAGTCGATTGTGCCGATGCCGGCCTCCCGCATCAGGCGCGTAAGCTTGTCGAGAAGCGAATTGTCGAAACCCGTCCTCAGGTCGCTGAAGTATACCTTGCTTGCCATGACTCTATCTCCTTATCTTATCCCCATCTCCCCGGCGACCTTTATGACCAGTGCCGGGTTGTCCGTCATCACGGAGTCCACTCCCATTGCGAACAGCTCTCTCATCGACTGTTCGTCGTTTATCGTCCAGACCATCACGACTGCATTCCTCCTGTGCATCTCGCTCACGAATGACGGCGTGACGACCTTTATGAAGGATGCCTGACGTGGTATCTGGAAGATGATCTTCCGCTTGAACGCCTTGGGCAGGGTGTGGGTCTTCTGCCTAAGCAGCAGCGGCACGACCTCCGCAGTGGTGACGCTGGTCAGGAAGTCCGGAGCAAGCCTCCTGAGCCGCTTCAGGTTGGAAAGATGGAACGAGGCCCCCACGACCCTGTCCACCGCATCATGCTGTCTGATGACGCGGATGAACTCGTCGACGATCTGCGGACACTTCGTCTTGAGGTCTATGTTGAACCTCTGGTCAGGACAGGCCTCGAGCGCCTCGGCAAGGGTGCATATGGTGATTCCCTTGCCCCTGAACGGATATGTCCTGCCGCCATCCTTCGTAAAAGTGTAGCCGGCATCATATCTTCTCAGCTCTTCCAGCGTATGGTCCTCCACACGCCCCTTTCCGTCCGTGTTGCGCTCCAGAGTGGGGTCGTGCCAGATCACCAGCACCCCGTCCTTGGTGATGTGGATATCCGTCTCGACGACGTCGATGCCCATCTCAACCGCCGAACGGAACGCGGGAAGCGTGTTCTCCGGGTAGTTGTGGCTGTCTCCACGATGCGCGATCACGCGCGGCATCGGGGAGAGGAAAGCATACTCACTCATCTTTCATGTCCTTGTATACCTTGATCTTCTCTATCTTCGCGAAGAGCTTGTCGAAGCGCTGCATCTCGCTTTCACTGAGTCCTGCCCGCTCGAGGGTGTCGCGTAGGAAGGACTCCGTCCACTTGCGTTCCTCGTCCCATTTGTAGTAGCCGATCGCATCCAGATGTCCTGATGCCTGGGCGACGGCCGATGCGATCCGCTCGTGGCTGACGGCCGTCATGCCGGTCGGGTAGACCTGGGCCTGGTTGAACAGCACATAGGCTATTATCTGGACCGACTGGGCGAGGTTGAGGGAGGGGAACGCCTCGCTGGTGGGAATCGTGACGACCGATGAACAGAGCATGACCTCGTCGTCCCTCAGCCCGTCGGATTCGCGACCGAAGACGATCGACACCCTGCCTTCCGGTATGATGTTCATGTGCTGTGCCAGCTGCTCGGGGCTGTATGCCGACATCTTGCGCAGCCTGCCGCGCCTTCTTGTCGCCGCGACGGTGAAGACGCTGTCGCGCAGGGCCTCCTCAAGCGTGTCGACGCGCCTGGCGTTCTGGTAGACGTCGAATGCATGCAATGCCAGGGTGTGGACTCTGTTCTCGTCATAGCTGCGGTCCGTGACCAGCGTCAGGTCGGTCAGTCCCATGGTCTTCATGGCCCGGCATACGCTTCCTATGTTTGCACCGTCCTGCGTATCCACAAGGACGATGTTTATTCTCCTCAGGTATTCAAGATCTTCCATCGCAAGCATTCTAATGCGAGAGGTGCATGCTTGTTAAGAAGGCCCGTTTGCCTTATCCTCGGTAGTCATGAAGGACGGCGGAATCACGGGGACATACATGAGGCAGACGAGGAACATCCTGGCCTTCGGCGCAGTGGTGCTCTTCCTCTTCGTACTCAAGGCGGCAAGCGAGGTGACGCTGCCGATCGCCCTGGCGCTCTTCATATTCGCGTTCGCGAACCCGCTCATGGACAGGCTGTCCAGGCTGAAGGTGCCGAATCTGATCTCGATCATACTTGTGCTGGCCCTTGTCGTCGTCATCTTCTTCGGCTTCATATACGTCCTTATCCTCATGGTGAACATGCTTCTGGACCGCGTCGACTACTACGCGGCACGCGTCAGAAGCCTGGATGCGCTGCTGTCGGGCTATCTTGCCGACTATTTCCCGGAGGAGGGTGAGGACTTCTCCGTCCTGGCATACATCAACGTCGACTGGTACGGTCTTGCCGTCTCCTGGCTGACGAGCTTCTCGTCCAAGATCATCTCGATCTTCTCGGATGCGATGATGATCTTCGTCACGCTGCTTTTCCTCCTGCTCGAGAGGGCCACGTTCCTGCCGAAGATCGCCTTCGCCTTCCCACGCGACAAGAGCCAGAAGTTCTCTTCGATGCTGGGACGGATAAACCGCCAGATGTCGAAATACCTGCTGCTGAAGGCCATCATAAGTCTGCTCACCGGACTTCTGTTCTACTTGACCGCAGTTGTTACCGGCCTGGACTTCGCACTGGTCTGGGGCGTCCTTTCGGTCCTGATGAACTTCATACCCACGATCGGTTCCATCATAGTGACATCGCTGACGATACTCATGGCGGTGATCCAGTTCGCCCCTGATGCATGGATCAACGTCGTGTACGTCATCATCCTCACCGTATCGATAGAGATGGTGCTGGGCAACATAATCGATCCACGGCTCCAGGGAGTCCAGCTGAACATGTCACCGCTCATGATCCTCATCTCCCTGTCGCTATGGGGCTTCATATGGGGTCTTCCCGGCATGTTCCTGGCCGTCCCGATAATGAGCATCATACAGATCGTGTGCGCCATCGTTCCGCCTCTCAAGCCTGTCGCCGTACTTCTGTCGTCCGGAAAGACCTATGTACGCGAGTACCGGAGCCAGGAGAAGAGGATGAGAAGGCGTCGCACACAGTCCGGAGATGGTGGTGCAGCCGCCTCCGTCGGCGACATAATCCTGCCCGAGGGGGAGAACCCCAGAGACGGAGAGGCATCCGGCCAGGAGAATTGAGGCGGTCGATGCAATCTTGCCTTTTTCCTACGGTGAAAGTATGTTAAGTGCCGTTAGGAGTCGCTTATGGCACAGGATGGCAACGTCAAGGACGAATACGATCTTCAGACAGAGAAGATACAGGAGAGGATGGACAGGATCAGCCGCAAGATCCTGATCATGTCGGGCAAGGGCGGGGTTGGCAAGACCACCATCACCGTCAATCTTGCGAATGCGCTTGTCGATATGGGATGCACTGTCGGCATCCTCGATACGGACATAACGGGGCCGAACGTGGCCAAGATGCTCGGCTGCGAGGACGGCGTCCTCGGTTCCCCGGACGGCACCACGCTCTATCCCGTGGAGCCCAGGAAGAACCTCAAGGTCGTATCGCTTGCATTCGCGATACAGGATCCGGATGCTCCTATCATCTGGCGCGGAAGTCTCAAGAACACGGCCATCAGGCAGTTCCTTGCCGATGTCGAGTGGGGAGAGCTGGACTATCTGCTCATCGACTCGCCTCCCGGAACCGGCGACGAGCAGCTGACGGTATGCCAGTCGATCCATTCGCTTACCGGTACTATCATCGTGACCACCCCGCAGCCGGTGGCCGTGCTCGATGCCAGACGGAGCGTCGGTTTCTCGCGCAAGCTCGGCTGTGCGATCATCGGCGTCATCGAGAACATGTCGGGCCTCGTATGCCCTGACTGCGGCAAGGAGATTCCCGTCTTCGGAATCGGAGGCGGTCAGAAGATGTGTCAGGACATGCATGTCCCCTTCCTCGGGCGGGTGCCCATGGAGATCGACCTGAGAGAGGCCGAGGACAGCGGCGTCGACTTCATGGCAAGCGGTGCAAGCCATCCCTCCAGAGAGGCGCTGATGGAGATCTGCCGCAAGATCAACTTCGGCACTGCATGTTCCACAGGACGTGACACGTCGTTCCTGGGAACTCCCCAGTGTTCGCCTTCGGCCTGTGCATCCTGCACGAGCAACTGTCCATCCAGGAGGAAGTGATGGGAAAGGGATTCAGAATGCATGACGACGGGGACTCTTCACATCTGATGTGGAAGACGGAAGGTCGCACAAGGACGTATGATTGCGCCATCTTCTCCGTCAACGAGGTCGAGCGCACCTGCCGTGACGGCAGGAAGGGGACCTTCGTCGAGATCGAATGTCCTGAATGGATCGTCATAATCCCTATCTACAGGGACGAGAACGGCGTGCTGCGCGTCATAGTCGAGCGGCAGTACAGACATGGGAGCGACAGCGTCACGCTCGAATACCCCGCCGGCCTGGTGGAGAAGGGTGAGGATCCGCTGGTCGCCGCCAGGAGGGAGCTTCTCGAGGAGACCGGCTTCGAGGCCGGCAGAGTGACCCATCTTGGCACGCTGAACCCCAATAACGCATTCATGTCGAATCATCAGCATTATTATCTTGCAGAGGATCTTCATCTGGTGTCGGGCCAGGATCTCGATGCCAATGAGGAGATCGACGTCTACTCCCTTCCTCTGGACGAGGTCGTCCGGAAGATGGGCACCGGCAGCGCCGACAACGCCCTCATGGTCGCGGCGAGTGCCCTGCTCATGAGGGAGCTCGAATCACGAAAGGAGAAATAGCGGATGAGAAGATTCATCATCGTCGCCCTTGTCGCGTTGGCCGTCCTGACCGGATGCCAGAGCACCGCCGAGGACTACATGAGCGTATCCGTCTCAGGCAGCGCAACAGTGACACTGACACCCGACATGGCATCGTTCTCGATTTCGGTAAGCGAGACGGGTCAGACCACATGGGAGGCCCAGCAGCAGGCGAATGCCAAGATGCAGGATATCTACGACATACTGCATGAAGGCTTCGGCATTGTGGCCGAGGACATCAGGACCACTTCGATGAGCCTGTATCCCGAGTACCGCTACGAGGACGGACAGCAGATCCTGGTCGGCCAGACTGCCAGCCAGAGCATCTCGGTCACTGTCCATCGCCTCGACGACCTCGCTTTGATCGTGGACCGTCTGTCTTCGGTCACTGGCATATCACTGTCATCCATCAGTCTCGACGCAAGCGAGAAGGACGAGAGCATGAGCCAGGCCCGCAGACTCGCCATGCAGGATGCCATGGACAAGGCCGGGGACTACGCCGAGGCCGCCGGCCTTGTGCTCGGTGCCCCGGTATCCGTCAGCGAGAGCGGCAGCTACCACTATGCAAACCGCGTCCAGCCCACGATGCTGATGGCAGGCGCCAGTGCGAAGGACGAAGCCTCCAGCGCATCCTACTACGCGGGAGATCTCGGCGTCAGCGCCGAGGTGAACGTCGTGTTCCGCATGCACTGACCGGCTCGGTCATCTTCCAGGGAGGACCTCGAAAGGGGTCCTCCTGTTCGTCTGCCTATTCCAAATGGACTTTTCGTAATATAGTTCACTCATGAAGATAATCGTCATCGGAAACGGAATAGCCGGATACACGTTCGCATCGCTCATGATCAAGGGCCTTGACTACTGCAGGGTCGAGGTCTTCAGCGATGAGGACTTCAGCCCGTACTACAGGACGCGCATACTCTCTCTTCTGGATGGAGGAATCCAGCCTTCGGCTCTGGAGATCCTTCCGCGCATAGAGGATGAGCGCTACAGCCTGAAGAATCTTCATGTCGACAACATCGACTGCGAGAACAAGCTGGTGTACACCTCAGACGGGAAGACGCACCAGTACGACGTGCTCGTGCTGGCAAACGGCGCCAAGGCCAACGTGCTTCCGCTGCCTGGTGGAAGGTCCCGCGGCATCTTCGCCCTGAGGACCATCGATGATGTGTATGCCCTTTCGTCCTGGCTGGAGACGCACAAGGACCATGTGGTGGTCGTCGGCGGTGGTCTTCTCGGCCTCGAGGCGGCAGCCTCCGTGGCCTCGTCTGCCGGATGCGACGTGACAGTGGTCGAGAGCGCAGGTCATCTGCTTCCACGCCAGCTCGACCGGGACAGTGCAGGCTATCTGCAGGGACGCCTGGCAAAGATGGGTGTAAAGGTCGTGTGCGACGTCAAGACGAGCAACTTCCTCTCGGATGGGGACGACGTGTCCGGAATCAAATGCGATGACGGATTCCTCATACCCGCACATACCGTGATCGAGTCGGTGGGCATCAGGCCGAACACCTTCCTGGCAGTCGATGCCGGGCTCGAGGTGGAGCGTGCCGTCGTGGTCGACGACCACCTTAGGACCAGTGCCGATGATGTGTACGCGATAGGGGATGTGGCGCAGTTCGGCAAAGTGGTGGCAGGACAGGTGTCCGCCGCGATGGACATGGCCCGCACTCTCGCCTCGATACTGTGCGGCAAGGATGCCTCGTACACCCCGTCCTCTCCTTCAAGCATGCTCAAGATCGCCGGGCTGGACGTCATCAGCCTCGGTGACGTATACGGTGGAGACGAGTGCATCGTCAACGAAGGCGGGACCTTCCGCGAAGCCTACCACCTGAAGGCCGGGGTGCTTGTGGGCTGTACGCTCATAGGTTCACGCGAGCACTTCTCCAGTGCACGTGGGGCCATAGGAAAGCCGTTTGCGGAGGTCAGGGAAAGTCTGGGACTCTAGCCGGATGTCTACATGAGACATCCGGATGGAAAGCCATGCCCGTCCGGTCAGCCGACGATGGATCCTGCCACGACGATCTCGGCCTTCGAGTCGGCATCGTCGCGGATGATCTGGTCCACTGCCGGAACAGCTATTCTGCCTGACTTCGGGTTCTTGATGCTGATCACGGGACTCTTTATGTCGGCCACGACCTCCGACTTCTCGAATGCCAGGTCGCATTCCTCCATGATGCAGTCGACCAGTTTCAGTCCTCTGCAGTAGCACAGCGGCTGCGTGCCGATGATCGTGCAGTTCTCGAATGTGACGTTCTCGCAGTACCAGGCAAGGTACTCGCCCTTGACGACGCAGTTGCGCACAAGCACGTTCCTTGCATGCCAGAATGCGTCCTTCGTGTCGAAGCGGCAGTTCTCGAATACGGCGTTGTCGATGTACTGGAAGGAGTACTTGCCCTTGAAGTCCACATTGCCGAAGCGGATGTTCTCCGCCCTCATCATGAAGTACTCGCTTTCTGCATGGGTGTCCTTCATCTCGACGTCGCGGCTCGACCAGCCGAATTCCGGGCTGACGATGTCGCTGCCGGCGATCTTCACGTTCCGGCATTCGCGAAGCGCCTTGATGCCGTGCATTTTGACGTTCTCGATCTCGATGTTGCTGGAGTACCACAGCGCTGCACGGCACATGTCCGTCATCTCGCTGTCGCGTATGATGAGGTTGTGCACGTGCCAGCAGGGGTAGCGCAGGTTGAAAAGCGTATCCTCCACCTCTATGTTCCTGCATTCCTTTATCGCGCTCTCTCCATCTGCGGGACCTGTGAAGGCGCACTTCCTGATCAGAAGTCCGTCCGAGCCGTACAATGCCCTCTCCTGGTCGAAGCTCTGGTTCTCTATAGTCTGCATATCGTCAACTCCTGTCTGTATCCGTTGAGCCGGTGATGTCCCTTTGTATGCACACCTGGTCCGTCTCTCCAAGGATGGAATATATACGCATGGGTGCGAAATGGCAAATGCCCTGCAGGCATGACCGGCCATGCCCAGGACTATGGTATGCTCAGTCCTCCGGGGAACGCTGGGAGACGAAGTTGAGCGCGATGCCGGCGAGCATGATCAGGGCGCCGGCAAGAAGGGCCGGGGAGAAGATGGAGTACATCGCCGCATCCAGCGCCACGCTTGCCAGAATCTGCCCCGACGACATCAGCAGGGACGAATAGACGGCCGGTATCATCGGGATGACAAGATTGGTCGCGCTGACGACCACTATGGCCAGCAGACCACCCAGGGCTATCGTCGTCAGCGGAAGACCGTCCAGATGACCGAAGCCGGAGGCGGTCTGCTCCGGCATCAGGATGAAGGCGTAGGCGAGGGTTCCGAGAAGTCCCGACAGCGCGTTCTGCCTTGCGGAGAACAGGGCGCCCTTGCTTTTCGCGAAGGACGAGTTGTAGCACATCTGCAGCATGGTCAGAACACCGGCTGCGATGCCCATCAGTACATAGGGAAGGCTGTATGTCCCGTCCTGCGACATGCTCATAACGACTATTCCGACGAACGATACCGCTATGGAGAGGGCCTTGGTGCGGGTGATGGTCCTTTTCTGCATTCCGAAGGCGCCGGTGATGTCCAGCAGCAGACCGGTGAGGCTCTGGCCGAATACGGCCGCGGCCATGGCCAGTCCCGCTCCGACATGGCTGACGCTGTGGAAGTTGGCGATCATGATCAGGATTCCGAACAGCCCTCCGAAGTACATGTACCAGCGGCTCGGGCGCCTTTTGGGGGATATCCGTGGAGACCTTCGTCCCGCGAGGAGGATGATGGTGACCAGCACGACGCCGATGGCCTGGTTGACGATCATGGACACCTCGTTGGTCGTGGCGAGGCCGAGATTCGTGTTGGCGACGACCATGACGCTTATCACCGCACCGGTGAGGAATGCGGCGACGTATGCTGCAATGCTCTTCATGGGGGCTATCGTAGCATGAGAGACGATCCTGTTGAAAGCTTGCATCATCTGCCATATCATTTGCCCACGGATTCATCCCCAGGAGGAAACATCATGGAAGTCGTATGTCTCGATCTCGAAGGGGTCCTCGTACCCGAGATATGGATAGCGTTCGCCGAAAGGACCGGCATACAGGAGCTTCGCCTGACCACGCGGGAGGTCCCGGACTACGACGTGCTCATGCGCAGTCGTATCCGCATCCTCAGGGAGCATGGCCTGAAGCTTCGCGACATCCAGGATGTGATTTCGACGATACGTCCTCTGGACGGGGCGAAGGACTTCCTGGACGAGCTCAGGAGCCTGACGCAGGTCATAATCCTGTCGGACACCTTCCGCGAGTTCGCCTCTCCGCTGATGAGGCAGCTGGGCTGGCCCACGATCTTCTGCAACAGCCTCGTCGTGGACGGTGAAGGCACCATCACGGGCTTCACCCTTCGCCAGAATGACGGCAAGAGGAAGGCCATAGAGCATCTGAGGGGCATGGGGTTCAGGACGTTCGCCGCCGGCGACAGCTACAACGATCTGACCATGATCGCCTGCGCCGATTCAGGCTGTCTGTTCCGTGCTCCCGAGAACATCCTCCTGGAGCATCCGCAGCTGCATCTTTCCACGACATACGACGACTTCATGAAGACCATCAGGAGGTTCGTCGATGGCTGACCGGAATCCTCTCATGGGACTGTGGGCGGCCATCGTACTGCTGGTCGTCGGCATGAGTGCAGGATTCATCCTCCTGTCGATGGTGTATTCAGGACCGGTGTGGGTGAAGGTGGTCGTGTTCGTCGTCTACATAGTCGTCGTGCTCGGCGTCATCGTGAGCATGAGGCGTTTCAGCGACGACGTGAAGGGCCGCTGACCGGTCCCGAACGCCACATCAGTCTCCTGAGCGATTCGATGCGCTTTCCGCTGACATGCTCCCATTCCTGGTCTCCACCGAAATGACCGGTCTCGGACAGCACCGCGTAGCCGGGTTTCCTGAGGTGGAATTCGTCGATGATCCCCGTGGGGGACAGGTCCCAGCTTGTGCGCACCCATTGGGCAAGCAACTCGTCGTCGACCAGACCTGTCGAGAACGTGTCGACGAACACGGATACCGGATCCGGCACCCCGATGGCATATGCAAGCTGGACCAGACATCTGTCCGCCAGAGAACTCCTGACTATCGTCAGCGCGATGTTGCGTGCGGCGTAGCTGGCGCTCCGGTCCACCTTGGTCGCGTCCTTGCCTGAGAACGCCCCGCCTCCATGCGGTGCCCAGCCTCCATATGTGTCGCATACTATCTTGCGTCCTGTCAGGCCGGTATCGGCCGCAGGACCTCCGAGGACGAA
Source organism: uncultured Spirochaetales bacterium (assembly GCA_944388965.1). Classification (GTDB taxonomy): domain Bacteria; phylum Spirochaetota; class Spirochaetia; order Sphaerochaetales; family Sphaerochaetaceae; genus Bullifex. The sequence goes on along the minus strand of CALXKL010000002.1, from coordinate 255,532 downwards.
CCGCCCCGTCGGGTTGATGTAGTACCGGGTGTCGTCATCCACCATGTCCTGCATGAGCACCTTGTCTATGACCTCCCGTCTGAGGATGCGCCTGATCTCCTCGATGTCCACGTCATCGTCGCTCTGGCTGGACAGGACCACCGAAGATATCCTCCTGGCCTTTCCGTCCTTGTATTCCACGCTGACCTGGGCCTTGCCGTCTGGTCTGAGGAACGGGATTTCGCCTGATCGCCGTGCTCTCGTCAGCTCGTCCACCAGCCCTCTAGCCAGGTTGACCGTGAGAGGCATCCCGTTTGGGCATTCAGATGTTGCGTAGCCGAACATCATGCCCTGGTCGCCTGCACCCAGGCGTTCGTCGAGATCCACGCCCTGGGCGATGTCCGGCGACTGTCCGTGCAGCGTCGTCACGACTCTCACCTGGTCGGTGAACAGGTACTCGCTCTTCGTGTATCCGACATGGCGGATCGTGTCGCGCACGATCGCCTCCACATCGACTTCCGCCCTGGTCGTGACCTCTCCCATCACATGGACGAAATCCAGGCACGCCGTCGTCTCTATGGCGGCGCGGGTGTATTCATCCTGTGACAGCATCGAATCGAGTATGGAATCGGAGATCTGGTCGCACAGCTTGTCTGGATGTGCGGGTGTCACGCATTCGCTTGTGAAGCATCTGGTCATGGGGCGTCCTCCTCGAGACAAGGGTATGACGCACTTCTGGCCTACGTCATATCAAGAGATATCATGGATTCGCATCGTCGACAAGGGGAGGACCAACGTCATGAAAATTCACCACGAGTTGTGAATCTGAGATAGCTCCTTGTGTGGCAAAGTGTTGTAACTACCTTGCATGTTACATTCGGAGTTTTCTCTTGACATAAGAGGAATTCCTGCTATATTGCCATATACACATCCAAACCGACGGCAATGGGGGGAATTACAGAACATGGATGCCACATTCATTGAAGAGATGAAGGAACGCCTCTACAAGGAGCGCAAGGAGATTCTTGACAGGATGAACGGAGAGAACTCCAGCTTCAAGGAGGAGGGGGCCACCGGACGCGGAGACAGCGTCGATCTGGCAAGCGACGAAGGTGCGTTCAAGAAGATGGAGGCTCTCAACGCGATGGATGCCAAGAGGCTCACTGCTGTGGAGAACGCCCTCAAGAGGATAAGCGAGAACAGATACGGAATCTGTCTCAAGTGCGGCAGACGCATTCCGGAGGACAGACTCAGGGCGATGCCTTCCGCGGTGCTGTGCATAGACTGCAAGAGCGCAGAGGAGAAGAGACGCAACGCCTGAGTCCGTCTCGTTCACATGAGAAACGGGTTGTGGGCCTTTTCGTAGCCGAACGTGGACGACGGTCCATGACCTGCAAGCAGCGTCGTATCGTCGGCGATGATCTCGAGGAGCCGGGTCAGGGATGACCTGAGCTCCTTTTCGTCTCCTCCGAGGTCGCAGCGGCCTACGCTTCCCCTGAACAGAGTGTCTCCGGTGAACAGTATCCTGTCGTCCTCTCCATGGAAACACACGGAACCCGGGGTGTGGCCTCCGGTGGCGATCACGCGGTAGCCGAACAGCGTCTCGTCACCGTCCCCGAGGAGGATGTCGGGTGGAGGGAAGTCCTCCACATCGCCCGGAATGCCGAAACGCGACAGGGCCTCCAGGCAGACCTTCCTGTCAAGCAGCCCTGCATCCCTGGCGCTTACGGCGACCTTCATGTCCGGATAGCGTCTCCTCAGCTGCGGTATCGCCATGATGTGGTCGAAGTGGCCATGCGTGAGGTAGACGGCCTCAAGTGAAAGAGAAAGCCCATCGAGCGTGTCGATGAGCTTGTCTGCAGGTGACGGTGCATCGACCAGATAGGCCTTCGCGCCGTCCTTGATGATATAGCAGCCGGTTGCCAGCGGACCGTTAGTCCTGCACAGAATCTCCAGCTTCCTGTCCATCGGAAACCTTCTCCTCAGCGCTCTGGTCGGCGGCCTTCCTGTCCTTGTTGGAGAAGTTCACCTGGATGGTCCTGTTTCTGTGGACCTTGCCCTGGAGCTTCTCGATCGTCTTGAGGCAGTCGGCCTCGCTCATCGTTACGAACGAATACTTGTCGTGGAGACGGATCTGGTAGATGTCGTCTCTGGAGATCTCTCCATCGGCCGTGATCAGGGACACCAGGTCGCGGGCATAGACATGACCCATCTTGCCCAGGTTGATGTAGAGGGTCTTTGCGTCTGCCGGAATGGGGCGCGGCTCCCTCTTTGCCGGAGCTTCGCTCTTCTCGCGGACAGTGCTCTTCTTCTCCTCCCTGGCCGGTGCGGCGTCGGCATGGGCCGGAGCCTGCGTCCTTCTTGGCTCTCTGGGCTCTCTCCTGGACTGTCTTGCCGGTGCCTTCGTCAGCTCCCTGAGAAGGTACGCCATGAAATAGCCGCGGAGCGTGAATGGCACGTTCTTCTTGATGAGCTTCCTGATCTTCTCCAGCTCCTCCGGGTTGTTGTCCGCCCTGACAGATGCCGTCAGGGCCTGGATTCTCGAGACAAGCTCGTCCTGGCTCATTGGATTATCGTTCTGCATAGTCTCCTGTGACTCCTGTGTGCAGCTTCATGCACATGCTGAAATATGGTCCAGACATATGTGCGCGGCAGGCTGGATCGTCCCTTTGTGCGCACTGCGGAACCGAAGCAAAGGATAGCCAACATGCCTCTGCTTTGTCAATTCGAACGCCTTTGCTATAATCCTTGTCCATGGACAGCGTGAAGACCCGCATAGACGAGATCCAGAAGGACATGGACAGCGCATGGAGCGAGCTGCGACGGCAGGCCTATCGCCTTGCGAGTCTGGCTGGTCGTCTGGAGGACGGGCCGCTTACGCTCATCAGTCCATCGCTGCGTACCGCGTTCCTCGATGCCGAGAGGTCGTTCAATGCGGTCAACAGCAGAAAAATGGCACGCGACGAGCTCGAGAAGCGGCTCAGCGAAGGACAGGAGAGGGTCTCAAGACTACAGAAGGAGCGTGGAGAGTACCAGAGAAAGCTGTCCCAGCTGAGCGTTCGCATAGGTGCTCTGGCATTCGCCCAGGCCGAAAGCCCCGAATGCGATGCGGCGGTGGCGTCGGCTCTTGCGCCTTTCGTCGATGAGAACAGACGCCTTGTCGAGGCCTCCCGTTCCGGCGGGATTTCAGGTGCGATCGGCAGGGCGAGGCTCTCGATGTATATGAGAGGTCAGGAGACCGTCTTCAGAAAGTGCTTCGAGACCCTTCAGGAGAAGGACCTGTGCGGACGTCTGAATGGTGAAAAGGCCCGAGACCTGCTCGAGGCCCATCTCTCGCTCTCTTCATCATACGAGGCCCTGGACCGGGATATAGAAGCCAGAAGGCACCGGCTGTCCGCAGGTCGTATGGAACTGGACGAGGACGACGACCTCGACAGGCTGTTCGAGGAGGAGCGAAACGGTGCCAACGAGGCCGGTGTCGCGTACGGCATGTATCTTTTCGACAACGGTTCCAAGTGGATCGGGCCCGACACTGGGGAGGCCTTCCTCGACTGCATCCAGGAGATGCTTTCGCTGAACGGACGGATCGAGGAGTGCCAGAAGGAGATCGAACGCGAGAAGGAGTACTCCGCGATTGCGGACTTCACCAGCATGATAGCCTTCAACGACGGCAAGATCCGCGAGCTCAGAAGCGAGATAGACCGCATCAACGGCGAGATAGCCGGCATAGAGGACGACAACAGGGCGCTCAGGCGCAAGATCGCCAATGTCAAGGAGCGCATGAGATGAGCCAGGACAGCTTCAAGGTCCCCGCGAAGAAGAACGCACCGGCAAAGACCGAGGGGGTGTCATCCACTTCAAAGACGACCGCAAAAGGGGGAGGACGGAACCGTCCGGCCACATCCGTAAGGAAGCCGACGGCGCAACCGACCGGCGAAAAGCTGAGGAAGGCCCGTGTGACATCCTCTTCGAGAATGCCGGCCAGAAGTCTTCCGGACGTTCCCGACCTCGGCAACATGCCCCGTGCCGAGCGCATGCAGAAGGTTCTTGGCATAGAGAAGAAGACAGCTCAACAGAAGAAGCGTGAAGATGTTCCCAGTACGGATCGTTTCTCTTCGATGAAGAATCAGATAAGGAAGGACAAGGAGACTTCTGTCACAAAGTCGAAGGTCGATGTGAAGAGCACAGGAGGTCAGGAGAAGGGGGACTGGTCGCTCTTCCTGATCAGAATCGCCTTCGCCCTGATCCTGGCCATCCTGATCGCCGTCTTCGTCCTCGCCGTCACGAGGTCGTCCTCCGATGATGCTCCTGTCCCAACCTCTCCCTCCCTTCCTGCCGTGGAGGCTGCCGGTGCGTACACCGTCAAGATAGAGGAGGGCATGGGCGCACGCCAGGTCTCTTCGCTGTTCTCCCCGCTCATCGATGGCGATGCGCTGCTGGAGCACCTCGAGGCGAACGGCCTGACGTCATCGATACAGGTGGGTACCTACCTTGTGGCTCCGGGACAGAGCGTGGAGGAGGTGGCGAAGATGATCACGGACAGACGTCCTTCGACGCTGACCATCTGGCCCGGCTATACGATAGAGGACATCGACAGGATGCTTGCCAACAGAGGACTGGCATCTTCCGGAGCCTTCATCGATGCATGCCGGTCGCTTCAGGAGGAGTTCTCCATGTCGTTCATCGAGGGGTGGCTGCTTGCCGGCAGCTATCGGTTCTCCAGTGCAAAGGACCTTGCTTCCGACATGCTTGGTGCCATGCTCTCGCTTCTCTCAGGCCTGTCCGGACAGGTGATGGCAGCCGACCTTTCGCTGGACCAGGTGGTCACCATCGCCAGCATGGTCAACCGCGAGACACAGGACGAGACGCAGATGCCGGTCATCGCCGCCGTCATCCTCAACCGTCTGGAGGCGGGCATGCCGCTCGGCATCGATGCGACGACGCGCTACGAGCTTGACGACTGGAGAGGCGACGTGCCGCAGTCGGTGTACGAACGCGACACGCCATACAACACCAGACGCAGGCCGGGTCTGCCGCCTTCGGGCATAGGCTGCCCAGGTGCCCAGGCGGTGCTCGCCGTTCTCATGCGAGATGACACCGGGGCCCTCTACTACCTTCACGACGAGGATGGAAAGTTGTACACTTCAATGACATACGAGGAACATCTTGACACCTATGAGCAAGTCCATTGAACGCTACAACATACATACCCATTCATTCTACTGCGGACACGGTAGCGGCACGATAGCCGAATACGTGGACGAGGCCGTCGACAAGGGCCTGGTGCTGCTGGGCTTCAGCGAGCACTGCCCGTTTCCGGACGGCTTCCTTCTGCGCTCCAGGATGCGCTTCGAGCAGATGAAGGACTACGAGAGCGACATAAGGGCGCAGCAGGAAAGGGTGGAGATGCCGATCAAGACCGGCTATGAATGCGACTACTTCCCCCGCTACAGGTCGTTCTTCGAGGACCTCAGGGCCAGCGGAAGGGTGGACTACCTCATCACCGGCACCCATTTCATCGTCCGTGCCGACGAGAGCAGGGTGTCGCCGTTCTCCGACAGGCTGGAGCCTGATGACGTGCTTCGCTTCTGCGACCAGCTTGTAGGTGCACTGGATACAGGGCTCTTCGACTTCGTGGCGCACCCGGACCTCTATATGGCAGGCTACTTCCAGTGGGACGAGACCGCCAGGCGCGCAGCTCGCGACATAATCCAGGCGGCGAAAGACCATGACGTGCCGCTGGAGATCAATGCGAACGGGCTCCAGAAGCCCCAGGTGGACGGACGTGCGCCTTACCCCTATGGTCCCTTCTGGGACATGGTCGCCGAGATGGGAGCCAAGGCCATACTCTCCACTGATGCCCACAAGGTATCCAATCTGGTGGCTAGAAGGCCGCTCATAGAGGCCTTCGCCCAGGAACACGGCGTCTCTCTGGTCGCTCCGGTCGCCGCGCCGGGGCCGCTAGAATGGGCAGGGTGACGAGAATGAGACGCGTGTGCCGGTGGCCGGATGCGTGAACTCCAGAGTGCCTGCATGCAGGCATAGCCTCTGCCCTGGCAGTCTCTCTCCGTACAGTCTGTCCCCGACGACAGGGTGTCCAAGACCGTAGGCCGCATGGACCCTTATCTGGTGCGTGCGTCCGGTCAGCGGAGCGAAGCGGATACGGGTCACCGGTCTTCCATCAACGATCTCAACTGCAATCCTCTCGAAACGGGTGACGGCCTTCTTCCCATGCTCTTCATCGACTATCTGCCGGGGCCTGTCGTCGACATCCAGCCGGAGTGGCAGGTCGATCGTGCCCTCGTCCTGTCTGACGACGCCTTCGACCAGGGCGATGTACTCCTTCCTTGTCTGCCTCAGTTCGAACTGGCGGGAGATCGAGCTCTTGGCCGCATCGTCCTTGGCCATCACCAGGACTCCGGAGGTGTCCATGTCCAGACGGTGCACGGACGGGTTGTCCGGAATCGAGGGGAAGACCGCCTTCACACGTGCCGTGGCGCAGTCCTGCTTGTCCTCTCCCCGTCCGGGGACGGACAGCATGCCGGCAGGCTTGTCCACCACGACGATCGAGTCGTCGGAGTATATGACCGGGATGCGGAGGATGTGCGGCAGCACCAGAGCGCACTTCTCGTCGCATGGAGTGCACTCCTGCAGGTGATGGTGGCGCGTGCTCCCGTCTCCATAGTACATCTCGCACAGGCTCAAAGGCTCCCAGCCGCGTCTGAAGCAGTAGGAGATGAGCTTCACCGTGGCGCAGTCGCCCGTGCCGGTGGGCATGCTCCGTATACCCATGTCATTGAAGCCGATCTTGCCGTTTGGAGTGTAGAACGTGTACAGCGACCTGATCCTCTCCAGACATTCGTTGGACAGTGCGCTGCGTGTCCTCTCGAGGTCCTTTTCGCCCCGTTCGATCCTGTCGCTGTAGCAGTGTATCCGGCTGTCGTATTCGTCCACTATGTCTTCGAATCCATGGACGGAGAAGCAGGGAGGCACAAAGCGCTCGTGGATGTAGGACCCGTGAAGGGCGCCGGAGAAGGCATATGCCTGGCATATCTGACCGCCAGGCGCCCTGGCCACCAGACAGCCCAGCATGACGTCGTCCTTCCGACGTGACAGCACGCCTTCGCCCTCGAGCAACGCGATGAAGCGGACCAGGAGTTCCCTGGCCTTCAGCGGGTCGAGAAGCTGCAGCATCAGCCGATCACCGAGAGAATGTAGTCGTTGAGACTGGCCCCTTCGTACATGAGCCTATATAGCGCCTGCACTATGGGGTAGTCCTTGTCCACGCCCTTTTCGCGGGTGAGCTCCCCCAGAAGCCTTATCGTCCTGTGTCCTTCGACAAGCGTCGCGGTGTTTCCCGTGCTGTAGTCGAAGCCCTTTCCGATCAGCATGCCCAGCGTCCTGTTCCTCGACAGATCGTTGAGTCCGGTCAGTCCCAGGTCGCCGATGGCGCAGTAGCGGAAGATGGTCTCCTCGTCGCAGTTGAACATTCTCAGGAAGGCCCTCATCTCGTTCACGGCCCTGGTGTATACGAGGAAGTCGACATTCGGGCTGGAGTACCTTCCCGATACGACTCCGATGGCGATGGCGTACATGTTCTTCAGAATGGAGGTGAGCTCCACGCCGCGCACGTCGTCGGTATGGTCGAGCATGAGGCTGGTGCCCTTGAAGATCTCGTTCTTGACGTACAGATAGTCATCCCGTCTTCCTCCGAACGTGAATGCCGTCGGCATTCCGTTGAGGACCTCGATGGCGAAGCTGGGGCCCTTCATGCTGGCCGTGCGGGTGAACGGGATGTTCTCCGTTATGAACGCACCGTCGTCGCTCATGCCCTTTGCCAGGTTTATGACCAGGGGCTCCCTTTCTCCCGTGTACTTGCGCATCTCGTGGGAGAAGCTGACTATGGCCTTGGACGGGATGACGAGGAAGATCGCATCCGCATCCCGGAACACGTCGTAGTCTCCGCTTGCGGTGAGGTTCATGTTCAGGAAGCGGGTGGGGAAGTACTTCACGTTCCTGTGCTGTTCGTTGATGGTACGGACCACCTCCTCCTCCACCGAATGGATCACCACACGGTTCTCCCTGTTCCATGCAAGACGCTCGGCGATCGATGTGCCGAATACGCCGCCTCCTGCTACGACTATGTTGTTCTTCCTCATCACCTGTCATCCTCCCTGTCGATCCTTTTTATCACATACAGTCTGGTGGAATGGTCTCCCATCACCCTCATCTCTTCGCTGTATGCACCTCCCTGGTAGCCTCTTGCAAGCCTCGCCCCCGCGTGGCGCAGCGTGTCGCCTCCCACCACGTACGACTCCTTCTCCAGAGGAGGCGCGCTGTAGTATTCGTCCCCCAGGACGATCTCCTCGTCCTCGTCCCTGCGCGTGAGGCTGTACAGCGCATCCTCCCTGGCATCCTCGACGTACAGGATGTCGTCAGGGCCGTTGGCCTCCATGTTCCTGACCGCGAGCAGGACCAGGATGGTCGAAGCGTCGGCATCGCATGCGCTGATCTGTGTCCTCTGTCCATCGTGACGGATCCTGTAGCGGCCGAACTGCGTCACATGCCGGTACATCCTGTAGAACTCCAGCTGTCCCGCGATTGCCTGACGCTCCTTGCGCGACAGCCTCCTGAGGTCGATCGAATAGGACAGGCATCCGAAAAGTCCGATGTTGAATGCGCTTGAGAAGCTCGTGTAGCGCCCTTCGAGGTTGAACCTTCTGGATGCGAGCATGGTCGACAGGGCCGAGGGCGGCATGATCTGGACGGCTCCGCAGAACGAGTCCAGCTGCTCGAACGGGTCGCTCAGCGAACAGCCGCCCACGATGGCGGAGGATGCGAGCAGGCCTGCATCCAGGCGCGGCCCCGTGTCGCTGGTGTTCTCTATGAGAAGATTTGGGAAGCTGAGGGCGATCGAGCGCTGCAGCTTGTAGAATGCGCAGATGTAGCGGTGTCTCCACTGGCCGTCCGGCTTTTCGGAGCGCGACCACAGGTCCGCCAGCTGGGTTCCTATCGACCACCTGACAGCATCGATTCCGGTCCGCTCTATCAGTCCGCATATCGTCTCCAGCACGTATTCGTACACCTCGTGCCGGGTGATGTCCAGCACGTACTGTCCGTTCTCGATCGGTGACGACCTGCGCCTCGGGTTCCTGACCAGCCAGTCCGGATGCTCCATCGCCAGCCTGCTGTGGAGACTCGCACATTCCGGGCTGAGCCATACTCCGAAGAGCATGCCGGCCTTGTGGCATTCCCTGGACACCTGGGCAAGTCCTTCGGGCAGCTTCATCGGGTTGGCGCTCCAGTCGCCGACCGAATCGTCCTTGCTGTTCCTTACTCCGAACCACCCGTCGTCCAGCACGAACATCTCGAAGCCCATCTGTCCGGCCAGCCGGATCAGATCCCGCACCCTGTCCTCGCGCACGTCGAGTCCGAGGACGTGGCGGGTGCTGAATGACACCGGCCTCAACCTGTTGCGCCAGGTGCCTCTCATGATGTGGTTCTCCTCGAAGTGCTGAAGGGCGTATGTGCATCGGCTGCGGTCTGCGGCCAGGGTCATGAACGCCTCGGGGGTCTCGAACGACTCGCCCGGTTCGAGGACGGGGTGTATGGTCTCCTCGTTGATCCCGCTGACGATGTGGACCGTCGAGTACGCTCCCGTCTCGATGGTTGCCTTGTGGTCGCCGCAGTACAGCAGACCCGTGATGATGCACGATCCTCGTCCTTCCAGGATGAAGATGTTCGAGCTCTGTCCCGTGAAGCCCGTCCTGGATTCGTTGACCAGGGTGGAGCAGGGCAGCAGATGCGTGCATGGCCTGTTCTCGCGACCCCAGGGGCCCGTGAAGAACGTGACGCCGTAGCCGCTCTCGTACAGGTCGAGCTGCATGCTTGCGATTTTCCTGAGCGTGATGGTGCGTCTGGACGCGTTCTTGACCACGGCGCGCCTGACTATCGTGTCGGACGAGGGGAAGACTGTGTAGTAGAGCGACAGCGTGATGTTGTTCAGGTCGTCCTGGAAGTCGAGCCTGAGACCGTGGACCTCGTCCTCCGAGCCGATGGCCTGGGGCAGGCCGGATGAGATCCTCCTGATTCCGCTGAACGTCTCGCTGTGCCTGTAGCGCAGGTCCATGCCGCAGGCGCACCCGCGCGACTCGTCTATCGCGATGAACGGAGTGCGGAAGTCCCCTCCGCCCTCGAACGATGCCTCCTGCGGAAGGTCCGATGGATTGGTGGACCAGTCCTTCTCGCTCTGGGACACCTCCCCCTGGCGTGGCACGGAGCGCTTGGGGACGAGTGCATCCACATCGTGTTCGGGATGTCTGAGAAGCGGTCCGTAGTACAGATGCTCTGCCATGCCGCGTCCATCGATCATGAACACATAGCTGGTATGGCTGGTGGCCAGGTGGAAAACATTGTTCTTGACTGTTATCATGTAAAAGATGTCCTTGGGGATATGATACAATTACGCAAGCGGGTTGGCAAATGGATATAAGGCGCATACCCCTGTGGGAGTCGCGCAACGCGACGTACATGAGCAACAATCTCGTCAGGGCCCTCATCGAGGACCAGGGCGAGGTCGCCATAGAGCTGTCTGCACGCTGTGTCCAGGGCGGCTACGTCAACGCGCTCAGCCTGCCGTATTTCCGCGGCCGTGGAATCGGGGTCCTCAGCGACCAGAACGCCGACTGGTGGAAGAGCCGCCAGAGCTTCTACCAGGCTGGAGGCATCTACATCACGTTCCCGTCGAAGGACGAGGACAGCATCCTGACCAGCAATACATACTGGATGGTCCGCCGCTACGGCTCGGATGGAGAGAGCGGGGGTCTGTGGAGGCTGAGCGAGATGAAGAGCCGGCAGGAGCACAACCGCTATCATGCGACCAAGGTCGACATGCTCCTGAGCGACCATCCTGTCCTGTATACGCTGGTCAGACTGGTCAACACCGGTGACGAGGACCTGACATACAACGCCGGAGTCCATACCATGCTCTCTCCTCCGTTCCTGGAGTCGGGATGTTTCATCAACACCGTTCCTGCTACGTTCTCCGCCTACAGCCCCAACTTCAGGGAGGTCGCTTTCAATCGTCTGCGCAGCGGTGTCCACTTCAACGACCTGCGCCACGCGCCGTCCATCAACGGAATGCCTCTCGACGCGTCGTACATACCAGGCGCCACCGGTTCGTACGACTATCTTGCGGGCGAGGTCGCCCATGGCGAGGAGCTGGGATGGATCAGTGTGATAAACCCCCGTCTCCAGATGGTCTACATGGTGCTCTTCCCGACGCCGTCGAGCAGATTCGACGACAGCGTGATGAAATGTCCGGACATCGACATCGCGATGAACCTCCTGGGCCGGATGGACAGTCCCTGGGCCCTCTATGAAGGAGGGACCCCGCAGGTGTTCAGCCTTACGCTGGGCCATGGGAGACTGGACCATCATGGCGCCTTCCAGTCGCCCACATCATACGTGCTCAAGCCGGGACAGTGGATCGACCTCGTGTCCGCACAGGCCTTCGCCAGCTACGACAACCCCAGGATATCGTCTGGATTCTATTCGCTGGAGAAGGAGCCGGGGGCGCTGGTGCTCAAGCGCACCAAGAGCTATGCACTCATCCCGTGCGACTACACGTTCTCGTCTCTCAGAACGCTTGCAGAGAAGCTGATGAGGAAGAACCAGGAATAGGACAGGTCAGTACACCACGTACCGCCTCTGGTCGGGACTGGAGGGGTCCCACTGGTATCCCATGCCGAGCGTGACGGTGTTCGTCAGGGCGAAGGACCTGGTCCCCCTCTCTCCGATCTGGTGGAAGTAGTACGAGGCGTCCCAGGCGGCGAACAGGGCGAAGCTCTGCGACACCTTGAAGGATGCAACCGTCTCCAGGTACACGCCCGTGTAGAAGTCGGCCTGACGGAAGGCCGGTCTGGAGTCGGCCCTGAGGCTGAAGCCCGGCATGAATGTGAGGGAGAACCTGCCCATGCGGGCCTTTATGCTCACTCCGAGTCCTCCGGAGACGTTCAGGCTTGGCAGGTCGCTGGAGAAGTTTGAAAGCGCGCTGGCCTGGAACGATATGCCGTACCAGTCGTCTTCGAACAGCAGCTCTCCGAACACGGTGGCTCCGTACACCATCTGACCGCGGCCCGTGTCGTCGTACCGGTCGACGCTGCTGCCTGCGCTGAGTCCCAGGTACGTGGTGTTGTCGAATGCCGGAAGCGCGGCCGCCGAGCATATGACCAGCAGTGCGGCCAGGATGATTCTCTTCATCTTCTCCTCCCTCAGTAGACCAGGATGTGCGCTGCATAATGCGGCAGTGCGAGATACGGGAATCCGGTGAAGTCGAACGTGATGCCTATGAACGGCACTAGAGAAGCGCCGATGTAGTCGGCATCGATGCCGATGTGTGCGTATGCCGCCATGCCGATGTCCAGTGATACGAGGTTCATATGGCTTGGAGTGAAGCGAACGAGCGCTGCCGCTCCCGGTCCCAGCGTAACCACATCGTCCAAAGTGGAGGCCGTGTCGACGATGCCCACGGCGAGGCCGAACATGAAGTCGAGGGCGACGTTCCGGCTGAAGCGGTACATGCACTCCATGCCCATCAGCATGTCGAGCGAGAAGTCCGAGCCGTCCGTGATGCCGAATTCCATGTCCATCCTCGTGCCGAAGCCCAGCGCCAGGCGTCCGTCGTCGCTGTTGGACAGCACGCCCGTCTGCACGCCGAGCGGGATGGCCTGGACATACGGCTGGTCGGACAGGAGTGCACCGTAGCCCGAGCTCATGGATGCATAGCTGTATATCGGAGGCACGGCAGGTGCTTCCTGCGCCGTTGCAAAGGAGAGGACGAGTGAAGTCAGCAGAACGATGATCGACAGTCTTTTTCCCATGGCCTGAATATAGCGCACATGCAGCGCTTTTTCGAGTCCCCTCAGGAAAACGGTATGCTCACGAGAACCGTCAGGATGCCTGATATGACAAGCGAGATGGACGACATGGCCCCCTGTATCTCGCCCATTTCGATCGCCTTTCCCGTACCGACGGCATGGCTGGAGGCTCCGATCGCGATGCCCTGGACGACCTCGTCACGTATCCTGAAGACCCTGGTCAGCAACGGGGCGAGGATGCTTCCGAGTATTCCTGTGAAGATCACGGCGAGGACCGTCAGCGGTCCGATTCCACCGAGGGACTGCGATACGGCGATGGCCATGGGCGTCGTGATGCTCTTGGGCAGGAGCGATGCGGTGACGATTCCGTCCAGAGAGAGCAGACGGCACATCGCGTAGACCGTCGTGATGGAGGTGACGCATCCGGCGACCGTGCCTGCCGCTATCGCGATGATATGCCGCCTTACGAGCTTCCTCTGGCGATAGACGGTGAGGGCCAGCACCGCCGTGGCTGGGGAGAGGAACATGTCGATGAGGTCCCCTCCGTTTTCATACCATTCCAGCGGAATGCCTGCCAGAAGCAGAGTCGGGATGATGATCAGGTAGCTGATCAGCAGGGGATTGCATATGGCAAGGGACGTCCTCCTGCAGATCATGACGCCTATGCAGTATGCAGCAAGCGACAACGTGATGCCGAAGAACGGCGAAGAGAATACGGCCTCCCTCATCGTCTCCTCCTCCCGAAGCGCATGGCAAGGCCTGCGGCGAGCGCACTGGCCAGGAACACGGCCACGGTGGAGACGACAACGACGACGATGAAGCGCCACCAGATGGCCGAGACGAGAGACAGGTGCTCGATGACCCTGACGCCTGCGGGGATGAAGAAGAATGACATGTTCGACAGCAGGAAGTCGCTCTTCTGCCGTATGTGCTCGACCTTCAGGATTCCGGTCCACAGTGCGGCCAGCAGAAGAAGCATCGCCGCTATCGACGAAGGGAAGGGGAATGGCAGGATGGCGCTGAGTGCCTCTCCTGCAAGACATGTGGCGAACACGATCGCCATCTGGGCAAGGATGCTCATTGCTTATTCTCCTTTGAAGACGAGTTGGAATCTAGCAGAATGAGGCATTCTGTTCCAGAGAGGCCAGGGGGCATGGTCTTCTTCCGCCAGCCGCCCATACGGGTGTAGACTGGTGGAAGGAGGATATCCACGATGAATGAACGACCTTTATCGATAGGATGTTCCGGCTTCAGCTGGCACACTGCGGATGGAAGGCACCTTCTGGGCCGCACCTACGACATGTTCGGTGACCTGAAGGCCAACAGGATCACACTGGTCGCCCCTGGCTATGAACTGGCCGTCGGCCCGGGTGATGGAACGCGACGGATCAGGCTGGATCACGGCTTCATCGGCAACGCCATACAAGGTTCGACCTCTCCCATCTTCACAGACGGCGTCAGCGAGCATGGCCTGATGGGTACGCTCCAGAACTATCCCGGCTATGGACACTACGATACGCAGAAGGGGAATGGCAGGCTTGACCTGCATCCGGCCTTCCTTGTGCCATACATGCTGGGCACCTGCAAAAGCGTGGAGGAGGTCGCCCGTGCCGCAGGTGGCATCAATCTGACGGGAGAGCCCATCTTCTCGGCCCACATGAGCGTGCACTATCTCTTCAGCGACGAAAGCGGCGAGGCGATCATAATCGAACCGGACGAGGGCGGCATCAGAGTGCACCGCGACACGATCGGAGTCATGACCAACGCCCCCGGCTACGAGTGGCAGTACACGAATCTCAAGAACTATGTCGCGGTCTCGAACGTCCACACTCCGCCACGCGACCTGCTGGGACGCAGCATCTCCACGTTCGGATCCGGAACCGGAGGCAGCTTCGGCCTTCCCGGAGGATTCTCCTCCCCCGACCGTTTCGTGCGTCTGGCATTCGCCAAGAACTATGCAACCCCGGGCTCCAGTGAGAAGGAGGGAGTGTCGCGCATGTTCGATACGTTCAGCATCGTCCATGTGCCGGAGGGGATGCTGGTCGCAAAGGAGGGTTCGCCGGAGTGCGAGAAGACGCTGTGCACCAGCGTCATGTGTGCAGAGAGCCGCACGTACTACTTCTCCCCGTACGGCAACAGGAGGATAAGTTCCTATTCCTGCAAGGAGGCACTCAGGCGCCTGGAGTCCGGACAGACGCTCGGACTCTACGACATCGACTTCGAGGAGGACATCAGGGTCGTTGTCTGACACCCTGTCCTCAAAACACCACAGGTGGTACAATCCCACCATCGGCGAGGTTTTCAATGAAGGTGATAGTGATCGGAGGAGTTGCTGCCGGTACAAAGGCGGCGGCCAAGTTGAAGAGGGAGGACAGGAGCGCCCATGTAAGGCTCCTGACGAAGGGCCAGGACATCTCCTACGCAGGATGCGGTCTGCCTTATTACATATCCTCGGTCATAGAGGACAGGGAGGACCTGATAGTCAATACGCCGGAGAAGTTCAGCGCACTCACCGGCGTCGAGGTCGTCACAGGGGCGGAGGTCACAGGCGTGGACTTCCCATCGAAGACCGTCACCTATGTGCATGGCGGACAGAAGAGGGACGAGTCGTATGACCGTCTCGTCATAGCCACAGGTGCATCGAGCATCGTCCCTCCGGTTCCAGGCGTGGATCTCGATGGAGTCTTCAGTGTGAGGACTCCGGATGATGCACAGGCGATACGCGACCGGGCCCATGCCGAGGGCGTGCGCCGTGCCGTGGTCGCCGGAGCCGGATTCATAGGTCTGGAGGTGGCCGAGAACCTCAAGGCCGCAGGACTGTCCGTGACCGTCATCGACATGGCCGGCAACATCATGCCAAGCGCCTTCGACGACGAGATGGCCACCTGGGCCCGCCGTCGCATCGAGGAGGCAGGCATCAGGGTGATGACTGGTACCAGGCTCGAAGGAGTGGAAGGAGATGGCAGAGTCGGTGCGGTGCGAACGGACAAGGCCGTCCTTCCTGCCGACATGCTCATCCTCGCGCTCGGGGTCAGACCCGCCACCGCCTTCCTGGAAGGCAGCGGAATCGAGATGGAGAAGGGAGCCATCGTCGTCGACGGACACATGAGGACGAACATCGACGACGTATACGCCGCAGGCGACTGTGCGCTTGTGACCAGCCGGATCACCGGCAGGAGGATGTATTCGGCGATGGGCTCCACGGCGAACCTCGGTGCGAGGGTCCTTGCCAAGTCGGTCGCAGGCCGTGACGATGTCTATCCCGGAGCCCTCGGAACAGGGGTCGTCAGACTTCTGGACACTCTCAACGCCGCCCGTACGGGGCTGACCGAGGAGGCGGCGGTCAAGGAAGGCTACGATGTGGTCAGCGCCGTGGCCGTCACCGACGACAAGGCGCACTATTACGCGGGCTCGTCGTTCTTCATCATGAAGATGATAGCCGAGCGCAAGACACATCGCATCCTCGGCTTCCAGGTGCTAGGAGCGGGGGCGGTGGACAAGATGAACGACATAGCCGTGGTGGCTGTGTCGAAGGGCATGAAGGTGGAGGACTTCGACTCGATGGACTTCTCCTACGCCCCTCCGTTCTCCACCGCCATAAGCCCGTTCGTCCAGATCTGCTGTGTGCTTGAGAACAAGATCCTGGGACAGCTCGAGACGATGACGCCCGCCGAATACGCCGCGACCAGGGCCGCCGGATACAAGGTGGTCGACGTCATGCCCGAGAGGACCATACCCGGAGCGACATGGGTGGACCTGGGCAAGGTCGACGGACCCGTGGAGGGGCTTGGCAAGGACGACAGGCTGCTGCTGGTATGTGCCCGCGGCAAGCGTGGCTACTTCCTCCAGAACAGGCTGAAGGCCTTCGGCTATACGGCCACCAGAGTGCTCGAGGGCGGCATGACGTTCAACGACGTACGGGTGGACTTTGCAGGAGTGGTTCCTCCGGAGGAGGTGAAGCGCGTCAAGGGCCTTGGCTGTCTGCAGGACAAGAGACAGCCAGACCATTTCAACGTGCGTGTCATAACCCGGAACGGCAAGATCACGGCCGATGAGCAGAAGGCCATCGCCGAGGCGGCACAGCGGTGGGGTAGCGGGGAGGTGACCATGACCACCCGCCTCACGCTCGAGATACAGGGCGTGCAGTACTCCGACATCGAGCCTCTGATCGCGTTCCTCAAGGAGCATGGACTCGAGACCGGAGGGACCGGAAGCAGGGTTCGTCCGGTCGTCTCGTGCAAGGGTACGACCTGCCAGTACGGTCTGATAGACACCTTCGCCCTCTCCGAGAGGCTTCATGAGACCTTCTACGTCGGCTGGCACGACGTGTCGCTTCCGCACAAGTTCAAGATCGCGGTCGGCGGATGCCCCAACAACTGCGTCAAGCCCAGTCTCAACGACATCGGCATCGTGGGTCAGCGTCTGGTCTCGTTCGACATGGACAGGTGCCGCGGCTGCAGGGTCTGCCAGGTGGAGAAGTCATGTCCGATCCGCATCGCCCACGTCGAGGACGGCAGGCTGGTGGTGGACGAAGCGCAGTGCAACCACTGCGGGCGCTGTCTGGACAAGTGCCCCTTCGGCGTCACCTCGTCGTATGTCGGAGGCTATGCGGTATACGTCGGAGGAAGATGGGGCAAGAAGGTAGAGATGGGCAAGCGGCTGAGCCGCATCCTCCACAGCGAGGACGAAGTGGTGCAGGTGGTGGAGAACGCCATACTCCTGTTCCGTGACGAAGGCATCAGCGGCGAGCGCTTCGCCGACACGGTCAACAGGCTCGGGCTGGAACATGTCGAGGACAGGCTCTTCAACTCCAGGATTGACAAGGAGGCCGTGCTCAAGAAGAATGTAGTCGGCGGGGCGACCTGCTGACCGCATCACGGATTTGCCATACTTGCAATAGGAAAGGGCCTTGAAACAATCCTCGGATCCCGGTCTTCGTACTGGGGGAGGAATGTCCAGAAGGCTCTTTCTTTATCTATCGGCTACGCTGCTGTCCCTGTCATGCGCATTCGCGGATGGCGTGGCCTGTCTCAATTCGTCCATCGCCGACCTCTGGACGCTTGCCGGAGGAGACGTGTCAATCACCGTCCAGGACTCCATCGACAGAGGCTTCTGCGATGAGGACGCCATACTCGTGGACGGCGCGTCCGGTCGCAGCATAAACCTCGAGATCCTTGTCGCCTCCCAGCCGCAGCTCGTCCTGGCAAGCGCCGATACCCCAAGCCATGTCAGGGTGAAGGCCCTGATGGACGACCTGGGCATCCCGACGCTGCTCATCCGCCAGGACTCGTTCGACGACTTCCTATCGGTCTTCCGCATCCTGACGAGGATCACCGGTCGCGAGGACCTGTGGCTGGAACACGGGCCGGCTCAGAAAGAGGTCGTGGACGAGACTATCCGGGCCTGCCAGGCCAACCGGGAAAGACCGCGCGTGCTCTTCATCCGCGCAGGAAGCGCCTTCTCGGCCGTGAGGGCAAAGAGGGCGGAGGACCACTTCGCTGCAGCCATCATCGAGGATCTGGGCGGGGTGAACGTCGCCGCCGAGGCCGAGGCACTGACCGAATCGATTTCCCTGGAGGCCGTGCTTGCAATGCAGCCCGACAGGATCATCATCGTCGCGCAGGGCGACGAGGAGGCCAGCCGCCGGTACATCTCCTCCCTCTTCTCGCGTCCTGGCTGGAGCAGCGTCAAGGCGGTCAGGGATGGTCAGGTGCGATTCCTTTCGAAGGAGCTTTTCAACTACAAGCCCAACGGACGCTGGGGCGAGGCCTACCAGGTGATGGCGGAGGCGCTGTATGAGTGACAGGTCACGTTTCATCATCGCTCTCGTCATCCTCTCCGCCGCACTTGTGACGATGACAGTCGTCTCTCTCTCCCTCGGAAGCACCCGTGTGGATCCCTCCAGGGTGTTTCTAGAGGGTAGTGTGGATGCCGTCATAGTATTCGACATCAGGCTGCCGAGGACCCTTGCCGCGATAGTGGCGGGTGCAGCCTTCTCCGTCGCGGGCCTGCTGATACAGACCGCATCGTCGAACGCGCTGGCAAGCCCGAACATCATAGGAGTGAACTCTGGTGCCGGTTTCGCCGTCCTGGTGTTTCTGGCGTTCTTCCCGCAGCTGTACCACCTCCTGCCGCTTGCCGCGTTCCTGGGAGCCCTCGTGGCCGTGTCGCTGGTCTTCCTGATATCCTCGACGACACGCCGCATCCCGTCTACGTCCTCGCTGATCCTCTCCGGCATCGCCGTCAACGCTCTCTTCAATGCATTGATCAGCACACTTGCAAGCCTCGAGCCCGATGTGATGGGCACGTACAGCGCGTTTTCCGTGGGAGGTTTCGCGTCGGTGGGCATGGACCAGCTCGCACCTGCAGCCATCCTCATAGTCCTCTCCATCGCGGCGGTCTTTCCGCTGTCACGCATCATGGACATCGCCAGACTCTCCGACGAGATCGCCTCGTCGCTCGGCTATCGTCCACAGCGTATCCGCATCCTCCTCATGGCGCTTGCCTGCCTCATGGCAGCCTCGGCCGTGTCGTTTGCAGGGCTTCTGGGCTTCGTCGGTCTGGTGGTGCCCCATGTCGCCTCCTTCCTATGCCCTGGTGGCAGCCGGAGGACGCTGACGCTCTCGCTGCTGGCCGGGCCTTTGCTGGTACTGGTCGCGGACTTCCTGGGCCGCATGGTCATGAGACCGTCCGAGCTGCCAGCAGGCGTGTTCATGGCTCTTGTGGGAGTGCCGTTCTTCATCTTCCTGCTCACGAGGAGGTCGAGGTCATGATCCGGGTCGATGGACTTTCGCTGAAGATACATGGCAGGACTCTTCTGGAGGATATCTCCTTCACGCTGGAGGAGGGGCGCGTGTACGCCCTGCTGGGCGAGAACGGAAGCGGCAAGACGACACTGATGAGGTGCCTGTCCTCCTTCCACCCCGCCTATGGCGGTTCCATCCTCTTCTCGGACAGACAGCTCAGGGACTGTACGAGAAACGAGAGGGCGCACCTCCACTCCCTGCTTCCCCAGACGCTCGTCTCGCTCGACATGGGCGTCGAGTACATGCTCTCCCTGACCAGCGGCGCGGCACAGGTGCTCTCGTCGTTCGGACTTGGACATCTTCTTTCTCGCAGGATGGACACGCTCTCCGGGGGCGAGAGGCAGATGGTCTATCTGGCCTTCGCCCTCGCCCGTGATGCCATGCTTTACCTGATGGACGAGCCGGAGGCCAGCCTCGACGCCCGCTTCCGGCAGAAGGTCGAATCGTCCATGAGGCGTCTTGCGGATGCCGGACGCATAGTCCTTGCATCCTTCCATGACATCAACAGGGCGCTTGCCGTCGCGGACGGGATCCTGGTGCTATCAGAGGGAAGACTGGTCTTCAGCGGAAGCGTACCAGGCTTCCTGGACAGCGGCATCGGCGAGTCGGTGTTCGCACTATCAAGACGCACGCTCCTGGACGATGACGGCTCACCTGTCACCGTGTTCTTCTGATACGAGATCATCCAGATGTTCCATGAACATGGCCTCGAATCCACTGGACAGCCCGAGCAGGCCGCATTCCACCATGGTCACATCATGCCCTGCGCATTCCAGTGCGGGCACGATGCTCATGGCGATGTCGTTGCGGGCGTGATGACCGCAGGTGAGCAGGAGGGGTACCACGACGAGATTCCTCATGGAGAATGTGTGGGCATCGAAGCCCGGAGCGCCCTTGAGCGTCACGAGCCTCATGTCGTCTCTCATCGCATGTGACAGTGCATCGAGCTGGTCGACATGAACATCCTCTCTTCCGTGTGCGACGATGACATGGCCTGTATCAGGCTTGCGCTCGAACGTGGATGACAGGATCGATGCGACGCGCATGATGTCATGGCTGCCTGAAAGAAGAGGCCTGCCGCACCGGCATCCGGTCTCGAGCAGAAGCTGGTATGAATGGCCTTCCTGGACGAGAAGGGGCATTATCCGCACATCATGAGACCTGTGTGCGGCGAGCTGGGCATCCAACTGGCCGCGTCCGCCTCTGACCGAGACTCTGGAGAATGTGCACCCGAGGTTCGAACCAAGACGGTTGACAAGTGATGCGATGCGCTCCTCTTCCTCCTCGATCGAGGAGGAGAAGTCGGCGAAGACCACGTGGATCACTTCTTCACCGCCCTGACGGCCCAGAAGGAGGGTATGTTCAGCTCGTGCAGCAGACCGTAGCCGTTGGTGTCCTCGTACACGTCGGTGAGCGTGAAGCCCGCCCTGATCAGACCTCCTATCTGCTCGCTGAACGAGTGGGAGAACTGGTAGCCGTCCTCCTTGCTGTACAGCGAGGGATCCTCAAGCGGGTTGAAGGGCAGCGCCTGGCAGATGCGGCCTTCGTCATCCGGATCTGTTATGTAGTTGATGCCGTTCTCGAATGTGATCATCAGCACGCCATCGTTCTTCAGTATCCTCCAGCATTCCCTGATGATGGGCTCCACCTTCTCCACATAGCATAGCGAGGCGGGGTTGAAGATGATGTCGAACGTCTCGTCGGCGAAAGGCAGGGGCCTTGTCATGTCGGCCTTGACGATGTCGACGTCGTATCCCTCCCTCCTGGCGACCATCCTCTCGCTCTCCAGCTGGTCGTCGTTGTAGTCCAGCACGGTGCACTTTGCGCCAAGTGCGCTGAAGATGGGGATCTGCTGACCGCCACCGGATGCAAGCCCCAGCAGCCGTCGTCCTTCCAGACTCCCGCCGAACCAGTAGTGTGGTACCGGCTTCGTCGGTGTAAGCAGGACGTCCCAGCGTCCCGCCTTCGCTTCGGCGTACATTCTGGAGTCGATGGGTCTGCCCCACTGCCAGTCCTCTTCGCGTATCCATGTCGATATCGTCTCGGCATTCACATCCTGATAGCCCATTGAAAGCCTCCTCGATTCGTCTGAGGAGTCTAGCCCATGAAGATGTCAGATGCAATATCGCGACAATTCCGCAGGTTGAAGCCGCTTCGAACCCATTGCCTGCGGGGACGGTCATCGTCTTGCAGGAGAGCCCGTGTCGCGGAGTATGAGATTCGCGGATAGCGTCATCTTCTGGTGTGGCATGCCGCTGTCCCTCATCTCCTGCATCAGCAGATACATGGCGTTCTTCCCCATCTCCCTGAGAGGCTGGCGCACTGTGGTCAGTCTGGCCTTTCCGGCCGAGGGAATGTCGTCGTAGCCGATCACCGACACGTCATGCGGCACGTCTATGCCGAGTTCTGCAAGCGCCCTCATGGCCCCAAGCGCCATCTCGTCGTTCGATGCGCATACCGCGGTGAAGTCGACGCTGCCACGATCCATGATCCTGCTGCGTACCACGTGGTATGCAGTGGCGTTGCCGTAATCCGCATTCTCGATGATGATCCCCGAGGCGTCCACATCGCTGTCATGGATGGCCTGCATGAAGCCGTCGTATCTCTCCTTTGTCGTCGAGGCTCCGGTTGTCCCTGCCAGGAAGAGGATCTGTCTATGGCCAAGGGTCAGCAGATACTTCGCAGCCTGATACATGCCGTCCCTGTTCTCCACCGTGACAAGGTCGACGCCTGCAAGACCCGGGTCCCTGTCCAGGAAGACAATTGGCACATGACGGTCCCTGACGAGTCGCTCGAGATAAGGATAGACGGTTCCGCATGAAATCAGTATCAGGCCATCGACGCCGTGATCGGCCAGCCTGTGCACGATTTTCTCCTCTCTTTTCGCATCTGCATTACTGGAACACTGCAGTATGGTCATGTCGTTCGCATCGGCGACATCGTTTATCCCTTCATACATCATCGGGAAGAACGGGTTGCGCGTGTCAGGTATCACCAGACCTATGAGGTTGGACTGTCCGCCACGGCTCTGAAGCTCTCGTACCGCCTTGTCGATGACCTCCTGCGTTTCCCTGCGCACAAGACCGGAGCCGGACATCGCTCTCGATATCGTGGCTATCGAAAGGCCTGTTCTGGCCGAAATCTCCTTGAGTGTAGGTCTGCTCATCACCTGGAATTGTAAACGTATCACACCCATTCTGGCAAATGAATATTTCCATTTTCTTTCATACTGCCGCCGGCTGTGATGATAGCGGCATCCCCCCGGTGTGACTCCTCCGGACGCATTGCGGCGGTATGTGAAAAGTCATGTTTCATGGCCATTAGGCACATCGGATTCAGGTTTCATTTCATGACAACCTATCGATTCAGGATGATTGCCGCCTTCCCAACTGAAGGTGGATACATGTCGTGAAGTGCAGTTGATGTAATGGATTATGAAAACATTTTGAAAGCAAATGGAAAAAATGATTACACATAATTTTTGACAGCTGCCGGGTTTGGCCCATATAAGGAAAACAAAGGGAGGTTGACCGGTCTTGGACTGTATCAGGATATTGTCACCATGCGGAATCCTCGGTTACGGATTCCCGACATCGTCTCTGGAAAGGGGCATGGCCATGAGGCCGGATGCAATAGTGGTCGACGCGGGATCCACCGATGCCGGACCCCACAAACTCGGCGCGAAGACCGCCATAGTCAGCAGAATGGCGGCCAGGAAGGATCTGGAGCGTCTGATAGATGCGGCTCTGGGCAGCGACATTCCTCTGATAGTTTCGTCGGCGGGCGGCAGCGGAGGGAGAGAGCATGTCATGTGGACGTTGTCCATCATCGAGGAGATATTCCGCGCAGGATCCCTGCCTGAAGTCGACACCTGCGTCATCTGGGCGGATATTCCGGATGATGTCATCCTCAAACACATGGAAAGAGGCGAGGTGACTCCACTGGATGCAAAGGTCCCCAAGCTGGATGCAGCACGGCTTGAAGAGACCACAGGCGTCGTCGCGCAGATGGGTGTCGAGCCCATTGTCAAGGCGCTTGAAGGCGGAGCACGGATCATCATCGCCGGGCGTGCATACGATCCGGCACCATTCGCGGCGGTCGGCATCTTCCACGGCTTCGATGCCGCCCTTAGCTACCACATGGGCAAAGTTCTGGAGTGCGGTGCGCTGTGCTGCAATCCAGGAACCACGAAGGACTGCATGATGGGTGAGGTGTATGAGGACTCCTTCGTGGTGTATCCCTGCGATCCTGACAGGAAGTGCACGTCGCTGTCCGTCGCCGCGCATACGTTCTATGAGAAGGACCATCCATACATTCTGCATGGACCTGGAATCGAGATGGATCTGTCGCAGTGCACATTCGAGGAGCTTGGCGACAACAGGGTCAGGGTGAAGGGCAGTCGTCTCGATGCGACCGATCCCTACATGATAAAGCTCGAGGGTGCCCGGCTTGTGGCATACAGGACATTCGTCATCGCCGGCGTGAGGGATCCGCTTCTGATCGGCAAGGTCTCCCAGGTCGAGGATCTTGTTCGGCGCTCGGTCCAGGAACAGTACTCGGAGATCGATCCCTCCAGCTACTCGATCGATTTCTACAACTACGGCATAGATGGTGTCATGGGACTGCTTGAACCGCTTCATGACACGCCTCATGAGATCTGCGTGATGTTCGAGGTACTCTCGTCGTCACAGGAACTGTCCAATGCCATTTGCGCATCGGTGCGTTCGACGTTCATGCACTACGGCTACGAGGGACGCAAGTCCACGGCTGGCAATCTGGCATTCCCGTTCGCGCCAAGCGATGTGCCCTTCGGCCCGGTATACGAGTTCTCCGTGTACCATCTGATGCCTGTGGACGACCCGACGGCTCTCTTCCCAATTCAGAGATGGAGTCCGTATACGGGATTCGGAGGTGAGACATGACCAGACTCGTGGAGCTTGCAAAGGTGCTCAGAAGCAAGAACAGCGGACCTTTCCTGATCACCTTGGATGTCCTGTTCGATGACAGGAGGAATTACGAGAGGGTGCGGGACAGCGGCGTGATCTGCCAGGACACCATATGTCGGATCTATAACCTGAATCCAAGTGCTCTCAAGTGCATTGTGTTCTTCGATGCTGCGATGGGCGTGAAGATCACATACGACCGCAGTACACCATCCGGTACATGTTTCGATCGTGACGTGTATGGGGCCCAGCAGCATGCCCCGTTGATGGAGCTGCAGATTCCATGATCCGTCATGGCGAAAAAGGAGGAAAGATGAAACGGAAAGGAGACTCCACTGACATCCAGACCGGAACCGCATCCCAGATGAGGCGGGCCCCGCTCTGGAAGAGGGTGTGGAACGAGAAGGTGCTCTATCTGATTCTTCTGCCGACCATGCTCTACTTCATTTTCTTCAAGGTGCTTCCGATCATCAATATGCGCCTGGCCTTCTATTCGTTCAATGCCAGAGGTCCATGGAGATTTTCGGGGTTGCACTATTTCGAGATGATCTTCAGCAGTCCGGCGTTCTTCAACATTCTCAAGAACACTCTGATCATCAGCTTCATGAAGTATATTCTGCTGTTCCCGTTCTTCCTGATCTTCGCCATCATGCTGACACAGGTCAGGAGCTGGGGCTTCAGGAAGTACGTACAGGTCATATCATATCTTCCGCACTTCCTCTCATGGGTCGTCATCGCAGGAATCTGGATCGATGCCCTCTCCATCCAGGGCGGGGTGAATGAACTGCTGGGCTTGTTCGGTATCGAGGCCCATGACTTCATGACCGACCGCTCGGTGATCCGCTGGATCCTGATGATCTGCGAGGGTTGGAGAAGCATTGGCTGGGACTCGATCATATACTATACCGCAATCATCTCGATCAGTCCGTCTCTGTTCGAGGCCGCGGACATGGATGGTGCCAATACGTTCCAGAAGATCTGGCATGTGGTGCTTCCGGCTCTCATCACCCCGGCAGTGACGATGTTTATCCTGAACCTGGGCTTCTTCCTTTCCGCAGGCTTTGACCAGGTGCTGAACTTCTCAAACACCGCGGTGGAGTCCACGATCGACATTCTCGACACGTATATCTACAGGATTGGTATCCAGGGGGGACAGTATTCACTGGCCACGGCCGTCAGCCTCATCAAGGGCGTCGTCGGCATGATCCTCGTCCTTGCGACACATCTGGTGTCCAAGCGTCTGACAGGTGAGGGGGTCTGGTGATATGCTGGTAAGAGGAAGAAAGTTTTCGATAGGTCAGATTCTGTTGGTCATCCTGCTGTTCGCGCTGACGATGACGATGCTCATCCCTCTGCTCAACATCCTTGCGAAGTCTCTGTCCAGCCCGGCTGGGTCGATGGAGATGTCCGGACTGGACATCATACCGCATGATCTGGACTTCACGAACTACCGCATCGTGTTCAGCCACCCGATTCTGGTCCCGGCTCTGATC
This sequence comes from uncultured Spirochaetales bacterium, assembly GCA_944388965.1. Taxonomy (GTDB): domain Bacteria; phylum Spirochaetota; class Spirochaetia; order Sphaerochaetales; family Sphaerochaetaceae; genus Bullifex. The sequence goes on along the minus strand of CALXKL010000002.1, from coordinate 229,433 downwards.
AACTCGGTGATAATCACCGTAGTGGGAACCGCGATCAACATGATCCTGACGGTGACGGCGGCTTATGTGCTCACACGTCCCCGCCTTGCTCTCAAAAGACCGATCATGGTCTTCCTGATCATCATGATGCTCTTCGACCCCGGAACGGTCCCCGAATATCTCGTCGTGCAGAATCTGGGTCTGATGGGCAGCAAGTGGTCGGTCATTCTGGTGACCGCTGTCAACGTGTACTACCTGATCATCATGATGCGCTATTTCGAGAGTGTGCCGAAGAGCATCGTCGAGGCGGCGGAGATCGACGGAGCGGGGCACCTGAAGAGCATGACAAGCGTCTACATTCCGCTTGCCAAGAGCGGAATCGCGACGATAACCATGTTCTATGCCGTTGTCAGATGGAACGAGTATTTCAAGGCCAGCATCTACCTGACCGAGAAGTCCACCGACACCGTGCTCCAGGTCGTCCTGCGGCAGTTCGTCGTCCTGGGGGACGTCGTATCCATCCTGGGACAGCAGAACGTCTTCGACTACAACACGCTGGCGCGTGTCGACTATGCGGCGCTCAAGGGGGCCACGATAGTCGTCGCAATCGTCCCGATACTGATCCTCTATCCATTTGTCCTGAAGTTCTACACGAAGGATGTCATGGGTGGAGGAATAAAGGAATAGAGGAAACAAGAAAAAAGGAAAAACGGAGGTAAAGAGATGAAAAGGACACTTTGCGTTCTTCTGGCGCTTCTGGTCGCGCTCTCATGTGCATTCGCCGGCGGAAGCGGCGAGAGCACATCTGCCGAGGCCGGACAGACGGTCACCGCCGAGATGCTCTCACAGCATGTCGGAACACCTGAGGCACCTGTCCAGGTCACATACCTGTACAAGGACATCGATCCGATTGTGGACGCCGACATCTGTGCGGTGCTCGAGAAGGAGATCGAGGAGGGATTGGCCGCTCAGGGCGACTATATCGACCTGGTCTTCCTCAGCGCTCCCACCGGCTCGTATGCCACAGTCGTGCCTATCGCCTTCCGAACAGGCCAGATCAATCCTGACATAATCTATTTCCAGGGTGGAGACCAGGCCGTTGCCGACGAGGGGCTGCTCGAGGACCTGACGCCGTATATCGAGAGTTCGACATATGTCAAGCAGATTCTCGACATGGAGCCTCATGCCAAGGAGCAGATCGCCAACTATCCATACCTGCTCTGGCTTGAGCCGCCGCGCATCAAGGTGCCTGTTCTTCGACAGGACTGGTTCGAGGCGATGAGCACTTCCCAGGCCCTCATGGCCGACCCGACACTCGAGAACTATCTGGCGTTCTTCAGAGAGCTCAAGGCATCAGGTCTGTGCACCTGGCCCATCACGCTGGATGGCGCCACGCAGAGCGATGGCTCGATTCTCGAGCTGGACAACATGTTCAACCATGCATTCGGCATCACATCCACGATCACTCAGGACGAGAACGGAGACTGGGTGTATTCCGTGACGACGGAGAACGAAAAGGCCAAGCTTGCCTTCTACGCCCAGCTGTATAGCGAGGGACTTCTCGACAACGGCTATGTCACCAAGACCTGGGAGACCAAGGAGCAGTCGTTCTACGAAGGGGAGAGTGCCATGGTCATGGCGACCGCTGGCGACACGCTCAACGTCTACAGCACGAAGATGAAGGAGACGCAGGGCCAGGATCTTGTCGTGCTTCCTCCTGCCAAAGGAGAGAGCTGGGCATACAAGAGCGTCGATGTCACCAAGGCGACGAGGGGTATTGCGATCAACGCATACAGCGAGGTCAAGGTCGCGGCATGGAAGGTCCTCGAGTTCATGGCCAGCCCGGAGGGCAGAGTCATAGACAAGCTCGGTCTTGAGGGCATCCACTACAACATCGAGAACGGAAAGTACGTCCTCACCGACCAGTATTCGTCCTGGTGGGCACGCTGCTGGACCACGATCGACAACCTTGACATGTCCAATGTCGATGGACAGGTCCTCTCCGATGCCGCTCTCGAATCCCTTGACATGGTACAGGAGTATTTCGCCGATGATATCAACGTCATTCTTCCCGAGGATCTCGTCCCGCTCAAGGATGCCATGGATTCTCTTTACAGGGAGTACGCGACCGACATCATCCGCGGCGTGCGTCCTGTCGACGATTTCGAGAAGTTCGTCGAGCAGTGGAACCAGGCCGGAGGAACGAAGATCACCGAATATCTGAACTCGGTGTTCGGTTGATGAAATGAAAGCTCTTCCGAATCCGGAAGGGCTTTCGACGAAGGGCATGGGATGTCCTCGTGCCCCTCGTCGAAAGGAGATTTCTCAATCTATGGAACCCAGACACAAGGAGTATTTGGAGAGGATCTATTCAGGTTTTCTCGGTATGAACATAGGCATCAGGCTTGGCGCCCCTGTGGAGCCGACGATCTGGACAAGCGATCGTATCGAGCGCTTCTATGGCGACATCAGGGACTATGTGAAGCCGTTCAGGAACTTCGCCGCGGATGACGATGCCAATGGCCCGGTGTTTTTTCTGCGTGCCCTCGACGACGGTGCGATGGACAGGCCTTTGGAGCCGGGAGACGTAGCCGAGGCCTGGCTGAACTATGCCAGGGAGGGCATCGGCATGTTCTGGTGGGGTGGCTATGGCGTAAGCACAGAGCATACCGCATACCTGAATCTGAAGAACGGCATCAAGGCTCCTGCATCCGGATCCGTCAAGGTCAATGGCAGGATCATGGCAGAGCAGATCGGCGGTCAGATATTCATTGACACCTGGGGGCTCGTCTGTCCAGGAGACCCTGCCAGAGCTGCGCGCTATGCCAGGACTGCGGCAAGCGTATCCCACGATGGAAACGCCCTGGAGGGTGCGGCCTTCATCGCCGCCTGCATCGCCGAGGCCTTCTGCACAGATGATGTGGACAGCATCATCGCGAAGGGGCTCTCCCTGATCGACCCGGAATGCGACTACGCCAAAGTCGTCAACGCCGTGATCGACTTCCATTGCGCAAATCCCGATTCCTGGAGGGACTGCCTGAAGTTCCTGCAGGCCGAGTGGGGTTATGACAAGTGGCCGGGCGTCTGTCATATTATCCCGAACGCAGGCGTGTGCATCATGGCCATGCTCTATGGACGCACATTCGCCAGGACGGTGGAGATCGCCACGATGGCTGGCTGGGATACCGACTGCAATGCAGGAAACGTCGGCACGATCATGGGCGTCGCCAATGGCCTGGAAGGTATTCCGGACCACTACAGGAAGCCTGTGAACGATGCGATTGTGCTCTCCGGCATCTCCGGCTATCTGAACATCCTGGACATTCCGACATACGCCAGAAAGCTGACGGCGACCGCTGTCAGGCTGATGGGGGAGACGGTCCCGGACGATCTGTCCGTTGACGAGAAGGTCGTCGACTTCGACTTCTCTCTTCCCGGATCCACACATTGCATGCGCGTCTCCAACGAGTTCCTGTGCCGTATCAGGCATGTCGACGGGCAGGGATCGGATGGCAAGGGCGCCCTGGAGGTTCTCTTCGACCGTGGTACGAGGGGTGATGTGTCCCGCATCTACTACAAGCCGTTCTATCGCAGAGCGGATTTCGATGATGAACGCTATCAGCCTGTGTTCTCGCCAAAGGTCTACCCTGGTCAGCATGTCAGCATGAAGGTGCGCTTCGACCGGTTGAACGGAGAGAGCGTGATCCTCTCTCCGTACGTGAGGAATACGCTGACAGGTGAGCTCGTCTTCCTTGGCGGAGCGGTTTATCGCGACGATGCCTGGCATGAGATCGATTTCGACATTCCATCGGATGACGAGAGACTCTCCGGTGCCATGATCGATGAGGTCGGGCTCCAGTTCGAGGCCAACTCGCCGGCGAAGACGAAGGACCTCGGCTGCTTCTATATCGATTATCTCCGCATTACGGGAAAGGGCCGATACTCCATCGATGTCTCTCGGCAGAAGAAGGAGTTCTCATCGATAATCCCGTTCAGCCATAACCACGGCTCCTGGGAGATACGTGATGGAAGAATCCAGGCCATGTGTCTGGACCACTGCGAGGCCATGACCGGCAACTACTTCATGGGCGACGTCGAGGTCCGAGGCAGCATCATGGTGCACAATGGCGGTGGAGCGTTCATGTCCGCTCGTGTGCAGGGTGCCAGACGCGGTTACTACGCCGGGCTGGTCGCAGATGGAATCGCGATCATGAAGAACTGCGGAGACAGGGGACTTGTCACACTTGCCCATCTGCCGTTCGACTGGCAGGAGGAGAGGGAGTACGACATCATGTTCAGGGCCGCAGGGGACAGGCTGAGCGCAAGTGTCGACGGACATCTGATCGAGGCTGTCGATGCGGAATATGGATACGGCATGGTGGGCTACGCCATGTACGATGGAGGACGATGTGCATTCGGCGACCTGTTCGTCGAGGAGCTTTGATACGGGGAGGATATGATGAAGAACATTGCACAGATGGACAGGAGCGAGATCGAGAAGAGGGCAGTAGGCTGCATGGTCGGCCTTGCGATAGGCGATTCCTTCGGTGATGCTGCCAGGATGCCGGACAACAGGTCAAATTATCAGATCACGACGGATTTCAATAGTGGGGCCTCGTGGAGTACTGACGATACCGAATTCGCACTTCTGACGGCGAAGACCCTGATCAGATGCAAGGGCAGACTGACCAGCGAGGAGGTCGTGGCATCCTGGATGGAGGATGTCGTGGTCCAGGACGAGTACAAGAGGGGCGGGGCAAGCGAGAAGGCGGCAGCAGACAACCTCAGGAGAGGTCTCCTTCCACCTCTTACCGGCAAGTTCAGCACATTCAACATGAGCGATGGTACCGCGATGAGAATACCGCCTGTGGGAATCGTGTGTGCAGGGCGCCCTGAGGAGGCTGTCAGAATGGCCGGGACGGAGGCCTCGATCAGTCATTACGGCGAGGGCGTCTGGGGTGCCCAGGCGGTTGCGGCGGCAGTCTCGGTCGCCATGGTTGATGGAAGCTGGCAGGAGATACTTGATGCTGCTCTTGCACCGATTCCGGAGGACAGCTGGCTGTATTACAACATGACACAGTCGCTTCGGCTGGTCGAAGAGGCACATGGCGATCTGCTCGAGTGGTGGATGCCTGTGCACGATCTGCTGCGTTCAAGCCAGTGGGCCACCACCGCAGAGGCTGTGCCTTCGGCATTCTGCGCTCTTGCACAGTGTCATGACGACTTCCGCTCCGGCGTCGTGCTGGCTGGAAACTTCGGCCGTGATGCCGATACAATTGGAGCCGTAGCAGGTGCCATCCTTGGTGCAAAGTACGGAATCGATGCGATTCCCGAGCGATGGATGCAGAAGGTCAGGTATCCCTCCGGAACATGTCTGAAGTTCACCAGGGGAATCGACATAGTCGACATTGGAAAGCAGCTGGCGCAGCTCGTATAAGGGAGGCTTGGCATGTCGAAGGTGCTCTGTTTCGGATCTCTCAACATCGACCACATCTACCGTGTTCCGCACATGGTCATGGAAGGCGAGACGCTTTCATGCACTTCACTCAGGACAAGCGCAGGAGGCAAGGGTGCGAACCAGAGCGCCGCCATGGCCCGTGCAGGCCTGGAGGTGTATCATGCCGGCAGAATAGGGCCTGACGGCATGTTCCTGGTCGATCTGCTGGACGGCTATGGCGTCGACACCCGTTACATCGACACCACCTCCAGCGCGACTGGAAACGCCATCATCCAGGTCGACGACGAGGGGCGCAACTGCATAATGATCTATCCAGGGGGCAACAGGGAGATCACTAAGGAGATGGTCGACGCGGTGCTTTCCGATTTCTCGCAGGGCGACTGGCTGGTGCTCCAGAACGAGATCAACCTTGTCGACTATCTGATCACGTGCGCCAGCAGGCGCGGCATGAGGATATGCTTGAACCCCGCGCCTTATGAGGACGAGGTCAGGAGCTTCCATCTGGATCTGGTGGACATCATCTGCGTCAACGAGATCGAGGGCGCGGCGCTTGCCGGACTTCCTGTGAAGACGGACTACGAGACGATACTCGGGACTCTGGTGGAGGCCCATCCGCACTCGCAGATACTCCTGACAGCAGGAAGCCATGGAGCCTATTACGGCTACCAGGACAGAAGAGGCAGGGGAGAGATCGTAGACCTGCCGGTGAAGGACACCACCGCGGCCGGCGACACGTTCATCGGCTACTACATCGCCTCCATCGAGCGTGGATTCGATGTGGACGATGCTCTTGCATATGCCTGTCGCGCCTCGTCGATAGCCGTGTCCAGAGAGGGGGCCATGCAGTCGATTCCCGCGGCGTCGGAGGTCTTCACATGACATGCATCCATCTTGCCTGATGCATGATGAACGGCCTTCCGGGACCCGCTGGATGCGTCGAAACGTGCATGTGGAGCCGTCTCGGCATGCCTTTGCGCATTGAACAAATCACCGAAGGCGAATAACATTCTTCACATGAGCATCATCAAACCGCACAAGCTGGGGGTTATTGCCGGCCCTGGCAGCGAGTATTTCACAGGCAAGGTCGTCAAGCACTTGAGAAGACTTTACATAGACCGCTATGAGAAAGTCTCCAAGGCACTCTCCAAGAGACACGAGATGACAGAGGCCGAGCTGCTGAAGCAGGTCACGCTCATCGATGATCTGGACAGCAAGAAGATCCCCACTGGCAAGCTGCCCAGCGCCTTCTACTGCCCGGACTTCACGATCAACGTGAAGTACACCCGCTTCGCCAACGGCGAGGAGAAGGCCGAGCTCATCGACCCGGTGCGCGGACTCAACGTCTACATCATCCACGACGTGTCCAACAGCGCTCCGATCAAGGTTGCAGGTCTCGATGATCCGCAGCCGATATCCATCAACGACCACCTGATGTTCCTGTTCACCACGATCGACGCCGTCAAGCTCGCCGGCGCCGCCTCCATAACGCTGGTCCTTCCCACGTATCCGTATGCAAGACAGCACAAGAAGGCCGGACGCGAGGCGCTGACCGCCAGCATGTTCGCCCGCTTCTGCGAGGGACTGGGCGTCGAGAGGATCATCACGCTCGACATACACTCGCGCGAGATCGAGAACGCGTTCTCCACATGCCATCTGGAGAACCTCCACGGCTCCTACCAGACCCTGATCGCGCTCAGGAAGGTCATCGACCTGTCCGACCCGGATCTGGTCGTCGTGTCCCCGGACACCGGCGCCGTCAGCCGCAACAAGTTCTACGCCCAGGGACTGCACAGGCCTCTGGCCATGCTCTACAAGGAGAGGGACTACTCCATCGTCAGCAAGGATGCCAAGAACAGCAACATCAAGAGCATCAACCTGCTTGGCGACGTCCGCGGCAAGACCGTCCTGATGGCCGACGACATGATAGCCACCGGAGGCACGATGATCATCGCCATGAGGGAGTTGATGAACCTCGGCGCGAAGAAGATAATCTGCATGGTCTCACTTCCGTTCTTCAACGGAAACGCCGTCGAGAACTTCGACGCCGCCTATCGCGAGGGCGTCTTCTACAGGATCATTGGAACCAACGCCGTCTACCAGGGACGTCATCTGCTGGAGAAGGAGTGGTTCATCCAGGCCGACGTCACCGAGCTTTTCGCCCGTGTCATATCCCGTCTGCACCATGGCCGTTCCATCTCGCCGCTGCTGGACAACCGCAAGTTCATCCAGAAGCTCATCGACGACACTCAGGCCAGGAAGATCGTGGGGGACGTCGACCCGAACGAGAACATACAGGACTGACAGGGGTCCATTGATTCATCAAGACCTCGGGACAGGGGTGTCGGCCCCTGTCCGCGGTCTTTCAGGAGAGTGAACGATATGCAGATGTCGAAGAGGATATCCGGCTTCCAGGCGTCGCCCATCAGACGTCTCGTGCCGTATTCGAGAGACGCCGAGAGAAGAGGCGTGCACGTGATTCATCTCAACATAGGGCAGCCTGACATCAGGACGCCCCGGGAGGCGCTGGATGCCGTCCATGCGTATGACGAACCGTATATCGCATACGGCCTGTCGGAGGGGGAGGTCCCGCTGCGGGAGGGGCTGTGTTCGTACTACGCCAAGTACGGCGCCAAAGTCTCGCCGGACGAGATCATGATCACCACCGGCGGCTCGGAGGCCCTGCAGTTCGTCTTCATGACGCTGTGCGACCCGTATGACGAGGTCATAATCCCCGAGCCGTTCTACACCAACGTATCCACTTTCGCTGCGACGGCGATGGTGTCTCTTGTGCCTGTCACCAGCCGCATAGACGATGCGTTCGTGCTGCCCTCCATCAGCGACTTCGAGGCCCGCATCACGAAGAAGACCATGGCGATCCTGCTGTGCTCTCCCAACAACCCCACAGGCCATGTGTACACCAGACAGGAGCTGAAGGACCTGCTCGAGCTGTGCCGCCGCCACGACATCTTCCTGGTCGTGGACGAGGTCTACAGGGAGTTCTGCTACGATGGAGAGCAGTTCACCAGCGTGCTCACATTCCCCGAGTACGGTGACAGGATCATCTGCGTCGACAGCTTCTCCAAGCGCTTCTCCATGTGTGGAGCCAGGGTCGGTGCCATCGTGACCCACAACAAGGACGTGCTGTCATCGGCGATGAAGCTCGCGCAGGCGAGGCTGTGTCCTCCCGCCATCGAGCAGGTCGCCGCGACCGCGGCCCTGAACGCGAGCGAGGAGTACATCGAGGCCGTCAGGGAGGAGTACGAGAGGAGGCGCAACCTTCTGGTGAGCGGCATACAGGAGATACCCGGAGTCAAGGTGAGCAGGCCGAAGGGGGCCTTCTACTTCGTCGTCGACTTCCCGGTCGACGATGCCGAGAAGTTCTCCATCTTCATGCTGCGCGACTTCCAGTGGGAGGGCTGCACCGTCATGTTCGCCCCCGCGGAGGACTTCTACGTGACCAAGAACCTCGGCCGTACCCAGGCCAGGATCGCCTACGTGCTCAACGAGGAGGAGCTGAAGATGGCGGTCAGGTGTCTGGAGGAGGGGCTCAAGGCATACAGGCGCAAGTGTTGCATCCAGTGACCTTTTCGGAAGATAATCCACATGCATAGGGAAGGGAATATCAGGTGAGCGTATTCGCGAACGACGACAGTGCGCTGTCGATCCGTGAGGAGAAGGCAAGAAGGAACAGTCAGGAGGCCATGAACTTCCTGGTCAACGACTTCCATTCGATGGCATCCATCATGAAGCGGTACTACCCGCTGGCGATCCTGTCCAGGGCCGCCTGGCATCGCTACGAGGTCGAGAGCGGCGGCAAGGCCGACGCCATGGCACTGGCCGGTGCGAGGATCCTTCCCGTGCTTCTCCAGTCGATATTCACCAGCAGATACTATGACGGCGAAGGCGGCTTCTCGTCGCAGCAGGAGATCCGCACCAAGGACTGGCAGAGGCTGAGGAGCCTGGCCGACGATGCCGTGCGCCGTCTTGTGAGACTTGTCGAATGCAGGGCCGTGCTTGCGGTCAGACAGGGGCAGGTCCCATCCTCCGACTTCATCGCCTACAGGGAGAGACTGTTCCTGCAGCTTTTCGGCTACGACGTCTCACGACAGGACATGGAGGCCTTCCGCTTCCTGTTCGAGTCCGTCTTCGTAGGTGACGAGCAGATGGTCGCCGACGTGTTCCATACGGACAGCGATTCTCTTGTGAAGGACCTTTCCGTCATATGCTCGACGATGATGGACGGGATAGGGGATCTGGTCGAAGAGACCAGGCGCCTGAACGACGAGATCAGGGATAAGGTCGCCTCCCTCCAGGCGGAGAAGAGCATGCTGACCAGACAGCTGGCCGTCGACGAGGTCGTCGCAAAGGGCGGCTACAGGCCACGGCTCGAGGCCCTTGGGGCCAAGGCCAACGGCTATGAGATCTTCTCCGTGGAGATGGCCAGTCTCATGTCCAGCGACACCTGCCGAATGTTCAGCTCCTCTGCCTCCAGCCGGGATGACGTCATCGAGGACGGATTCCTCAGCGCGGCCCTCCATCCTTTCGTACGCTTCGCGGACCGCTACTACTGTTTCCTCGGTCCTTCGCTCTTTTCGTTCATCCTCCATTCCATCAGGCGCGTCATGCAGGACGCGGGTGTCAAGCCTGCCAGCTCATCGAAGATGGACAGGCTGTTCAACCACTTCGTGCTCTATCTTTTCAGACAGAGCGATGTGGAGGACGTGTACACCTACAAGGGCTACAAGATAGACGTGATCAGACTCTCCAGTCTGCGCTTCGTCAATGCATACATGTATCCGGAGGTCTTCGCCACCAGGATGGACAGGAGGCGGTCCGAGGAGGCCATCCGTCCTGCACTTGGTCATGTCCAGCTGTTCGTCGATCCCGATACGTGCGCACCCCTTGAGAAGGTCAGGGATGACGTATGGAGGATCTCCCTGGCGGCATTGGCCGCCCTATGCTCCTGTGACGAGAGCTGTGATGCGTTCTACCGGACCGTCTTCCGTCTGGACGACAGGGAAGACTACCCGGATGAAGAGGAGTTCGACGACGTCTTCTCAGAGGAGGTCGACGATTCCCAGTCCTCGTGGGACGTTCCTCTGGACGATGTTCCGGCGCAGGTCCTCAGCGACGACGACAGCGAATACGACAGGGCCGACGATGACGAGAAGGCGCGCATGCTGGAGGCGCGCTTCGAGGCCGAGGATGCAGCCGATGTTCCCGACGAGGACATGCCCCCGACGGCGAAGGTGGAGGACATCTCCCTGTACGAACTTCCCGAGGGCATGGCCGAAGAGCCTGTGACCGAGGAGCTCGACGAACTCGAGAGCGACGACTTCCTTCCGGAAGACGGTCCCCTGGGCGATGACGACGATGGTGGCGATGTCGAGGAGGATTCCTTCATGCTGCTCGACGATGACGGGGACGAGGTCGGAGATGACGATGTGGAAGACGACGTCGAGGATCTGGCCGAAGAGGAAGAACCCGCCGTGCTCGGCGAGGACGAGGAGTACATGGAGGATGACGTGGAGGACGACGATGTATGCTACGTCCCCTACGACGACCCTGACCAGCTCAGGCTCTTCGACGATGACGGCAACCCCGCAGTCGCATGTGATGGATGTCCTGACGAGGACGACCTGGTCGGCAATGACATGATAGAGGAGGACACCTGCGACCTGGTCGCGGAGGACGGTGTCGATCCTGATGAATGCGACTTGCATTCCGAAGGTCCGGTATCCGTATCTGTACAAGGCCTTCCACGCGAGGCCGGTGCGCTGGATGATGAAGACGAGACTCCGTCTGCAGATGACGGACCCGATTGCGATGTCGCATGTCGCGGGGCCGATGTGGTTGAGGCGAGCGAGGAAGAGGAGGCCGACGAGGCCGATGATGAGCCGCCTGCCATCGTCGACGACGATCCGGATGAGGATGTCGACCCCGAGACGGCCGAAAGAGAGGAGGCGACGCTGTCGAGCCAGGAGAGCGAGGAGAGCCAGGAGGCAGAGCAGGAGGAGGACATGCTCGCCGGCGGACTCGACGAGGTCCTCTCCGGCACAGATGACGACATCGTCGTGGAGGATGACGCCTCCTACGGCGGCACGGCGGAATTCGTTCAGGATGATGAAACGGCCGCGGCCGGGCAGGAAGGGTACGACATGTCGCATCTGCCGGTGTCCATAGCCGCGATATTGAGGGCCATGGGGGACCGGCCCCTCGGTTCGTTCCTCTCGCTCGTGGAGAGGGCGGACAATGATACTCTTGCAGCCATGGACGATGCGATAAGGAAGGCCGTCACGGCCTCGAGAAGCGAGGGAAGGGACAAGATGCTCGTCGTCCCGTCAGCCGGTCTGTCCCTGGTGGTCACGGGCTCAGAGCGCTTCGACGATCTGAGACGCATGGAGATCCGCAACAACGCAGGAGCCCAGATGTATGCCAGAGGCGCCGACAGCTGGTCGTTCGCGCTTCTCAGCTATGACAGCAGGGAGGATCTTGTGTTCGCATGGTGCGACGAGATCGCCATGGAGTCGTTCTCGTCGTCGGACCTGAAGATCGTGAAGGTGCTCGGAGAGGAGCTGAAGAAGGACATGCACAGATGAGCGCATGTCGATACGAGACGATGCTGGAGATGATCAGGAAGGCCGGCTCTCTGGCCCTGGATCTGTCGCATTCGCCGGTCGGCGTCGAGGCCAAGGGTGTCAACGACTATGTGACCCAGGCGGACCGCAGGGTCGAGACCTTCATCCGCTCCACGATAGGTGAACTGTATCCCGACGACGGCGTGCTGGGCGAGGAGTACGGCACGATGGATTCCCTTGACGGCTATGTGTGGGTGATCGATCCGATAGACGGCACCGTCGACTTCATGAACTCATTTCCGCTCTACTGCATATCAGTCGCGCTGGAGAAGGACGGAAAGCTGGTGGCAGGAGCCGTATACAACCCGGTCTACGACGAGCTTTTCCACGCAAGGGCCGGATGCGGAGCGTATCTTGGCCGGACGAGGCTTTCAGGAACCTCCGTCCCCTTCGAGAAGAGCGTCGCACTGGTCGTTCCTCCACATCGCAGACATGAGAGCCTTGAGCGTTTCTGGGCCAATGAGCGCAGGATATACGCCATGGTGAGCGACACCCGTTCGATTGGTTCCGCCGCAATGAGCACCTGCTATGTTGCATGCGGACGCGCCTCGATGTATTACGAGTGGTATCTCCACTACTACGACTACGCCGCCGCCATGCTGATAGCACAGGAGGCCGGCTGCAGCTGCATCACCCGGACGGAAGGGGACCTGACGAACATCCTCGTCGTCTCCGGCGCCTACGCAGGCGAGCGCATTGAGGAGGTCCTTGAACTATGATGGAAGCAGTGCTGTTCGACCTCGACGGTACGCTGATGGACACCAGCGAGGGCATATTCCATACGGCGAACTACACGGTCGCCGCACTCGGTCTCGAACCGTGTCACGACGAGATCTGGATGCGTCGTTTCGTCGGCCCTCCGCTGAAGGACTGCTTCAGGATCGTCTACGGCTACCAGGACGAGGCTCTCCTCGACAGGTGCGTCGAGGTCTACCGCAAGGAGTACGAGAAGGTCGGAATGCATCTGTGCCACATGTATGCCGGACTCGAGGATGTGATACTCCACCTGCGCTCCAGCGGGGTGAAGACCGGGGTGTGCACGCTCAAGTACGAAAAGCTCGCCAAAATGATCTTCGTCGAGAAGGGCATGACGGGACTGTTCGACACGGTGCGTGGGACGGACGAGGGAGGCAGGCTGACGAAGGCCGACTGCATTCGTCTTGCCATGGACGATCTGGGGTCATCCGTGTCCGGCACCCTCATGGTCGGCGACACGGTGAACGACCTCGACGGAGCCAGAAGCGTCGGCGTGCCCTTCGTCGGAGTCAGCTGGGGCTTCGGATTCGAGAAGGGTGCACAGCTGGAATATGGTACACTGATAGACAGATGCCGGGACCTGGTCCCGCTTGTGGAGAAATGAGAGGAGAGGACGTCATGAACAAGATTGTCGGAATACAGACGGACAAGGCCCCTGCGGCCATCGGACCCTACAGCCAGGCCGTATCGGTCGGCGACTTCGTATTCGCATCCGGACAGATTCCGGTGGATCCGGCCACCGGCGCCATCGACGGGACGAGTGCGGCACAGCAGGCGGCAAGGTGCTTTTCCAACATCCGCCAGGTGCTTGGCGAGGCAGGGCTCGACCTGACGAGGGTTGTCAAGGCGACGGTCTTCCTTGCCGACATGAACGACTTCGCATCAGTGAACGAGGTGTATGCCGAGGCGTTCAGGGACTCCCCTGTGCTTCCCGCCCGCTCGGCGGTCCAGGTCGCACGTCTTCCCAAGGACGTCAAGGTCGAGATCGAGGTGATCGCCGTCAGGTGAACGAAGCGTATCCGCACTCGCATGCCGCGCACAGGTCGTCGGGCTTCAGCCGGAGCTGGAGCCCCCTGAGTCCGGCGGAGACGTAGATGTGGTCCTCAAGCTGGGCCAGCTCCTCTATGTATGTGGGGTATTTCCTCGTCATGCCCAGCGGAGAGCATCCTCCACGCACGTAGCCTGTGTACTTCTGGAGCTGGTCCGTCCTGAGCAGCTCGATCGACTTCTCCCCCGTCAGCTCGCGCGCCTTCTTCATCGAGATGGAGAACAGGGCGGGGGTGACGAACACGTACAGCTGGCCTGATGATCCGGTCATGACTATGGTCTTGTAGACGAGTTCAGGGTCGAGGCCCGCCTTTCTGCTGGCCGACATGGCATCCAGATGCTCCTCGTCCACCTCGTATTCGACGACCTCGTATTCAATGTGCCGTTGCTCGAGGATCCTCATTGCGTTGGTCTTGTGCTCTTTCACGCTGGTGAATCTTATTCGCAAATGTCGGGAAATGGAAGAGCCGTGGCCTTCCACACATTGCCTATGCATGGCTTCTCTGATACGATGGAAAAGCATTTTCTTATAGGTAGGGACTTCGAAGTGTCAAAGAAGATTCTGACTGTGGCGCTGCTTTTCGCCGTGATCTCCACCGGGTTCCTCTGGGCCGACAACCAGGTCATAACCAGTTCCCGCGTAGAGGGCGCGCTGGCCGAAGAGATGTTGACGCAGACCACATGGGCCGGTTATGCCCAGCAGCTCGGAATGGAGGCCCGGACAACGCAGGCCGACGCCTCGGACATCGCCCAGATGAGGCTGATGGCGGCCAGGGGCGATGCCGGCTACCCCGTGACCGTAGGCGACATATACACATTGTCATACATCTACAACAATCAGGTGGTGACCATCGCCATCGAGATCGGCCATTCACCGACCGTCAATGTCGCCGGCATCGGTTCGTTCGACACAACCTCAAGGACGTTCGCCCAGTTCAAGGCCGAAGTGGAGGCCGCCGTCACAAGCCGCTATCCATATTCCAGTCCGACGCTCACCATCACAGCGGTCGGAGCCTTCAGCGTCCATGTCTCGGGGATGGTGAAGACCAGCGCCCATGTGGAGGCGTGGGGTCTTACAAGACTGTCCGACATGGCGTGGTACGCCATGGACAACGCATCGACAAGGGACGTCACTGTGATCTCGTCCGACGGCAGCGAAAGGCACTACGACCTTTATGCGGCACGTATGTGCGGCGATTCCAGCCAGGATCCGCTGCTCTGTCCTCTCGACAGGATCGTGTTCAACCCCGAACAGGCCAGGATACTGGTCTCCGGTGGAGTCAGGAGGAGCGGGACATACCAGCTGTCCGGCCCGACGACCATCACGGGCTTCCTGGACGAGTATGCCCAGGGCTTCACAAGCAGTGCAGACACGTCCAGGATATCCGTATCGCGTTACGAGAACGGGACATTCAGGGAATACGAGGTGGCATACGGCGACGACTTCATCCTGCAGGACGGGGACAGCATCAGCGTTCCTGCGCTCGATCTGCCCGTGGGGTCGGTCACGCTCGACGGCGCGCTCGTATCCGAGGATTCCAGGACCTCCTCCGGTTCGATCCATGGGCAGGTGAGAGGCCAGTACTTCTACCGCTTCATGGTCGGCGAGACCATAGAGGACATGCTGGTCGAGATGAGCCCGTACTTCACCGCATCCAGCGACCTGGACGGCTGCTATCTGACCCGTGATGGCAAGAGCTACCCGATATCGTTCAGGAACGTGCTGTACGGCAACGATCCGGATGGCGACATCGTCCTGCAGAACGGCGACCGCTTCACGATCCCATTCTCGAACCAGGTCGTGATGGTGAACGGGGCGGTGAACAACCCCGGCACCTACGCATACGTTCCGGGCAAGGACATCGCGTACTACGTCAATCTGGCAGGAGGCCTGTCCAGCGCCGCGAAGGGCATAGAGAAGTACAGGCTCTACAACAACTATGGCGAGCGGCTGGACGATGACAGCCCGATTCTCGCCGAGACGACGATCGAGATGGAGGTATCCACGTTCGAACGCGACCTGGGCATTACGGTGTCGGTCGTGGGGCTTGTCGCCACGGTCCTCACAATAGTCACCTCCATCGTCAACCTGACCAGCTGAGGATGAATCGAAATGGAAAACCAGACACATAACGGCGCGACGCATGATGACGAGCTTGAGATATCCCTTTACGACATCTGCGTAGCCATCTTCAGAAAGAAGTTCATGATAGCCTTCTTCATAATCGTCGCCCTGGCGCTCGCGGTAGGCTATCTGTTCGTCGCCGACCCCGTCTACGAGTCGAAGGCGACAGTCATGGTCTCATCTCTGTCAGGAGGGGATGGCGAGTCGCTCACCAGCCTCATCGCAGGCTTTTCCGGAAGCGGCCAGACCGAGATAGCGACCGAGGTCGCCCTCCTCACGAGCAGACGCACGGTGCAGAGGTCGCTCGACTCGCTCGACCTGTCGACATACCATGACGGCGAAGGGGTGGCCTACAGCGACAGGGAGGTGCCGATGACGGCGCAGGGCCTGATCGTTGGCGACGTGATCAGCGTGTCGACCGTCACTGACACCAACATCGTCGAGATCACCGCGAGGGATACCAGCGCACAGTTCGCATGCGACCTGGCCAATGCGGTCGCGGACGCTTTCAACGAGGTGCTGACGGGCTTCGCAAAGACCGGATCCTCCGCATCCATCGACTTCGTCGAGTCCCAGATCCCGATAGTCCAGGACGAGCTGTCGCGTGCCAGCCGTGCGCTTGCAGACTTCCAGAGGGAGAACGAAGTCCTGCAGACGACACAGGCCAGCCAGGTGTCTCTGGCAAACTACAACTACCTCGTCTCGAGAAAGGCACCACTGGAGCTGGAGGAGCGCGAGGCCGATGCGATCCTCGCGGCGGCTTCCGGTCTGCCTTCCTATGAAAGCATCATGGCCTGTGACGAGATGCAGCGTCTGTCGTCCGACCTATACGCAGCCCAGGAGGAGATCCTCAGCTACGACATGCTGGCCATTTCCACAGGAATGCTCTCTTCATCCGGTGGGACCTCGAATGCGCTCACCAGCGCCCAGAGCGACAGGTACTACACTCTGGTCAACAGACTCCAGAGCATAGAACGCAGCATGGAGCAGGCCGTCGTCTCGCAGCTGTCCTCCCTGAGCGCACAGGATGCCATGATGTACGCTTCGGCCGTGGTGCAGAAGGCTGTCAGCAGGAGCGAGATCGCCCTGGTCGACGAGCTTGCAGCCAAGGCGGGCGAGTCGCTCGAGTCGATTCCAGAGCTAGAGATGCAGCTTGCCGCACTGCAGAGCGATGTGCAGGTGTACCAGGCGATGGTCGTGTCCCTCATGCAGATGGAGCAGGAGGCACAGCTGCGCGATGCCGCGATCAGCGACAACGTCGTGCTGATCGACCAGGCGCTTGTCGCGACCGATCCGGTCAGTCCCAACAAGCTGATGGTCCTTGCCGTCGCGTTCGTCCTGGGTGCATTCATCGGTGTGGGCCTTGCTCTTGTACTTGAACTGAACGACCAGAGCGTGTTCACCAGCGACGATCTGCGCAGGACGCTTCCTCCCGATGTCCCGTTCCTCGGCTGGATCCCCATGCTCAAGGTACAGAAGAGGGACCGCTACGTGAAGAGCGTCGTGTACTCCAGACCCAACAGCTTCGAGAGCGAGAAGTACAAGCTGATCGCAAGCAACATGATCTTCGGCAGAAGCGCCCATGACCGCGTCATCACGGTCTGCTCGACCGACAAGAACGAAGGCAAGACGTCCGTCATGGCCAACATCGCCCTTGCACTGACGCAGAACGGATACAACGTCCTTCTCGTAGACGGCGATCTCAGGATGCCCAGTTGCGAGCAGTACTTCAACCTCGAGCATCAGGAGAGGGGTCTGGTGGACGTGGTCATGGACTCGATCCCGTTGGACGAGTGCATCGTACAGCCTCTTGCCGAAGTCGAGAGCCTGAACCTGCTGCCATGCGGCACGAAGCCCGCCATCCCTTCGATGGTGTACTCCTCTGACCGGTTCGCATCTCTTGTCGGCATTCTCAGAAAGCGCTACGACATAATCCTCTTCGATGCTCCTCCTCTTGCTTTCGCATCCGAGCTTCTGTCCTTGACCAAGCATGCTCCGGAGGTCCTCATCGTGACGAGGGCGGGGATAACGAACAGGAACGTTCTTGTCGAGATGATAGAGGACTTCAGGAACGCCGGAGCCCAGGTGATCGGCGCGTGTCTGAACG
This sequence comes from uncultured Spirochaetales bacterium, assembly GCA_944388965.1. Taxonomy (GTDB): domain Bacteria; phylum Spirochaetota; class Spirochaetia; order Sphaerochaetales; family Sphaerochaetaceae; genus Bullifex. Next base: position 211,323 of record CALXKL010000002.1, on the reverse strand, counting down.
CCGTCATCGTCTCCCATGGCAACAAGTCCAGGGGATACGGTTCCTATTCATACTCGTACACGAGCAAGGATCCGGAGGCCATGGCCTCCGTCATAAAGAGCATCCCGTTCTTCAGCAGCAGGAAGATGTACTACAGGAGGCGCTACAGGAGGGATGAGAAGTTCCGCCAGCGCCGCGATCCGGGAAGGAGGGTGCGCCCTACGCATCCGTTCCGGCCGGACATGGACGACATGGATGTATGAAGCGGATGGTGGCGACCGGAGACGGTCGCCATTCTTCCTCTTCCTGCTCTTTACACGATTCGCACAAACCTGATATCCTCAAGCCCGACAGGAGAAGTTCATGCACTGCTGCTATCTAGGACCGGATGATCATGTGGAGCGCTGCATAGGACTTCTGTTTTCATTTGAAACCAGATGAGAATCCCTTTTCGAAGGGATTTTTTTTTGGCCATGCAAGGAGAGGACGATGAGCGAGAACGTGTTTTACGGAAGGTCTCTGACGGTCATAGAGGACCTGTCCATCGAGGAGAGACGCTACTTCTTCAGGAAGGTTCATGAGCTGAAGGATGCAATCATGAGGAACGACGTGAGGACCATGGACTCGTTCCGCATAGACGACCCCGACTTCGGCATCTACGAGGTCTTCCTCGAGGACAGCACGAGGACAAAGGAGAGCTTCCGGAACGCGGCGAAGTTCCATCATGCGAAGGTGTCCGAGCTGATGTGCTCGTCATCGTCCATCAACAAGGGTGAGAGCTATGCCGACACGTTCAACATGCTCTCCGGCTACAGCAACCGCATCTTCATCGTGCGTAGCAAGGTTGAGGGGCTGTGCCGCTATCTGGACGAGGAGAGCCGCGACTACACGAGGCGCAACGGCCTTCCGGTCAAGCCTGCATTCATCAATGCCGGAGACGGCAAGCACGAGCATCCTACACAGGAGCTCCTGGACGAGTACACGTTCCTCGAGGACAACGGCATGGACTTCTCGAACCTGCATGTCGCGCTGGTCGGAGACCTGTATCATGGACGTACGGTCCATTCCAAGGCGGACGGGCTCAAGGTATTCGACAACGTGAAGGTCGACCTGATCGCCCCGAGCGAGCTTGCCATGCCTGAAAGCTATGTGGAGAAGATGAGGGAGAACGGCTTCTCCGTCAGGAGCTTCTCCTCGATCGAGGAGTACCTGGAGTGCGGCGACGTGGCCATGAAGTGGTACTTCACCAGACCTCAGCTGGAGAGGATGGGCGAGAGGATACTGCAGAAGCAGGACGAGCTGAGGGCGAGCATAACGTTCCGCCGCGAGTTCCTGGACCGCATCAAGGAGGGGACGAAGTTCTATCATCCGCTTCCCCGTCACAAGGAGCACCCGACGATTCCGACCTTCCTCGACAACACCGAGCTCAATGCATGGGAGCGCCAGGCGATCAATGGAATGTACTGCCGCATCGTGCTGCTGGCCCTGATCGCCGGACGCATCGGTGACGACTACGACGGCGCCCGGCCGCAGGAAGACAGGACGATCACGGATGAGGAGTACATAGTCAACGTGGATCTGTCCGGCAGACCTGCCGGCGGCAAGGTCAAGAACTACAGCGAAGGCGTCCACCCCATCGACGAGGGCATCGTGATAGACCATATTTGCAAGGGTGACAGCCCTTCGCAGATAAGGTCCCACATGAGGCTGATCTCGTCGGTTCTCGGAATAGACGAGGGCAGAGGAGGCGAGTGGATCAGCCGCGGAGCCGATGGACAGTACAAGGGAATAATCTTCAGGCCGGGCAGCTACGAGTTCTCGCGCAAGGACCTCAAGAGGCTTGCGGCCCTCGCCCCCCACTGCACTCTGAACATCATCCGCGCCGGAAAGGTCGAGGCGAAGTTCCGCACGCACATGCCGCCGCGCATCTACAACTTCGACGACCTGTGCTGCACGAACGAGGCCTGTGTGTCGAATCCTGCCCAGGGCGAGAACGTCGGCTCCATGTTCATACGCACCCAGGACGGACATTATGCCTGTGCATACTGCGGAAGATTCCACACATACAAGGAGATATGGAAGCACAGGGACTAGCAAGGCCCTCCCTGCTCGGGTAGAATCCAATAAGGACGAAAGGAAATACGGAGGTCAGAGAGAAATGAAGACCATTGAGGAGATAACCAGATACTATGGACCGCAGCTTGCCAAGGCTGCATTCGAGCTCGGAGCGATCAGACTCTCTCCGAAGGAGCCCTTCACCTGGGCAAGCGGCTACAGGATGCCGATCTACAACGACAACAGGCAGTTCCTGGCCAAGGCCGGCTACCGTGCCCTGATCTGCGACGCCTTCACGGACATGCTCGAGGCGCTTGGAATGGATCCGCACAGCATCGCCGGAACGGCCACTGCAGGCATCCCTCATGCGACCACGCTCGCAGACCGTCTCCAGAAGCCTCTGACCTATGTCAGGAGCTCTTCCAAGGACCATGGTCTGGGACATCAGATCGAGGGGCTTGGAAAGGATGGTAGCTATCATGGCGACACGGTCTGTCTCATAGAGGACCTGATCAGCACGGGTAAAAGTTCGATCGCCGCGGTCAAGGCAATCGTCGATGCGGACGGACTCGTCCCGTACTGCCTTGCCATCTTCACATACGGCCTGGATGCCGCCAGCCAGGCATTTGCTGCCCTGGATCCTTCCTGCGAGGCCTATACCATACTCAGCTACCCCGTGATGGTGAAGACCGCCCAGGAGGTGGGCTACATAACCGATGACGAGGCCAAGATGCTCCACAGCTGGCGGGAGGATCCGTTCGGCTGGGGTGAGAAGAACGGATTTCCCAAACTCGAGAGGTGAAGCATGGATTACGTCGAACTGCTGAGACAGAGCGCTGACTATACCGGAAACGTGGCCTGCATGGGTCTGGACCCCGTCATGGACGTCCTTCCAGGAGAGGGAGGCTTCAGGGACCGCGTCAACGGCTTCTTCGAGAAGCTTTTCAGACGCATGAAGCTGGAGGGGGTTTCCCCTGCGGCGTTCAAGCCGAACATCGGCTACTATGTCATCAACGACAGACCGCGTGACGAGAACTTCGAAGGCAGCCAGGCCCTTGCCGACGTGCTGGACATGCTTTCGTCGTTCTTCCCTTCGATTCCTGTCATCCTGGACAGCAAGAGGGGCGACATCGCCAAGAGCAGCCTGAACTACGCCAAGGAGGCCTTCGAGGGCTGGGGAGCCGATGCCGTCACCGTCTCGCCTTACATGGGAAGCGACTCCGTGCTTCCGTTCGCATTCGCCGATAAGGGGATATACGTGCTCAACCGCACCAGCAACCCCGGCGGAAGGGAGCTGCAGAACATCCTGACCATAGACAAGGTCGAGGAGAGGGACGTGTATCCTCTGTACATCGCCGTCGCCCATCACATCGCCGCCTGGGCGGGTGAGCATGCCGGCATCGGCGCCGTCGTCGGTGCGACGAGCATGGAGGAGCTGAAGGCCATCGTCCGCTACTACGCGGGCAAGGACATCCCGACGCTCATTCCGGGCGTGGGAAGCCAGGGCGGCAGCGCACAGGATGTCATGGGAGCCCTTCGTGAGGCGTCCTATGATGTCAGGCTATCCAGGATAAACTCCTCCAGCGGTCTCACGCATCCCTGGAAGAAGGCACCCGTACCCGAGGACTGGCTCGAGATGTGCATGGCATCTCTCAGGAGCCTCGTGGCAGACACCCAGGTCAAGGCATGACTGACAGGATATCTTCAATAGTCGGGGCGCACCTTTCCGATCGCCTCCTGCTGTCTACGGTCAGCGGCGTCGCCTCCACGAAGAAGGAGATGATCCGCTGGTTCGACAAGGACACCTGCATCGACGTGATCACCACCAAGAGCTTCCAGGTGACGGCGAACCCCGGAAACAGGGAGCCCGTGGTCTGTGAGGTCGCACCTGGCGACTTCGGGAATTCCGTAGGACTCAGGAACCCCGGCATGGACGTGGCGCTTGCCGAGCTGGAGAAGCTGAGGGCCAATGGCCTGGGCAGCCTCCTGAACGTCTCGGTCAGCGCATCCAGCATCGAGGACTTCGTGACGCTCGTCAGGGCGTTCGACCACGTCGCCGACTCGATCGAGCTCAACTTCTCCTGTCCTCATGCGAAGGCAGGCTTCGGAGCCTCCATCGGCAGCGACTGCTCAATCGCATCTTCGTATGTCAGGGGAATCAGGGAGGCCTTCCCGCAGCAGAAGTCGGCGCTCCTGGTCAAGCTCACACCCAACGTCGACGACATAGCCTCGATCGCCATCGGCTGCATCGAGGCCGGTGCGGACGGAATCGTCGCAATCAACACCGTCGGACCGCGGCTGTACACCGAGAAGCACAGCGGACAGCCTATTCTGAACAACGCCCTTGGTGGAAAGGGCGGAGCCTCCGGTGCCTGGATCAAGGATGTCGCGCTCGATGCCGTCAGGTCCATCAGGACGGCGGTGGGAGACGGGCCGGTGATCATCGGAATGGGAGGTGTGCAGGATGCACATGATGCCATTGCCATGGTCGAGGCCGGAGCGGATGTCGTTGGTATCGGATCCGTGTTCGGCACCATTGCGCAGCAGGACTGGCCCCGGTATCTGTCCACCCTGAAGGATGAGGTGGCCATTCTCTGCAAAGGCGGCCGCATAGACGACAGGGCCCGTTCGTTCATCAGCGGCGTAAACAGGATGGAGTATGTTCCACACAGGATCGTGAAACTGATGGAGCATACCCCCGAGATGCTTGTAATGGAGCTGGACGGGACTCTCGAGTGCCACAGCGGTCAGTTCGCGTTCCTCTTCGTGCCCGGTATCGGGGAGAAGCCTTTCTCCGTTGCGCACAACGATCCGTTGACTTTCCTGATCCGCAGACGTGGTGCATTCACAAACGCCATGTTCGACCTCAAGGTCGGCGATACGGTGTACACCAGAGGTCTATATGGCAGGCCGCTTGAGACGCCATCCAGCAGGAATGCGCTTCTTGTCGCAGGGGGCAGCGGCGTTGCCGTGCTGCCTTCATTATGTCGCATGATCGAGCCTTCGCACGCCCACATCGACGTGCTTGTCGGTACCAGTGCATCATCCGTGAAGGGATGTGACGGCAAGGCTCTTTTCGAGGACTGGTTTCGTGGACATGCAGATTCGTATGAGGTCATAGCCGATGATGGTAAGGTTGGACGCGTGCTCGACCACCTTGCCGAGCACGTGCAGGGCAGGGAGGATCTGAAGGCTTATCTAGTCGGTCCGGAGAAGTTCATGGCCATAGCCGCATCCCGGCTCGTCGACCTTGGACTGGAGCGTGAGGACATCCTTCTCTCGCTCGAGCGCAGCACGCTGTGCGGAATCGGATTGTGCGGTGAATGTGTGTGCGGCGATCGTCTGACATGCCAGTGGGGCACGTTCCAGAGCTATGCCTACATCATGGACAACGCCAGCGAGCTTCTGGAGTAGGCGATGGTCGACCTGCATGTCCATCTGAGGGACTGGGCCCAGAGCTCCAAGGAGACAGTGGAACACGGCCTTCATGTCGCATCGATGTGCGGCATACGCATGGTCGCCGACATGCCCAACACGTCTCCCGCACTCACCAGCCGGGATGTCGTGCTAAGGAGACTGGCACTCGCCAGCGGGCCTTCGCGGAAATACGGCGTGCGCTACTGCATCCACATGGGACTGACGGCCGACGAGGCCCAGCTTGCACATGCAGTCGAAACGTACAGGGAGCTTTTCCCCCTCGTCATCGGACTCAAGATGTTCGCAGGGCATTCGACCGGTGACATGGGCATCGTCACGCTGGAAGACCAGAGCCGCGTGTTCCAGACCCTGTCGCGTCTTTCATACGATGGTGTGCTTTCCATTCACTGCGAGAAGGAGAGTCTGATGCATCCCGAGCTGCTCGTTCCCGGACGCTTCGAGACCCAGTCAGTCGCCAGACCTGCCCAGGCCGAGATCGAGTCGATAAGGGACATGATTTCACTTGCCCGCGCCAACGGCTTTCCAGGCCACATCCACATATGCCACATATCCACGGCCCAGGGGATAGCCATCGTGAAGAAGGCCAGAGGGGAGGGCATGTGGATCTCCTGCGCCGCCACTGCGCACCATGCTCTGCTGACATGTGATGACGCCAGGGACGGATCGAGATGTCTGAGGATGAATCCTCCCCTCAGAAGCCCGGCTGACCGCGACGCGGTCTTCGCCGCGCTGGCCTCGGGCGACATCGACTATGTCGAAAGCGACCATGCCCCTCACACCCTTGAGGACAAGATTGCAGGAGCAGGGGGAATACCGGGATTCGAGGGCACGCTCCATCTGCTGGCGGCTTTGCGAAATGCCGGTGTCGGACAGGACAGGCTGATGGAGCTGTTCTGTACCAGAGCATGTGAGATCTTCCACGTCGAAGCGGACGATTTCCTGCCCGATGACGTGGAACAGAGGATACGGATGGTGAAGGGCCAGTACCAGTTCGACCCGTTCAGATGACGGCCTTGTCCTGCCAGCCGCCCTTGAGCCAGCGCCTTGCGAAGAAGACGATTCTGGCATACCAGTCGATGACCATGGCCCAGCTCGTTCCGTAGAGGCCGAATCCCAGAGAGCCGAAGAGGTAGGCAAGCGCCACACGACATACCCACATGCTCAGCATTGCCACGGTCATGGTGTACCTGGCGTCTCCTGCCGCCCTGAGGTAGTTGGGCAGTGTGAACGACAGAGGCCAGAAGATTGCGGTCTGGACAAGCAGCATCCTGGTGCATTTCACGGACAGGGCAAGGGCTTCGTCCGACAGGTTGTAGAGCATGCTCAGCTGGGGGGTGAAGATGAAGAACACCAGACAGGTGATCGCCATCATCGCGTAGGTCAGCACCATCAGAAGTCTTGCGTAGTACTTCGCCTGGTCGATCCTCCTTGCGCCACAGCACTGTCCGATCACCGTTATCGAGGCCATGCCGATGACGGAGCCGGGTATGTTCGCAAAGGATGTGATGTTGTTTATCACTGCATTAGCCGCGATGGAGGGGGTGCCGAATGTGGACACCAGGGACTGCACCAGTATCTTGCCGATGTGGAACGTGCTGTTCTCGATTCCCGAAGGCAGACCGATACGCAGTATCTTGCGCACCATCATGCCGTTCCACTCGAATCTGAAGAGCCTGTCGACGTGTATCTCGAGCTTCCTGTTGCACACCACGACAAGCATGATCGTCGCCCCGACGACACGGCTAAGAAGAGACGCGATTCCCGCACCGGCGGTGCCAAGCCCGAAAATGTAGATCAGGATGGCGTTTCCTCCGATGTTGATGACGTTCATGACCAGCGCCACGGTCATGGTGATGCGGCTTCGTCCCATGCTCCTGCACAGTGCGTTGCAGCTATTGCAAAGCGCCAGGAACGGGTAGGAGATGACGATGAATATGAAGTAGTTCTCCGCCGCGTTCATCACATCCAGCTCGATGGTTCCGAATATGAGGCGTAGCAGATGCCTGTTTCCTGCAAGACATGCCGCGCTGATGACGCCCGAGAAGATGATGGTGATGTACACCAGCTGCTTTGCCGCCTTGCATGCGGATATCCTGTCCCGCCGGCCCATGTACTGCGAGGCGACGACCGCACCGCCTGTGGCGAATGCCGAGAACAGCTGGATGAACAGGTTGGATATGCTGTCGACCAGCGATATCCCGCTGACGGAGGCCTCTCCGACCGCCGCGACCATGATCGTATCGGCCATGCCGATGGTTATGGTGAGAAGCTGCTCGAAGAACAGCGGGACGATCAGCGATCTGAGATACGACGGGGTGAACATCCTCTCCGTGGGCGCTATTGACTTCATAGATGCAATATTATCTCCGAATCGCGAATGTGAACACAATGTGAAATACAGACGCGCTTGTGGACGAAAGAGAAGGGACGCCTTGTGACGTCCCCCTCGCATTCAGTCGCCTTCGGTGAGCAGCTCCTCGTCGGAGGCGAAGTCCTTGTTCCTTATCTGCCTGAAGCGTCTTATCAGCTCCGGGACGGTGAGCCGGCTCTTCTCCTCGCCGCAGACTTCAAGGATGATGCGTCCTTCGTCCATCATTATCAGCCTGTTGCCGAACTCAATGGCGAACTGCATGTTGTGCGTGATCATCATCGCGGTGAACCTCTCCTTGCGGATGTACTCCTCGGTGAGGTCCATCACGATGCGGGCGTTGCCCGGATCCAGAGCCGCCGTATGCTCGTCGAGGAGAAGGAGCTTCGGGTGCGACATGCAGGCCATGATCAGCGTAAGCGCCTGTCTCTGTCCACCGGAGAGCAGACCGACGTTGTCCTCCAGCCTGTCCTGCAGACCGACCGGCTCTATGAGCTTGCGGAACAGCTGCCTGTTCTCCTGCGTGAGGGAGTAGCCGACTCCTCTCATGCCCTTCTTCAGCGACAGCAGCATGTTGTCCTGTATCGACATGTTCGCGCTGGTGCCCTTCGTGGGATCCTGGAAGATGCGTCCGATGTCGAACGCCCTCCTGTACTCGGGCCATCTGGTCATGTCCTTCCCGTCAAGGGTTATCGTGCCGCTGGTGACGGGGAAGGTGCCTGCTATCATGTTGAAGAGCGTCGACTTGCCGGAACCGTTTGACCCTATGACGGATACGACGTCACCCTCGTCTATATGCAGGTTGATGTCCTCGAGCGCGACCTTCTCGTTGACCGTGCCAGGGAAGAAGACCTTCGTAACGTGGCTTATATCAAGCATTCCTGTCACCTCCCATGACCCTTTCGACGGCCTTTCGCCGTGCACTCTCCTCCGCAGCCCTGATTCTGGTGGATGCGACGATCAGCGAGATGATGACCAGCAGTCCGGTCAGCAGCTTGAAGTCGTTCGGCGTGATTCCGACCAGATACCCATAGCGGCGTCCCAGGAACATCAGTCCCTTGTAGATGATGGATCCAAGCACGACGCGCAGCGTGATCAGGGATATCCTGTTGGAGTTGAACAGGAACTCGCCGAGCATTATCGCGGCGAGTCCCTGGACGACCATGCCCTGACCGAGGTTGGCGTCCGCGAAGCCCTGGTACTGTGCCAGCATCGCTCCGGAGAGGGCGATGAGACCGTTGGACAGCCCGAGCGCGATGTACTTGAGCGTGCTGGGGTTCATGCCCAGGCTGAGCACGACCTGCTCGTTGCCTCCGAGGGCTCCGATGGCGACGCCCATGTCGCAGCGGAAGAAGAGGTCGAAGACCAGCTTCACCACCAGGACAAGAAGCAGCGTGCCCACCAGCGACGCCACGGAGGAGGACAGGAAGCCCAGCGTCTGCGGGAACCAGTCGTACAGTGTGTCGACGCGCACCAGGGGGACGTTGGCCTTGTTGCCAAGTATCCTGAGATTGATCGAATAGAGCATCGTCATCGTCAGGATTCCCGCAAGCAGTCCCGGGATGTGCAGGTGGTTGTGGATCGCTGCGGTGCACAGCCCGCAGAGAATTCCTGCCAGGAACGACAGGAGCATCGCCATCGGGATGCTCCAGCCGTTCGTTATGCAGATCGCGGCGACGGCGGCGCCTGTGGCGATTGAGCCGTCGCATGTGAGGTCCGCGAGGTCCAGGATCCTGTAGCTGACCAGGATGCCCAGGGCCATCACGGAGAATATCAGTCCTTCGACGAAAATACCTTCCAACATGGCGCTATGCTCAGACCCTCGTCTGTACGCCATCCTCGATGATGACGCTGGCCATGTCCAGATACTCCTGCGGAATCTCGATGCCGAGCTTGTCGGCCGTATCGAGGTTGAACCACAGCTCGAAGTCCGCCGGATCCTCGAGGATGACAGTGCCCAGCGGGCCCGGCTCCTCGCCGTTGATGATCCTCTCGATCAGCTTTCCGGTGGCGGTGCCGAGGCTGTAGTAGTCGAAGCCCCAGCTGATCATGCAGTCCAGGCCCTCGATACCGCTGGGGTCGGAGGAGAAGAGCGGGATGCCTGCATCGGAGCACACCTCGTCGATGGAGGGCAGGGCGGAGATGACCGCGTTGTCTGTCGCGATGTACATCGCATCGACCCTGTCGACGATGGACTGTGCGGCCTGGCGGACCTCGGAGGAGTTGGAGATGGCGACCTCCACGAATCCGACGCCCAGCTTCTGGCAGGCGGCCTTCGCCTGCTCCATGAGGGTGACGCCGTTGGCCTCGCCCGAGGCGTAGATGTTTCCGACGACCTCGGCACCCGTGACCTCGACCAGAAGCCTGATCTGCTCCTCGACCGGGTTCATGTCGCTGACACCGCAGACGTTGACGTCGCTGGAGCCTTCCATGGATGGCACGAGACCCGCATCCACCGGATCGGTGACCGCGGCGAAGACGACGGGGATGTCGTCGAAGACGTTGGCAAGCGCCTGTGCCGTGCCCGTGGCGATTCCCAGCACGATGTCGCATCCGGATGTCCTGAACTGCTGTGCGATGGACGCCGCGGTCGACACGTCGCCGTTGGCGTTCTGGAGCTGGAACTCGACCGGAAGACCTGTGGATTCGAGGTAGTCGATGCAGCCCTGCTCGGCCGCGTCGAGAGCCGTATGGCTCATCAGCTTGGAAATTCCTATCATCGTCACTCCGTCGTCGACACTCTCTCCCGTGCCGCCGGCGAAGAGCGGAAAGACCATCGCCAGGACGGCGATGAGCGTGATGATGCACCTTTTCATGGAAAGACCCCCTTTGCCAAATGCTTATTATGCCTAACGACTATAGCATGAAGGAGGTCCGCTGACAATATCGCCTATGCAGAAAAGCGAATATTAATACATGAATTATGAATATGAAGGTGGACTAGAAATCGAAGTCCATCTGTTCGTCGTCCTCGTCCTCGTACTGCGGCTCGTCTTCATCATCGAGGTAGTCGTCCTCATCCCCTTCGATGGAGTAGCCGTGGTCCTCGTAGTCGTCCTCGTCATCGTCTTCGCCGGCGTCCGTCCACTCGCCGTCGTCGTCCATGTAGCCGAATTCGTCGTACGATGGGGCCTCGTCGTCATAGAGGCTGTCCTCGAAGTCGTCCTCCTCGTCCCTGTCGTTGCGCAGGAAGTCCTCGTCCTGTCTGTCGTAGTCCTCGTATCCTCTCATGGAAAAAAACTCCTCATCTGTGAGTGAACAACGACAAGCGGCGGCTCGTCAAGGAAAATCTGGACGGGAGGACATCCTCGTCCCGATTGTGCTATCTTTCCAGAAGGGTCCGGATCGGAGGGCGGATGGACAGGAACGAGAGCGCACCGGCCATTGTCATCAGGAGCGAGAGGCGAGGGGAGAGGGACAGGGTCCTGACCCTGCTCAGCCCCGTATGGGGCATACGCTGCATCACGGTCTACGGCGCACAGAAGAGCTGCAGGGCCGTCAGGGCGTCGCTGTATACCGAAGGGGTCTTCCACATATACGACAACAGGGAGCGTCACCAGGCCAGTCTGGTGGACGTCGATGTCATAACCATCCACGAGAACGCCCTGTCCGGCATAGCCTCGTCGTTCGCCGCCACGCTGATGTGCGAGATCGTCATCGACCAGAAGGGCACCGAGGCTCCGGCCTTCTACGAACTGCTCACCGGATGCCTGGACATTCTGGAGGACGACAACCACAAGCGCGTGGTCACGCAGTTCATCATACGCGCCCTCGACATAGCCGGACTGTCATCGGACTACGAGGTCTGCCCCGTATGCGGAAGGCCCTATGCCCCGGACGAGGTGCTCGGCTTCAACGACCGCCTCGCTAGCCCTTGCTGCCATACATGTGCTAGCATGTCCGTCGACCTCATCCTGCCACCCAACGCCAGACGATATGTCAGGGACTCCCTGGGAGTGGCCCTCGAGCGGGCCATGGAGTATTCGGTCAGCGACCTGATGGCCACGCGTCTGATGCGCTATGCGATCAGACTGTACAGGCTCAGCTGTCCGTCCTCCCTCAGGAGCGCCGTGGCGCTCATGGAGCTGGATGGTCTCGCTTAGGAACAGAAGAAGCATGGAATACATACTGCAGCGTACGGCTCCTGATGTCGTCAGGAGGATATGTGAGAAATACCGGGTGGACTTCCTGTCCGCCAACATCTTCGCCAGGCGTGGAATATGCGAGGCCGGCGAGATCAAGTACTATCTCGAAGGAGGGCTGAACCTCCTGCATTCCCCGTTCCTCTTCCATGACATGGAGGAGGCTGTCGAGCGCGTCCTGCTGGCCCAGGAGGAGGGGCAGGTCGTCGCGATCTACGGCGACAGGGATGCAGACGGCATCACCAGCACGGCCCTGCTTGCCCAGGAGCTGAGGGGCATGGGGATCGACGTGAGGACCCATCTTCCGGAGGGCGACGAACCCTATGGACTGTCCATGAAGGCCGTCGAGACGATTGCGGATGAAGGTGCACGGCTGGTGATCACCGTCGACAACGGAATAACATGCATCGACGAGATAGACGAGCTGAACCGGCGTGGAATCGACACGATCGTGCTCGACCATCATCTTGCCGGACAGAAGCTGCCGGATGCGCTTGCGACGATCGATCCGAAGGTGGCCTCGTCGGGCTACCCGTTCGAGCACCTGGCAGGATGCGCCGTCACGGCCAAGTTCATCTGGGCGCTACGCTTCGCCATGACCCCGCTGTACAAGAGCCATGTCATACTCCTGCATGCTGAGCCGGGGCCCGGGGAGGACACCACGACCATCGTCCAGGCGGTCGAGCTGTACAACCTCGTCGAGGTCTCCAGGATAGTCGAGGAGCTTCCGAACCGCTCCGTCGATTTCGAGGGCAGCCGTCTGGTGCGCACCCTGATGAAGAACATCCCCATACTCGTGCTCGACGGCGAGAGCGAGCTGAGGCAGCTGAGGGCCGCCTTCGGCAGAAGCGTCGACATCTCGCTGGTCGACATCCGCGGTGAGCTGGAGTCCGTCATCCCCCGTGTCAAAGGCAGGAACATCTTCACGCTGACCACGGAGAGCAGGATGGCCATGTATGCGGACGGACACGAGGAGATAGAGACGCTGCTCAGCCTTTTCATCTCCTGCTGCATCTACCGCCATCCGTCTCTGAGCCGGGACTATCTGAAGCTGATGGACCTCGTGGCAATCGGGACGATCGCCGACATGATGCCGCTGGTCGACGAGAACAGGATCCTCGTCCGCCTCGGCCTCAAGGAGCTCGAGAAGGGCTCGCGCAGCTCGCTCGTCCAGCTCATGAGCGCCCAGAACCTCGTAGGCCATCCGCTGAGCGTGCATGATGTCGGCTGGTATCTTTCTCCTGTGATCAACGCCTCGGGCAGACTGGGTTGCCCGTCGGTGGCGCTGGACCTCCTGCTCAGCGATGACGCAAGGACCATGTACGAGCTGACCAACCGTCTGATCGAACTCAACCGTCAGCGTCAGAAGATGGGGGAGGATGCCTGGGAGAAGGCGAAGTGGAGCGCGAAGGACTCACTGGAGTCATACGGGTCGAAGTTCATTCTCCTGGACACTGGCTCGATCCCCCGCGGCCTGACCGGCTCCCTGGCGACACGGGCGCTCAAGGAGTTCCCCGCAACACCTGCGGTCATCGTGCTCTCGCAGCCCGACGAGGGGCGCATCTCCGCCTCCATGAGGAGTCGCGAAGGCATCAACTGCCGCGAATTCCTCTCGCGCTTCGGCTCGTTCTTCATGGACTACGGCGGTCACAAGGCGGCAGGCGGCTTCTCCATGGATTGCGACCTGAAGGATGGTTTTCTAAAGGCGCTGGACGAAGAGGTCATGAAGATGGACATCGTACAGGAGAGCGATGCCCTGGTCGTGGACGCCCTCGTGTCGCAGGAGGACATGAACGGGAATCTGGTCAAGGTCGTGGAGCGTTTCGAGCCGTACGGCGAGGCATGCGCCCCTCTCGTGTTCCTGCATGACGGGGCGAAGATTGCGGACATCATCAACCTGGGCGATCCCGGCAAGGGGAATGTGAAGCTCATGCTCCAGATCGGAAGATGCATATGGCCTGCGCTGTGGTGGGGTGCCAGAAGGGATTCTTCGTTCGACTATTCTAAAGGCGACCTGGTACGCATCGTCTTCAGACTGAACCACAACTACTACAGGGGCGCCGACAACGTCCAGCTGACTCTGCTGTCGGTCGAGCACTCTCAGCTCTGAAGACCCAGCGCCAGAGCGGTCAGCGTATCCTTGTCGTTGAGCGACGGATCGTCCAGGACCGCCTCGAGCAGCGCCGACAGGGTGCGCCCCAGCACGGGCCCCGGTTTGATTCCTGCGGCCATAAGGTCGTGTCCGTCGACGGCCAGGTCCTTGACCGTCAGCGCCGGCGAGGAATCCAGAATCGTCCCGATGCGCTCCTCCAGCTCCCACAGCCCGTCCATCGACGGTGTACCGGATATTGCACAGGCGTCCGCTATCCTCAGCTGGAACAGCGCCTCCAGGTTGTCCTTGCCGACCCTGTTGATGAAGCGGCGGACGGCCCCGTCGCTCCAGGACGGCGTGTAGTTGAACATGTGCTGTCTCACGAGCAGGGACACGAGCTGTCTTTCCTCGTTGGATGACTTCAGACGCCGCATGATTCCATCCACCATCTCTCCTCCGGTGATCTCGTGTCCATGGAACGTGCATCTGTCTTCGCCTTCGACCCTGCAAGAGGGCTTGCCGATGTCGTGCAGCAGGGCGGCGAGCCTGACGGCGAGCGGGTAGGCGTGACGTGCCGATTCATCCAGTGCGGCAAGGCTATGGTGGTAGACGTCCATCGAATGCATGCCGCCCTGGGCGATTGCGACGCAGCGGACGAGCTCCGGCAGGATATGGTCCAGAAGACCGGATGTGCGCATCAGCTCGATTCCTCTTGACGGATGGTCGCTCATCAGCGTCTTGTACAGTTCGTCCCTGATCCTCTCTGCCGATACGCGTGTAAGCGTCGAGGACAGCCTCTTCATCGCCTCGAAGGTGCGCCTGTCGATGTCGAAGTCGAGACGGGCTGCGAAGCGGCATGCGCGCAGCATGCGCAGGGCGTCCTCCGCGAATCGCTCATCGGGGTCGCCTATGGCACGGATCAGGCGCCTGTGCAGGTCGCCTCTGCCGTCGTGGTGGTCGATGATGGTGCCGTCGAGAGTGTCCGCGGCGAGTGCGTTGATTGTGAAGTCCCGCCTCTCGAGATCGCTCTCCAGCGACCTGACGAACGTGACGCTGTCGGGATGGCGCGAGTCGGAATAGCCACCTTCGCTTCTGAAGGTGGTCACCTCATAGCTCTGTCTTCTGAAACGGACGGTCACCGTTCCGTGCTGGAGCCCGGTGGGTATGACATGGTGGGGGAACATGGCCATGACCTCGTGCGGTCTTGCATCCGTGGCGAAGTCATAATCGTCGTTCGGTATGCCCATCAGGTAGTCGCGCACCGCCCCGCCTACCAGGTAGAGCCTGTAGCCGTGGTCGGCGAATATCCGGCCGAGCGCCTTCGTGTTCCCATCCAGTGTGCATTTCGTCTTCACAACTGCCGAAGATAGCATGAAGCGGCCTCAGATGGACAGTCTCCCCTCGGCCCTCATCCTGAGGACGCGGGGCAGCATGATGGCAAGCGTGGTCGTGCTGATGACGGCCGCCGTCAGGTCAGCCACAGGCTCTGCGAAGAACGCCGACCCTCCGCTTCCAGTGAGCGCCGGTATGATGAAGAGCGCCAGAGTGAAGACCGCCTTGCGCAGCAGCGACAGAGGAAGCGAGACCTGGCTCCAGCCGAGGGCTGTGAACGTGTCGACCGTGTTGTACTGGAACGAGAGCGGGATGATCGCGGCGGTGAAGACCCTGAGGTAGTGCATGCTCACCCGGGCCACCTGTCCGTCCTGTGTGAATAGGGAGATGAACGGGGCGCTGAAGTTCCATGCCAGAGCCATCATCAGTGCGGTGTATATCGTGGCGAGCACCTGGACGCATGCCCAGGTCCGTCTCACCCGCGCGACGTTCCCTGCGCCATATGAATAGCTGAGAAGCCCCTGGCTGCCTGCCGTGATCCCCCCAAGCGGATTCATCACCAGAAGGTGGAACGACTGGATGATCGTCGAGGCTCCGACCAGCGTGTCGCCCATCGTCTGCCCGCCATAGTGCTGCAGGATGGCGTTGAGGGCGATCATTATGATGCTGTCGGTGGCGATGATGATGAACGGAGACAGACCCAGTCTTACCATCCTGCGGACTATGTAGGCCCTTGGTGCAGCGGGGACGAGCCGGATGGTCGCCTTGTCTGAAAGCAGGGCCGTGAGCGTTATCGCGCAGCTGGCGGCCTGACTGGCGACCGTCGCAACGGCAGCTCCCCTGACCCCCATGTCCAGCACGTATATGAAGAGCGGATCCAGCATGACGTTCACAAGTGCACCCGTCATCACCGACACCATCGCGCGCCTGCTCATGCCCTGGTTTATGACGAAGCTGTTCATGCCCGACCCTACAAGGGCGAACGGTGTGCCCAGAAGGTACCACGTCAGGTATTCGTCGGCGTATGGCAGCGTAGTGGGGGAGGAACCGAACAGCAGCAGGAGCGGAGTCTTCACGATGAGGAAGAGCGGAGTGAGGACGGCTGAAAGGACAAGCAGACACGAGAAGCCGGTCGAGAGTATCCTGACGGCCTCTTCGTGCTCCCCGTGTCCTTCCCTCATGGCCATCAGCGGCGAGCCTCCCATGCCGATCAGGACGGCGAACGAGGACAGGAGCGAGGTTATCGGAACCGCGACCCCGACACCGGCAAGGGCGATGTCCCCGACCGCATCCATGTTTCCAATGAACATCCTGTCGACTATCGCGTACAGCACGTTGACCGCCTGCGAAAGGCAGGTGGGGATGCTCAGGGCGAGCACAAGCCGCCAGACGTTCCCGCTGTCGAAGTCATGGCATCTCATATGACCGGGTCAGATGTACTCCTCCATGCCGCGCGAGGCCCTTATGCCGCTGGCCCAGGCCCCCGTGATGCCGCGGCTGGTCCCGGCTCCGTCACCGGCGAAGAAGACGCCTTCCGCGACCTGGAAGTGCTCGTCCCTGTACTGGGGCTTGTTGGCGTACAGCTTGATCTCCGGGTAGTACATTATCGTGCTCGGATGGAGGATTCCCGGAACGATCGTGTCCAGGTTCTTCATCGCCGACCAGATGTAGCGGAGGATCTTGGATGGCATCGCCAGCGATATGTCGGAGGGGCTGGCGCCCTGGAGCGAAGGCCTGAAGTCGTACAGGTCGCCGTTGAAGGTCGCCTCCTTGCTCCTCCTGCCGAGCCGGAAGTCGCCCACGCGCTGCATCAGGGGCCTGCCGCCTCCCATGAGCGCGGCGATCATGCCCAGGTGCTCCGCGAACTCCTGGCCGCTTGCAAGCGGCTCGGTCAGACGCACCGTCTTCAGCAGGGCGAAGTTGACCAGTCCGTTGTTGCGCTTCTCGTCAGCCGCGAAGGCGTGTCCGTTGACCGAGTACCAGATGTCGCCACGGGCCGTGGCGTACTTCTCCCTGACCACGTGGGCGTTGCCGCTGTTGGTGCAGAAGGTGCGCACCTTCTCCTTGAAGTAGAACTTGGGATCGTAGTAGTCCTTGACGATCGGGTAGTGCTCTATCCTCGTCTCCAGACGTATGCCGACGTCGACGATGTTGTCGACATAGGGGACATCCAGCTTCTGCATGACCTCCTGCAGGAAGTGGAAGCCCTGCCGTCCGGGCGCCACGAGAAGGCTCCTGTAGCCAAGTATCCTCTTGTCTGTCGTTATCGTCTTCGCCCGGTTGTCGATGTCGGTCATGGTCTCGCCGAGGGCGAGGACGACTCCGGCCTGTCGGAGCCTTTCCTGGAGATCCTTGATCAGGGCAAGCCCTCCGTCCGTGCCGAGGTGGGTCTGCCTGATCTCGAGCAGGGAGCAGCCCAGTCTTGTCGCCCTGGCCTGGTATGTCTCGATGTTCGACTTTGGAAGAATGTCCGGTCTGAGGAACTTCATCACCTCGTCCAGATACGCATCGGCCACATCCTCGTCCCAATATTCCAGCGGGAAGCCGATCGGGAAGGTGAAGTTCATCTTGCAGTCGTTGCGCATGCCTCCTGTGGAATAGGGGGTCTTGTCCAGCATGAGGATCCTGGACTCCGGATGTCTCTCGATGAGCGAGAAGGCCGCTCCCATGCCTGCCGGGCCCGTGCCGACGATGATGCAGTCGAATGTCTCCATGGCTTGTCTTCTCCAGGTGAGGATGTTAGTTGGAAAAAAAGAGTTGTGCAACCTTCCAAGAAAACGCGTTTCGGGGTACCCTTCATTTCATGAAGAAGTACATCGGAGCCAGACAGCTGGCGGAGAAGTGGGGGGTG
The DNA here is from genome assembly GCA_944388965.1 of uncultured Spirochaetales bacterium. Taxonomy (GTDB): domain Bacteria; phylum Spirochaetota; class Spirochaetia; order Sphaerochaetales; family Sphaerochaetaceae; genus Bullifex. The sequence goes on along the minus strand of CALXKL010000002.1, from coordinate 193,066 downwards.
ACGGAGAGAAGGATCCGTCTCATGTGCCAGGAAGGACGCATCGAGGGCGCCGTGAAGCTCGGCTGGTCGTGGTCCATCCCCGCGGACGTGCCCAAGCCATATGATGGACGCCACATGAGGACATACAAGAACAGCTGTGTGCGTCTGGGCTCCATCGACATAGACGGCCTGAATTCGCTTCGCGACACGCAGCGTGTCAGGGCGCTCGTCCAGGAGGACAGGGCCCTCGATGCCATCGCATCCGGCCTGCTCTGTCTCGGCGCCGCCATGGACGGCGTGCCGATGGACCGTGGCGACATCCTCCAGCTGTGGACCCACGGCCCTGTGCGTGGCATGTCCTACCAGGACTGTCTCAAGGCCTCTTCGTTCCGGTCGGTGCTTCTCAGAAGCCCCTTCATCCAACACGAGGCGTCGGTGCGCGGCGTGCTTGACTTGCATGCCGCGTTCACCCAGGGACGAGACGACATCGGCGGCATGCAGTGGCGCCGTGGATTCGTCGTGGATCCGAAAGGGGATGACGGTCTGAGGGTCGACCTGCAGATGGAGACCTTCCTGATGCAGTTCGACAGGGAATGGAAGGGTCTGCATCCGGTGTTCCGCTCGGCACTGCTGCTTTCAGGACTCGTGCAAAGCCGACCCTTCGACGAGGACAACTGTGCCTTCGCCGTCCTGGCATCCTCCGCGCTGCTCATGTCCGAGGGGCTCCTGCCACCGACGATGGACGAGGACGACCTGAACGAGCTCAAGGCCACTCTGGCCCTTGCATCCGGCAAGGGCGTCTACGAGGATCTCGCCCGCATGATGGAGCGCTGCATCATCGCCTCATACGAATCGTTCGGCCAGAGGCGTTGACATGTACGACATTCTCTTCGAAGGCGCCAGGATAGTCGACGGACAGGGAGGACAGCCATACCAGGCCAACGTGGCGACGCTGGGCTCCACGATAGCACTCATAGGCCGCGAGCACGTCAGGGCCCGCACCTGCGTGGACGCCTCGCGCATGGTCCTGTGTCCGGGGTTCATAGACATGCATGCGCACAGCGAACTGTATGCGCTGCGCGATCCGTCCATGCCCATGAAGAGCGCGCAGGGCATCACGAGCGATATCAGCGGCAACTGCGGAATCGGTGTCTACCCGCAGGCAGGAAGAAGACGTCTGCTGGAACCTCTGTGCAACGATGTGCTGGGCAGATGCGATGAATGGGACTGGGACGGTTTCGACGGCTTCATCGACAGGCTGTCGGCATGTGGAACCGGAATCAACATGGGCTTTCTCCAGCCTCATTCCCCGTTGCGCACCGCGGCGATGGGGGAGGATTCGTCACGTGCGGCCTCTCCCGACGAGATCGCCGTCATGTGCTCTCTTCTCGAGCAGAGTCTGGAGGAGGGCTGCTTCGGCCTGTCCACGGGGCTGTACTATCAGCCGTGCTTCAACGCCGACGACAGGGAGCTGGAGGCCCTGCTCAGGGTCGTCGCCAGGCATGACGGGCTCTTCTGCGTCCACATGAGAAGCGAGGGCGACGGAATCGTCGAGGCGCTGCAGGAGGTGCTGTCGCTTGCGATGAAAACCTCTGTCCGGTTGCAGATAAGCCATCTGAAGATCATAGGAGGACGCAACCAGGACAAGCTGTCGAGAGTGCTCGACCTCATCCATTCCCATCATGACAGAGGACTGGATGTGGCCTTCGACCAGTATCCGTACGACTACGGTTCGACAAGTCTCTTCTCCCTGCTTCCACCCTGGGCCAACGCATTGAGCCGCACGGAGCTGCGCTTTGCGCTACAGCTCGACGGGGAGAGGAGCCGGATGAGACATGACATGCTGAATCCCGACGGCTGGGAGAGCATCTGGTCGCTCGTGGGCCCGGAGAACATAAGGATCCTGCACATGGACAGCCGTAGCGACCTGGACGGCACATGCCTTGCCGACCTCGGTCCGGATCCGCTGGATGCACTCTTCGACGTGCTGGCCGACGAAGGCGGAGCGGCGCTCATGTGCGACGTGACCGAGACCCGCTCGACGCTGGAGCGGATCATGCAGGACGATCTGATGGGCTTCTCGACCGACGCCCTGTACTCCTCGGCGAGCCCCCATCCGCGTTCACACAGCGCCGCAGTCGAGCTAATAAGGCGCTACTGCCTCGACAGGAGGCTCTTCCCGCTGGAGGAATGCATACATCGCATGAGCCGGAAGAACGCGCTGCGTCTGGGACTGGAGGACAGGGGCGTGATCCGGGAAGGCGCCGTCGCCGACCTGGTGCTGATGGACCTCGACGCCCTCTCCTGCCAATGGCATGACGGATGCAATCCGGGCATCCGGATGGTATGCGTCAATGGTGCGATAGTCCATGAGAACGGGAGATGCACAGGGCTCAGGCCCGGGAGCGTTCTGTTGAAAAACGGTGCCAAACGTGGTTGAATTGAAACATGCAGAAATCCGGTGAAGACTATTTGGAAGCCATCCTCGTACAGGAGATAAGGCACGACTCGGACAAGGTCCGCAGCACCGACATCGCCAGACACCTGGGGGTGAGCCGGCCGAGCGTGTCGCGCGCCATGTCCATCCTCAAGGCGGAGGGATATGTGGAGATGGAGACATATGGGGACGTCAGCCTCACCGCGAAGGGGCGTGCCGTTGCCGAGGAGGTCTACGACCGCCACAGGATGCTGACCCGGTTCCTGCGGGACATACTGGGCGTGGACAGGGAGATCGCCGAGCACGACGCCTGTCTCATCGAACATGACATATCCTCGCAGAGCATGCAGAAGCTCACCGAGTTCATACGGACATACCAGCATGTCGAATAGCGATCTGGTGATCTTCGACCTGGGCGGCGTGCTCGTCAGGAACATAGACATGCTCTCGTCCATCTCGCGCGAGCTGTCGATCGACGAGAGTGCGCTCAGGGCCGACTACGCATTGTACGAGAAGGCCATGATGGCAGGCCTGTTCTCCATCGGCGACTACTACCGGCACATGGAGGACAGGTTCCATGTGGACATTCCGTGCGACATCTTCCGCATCCACTTCCGTCCTGTCCTCAACCCTGCCATGACCGCCCTTGCGGACGACCTCCGCAGCCGCGGCATGCGCTGCGTCATAGGCTCCAACACGTTCCAGAGCCACTGGTGGGTCATCGACGAGCTGGACATCAGGAGACACTTCGACGCCTGCCATGCAAGCCACATCATCCATGCGGTCAAGCCGGAGCCGGGGTTCTTCCGGACGATTCTCGCCATCGAGGAGGCCGATGCCCGGAGGACGCACTTCATCGATGACAGCAAGGTCAACGTGGACGCCGCCTCCCTTCTCGGCATAGACGCCTGGCGCTACGACGATGACGACGATGCGCTTTATGCGCACTTCAGAGGCCTTCCTGGATGAAGAGCACCCAGAGCTTTCGCTCCAGGATCATACTCGCCATCATCTTCACGGTCATGGTCGCGCTTATCCCCACGACTCTGTTCATCTTCAGCTACGGGGACAGGATCACCCGGTCGAACCTCTTCAACCAGCTGGACGTGTCGATGAACGACATAATGATCAGGTTCTGCGACACGATAGGCGACTATGCATCCGCCCTGGAGGCGTTCGCCGGCAGCGAAGTGGTGTCCAGGAACGTGTCCGGCGGGAAGCCTGATAGGCAGGAGCTGATGGAGGAGGTGCTGCTCGCCTTCGGCGGCATGCGGCGTCAGATGGACCTGACGGTCATCGACACCTCCGGAGGCGTGGTCTTCTCGACCATGGAGCACATGCCGCCGGCGCTGGACTTCTCCAGCCGGGTGCCTGACGTGAGACTTGACGGCATACTCTATACGACGGACTTCCGCTATTCCACTTACAACAGCGACGAGGTCGTTGTGAACATGACCGGCGCGGTGTATGACGCTGACGGATTCCTCGTCGCCTACGTCCTTCTCGATGTCATAGGTACACAGTTCATCCGGTACGCCGACCCTGCGCTCGTGAACGAGGTGTGCCTGGTCGACGTGGCGACGGGCATGGTGTCGTCCCTGATCCATCTGGACGACTACCGGCCGCTGGACGACGGTTGGCCTTTTTCGGACACGTTCAGGCGCGAGAGCGGCGACGTGCTGGTCGCCAGCCGGATGCTGGACGAGTACGGCTTCATCCTGGTCGGCTATCTGGACATATCCCCGTACATGGATTCCCTGTACAGCTTCTATGCGCTTCTGGCGCTTGTGCTCGCCGTTGCCTTCATCATCTCCATCGTGCTGTCGTTCTTCATGGCGGGTTCTCTCGTGCGTCCGATAAGGGACCTCGTCGGAACGATGGACGAGGTCGAGAACGGCAATCTCGATGCGCACGTCGCGCCCAGCCGGATCCGGGAGATGGCGGAGCTGAACGACAAGTTCGACGAGATGCTGGAGCGCATAAGACTCCTGATGAGGCACAACGAGGAGGAGAGGGACAAGGTCCGCGACGCCGAGCGCAAGGCGCTGGAGGCTCAGATGAACCCCCACTTCCTGTTCAACACGCTCAATGTGATCCGGTCGCTTGCCAGGATAAACGGACAGCAGGAGATAGAGGACATCACCATAAAGCTGGGCCGGCTGCTGCGCTACGCCGTGGACGGCAGACAGGGCACGGAGAGCCTTGCCGGAAGCTTCCTGCTGGTCGACAGCTACATAGGCATCCAGCAGGTGCGCTTCGGACAGAAGCTCCACGTGACGACGCATCTCGACGAGGATGCGGCCGATGTCGTCACGCCCAAGCTGATAATCCAGCCTCTGGTCGAGAACGCCATAGTCCACGGTCTCGAGCCCAAGGTCGGACAGTGGAGACTCGAGGTGGAGGCGGTGCTGGACGAAGACGGCTTCGTGACCATCACGGTACGCGACAACGGAGTGGGCTTCGACGACAGCCTTTACCAGAATATGGACAGTCTTGCACAAAGCGCCCATACGGGGATGTACAATGTGTACAAGAGGCTGCAGCTGCATTATGGCGAGCGTGCCGCTTTCGTAGTAGAATCCAGACCAGGGGAGGGGACGTGCATCACGCTGCGTCTTCCTTCCGGCAGGGGAGTTTGACAGTGAGTTATACGGTCGTTCTTGTCGAGGATGAGCAGCTTGTCTGCCAGGAGATCGCCATCACGACTCCATGGGCCGATCTCGGCCTCGAGCTCGTGGCCACCTGTGCCGACGGAATAGAGGGTGAGAGGACCATACTCGAGCTTCAGCCCGATGTCGTGATAACCGACATACGCCTGCCCGGCCAGGACGGACTGTCCATGCTGGAGAAGTGCGCCGTCTCCCATGCCGTCATTTTGTCTGGCTACACCGACTTCTCGTACACGAGGAGCGCCATAAGGCTCGGAGTGTTCGACTACCTGCAGAAGCCGATCGACTCCAGACAGTTCCACGAGACGCTCTCATGTCTTGTGGAGAAGATGAGGCAGGAGGACCAGGAGATCGAGAGGCTCAAGACCAGCGACCCCGAGCTCATCGCCCTGCCAAGGAGTGTCGAGAACCATGTCATAAACTCGGTCATCTCCTTCATCGCGGCCAACTACAGCCGTCCTGTCGGACTGCAGGAGGCGGCCCAGTACCTGGAGCTGTCCGAAAGCCACCTGAGCCGGCTGTTCAAGGAGGAGACGGGGCTGAACTTCCTGCAGTACCTCAACGCCTGGCGGGTGAACAAGGCTGCACAGCTGATGAAGGACCCCAGGAAGAACATATCCCAGATCGCCGCCGAGTGCGGCTTCCCGTCGCCCGGCTACTTCGCCAAGATCTTCCGCCGCTTCAGCGGACAGACCCCGTCGAGCTTCCGGGACCATATGTCGGTGGAATCCTGAAGCATCAGCAACTTCTTGCATTGCAGCGACTTGCTATCCTGCATGATGCACATTGTCAAATGAAGAGTGCAAAAAGATGCAGAATTTTGCATATCGCGATTGACAAAGGACGTCCAAAAGAAGTAAGAAAAGCACATCGGGTCTTCGCCTGGGAGGAGGTAGTCGGGATGAAGAGGTACATTTCCACAACATCGTCAGAGCCTTCCGGGGCGATCGTCCTCATTGCGCTACTTATTGGAGACTAGACCACGGTTTAGTTCGTTTTGCTGTAGCCCGTGGTCATGAAGAAGAGGACCGCGGGCGGATTTTTTTATCGGAGGTGGCAGTGGAGAAAAACGGGATGGAGAAGAGCACGCTGGCGATACTGGTCAACAACAAGTCCGGTGTGCTGATGAGGGTCGTGGGGCTCTTCTCGCGGCGCGGCTACAACATAAGCTCCCTGTCCGTGGGTGAGACAGAGAGGAGCGACATCAGCCGCATCACCATCGTCGTATGCGTCGAGGACAAGGCCGTGATCGAGCAGATCAAGCGCCAGGTTGAGAAGCTGGTGGACGTCATCAGGGTCTACGAGATGACGGCCTCGGGTTCGCTGCAGAAGGAGCTGGTGCTGGTCAAGATCAGGGCGGACGATATGACGCGTACCCATCTGGTGGAGCTGGCCGAGATATTCAAGGCGAAGATCATAGACGTCACAAGGGTCACGATGACGCTGCAGCTCACCGGCGACCTGGACAAGCTGGATGCATTCATGTCCCTCATAGAGGACTACGGCATCGTGGAACTTGCACGTACGGGCATCACCGCGCTGGAGCGGGGTGGAAGGGCCCTGAGTGAAATAGAATTCGAGAACTGAACGCAACGGAGGAATAGCGGAATGAGCAAGATGTATTACGAAAAGGATGGAGACCTCTCCCTGCTCGATGGCAAGAAGGTCGCGATCATCGGCTATGGCAGCCAGGGACACGCACATGCCCTCAACCTGCACGAGAGCGGAGTCGACGTGACGGTCGGCCTCTACGAGGGGTCGAAGAGCTGGGCAAGGGCCGAGGAGGCGGGTCTCAAGGTCATGACCGCACGCGAGGCCGCGGAGAAGTGCGACATCATCATGATCCTGGTCAACGACGAGAAGCAGGCGAAGCTGTACAGGGAGTCGATCGAGCCGGGGCTGAAGCCGGGCAAGTATCTCGCATTCGCCCATGGCTTCAACATCCACTTCGGCCAGATCGTGCCTCCTGCCGACGTCAACGTCATCATGATCGCGCCCAAGGGCCCTGGCCACACCGTCAGGAGCCAGTACCAGGAGGGCAAGGGCGTCCCCTCTCTCATCGCGGTCTACCAGGACCCCTCCGGTGACAGCGAGCAGATCGCCCTCGCATACGCGATCGGAATCGGAGCTGGAAGGGCCGGTGTGTTCGTCACCAGCTTCAAGGAGGAGACCGAGACCGACCTGTTCGGCGAGCAGGCCGTCCTGTGCGGAGGCGTGAGCGCCCTGATCCAGGCCGGATTCAACACTCTCGTCGAGGCCGGCTACCAGCCCGAGATGGCCTATTTCGAGTGCTGCCACGAGATGAAGCTGATCGTCGACCTGATCAACCAGGGCGGCCTGTCGTTCATGCGCTACTCCTGCTCCGACACCGCCGAGTACGGCGACTACGTGTCCGGAAAGAGGGTCATCACGGACGACACGAAGAAGGCCATGAAGGACATCCTTTCCGAGATCCAGGACGGTACGTTCGCCCGCAACTGGCTGCTTGAGAACCAGGTCGGCAGACCCTACTTCAATGCACGCAAGAGGATGGAGGCCGACAGCCTGCTGGAGAAGACCGGCGCACGCCTGAGAAGTCTGATGAGCTGGCTGAAGAAATAGCCTTGATGACCGGAGGAGATATGGCAGACAGAGTTTACATTTTCGACACGACGCTCAGAGACGGAGAGCAGGCCCCTGGCTACTCGATGAACCTCGAAGAGAAGATCAGGATGGCGAAGACGCTTGAGCAGCTGGGTGTCGACATCATCGAGGCGGGCTTCGCCATATCCTCTCCGGGCGACTTCGAGAGCGTGAGGGCCATAGCCGCGGCGGTGGAGAACGTCACCGTCGCCTCCCTGGCCCGTGCCCTGAAGAAGGACATCGACGCCGCATGGAACGCCGTCAAGGAGGCCAGAAGGCCGCGTATCCACGTCTTCCTGGCGACCAGCGACCTTCATCTCGAGTACAAGCTGAAGATGACACGGGAGGAGGCTCTTGACAGGATCCGCGAGAACGTGACCTACGCCAGGAGCCTTTGCGACGACATCGAGTTCAGCCTCGAGGACGCCACACGCACCGACCTGGACTACATGTGCCAGGTCGTGCAGCTGGCAATCGAGTGCGGAGCCACGACGATCAACCTGCCCGACACCGTCGGCTACGCCGTGCCTTCCGAGATCGGGAACATGGTGCGCTATGTCAGAGAGCATGTGAAGGACATCGACAAGGCCGTCATCAGCATGCACTGCCACAACGACCTGGGCATGGCCGTCGCCAACACGATAAGCGGCATCCAGGCCGGAGCCCGTCAGGTCGAGTGCACGCTGTGCGGAATCGGCGAGAGGGCGGGCAACGCCGCCCTCGAGGAGATCGTGATGCTCCTCAGGACGCGTCAGGATGCACTGCCCTACGAGACGGGAATCGACACGAAGGAGATAACGCGCTCCGCAAGGTTGCTCAGCTCGATCACAGGCGTGAAGATATTCCCGAGCAAGGCGATCGTCGGAGCCAATGCGTTCGCCCATGAGAGCGGCATCCACCAGCATGGAATGATGGCGGACAGCAGGACATACGAGATCATGACTCCCGAGAGCGTCGGCGTGAGCCAGACCAACCTCGTCCTGGGCAAGCATTCTGGACAGCATGCCTTCTCCCGCAAGCTGGTCGAGCTCGGCTACACTGTAACCAAGGAAGAGGAGGACAGACTGTTCGCGGAGTTCAAGAAGACCTGCGACAGGAAGAAGACGATTACGGACAAGGACATCGTCGCCCTGGTCGAGAGCACCGAGGAGACCGACAGCCGCATCTGGTCGCTCGAGTCCTTCGTCGTCAACAGCGGCAACCATATGGACAGCACCGCGTGCATCAGCCTCAAGAAAGACGGCAAGGTCTACAAGGACGTCGCCATCGGAACCGGACCCGTGTACGCATCGCTTCGTGCGGTCGAGAAGATCATCCGTCATCCGTTCAGTCTGGACGATTACCAGCTTCAGGCCGTGACCGAGCACCGCGATGCGCTTGGAGAGGTCCTCGTCAAGGTCTCGGACGGTTCGGGCACCTACCGCGGACGCGGTGTCAGCACGGACGTGATCGAGGCCAGCATACTCTCGACCCTCGCCGCGGTGAACAAGATGCTCGGCGGCAGGGGTGGCAGCATGGCCAGCGGAGCGAGCGCAAGCAGCATGAGCTTCGAGAACGACATGCTGATGGACCATACTGACAAGTCGGTGGACTGATGGCGGGGCGTGTGGTAGAGATCTTCGACTCCACGCTGCGCGACGGCAGCCAGGGGGAGGGCCTGAGCTTCTCCGTCGAGGACAAGCTCAGGATCGTCGACGAGTTGGACGCGCTTGGAGTGGCATACATCGAGGCGGGCAACCCCGGCAGCAACGTCAAGGACCTGACGTTCTTCCAGCGTCTTGCGACCCGTCATCTTTCGAATGCCAGGATCGTCGCGTTCGGCTCCACGAGGCGCCACGGGGTGTCCTGCGACGAGGACCGCAACCTGGCCAGCCTCCTCGAGGCGGACGTGGAGCACGTGGCCATCTTCGGCAAGAGCTGGGACTTCCAGGTCACCGGGATCCTGAAGATAACGCTCGAGGAGAACCTGGAGCTCATCTCGTCCTCGGTGGCATGGCTGAAGGGACATGGACGCACCGTCTTCTTCGATGCCGAGCACTTCTTCGACGGCTGGAAGGAGAACAGGGAATACGCGATACGCTGTCTGAGGGCGGCCGTCGATGCCGGAGCCGACACGCTTGTGCTTTGCGAGACGCGTGGCGGCATGCTCCCCGACGAGGTCCACGAGGCCGTGTCGGAGGTGGTGGGGCTGTTTCCGCACGTGCCTGTGGCGATCCACGCCCATAACGACTCGGGCTGTGCCGTGGCCTCGTCCCTGATGGCGGTCAAGGCCGGAGCCGTACAGGTCCAGGGCACGCTTCTGGGAATCGGCGAGCGGTGCGGCAACGCCGACCTGTCGACGATCATCGCGGACCTTGAGCTGAAGATGGGCATAAGGTGCATCTCGGGCCGCCTGGACAGTCTTGCACAGACCTGCAGGACCGTGGCCGCGCTGAGCAACATCAACATAGCATCGAGCACGCCGTACATCGGCTCTTCGGCGTTCGCCCACAAGGGCGGGATGCACATCGACGGCGTCCTGAAGGATCCTTCCAGCTTCGAGCATGTGAGACCGGAGCAGGTGGGCTCGTCCCGCAGACTGCTGATGAGCGAGGTCAGCGGCAGGGCGCTGCTGATGAAGAGGATCGAAAGGATAAGGTCCGGACTGACCAAGGACAGTCCGCAGGTGGTCCGTCTGATCGAGATCCTGAAGAGCAAGGAGGCCGAGGGATACCAGTACGAAGGGGCGGAGAACAGTTTCGACGTAATCATCTACAAGGAGCTGCTGCCCTGCGAGCCGTTCTTCACCTTCGTCCACTACCAGACCATAGGAAGCCTGCCGTACGCAGACCCGGACAGCGGCACCAGCCACACGGCATTGGTGAAGGCCCGGGTGCGTGGCGAGAGCGCCATCGCGGGGGCGGAGGGTAGGGGTCCGGTGAACGCGCTGGACATCGCCCTGAGGTCCGTGCTGGAGCGCTTCTACCCGTCGCTCAGAAGCGTCCATCTTACGGATTACAAGGTTCGCGTGCTGGAGGGCTCGGATGCCACGGCCAGCCGTGTCAGGGTGCTCATCGACTCCACCGACGGCTATGACACATGGTCGACGATCGGAGTCTCGAGCGACATCATAAAGGCGAGTTTCCTGGCCTTGTCCGACAGCATAGAGTACAAGCTGTTCAAGGACAGGTACGACACAAGGAGGAGATAGAGGATGGCAATGACATCGACCGAGAAGATACTGGCGCGTGCCGCGGGACTTGACGAGGTGCATGCAGGACAGCTCATCATGGCTGACCTGGACCTCGTGCTTGGAAACGACATCACGAGCCCTGTGGCGATAGAGGAGTTCGCAAGATTCGGCCTGGACAGGGTGTTCGACAAGGACAAGGTCGCCCTGGTGCCGGACCATTTCGCGCCCAACAAGGACATCAAGGCGGCCACCCAGTGCAAGTGTGTGCGCACCTTCGCAAGACGGATGGACATCACCAACTACTTCGAGGTGGGCGAGATGGGCGTCGAGCATGCCCTGCTTCCAGAGAAGGGGCTCGTGACGGCAGGGGATGTGGTCATCGGCGCGGACAGCCACACATGTACCTACGGAGCCCTGGGCGCCTTCTCGACAGGCGTCGGCTCGACCGACATGGCGGCCGGTATGGCGACCGGAAAGGCCTGGTTCAAGGTCCCTTCGGCCTTGAAGTTCAATCTGACCGGCTCGTTCAGGAAATACGTCAGTGGAAAGGACCTGATACTGCATATCATCGGCATGATCGGAGTCGACGGGGCGCTGTACATGACGATGGAGTTCGACGGACCGGGTGTCGCGTCGCTGACGATGGACGACCGCTTCACGGTGTGCAACATGGCCATCGAGGCCGGTGGCAAGAACGGCATCTTCCCGGTGGATGAAAAGACGCTTGCCTACCTGAAGGAGGCCGGTGCCAGAGAACCCAGGATCTTCACAAGCGACCCGGATGCCGTATACGAGAAGGTGTATGACATCGACCTGTCCACGATCGAGAGCACAGTCGCCTTCCCGCATCTGCCAGAGAACACGCATGTCATAGGCGAGTGCGGCGATGTCGTGATTGACCAGGTCGTGATCGGCTCGTGCACCAACGGCAGACTGTCCGATCTCGAGCAGGCGGCCGACATCCTCAGGGGACGCCATGTCGCGAAGGGCGTCAGATGCCTGGTGATCCCCGCTACGCAGAAGGTCTACAGGGACGCGATGAAGGAGGGCCTGTTCGACATCTTCCTGGATGCCGGATGCGTCATAAGCACTCCGACCTGCGGACCATGCCTTGGCGGCTACATGGGCATCCTGGCCGAAGGCGAGAGATGTGTGTCCACGACCAACCGCAACTTCGTCGGCCGCATGGGCCATGTGAAGAGCGAGGTCTATCTTGCAAGTCCGGCAGTGGCCGCGGCAAGTGCGGTCGCGGGCAGGATCGCGGACCCCGCAGGTCTCGAGTGAGAGGAGGAGAGAGATGAAAGCCAGAGGAAGAGTCTTCAGATACTACGACAACGTGGACACGGATGTGATCATCCCTGCACGCTACCTCAACACCAGCAGCGCCAGCGAGCTTGCGCAGCACTGCATGGAGGACATCGACAAGGACTTCGTGTCGCGTGTGAAGAAGGGCGACATCATCGTGGCCGGAGCCAACTTCGGCTGCGGTTCGAGCCGTGAGCATGCACCTCTCGCGATCAAGGAGAGCGGGATCGGATGCGTCATCGCAACCACATTCGCCAGGATCTTCTATCGCAATGCGATCAACATCGGACTTCCGATTCTCGAATGTCCCGAGGCCAGCCGTGCAATCGAGGCTTGCGACGAGGTCGAGGTCGACTTCGACACGGGCCTCATCAGGGACATCACGAAGAACCTGGAGTTCAAGGCGGAGCCGTTCCCGCCGTTCATGCAGGCCATCATCGCCGAAGGCGGGCTTGTCGACTATCTGAAGAAGGAGGCGACGAAATGAGAATCTCGCTTGCAGTCATCCCCGGTGACGGAATCGGACCGGACATAGTCGCACAGGCTGTCAGGGTTCTGGACCGCATCGGAGAGATCTATGGTCATGATTTCAGCTACAGGACGCTCCTTGCCGGAGGTGCGGCGATCGACAGGACGGGTGTTCCTCTTCCAGACGAGACGCTCCAGGCGGCGAAGGAGAGCGACAGCGTCCTGCTGGGCGCCGTCGGGGGACCGAAGTGGGATGATGTACCTTCCCATCTGCGCCCCGAGAAGGCGCTTCTCGGACTGAGGGGAGGCCTTGGCCTCTTCTGCAACCTGCGCCCTGCCATGCTCTACAGACAGCTGGCGGACGCCTGTCCGCTGCGCAGCGAGCTGGTCGAGGGTGGACTGGACGTGATGGTAGTGCGTGAGCTCACCGGAGGCATCTACTTCGGCAAGAGGGGCAGGACGGACGACGAGGCCTATGACACGATGAGCTATACGAAGGGCGAGGTCGAACGCATCGCCGTCAAGGCCTTCGAGATTGCGATGAAGCGCAATGGTAGACTCACCAGCGTGGACAAGGCGAACATCCTCGAGACCAGCCGCCTGTGGAGGGCGACCGTGGACGAGGTTGCGAAGGCCTATCCAGATGTGACGGTGAACCATCTGTATGTCGACAACGCGGCCATGCAGCTCGTGCGCAATCCCAAGCAGTTCGACGTCATCCTGACCGAGAACATGTTCGGCGACATCCTCTCGGACGAGGCCAGCATGATCACCGGTTCCATCGGAATGCTTCCTTCGGCATCGCTGCGCTCCGATTCGTTCGGCATGTACGAGCCTATCCACGGTTCGGCTCCCGACATAGCCGGCCAGGACAAGGCCAATCCGCTTGCCACGATACTTTCCGTGGCCATGATGCTGCGCTACAGCTTCGACCTGAAGGCCGAGGCGGATGCGCTCGAGATGGCCGTGGACAGGACGCTCGACCAGGGCTGGAGGACGGCGGACATTTTCACCGAAGGCATGAGGCTGTGCGGCACCAAGGCCATGGGCCAGGCCGTCGTGGACAATCTGGAGTGAGGTGACGCATGAGAAGCGACGTGATGATGAGGGGTGTCGAGAGGGCGCCCAACAGGTCTCTGATGAAGGCCCTGGGATGGACCGACAGGGAGATGGAGCGTCCGGTGATCGGCATCGTGGGAAGCCAGAACGAGATCATCCCCGGCCACATCCAGGTCGAGCGCATAGTCGAGGCGGTCAAGGCCGGTGTCAGGGAGGCGGGAGGAAACCCCGTCGCCTTCCAGACGATAGGCGTGTGCGACGGCATCGCCATGGGACACCAGGGGATGAAGTACTCCCTCTGTTCGCGTGAACTGATCGCCGACTCCATAGAGGTGATGGCGAACGCCCATCCCTTCGATGCACTGGTCTTCGTGCCCAACTGCGACAAGATCGTGCCGGGCATGCTGATGGCCGCATGCAGACTGGATCTGCCATGTGTCTTCGTCTCCGGCGGTCCGATGCTCTCAGGCCACATAAAGGGCGTCAAGGACAGGAGCTTCTCGCTCTCGTCAATGTTCGAGGCGGTCGGAAAGTACAAGGCCGGGACCATGGACGGGGACGAGGTGCGCGAATGGGAGGACAGCGTATGTCCCACCTGCGGATCCTGCTCGGGCATGTACACGGCCAACAGCATGAACTGTCTGTGCGAGGCGATTGGAATCGCGCTTCCCGGAAACGGGACGATACCTGCGGTATATGCCGAGCGCGAGCGTCTTGCAAAGGAGGCCGGATATGCCGTCATGGACATGCTGGCCAAGGGAATAAGGGCACGTGACATACTGACCCGCGATGCATTCTGGAACGCGCTGACCGTCGACATGGCGCTGGGATGCTCCACGAACACGATGCTGCATCTTCCCGCCATCGCCCATTCGGCAGGCGTGGAGCTCGACATCTGGGATGCGAACGCCCTTTCAGCCAAGGTGCCCAACCTGTGTCATCTGGCGCCGGCAGGTGCGGCGCATATCGAGGACCTGTATTTTGCAGGCGGAATAATGGCCGTGATGAAGGAGCTGGACCGGAAGGGACTGCTGAAGAGGGACCTGGTGACCGTCACGGGCTCAACCATCGCCCAGTCGTTCGACAAGGCGGTCAACCATGACACGTCCGTGATCCGTCCGATAGACGATCCGTATGACAGCTCCGGCGGAATCGCGGTGCTCAAGGGCAACCTCGCACCCGAGGGTGCCGTCGTGAAGCGTTCCGCAGTCGCTGCCGAGATGCTGCATCACAAGGGTCCTGCCCGTGTCTTCGACTGCGAAGAGGACGCCATCAGGGCGATCTATGAGAAGAGGATCGTCAAGGGCGATGTGGTCGTCATCCGCTATGAGGGGCCAAAGGGCGGACCTGGAATGAGGGAGATGCTCAATCCGACCAGCGCGATTGCCGGAATGGGTCTCGACAAGGACGTGGCGCTGATCACCGACGGAAGGTTCTCCGGTGCCACCAGAGGCGCTTCCATCGGGCATGTATGCCCGGAGGCCGCAGCCGGCGGCATGATCGGCCTGGTGGAGGACGGAGACGAGATAGAGATCGACATCGAGGCATGTCTGCTGCAGCTGAATGTGGACGAGAAGGTCCTCGAGGAGAGGAGGAAGGGCTTCAGACCACGGGTGAACGAATGTTCGGGCTATCTGAAGCGCTATCGCGAGATGGTCACGTCCGCAAGCAGAGGTGCGGTTTTCAAGGAGGAGTAGGTGAAGCTGAAGGGAGCACAGGCGATAGTCGAGGTGCTGGTGGAGCAGGGAGTCGACACGGTCTTCGGATACCCCGGAGGCCAGGTCATCCCTCTGTACGACGCCCTCTGGGAGAACAAGGGAAGGATCAGGCATGTCCTGACGGCTCATGAACAGGGTGCGAGCCATGCCGCCGACGGCTATGCCCGCTCCACTGGCAAGGTCGGGGTGTGCATCGCCACCTCCGGCCCTGGAGCGACGAATCTGGTGACGGGTCTTGCAACGGCCTACATGGACTCGTCCCCGGTGGTCGCGATCACAGGCAACGTTCCGTTGAATCTTCTTGGCAAGGACAGCTTCCAGGAAGTCGACATCACGGGCGTCACGATGCCGATAACGAAGCACAACTACATCATCAAGGACAAGGACGATCTGGTTGCGACGCTGCGCGAGGCGTTCCACATCGCCCGCTCCGGCCGCCCGGGCCCCGTCCTGGTCGACGTCCCGAAGAACATCCAGACCGACGATGTCGAGTACGAGTACAGCCAGCCGCTTCCTGTGGAGCGCGATGTGAGACGGCTGCGCCAGGCCGATCTGGAGAAGGCCGTGAAGATGATCCGCGAGGCGGAGCGTCCCATGTGTTACATCGGAGGCGGTGTAATCCGTTCGGATGCCTCTCCTGAGCTGGAGGAGTTCCTCGAGAAGACGGACTCGGCCGTATGCGCCTCCCTCATGGGGCTTGGTGCAGTCAGGGCGGACAATCCTCGTTTCACCGGCCTGGTCGGCATGCACGGCACCAAGCTGAGCAACATGAGCGTCAACGCCTGCGACCTGCTCATCGTCATCGGCGCGCGCTTCTCGGACCGTGTCATAAGCAAGGGCTCGACGTTCGCCCGTCAGGCAAGGATCCTGCAGCTGGACATCGATCCGGCCGAGTTCGACAAGAACATCGTCTCCCATGTCCATGTCGTGGGTGATGTGAAGGAGGTGCTGACCCGTCTGAACGCCATGCTCGGCGAGAAGGCAAGCCATCCTGACTGGATTGCATCGATCGCGCACAACAGGAGACGCTACCCCGTGAAGGTCACCAGCGAATCGCGTCGTGCAAGGGAGATTCTCAGGGCATTGGGCAAGGAGCTGAGGAGCTTCGACGACTCATATGTGACGACGGAGGTCGGACAGCACCAGATGTGGGCTGCCCAGTTCCTCCGCCACACGAAGCCAAGACACTTCATAACCTCAGGCGGACTGGGTACGATGGGCTTCGGCACAGGCGCCTCTATCGGCGTGCAGATGTCGCACCCGGATGCAAGGGTGTGCAACGTCGCAGGTGACGGCTCCTTCCGCATGAACTGCAACGAGCTTGCCACGATCGCGCGCTACAGGCTTCCGATCGTCATCCTGATCTTCGACAACCATTGCCTTGGAATGGTGCGCCAGTGGCAGACGCTGTTCTACGACGGACATTACAGCGAGACGACGCTGGACACCCCGATAGACTGGGTCGCACTTGCAGGCGCATACGGTGTAGCCGGCATGAGGATGAGCCTTGACGACGACCCCGCAGCGGTCATAAGGGAGGCCTTCTCGAAGAACGGCCCTGTCGTGGTGGACTGCGAGATCCCGCTGGACGACAAGGTTCTGCCAATGGTCGCTCCAGGCGCGTCCATCAACGACATGATGGGCTTTGTCGAGGAGCCCATGTAAGGCTGCATCAGGGCGGGCAGATGGTCGTAACCACCGGCACGGGAAGATATTGACACATTTTGCGATTGTGTTAATATTGTCTGTGTTGGTGGAACTGCCATCTGGAACGGAAACGGTTCCGAAGCGCATCTTGTGTGCATCGGGATTATTGACCAACGCTCCGCTTTTGGGTTAACATCCGGAAAGTGTCTATTCCAGATAACATTTCAGAGAGGTTAAGTAATGGCTACTCCAAAGTATAAGACATCCAAATCCAAGGCTGCTTCACGCAAGGCCGCCAACATGAAGCTTGCAGCTCCGACCCTTTCTCCTTGCCAGACCTGTGGAAACCTTGTTCCGTCCCACCAGGTGTGCCCGAAGTGTGGATACTACAACGGCAAGCAGGTCGTCGTGAAGGATGCCGAGTAAGGAGAGAAGAAGATGACAGAAACTCAGGTTCTTGACAAGGTTAGAGATCTGGTTGCCGACAAGCTTTCCGTCGATCCGGCGAAGATCGTGCCCAGTGCATCGTTCAGGAAGGATCTGGGAGCGGACAGCCTCGACACCTATGAACTGGTCTACGCAATCGAGGAGGAACTCGGCGTTACCATTCCTGATGACATGGCCAACGAGTTCGAGACTGTCGGAGATGCAGTGAAGTATCTGTCCGAGGTCCTCAGCTGAGACCGTGTTGGCACAGCATTCCTTAAAGGCTCCTTCAAAAGAACGTTTGGAGGAGCTTTTGTCATTCAGCAGGAATCTCGGTGTCGAATTCAAGGACATCAATCTGCTGGAACTGTCCCTTACACATACATCCTATGCAAACGAGACGGGTAGTGTGAGCAACGAGCGCCTGGAGTTCCTGGGCGACAGCGTGCTCGGTCTCGTATGCGCCGACTATCTGTACGAATCGCTTCCTGACCATCAGGAGGGTGACCTGTCACGGATCAAGTCCATGGTCGTCTCGGAGGAGAGCCTTGCGGAGGTGTCCCACAAGCTCGAGCTGCCGAAGTACATCCACATCGGACACGGCGAGGAGATCAACGGCGGGCGCAGCAAGAAGGCCATTCTCGCCGATGCCATGGAGGCCATCATCGCCGCGATCTACCTGGACCAGGGGTTCGAGGCGGCCCGGACATATGTGCTCAGCTGGCTCAGGGGACAGGTCGAGAACGTCCTCAAGGGCAGGAACACGAACAAGGACTACAAGAGCACACTGCAGGCCTATGCCCAGAAGACCCGCGGCAAGGTGCCAGAGTACTTCCTCGACCGTACGAAGGGACCTGAGCATAATCCGACATTCTACGTGAAGGTCTTCATAGGGCCGAAGTGTTTCGGCCCGGCCAGCGGTGGCAACAAGAAGCAGGCCGAACAGAATGCAGCCCGCCTTGCCCTGATCAGCCTGAACCTGATCAAGGAGACCGACTGACCCTGTCTGTGGGCTGATGACAGAGGAGGCATCCGGTGAGCGGATGCCTCTTTCGTCTTGTGAAGATATGTCGGTCACGGTCCTGTCATTGATCCATGAATGGGACTTGTCCTCTCCGCATTTCTGGACAGCGCAGGTCGACTGTTGACCATTGCCTATTCGGGAAAGGAAACGGAGTGCCCGACGGCCGTCTCGAGTCTCCTACGGCATGGGATAGTGCTTCTTCCGCTTTCCGGAATCCTGCATATCCGACCGGTTCATCTTTCCATTCGTACGACCTGTCACCGATACACTCAGCATGAAATGGAATGTCCGCATGCGTGGCTGTGGAAGACAGGCAGAGGAGAAAGAGAAAAAAGCGGCTGGTCGATCAAGGGGGTTGATCATACCAGCCTAAGGAGGTGCAAACCAAACGGGGTTCACAGGAATTACAAGTTATTGTTATATCGGAATTTGCAATCCGTCAAGAAAAATCGCCGTAAGCGAGGGGGATTGTTCCCTCCGCGAGCCTCAAGCCTTCTCCTTCTCGTCTTCAAGACGCTCTCTTGCAACCGAGAGCATCAGCTTGATCCTGTTCTCCTGGTTTACGCGTGACTGCGATGGGTCGTAGTCGATCGGCACGATATTGCTTTCCGGGTACTTCTCCTTCAGCGGCCTTATCATGCCCTTGGCGCAGATATGGTTGGGCAGGCATCCGAAGGGCTGTGTCGTTATTATGTTCGAGTATCCCTTCTTTATGAGTTCGACCATTTCGGCCGTCAGCAGCCAGCCTTCTCCCATCTTGCAACCGGTGTCTATGATCTGGCTTGCGTATTCCTGCAGTTCCTTTATCGTGGCAGGGGGCACGAACTCGGCATGCCGCGTGATGGCCTTCTCGAGAAGATGCTCGTAGCGGGCAAGGAACGGCATCCCGAAGTGCTTCATGATGAATGCGTACTTCCTTCCCCTCCCGTAGTACTCGCTGTCCTTGATGCCGTTGGAGAAGCCGTACAGGACGAAGCCCAGCAGGGCGGGCACCATGACCTCGCAGTCTTCCGATTCCAGAAAGTCCTCCAGGTTGTTGTTGCCAAGAGGGGCGTATTTCAGGTATATCTCTCCGACGACTCCGACCTTGACCTTCCTGCGGCTCCGGTCGACCTCGATCGAGGCGAAGTCGTCCGACATGGCGTAAAGGTTCCTCTTCATCCAGCGTCCCAGGTAATGGCGGTTCTCCTTGTAGCAGGAGTCGATGTACCCGGTCCATTTGTCCACCATGCGGTCCGTGTCACCCCTGTTCAACTCGTATGGTCTGACCTGGTGCGAGAGAAGCATGAGCATGTCGCCGTAGATCAGTCCTGACAGTGCCTGAAGCAGCATCGACGGCGTGATCGTGAAGCCCGGGTTCCTGTTCATGCCGCTGAGGTTGAGCGAAATGACGGGTATCTGGGGATAGCCGGCCCTCTCAAGCGCCTTGATCAGGAGGAAGTAGTAGTTGCTGGCCCTGCATCCTCCGCCTGTCTGGGAGATCGCGAGGGCACATCTGTCGGGATCGCAGATGCCGCGCTTGAGTGCATCGAGCATCTGGCCGATCACCAGCAGGGCGGGGTAGCACATGTCGTTGTGCACGTACTTCAGGCCTTCCTCGATCACGGTATGCGACGAGTTGGTGAGCAGTATTATCCGGTAGCCGTGGAGCTCGAACGGACGCTTCATGACGTTGAAATGTATCGGACTCATGTTGGGGATGAGGATGGTGTAGTCCTTCTTCATCTCCTTCGTGAACGGAATGCTAGGCATTGTTCTTCTCCTCAATGGCCGCGAAGAGGCTTCTCAGACGTATTCTTACGGCACCGACGTTCGTGATCTCGTCGATCTTTATCATCGTGTAGATCCTGTCCTTCTCGCGAAGTATCTCGCGCACCTCGTCGCTGGTGACGGCGTCCAGTCCGCATCCGAATGACACGAACTGCACGAGGTCCATGTCCTCATGCTCCCTGACGTAGTATGCGGCGTCGTACAGTCTGGCGTGGTAGGTCCACTGGTTCAGGACCCTAACGTCATGCCTTCTCTCCTTGTAGCTTATGCTGTCCTCGCTGATGACATAGGCTCCAAGGGTCAGTATCAGGCGGTCGATGCCGTGGTTCGTCTCGCCGTCGACGTGGTAGGGTCTGCCGCACAGCACTATTATCCTCTTGCCGTCCCTGTGGGCCCTCTCGACGATCTCCTCTCCCCGTTTGACGACCTTCTCGTGGTAGCTGTGCAGTTCCTGGAATGCATGCTCAACCGCCTTTGCGACCGTACGTTTCGGTATGCCGAAGGTCTCGGCGATGCGCCGTGCTAGATGCTTCTCGTTCTCGAGGCTGAGGTAGGGGTAATAGAAGGGTGTACCCCTGAGGTCCATGTTGGAGTGGACGACCTCGGCGTAATAGGCGACGACAGGGCAGTTGAAGTGGTTTGTGCCCTTCTCCTCGTCGACGTTGTAGCTGGAGCAGGGCAGGAAGATCGCGTCGACCTTCTTGTCCAGCAGGGCCTCGATGTGGCCATGCATTAGCTTTGCGGGGAAACAGACGGTGTCTGAGGGAATCGAGCCCTGGCCTCTTACGTAAAGGTCCCTGTTGGACTTGCCGGACACGACGACGTCCCAGCCGAGATCCGTGAAGAGAGTGTGCCAGAATGGCAGCAGCTCCCACATTCCGAGGGCCATGGGAAGACCCATGGTGCCACGTGTGGCGGCGCTGTTGTGTCTGGATGCGTATTCGTCGAACAGCTGCTCCTTGTATGCATAGATGTCCGTCAGCTCCGGGTCCAGGACCTTCGTCTTCGCGACCGGGCGCTCGCAGCGGTTGCCGCTGATCAGCCTCCGGCCACCTGCAAACGTGTTGATCGTCAGCAGACAGTGGTTCGTGCATCCGTTGCACTTGGTGCTCTTCACATCGTGCGTGAACTCGCGGATCTCCTCCTCCGAGAGGATCGAGGACTCCTGCCGGCCTTCGCTCTCGCTTCTGCGCTTTGCGTAGAGCGCCGCGCCGAAGGCTCCCATGAGGCCTGCGATGTTCGGTCGTATGACGTCTGCCCCGATCTCCTTCTCGAAGGCCCTCAGGACCGCGTCGTTCAGGAACGTCCCTCCCTGGACGACGATGTGGCGTCCCAGCGATTCGGCGCTGGTGGCCCTGATGACCTTGTAGATCGCGTTCTTCACGACCGATATGGCAAGACCTGCCGAGATGTCCTCCAACAGTGCTCCGTCCTTCTGTGCCTGCTTGACCGACGAGTTCATGAAGACGGTGCATCTGCTTCCGAGGTCGACCGGGTGCTGCGACTTTATCGCGGCGGCGGCGAATTCGCTCACGGACTTTCCAAGAGCCACGGCGAACGTCTGAAGGAACGATCCGCAACCGGAGGAGCATGCCTCGTTGAGGAAGATGTCGTCTATGCTGTCGTCACGGATCTTGAAGCACTTCATGTCCTGTCCGCCGATGTCGATGATGAAGTCCACATCAGGCATGAAGAAGCGTGCACCGATGAAGTGGGCCTGTGTCTCCACGAGCGAGTAGTCGAGGTCGAATGCCGCCTTCATCAGGTCTTCGCCATAGCCTGTGCTGGCCGTTCCCGCCAGCCTTATGTACGGGAACTCCTCGTAGAAGGACATCAGGAACGATTCAACGGCCTGGATCGGATTGCCGTTGTTCGGGCTGTATCGCGAGAGCAGAAGGTCTCCGTTCTCGCTGATTATGCACATCTTTATCGTGGTGGAGCCGGAATCTATTCCGAGATAGGCCTTGCCGACGTATGCCGCCGGATCCGCCGACCTGACACAGTCCCTTTCATGGCGCTCCTTGAATAGCCTGTAGTCCTCGTCGTCCTTGAACAGCGGTTCGAACTGGACGTACTTCCCTTCGCCGGAGTAGGACTCGATGCGGTCTATGCATTCCTGCACCGTCAGCCTTTCGCTGTTCTTCGTCAGCGCGGTTCCCAGGGCGACGTAGTAGAGCGAATTATCAGGGCAGATGCCCTTCGTACCGAGGGCTTCGTCGAATCTGGCCCTGAGAGTGGGTATGAAGGTGAGAGGACCGCCGAGATAGACTATGCGTCCCGTGATCTTCCTGCCCTGGGCAAGGCCCGCGATCGTCTGGTTCACCACGGCCACGAGAATCGAGGCGGCGATGTCCTCGACCTTCGCACCCTGGTTGATGAGGGGCTGGACATCCGTCTTGGCGAACACTCCGCATCGGCTGGCGATGGTGTATGTCTGCGTGGCCCGGCTGGCATAGTACTCCATGTCGTCGCGTCCGATTCCAAGAAGTGTCGCCATCTGGTCGATGAACGCACCCGTACCTCCTGCGCAGCTGCCGTTCATCCTGACCTCGAGTCCTCCGGTCAGGAAGAGAATCTTCGCATCCTCTCCACCCAGCTCGATTATTGCGTCCGTGTCCGGGATGTAGTGCCTGGCGGCGTTGCGCGTTGCATAGACCTCCTGCACGAACGGTATGTGGCAGTCGTTGGCAAGCCCCATTCCGGCCGATCCCGATATGCCGATGCTGACCGGTTCGTCCTTGACGATTGGAAGAATCCTGCCAAGCATGTCCCTGGTCTTGTCTATTATCTCTGAAAGGTGTCTCTCGTACTGGGAGAACACGATCCTGTCGTCGTCATCGAGCACGACGACCTTGATGGTCGTCGACCCGATATCTATTCCCACTCGATACATATCTATGAAAAATATAGAAAATCAGGCTTTGAAGGAAGGCTTCGGGACAAGTATGTTCCTCAAATGTCAAAACCTTTTACTTGCAAAGTCTTGGAAAGAGGGATTCCTGCCACCAGCCGGCAGACGCTTCACTGCGGATCATCTCAAAGATCCGCAGTCCTCCTGCATCTTCGCCATCCTGTCCGCGAAGCTCCAGGTTCCGGTGCTCTCGCCGTTGGCGTCATAGGAGTATATCACCGTCTCCTGCAGTGCCCTGTGGATGAACTCCTCCATCCCGAGGGATTCGTAATGCGCCGTCATCTGCGCCTTGTCCGGATTGGTGACGGGATGCTTCGGAGAGAAGATGACGCAGCAGTCCTCGTATGGCAGGATGCTGGTCTCGTATGTCCCGATCCTCCTGGCGATACCGATGATCTCCTCCTTGTCGAATCCCACGAGAGGACGAAGAACCAGGTATTCCGCCATGCTGTCGGTGAACGCCATCGCCGGCAGGGTCTGGCTGGCGACCTGGCTGAGGGCCTCTCCTGTGACGATGCACTCCATGCCTTCGGTCCGCACGACCTGGCTCGTCAGCTTCATCATGCTTGCCCGGAACATCAGCGTGGTGGCATCCTCGTGCGCCTTGTCCCGTATGTTCAGCTGGCCTTCCGTGAACGGGACCACGAACAATCTGGTGCCGTTGAGGTAGGGTGCTATCGTGCGGGCAAGGGTCTTGACCTTCTCGAGTGCCTCGTCGCTGGTGTACGGATATGCATGGAAGTAGAGGCAGTCGAGCTTCACGCCGCGTTTGGCCATCTCGTATGCAGCGACGGGACTGTCTATGCCTCCGCTGAGCAGAAGCATGCCTCGTCCTGCGGTACCGACGGGAAGCCCTCTCGGTCCTGGGTTGTCGCTGGTGTACAGGAATGCCTGGTTGCGGATCTCCAGGTGGAGGACGAGCCCGGGCCTCTTCAGGTCGACCTCGAGTGATGGGAACACCTCATGCACGACTTCGGCCAGTCGGCAAGCCATGTCGTAGCTGTGGTACGGGAAGCTCTTGTCCTCGCGTCTCGCGACGACCTTGAATGTTCTAATGCCAGTCGCGTCGAACTTCTCCAGCAGTTCCTTCGCCTTCTCGAGAATCGTCTCGAGCCTCTTTTCGCACATGACGGCCTCCGCCCAGCCGACTATGCCGAAGGTCGTGGAGAGGGCCTTCTCTATGCGCTC
This sequence comes from uncultured Spirochaetales bacterium, assembly GCA_944388965.1. Lineage (GTDB taxonomy): Bacteria > Spirochaetota > Spirochaetia > Sphaerochaetales > Sphaerochaetaceae > Bullifex. The sequence goes on along the minus strand of CALXKL010000002.1, from coordinate 168,671 downwards.
CCGTGGACACTCCTCGTCTACGAAGAGGAAGATGCGTCCCTTCTGGCGCTGCGTCGTCGAATGGTAGGGGCGCAGCTTGTCCTTTATGTTGTTCTTCAGCCTCTTCTCGAAAAGGCCTCTGTTGAGTCCCTTGAGGGATATCTCGCCCTCTTTGATCAGATACAGATGCTTTGGCATGTTCTAGAGCTCCCTGAGCGCCTCGAGAAGGCCCTGCGCCTCCTCAAGGGTGTTGTCGTGTGAAAAGGATATCCTGAGCGCACCCGATGCATACCTGTCGAAACCGCATGCACGATAGACCGACTCCGCCTTGCCTCGTGCATTGTTGGAGCAGGCGGATCCGGAAGAGACCAGGTAGCCCTTGTCCTGCAGCATCCTCAGTGCCACCTCGGACGGAAGATGCGTGGCGATCGACAGGATGTAGGGGGTCGTGTCGTGTTCCGGAGACAGGACGGTCTTGTCGGTACCCGAAAGGCCGTCCCTGATCAGACGGTTCATCTGCACTATGTGCGATGTGTTCCTGTCTGCAAGCTGCCGGCAGGCGACGGCAAGCGCCGCGATCGCCGGCAGGTTCTCGGTTCCTCCCCTCACTCCGCCCTCTTGGCCGCCGCCATGGGAGAGGACCTGGATCCTCGGGGTTGAGAGGTAAAGGATGCCGACGCCTCTAGGACCATGGATCTTGTGCCCGGAGAAGGATGCACCGTCGATGTCGAGTCTGCCGGGAGTGAAGTCGGTCTTGCCCAGAGCCTGGACGCTGTCGCTGAAGAGGAAGATGCGGCGTCCGAACTCCGATTCCTTCCTTCTGATGACCTCGCTGAGGCCTTTCATGTCCTGAATCGTGCCGAGAACGTTGTTCACGGCCATCACCGCGACGAGTCTCGTCGATTTCGTAAGCATGCCTTCCAATGTCTCAGGCCGTATGAATCCGCCCCTTGCAGGTATGGTCCTGACCGTCCATCCCTTCTCCTTGAGTATCGCGGCCCAGGCGCCTACCGCCTCATGCTCGATTGCGGATATCAGGACTTCTCCGGGGGTCTTGGCCCACAGCAGAGAGGACATGACGATGCCGATCGATTCGGTGGCTCCGCTTGTGAAGAATATGTTCGAGCTCTTCACCCCGAGGACCTCCGCAACGCTCGCTCGGGCGGACTCGAGCAGCCTGTGGCTCTCACGCCCGGCCGCATACGAGGCGGAAGGATTCGCCATATGCATCAGTGCTGTCTCCTCGTATGTCCTGAGGGCCTGCGGACTGATAAGCGTCGTCGCCGCATTGTCGAAATAGCATGTCTTTCTCTGCATGGAACCTATTCTGTCCAATAGCGGACAAAGACACAAGAGCGTCTTGTGTGCTATCATCTCATACATGGCAGCGGATATCGATGTGACACTCCAGGGAGGAAGGACGACGCACGTCCTCTTCGTCGACACGATAAGAGAGCTTTCATCCAGACTCTCCGACTATGGACAGCGGGTGCTGTGGGTCTTCGACGTCAACAGCGCAAGGCTGTTCACGTCCCTTCCGGAGAACAACGTCATCCTGCCAAGCGGCGAGAAGTTCAAGTCGTGGTCGTCCATCGAGAAGATCCTCTCGGCGGCCCTCGACGCACATCTGGGGCGCGACAGCCTCTTCATCGGCTTCGGCGGAGGTGTTGTGTGCGACATGACCGCGTTCGCCGCAAGCGTCTTCATGAGGGGCTGTGGGCTCGTGCTCGTGCCGACGACTCTGCTGTGCATGGTCGACGCATCCATAGGAGGCAAGAGCGCCATCGACTTCCACGGTGGCAAGAACCTCGTTGGGACGTTCTATCCCGCACGTGATGTACTGATCTCCCCATCCTGCCTGAGGACGTTGCCGGAGAGCGAGTACATGAGCGGTCTTGGAGAGGTGATCAAGCATGCGTTCCTCTCTTCAGCCCATGATCTGTACGACTTCCTGGTGGACAACAGGAAGGATGTGCTCTCGCGCGACAGGCAGGCCCTTTCCACGATGCTGTCTCTTTCTCTGCAGGTGAAGGCGTCGTACATAGAGCGCGATCCGGAGGAGAGGAAGGGCATAAGACAGGCCCTCAACCTCGGCCATACTTTCGCCCATGCGCTCGAGAGTATCGAGGACTTCCGCGTGAAGCATGGCACGGCTGTGGCATGGGGGCTTTCGAGGGCCATGCACTGCGGTCAGGATGCCGGTGTCACGGACAGCGCTCTCGTAGAGGCCGCGGATTCTCTGCTCACCATGTACGGCTACGATATCGCAAGACGCATCGAAAGAGGCCGCTGGCTGGATTTCCAGAGCGCGGTGGCCAAGGACAAGAAGAACATCTCAGGCCGTGTCCGCTTCGTACTGCTCGAGGACTGGGGCCGTCCTGTCCTCAAGGATCTGCCTGCACAGCTCGTACAAAGGAATGTCATTGCTCCCGCAACCGTCAGGTAGAATCGGCAGACGGATTTTCGAAAGCGGTCCAAGGACCATGACGATTGCATCCCATCTGTTCTACATGACTTCATGACTGAGCGAGGCGAATGCATTCGCCCAAACAGGCTTTGGATATGAATAGAAGTGATGTCAGAAAATATATTTATAAAATAATACCTATATCGGTATATATATCTATTTGATTTTATTAAAAAGCATAGCATATTTCCGAAACATACGATTTGAATTACTCAGAGCTGATCCGGATATAAGAAGAGGACGCCGTGTCGGCGTCCCCTCTGGTCATTCCAGACCTTCCAGCTTCGAGAGCTGGTCCAGTATCTTCTGACAGGCCTTCTGGAGCTTCGAGTAGCGTTTCCTGTTGGAATGCGTCTCGTCGAGAATGTCGTTCAGGGCCGAGAACGCCGTGTCGACGGCAGAGGGCAGGGAGCCTGATGCGTGTATCTTGTATGTCTTCTTCCTGTCCTTTGTCCTCACGATCGTGAGGAAGCCGAGCTTTCCCCCTCCGATTCCACACGGGGTGAACAGCATGTCCAGCCTGTCGGAAAGCGCAGCATGATCGTCGTCGAGCGTGAAGTACTCGTCCTTGAACCCGTCGAGCGCTCTTCTGTCCGCAATGAGGTCGGCCTCCTGGATGTATGTCTTGAGCGGAAGCGCCTGTGTTGTCACTCCGGCACAGGAGGAGAGGCGCACCTTGATCTTCGGCACGCTTCCGGCCTGGAAGGCCATTGCGGCCATGTCCTTGAGGTCCTTCAGCTTGACCAGGTAGACCACATCCCCCTTTCCGCCTTTCCTCTTCCTGACATCCTGGCGGAGGGTGTAGCCGAACACGACTCTGGATCCTCCGTCCTTCACCCCGTCCTTTTCGCTCTTCTTCAACTTGCGTCTGGCGTCGGCTTCGATCGCGCTGTCATAGCTCTTCCTTATGTTCTCGTAGCCGGAGGCCCTCGTGTACCTGAGAAGATTCTTCAGGTCCGGGTATATCTCGTCGAGCCATTCGGCCTTGAGCGGCGAGACGGAGCGTGCAAACATGCGTGACGTCTGGACGACTTCCCCGGCGAGGATGTAGCCGGGCTTGTTGCGGAACCAGCTGCAGGACGGGTGGATGTATATCGCGTCGGTTGTAAGTGACCTGTAGGACGATGAGTCGTCGAGGATGCATACGAACTGCAGCAGTCCGCATCCAAGGCAGATCAGGTACTCCGACATGTCACCACCGCTGGTGATTGGCACTCCGAGAGAGGACACGATCAGTTCGAGCTGGCCCTTGATGTGCACTATCTCGTCCATGGTCTGGATGTCGAGGAAGTAGTAGCGGCAGAACTTCTCCCTGGCCTTCTCGGCGGCCTTGAGGGTCTGGGCCTTCTCCCCGATGCGAGTGTATTCCCTGTAGAGCTTGAGGTAGCCCGCGAAGTCGCCGTATGTGGAGTCCTGGAAACGTTCCTGTCGTGTCCTTGCGAGCATCGCCTTGTCCTGAGGGAAGAGGAACGGCCCCTTGGTGGACAGGAACGAGACGGCTATGAGGACCTCCTCAAGGACAGCCGGATGTCTCATGACCGCCTCTACGATCGCCCGGGACAGCCTGGGTATGAGGGGGAAGCGGACCATCATCTCTCCGGTGGACGTCAGATGGTTGTCATCATCTATGGCGCCGATCAGCGATAGAGTGTACTTGGCAGATGCCAGGGCGCTCTTCTTTGGAGGGGTGATGAAGGGGAAGTTGTCGTAGTCGTAGATGGCCAGGTCGCTCATCCTGAGCGCCACCTCCGCCAGGTCGCTGCGCGTGATCTCCTCACGGCTGAAGTCCTCCCTCCTGCCGTAGCTGTCCTCGGTGTAGAGCCGGTAGCATGTCCCCGGCCGGGTCCGTCCGGCTCTTCCCCTACGCTGCTCGGCCGAGGCCTTGCTTATCGGCTGGGGTACGAGAGAGGAGGTGAAGGTGCGCTGGTCGTAGTAGTTGACCTTCGCGACACCGCTGTCGATGACGGCACGTATGCCGTCTATCGTTATGCTGGTCTCAGCGATGTTGGTGGCTATGACGACCTTCGTCTTACCCTCGCCGGTGGGAGTGAAGACACGCTCCTGCTCCTCCTTGCTCAGCCTTCCGTACAGCGGGTATATCTGCAACCTGTCGTGGAACGGGCAGTGGCGCAGCATGTCTTCGCACTGGAGTATCTCGAACTCTCCGGGAAGGAATATGAGGATGTCTCCCTCCTGTCCGTCCTTGATGCGCTGCTCGACGATGGAGTATATGCGCTCCATCCTCAGGTCGGTTTCGTTCATGCCGCGTCTGGAGTACCAGTCGTCCGGGTCGCTTTCCTGCAGCGGACAGTACTGCACATCGACAGGATAGACCTTGGTCGGGATGCTTATGATCCTCGCCTTGCCGAAGAATTCGCTGAACTTCCTGGTGTTGATGGTCGCGCTGCTTATGATGACCTTCAGGTCCTTCCTGACCTCGAGCACCTGCTTGAGGAGGCCGAGTATGAAGTCGATGTTCAGACTCCTCTCGTGCGCCTCGTCCACCATCATCACGCTGTAGCGCGACAGATAGCGGTCGCCCTTGAGCTCCTGCAGCAGGATTCCGTCGGTCATGACCTTGATCCTGGTGGTCTCGTCGCTTGTGTCGGCAAAGCGCATCGTGTATGCGCAGTAGTTGTCCTGGATGTCGAGCTGACGCCTTATGAAATCGCAGATGGACAGCGTGGCGATGCGACGCGGCTGGGTGACGCCTATGATGCCGGACCTGTCGTATCCGGCCTCCTTCAGTATCAGGGGGATCTGGGTCGTCTTGCCGCTTCCGGTCGGGCTCTCGACTATTATGACCTGGTCCGTCTCCAGGCTGGAGAGGATCAGGTCCCTGTGCCTGTATACGGGCAGGTCAAGAAAGTCTATCTTCGACTGCACCTGCCACCTCTGACGCTTCCAGCACCACGCTCTCCTTGCTCCTGGTGTCCTTGAGTATCCTCTCACCCTTCCAGTTGTGGATCAGGACGAGGGGGATGCCGTTCCTGTCGCAGTAGTCGTACACGGCCTTCATCTTTTTCACGTCGAAGGGGTATATGTCGCATCTGACGCCCCTCGATCTGAGTGTGGATGCGACTTTGACGTCCTCCTCGTAGCTGCCCGCCTTGTCCTCGCTGACGATCAGCAGGTCGGCCGAACCCCTGGAGCCGAGTATGGGAAGACCGAGGTCCTCGAGCGCGGCGATCAGCCTGTCCAGACCGATGGACGAACCGACGCCGGGAAGGTCCTCCTTCGTGTAAAGGCTGGCAAGGTTGTCGTATCTTCCGCCGGAGCAGACGCTTCCGATGGAGGGCAGGGCGGTGAGGAACGTCTCGTACACGATGCCCGTGTAGTAGTCGAGGCCGCGCGTGATGGACGGATCCAACATGAAGCGGTCGGCTATGCCCTCCTGTACCAGCAGGGTGTGGATGTCCTTCATCCTTTTGGACGAGGCGGTCTCGTGGCCGATCAGTCCTTCGAGCCTTGCAAGCGTGGCGAGAAAGTCCTCTTTCTCGACAACGCTGATGAATGACAGGATGCCTTCGGCCTTCTCGGCGCTTCCGGTCTCCTGTGAAAGCAGCCTTGCCACCTCGTCGCGTCCGATCTTGCGCAGCTTGTCGACGGTACGCAGGATCTCGACCGACCTGTCGCGCACGCAGAGGCTGTCGAGGAACTCGTTGAACAGCCCCCTGTGCGAGAGGTGGAACATGTACCGGGACGAATCGCCCTGGAAAATGGTGTCGAAGCAGAATGCCATGGTGGAGAGTATCTCGGCATCCGAATATGCGTTGTCGACCCCGACGATGTCGAAGTCGCACTGGTAGAACTCGCGGTAGCGTCCCTTCTGCGGGTTCTCTCCACGCCATACCTTGCTGATGTGGTAGCGCTTGAACGGGCGGGATATCTCGCCGGCATGGCTGGCCACGAAGCGGGCGAACGGGACCGTGAGGTCGAAGCGGAGCGCCACCTCGCGCCCCCCGTTGTCCTGGAAGTGGAATATCTGCTTGTCGGTCTCGCCTCCGCCCTTTCCAAGCAGGACGCTGGTATACTCCAGGGCGGGGGTGTCGATGGGCGAGAAGCCATAGAGGGAGAAGATCTCCTCGAGCTTCGAAATCAGTCTCTTCTTCGGTATCTCCTGGCCGGGAAGCGAGTCCCTGAAACCCTTGAGTACGACTGGATCTATCATGTCCTAATGCTCTCCTGATACGAACTTCGTCGTTGTTGTATTCTTGATTTTCTTCTGCTAATATTCAAGGCAGTCTTTTCACACTGGAGGCTTATTATATATGAAAGCCGTCGAACTGTCCAAATCATACGATCCCAAGGAATTCGAAGACAGGATATACAGACAGTGGGTCGAGAACGGAGCCTTCCATCCCGACCCTGATGGATGCAGCCACTTCTCCATTGTCATGCCGCCACCCAACGTGACCGGCATACTCCATATGGGGCACGCCCTGAACAACACGTTGCAGGACATCATCATCCGCTATCAGCGCATGAAGGGTCTGAAGACGCTGTGGGTCCCGGGAACCGACCATGCAGGCATCGCGACGCAGAACGTCGTCGAGCGGCAGCTGGCCAAGGAGGGTCTCAGGAGGCAGGACCTCGGGCGCGAGAAGTTCCTCGAGCGCACATGGCAGGTGAAGGACAGACACCACGAGATCATAACCAGCCAGTTGAAGAAGATGGGCTGTTCATGCGACTGGGACCACGAGCGCTTCACCATGGACGAGGGGCTCTCCCGTGCGGTGCGCGAGGCCTTCGTCACGCTGTATGAGCGCGGCCTGATCTACAAGGGCCAGTACCTGGTCAACTACTGTCCCAAGTGCGGCACGGCCCTCGCAGACGACGAGGTCGAGTACGAGAACATGCCGGGCAAGCTGTACGACGTGCGCTACCCGTATGCGGACGGAAGCGGCTTCATCACGGTCGCCACGACCCGTCCCGAGACCATGTTCGGTGATGTCGCCGTCGCCGTGAACCCCGATGACGAGAGATACAGGGACGTCGTGGGAAAGGAGCTTCTGCTTCCTCTTACGGACAGGAGGATCCCCATCATCGCCGACTCCTTCGTGTCGATGGAGTTCGGTACCGGCATGGTCAAGATAACCCCGGCCCACGACCCCAACGACTGGGAATGCGGAAGACGGCATGGCCTTGAGGCCATCAATCTGCTCAATGCGGACGGAACGCTCAACGGCAATGTGCCACAGAAGTACCAGGGCATGGATCCCGTCAGCGCCAGGAAGCTTGTCGTCGAGGACCTGAAGGATGCCGGCTACCTCGTCAAGGAGACCGACCATGCCCATGACGTCGGACACTGCTACCGCTGCCATACCATCGTCGAGCCGTATCTGTCGGACCAGTGGTTCGTCTCCATGAAGGGCATGGCCGACAAGGCCCTCAAGGCCCTGCGCGATGGAGACATAGTCTTCTATCCGAAGAGATGGGAGAACACCTATGTCCACTGGATGGAGAACATCCGCGACTGGTGCATCTCGCGTCAGCTGTGGTGGGGCCACAGGATTCCGGTGTGGTACTGCCGCAAGTGCGGCAAGATGATCGTCAGCCGTACCGATGTCACGGAATGCCCTGACTGTCACAGCCATGACCTGGAGCAGGATCCGGATGTCCTGGACACATGGTTCAGCTCCTGGCTGTGGCCTTTCAGCACACTGGGCTGGCCTGACAGGACGCCCGACCTGGAGACCTTCTTCCCGACCAGCACCCTCGTGTCGGCCTACGACATAATCTTCTTCTGGATCAGCAGGATGATCATGGCAAGCGAGGAGTTTACCCTGAAGGCCCCGTTCCGAGACATAGTCATCACGGGACTCGTGCGCGACAAGCAGGGCAGGAAGATGTCCAAGAGCCTTGGAAACGGAATAGACCCGATCGAGGTCATCGACCTGTACGGCGCGGATGCCATGAAGTTCACACTGTGCTATCTGGCCGCCCAGGGACAGGACGTCCAGATCGACATGGACTCCTTCAAGATGGGAAGCCGCTTCGCCAACAAGATCTGGAACGCCACCAGGTTCCTGCTCATGAACGCCGAGGGACGAACCCTCGTCGACATCGACGCCGGAATGCTCTCGGTGATGGACAAGTGGATTTACACAAGGCTGGCGAGAACGATCGAGACCATAGACAGGGCCATGGCCGGCTACCGCTTCAACGATGCGGCCCAGGCCGTATACTCGTTCTTCTGGAACGACTTCTGCGACTGGTATGTGGAGGCGACGAAGCAGCGCCTGCTGCATGGCAGCGACGAGGAGAAGGACCTGTCCATCTCAATCATGATCGACCTGCTCTCGAAGAGCATGCGCCTGATGCATCCGTTCCTGTCGTTCGTCACAGAGGAGATCTACCAGAGGCTGCCCGGCAGCACCGGCATGCTCATATCCCAGAGGTATCCCCAGGTCGACCCGGCCTTCGACTTCCCTGTGGAGGAGGCTCTGGTCGGATCGCTCCAGGAGGCGGTCAGGATAGTGCGTGCGGCACGCAGCCAGCTTGGCATCGCACCGGAGAAGCGCTTCGGCGTCGTCATCCGTCCTTCGAAGGACTTCACCGGCACGTCGCTGTTCATCGGCGAGAAGGAGCTGATGGCGTCGTTCATGGGTGCAAGCACGCTCACGATCGATGTGGACTCCAGTGTCGACGTGTCCCAGGCCTATCCTTCAAGCGCGCTTGGCTATGAGGTGTTCTGCTTCGTCAAGGAGGCCATCGACATCGACGCCGAGATACTCAAGCTGGAAGGTGAGATCCGCAAGGCTGAAAAGAACCTCGAGGGCACGATGAGGAAGCTGTCCAATCCGCAGTTCCTGCAGAACGCGAAGAGCGAGGCCGTGGAGAAGGAGAAGGGCAAGAAGGCCGAGTTCGAGGAGGTCATCGCCAAGGCGAAGGACCACATCGGGCTTCTTTCCAGGCTGAAGTAGTCCTCCTAGGCATATGACATCGTGATTATGACCCCGGCGGATCATGTCGGGGTCGTTTTCTACACTTCAGATCCATGTGGTGTGGGCCATGACCGCCTGCCGGTTCCTTCCTTCATGCGGCATGCCACGAGTCTCCTGTACTGCGAAGGTCCGAGTCCGAACTGCTTCGTGAAGGCCGATGCGAAGCGGCTGTGGTTCTGGTAGCCGACTTGTGAGGCTATCTCCGATATCGTCATACCAGGCTCCTCTTCAATCATGCGTCTAGCCTCTTCCAGTCTCGTCCTCCTGAGAAACGCCCCGAGAGATATGCCGAACTCCGCCTTGAAGCGGTCTCTCAGCAGCGTGGATGAGATCGAGAAGCGCCACGTCAGCTCCTTGATGCCTGCGATTCCAGTCGGATGGTCCTGTATGTAACGCATGCATTCGCGGACACGACGGCATGCAAGGCCGTCGCATGCGGACGTACCGTTGTCCGGTATCCTGTCTGCATACTTGTGGCATATCGGTTTTTCCTTCATATTTGTTGTCCTATGCTAACAAAAAGATAGCGCGCCTTCTTTCTTGAGGCAAGCGGCCGATGAGGAATATAATCGGCGCCATGAAGGATACGAAGGACTCAAAAGAGCTAATTGGCTTTCTGGAATCATCACCATCGACCTTCCATGTGGTCTCGAACATGGCAGCCGCTCTGGAGAAGGCGGGCTTCAGGGAGCTCAGAGAGGAGGGAAGATTCTCTCTCGGGCCTGGCGATTCATGTTATGTGGTGCGTGGCGGCTCATCCATCATCGCCTTGCGCGTACCACGGAAACGCTTCAGCTCGATGCATATCGTCAGCGCCCATACGGACAGCCCATGCTTCAAGGTGAAGCCGGAGCCGGTCGACACCGGCAGCGGCTCATACTCGACGCTGAATGTGGAGACCTATGGAGGACTGACGCTGAACACATGGTTCGACCGTCCGCTGTCCATCGCGGGCAGGGCGTTCACGAGGACGGATGAGGGCATTTCATGCCGTCTTGTCGACTTCGGACGCGATCTGCTGTGCATCCCGTCTCTGGCGATACACCAGAACAGGAATGTAAACGACGGTGTGAAGATAAGCGTCCAGAAGGAGATGAGACCTCTTTTCTCCACCGATCTCGACAAGGGCCTGTTCCTGGACCTGCTCTCAAGAGAGCTCGAAGTCGAAGGCAAGGATATCCTGGACTGGGACCTGTATCTGTACAACCGTACCTCGCCATGCATATGGGGAGCGGATGACGAGTTCATTTCGGCCGCACGTCTTGACGATCTGATGTGCGCCCATGCCGCATTCAGGGCGCTTGTCGAGACCAGACCTGCCGACAGCCTTTCCTTGATCGCCCTTTTCGACAACGAGGAGGTGGGCTCTTCCAGCCGTCAGGGTGCGCTCTCGGACTTCCTGGCGAACACATGTGACAGGATTCTGGGCGCCCTGGGATATGACGGGGAGGAGAAATGCATGATCGCCGCCGCCTCCATGGCCGTCAGCGCGGACAACGCCCATGCCCTGCATCCCAACTACCCGGAGAAGTGCGACCCGACGAACAGGCCGGTCATGAACAAAGGCGTGGTGATCAAGTACGCGGCGAACCAGAAGTACACGACCGACGGCTATACGGCATCGTATCTCAAGGATCTCATGGACAGGAACGGCATACCGTACCAGGTGTTCGTCAACAACTCCGACGTCACCGGCGGAAGCACGCTTGGCAATCTGTCGATTCGCAGGTTGAGCATACCCAGCATCGACGTCGGACTTGCACAGCTTGCGATGCACTCCAGCTACGAGACGGCCGGTGTGGAGGACTGCAGATACGCCAAGGACCTGTTCAGGGCCTTCCTGTCGCTGTGACGGCCATTCGCCATTGACTGATGCCGCGGCTTTTCTCTAAAGTTCATCTATGCTTTCCGATATCGAGATAGCACATGGCGTCGAGATGCGTCCGATAGCCGAGATTGCACAGCGTCTCGGCATACCCGAGGACCTGGTGGAGCCCTATGGCCGCTACAAGGCCAAGATAGACTACGCCGCCCTGGAGTCAAAGGGCAAGCGTGGACGTCTGGTCCTTGTCACGGCGATCAACCCGACGCCGGCCGGGGAGGGCAAGACCACCGTGTCCATAGGACTTGCAGATGCCCTTGCCCTCAGGGGCGTGGACGTGGCGCTTGCGCTCAGGGAGCCGTCGCTTGGTCCTGTCTTCGGTCTCAAGGGAGGCGCTGCCGGCGGCGGTTATGCCCAGGTGGTCCCGATGGAGGACATAAACCTCCACTTCACCGGCGACATACATGCCATCACGGCGGCCAACAATCTCATCGCCGCGCTTGTCGACAATTCGATCCAGCAGGGCAATCCGCTGGGCATAGACCCCAGACGGATCACGTGGCGACGCTGCATGGACATGAACGACAGACAGCTCAGATCCATCGTCACGGGCCTTGGAGGCCGCAGCAACGGGACTCCCAGGGAGGAGGGCTTCGAGATAACCACGGCAAGCGAGATCATGGCCACGCTTTGCCTTTCGCTCAACATGGCGGACCTGAAGAGGAGAGTGTCTCGCATCATCGTCGCCAGAACCTTTGACGACAGACCTGTGACGGCAGGGGACCTGAAGGCCACCGGAGCCGTATGCGCACTGCTCAGGGATGCACTGAAGCCCAATCTTGTGCAGACGCTTGCACATACCCCCGCCTTCGTCCATGGCGGACCGTTTGCAAACATCGCCCATGGCTGCAACAGCGTCATCGCCACACGTACCGCGCTCAAGCTTGCGGACGTGGTCGTGACGGAGGCCGGATTCGGCGCCGACCTGGGTGCCGAGAAGTTCATCGACATAAAGTGCCGCCTGTCGTCCATGATGCCTTCTGCAATCGTGCTGGTCGCCTCGATCAGGGCGCTCAAGAGCCATGGCGGCGTGAAGAAGGATGACCTGTCATTGGAGAATCTGGATGCGCTTGACAGGGGGCTGGCCAATCTGGTGCGACATGTGGAGAACATACGTGACGTGTGGAACCTTCCTCCTGTGGTCGCGATAAACCGATTTTCGAGCGACAGCGATGCCGAGATCTCTCTCGTCGAGGACTGCTGCAGAAGGATGGGAGTCGAGGTGAGGATGTGCGAAGTCTGGGCCCGCGGCGGGCAGGGTGGACTGGATCTCGCGGACGCCGTGCTCGGCGCATTGGACCAGGGTGACCGCTACCAGGCCCATTTCACATACCCCGACGACCTGTCCATCGCCGACAAGATCCGTGAGGTCGCCACCAGGATCTACCATGCCGACGGTGTGGTGTTCGCCCCCGGCGTCGTAAGCCAGATGAGGAAGGCCGAGAAGGAGGGTTTCGGGGACTGGCCTGTGTGCATCGCGAAGACGCAGTACTCCTTCTCCGACGATGCGAAGCTGACCGGGGCCCCTGAAGGTTTCCGAATAACGATAAGGGCGGTCAAGGTGTCCGCCGGAGCCGGGTTCATCGTGGCCTACGCCGGGGACATGATGACGATGCCCGGGTTGCCGAAGGTGCCTGCGGCGGAAGGCATCGACGTGGATGATGATGGAGTCATCACGGGATTGAGCTGATGGAAGAACTACAGAGACTTGCAATGGAGAACAACGCGTTCTACCGCGACAGGGTCGCCGACGTTGTCTACTGTCCGATGGGGCAGGAGATGCATCTCAAGAGCGTGAAGAAGGACGGCAGGCGCCGCTACATCGCCAAGCATGCATGCAGACAGTGCACGCACCGATGCTTCAGCCCGTCCAACGCCAACCCCTGGAAGGAGATCGACTTCTCCGACAAGGTCGATGTGAAGAAGGCGCCATCACTCGTGGAATCTGATCGAGTGTAGATTGTCCAGCAGGGTGTTGAGGACCTGTCCGGTGGTGATTTCGCTTCCGCCTGCAAGGGCCTCGATCCTGATCTGGTTCAGGACGCGCGCGATCTCGCTGTGCGTCATATCCTCGCATGTGCTGGCTATCCTGCTGCTGTGGGCCATCTCCTCGTGCTCCGGCAGATAGATGCGGAACAGATCGGCCAGCTGGTCGCCTTCCGGCAGTCCGAAGGTCAGGACCATGTCCAGCGCCTGGCACAGGTGCGTGTCCTGCGAGAAGACTCCGGGAAGACTCGTGAACACCAGAAGACTGCGTCCCATGATCGCATTGCGCTTGATCAGGTTGGTCAGCAGTGCGCTGGTCCTGTGCCTGTGGACGATTCCATCGACATCGTCGAAGAGGTACAGCGCCCTGTCTTCATCGATGGAGGAAAAGACGCTTCGCAGATTCGCAAGCGTCCTGTCCTCGTCGTCCACGAACACCTCCTGCACATGTACCAGGCACAGGTCCAGGCCGCAGTCATGGGCGAGGGCGAATGCGGTGTACATCTTTCCAGTCCCTTCCGGTCCCTGGAGCAGTATGCAGCTGCGCCGTCTCATCCCCCGTTCCTCGAGCTGCTGGATGTTTCCGTACTCGTATGCGATATAGTTCAGTTGCCTGAGGTTCTTGCGGACTCCCACGACATGATCGAGTCCGTCATGGTTTTTCATGCATACCCGAGTGACGAGAATGTCGGATGCGGCTGCAAGGTCGTCCATTTCCTTTTTCCCCCCCCCCTAAAAAGTGGTTTTCCGATAAGTCCTTCCTTTCTAAATTATCCCAGTGTGTAGAACATGTGAAGAGCTGTACCGGGGGAGAATCGTATTTTGATCATCCTCTCCTCGATTGACTCGTTCCTGCCCATGTAAATACACTTCATCCGTTGGAAAGCGGAGGATCGAGAATCATGAACCTGTCACAGCTTGCCATAGGCAAGGATGCCGTGATATCGAGTGTGGAGACCAGGGACGTCGCCCTCAGAAAGCATATTCTGGAGATGGGACTCACTCCCGGAGTGGAGGTCTCCCTGCTCAAGAGCGCACCTCTTGGAGACCCCATAGAGATCAGGGTGCGCGGCTACAGCCTGACCATACGCAGGAGCGAGGCCGAGAACATAGAGGTGGAAGGGATACACGAATCCCATGACGACGAGGACGAGGATGTGGTCAGAAGGCGGATAAACGCTACCGTCCATCCGAACCTCGGAGAGGAGAGCAGACTTGCCAAGGGTGCGCGCCGCAAGGCGGGCACGCCGCTCTCTCTGGCCCTCGTCGGGAACCAGAACTGCGGCAAGACGACGCTGTTCAACCAGCTTACCGGCAGCAACCAGCATGTGGGCAACTTTCCCGGCGTCACTGTCGACCGCAAGGATGGAAGGGTAAGGGGGCATAAGGAGATCACGGTCACGGACCTTCCCGGCATCTATTCTCTCGCCCCGTACACCAGCGAGGAGATCGTCACGCGCGACTTCATAATCAAGAACGACATCGACGGGATAATAAACATCGTCGATGCGACCAACATCGAGCGCAACCTGTATCTGACCACCCAGCTGATGGAGCTGGACAAGCCGATGGTGATTGCGCTGAACATGATGGACGAGGTGCGCGAGAACGGGGGTACGATCGACATCAATGCACTGGAGAGCGCGCTCGGAGTGCCGGTCGTCCCGATCGCTGCAAGCAAGAACGAGGGAATAGGGGAGCTCATCGAGCATGTCGTGAACGTCTGTCTCGACCAGACGCTGCCACGCCGCACCGACTTCTGTCTTCCCGACGGCAAGGACCATGGTGCGGTCCACAGGGCGATCCATGCAATCACGCACCTGATCCAGGACCATGCCGAGGCTGCGGGCTACCCGGTCCGTTTCGCCGCGACGCAGATATGTCAGGACGACCACCTCGTGATCAACGAGCTGGACCTCGACGACAACGAGAAGGACATGATCGGCCATATCCTGACGCAGATGGAGGAAGAGGCCGGAGCCGACAGGATGGCCGCCATCGTCGACATGAAGTTCTCCTTCATCGAGACCCTGACGAAGGTCTCGGTCGTCAGACCACGCGAGAGCCGCGAACAGGCCATCAGCCGGAAGGCGGACCGCATACTCACAGGCAAGTACACGGCAATCCCCGTGTTCGTGCTGGTAATGGCGCTTACGTTCTTCATCACGTTCGGACCGCTTGGCAGCTGGCTGAGCGACCTCATGTCGCTGGGCATAGAGCGTCTGGGCCGGATCGTCGAGGCCGGAATGACCTCCTTCGGCGTCAATCCCGTGGTGGTCTCACTGGTTGTGGACGGCATATTCTCCGGAGTCGGCACGGTGCTCTCCTTCATGCCTTTCATAGTCATCCTGTTCTTCTTTCTGTCCATGCTTGAGGACTCCGGCTACATGGCCCGCGTGGCCTTCGTGATGGACCGCCTGCTGAGAAGGCTTGGCCTGTCCGGTCGCAGCTTCGTTCCGATGCTGGTCGGCTTCGGCTGTTCGGTGCCCGCCATAATGTCGGCACGCACGCTTCCAAGCGAGCGTGACAGGAAGATGACGGTGATGCTTGTGCCGTTCATGTCATGCTCGGCGAAGCTGCCGATCTACGCGTTCTTCTCGGCATACTTCTTCCCCGACATGGCAGGTCTCGTCATGGTCGGCCTATACTTTGGCGGAATCGTCGTGGGAATCCTCACCGCCCTTGTCCTCAACCGTTTCGTCTTCAAGGGGGAGGCGGTGCCGTTCGTCATGGAGCTGCCGACATACAGGATCCCGTCCATGGTGTCCGTCGTCCGTCTGATGTGGGACAAGGCGAAGGACTTCATCACCAGGGCCTTCACCATCATCTTCGTCGCGACCATAGTTGTCTGGTTCCTGGAGACGTTCGACATCAGGCTGAACGTGGTATCGGACAGTCAGGATTCACTGCTTGCCACCCTCGGGTCGATCGTGTCGGTCGTCTTCAGGCCTCTCGGCCTCGACGACTGGAGAGTGTCCACGGCGCTGTTCACCGGCTTCATAGCCAAGGAGAACGTCGTCAGCACGCTCACGATACTCCTTCCCGGAGGAGACCTTTCGCTGATCTTCACGCCGCTGACGGCGGTCACTTTCCTGGCCTTCTGCCTGCTCTACACACCATGCGTCGCCGCCATAAGCGCGGTCAGGCGCGAGATGGGTGGACGCAGCGCCGCCCTCGTGGCCGTGATGCAGTGCCTCATCGCCTACGTGGTGGCGCTCGTGGTGCACACCGTCGGCATGCTGTTCATCTAGAGCAGACCGAAATCCTTTGCGATGCCGCTAAGGCCGAGGATCGAGAAGACCTCGGCCTTTATTTCATAGAAGACCGTGTTGAAGGCGTTCTCGAGCTTCGCCGTGCTCCCCGTGGATGTGGAGATGTCCGTCGGCTGGTAGTCATCCGGTCTGCTCGATGAGCTGAACTGCCTGAACGACCATCTTCCGATGTCCACCTGCGATTCGACTATGCTCTCGACATCGTCCGGCAGGGCGGGGTAGAAGTCCAGCCCGGTCAGCTCCTCCACCTCGTCGACCGTCCTGACGTAGTACTCGATGTCCTCCTCGCACTTCTCGTTTGGAAGTACGAAGCCGATGGCCTTTATGTCGGGGTCCGTGTAGTCGAGGACGACCTTGTAGTACTGGTGCGGAACCGCCACCCGGCTCTCTCCTATGGTCTCGAATGGACCGTCGGTGAGCACCGGTCCCGTGACGACGTACACCTTCTCGTTGTCGACGGCCATCTGACGGACGATCGCTTCGAGGTCGGCCCACAGCCCTCTGTTCAACGAACCGTTCTGAGGCGACATGTTCGACAGGTAGAAGGTGTCGCTCATGGCCTCGGCTGACCACTTGAAGTCCGCGGCGGGAGCCATGTGCCCCCTGTCGTAGCCAGATCCCCTGTAGTCTGCGAGCGTGGCCGAGCCTGACCTGACGCTCCTGTCCTCCCTGAAGTCGTCCTCGCGCTCGGCGACGTCTCCATACGCCTCGTCCCTGGTCAGACAGTAGGCGACCCAGCTGGGCTGCTCCGCATCCTCGTTGTAGCTCAGCGTGTAGCCGGTGTGCTCTATGATCTGCTCACCTTCGACAGGTGCCGGCAGCTCGAGACCGGGAATCTCCCCTCCTGCAACCGAAAGCGTCATCTCGTCCTCACCCGGCGTGACGAGGCACAGGGCGATGAATATCAGGACGAGGATGACCACAAGCAGGATCAGCCTGCGCGTGACATGTCTTTTCTTCTTACCTTTCTTGGCCATTATCGTTCCTTTCCCTCCACAATGAGAGGGAACACCTGGATGTGGTTTACGGTTACGCCCCTCAGCGTCCCAGTCTCTTCCTGAGGTCGGCTATCGCGACGTCGTACGGCTCTTCCAGTATCCCGCACTCGGTTATGATGCCGGTGATGTTCTCATGCGGCGTCACGTCGAAAGAGGGGTTGTACACCCCGATTCCTTCAGGTGCCACCCTGACATCCCCGATGTGCGTCACCTCGCTTCCATCCCGCTCCTCGATCGGTATCATGGAGCCGTGCGGGGTGTCGAAGTCTATGGTAGTCGTGGGGGCCGCAGAATAGAACGGGACGCCGTATCTTCGGCAGATGACGGACAGGGCGAATGTGCCTAGCTTGTTGGCGACGTCCCCGTCCGCCGTGATCCTGTCGGCTCCGAGTATGACGCAGTCGATCCTGCCATCCCTGATCAGGGTTGCGGCGGCGCTGTCGGGGATGAGTGTGGCCGGGATGCCCGCCTTCACGAGCTCCCATGCGGTCAGTCTCGCACCCTGCAGCCTTGGCCTGGTCTCGTCTGCGTACACATGGGCGACCTTGCCCTGGCCGTAGGCGGTCTTGATCACGCCAAGGGCCGTACCCCAGCCGCACGTGGCGAGCGCTCCGGTGTTGCAGTGGGTGAGGATGGTGGCTCCTGGGGGCACGATGCGGCTGCCGATCTCGCCGATCCTGTGGTTCATCGCGATGTCCTCCTCCACGATGCGGTCGGCTTCACGACGTATCGCATCAAGGTCCATCGATGTCGCCCTGGCCACTGCTGAAACGCGTCTGACAGCCCATTCCAGGTTGACCGCCGTAGGACGTGCATCCACGAGATGGGCGCACAGCCTGTCGAAGAGATCCATGTCGCCACGGGCCTGTCTGGCTGCGAACCATACGCCATAGCCGGCCACACCTCCGATGGCCGGAGCCCCACGGACAACCATGTCCCTGATGGCATGGAACACGTCCTCGCACGAACGGCATATGAAGTCCTGCTCACATGCGGGAAGTAGTCTCTGGTCGATGAGCACGAGCTCGTCACCCTTCATCTCCAGCGCCTTGAAAGTCTCCTGCAGCTGCATCATCAGTCCTCCTTTCTGAGCCTGTCCCAGCGTTTGAGCGCCTGGCGACGCACTTCGGCCTCGTCGATTGTCAGCAGACGTCTTTCCTCCATGAGACATCTGCCGTTGACGTATACGGAGTCGATGTTCTCTTCATCCATGGAGAAGACGATTGCCGAGAAGATGTCGTTGAGCGGGGTCATGTTCGCCTTGCGCGGGTCTATGATCGTGATGTCGGC
The DNA here is from genome assembly GCA_944388965.1 of uncultured Spirochaetales bacterium. GTDB lineage: Bacteria > Spirochaetota > Spirochaetia > Sphaerochaetales > Sphaerochaetaceae > Bullifex. The sequence goes on along the minus strand of CALXKL010000002.1, from coordinate 149,850 downwards.
CCTCTTGCCGACCTCGAGACTTCCGACCAGATCGTCGGCATGCAGCGCCTTCGCGCTGTCGATCGTGGCCATTTTCATGACGTCGTACGGTCGGAGCGCCGACACGTCCAGCGTGCTGACAGTGGATATCATCGCGGCCAGGCGCATCTCCTTGACCATCGACAGGTTGTTGTTCGAGCTCGCACCATCGGTTCCCAGCCCCACGGTCAGTCCCGCCTTTCTGAAGCGGCTCACCGGGGCGATTCCGCTTGCCAGCTTGCAGTTGGAGGAGGGGTTGTGCACGAGGGCGACGCCCTTGTCGCGTAGCAGGGCGACCTCGTCGTCCTGCAGCCATACGCCATGGGCGATGTAGCAGGGCACATCGAAGAACCCAAGCCTGTCCAGATGGAATGCCGGCAGACAGCCGTTGTCTTTCAGACAGTCGTCCATCTCCTTGCGCGTCTCGCTCAGGTGGGTGTTGACGATCGCTCCATGCTCCCTGGCCCAGTCGGCGGTGTATCTGTATGTGCCGTCGCTGCAGGTGTAGATCGCGTGGACCGCCAGGTCGCGTCTGAGCAGGTCCCCGTCAAGCTCTTCGTCCATCCTGCGCACGGACAGCCGGTCCTTCGTCTCTTCCTCGTCGCCGAAGAGGGTGAGGGACAGGAAGCCGCGCACCCCCGCCTCCTTGCAGGCACGTGCGGTCATCCACTGGTGGAAGTACATGTCGGCGAAGCTGGTGCATCCGCTCCTGATGAGCTCCGAAAGCCCGAGCATGGAGCCCCAGTATATGTCATCGTCGTCCATCCTGTCCTCGATGGGGAATATCTGTCCAAGCCATTCCTGCAGATTGGAGCACGTGTCCTTGTAGTTTCGCATCAGTGTCATGGACAGATGCGTATGCCCGTTGACGAAGCCGGGCATGGCGATTCTTCCGGCGCAGTCCTTGACTACATCGACTGCGTCACTGGAGAGGTCCGGGCCGATGGCGGCGATGTCCCTTCCTTCGATCAGGATGTCGCCGGTGAACGATAGGCCATCCTCGGTCATGGGGATGATCGTGAGATTCTTCAACAGTGTCTTCATGATGGGGATTATAGCAGGGAAGAAGATGCGAATAAACAGAATCGACCGGAGAGAAGCTCTCCGGCCGAAGACATATCTTTCTGGGAAATAGATACCTGTGTCCTGATCACCTGGCGACTGTAGCGCGCTTGATCTTCTTCGTGGTCGTCATGTCCATTGGCTTGTCGAGAATCGTGATCTTCTCGATCTTCTTGTAGCCCACGAGCGTCTTGTTGACGACGCCGACCGTTTCCTCGATGTCCTTCGCGATCGCCGCGGCGTCCATGCCCTTGTCCTTGTAGAAGTCCGGGTTGGGGTAGATGACGGCCTCGATCGCCTCGCAGGGGACGTCCTTCTTCTGCTGGTAGCCGCGGATCATGATCTGCTCGACGTTCTCGAAGGTCTGGAATGCATCCTCGATCTCCTCCGGGTAGACGTTCTTTCCACCTTCGGTGACGATGATGTTCTTCGCCCTGCCCTTGAGGATGAAGTAGCCGTCCCTGTCCCTTATGGCCAGGTCGCCGGTCTTCAGATAGCCGTTCTCGTCGAAGAGCGCCTTCGTGTTCTCCTCGTCCTTGTAGTAGCCGGGAGTGACGTTCGGTCCCTTGACGCGGATCTCTCCGACACCCTCTGCATCAGGGTCGGCGATTATGATGTCCATCATGTTCAACGCCTTGCCGATGGACTCGACCTTGAACTTCTCGATCGGGTTGAGCGTGAGGACGGGAGCCGTCTCCGTAAGGCCGTAGCCCTGCAGGAAGTTGAGACCCATCTGCTGGTACTGCTTGAAGACCTGGGGCGAGAGGGGACCTGCACCGCATATCAGGATCCTGCTGTGGTCAAGTCCGATCGCTGAAAGGATCTTCTTGTCGAAGAAGCCCTTGAGCGGGACCTTGTTAAAATGCGACTTGAAGAAGCCGTTGATGGCCATTGCGCTCCTTACGACGGCGTATGTGACCTTTCCCTTGGCCTTGACCTGCTTCATGATGCCGGCAAGCAGCTTGTTGTAGAGCAGGGGGATGCCCATGAAGATGGTGACCTTGCCGTTCTTCATGTCGTTGATCATCCTGGAGACGACGATCCCATGTCCGAAGACGCATTCGGCACCGTGCTTGAGCGTCTCCAGAAGGACAGTGGTGCATGCATAGGAGTGGTGCAGGGGCAGAAGGGCGTACAGGATGTCGTTCTCGGTGACGTTCATGTCGCATGCCGCGGCATAGACATCCGAGACGATGTTCTTGTTGGTCAGCATCGCACCCTTCTCGTTTCCGGTGGTTCCGCTGGTGAAGAGGATGGCGGCAAGCGCCTCGCAGTCATGGGAGTCGCAAACCGCGTCCGCACCGCCTTCGAGCTCCATCACGTTCTCGTGTCCGTCCACATGGCCCTTGAGCGTCATGTATCCCTTGAGGGAGGCGAACCAGGGGTCGTCCGCGGGGATCTTGCTGATGACGTCGAAGTCCGCGATCAGGTAGACGCAGTCGGCGAATGCCGTCAGGCGGCACATCCTGTCGATGTGCATCTGGTTGTCGATGGGTACGATGACCGCACCGATGTAGTTGATCGCAAGATAGGCGATCGCCCACTGGATGGAGTTCTTGCCGTTGATGGCGACCTTTTCACCTTTCTTCACACCGTCGGCAACGAGCCTGGTCGCGACCTTTCTGACCATCTCGTCCACCTGTGCGTATGTGTATGACTTCCTCTTGGGGTCGAACACTGTGAAGCAAGGCCTGTCCGGGAAGCGTCCGCATGATGTGGCGAACATCTCGTAGATCGTCGGCCACTCTCCGTTGAAGTACTTTCCCCTATACTGGTTGAGTTCGTTCTGTATCTTGTCCATTGTTTTTTCCCTCTTCAGGTGTGGGTTGAATTCACTATCGAGGGTAATATGACAAAACGGGAAAGTTTTGTCAATAAACGACAACTCCTTTTCACAAAGGAAGTTATTTTGTGGTGAATGTTAACTAGAAGGGGGTGTATATGCGTAGTGGCGGCGCAGAATGCAGAATGAAGTGCGGCAGCCTGGGAGATGTTATGCGACTTTTCGCATAAGTCCTGATCAGCCTCTGCAAAAGCCTTGACGGGGGGGGTAAATGTCCTACAGTGGCATCGGCGGAAGAAGGGGCCGATGTCCTTTCTCCGTCTAAAAACGCGAAAGAGAGGGAAGAAAATGAAAAGAATCGTCGTATTGTTGTCAGCGATCCTGCTGATCCTCGCAGTGGCTTGCAGTGGTGACAACCCTGCTCCGAGTGGTGGTAATGGCAATGGATCTGCAAGTGAGATTCCGGGGGCACCTGCAGTCAATACAGGAAGTGCAACACAGAAAGACCTTATTGGGTACGCGATGATTGGTATGTCATTGAACCCAATCGGAAGTGATTCTGAACTTGGAGAATATATGAGTAGTCCGGAAAGGGGAGAAACTCTGTCATTCACCAACAAGGCTGGAACTCTGACTCTTTCCGGGACAAGTTCAGCCACTTCAATGAGCCTGACATGCTCTATGAATGAGTATTCCATCAAGGCAGTCACATCTGATTCTTCAAATGGTGTTGATTGTACTGTCTGGGGGATATTCACGATGCATGGCGATCCGAATGAAGAGCAGTACAATGCAGAGATGGTTTATGACTATGTTGTGAGAATCGATTCCACAGGTGAAGTCTTCAGCTTGTATATGAGAAACAAGCCTTCATACTCCATGGAAGTCAATGGACAGCTGATCCAGCAGAGTCCTACAGCGTAAAGTTGACTGAATTGAACCTGATGATGCCGGACAGGGATTGCCCCCGGCATTTTTTTCCGTACGTACTGACCATTGTCTCCTGATTCCATATCGCGTTTGCCAAGACGAAAAGACATCCTGCAGAAGTTGCAGGATGCCATGACTAATGAAAGATCCGCCGGCGTCACTTCGCCCCGTATCCAGATGCCGCCTCGCTCACCTGGTCTGCACTCAGCCCGGTGATGTTCACTATCTCGTCAAGAGTATACCTGCCGTCCTTCAGCATCCTGGCCGCAAGCTCAGCCTTTCCTCTAGCTTCTCCTATCTTCTCACCCTCGGCTCTGCCTGCGGCCTTGCCTATGGCTTCTCCATCACTGAAAATCGCATTGCGAAGCTTTTCCATCTCATCGCTCATGTCTTTCGATCCCTCCTCTCCTTTGAGCACCTCCAGGGCGCTCCTGACCTCTTCGTTGAACGCCCTTTCCGGGTCGCTCTGGTCCATGTCCGCCATCAAGTGTCCGATGGCATCGTCCGCCCTGTACTCTCCGTTGACGAAGACTATCCTGCCTCCGTTCCCCAGATCCTCTCCGTCATCCAGTCGCCATCTGTAGTCGTACACCGGTCTGCCTTTACCGACTACGTCGCCATCGCAGATGAAGATGACGCACCTGTGAGGCATTCCCGTATAGCCATGGCTACCGACCTCGAGACTGTGCACCGTCAGCATGGCCTCGTAGAAGGCAGCCCGCTTCGGCAGATCCTCGAAGCGTCCCTTCTGGACCTCCACGTCATACATGTTACCACAGCCGTCGAAGCAAAGCGCATCGAACACCACGCCCTTGTGCCCGATGCCGGGGACCTTCTCCTGGCATCGCACGTCGGTGACCACCAGGTCCTCCTGCGAGAGCGTGGTGCGTATGATGAGCTGGGCAAGTGCCATGCTGCGTCTTACCGCGACGGTGAATGGCACGTCGTCCATCAGCGTCGGATGGGCGATGATCCGCCGCTTCATCTCATCGAATATCCTTCTGCTATCCATTGTCTTGGACACCTCCGAATGAAGTCCTCATGACTCCTATATTCAGCAATGGCGGATTCTGTGCACACGACGTCCGGACAGGTCGACGACATCACAGGGCTGGAGGCTATGGGAATGCAATCGGCATCGATGGTAATAGAAGCCAGGCATTTTGTCTCAATATGGTCTCATCCGGATTATTCAGTTATCATTGATTCAGGAGGACGGATTCCATGCTCTGCGATTCCATTCTAGACCTCATCGGCCATACGCCGTGCGTAAAGCTCAACCATATCGACACGAAGGGTGCCGAGATATACGTGAAGCTCGAGCGCTTCAATCCGCTGGGCTCATCAAAGGACCGCGCCGCCCTGTATATGATCGAGGAGGCCGAGAAGAGGGGAGACCTGGTCCCCGGTTCCACCATAATAGAGCCTACGAGCGGGAACACCGGAATCGCCCTGTCCTATATCGCGGCGGTGAAGGGCTACAGATGCATCATAGTCATGCCTGAGAGCATGAGCCGCGAACGGCGCGTCATGATGAAGGCGCTCGGCAGCGAGCTTGTGCTCACTGCCGCATCCGAAGGCATGGCAGGTGCCATTGCGAAGGCCACCCGGCTGGTTGCGTCCACGCCGCACGCCTTCATGCCCATGCAGTTCGACAATCCCGACAACGCCCTTGCGCACTTCGAGACCACGGCAACCGAGATCGAGCACGATTTCAAGGACCTCCATCTGGACAAGTTCGTGGCAGGCGTCGGTAGCGGAGGTACCCTGAGCGGCGTATCCAGACGTCTCAAGCTGGATGGATTCGATGTCTGGACCGTCGCAGTCGAACCCGCCTCGTCTCCTGTCCTTGGAGGAGGGAAGGCCGGAAGGCACCGGATACAGGGCATAGGTGCAGGATTCATCCCAGGAAACCACGACCCGGTGCTTGTCGACGAGATCGTCGCGGTGAGTGACGAGGAGGCATTCGAATATACCAGACAGCTTGCGAGTAAGGAGGGCATCTTCTGCGGAATCTCGTCCGGAGCAGCCCTTGCCGGCGCCATCAGGGGCGCATGTGATGGCGAGAGGATACTCGTCCTCCTTCCGGATGCAGGGGAGCGCTATCTGTCAGAGGACTTCTGGGAATAGCACGGGGTCGCCGATGAGGTCCTCGACCTTGTCGTATACCACGTCCGCGTACTTCTCGAGCACTTCACGCTTGCCGTATCCGGTCATGACGGCGACCGTGTAGCCCACGTCGCCCGCCTTCGCGTATTCCATGTCCACGATGGAGTCGCCCACAATGGCGATCCGCATCGGATCGATGCCGAAGAGCGACGAAAACTGCCTTATGGACTCGTCGCTCGGCTTGCGTCTGCAGTTGGACTCCTTTGTGCGCAGGAAGCGTACGTATCTGTCGATGCCCATCACCTCCAGGAACGCCTTCGTGTTCGCCGTTATGTCGTTGGTGACCAGACCGATCATGATGCCGCGGTCCATGAGAGCCTGCATCAGATGCTGCAGCGGGGTGAAGTCCATGCTCTCCAGCTTGTCCAGCACCTTGCGGTTCTGGCTGTTGAGGAACCTTGTCAGCATCTGGTACATCCTGAACGGACTGATGTGGTTGCGGATGCAGAAGCCCAGGATCTTGAAGAAGATGCTTACTATCTTGTCATGGTTGAAGAGGAATCCGTCGGGGTAGTTGTTGCCCTTGTCGTCGACGCCGACTATCTCGTAGATCCTCTGGCGCGCCTCCTCCTCGTTCTTCACGCTGAACGTCATGAGGATCGTGTCCGTATACTGGCGGATGACGGGACCCCACACCTCTGCGTAGTTGAAGAGCGTTCCGTCCTTGTCGAATATGATTCCTCTGATGTCCATGGCTTGGAAAGAGTACACTGAAAGTCCGTCTTGTGCTATAGTCGGGAACATGCCTGACAGCCTGTTCATCACAAGGACCGAAGCCTTCAGGGATGTGGTGTCAAGTCTCCGTTTTTCCTTCGACGGCGTGGTCATGAATCCTCTTGAATATGCCTGGGACATGTTCCTCGCCTATGAGGACATCGCCTTGTCAGGTGATGACGAGGTGCTGTTTCTTGGCATGAACCCGGGGCCGGACGGAATGATGCAGACAGGTGTGCCGTTCGGAGCAAGGAGCGTCGTAAGGGACTATCTCGGCCTGACTGGCGAGGTTGGAAGGCCGGCACATGAGCACCCGGCCAGACCGGTGACGGGGCTCGTGGAACGCAGGGACGAACCCAGCGGAAGGGCGTTCTGGTCCATGATACGCAGACTCTATCCGGATTGCCATGACTTCTTTTCGTTCGCGACTGTGCAGAACTTCTGCCCTCTGGCCTTCCTCGAGCGTGAGCGGGGACGGAACGTCACTCCCGACAAGCTGGTCAGGAGCGAGCGGAAGCTGCTTGAGGACGTCTGTCTGGACTATCTGTGCTTTATCATAGACCATTACAGGGTGGGGAAGGCCGTCGCCATCGGCAACTATGCCTATGACCAGCTTGTCCGGACCGGTTGCAGAAAGGTCGTGAAGATACTCCACCCGTCGCCGATCAATCCTGCAGCGCACCGGGTATGGGCGCAGGAGGGACGACAGGTTTCTGAATACCTTTTCAAGGAGGGCATCCTTGACCGTTCTTGAGCTCAAATCATACGCAAAGGTCAACATCGGACTGCGGATAATGGGCCGCAGGGCCGACGGCTATCACGACCTGGACACCTATTTCCACCGCATCGAACTCCACGACAATATAAGGCTGTCGTTCGAACTGCGCGACGAGACGAGCGTCTCGATCACTGGCAACGAGGGCTACATGCCTTCGACGGCGACGGACCTGATGGAGAAGGCCGCAAGGCTCTTCTCGACCATGACCGGCATCCGTTTCCATGCCGACATATCGATAACCAAGAGGATTCCCGTACAGGCCGGACTGGGCGGCGGTTCGAGCAATGCATCCACTGTCCTCACGGCACTCGACTCCATCTGCGGTGGCGTCCTGTCCAGAGACGACCTGATGGATGTCTCCCTGGCCCTCGGTTCGGATGTGCCGTTCTTCACATCGGGCTTCGCCGCGGCTCACGGACAGGGCAGGGGGGAGGTCCTCGAGGAGATAGAGGCCGTCGACCTGCCTCTTGTCATCGTGCAGAGACGAGGAGACGTCGTGTCGACCAGGGAGGCGTTCCGCATGGCGGACGAGGAGCGGCGTGACCGCCTTCCGCTTCCCCCGTGGACCACAGATGCCGCCAGATGGCGGAACCTTTACACCAACGACTTCGACCCGATCCAGCCGATCCTCAAGGACCGGGACTACCTTGAATGTGCCTCCACGGCTCTCTTCCACAGCACCAGCGGCTCCGGTTCAAGCCAGATTCTCGTGGCTTCAGGGCCTGAAGATGCCGCCCGTCTGACAGCCATGCTGGAGGCCTCGTCCGCTTACCTGGACGTGATCGGTACATCTTTTTCGAAATTTATTCACTGACAGTAGGACTTATGATTGATAATCATGGCTTACAGTGTTATTATACTGTCTCAAGGTAAATATTATGGAGATTACTGACATAAAGATAAGGACAGTGGCGGGTGACGAGCAGCAGCTGAAGGCCTTTGCAACCGTCGTATTCGATGACGAGCTGGTCGTCCACAACATCAAGGTCGTATCGAACGGGGAGAAGCTGATCATCGCTATGCCTTCGCGCCAGGTGAGCAACGGCGAATACAAGGATGTCGTCCATCCTATAACGAGCACCTTCCGCAAACAGCTGTCCGATGCCGTGATAAGCGCATATCTTGAGGAGAAGGACAGACCTCGGGGCTGACTTTACATCCATTTTCCCATCTGCTATCCTCTCAGTCTAGCGTTGGGAAGTCGCCAAGTGGTCAAGGCTCTGGTTTTTGGTGCCGGCATCGCAGGTTCGAATCCTGCCTTCCCAGTCATGACGGCGACGGGGGTGGGGCCATCCCTCCCCTTGTGCCCTGTTGCACAGGCTGCACCTTTTCCGCTAACATTGTCATCCGTCACGCGTATGCGTGCATTCAATCCATGGTAATCGGGCCATCCGCCCGATGAGAGTACAAGGAGAGAGCATGAGCGAAATGATCACACTCAGCGCCAAGACCAGGACTGCCGACTTCGGCAGCGCCGGAAGCCGCCGCCTTCTCAGGGCCGGCTACATCCCTGCAGTCATCTACGGAAAGCAGGCTCCTGCACACTGTGCAGTCGTCGCCAAGGAGTTCCTGATGAAGAAGCACCACTTCACGGGATCCACGATCATCACACTCGATGTCGAGGGCCAGAAGCACATGGTCTTCGTCAAGACGTTCCAGGAGAACCTCCTCAAGGGCATCGTCAACCACATCGACTTCTACGAGGTCACCGCCGGCGAGAAGGTCAGGACGCATGTCGGCATCGAGCTGGTCGGCAACCCTGTCGGAGTCAGGAACGGCGGCGTTCTGGAGCAGGTCCTGCATGAGATCGACGTCGAGTGTCTGCCCAAGGATCTGCCTTCCATCATCCAGGTCGACGTGTCCGCTCTGGATATCAACGATGCCGTGCGTGTCGCACAGATCGTCGTCGCGGACGGCGTGAAGATCCACACGCCCGAGGACGAGACCGTCGCCACCGTCAAGGCCGTCAAGGTCGAGGAGCCCGCACCTGCCGATGCAGAGGCCGCCGATGCGACGGCTGCATCCGCTACGGACACCAGCGCAGAGACGAAGTGATGCTTGTCGTCTTTGGTCTGGGGAACCCCGGGTCGAAGTATGAAGGCACGAGGCACAACGCCGGAGTGGAGACACTCGAGAGACTGGCAGCATCTTACCATGCAAGACTGGTAAGGCGCTGCCTTTCTTCATACAGGACCTGTGTGGTGGAATCGTCGTGTGGACAGAAGGTGCGTCTGGTCTTCCCCTTGACATATATGAACGATTCGGGCCGTGTGGTGCCGAAGGTCGTCTCTCCCTCAGACAGCGTCCTGGTCATCTGCGACCAGATGGACCTGCCGGCAGGTCGGGTGCGTCTCAGGGCCACAGGTACGTCCAGCGCAGGACACAACGGGCTGAAGTCCATGATGCAGGCCCTTCCCGAGGGGTTCGCACGTCTGTACGTGGGAGTCGGCAGACCGGCGGAGGGTGTAAGTGTCGTGGACCATGTCCTGTCACGTCCGTCTGCCCATGACCGCGAACTGATCGATGCCGCACAGGCGGAGGCCGTTGAGGCCGTCCGCCGGATCATCGATGGCGAGGACCTCCAGAAGGTGGTCCAGCATCTCAATTCGTTCAAGGCGGAATGAAGATGGACGTGCCCTCGACCGTCGCCGCCTTGCTTGAAAGGGAAGGAGTGTCCAGACAGGATCCCCTGACCGTTGCATTCTCCGGCGGGTACGATTCGCTGTGTCTGCTTTCTTCGCTGTGTTCACTCGGCTTCAACGTGAAGGCGCTGTACGTCGACCACGGACTGAGGAGCGAGGCCGAGCTGGCCTGTGAGAGGAGGCTGAACGAATCCAACTGCAGACGTCTCGGCGTTCCGCTCGAGGTCGTCAGGATCCCTCCCGGACAGGTCATGTGTCTTGCAAAGGAGGACGGTGTCACCCTCGAGGCCGCGGCCAGGGCTCTCAGATACAGGATTCTGGAAAAGGAGCCGCTCGTGGCCACCGCCCACAACAGGGACGACCAGGTGGAGACGCTCATGATGAAGCTGATCTTTGGCGGGACCCTGATGTCCCTGTGCGGCATAAGACGTCGGCGCGGCAAGGTGGTCAGACCGCTTCTGGACGTGAGCCGGGCGGATATCGTCTCATATGTGGATTCGCTTGGTCTGGTGCCCAGCCGGGACAGTACCAACGACACGCTCTTCTGCCTGCGCAACAGGGTGAGGCATCTGGTCATGGACGGGCTCGACGAGGATGTCAAGAGCACCATTGTCAGGATCGCAGACGACATGCAGGCGCTCGAGGCGAGGTGCCCGGCCATTCCCGTGTCGCGTCGTGGTGCATGTCTTGTCGTCTCCAGGTCGGCTCTGCTCGGGGCGCATCCGCTTTCCAGACTCAGGACCCTGTATGACATCCGCTCCGGTTTCGACCAGTCCCGGCTCTCGTCTCATGCACTGTCCCGGATCGTGACGTGCGTGGAGTCCTGCCGGAGCCTGTCCGAAAGGTCGTTCCACATGGCCGTCGCCGGTGATGAGGTGCGCTTTCTGCCTGCCAAGGCCTGGTTCTGCGCACCCATCGAGGAGGGGACTTCACTGCCGTATGGCCTCCATCTGGCAAAGTCCGACGATGAAGGTGCGCTGCGCATAGACGGCTCGAAGCTGAAGGGCAGGGCCTTTGTGAGGATGGACGAGGAGGGGGATTCGATCATCTCTTCATCAAGGAGGATCCTTCTCTCGTCGCTGCTCTCGTCATGGAGGTGCCCATATGCCTTCGTCATCCAGGATGCCGAAGGCGTCAAGGCCGTATTCGCCTCGCCATTCGGCGGGCGTGACCGCATCGACGACAGTCTCACAAGCGCATCCTGGAGGAGCGAGGCCGGCTGGCGTGTCCTGTGAAAGGCCGGATCCCGCCTTGCAAGGACACCTCTTAAATATTATATTTCCTGTATTGCATTCATCAATTCGGGAATTTTATGGACGAACATAGAGACGACGACAACAAGGATATCCTGGACGGGAACAAGAGCGGTGGGACACCTGAGACACCTGTCTCGGACGACGGTGCCGGACAGCCGCAGCAGCCCGGGGACGGGAAGCCGGACAAGGGCAGGGACAAAGACAAGGACAAGGACAAGGACAAGAAGAAGACCAACGTCTACGACCAGTACAGGTACTGGGGCTCGGACGGCAAGGGCGGGGATTCGAAGCTGAAGATGAACACCCGCAACCGCTTCACCCTCTTCATCTTCCTCGCCCTCATCATCTCCTTCGCGTTCCTGTTCTTCAACCAGAGCGGATCCCAGAGGGCGACAGAGGTGACGTATTCCGCATTCCTCACGGCCCTGGAGAGCGGATCGGTGACCCAGGCCGACATCCAGGACGAGAGCGTCATCGAATTCGTCACGACCAACGGCTTCTACGGCTCGGCGAGGATCCCGTATTACGATCCGACGCTTCTGGACAGCCTGACACAGCACGGGGTCGAGATAGTGGGCTCCGTCGCCGGAGTCTCGTTCTGGGTTGTGCTGATCAACCTGCTGCCATGGATCATCTTCTTCCTGATCATGTTCTCGATGTACCGCCAGGTCGGTGCCGCAGGCGGCAACAGGATGATGGGACAGTTCGGCAAGAGCCATGCACAGCAGTACTCGCCAAAGGAGAACAAGGTCCTCTTCAAGGACGTGGCCGGACAGAAGGAGAGCAAGTACGAACTCCAGGAGGTCGTGGACTTCCTCAAGAACCCCCAGCGCTATGTGGAGATCGGCGCGAAGATACCCAAGGGCGTGCTCCTGGTCGGACCTCCCGGAACCGGAAAGACCCTGCTTGCCAGGGCCGTCGCCGGCGAGGCCGGGGTGAACTTCTTCCACACCTCCGGATCCGACTTCGTCGAGATGTTCGTCGGAATGGGCGCCGCCCGTGTGCGCGACCTGTTCGAGACGGGAAGGAAGAACGCCCCCTGTATCATATTCATCGACGAGATCGATGCCGTGGGCAGGAGCAGGGGCTCCGGACTTGGAGGCGGGCATGACGAGAGGGAGCAGACGCTCAACCAGATCCTGGTCGAGATGGATGGATTCTCGACCGATCCCGGCGTCATAGTCATCGCCGCGACCAACCGTCCCGACGTCCTGGACCCGGCGCTTCTGCGTCCCGGACGTTTCGACAGGCAGGTTGCCGTGGACCTTCCTGATGTCCAGGAGAGACTGGACATCCTGCGCATCCACAGCGCGAAGGTCAAGTGCGGCGAGGACGTGGACCTCGAGAGAGTGGCACGCGCGACTCCGGGCTCATCCGGTGCCGATTTGGCCAACCTGGTCAACGAGGCCGCCCTGTACGCCGCACGCAGCCGTCGCCAGCAGGTCGTCATGGACGATTTCGAGCAGGCTCGCGACAAGATCATCCTCGGCGTGGCACGTCAGAGCAGGTTCATGACTGATGAGGAGAAGAGGGCAACCGCCTACCATGAGGCCGGTCACACGCTTCTGCACTACTACCTCAAGCATGTCGATCCGCTTCACAAGGTCACGATCATACCGCATGGCCAGGCGCTCGGACTCACGATATCGTTGCCGGAGAAGGACCAGTACACTCTTCGCGAGAGCTATCTGAAGGACAGGATAGTCATCTGCATGGGCGGCTATGTGGCCGAGGACATCGTCTACGGCGAGACGACCACCGGTACGTCCAACGACATCAAGCAGGCGACCTCCATGGCGCGCCGCATGGTCACCGAGTGGGGCATGAGCGACCTGGGCTTCATCAATCTCTCGAACGAAGGCGAACCGCTGTTCCTCGGACGCGAGATAACACAGCACAAGGACTTCTCCGACGCCACCGCAAAGAGGATCGACGAGGAGGTCGAGAAGATTCTCGACGAATGTCTTGCGACCACCAGGAGCATCCTCACCGAGCACCGCGATCAGCTGGACATGTTGACCGACGAGCTTTGCAGGAAGGAGACGCTGGACGACGCCGAGATCAGACAGCTTCTCGGATTCGAGCCTGAGCATCACGTATCGGAGCTGCACTGATGAGCGTGGAGACCACATACAAGCGCAACTTCTGCATAATCGCGCATATCGACCATGGCAAGAGCACACTGGCCGACCGCTTCATCGAGAAGGCCAGGCTGGTGACGAGCCGCGGGCCCATGGGGACCCAGCTTCTGGACAACATGGACATCGAGAAGGAGAGGGGCATCACCATAAAGAGCCAGGCCGTGACGATTCCATATCATGCCGCCGATGGGCATGACTACGAGCTGAACCTCGTAGACACCCCGGGGCATGTGGACTTCACGTACGAGGTTTCCAGGGCGATCTCGTCCTGCGAGGGCGCACTCCTCCTGATTGATGCCAGCCAGGGTGTCGAGGCCCAGACTCTGGCGAACATGTATCTTGCCATGGAGCACAACCTCGAGATCATCCCTGTGATCAACAAGATAGATCTGCCAAGCGCGGACATCCCCTCGTGCCTGCACCAGATCGACCACGACCTGGGTCTGGATCCGGACAGCGCATGCTTCGTGTCCGCCAAGACCGGGCAGGGCGTCGACGACCTCTTCGAGGCCATCGTCAACCAGATTCCGGCTCCATCGGGGAAGGACGAGGACCCTCTCAAGGCTCTCATCTTCGACAGCCACTACGACTCATACAGGGGCGTCATCGTACATTGCAGACTGTTCGACGGGACCCTGTCCGTCGGAGACGAGATCAGGTTCATGCACTCGGATGCCGTGTACAAGGTCGAGGACTGCGGAATCTTCCAGCTGCAGCTCGTCTCCAAAGGTGTCCTGAGGGCAGGGGACGTGGGCTATTTCATCGCCGGGATAAAGACCATCAGCGACATCCGCGTCGGTGACACGGTCACGGGTGTGAAGAATCCCGCCCCGGCTCCACTGGAGGGCTTCAAGGAGGTCAAGCCGGTCGTCTTCTCTTCGATCTATCCGGTGGACAGCAACGACTACGAGGAGCTCCAGGAGGCCATCGAGAGGCTGAAGCTGAACGATGCCAGCCTGGTCTACGAGAAGGACAGCTCGGCCGCGCTGGGCTTCGGCTTCAGATGCGGCTTTCTCGGAATGCTCCACCTGGAGGTGGTGCAGGAGAGGATCGAGAGGGAGTTCGACCTGTCGATTGTGTTCACATCCCCGTCCGTACGCTACATCGTGCACATGAAGAACGGCGAGACGATCGAGATCGACAACCCCCTGGAGTATCCTGAGGTCATGAGGATCGACAGCGTCGAGGAGCCGTACATCCAGGCGAACATAATAACGCCTACGGCCTATGTAGGTCCGATCATCTCGTTGTGTCTCGAGAAGCGCGGCTATCAGACCAACATGAACTATCTGGACGAGAAGCGCGTGGAGCTTATCTACGAGATGCCACTTGCCGAGGTCCTGTTCGACTTCTACGACAGGCTCAAGAGCATCTCCCGGGGCTACGCCTCCTTCGACTACGATGTCATAGGCTACAGGAAGACCGACCTGGTCCGTCTGGACATACTGGTCAACGGCGAGAGCGTCGACGCCCTGTCCCAGCTCGTGTTCAAGGACAATGCACAGCAGCACGGCCGTCAGGTATGCGAGAGGCTCAAGAACGAGATACCTCGTCAGCAGTTCAAGATCGCCATACAGGGTGCCATTGGCGGTACGATCATCTCCCGCGAGACGATATCCGCATACCGCAAGGACGTCACCGCGAAATGCTATGGTGGAGACATCTCCCGCAAGAGGAAGCTTCTCGAGAAGCAGAAGGAGGGCAAGAAGCGCATGAAGATGGTCGGCAACGTCGAGATTCCCCAGAGCGCCTTCCTCGCAGTCCTCAGGACGGAAGACGACAAGGACTGAGCCGGAATGCTGTACAACAAGCTCTTCAATCTGCTTGCCGAGGTCAGTGACAACCCTGACCTTGCGTCGCTTTCCGCCCGTCTGTCCATTCCCGTCCAGACGCTTCGCCGCCAGCTCGAGAGCCTGGAGGAGGATGTTCCGACAAGTCTCTTCACCAGGCTTGACTCGTCGCGCGCCGTCCTGAGCGAGACGGGCCTGGTCTATGCCGAGGCGTGCCGGAAGATCGACCGCCTCGTCGTCGAGGCCGAGCTCAAGGGGGAGCGGCTCAAGAGGGAGAGGGAAGGGTGCATCATCGTCGGTGCACTGTCCAGGAACATCGGCGGCCGGATCCGTTCGGCCTGCAGCATGAAGCTCACCGTCCGTCACTTCGACGTGTCGTCACCCGACGCTCCAGGTGCATTGAAGCATCTGGGGCGCGACTTCGACGTGGCCCTGGGCATGTATGACGAAGCGTTTCTCAGGAAGTGCTCGCTCAAGGCCGTCGAACTGTCTCACGGACCTCTTGCCGTGGCCGTGAGCGCATCCGGCCGGCTTGCCGGACGCAGGAGGTTGGATATCGAGGACCTGTACGGCGGCCGGCTTTACGTTCCCTTCCACGGCTTCACCAGGAAGACGGATGTGCTTGCCGCTGATCTGAGGGAGTTCCATCCACGCATCTCCATAGAGGAGCGGGATGGACTGACGAGCACCTTCCTGTCCCATCTGGAGGAAGATGGGGAGTTCATCCTGGTGTCATCCATGCAGGACCTGTCGTCATACGGTCTCAAGGTGCTTGCCGTGGACTGGGTATATACGGTCTCGTACGGCCTGCTCTATTCGTCCAGACCATCGCAGAAGGTGCTTTCCTTCATCGACGATCTGGAAAGACGCCCGTGAAGAGGATTTCACATCTTCTCAGGTTGCCCTTTTTCGAAAATGCGTGTACAACCTGAGTGAAGAATATCTACATAAGGAGACCAAGGCTGTGAAGAAACAGAGCGAAGAGGCCAGTCCTCACCCTGACAGTTGCACAAACCGTAAGACAAGCGCAGCCGAGGCAGACTGTTGAGCATCCGCTTTGCCCCGGCAGGAGGCAAGGATGATCACGATCAGAAACAACAGCGAGAAGTATACATGGATCGATGCACGCGATGTGAACCGCGATGACATCACCACGCTCAGCGAGGACTACGCGATCTCCTCCGAGCTTCTTGCGGACATCCTGGACCAGGATGAGCAGAGCCGCATGGAGAAGGAGGACGACTACCTCGCGTTCATCGTCAGGATCCCCCGTGACGAGGAGGATGAGGAGAACCCTCTCACCCGCAACGCCGTCCCTCTCGGCATAGTGCTGTACCCGGACAAGGTCATAACCATATGCCAGGCGGACAGTGTCGTGCTCGAGGACTTCGCACGTGCCCGCTTCCGGCAGTACCCCGTGGATACAAGGGAAGGCTTCGTCCTGTCCATCCTCGGCCGTTCCGCCCTGGTCTTCATCAGGATCCTGAAGTACATAAACCGCCAGAAGGACCTGGTCGAGGAGCAGCTTCACAGGAGCGTCATGAACTACGAGCTCATCCAGCTGCTGGAGATCCAGAAGTCGCTGGTCTACCTCACGACAAGCCTCACGAGCAACGAGATGCTGCTGGAGAAGATGGTCAAGAGCCCGATCTTCAAGCTGAACAACGAGGACGAGACCGACTTCCTGGACGATGTCATAACCGACAACAAGCAGGCCATCGCCATGGCCAACATCTATTCGGACATCCTCACCGGTACGATGGACGCCTTCGCCTCGGTAATCGGAAACAACATGAACGTCATAATGAAGAGGCTCACGGTGATATCCCTGGCACTCATGTTCCCGACGTTCATAACAGGCTTCTTCGGCATGAACGTGCACATTCCGGGCACCGACGGACCCTGGGCCTGGCTGTTTTTGGCAGGAGCCTGCCTTCTCGTGGCGATCGTCGGGTCCTATGTGATATCAGACAGACGCAACCGCTCGATTATAAAGGCCAACATCGGCGAGGAGAGGAGGCGGAGACGCAGGAAGACTTCGCGTTGAGCTTGTCCACCAGACACAGTGGTTCTAGAATGTGGTCCATGAAGAGACCGCTTTCCATCGTACTGCTTCTCGTCGTGATCATGTCATTTCCCTCCTGTGCCACCGCATGGAAGGTCGCCGATAGACCTTGGAGCGAGGATGCCATGTACCTGTATCTCAGTCTCAAGACCGGTCATGCGGATTTCTTCAACGGCGTCGACGAGGATGTAGCCGACGGATACGTCGAATCGGTAGTCGAGGACATCGACCGAATGGATGCGCCGCAGGCGTACTACTCGCTGCTGTCCATCGCCGCACTTGCACACGACTCGCACACCAGCGTCGGCATGGATACGACCCTGCTGTCATGCTTCGACTTCCTGCCCGTCGTCTTCGATGTATTCGGCGACGATCTCGTCATCGTCAGCGCCACGACCGGATACGACCATCTGGTGGGATGTACCGTCAGGAGCGTATGCGGCCATACGCTTGACCGGATAATCGATGCCTCCAGAGGCCTGATACCTCATGACAACGACGTGTTCCTGTTGTCGCAGCTGAAGGACACGCATCTGCTGATCAGACAGTTCTACGAGGTCGCAGGGCTCGTAGAAGAAGGTGAGGACTTCTTCGTGGAGCTGGATGACGGACGTCTCTTCGTCCTCGATGCCTTGGACTACTACGAATACGCTTCATCCGGGCGGACGAATCTGATGCAGCGTCTTCCCGATACGCTTAACACGGCTTCATACTACAATGCAATGTACCTGCCGGACGAGAGCGCGCTGCTCGTCAACTACCTGTCATGCGCCCAGATGCCATCCTTCCCGTTCACGGACTTCGCCAAGGCCTGTATCGACCTCATAGAGGAAAAGGGTCATGAGAAGGTCATAATTGACCTGCGGTACAACAGCGGTGGCGACAGCACCGTCATCGAGCCTCTTGTGGATGGACTGGAGAAGATCCGCCAGGAGCGTCCGCTCGCCGTATACGTCCTCATCGGCGAGGATACGTTCTCGTCAGCGGTCCTGAACGCAATCGAGCTGAAGGACAGGCTGGATGCCGTCCTCGTCGGACGACCGACAGGCGGAAGCGCCAGCCACTATGGAGAACTCGGTCGCAGCGTGCTTCCCAATTCGCGTCTTGCCTTCACCTGGTCGACGAAATGGTTCGACAGTGGACTGACCGGTCCTCTCATGCCGGACATCCCGGTGGCCAGGAGCATCGCCGACTACCGCGACGGCATCGACAGCGATCTTGCCGCTCTGGGGGTGCTGTGATGGGGTTCTTCAGCAAGAGGAAGGAGAAGGTGATGACCTATGACCGCAGCCGACTTGCTCCCGCCATCAGGAAAAGCATCTGCACAGGCGAGGAGACCTTCGGCTTCATCGATATCCGCGATGGACACTTCACCGATATCCAGCTGCTGAAAAATGAAAAGGAGAAGGCCGAGGTCCTCAGACAGTGGGCGGTCGACCCTGATGAGGTGAAGATCCTATACTGACTGGCGATCTTGGACCGTACTAGCATCCATGGCGCTGTTGTGCTAGACTTCTCAGGTCACGAGAAGAAACGACGACGAGGTACCCGATGAGAAAGACGACACTGCGCACGATTGCCCTTGCACTTCTTGCCGCCCTGCTGGTGGCCGGAACACTCTACGCAGATGGCGAGGCCGGAAGCGTGAACTACTATGCGGACTGTTTCGATACGGTGGAGTACGCCACGCTGTGCAAGCACGTCTTCGACGATGCCGGGCTGGATGTGGCCTTGGCCGACTACGCCGATCTCGCCGCCAACATACTCTCATACCCCTATGAGGAGTGGGTGAGCTACCTGATGGTGTCCCGTGCCGCGATGATCGTCGCACGCTACGCAGAGCAGAAGGACAACATCCCGGTCGCCGAGGCCTACATGACGGCCGCCGACTCTTTCATCGAGACGGGACGCGGCTACGGCGCCCCCGAATCGGCTACCGGTGTGCTGGAGGCGCTTTCGAACTCGTTCTGGTATCTGATCGACGGATCGATATCCAAGGGACTTGCCTTCGGCCGGATCGTCGGCGACCTGTGGGAGAGCCATCCAGAGGACTTCCACGTGCTCCTTCTCACTGCGGACAAGTACCTGCATTCTCCTGGAATCGCCGGTGGCAACAAGAAGAAGGGGCTTGCATTATACCAGGAGGCACAGGCCGTCGCGCTTGAGAACGGATGTGCAGTCTGGGACCAGTTCTCCATCTACGCCGGCCTTGCCGTCGGATACGACAAGGCGCATGAGGACGAGCTCGCATACGAATATGCGCTGCTGGCCCGCGAGATCTACACTGCGGACGAGATGATGAACGAGATCATCGAGGACTACGAGAAATGAGGATACTGCTTGTACTTGATCAGTTCGACGGTGCAAACAACGGAAACACGAACTCCGCAAGGAGACTGAGGGATACATTGATCAGACACGGCCATGAGGTGCGTGTCGCCGCCCAGGGCGAATCCAGAGAAGGGGAGAAGTACGGCTTTCCTCTCTACCATCTGCCTGTCTTCGACAAGCTTGTCACGGCGCAGGGCTTCACGTTCGCAAGCCGTGACCGGAAAACGATGCAGGAGGCCGTGGAATGGGCCGATGTGGTGCATGTCATGATGCCGTTCGCGCTCAGCAGGAGCGCCGTCTTCGAGGCCAGAAGACAGGGCAAGCCCGTGACAGGCGCCTTCCATGTGCAGCCGGAGAACATCTGGTATTCGGTCCACCTGGGCAATTGCAAGCCGATCATCGACTTCACCTATTTCGGCTTCAGGAAGTACATCTTCCAGTATCTGCATCACATCCACTGCCCGAGCAACATGATCCGCAGCCAGCTGGAGAAGCACAGGTACAAGGCCGATTTCAGGGTCATCAGCAACGGAATAGAGCCCGACATCGTGTATCACAAGAACCCCAAGGATCCCGAATTCGAGGGCAAGATCCTCATAGTCATGAGCGGACGCTATTCCGGAGAGAAGAGGCAGGACGTCCTCATCGACGCCGTGAAGAAGTCCAAGTACAAGGACAGGATCGTCCTCTACCTTGCAGGTCAGGGACCGATGAAGGCCCATTACGAGAAGCTGTGTGCAGACCTGCCCAACAAGGCCGTCATGAAGTTCCTCACGAAGGCGGAGCTGCAGAGGCTATTCGGCATGGCGGACCTTTATGTCCATACCTCGGATGCCGAGATCGAGGCGATGGGCTGCATGGAGGCCTTCGCCTCCGGCCTTGTGCCCGTGATCTCGAACAGCACGAACCGCTCGGCGACTCCGCAGTTCGCGCTCGACGAGCGCAGTCTCTTCAAGCCCGGGGACAGCAGCGACCTGGCAGAGAAGATCGACTGGTGGATCGAGCACGAGGATGAACGCAAGCGCATGGAGCATCTTTACGCCGAGGAGGCCGACAGGTTCCGTCTGGACGATTGCGTGGACAAGATGGAGCAGATGTTCCGCGACGAGATCGCGAGGGTCGCGGCACAAGGCTGAAGAAACCAGATGCCATCATGCGATGTGTGAAGAAAGGCGATGTACCCGTGCAGGTGACCATCGCCTTTCTCATTCTCAGTTGATTGTCTTCACCTTCGATTCGCTTCTGATGATGTAGCCGCGTCTGAGCATCTTGTCCGTCTTGAGGAAGCCGACCTTTCCATGGTCAAGCTTCTCAAGAGGGTTGCCATCCGCGTCCACCAGGGTGAAGCCGTCGTCCTCGATCCTGTATACGTCGCTGCCGATGTACTCAATGGGAGTGCCGGTGCGGATCTGGTTCTTCACGTCGACCTCCCACAGTCCGTCCCCGACCTGGCGGCCGACAGAGCCAAGGAATATGTACTCCCTCCTGTAGCCGTAGCTCGTGGGACGGTCGATATCGTTCACATCCACCGCGTCATGACCATAGAAGAACCCTGTGGAGTATTCCCTGTGCGACACGTTGAAAAGATCGTCCCTGTACAGCCTCCAGTCGGAATCCCCATCCAGGGCCTTCCTGTAGGCTCTCGTGACCAATGCTATGTAGTAGATGGACTTCATCCTACCTTCGATCTTGAGCGAGGAAAGCCCTGCATCGACCAGATCGTCCAGATGGTCGATCATGCACAGGTCCTTGGAGGAGAGGATCGTCGTGTAGCCGTCGCTCTCCTCGATTGGGTAGTACACGCCGGGCCGTTCCTCCTCCTCGAGTGCATAGTGCATCCTGTAGTTCCAGCGGCAGGTATGCGAGCAGTCCCCCTGGTTGCCGCTGCGTCCTGCCAGGAAGCTGGACAGCAGACAGCGCCCGGAGTAGCTCATGCACATCGCACCATGGACAAAGGCCTCGAGCTCGAGCTCGGGGACGGCGTCCTTGATCCTGCGGATGTCGTCAAGCGTCGCCTCCCGGCCTAGTATGACCCTCTTGAAGCCCATGTCATGATAGACCCTGGCCGCGCTGCTGTTTATGCAGCTGGCCTGCGTGGACAGGTGGAGCTCCTTGTCGGGAAGGTGCTTGTGGAACAGGGGGACCAGTCCCAGGTCCGAGATTATGAAGGCGTCGAAGGGACTGTCCTTCAAAGTCGGCAGCAGGTTCTCCACATCGCGTATCTGGCTCTCGCTGAAGAGGATGTTCATGGTGCAGTACAGCCTTCTGCCGTACCGCTCCTTGATCCTCTTCACCTCTTCAAGCTGGTCGGATGTGAAGTTGTCCGCGTTCTTTCTCAGCGAATAGGACGTGAGTCCCATGTAGGCCGCATCCGCACCGAAGTCGAATGCGGTCACCAGCTTCTCCATGTTCCCTGCGGGGGCAAGAAGTTCGATTGGCATGGAGGCCTCCTCAGGAGAGGACCGAACGGAGGTCTTCGACCAGCCTCGCGTAGCTGTCGCCCTGTCCGGCCTTGGCTTCGGCGGCCTTCCTCTCGAGTGCCTCCTTGTATTCCTTCTCGCTCATCAGGACCGTCGTGTCGGCGGGGAAGGCGAGGCGTATGACCTCATCCATCTCGCTCACCGGATGGAACGTGACGCCTTCCTTCACATCGTCGGTCAGCTCGTCCATGTCGCGCCTGTTGCGCTCGGGGATGATGATGTCCTTCACGCCGTTGCGCTTGGCGGCAAGCACCTTCTCCCTGAGGCCTCCGATCGGCATGACCTTGCCTGTGAGCGTCAGCTCTCCTGTCATGGCCAGATGGTCCCTGATGACCTGTCCTGTAAGAAGCGAGTAGAGGGCGCATGTGAGCGTGATGCCTGCAGACGGCCCGTCCTTCGGCGTCGCACCCTCAGGCACGTGCAGATGCACGTTGTTCTGCTCGAACCAGCCACGGTCTATCCCCCGTCTCTCTGCGGTCCTCTTGAGGTATGTCCAGGCGATGGACACGGATTCCTTCATGACGTCGCCAAGCTGGCCAGTGATCTTCAGCTCGCCCTTGCCTGGGTAGTTCTCCGCCTCTATCAGGAGGGTGTCGCCACCCATGCTGGTCCAGGCCAGGCCCAGGGCGGTTCCGACCTTGTCGGCCTTGATGATCTCATCCTCTGGGAAGACCGGCTTGCCCAGGTACTTCTCGATGAGGGCCTGGTCGACCACGACGGGCTTCTCCTTGTCGGGGTTCTCCAGCATCTCCAGGAGGATCTTCCTGTTTATCTTGTCCAGGCTCTTTTCAAGGTTCCTGACACCGGCCTCGCGGGCGTACTGGTTGGCTATGGAGAGCAGGGCCTTGGAGGAGTACTTCACGTCCCCCTTGTCGATGCCTGTGCGCTCATAGCTCTTGGGCAGCAGATACTTCCTGGCGATGTTGAGCTTCTCGTTCGACGTGTAGCCGGACAGCTCGATGACCTCCATCCTGTCCAGAAGCGGTCCGGGAATCGTCTCCAGCGTGTTGGCGGTGACGATGAACAGGACCTGCGACACGTCGAAGGGGATGTCGAGATAACGGTCGCGGAACTCCTTGTTCTGCTCGCTGTCCAATGCCTCCAGAAGAGCCGATGCCGGGTCCCCGTTGTAGCTCTGGCCCATCTTGTCGATCTCGTCGATCAGGAACACGGGGCTCTTGGTCTTGACGATCTTCAGTCCCTGGATGATCTTGCCGGGCAGTGCGCCGACATAGGTTCTCCTGTGGCCCTTGATCTCTGCCTCGTCCTTCATTCCTCCCACAGAGAAGCGGTAGTACTTCTTTCCCAGCGCCCTGGCGATCGAACGGCCGACGCTGGTCTTTCCGACTCCGGGAGGTCCCACCAGACAGAGGATGGCACCCTTGGTGTCCTGCTTCTTCTTCCTGACGGCGAGGAACTCCAGAATTCTCTCCTTGACCTCCTTCATGCCGTAGTGGTCCTTCTCCAGGATCCGGCGGGCCTTCTGGATGTCGAAATCCTTGAAGCCCTCGTCCTTCCAGGGGAGGGCGACTATGGTCTGCAGATAGTTCAGACTGGTGGAGTAGTCAGGGGAATTGGGCTCGAGGCTGGTGAAGTGGGCGAACTCGTTCTCGACGGTCTCCTTCGCCTCTCCCTCCAGACCAAGCGCCTTCAGTTCCTCGCGCAGCTTGTCGACCATGTTGATGCTCTTGCCGTCAAGGCCCAGCTGCTTCTGGATCTGCTTCATCTCCTCACGCAGGAAGTAGTCCCTCTGGTTCTTCTCCAGCCGCTTGTTGATCGTGGTCTGGATGTCTGCCTGGATCTCGGCTATGCGCCTCTCCTGGGAGATGTAGAAGAGGACCTCCTCGATCCTCTTTCTGACATCCAGAGTCTCGAGGATCTTCTGAAGCTTCTCGCCTTCGATCGGCAGAATCGAGGCGACATAGTCTGCAAAGCGCCCCGGGTTCTCGATGTTGACCATGTTCAGCCTGTTCTCGTCGGTGAACATCGGCGTCTTGGCGTTGATCTTCGTGAACTCGTTGTTCAGGTTCCTCACCCAGGCCTTGAGCTGGTCGTTGTCGTCGACCTTGTCCTCAAGGTAGGTGACCCTGGCAGCGGTGTAGCTGGTGGTGCTGAAGAAGCTCTCCACCCTGAAGCGCGAGAGCGTCGAGACGAAGATGTTCAGTCCGCCGTCGGGCATCTTGAGCGTCTTGAGTATCTTGCACGACGTGCCCACAGGATAGAACCTGTCGGCGGCGTTGACGAACGATTCGTTCTCCTTGTGCGGCTTCTCGAGGATGGCGCCGAAGATGCCTCCCTTCATCATGGCCTGGTTGACTATCGTGATGTCGTTCTCGCCCGTGATGTACAGCGGGGCGAACATGCCGGGAAACAGCGGCTTCGTGCCAAGCGGGAGGATCAGCAGGTTGTACGGGAGCTCCGACGGCTCCTCGATCGTGAATGTATTGTCGTTTTCCATATGATTCATGTTCCTCTCTCTTATCCGTCCCAAAGATAAGTGAAAAAGTGGAAATAGGAAAGGCGTAGGAATCAATGCCGTATGTGATGACATCCATGGCCCCGCAGAAACGATTCGCATCCTCCTTGCAGGAACTCCCGGTTGCCGTTTCGTCATCCCACGTTTTTGCGGATGGATATCCAATGCATTGCAGATGAATATCAGATCGCGACTTGGCATATCCGTATCAAACGCAGTCAACATGTTCTTCTCCCAGATGGTCCTGAGAGGAGGCATTCCATTCGATGCGACCATTCCGCCTCGTCGCTCGATGTCCGACATGTCTTCGCATGAGCTTGCTGCAGAGCTGGAATCGGGGTGTTCCGATCTGATGGCCGGCCGGACGGTCCCGGCAGACGATGTGAAGAGGACGATGATGGCTGGATACGCGGCATCTGATGGGGTACGCTACTGATGTATCGACTGCTTTTCACCAGGTGGTTCGAAAAGGTTTCATCTTTCGAGTTCATTCCATACCCCGGTACGTGCTATCATGCCATCAGGAGATAACCGACAAGCCATGGAACTCACCAAGAGACAACAGGACATCCTCGATGGGAAAGAGGGGGATGTGAAGGCGAAGGTCATGAAGACCCTCGTCATGTATGGAGAGACGTTCGGCTCGACCAGGATGGTCGACATCACCGGAAAGTACGGCCATCTGGTGACCAGCTTCGGACTGTCTGTAATGAAGCCCGTGTACGATCTCATGGACACGCTGATTGACGCCGGTGCCGTCTCGAGCCAGAAGTTCTCGGTCGACCCGAGGCCGCTCGAGTCGTGCGTCCCGGCCAACCTGATACAGAAGATATTCTTCCGCGTCATGTACTCCAAGCAGGACGACTATGACAGGCAGCTGAAGAGGCTGGGCATCATGAGCGACGATGCATACACCTGCACCTGCTACATGGACGAGGTCGGCAATACGCCGAAGGAAGGTGACATACTGTCCTGGGCGGAGAGCTCAGCCGTCGTGTATGCCAACAGCATCCTGGGTGCCAGATGCAACCGCAACAGCGGCATCCTGGACCTTTTCGGTTCGATTGTCGGCTGTGTGCCGTACTTCGGTCTTCTCACCGATGATGGCAGGAAGGCCGACTGGCTGATAGAGGTCAGGACGTCGAAGAGGCCGGAGGCCCAGCTGCTCGGCTCTGCAATCGGCATGAAGGTCATGGAGGCCGTGCCATACGTCATCGGCATGGACAGGTGGTTCACAGGTCTCGACGACGAGGCGAAGGCCTACTTCAAGGACTTCGGAGCCGCCACGGCATCGAACGGTGCCGTGGGTCTGTACCACATCGAGAACCTAACGCCGGAGGCGGTGAAGCAGGGCAGGAGTCTGCTGAGGGAGGGCTACAGGACCTTCGTCATAGACGATGCCGTGCTTGAGGATACCGAAAGGAACTATCCGATGATCTGGAAGGATGCATCGGCAAGGCCGAAGCTCGCCTTCATCGGCTGTCCGCATCTGTCACCGGCACAGCTCGAGTCCTGGAGCGACAGGATTGACTCGGCACTTTGTGAAAGAGGGCTGAAGAAGGTCGCGGTGCCTGTCGTCATGACGGCGGCACCTGCCGTGATGGAGGCCTTCAAGAAGACGGACAGGGCCCGTCGCCTGCTTTCACAGGGCGTCATTCTAAGCCACATCTGTCCGCTGATGTACATGAACAACCCGCAG
Source organism: uncultured Spirochaetales bacterium (assembly GCA_944388965.1). Lineage (GTDB taxonomy): Bacteria > Spirochaetota > Spirochaetia > Sphaerochaetales > Sphaerochaetaceae > Bullifex. The sequence continues at coordinate 123,516 of CALXKL010000002.1, read as the reverse complement.
TGCGCATCGATGCCTGTGATCACATGCTCGAACAAGCTGAGGACATACACCTCTGCGCGCTACTACAAGGAGGACGATCTGCTCAGGATCGTCACGGGAGGTGAGAGATGAGTACACGTGTCTTCAAGGGAAGGGTTGTGGTGAAGGGCCGTGTCACGGCCGAGGCGCTGGTCTCCAAGGGAGGTTTCAACACGCTTGCAAGCTACCAGCATTCGCTGATGTTCGGCGACAGGAGCGGAAAGTGCTCCGACCAGAACAACGTGGATCTCTACAAGAGGCCGATGGCCGGCAAGGCGCTGTGCATGCCACAGACGATCGGATCGACCACCGGAGGTCTGGTGCTCTACTGCGCATCGGCCATGTCGCGTCAGCCGGCATGTCTGCTGTTTGCCAAGGAGATCGACTCTCTTGCCGCCGCAGGGGCGATTCTTGCCGACGTGTGGACCGACAACTCGATGCCCACCGTCGACGGTCTTGGGGAGGAGTTCCTCTCCTACGTCCAGACCGGCGACAGGATAACGGTCGACGAGGACGGAACGGTCACCGTCGAGAGATGACATCGATCGGGTTCTGATACGTGAATGGGTGCCGCATCGGCACCCATTCGTCTTTCCGGTCAGATCTTCATCGCTACCTCGTATGCCCGCCAGATGACGGAACGGAGGTTGCCGACCTTCAGGCAGTCCCCGACAAGGTGTACCCTGCCAGAGCCCTTTTCCAGCGGGGTGGGGACGTATCCCACGCTGCTGATCACGCTGTCGCATGGGATGACGATGGAGCTTCCATCCTTGAGGCGGATCGTGACCGAGCCGTCGTCGACCTTCTCCAGTGTGGATTCCAGGTGCACCTTCGTCCCGTTGAGCGCGAACCACTCCCTGAGGTAGGAACTGTTGGCCAGGCACACTCCCTTCTGGCTGATGAGGTCGTCCTTCATCTCTACTATCGTGACATCCTTGCCCTGCAGTGCAAGCTCGTAGGCGACCTCGCAGCCGGTAAGGCCTCCGCCGACCACGACGACACGTTCGCCAACAGGCGTGCCGGTGAGGTAGTCACAGGCCTCGACCGTCTTGTCGAAGCCGGGGACGGGAAGGGTCCTGGCCTTGGCTCCCGTGGCGATGACGATCTCATCCTCCTTCAATGATGATGTGTCCTTGACTTCACTCGAGAGCCTCACGTCGACACCGAGCCTGTCCATCTGCCTGACGTACCATGCAAGCAGGTCCCTCAGCTTGCCCTTGTAGGACTCCGCGCTTGCGGCGATGAAGGTTCCGCCGAGCCTGTCAGCCTTCTCGTATATGACCGGCCTGTGTCCGCGCAGTGCAAGCACCCTGGCGCACTCCATGCCTCCGATTCCGCCGCCGACGATGGCCACGGTCTTCGGCCTGGCAGTCTTCACTATCCTGTGCTTCTTCCACTGCATGGTCTCTGCGTTGACCGCACAGCGTGCCAGATGGAGACTGTCCATGAGGTCCTGGTCGTTTGGTACGCCCTTGTAATGACACATGTTGAAGCAGCCGTTGTGGCAAAGGATGCACGGGCGGATATCCTCCTCGTGTCCCTCCATGAGCTTCGTGACCCAGCTCTGGTCTGCGAGGAACTGGCGGGCGAAGCCTGCACCGTCAAGTCTTCCGGCAGCGATCTCGTTTGCAGCGACATACGGGTCCAGGCGTCCTGCTGCGACCACCGGGATGTCGACGAACTTCCTGATGTGCTCCACATCCTCAAGATTGCAGTTCTCGGGCATGTAGATGGGCGGGTGGGCCCAGTACCAGGCGTCGTATGTTCCGTTGTCGCAGTTGAGCATGTCGTATCCGGCGTCCTGCAGCAGCTTCGCCGCCTTCTCGGACTCGGCCATGTCGCGTCCGACCTCGACGTAGTCCTCGCCGGGAAGGGCGCCCTGTCTCATGCCCTTCGTCTTCGACACCACGCTGTAGCGCAGCGAGACCGGGTAGTCGTCTCCGCAGGCCTTCTTGATGGCCTGGACGATCTCGACGGCGAAGCGGTAGCGGTTCTCCATGCTGCCGCCGTATTCGTCGCTGCGCCTGTTGACGTAGGGCAACGTGAACTGGTCGAGAAGATAGCCTTCATGCACCGCGTGGATCTCGACCCCGTCGACACCGGCGTCCTGGAGCATCTTCGAGCTGAGGGCGAACGAGTCTACCATCTGGCGTATCTCGTCCTTCGTCATCTCGCGGGATGGCACCTTGTCGGACCAGCGGTTGGGCGAGGGGCTGGCCGATGCCGTGATCCTGTCCAGGTCCATGACGGGCTTGGAGAGGGTCCTGATGACGGGTGTGGTGTACAGCATCTCCATCATGCTGCTGATCGTGAAGGAGCGGCCGAAGCCTGCGGTGAGCTGCACGAAGAGCTTGGCTCCCGTCTGATGGAAGGACGGCATCCACGCCGCAAGGTCGCGGTACATCTTCCTGTTCCTGTGCAGCCACTGTCCGAACATCGGGTTGTATATCGGCTGACAGCCGGGAAGCACGAGCCCGACGTTGTTCTTCGCCACCTCCATGATGAAGCGCGCGCCATCCTTGTCGAAGTGGTTCTTCTCCATCCAGCCGAAGAGGTCGGTGCCTCCCATGCTGGTCATCACTATCCTGTTTCTGATTTCGCAGTTTCCGATCCTCCACGGCGTGAAGAGCGGTTCAAGTCTCTTGTCCATGAGTGGAATCTTAAACCATGAGACGGAATAACGCAAAATGAAAGAATATGCATTCATCTTGTCCATATGGACAATGATCGGAGTGCTTGATTGTCGTCATGTCCAATGCATTGCCCCTGCAGATGAATATAGAATCCTGACCATGAAGCCTGAGGAGGTGGCTTATGAGCGGGAATTACGAGATAAGGGATGATGAGAGACAGAGCTGGCTGTCTCTTGCAATGATCTGGACAGGGAGCATGATCTGCATACCCTGTCTGATGATCGGTGGTGTGCTGGGGACGGGGCTGTCACTGGTACAGGTCGTGCTGGCGGTCCTTGTTGGCTATGGGATAGTGTGTGCCTACATGTGCCTTGTAGGGATGGAGAGCTGCGACACGGGGCTGCCGACGGTCTCGATGGCTTCCAGTGTGCTCGGAACGAAAGGTGCCCAGTTCATTATCAGCCTCATGCTTGCAATTGCATGCATCGGGTGGTTCGGAATACAGAGCGCCGTATGCGGAGAATCGTTCTCCACAATGGTGTCATCGATGTCCGGCATTGACATACCTGTCTGGGCTTCCAGCATATTCTGGGGAATAGTCATGCTGCTTACCGCCGCATACGGATACAAAGGGTTGAAGATACTCAACTATGTAGCGGTGCCTGCTCTTGTAATCGTTCTGGCATATGCCATGATCCTGGCGTTCCTCTCAGGTGGTCTGGAGGCGGTCGTCTCGTTCCAGCCGACCAGCAGGATGGGATTCATCCCTGCCGTCAGCATGGTCGTCGCCTCGTTCGCCCTCGGCGGAGTCATAAGCGGAGATTATTCGCGCTATGCGAAGAGCAGGGGCGATGTCGTCCGCAGCACGCTGCTTGGCGTCTTCCCCTCTGGCATGGTGATGATGCTGATCGGTTCGATACTGTCCATCGTGACCGGTCAATATGATGTGTCGCTCGTGCTTGCGGCGGTGGGTGTCCCGGCTCTCGGTCTCGTGGCCCTCGTGCTTGCCACCTGGACGACGAACGTCACAAATGCATACAGCGGAGGTCTTTCGATGTCGAACCTGTTCGGGTTCGGCGAGGACAGGTTCAGAATCACGACTGTCATCGCGGGCGCAATCGGAACCGTACTGGCTGCAGTCGGCCTTCTCAGCCGGTTCGAGGCATTTCTGAACATCCTGTCCGCCCTCATTCCGCCGATTGCAGGTGTCATGATCGGATCCTACTGGATAGTCGGGAAGGGAAGACGGGAGAACCTCGTCGCGAAGGAGGGCTGGTACTGGCCTGGTATCGTTGCTTTCGCCATTGGTGCCGTGGTCGCATACATCACGGGAAACGTTGCCCCGGTCCTGATAGGTCCGGTGAATGGAATAGTCGTTTCGATGCTTCTCATAGTCGTTTTCGAGAAGGCAGGGAGTGTGAAGAGATGAGGAAGATAGGTGAAAGGGAGATCGATGACATCGCACTCGGTGCGGCATTGCTTGGAGCTGGAGGAGGCGGGGATCCGTATATCGGACGTCTGATTGCGCTCAATGCGGTGAAGGACTGCGGCCCGGTGACGCTGATGGATCCGGATGAGGTCCCAGATGACGCATTCATAGTCCCGATAGCGATGATGGGTGCACCCACCGTCCTTTGTGAGAAGGCCATCAACGGTGGCGAATACAGGACTCTTGCAAAGATGGTGGAATCGTATTTCGGCAGGAAGATATTCGCCTTCATGCCCATTGAGGCGGGAGGTGTCAACAGCATGCTGCCCATCGCCGCGGCGGCAAGACTCGGCCTGCCCCTGGTCGACGTGGACGGCATGGGACGCGCCTTTCCGGAGCTGCAGATGGTGACCTTCACGATTGGTGGAATGAGTGCCACTCCCATGGCTCTCACCGACGAGAAAGGCAACAGCTGCATCTTCAACACCATAACGAACAAGTGGACCGAGGAGCTTGCCAGGAGTGTGACGATGTCATGCGGTGGATCCGTCTCGGTCTGTCTGTACACGATGAGCGGAAAGGAGATGAAGACTTACGGTGTCAGGAACATCGTCACACGGAGCGAAGTGCTCGGAAGAGCCCTCAGGACGATCAAGGAGACGAGTCAGGACAGCACTGAGGAACGCTTTCTGGAAATCACGAACGGGCTGCGCCTCTTCAAGGGCAAGATCGTGGACGTGAAGAGGGAGGTGCGAGGTGCCTTCAACTTCGGCACGGTGGTCCTTGAAGGGATTGGAGACGACAAGGGCCACAGGGCTGCCGTTGAGTTCCAGAACGAGAACCTGTGTGCAATGGTCGATTCAAGAATCATTGCCACCGTCCCGGACCTCATCTGTCTGGTTGATTGCAATTCCTTCACTCCTGTCCCGACAGATGCATTGAGGTATGGAAAGAGGGTGCTCGTAGTCGGACTGAAGTGCTTCGAACGCTGGAGGACCGAAGAGGGGCTGGCCCTGGTGGGGCCTCGCTATTTCGGTCTCGATACCGACTATATTCCGCTTGAGGAGAGGTGCAGGACATGAAATACAGAATGGGAATAGATGTAGGCGGCACAAACACCGATGCCGTGATTCTCGACGAGAAGCGCAATGTCGTGGCCGAGACCAAGGTCCCGACAAGCGGTGATGTATACACCGGCATAATGGAGGCCGTAAGGACGGTACTCAGACTCTCCGGAATCGATGCACTCGACGTGGACAAGGCCATGCTTGGAACGACCCAGTGCACTAATGCCATCGTTGAGAGGAAGAGCCTGGCCCAGGTTGCCCTGGTCAGACTTGGTGCTCCTGCGACCACCGGCATAGATCCGATGACGGACTGGCCTATGGAACTCAAACAGGTGTGCCGTCACTGGACGGTCATAGGCGGTGGTTACGAATACGACGGAAAGATCCTAAGCGAACTTGATGAGGATGCACTCAGAGACTTTCTGGAATCCGTGAAAGGCAAGGTCGATGCACTTGCGGTCTCCGGCGTGTTCTCGACACTGCGCGACGACCAGGAGAAGAGGGTGAGGGAGATCGCCACCCAGGTGCTCGGGGTGGATGTGCACATCTCGCTGTCGAGCGAGATCGGCTCCATGGGACTTGTCGAACGTGAGAACGCGACCATCCTCAACGCCGCTCTCCACAAGGTGGCGCGGGCCTTCACCCAGGGCTTTGCAAAGAGCCTGAAGGACGAAGGGCTCGAGAACGTGCGCCTGTATCTCTCACAGAACGATGGAACGCTCATGAGCATCGAAGACGCCCTCAGATGGCCGGTGCTTACAATAGCCTGCGGACCTACAAACAGCATAAGGGGCGCGAGCTATCTGTCGGACCTCCAGAACGCCATCATCGTGGACGTCGGAGGGACCACGACCGACATCGGTGCGCTCCAGAACGGCTTCCCGAGGGAAAGCGGAGTGGCTGTGACCATCGGCGGTGTGAGGACCAACTTCCGCATGCCGGACGTGATCTCGATAGGTCTTGGTGGTGGTAGTATCGTCCGCCGTCATGAGGATGGAAGCGTCACTGTCGGTCCTGACAGCGTCGGATACAGGATTACATCGAAGGCGTTGGTGTTCGGTGGCGATACTCTCACGGCGACCGATATCGCCGTGTTCCTCGGCATGGCCGACGTCGGCGACAGGAGCCTGGTCGCTTCGCTGGACAGGCAGCTTGCCCTCGATGCAATGGATGTGATCAGAGAGATGATCGAGGATGCAATCGATTCCATGAAGCTCTCTGCCGATGATGTGGACGTGGTTCTGACAGGAGGTGGCTCGATCATCGTCCCGCAACGCATCGCGGGTGCACGCAAGGTCGTCATGCCTGCCCACTTCGGATGTGCAAACGCCATAGGAAGCGCGATGAGCAAGGTCAGCGGCTATTACGAGAAGCTTGTCAGCTACGATGAGATCGAACGCGAGAAGGCGTTGCAACTGGCATCGAACGAGGCGATTCTCGAAGCGTCCCGCTCCGGCGCACTGATGGACAGCGTCGAGATAGTCGAGCTGGAGGACGTGCCTTTGCAGTATTATCCCGGCAATATGGTCCGGATCAGGATAAAGGCGGCAGGGGAGTTAGCCTGACTGCAGTCTCAGGATCCTCGTAAGCATGAGGGCCCTGTAGAGCAGAACGCTCAGCGGGGCCCTCGTCACGTCATCGCCCAGCAGATTCGAGATCCTCCTTATACGGTACTTCACCGTGTTGTTGTGGACGTCGAGGATCTTTGATGTCTGCAGTGTGCTCATGCCTGCATCCAGAGCCCAGACCTCCAGAGTTCTGACAAGGTCCTCGTGGTCGCTCTGTCTTGTCAGAGGATCGAGAAGCGATAGGATGTCCCTGATCTCGTCCTCTCCTTTCCCGATCGCCTTCATGCAGTAGTCGATCATCCTGATGTGTGCATGTGACAGGACATCCCGAGCGAATGTCAGATGGGCCTGCATCGCCGACGCAGAGGCCTCGAGATAGGCTCTCCTCACATCGCCGGTGTCTTTCAGATTGTAGATCGTGACGAGGATGCGGTCATCGCCGGTCAGAGCATCGGCGATCGCCTGTATTACGTCCGGCCCCATCGACGAGGCGAGGAAGAGGACGACGTAGTCCTCGTACTCGTCCATCACAGGTCTCGAGACGAATGCGGAGATCCTGGACATGGAATCGTCCAGAATGTTCACTCCTGCCTTCTTCGGTCTGACCATGAACATCGTGTCCAGACTTCCGACGTCTATGCTGAACATGTCCCCCAGCCGTCTCATCTTCAGGCTCTCGTCCTGGAGTATGGCCTTCACCAGCTGGCTTATCACGGCCTTGCCATGGTCGGGCGACCATATCGCGAGAAACAGATGCACCGTCTCGCGCACGGTCTCCACCTGTTCATCTGAAAGAGGAATCCCGTTCTCCCTCAGCATGGTCAGGACCAGCTTGCCTCTGGTCGGGGACTCGAGGAATGTGCGCCTGATGGCCCATGCGTGGTCGAGCGAACCGTTCTCGAACATGGTCCTTACATCATCTTCCCTGCCATGTGGATATGTGGAGATGTTCAGGACTCTGCCATCGCGGTCGCCCAGGATGAATCCTGCCCTGAGCCGGTCACGCAACATCTTCAGCACAGTCGTGACAGTCCTCTCGTCTGAGCGAAGGCGGCTCATCTCCTCGAGGATCTCGACGATAAGCCCGTCCTGCCGTTCCTCCTTCATGATCGCCTCGCTGATGTCGCTGATTGCATCGCTGTAGCGCAGAGACTTCAGACTTGGCATCCTGATCATCGCAAAGTCATTCTCGTCGGCAAGCCTGATCAGCCTCTGGTCTATTCCCGGCATCAAAATGCCTACGTAGTACAGTATCAGTCCGACCTCTCCAGCCTTGATGAGCCGCTGGACGGCCTTGATCTGCGCGTCAGGGTCGTCGGCGATCGATGCGAATGCGGTTATGACGACCTCGTTTCCTTCGAAGCTTATAGCCTCGAACAGGGCGTTCTGGACATCATCCGGATTCGAGTATTCCAGTACGGAGACGGATGAGACGGTCCTGTCAAGCGCGCCGGCTCCAGCGACGAGTTCGGCACCTCTCATCGATGGAAGTTCCAGTATTCTTTTTATCGATAGGCTCATGGAAAAATTCTAATCCAATCATGCAATTGAATGAAGAAGTGCATACATGTGCCGTAGGATTTTCAATCCGGGTTCTGTCAGGAAGCTAAGTTGCACATTTGTTTTCTGCGCATGCTACAATGTCTTCATGTACAAGGTAGGCATCAAGGTGATCCGTGTAGATCTCCACCAGGATCTTGCAATGGAATACCTGTCCGATGGAGACGCAGTCGGTCCATGCCCTATGCATTCTGTGGGCGATGTCTTCATATACACCGGAGATAATGAGAAGCCCGAGGGGTTGTGCCCTGCCGCCTGGCTTGACATCTGCCGTGCCGTTACGGCGATTTCGAATGGAGCATCGTACACTCCATGGAACAGGAGAGAGGGACAGACCATAGGATGCTGTGGTGACGGCATCCGTCCCGTGTCGTTCGAAATCACCAGAATCGATGATGATTTCTCCTCATGAAAAGAAGAGAGGTGCCGAAGCCATGAGAAAAGCCGTTTTCTTTCCCGGTACGGGATACACATGCAGGGAGGCCCTGTTCCTGCGTCTGCAATCCCTTTTGGAGGCTCGTGGCTGGACGGTCGTTCCGCTCGAGTGGTCCTCGATTCCCTTCACACCGATAGAGACTGTGGAAGAGGCTGGAGCCATCGCTCTCGGCTTTGCCATATGCTCTCTCGAGAGCGAAGGTCTTGATGACGGATGCGACGAGGTGCTCTTCGTCTCCAAGAGCCTGGGCTGCATCAGTGCGCTGAAGTATTCCGACCTTATGTCAATCGCCGCCAGGCATGTCCTGCTTACACCTACGCCGGATGCCCTTGTCCGGATCTCGTCATCAACCGATGTCACATGTGCCGTCATCGGAGACACAGATCCGTTGATGAAGAGCGCCGACCTCGTGTCATATGGCCGGAATCATGGCTTTCCCGTCATGGTCGTGGATGGGGTTGGGCACAGCCTCAAGACCGGCGATGGAGAATCAACGGACCGCATCACGGGAGAGATCGTGTCGTTCGTCATCGACAGCCTTGAAGCATGTGATCTGAGGAAATGGGAATGAAAGATTGCAGGACCGGATGCATCCGGATGATGGAGAACATTTGGAACGACATAGGGGAGGGCAGACACATGGTGCTCTCCACATCCCGGTCGGATGGGCTTGTCTCGTCCCGGATGATGAGCGTCGTCGCCCTGGATGGACATCTGTATTTCCAGACGTTCTCGTCATCGCGCAAGCACCTGCAGCTGAAGGAGAATCCCCATGTGGCCCTCTGCTTCGGCGACACCCAGATCGAGGGCAGTGCCGAGCAGGTCGGGCGGCCAATGGAGCATGATGCCTTTTGCAATGCATTCAAGCGACTATATCCATCTGCATTCGAAAGATACACCGCTCTTGAAAGCGAGAGGCTGTACAAGGTCACGATCACCAGGGTCGAACGCTGGAGATATATCGATGACAGACCCTTCCTCGAGATCGCCGATCCGACCCTGGGAACGTATTCCCTCCAGGAGCAGGAGCACATCGGCAGGGCTGACGCATGAGGCCGCCCTGCCGATTGGTTTTTCGTCGCTGATCGTGCTCTCAGTCCATGAGACCCATCTGGGTGAATCTCTCTTCAATGTACGCCGCCTTCACATGGTCCTGTGCACTCTCCCTCCATGGGTAGGCTATACCGTACATCTCCGCGTTGCGGCGAAGCTGGGGCAGGAGCTTTCTCATCATCGTCTCGCTGTCCATGGCGATGTCGACCAGCTCCTGTGTCTGCTCCCTGGTCAGGTCGGCGGAAGGATCCTGTGCCCATCCGGGCAGCGTCGACATCGACTTCAGCACGCCTTCCTCAAGCGGAATCGATGTGCCTTCGACGGATATGCAGCCATCCCCCCACATGTCGTATAGCTCCCTGAGCGAGTAGTATTCGAATACCTGTCTGTCCATCAGATCCTGCGGCACATAGTCGACCCAGATGTTCCTGAAGCAGAGCATGTCGTCGACCGACTCGAAACCGAGGTGTGATGCGAGCTCCTCGTAGACGGGATCGTCGAGGAACCACCCGGCACCGCTTCCTGCCGTGAAGCCCAGAAGCTGTCTCGTCTCCAGCGCTGTAAGATTCCCGGCGCCCTTGGCCCTGAGCTCGAAGAAGCGGCTCTCGCTGGTGTCGTCCATACGGAACATGAGTCTGGCCATGGCCTCGTCGTAGGTGGCCATGGGCATGGACCAGTCCACATCGGCAACCTGCGGCTCCAGCTCGTCATACAGTTCCCTTGCCTTGGCAGGCCATCTCCACCAGGTCAGGCGGAAGGCGACCTGGCTGTCCATCAGCGCCTTGTACTGGATCATCTCCTTCTGGACGGATGCAGGTGACGCCAAAAGCATCATCATGGCCGATATCGCGACAAGTGCAGACAGGACGAACACTGCCGTAAGGACGATCGTCGATCTTCTTGCTCTTCTCATGTCCTCTTCCTCCCTTCATCGATGAACGCTGCAAGATAGGGCAGGTGCCTGAGCGTCATCATCACGACTATGACAAGCGCGATCATCATGGTCGTGTAGGCGAGCATGTACGGCATCAGAAGGGTGCCGAGCTTCATGTATGTGCCTATCCTCATCGCCAGAATGATTGCCGCCAGTGCCGATAGAAGTATGACGACTACCATCATCAGGATGTCCAGGACGGCAAGGATGCAACCCTTTCCACCACCTGACAGCATCCTGCCAAGCAGACGGGCACCACGCCTGATGCTGTGGCGTGCGCTGTAAAGCGAGACTTCCATCTCCTCGTCAATCAGCCTATGCACCACGTCTTCAGGCGTGCCGATCCTCTCGACCAGTGTGCCGAACTCCTCCTCGTCGAAGAGTTCGGTGTAATAGGCATAGGCATCATCCGCATCCGCCTTGGCGAGATTCTCTTCCAACAGCTTCCTGAGCTGTTCAAGATAGTCCTTCTTCCTCATGTCCCTACCTCCTTGCCGATGAGATCGTCCACCAGAGTCTTGTACCGCTCCCATTCCCGACGCATGTCGGCAAGCTGGAGGCGGCCTTCCTCCGTCAACTTGTAGAATTTCCTGTTCCTTCCGTTCGCCTCGCGGTTGTAGGAGGTGAGCAGACCGTCCTTCTCGAGACGGCGGAGGACCGGGTACAAGGTCGATTCGCTGCATTCCACCTTGTCCTGCAGGCGCTGTGTGATGATGTAGCCGTAGGCCGGGCCGTCTCCAAGCAGCGACAAGACGCAGGCTTCGAGCAGGGTGGCGGTGATCTGGAACTTCATTTCTTCTACCTCGATTAGAATATTATATGTAATATAATATGGTGTCAAGAATAATATTTAGATTGCAGCAGGCTGGTATCGGGAAACGGGTGTGTTTTGCCGTGATGATCAAAGGGTGGGGAGGATGTGATCAGCCGTTTTCAAGGAGGAACGAAGGAACCTCGCTTCCATCGTTCTCATGGCCGTTGTAGTACTCGACGTCGGCTTCGGTCATCTCGTAGCCATGCTCGCGGGCGAAGGGGATGAGCACTTCTCTTGTGATGTCTCTTGCATCTCCTTGCCAGGACATGATGCGCCTGTCAAGCTCCTCGCGTACCGAGTCGTCGGAGTCAACGTAGATGAGGAATGCATCCATGAGATTGTCGGCCATAGTGGTACTCCTGGTTCTAATGTAGACCCCGACGGGTGATTTGGAAAGGTCCTGATTGCGCTTGGATCAGGTTTTCCTCCGGTTGTCTGATTTGTGGACTGTCGGTCTTGGAGTTGATGATGAAGGAACAGGTCACGGACAAAAGACGGTGATGCACTGGTCCCGTCGGCGGAGTTCCATTAGTCAAATCGGCGGAATTCCATTAGTCAAGTTGGCAGCAAAAATAGTCGATTCCAGTGCATATTTCAGTGATGTGTGAAGTAAAATGGAGTGGTGGTCATGTCCCTCATTGCTGGATTCTGCTATATTCCCTTGGGTATGCAGAGAATGTGAATTGTGGAGAGGGCAATGCATCTTGGACTCGAGAGGGGAAAAACCGAATTGCTTGCCCATGACAAGGAATGGGAAGCTGTGGCGGACCAGACGATAAGGGTCCTTTGGAAAGTCATTCCAGAGGCCAGGGATATCCAGCATGTAGGAAGCACTGCAATAAAATCAATAGCTGCAAAGCCCATTGTGGACATAGCAGTAGCGTTTGATGATGTCCAGTCCGTCATTTCCCATATCGATGAATTGGCTGGATGCGGAATCATGTTCAGAGGAAGTGATGTTCCTGATCAGATTCTCTTCATCATGGGAGAGGGCGACATGCGCACTCACCATATCCATATCGTGAAATGGCATGGGAAGGCATGGAATGACTATATATTCTTCCGTGACCATATGAATTCCCATCCAGACAGAGCTGTTGAATATGAAAAGCTGAAGAAAAGGCTGGCTTCTGCTTTCCCGGACAACCGCAGAGCCTATACGGAAGGGAAAGCCGGATTCATCGAGAAGGTCATCGCTGAAACCGGAGAACGCTTCTGACACGGCGTGTAAAGCATATAGAAACGATTACCTGCAGGGCAGTGAATGACGATGTGATTCGAGGAGAGTGAGCAATATCTATTTGAGAAGATGCCAGTCCCTAGGGCTGTCATGACTCTGGCAATACCTACGATTATCAGTCAGGTTGTCACGATGATATACAATCTTGCCGATACATTCTTCATCGGGCAGCTTGGTGATCCTGAGATGGTAGCCGCCGTTTCTCTTGTTTCGCCTTGGTTCAATCTTCTCACTGCTCTTGGAAATCTCTTCGGCCTTGGTGCTTCCAGCCTTATCTCACGGTTGTTGGGAGCTCAGCGGGAGAATGATATCAGATATGTATCCTCATTCAGCATCTGGAGCGGTGCTGCAGTCACGCTGGTCTTCTCTGTCTTCTCATATATCTTTCGCATGCCGCTTCTTGATTTCCTTGGTGTCTCGTTTTTGTCCATATACAGTAAATGAACTTTTTCTGGATATTGCTGCTGTGATGTGAAAAGATTACCATGAAATTAGTTGTATGTACAACTAATGGAGCTTGTATGGATTTGACGAAACGGCGGATAACGAAGATTGCAAGGGAAGTACAGGCCTATGTCAGGGATGGCATGAAGATCCAGGGTGTTGGCTCAGGTGAGTGCGATATCCTGCATATCGTAAGGAAGAATCCCGGCATAACACCGGGTGAAGTCAGCCGTATTCTTGTGATGGATAAAGCTGCCATAGCAAAGCGTACTGCAAATCTTGAAGCGAAAGGCTTTCTCAGAAGAATAGCGGACAGCAAGGACAGGAGAAAACAGCATCTCTATGCTACACAGATGTGCGAGGATGTGAAAACTTCCAGGACTGCACTGGAAGAAAAGTTCTATAGCTGGCTTATACAGGAAATACCTCAGGATGAGCTTGATGTATTTCTTTCTGTACTTGAAAGGCTTTACGCGAGAGCGAAAGAGGAAAGCAGGGCAGGCTTCCCTCATCTTATGTAGGAGGTGCCTATGTGGATTTTCTATGCCTGCGGTTCGGCTTTTTTCGCGGGTGTGACTGCGATACTTGCAAAATGCGGAATAAGGGAGACCGATTCAACAGTTGCAACTGCGCTCAGGACAATAGTTGTACTCATCTTCTCGTGGATCATGGCGGCTATCACATCACCGCTTTCGGCAGTTCATTCCATAGATGCGAAGACCTGGGTATTCCTCATACTCTCCGGCCTTGCAACAGGAGCGTCATGGCTGTGCTATTTCCATGCGCTTCAGAAGGGCGATGTGAACAAGGTCGTGCCTATAGACAAGTCCAGCACGATACTGACGATGATCCTGGCTATGCTGCTGCTCGGCGAGAGTATCAGTGCGGCAGGAGTCATTGCGATATTCCTGATAGGAATCGGGACGTTCCTGATGATTGAGAAGAAGGCCGATGGTGCTGCTTCTGAGGAAGGAGACCTGTCTTGGGTTATCTATGCGCTTCTTTCCGCTCTGTTTGCAAGCATGACATCAATCCTTGGGAAGATCGGCATCGAAGGAGTGGACTCGAATCTCGGTACCGCGATACGCACAGCGGTTGTCCTTGTAATGTCCTGGCTCATGATATTCATGACGGGAAAGAAGGATAAGCTTAAGGGAATACGCAGGAATGAACTTTTCTTCATAATCATTTCAGGGTTTGCCACAGGAGCTTCCTGGCTCTGCTATTACAGAGCTCTGCAAGAGGGCACTGCAAGCGTTGTGGTACCTATCGATAAGCTCAGTATCATATTCACGATCCTTTTCTCCCGCATTGTGTTCCATGAGCATCTGTCAAGGAAGGCATTGATAGGGCTTCTTGGGATAATCGCAGGCACCTTGCTGATAGCACTTCCGTCATTTATATGATTACGTGAAAGCAGTTCATGACTGATGGATGCCTGATAACAGATGGATATGTTTCCAGTATTGGAATCTCCACATATCATATATTCTGATAGAAAAAAGCTTATTCCTGACATGATATGAATAATGTGTAGAAAATAAGTGCTTACAGGACAATAGGATACAAATCGGCTTAAAATACCTTTTTATGTTGCGTTTTGTTGCATCCGTGTTATGATTGACTTGGAGGACATCTTATGGATTCCAAGCTGATCGTAATCGCAATCGGTGGCAACTCCCTCATCGAGGACTCGAAGCACGTCACCGTCAGCGCCCAGTACGAGGCCGCAAGCAAGACCGCGTATCACATCGCCCGTCTGATCAGGGAAGGACACCGCGTGGTCATCGTCCATGGAAACGGACCTCAGGTCGGCTATATCCTCCTGAGGGCGGAGTATGCGCGCAAGATCCTGCACGCGGTCCCGCTTGACAGCTGCGTCGCCGACACTCAGGGAGCAATCGGCTACCAGTTGCAGAGGGCGCTCGACAACGAGCTGGAGAAGCTCGGGCTCCGCCGGGATGTCGCCACGGTCGTCACGCAGGTCCTTGTCGACGACAGGGACCCCTCGTTCGCGAATCCCACCAAGCCGATCGGCTCCTTCATGCAGAAGGAGGAGGCCGAGTACCACAGGGACAATGACGGCTGGTCGGTGGTCGAGGACGCGGGACGTGGATACAGAAGAGTGGTGGCCTCTCCAAAGCCGCTTGCCATAGTGGAGAGCGGGACCGTGAGGAAGCTCCTGGACAGCGGTTCTATCGTCATCGCGGCCGGTGGCGGTGGAATCCCCGTGGTCAGGGGCGATGACGGACTGCTCTATGGACGTGAGGCCGTGGTAGACAAGGACCTCGCCGCAGCCATCCTCGCAAAGGATCTGAAGGCCGACCTCTTCGTGATCTCCACCGCTGTGGAGAAGGTCTGTCTGAACTACAACAAGCCGGACGAGAAGCGTCTGGACACGGTCTCCAGCCAGGAGGCGAAGACCTACATGGCCCAGGGGCATTTCGCACCCGGTTCGATGCTTCCCAAGATCCAGGCGATCGTCGACTTCGTCGACACCACTGGCAACATGGGTCTGATCACAGATCCTGCCCACCTGTACGATGCGCTCTATGCGGATGCCGGAACCAAGGTGGTTCCCTGAAAAAGCACTCAAGCCGAGTCATTGGCAGATCCTCCTTTGTGCCCCTCATGTGACCGTGTGTTGCATGAGGGTTTTCTCTTCAGAAGACCCGGACTATAGATAGTCCTCGTACCATGGGATCTCCGCCAGTATGTCGGCATCTGTGTTGTCGAAGTTCGCCGGATCCTCGCTTATGCCCATCCTGGCCGTCATGATCCCATCGTCGTCCACAGAGATCTCGAGGGGAGGCTGGCCGTTGAAGTCCAGCGTGTCGTCGATGACCTCAAGCGAGATGCCATCGAGCGCGCAAAGCCCCATCAGCTTGAATGCCTTGGCGACTGTCGGATTCGGACAGATGCTGCCATGGGGTATCATGCCGCCCCTGATCTGCTCGACCGACATGAGGTCTCCTTCACAGGCGTTGCATACCTCGATGCAAGAGTCCGTGATCGTGACCGTCACCGGATGAGGGCGCGACATGTCGCGATGCATGACGGCGTTGATCACCAGCTCGTCATAGCAGTCCGGGTCGTATTCGTAGCCAAGGAAGTCCTCCTTCCTCTGTTCAACCGTCCTGAAGATGGCGAAGGAGTCGGGAATGTCTTCGACGAGCGTGAAAATGTAGTCTGCAAGAGGACCGTCGAAGATGAATGTGCGTCCATACGCATTCCTGTCGTAGGAAAGAATCGTCATGCAGCCCGGCACGACGCTGGCAGGAGCTGGATGGAAGAGGGCGGCCAGAGCCCTGGTGACGGACTTGCCGTCCCAGTCCAGCAGCTTCATCAGCGCACCCCTGGTGTCGTGGAAGTCCGCATCGGGATCGGCTGTTATGATGAAGTCCTCGATCAGGTCCTGGTCGAGATCCTCGAAGGATGCGGAGAAGACGGGGTAGGAGTCCATCGGCCCCGTGTAGAGGTTGGCCATGAGGCTGTTCCTGGCCTCACCCTGTGCGACGATGGTGTGTGAATCCTTTCTGACGAACACCTCGCCGTCGCATGGCACGGTGTATGGATGACTCGGGAGCACGACATCGACCACACTCTTCATCCAGACGCGTCTTGTCGTGATGACGGCCTCTGTGAAATTGCACTTCTCCAGCAGATCGTTTCTGATGGTCTGCACCAGAGCCTGCGGGGATTCGACGCCGACGGCCTTTCCGTCGCCTGTGAAGCCGATGCACATCATGCCTCCACCCGAATTCACGAGGGCGGAGGCATCTCGGCAGGCCTCGTCGGCCCATGTCGGAAGGAATACCGTATCGACGTCTCTTGTCATCTCCATCTCCAATGATACGACAGAAGGCACCCTACCGGATGCCTTCTGCCCAGTGTCAGGTCGAAGGACCTGTTACTTGTTCATCGCCTCGGCGACCGCGACTGCGACTGCGACGGATGCACCGACCATCGGGTTGTTGCCCATTCCGATCAGGCCCATCATCTCGACGTGTGCAGGCACGGAGGAGGATCCGGCGAACTGCGCATCGGAGTGCATTCTGCCCATGGTGTCGGTCATGCCGTAGCTGGCGGGACCTGCGGCCATGTTGTCCGGATGCAGCGTTCTACCCGTACCACCGCCGGATGCGACGGAGAAGTACTTCTTGCCGAGTTCCCAGCACTCCTTCTTGTAGGTGCCGGCGACAGGATGCTGGAAGCGGGTGGGGTTGGTGCTGTTTCCGGTGATGGAGACGTCGACGCCCTCATGATGCATGACGGCCACGCCCTCGCGCACATCGTCCACTCCGTAGCAGTTGACCGCGGCCCTCTCTCCCTTGGAGTATGCCGTGCGGGAGATCTCCTCGAGCTTGCCGGTGAAGTAGTCGAACTTCGTCTCGACATAGGTGAAGCCGTTGATTCTGGAGATGATCTTCGCGGCGTCCTTTCCAAGACCGTTGAGGATGACCCTGAGGGGCTCCTTGCGGGCCTTGTTGGCGTTCCTGGCGATTCCGATCGCGCCCTCTGCGGCTGCGAAGGACTCGTGTCCGGCGAGGAAGCAGAAGCACTTGGTCTCGTCGCTAAGGAGCATGGCGGCAAGGTTGCCGTGACCAAGTCCGACCTTCCTGTCGTCGGCGACGGAGCCGGGGATGCAGAAGCTCTGCAGACCCTCTCCGAGATCCTTTGCGACCTCATAGGCGGTCTTGTCGCCCTTCTTGATCGCGATGGCGGCACCGGTGATGTATGCCCAGCATGCGTTCTCGAAGCAGATCGGCTGGACGCCCTTGACGATGCCGTACACATCGACGCCGGCCTTGTCGCAGATGTCCTTGGCCTCCTCGATGGAGGAGATGCCGTACTTCTTCAGTGTCTCGTTTATCTTGTCGATTCTTCTTTCGTATCCTTCGAAAAGTGCCATCCTCTACCTCCTTACTCGTGTCTCGGGTCGATGTACTTTGCTGCATCGGCGAAGCGGCCATAGGTCTTCTTGGCCTTCTCGAGGGCCTCGTTGGCATCGACGCCCTTCTTCACGTTCTCCATGAAGACGCCCATGTTGACATACTCGTAGCCGATGATCTCGTCGTTCTCGTCCAGTGCCTGGCGAAGGATGTAGCCTTCGGCGAGGTTGAGGTAGCGCGGTCCCTTGAGCTTTGTGGAGTAGACGGTTCCGACCTGGGAGCAGGTTCCCTTTCCAAGGTCCTCGAGTCCGGCGCCGATGACCAGTCCGTCCTCGCTGAACGCGCTCTGGCTCCTTCCGTAGATGATCTGGAGGAAGAGCTCCCTCATTGCGGTGTTGATGGCGTCACAGACCAGGTCCGTGTTGACGGCCTCGAGCACCGTCCTGCCGACGATCGCCTCGGCAGCCATGGCCGCGGAGTGGGTCATTCCGGAGCATCCGAGGGTCTCGATGAGGGCCTCCTCGATGATTCCGTTCTTGACGTTGAGCGTGAGCTTGCAGGCACCCTGCTGGGGAGCGCACCAGCCTACGCCATGGGTGAGTCCGGAGATGTCCTTGATCTCCTTCGAATAGACCCACTTCCCTTCCTCGGGAATAGGGGCACAACCGTGCTGCGCACCACATCTGACGGTGCACATGTTCTCGACTTCCTTAGAGTATTTCATGCGGTTCTCCTTGTGAAATTGGCCCTGCCTTCCGGCAAGGCCCTTTCATGATAACGTATTTTTCGACTAGAAGGGAAGGGCCAGCACGGCCTCTACGCTGTTGTCGATCGCCTCGGGCAGTGCGACCTTGCCCTGGAAGACGGCCATGTCCTTGAAACCCGTTCCGGTGAGCAGGACCGTGGCCTTCTCTCCACCGCCGATGCTGCCGCAGTCCTTGAGGAACGCGGCGTAGGCGCATGCCGATGCAGGCTCCACGAAGAGCCCGGCCTGGGAGCACAACAGCCTCTGTGCCTGGAGTATCTCGTCGTCGGAGACCCTGACCACATGACCTCCGCTTTCCCTGATGGCACGCACGGCCATGCGGCCGTTGGCAGGGGATGAGACGGAGATGCTGTCGGCGAGTGTCGTCGCCTTGACGTCGGCATAGACGCCCGTCTCGAATGCGCCTGCAATCGCATCCGACCTGTCGCTCTGGCAGCAGACGATTCTGGGCAGGGCCTCGGTGAGGCCGGCGTGCAGCAAGTCATAGAACCCTTTGTAGATGCCTCCAAGTATGCAGCCGTCGCCTGTGGGCACATAGATGATGTCCGGGACCTCGCGTCCCATCTGCAGAAAGAGCTCTATGGAGGCGGCCTTCTTGCCCTCGATGGTCATCGGGTTGTACGCGGTGTTCCTGTTGACTCCCCCCTTGCTCTGCGTGTAGGCGATGGACAGGGCGAAGGCGTCGTCGTAGGTCCCCCTGACCGGCACGACATGCGCACCGTACAGGACGCTCTGCATCAGCTTGTTCACGGGAGCGGTCGCGGGGACGAAGAGGATTATGTCCAGTCCATAGGCCGCTCCGATGGCGCTCATGGCGGCACCGGCGTTTCCCGTCGAGGCCAGGGCGATCCTCGTCTGGCCATGGTGGATCGCCTGGCTTGCGACAAGCAGGCTTGCACGGTCCTTGAAGGATCCGGACAGCAGCTGGCTGTCCATCTTCAGCGTGACGTCCACGCCGGTCTCCTTCCTGATGCGTCCCGGCTTCACGAGCGCAGTGGGGCCGCAGGGGAAGGTGCCGGGGGATGCTATCGGGTAGGGCAGGAAGTCGTCGACCGACAGATCCCTCCTGTCTCTGAGCCTTCCCAGCTCGTCATCGTCGTAGATGACGGATAGGATGCCGCGCCTGAACTCGCCTGGTGCCGTGCTGCCGCCGCACTTCGGGCACAGGTAGACGATTCCGTCGCTCTCGAATTCATGACCGCAGTCATGGCACTTGTATGCGAATCTCATCACTGGTGTCTCCTTTCAAGACGACAGGAAGGTCGTTCGGCCTTCCTGTCGGTATCCGGTCCAATCCTTGTCCTACTTCGCTATGCGCGCGTTGAACTCGTCGATGAGCTCGTCGATGCGTCCCGTGAGCTTTGGCAGCTCCTTCCAGTAGTTCCTGTCGTACCACTGCCTGTTGAGCTCCTCGTAGGTCTTGCCCTGCTGCTCGACCCAGGTGTAGTACTTCAGGTTGTGTATGCGAAGCCTGTCGTAGTAGCCCAGCTCCAGGGCGTTGTCGATGCCCTGATGCAGCAGACTCGCCGCATGGACCTTCGCCGCCTCCATGGCGTTGAAGGGACCCTGCTGCTGTGTGAGCTCCGCAAGGCGGCTGGTGTACATCGAGCTGCTGTCGGTGAGGATCGTGAAGACGACGTCGTCCTCGTCCATCTCGTAGAACTTCGCCATCTTGATGGCGCTCAGCAGATTGCCGATTCCCGAGATGCCGAACAGTTCGAGGTTTCCGATGTCCTCGTCCTTCACGCCGATCGATGACAGGTAGTCCTTTCCGGCGGGCTCGTTGAACAGCCTGTAGATGTCCATGCAGTCCTGGTCGTCGATCGAGAGGACCATGTCGGTGTTCTTCACGTTGTGGATCCACGGCACGTGCTTGTCGCCGATGCCCTCGATCCTGTGGGCTCCGAATCCGTTTCGCAGCAGTGTGGGGCACTGCAGCGCCTCTCCGGCTCCGATCCTGATGCCTGGATAGACGTCCTTCAGGTGGTCGCCTGCGGCAAGCGTGCCGCCGCTTCCGGTGCTGGAGGCGTAGGCGCGCACGTTGTCGGCCTTGATGCCGAGATTCTCCAGTACTTCGAGAATCGCCCTTCCGGTGACCTCGTAGTGCCACAGATAGTTCTCGAACTGCTCGAACTGGTTGAAGATGACGATGTGGCTGCCGCGTGTGGCGTCCAGCTCATGGCACTTGTCGAAGATCTCCTTGACGTTGGACTCGCATCCGGGTGTGGCGATGACCTCCCCGGCCACGCTCTTGAGCCAGTTGAAGCGCTCCTGCGACATGTCCTCCGGCAGAATCGCTATGCTGTCGCAGCCCAGAAGCGCGCTGTTGTAGGCGCCTCCACGGCAGTAGTTTCCCGTGCTGGGCCAGACGGCCTGCTGGCTGGATGCATCGAAGTTGCCTGTGACCAGGGCGGGGGCGAGACAGGCGTACGTGGCGCCGACCTTGTGCACTCCGCAGGGGAACCACTTGCCGACCAGGGCCAGGATTCGGGCCTTCGTCCCGGTGATCGTGCGCGGGATCTCGATGAAGTTGACCCCTCCGTACAGTCCGCCTTTCTCCTTCGGCTCGTTGTGCCACGTGATTCTGTAGAGGTTGACAGGGTCCACATCCCAAAGCCCGACGTTCTTCAGGCGCTTCTTCACATCATCGCCGATGAGGCGCGGATCCATCATCTCGCGGAAGGTCGGAAGCGTTATGCCCTTCTGACGGCAGCGCTCCACGTTCTTTTCGATGATGTCTTCATGTCGCTCGAGATTGATCAGCATATACGATCTCCTCCTTCAGAAAGGATAAGATGGAAATCGCCAAACTGTAAACAGAAAAACAGCGGTAAACGTAAAACCCTGGATGAAAAACTTGAGAATCGCTAAAAAGACGTCAGCATGAGCGTTCCGTTGGACATGCGCCTTATGCACTGGTTGTCCACGGCCCACTTCAACGCTCTCGCGAACAGTCTCTTGAGGTCCTTGCCCGACTTCTGGTAGCCCAGCTCATCGAGGAATGCGGCGTAGGCTGCCGCCCGCTTCTGCCTGCCTCCGGCAAGATACAGCGAGTCCATCAGGGCGAAGGCCGCCTCGCATGGCGGAATCTGGACCGAATAGCGTATCGTGCGGCTGTCTCCACGGTAGAACGGCTCTACGTCTGTACCGCTCCTGTGGTAGACCTCGATCCCGTCCTCGTCGTCCCTGAGGGCGGAGAAGTCCTCGAGCATGCGGCCGAAGTACTCCTCGAGCCGACAGCCCACCTTCTGGATCGAGAGGGAGTTCGCGACTCTCTTGAGAAGCAGCGAACGCGTGATCGGGGCCTCGATCTCTATCGTCTTCGCGATGCGCTGGCGCACAAGCTCGTCATACGTCCCTCCAAGCAGGTCCTTCGTCGTCAGAGGGACGGTCTCGAACAGCGCCACGATGTACTCTCTCTTCTCGATCATATGGTCATTCCCCTGTCTGAAGCCTAGCATCAGTATGCCGGCCCTGGCAATGACGGATTTCATGTTTCCCTACCGTGGATTTTGAATTATCATTCATCATATGAGCTGTATTCTCATTCAAAACGGACTTCTCATAGACACGGAATGGAAGAGACGCGCGGATATACTTGTGCGCGGCTCGAAGATCGTCAGGATCTCTCCGCACATAGATCCCGCATCGATCCACGACAACGTCACGCTGGTCCATGCCGATGGACTGCTGGTCCTGCCCGGCATCATCGATGCGCACACCCATTATCATCTGGTCTCTCGTGGTACGGTGACCGCCGACAGCTTCAAGGAAGGCAGCAAGGCCGCCGCCTTCGGAGGTGTGACGACAGTCGTCGACTTCGCGGACGACGACCACGTCTCGCTTCCCTCATGCTTCCGCTCCAGAGTGGACGCGATGGGCGAGGAGATGGCCATCGACTTCGCCATCCACCAGGGCGTGTACGCCTTCAGGCCGGGCCTGGAGGAGGAGCTTGCCCAGGTGAAGAAGGCCGGATGCAGGGCCATAAAGCTCTTCACCACATACAAGGACGTGGGCTACCTGATCGAGAACAGGGAGGAGCTGAGACGCATCTTCCACATGTGCCGCGACCTGGGCCTCATGGTCTGCGTGCACTGCGAGGACGACGAATATCTCCAGCAGGTCGCATCGGCATACCATGGCGACTATCGGCCCAAGGACCATCCAGTGCTCCGACCGGCAAGGGCCGAGGCCCTGGCGATCGAGCACATGGGCACCCTTGCGCTCGAGGTGGGCATCCCGCTGTATGTCGTCCACCTGTCCAGCGCCGAGGGGCTGGAGACTGTCAGAAGTCTGCGCGACAGGGGGCTCGAGGTCATCGTCGAGACGACGCCGCACTATCTCTTCCTCGACCGCTCGAAGCTCGAGGGGCCCGACGGCCCGCTGTACGTCATGACGCCTCCGCTGAGGGAGGAGAAGGACAACCTGGCGTTACAGGAGGCGCTGTGCAACGGCGAGATCCAGGTCGTCGCCACGGACCACTGTTCGTTCACCCGTGCCCAGAAGCTCGAGAGCCATGACACGCGCACGATTTATCCGGGCATCCCTGGAAGCGAGGAGATGCTGCCGTTGATCCACAACCTCGTGGCCAACGGTGCGCTGCTGACGCTCAACGAGATGGTCAACGTCCTCTCCACAGGTCCTGCGAAGTACTTCGGCCTGTATCCCCACAAGGGCGTGCTCAGAGAGGGAAGCGATGCCGACATCGTCATATTCAATCCCGACGTCTCATGGACGCTCTCGAGCGAGAACACGCATTCGGAATGCGGCTACACCCCGTACGAGGGGATGAACGTCATCGGAAAGGCGGTGATGACCTACCTCAGGGGAAGGCTCATCATGGGAAGCGGAATGTACCTGGGCATCCCCGGGGACGGACGGTTCATCAAGGCGACATGACGGACACCTTCCTCTTCGACATGGACGGCGTGCTGATCGACAGCGAACCCGTCTCCATCCGCATACTGATGGACTGGTTCCTCCTCAAGGGCGTCAGGCTGACACGCAAGGACGTCGAACCGTATCTTGGAGCGGGCGAGGAGGTCTTCTTCACCGGACCGGCCGGAGAGCGCGGCATGGACGTGGACCTGGCCGAGGCCTCGCTGTACTTCAAGGAGCACTATCCATCGCTGATGGCGGCGTCCCTGGACGATTGCGCCAAGGCGCTTTCCTGTGCCCTCGTCAGACACCTGAGGGCGTTGGGCTTCAAGGTCGCGGTGTGCTCCTCCGCCCCGCACTGGAAGGTGCTGGCCAACATCAGGGTGATCGGCCTTGACGAGGACGACTTCGACCTCGTCCTCAGCGGCGAGGAGATCGTGAACAACAAGCCGGACGGCGAGATCTACCGCAAGGCGGCCGCGAGGCTGGGCAGCGATCCGGCCTCCTGCATCGTCGTCGAGGACAGCAGGGCTGGTGTCATGGCAGGACTGGATGCCGGCATGAAGGTGCTGGGCATCGCAGGCACCGTGGATGTCTCCACGCTGTGCTCATGGGGGGCCTGTGCGGCATCGGAGGACATAGGGATACTTCTTGGCGGATCCACAATGGAACAGACCGTGGACATTCTGGCCCGGCAGGGCGATGAGACGAGGCTCTTCGGAGCGAACATGATCCGCGTCAGGAGGCCGGATGCGCCGGTAGCGGACATACAGGAGATGATCGAGGCGGCGAAGCGGACCCGCGAGCATGCATACACCCCTTATTCGGACTTCAAGGTCGGCGCCTGCGTGCGCTCAGCCGCCACTGGACGGATCTACACGGGATGCAATGTGGAGAACTCGTCCTTCGGGGCGACCGTCTGCGCCGAGCGCAACGCGCTTCTCCATGCCATCGCCGAGGAGGGTACGATAGGCATCGATGCCATGGTGGTCGTGTCGGACGACGACCCGCCGGCTCCGCCGTGCGCCATGTGTCTGCAGGTCCTGGCGGAGTTTACAGCTCCCGATACGCCTGTTATACTCTCTTCCCTGAAGGGCGACGTGCACACATACGTCTTCTCGGAGCTTCTTCCGAAGCCCTTCATATTCCCGAGCCAGAGGAAGGAATGAGAAACAGAACGACGACAATCGTGTTGCTCCTGCTGTCATGTCTGATGCTCTCGTCGTGCGGCATGACGAAGCCCTTCGTCGACACGCAGTTGCTTGCCAATGCAGACCTGCCGGCACATGAGAAGCTGCTTGCAGGAGGCGGTGTGCATGTCGAGGTGCCGTACCCGGAGATGTACTTCGACGCCTCCCTCTATCTGGAGCGCTTCATGGAGCTTGTCGAGGGCGCACAGGACTACATGATCATCACCACGTTCCTCGGAAGCTCATGCCACGGGCTCGAGCCGCTGTACGACGCGATCGCGGCCAAGGCGGAAAGCGGGGTGGACGTCTACATGATCATCGACGCCGTGTCGAGCTACGACATGACGGCCAGTGCGGACCACATGTTCCCTCTGTACTTCCTCAGGGACGCCGGGGTGCACATGATCGAATACAATCCGCTTTCAGCCATGAGCATACTCCAGCCCGGCACGCTTCTAGTGCGCGAACACAGGAAGATCGTCGTCGTGGACGGACGCTGGTGCACTCTGGGCGGCATGAACATGAACTACATCTCGCTGGGGGCCGACGACATCGACCTGCAGCGTGACAGCATGTACGTCTTCGACTCCCCGGCCCTGGCGGATGCCCTTGTCGACGAGTTCGTCACCATCTGGAACGAGTCCAGCGTGGAGAAGGTGTCCAGGGACGACTTCGCCACGGGAAAGAGCCTCTCGCACGGCTCGATTGACGCATACCTGTTCAACCAGGGGCCGGGAAGCGACGTGTCCATGGCCGACATGTACGCCGCCCTGTTCTCCTCTGCAAAGGAGGAGATAGTCATGCTTCCGTATCTTGCCTTCTTCGACGACAACATGTACCAGTGCCTCGAGGCGGCTCTGGAGCGCGGCGTCGAGGTGAAGATATATCTGCCGATCGATTCGCGCGAATACGTGCAGGGGGCGCTCTTCTACGACTACCACAACCTCGTCGAGGCCGGCTTCGACGTGAACATCGAGTACGCAGGAGAGGAGACGGGGCTGTCATTGCTGCACCAGAAGCTGTGCGTCGTCGACAGGCGCTACACGGTCATCGGCTCGAGCAATATCAACTACCGCTCGATGGGCCTGTCCCACGAGATCGCCCTGGTGCTGGATGACGAGGGCTTCGCCCGCTCCAGTCTCGAACAGGTGGCGTCGATCGCAAAGGAGATGCACACTCTCGATCTGGAGAGTGCATTGGCGCTGAAGGAAGAGAAGGGCAGCCTCATGTCCTTCCTGTTCTCCTATTTCGGAGGTTGACGGCATGAGAAGGTTGCTTGTGGTCTTTCTGCTGCTCGTCGTGGCATGCTCTTCGCTTTTCGCCGTCGCATTCGGCTACGGCTGGTCGATGGAGGGCTACAGCGGCTTCAACCAGAGCTCATCGTCCAGGTTCTCGCTGATGTTCGACTTCACCGACAGCCGGTATCTTGTGCTGGAGGCCGGAGCCGGCGTCGGCTTCAGGGGCTGGTCCATGGTCTTCACCGGACTCGACGTGGACCTGTCGCTCAGGACGTTCGGTCTCGTCGACCACATCTTCTCCTTCATGTTCGCAAACCCGACAATATGGTCACCCAAGGTGAGCGCGGGGGCGATGTGGGACGCCGACATGGACTTCGCCTGGTGTTTCGGCTTCAGCATGCTCAACTTCATCGACGTGCATTTCAACTACGAGTTCCTCCGGCCGTTCGTCCTGTTCGACGGTACGTTCGACTACGCCGGATGGGGCATGGACCTGATCCGCGTCTCGTACTATTTCTGAGGAGGGCTGCAATGAGAAGGACGATAGCTCTGATACTTGTCATCACATCGGCCCTGTCCGGACTCGTGGCCGGAGCGTACAACGATGTGTCGCTCACCTTCGGACACCAGAGCGGGTTGCAGAATCTGGAGGGGCTGAACGTCACCTATGGCCTCAACGTCGGCCTGACGAAGAGGCTCGAGACGTCATTGTGGGGCGAATCCTCGCTCACACCTGGCTTCTTCCAGGACAACGCCCTCGGCCTGTCGCTGAGCTATGCCGTGATGGGCGACAGGAGCACGGGCACCAGCGTGCCGGGCAGCGCGATCAACATGTTCGTCAACGCCGGTCTCATGTTCACCATGCACAACCCGTGGGACGTCTTCATGCCCACGACAGGCTATGTCAGCTTCACGCCGCTTACGCTTGGAAGCTCGGTGCTGGGTCGCCGCGAGAGGATGTTCGAGGTGGGCGTGGCCTACAACTGGGCTGAGAACCGCTTCGCGTTCTTCTTCAGTCTCTTCAAGTTCGACTACTACGTCCATGGAACATGGCGGGACTACATGTAAGGTCAGCCATGGCTGATGCGAAATTCTGGAAAAACCGCGCTTTGAATTGACATTTCCCTAAAAACGGCATTTTCAATTTGACATGGTGCTAAAACCATCCGATACTGGACTTGAAAGAGAACCAAAACGGAAGGAGGCCACCATATGCTGATTCTGATCTCTGACGCCTTCGACAGGAGTCTGCCTGACAAGCTCTCCGTGTTCGGCGAGGTAACCGACGACACGACACGTCTTCCGGAGGCGGATGTCATCCTGGTCCGTTCGAAGACCAAGTGCACGAAGGAATACATAGACCAGGCGAAGAACTGCCGCCTGATCATCCGCGGCGGCGTGGGCATGGACAACATCGACCGCGCATACTGCGAGGCCAAGGGCATCATCGCGGTCAACACGCCGCGCTCGTCCGCGATCGCGGTTGCCGAGATGGCCTTCGCCTTCATGCTGTCCACCGCAAGCAGAATCTGCTTCTACGACAGGACGATGAAGGAGGGTGAGTGGGCCAAGAAGACCAAGAGGAGCGAGCTTTGCGGCAAGACGCTGACGCTTCTGGGCTACGGGAACATCCCGCGGCAGCTGGCCGTCCGCGCAAAGGCCTTCGGCATGAATGTGCAGGCCTACGACCCGTATGTGAAGGAGGCCGAGAACGCCACGCTCATAGCGGACCTCGGCGAGGCGGTGCGTGAGGCCGACTACATCTCGATGCACCTTCCGTACACGCAGGACACCGACAAGCTGCTGGACGCCGCTCTGATTGCGAAAATGGAGAAGTGCCCCGTGATCATAAACACGGGACGCGGAAAGACCGTGGACGAGCAGGCCGTGGCCGATGCGCTCAACAGCGGGAAGATAGCATGGTTCTGCACTGACGTGTATTCCACGGAGCCGCCGGTGAAGGGCGAGAACCCGCTTCTGGACTGCAGCAATGTCACGCTTTCGCCCCACGTCGGAGCGAACAGCACGGAGAACCTCCTGAGAATCGGACAGGAGGTGTACGATACGATCGCAAGGCTTGTAGAGGAGGGCAGGATCGCATGAGAAAGAGGAACTTCTTCGCCGGACCTTCCGTGCTTCCCGTGGAAGTGCTGGAGCAGATCCGCGACAACATCGTCGACTACGAGGGACAGGGGCTGAGCATGATCGAGGCCAGCCATCGCGGGGGCATGTTCGAGGAGATGTACGACCAGTGCCTGGATCTGTTCAGGAAGCTGCTGGGAATCCCGGAGGACTACGACGTGTACTTCCTTGGTGGAGGTGCGACGCTGCAGTTCACCATGATTCCGATGAACTTCCTTCTGGAAGGCAGGTGCGCCGACTACGTGATGACCGGATCCTGGTCCAACAAGGCCACCAAGGACGCCCAGAAGCTTGGCAGGGTCAACGTGGTGTGGGATGGCAAGGAGTCGAACTATTCGACGCTTCCCGATCCGGCGTCGATCCATCCTTGCGAGGACAGTTCGTACCTGTACCTGTGTGCGAACGAGACGATAGGTGGAATCGAGTGGAAGAGCTTCCCCGACACGGGTGAAGTGCCGCTGATCTGCGACATGTCGTCCGACATACTCTCCCGCCCTGTGGACGTGTCCCGCTTTGCCATGATCTACGGCGGCGTGCAGAAGAACATGGGACCTGCCGGTGCCACGTTCATCATCATGCGACGTGACATGCTGGAGAGGCGCAACGGAAACCTCACGGCATACATGGACTACGCGCTGCATTCCAAGGACAAGGGCCTGTACAACACTCCACCCGTCTTCTCGATATGGGCGGTGAAGCTGGTGCTCGAGTGGATCGAGCGCAATGGCGGTGTCGAGGGCATGGACAGGAGGGCCGACGAGAAGAGCGGCATGATCTACTCCGTGATCGACTCCTCCGACTTCTTCCGCTCCCCCGTCGACAAGGCTGTGCGCTCGCGCATGAACATCGTCTTCCGCCTCCCGAGCGAGGAGCTCGAGGCGAAGTTCGTCAGCGAGGCCAAGGCCGAGGGCATGCTTGGACTGAAGGGGCACAGGTCCGTTGGCGGACTCAGGGCATCCCTCTACAACGCACTGCCTGTCGATGATGTAATGGCGCTTGCCGATTTCATGAAGGAATTCGAGAGGAAGAACGGCTGATGGCGAAGGTTGACGAGACCAGCAAGGCGATCATACGCCTGCTCCAGGACGGACGCAGGAGCTTCTCGGCGATCGCCGAGGAGCTCGGCATCACCGAGAACACGGTTCGCAGCCGTGTCAACAGGCTCATCGAGGACAGGGTGCTCACGATAAAGGGGCTGGTGAATCCGCAGAACATGCCGTCCCTCCAGGTCGCGATCATGGGCATAAAGGTCACCACGATGGACCTGGAGAGGAAGGCCAGGGAGCTTTCCTCCCTGCATGGCGTGATCAGCTGCGCGGTCGTGACCGGCCGATACGACCTGATCCTCCAGCTCGAGCTGAGCGAGGATGAGGACTGCTCGTTGCTCAACTTCTTCAAGAACGAGCTGGTGAAGGTCGACGAGATCGCCGGTGTCGAAACCTTCGTCGTGTACCAGAGCCATAATCTGGAGGTTCCGTACCTCCTGTAGCAGGGTTTCTCCATTTGCGCTGATGATGTGGGCCCGCACAGAAAGTGCGGGCTCCGTCTTTTCCTAGGTCATTTCCATGCGAGCAGGGAATAAACCTGTTCAGCCTTTTGATAAGGCTTGATCCCCCCCCGTTTTGCAGTTAAGGTGGATTGTGAAGGGGGTATGATGATGAAGAGAATACTGGTCATATCATTGATTGTGATGCTTGCGATGCTTGCATCATGCAGCAATGACAACAAGAGTCCTGAGTCGACCAATGGCGGCAGTCCTCAGACGCCTGTACGTCCGCCTGTCGACCAGAGTGCAGCGGCTTTCACAATCACTCAAAGCCAGTTCGAGGCGGAGAAGGCACTGCTTGCTGGGTATTCTGCCTTGCGTGATGGTGACTCGGTCCAGGAGTCAGGTGGAAAGTACGTCTTTTCAAAGGATGTCACATCAGGCGACGTGATAATCAAGGCCGGATCATATTACACAGGTCTGATGCCATCATCGGTCGCCAGGTCTGTATCATCCAGAGCTGCCGGCACCACAAGCATCGAGGTCGATATGAAGGTTGCTCCTGTCGACAGGCCATCTGATGTGATGTCGATCTCGTTCAAGGGAAGTGCTGATGCGGATATGTCGAATCTGAAGACCGATTCCTTTGTCGTGATCGATTCTTCCAATGAACAGACATCGTTTGACAGCACACCTGGCGTATTCCTCGCCACTTCATATGATTCGACTCTTGAGTCGATCATAAGATCCTTTGTGCAATCGAATTCCGCCCAGGGATGTGAAGTCGATGAGGACGCGTCATATTACGATTTGCAAAAGAAGATGGGATGGGTGGTCTTCCGCTCTCAGACCATTGATGGCAGCTGGCACAAGCTCAATTTCACGCTCGCTTCAGATAATTCGATAAGCGAGTACACGCTTGATGGTTGGTGCGAGAAGTCCAGTTCCGGTGAAGTGGCTGTTGCCGAGAACCCGGCAGTAAAGGGTGACAACGGGCCAATCACTGACGATGAGGCTGTGGAACTTGCAAGCACCTTGTTCGGGTATATTCAGTACTTGATGCGTCTGGTCATCTCTGTCGATGGAACTACTTCATACGGAGGAATGACTATCCTTGAATCTGGAGGCGTTGAATTCAAAAACTATGAAGAGCCGCTCTTCTTCGGTCGCCCTGTGAAGGTCACAGGCGCATTCAGGCCAGCATCTGGACAGGTATTCTGCTTCGACATGGACAGCTTCGATGGAATCGAGGGCATATATATCGAGATTGGAAGTGATGGCAGCGAGACTACAACAGGTGGAAACGTCTATGCATTCACAGTGGGAGGTGCAAGCTATATGCATCTCAAGGACGAGACGTATCTTGCGATGATCAGGATGTTCACCCTGTCATCGTATATGCCATCGATTTTCGAGGCGATTGCAGACCAGAAGGTATCAACGGAGTTCCCCGGTGTAATCGTGTCAGGTGGAAAATATGATTTTAAAGATGTGGAACCCGCGAACAGCACAGATTACGATGGCAACCAAGAAGAAGTCTCCAGTTTCACTCTCAATGGAAGCATAGAGATTTCGGGTAATTCTTTTGTCGTCAGTGATTTCTCGATTGCGGAGAA
This sequence comes from uncultured Spirochaetales bacterium, assembly GCA_944388965.1. GTDB lineage: Bacteria > Spirochaetota > Spirochaetia > Sphaerochaetales > Sphaerochaetaceae > Bullifex. The sequence continues at coordinate 92,112 of CALXKL010000002.1, read as the reverse complement.
AGACGCCAAGACAATCGAGTTCACAGCTGCCGGATCGCTTTCGGATGGCAAGCCGAACTATTCCAGTGCCGATTTCTCCAGTCATGGAGGTAGGTGCGAGGACTATGAGATCGATTATGTGAACAGAATCGTTCCGCATTTCGTCGGTTCGTCTTTCTGATTCCTTCTTCGATCAGTTTTGAAGACAGAGGCCCGCACGGGAGTGCGGGCCCCGTCTTTTACTGCCTTGCCGACATCTCCTTTCACTCTCTACCACCGGGTGGAAGGGGTGGCATGCCGCTTCATGTTGACAGACTCTGATCTGCTGTGTTATATACTTAGTTAGTCAAGTAACTAACTGACTAAGGAGAGAAGATGGACTTCAGTTCTTCCAACCAGACTCCGCTTTTCCTCCAGATAGCAGAGTATCTGGAGGATGCCATCTTCACCGGACTGTACCCGGAGGGAGGGCAGATTCCTTCGACGACGGAGATCAGCGCCCAGGAGCATATCAATCCCGCGACGGTGCTCAAGGGAATGAACATCCTCGTGGACAGGGGTTGGATCGAGAAGAGAAGGGGACTGGGCATGTTCGTGTGCCAGGGGGCGCGGGAGAGCATCCGTGCCCGGAGGCTGGAGGACTTCGGTGCATCATATGTCGCACCGATGAAGAGGGAGGCCGACAAGCTCGGCATAGGGCGGGACGAGGTCGTCTCGTTCGTCATGGAGGCTTTCGATGAAGCTTGAGGTGAAGAATCTGGTCAAGACCTTCGGGGGCAGAAGGGTTCTTGATGGTGTCCGTGCGGTTTTCGAGACGGGGAACATATATGGGCTGTTCGGGCGTAACGGAGTGGGAAAGAGCACGTTCTTCAGGTGCATCGACGACCGCATCCCCTTCGAGGAGGGGTCGATCGAGGTCGATGGAGTGGATGCCAGGGACGGTTCAGGCCTGGTCGCACTCGCCAACGATGACAACATGTTCCCTTCGGACATGCTTGTCCGTGACATCGTGCGCTCCTTCGCATCGCTTCGCGACATCGACGAGGAGCCTGTCCTGAGGGACCTCGACAGCTGGGGCGTGGATGCAAGGCGGAAGTGGGAGAAGCTGTCCACCGGAGGCAGAACGATGCTCATGAACGCTCTGGCGATCAATTCGGCTTGTCCGTTCATCCTGCTGGACGAACCGGTGCTGGGTCTGGATGCACTGAACCGCGATGCGCTCTACACACGGCTTCTCGAGGACTTCGGGGATGACAGATGTCTCGTCATCTCCAGCCACATCATAGACGAGGTGGCATCATTCGCCTCCCATGTCATGTTCCTGCAGAATGGACGAGTGACGCTCTCGATGCCCAGCGATGAGATCGCCGACAGGGCTCATATGCTGTCCGGCAGCCAGGAGGCGTTGTCCAAAGTCGCCGGTGACTGGAGGCTCGTGTCGAAGGGGCTGCGGCTGGGTGTGCCGTACATGTGCGTGATAGGGGATGTGGAATCCATCGGCGACGACGTCAGGGACGAGAGGGTGGATCTGCAGCGGCTGTTCATCGAGATGACGAGGGAGGAGGCAAAATGAGAAGGGACCATTTCCAGTTGTTCGACTCGCTCAGGGGACTGGGCTTGAGCTTCGCGATCACCATTGCAGTCGGGCTTTTCGTCGCATTCATTCTAAGGGACGGAACAAGTGTCGGCCTTCCTCTATTCGCCATCGCTTCGGCCATGTGCAGCGCGATCACGTTCATCTCTTTCCTGATCTGGGCGCTTGTGAACGGAATCCACACGCATCAGTTCCTGCGCCTTTATCATCTGGGAGGACTGGGGCGGAAGGAGTCGTTTCGCCGCGTGTGGCTGTATTCGTTTGCATCATTCCTGTTCGCGGGACTCGTCATTGCCGCTGTCGCGTGTCCGCTTGCCCTGGCGATCGATGACCCCCATTCGGTCCTGATCATGCCCGTGGCCTTCATCGGAACCGTCATCGCCGGCCTTCTGGTCAATGCGATCGGTCAGCTGTTCGCGATGATGGCATACACCATTCCATCCAAGGTCGTGGCAGGCATCTCGATTGCGCTTGCCGCCTTCCTCATACTTGCACTTCTGGATGAGGAGATCATTCCGGCCCTGGTCGTCGGCATCATCGCATTCGGCCTGGACTGGTTCCTCTTCGTGAAGAGGCGCTGTCCGCTTGGCAGCACGAAGCCGGAATGAGAACACACATGGGAGCCGGATGAATATGAAGAGAGGATGCAGTCGCCTGCATCCTCCCGCTTTTTTTTCCGTGTCTGAATGTCGCGTCAGCTCAATTGGCGGCAGCCTGTGCCAGCGTGATGGCTGCGGTGACGACGATGTCCTCGACGGAGCAGCCGCGTGAAAGATCACTGATCGGCTTCGCGAAGCCCTGGAGGATGGGACCGTAGGCCTCTGCTCCGGCAAGGCGCTGCACGAGCTTGTAGCCGATGTTTCCGGCCTGCAGGTCGGGGAAGACCAGGACGTTGGCCTTTCCTGCGACGTTGGAGCCGGGTGCCTTCTGGGCCGCGACGGACGGGACGATCGATGCATCGAGCTGCAGCTCGCCGTCGACCTGGAGGTCGGGGCACTTGGCCTTGACCAGGGCGGTCGCCTGCTGGACCTTGTCGACGAGATCACCCTTGGCAGAACCCTTGGTGGAGTAGCTGAGCAGCGAGACGACAGGCTCCGCCTCGAGGAAGGTGCGGCAGCTCTGTGCACTGGCCTCGGCGATCTCGGCAAGCTGTTCCGCAGTCGGGTTGGGTATGGTGGCACAGTCGGCGAAGATGAACGATCCGTTCACGCCGTACTGGGTCTTGTCGGTGGCCATGACGAAGCAGCTTGAAGCGCTCTTGATGCCCGGCTTGCACTTTATGATGTTGAACGCGGCCCTGAGGACGTTGGCGGTCGTGCTCTCGGCACCGGCGACCATGCTGTCGGCATAGCCCAGGTGCACCAGCATCGCACCCCAACGCAGCTGGTCGACGATGTCGGTCTCGGCCTGCTCGGGCGTCATGCCCTTGTGCTTGCGCAGCTCGTAGTATTCGTTGGCGAACTCGGCCTTCTTGGAATCGGTTGCGGGATCCTCGATCCTGATGCCCGTCAGGTCTACGCCTTCCGCAGCAGCCGCGGCCTTGACCTTGTCCACAGGTCCTACCAGCGTGACGGATGAGGCCAGTCCCTCGTCCATGATGATCCTTGCAGCCTTGAGTGTCCTCTTCTCGAGTCCCTCGGCGAGCACGAGCGACTTGCCCGCGGCCTTTGCCAGTCCCTTCATCTTCTCAGCGAATGTCATATCGAGATATCTCCTTAAACGGGGCCTATGGCCCCTACTGGAGGAATAATATCCCCATAGGGGGATTTTTCAAAGTCCCATGCAGCCTTCTCGATTGAAAAATAGACATTAAAACGATAATCTCTGTCGCATGACAGTCGGAACATACGGCCTTGGACGCTTCGGCTGGTTCTGGGCCGACACCATAAGACGCATGTCGGGTGATGACGTGGACGTCATCGCCACCAGCAGACATCGCCACGAGCCGCCGCAGGGGGTGGCCTTCGTCGACGAGGAGGACTTCTTCGCCAGGTGCGACGTCGTCTTCTTCTGCGTCGCGATCTCCTCCCTGGAGGCCGTTCTCGAGCGCGTTGCCCCTATGGTCCGCCCCGGTTCGCTGGTGATGGACACCTGCTCGGTCAAGGCGTATCCCGCACAGTGGATGGAGAGGCATCTGTCCTCATCAGGATGCCGGATCGTCGCGACGCACCCCATGTTCGGTCCCGACAGCGCACGTGACGGTCTTGCCGGCCTGCCTGTGGTGATCTGTCCTGTGAAGGTCGATGACGAGACGATGAGCCGTCTCGAGTCCGTCTTCACCTCCTGGGGTCTCAAGGTCCTCAGGATGACACCCCTGATGCATGACAAGGAGGCCGCCTATTCCCAGGGCGTGACGCACTTCGTCGGACGTACGCTTCGCGAGATGGGGCTCCACGACACCGACATAGCGACCCGTGGCTACAAGGCCCTCATGACGATCGTGGACCAGACCTGCAACGACCCGGTGCAGCTGTTCTACGACCTGCAGCATTACAATCCCTACGCCCGCGAAATGAGGCTTTCGCTCCAGGTCGCAGTGGAGAAGACGCTCAACAGGCTGCGCGAGAGCGAGGAGGGCATGCGTTGAAGGTCTGCGTATACACTCTCGGCTGCCGGCTGAACCAGTGCGAGAGCGAGGCGATCGCCGATTCCTTCTCCAGGAACGGCCATGAGGTCGTGGACGCCAGGAGAGGAGCCGACCTCTACATAGTCAACACATGCACCGTCACCGCCAAGGCCGAGCAGAAGGCCAGACGGATGATCAGGCTCTTCTCGACTGAGGGACAGGCGGTGGTCGTCACCGGCTGCTATGCCCAGATGGCCCAGGCCGAGCTCGAGGAGCTCGGAGAAAACATCGTGGTCGTGCCCCTCGTGAAGAAGGCGGGACTGCTGGGTCTTTGTGCCCACATCGACGAGACGACCAATGCCGGCATGGACCTGCTTGATGCCGTCAGATCGTTCGCAGAGCCTGAGACGAGCGTCTTCGACTACGCCGCCTCGTCCTTCTCCTATCATTCAAGGGCATACCTGAAGGTGCAGGACGGCTGCGACAACGAATGCGGCTACTGCCGTGTCCACATAGCACGCGGTCCTTCGACGAGCCTTGGCAGGGACGAGGTGGTCGCCCGTGCGCTCCAGCTCGAGGAGGAGGGCTTCAACGAGATCGTCCTCACCGGAGTCAACCTGACGATGTACGACCATGAGGGAGAGGGCCTGGGCGGCATGATGCTTGCTCTTATCCCGCGCCTCAAGGACACCACCAGACTTCGTCTGTCGTCTATGGAGCCGGATCATATCGACGAACGTCTCATCGAGGCGTGCTCAAGCCACAAGGTGCATCCTCATTTCCACATCCCGCTGCAGAGCGCCAGCGACAAGGTGCTCGAGCGCAGCAGCCGGAAATACTCGGCAAGCCATCTGGAATGGGTCATAGAGCAGCTGCGCAAGGTGAAGGACGACCCCTTCATCGCATGCGATGTCATCGCGGGGCTTCCCGCGGAGGGCGAGGAGGAGTTCAGGCAGACGTACGACTTTCTGAAGGACACGGGATTCGCCGCACTCCACGTCTTCCCGTTCTCGCCACGTCCCGACACCGCGCTGTACAAGGCACGTGACAAGGTTTCCGAGCGCGTTCGCGACGAGAGGGCGGCATCGTTGAGGCAGCTTTCCGAGAGTCTTCATTCGGCCTATGTCGCACGCCAGATCGGACGGAGACAGGAGGTCCTGCTGGAGACGCGCAGGGGTGGACTCTGGCATGGCACCAGCGGCAACTACCTCAAGCTTGCCGTGTCCGGAGCCCCCGCGTTCTCGTCACGTGGCCAGATCGTCTCCGGCATCATCACTGCAAAGGACATGCTCAGCGTTTGCTGACCAGCACCATCTCCGGTTCGCGGTTGAGAACCCTCATGTGGGCCGGGATGTCCGTCTTGATCCAGCATGAGGAGCCGATTGTGGAACCTCTGCCTATCGTGATGTCTCCAAGAATCGTCGCGTTTGCGTATATCGTGACGTCGTCCTCGATCGTCGGATGCCTCTTGGCCCCCTTGAGAAGCTGGCCGCATGCGTTGCGCGGGAAGGACAGGGCGCCGAGTGTCACGCCCTGGTAGAGCTTCACCCTGTCTCCGATGACGCAGGTCTGGCCTATGACGACTCCGGTGCCATGGTCGATGAAGAAGCTTTCGCCGATGCTTGCTCCAGGGTGGATGTCGATGCCGGTCTGGCTGTGGACGAGTTCGCTGAGCATCCTCGGTACAAGAGGTACGCCCAGAACGAACAGATGATGGGCGATTCTATGGACGGCAAGCGCCCTGAAGGCGGGGTAGCAGATGATGATCTCGGCCAGGCTAGTTGCGGCGGGGTCCCCGTCCAGTCCGGCCTGGGCGTCCTTCTTCAGAAGCTGTCTGATCCGGCCCATGTTCCTCATCAGGTCGTCGACCACCTCGTCCGTCCTTTCCTGTGCATCCACGCCCGCACTGTCCTGGTAGGCGAAGGCCTTCCTCACGATGCTCTTTGCCAGGGAGATGAAGAACTCCATCTCGAAGCGCACGGCATCCTCCAGGCTTCCATTGCCCTTCGCCATGCCGATGCCGGGATGAAGCAGATTGAGCAGACTCGTCTCGAGGCGGACGATCTCATCGTACGTGGGAAGGTCCGCAAGTCCCCTGTACATTCTCTGGACGTCGCCCAGACGGCTGAACGACGAGAGATAGTCGTCTATGTATCTGTCGCTTTCCATGCTGTGGATTATATTGCCTGAGGGTGCACATGCGCCAGCACCCCGGACGGCGATTGCACCGGTGCGGCGTGTGGAAATATAATGCAAAGACGTGAACACCAAGGATCTGGTATACGAGACGCTTTTGAAGGCTGACGGGGCATTCGTCTCCGGCCAGGAGCTGGCCGAGGGGCTGGGGATCACCCGTGCCGCGGTCTGGAAGGCCGTCAGGGCTCTGATGGACTCCGGCGTCGCGCTGGAGGCGGTCAGACACCATGGCTACAGAATCGTCGCGGATTCATATGACGGGGCGACCATCTCGGCCCTCAGCGGTATGGACGTCGTCTTTCTGGACGAGGTGGCGTCGACCAACGACGAGGCCAGACGGCTGGTCTCGTCCGGTCGCAAGGCTCCTTTCGTCGTCGTCGCCGGAAGACAGAGCGGTGGCAAGGGCAGGAGAGGGCGGTCGTTCGCATCTCCGGATGGCGGCATCTACATGTCCATCGTGGTACCATCGACTGTCAGCGGCAGCATCGAGAGCATCACGACACGCACCGCCCTGGGAGTCGCGAGGGCGGTCGAGAGCCTTGGCGTGGAATGCGCTATAAAGTGGGTCAACGACATATATGTGGACTCGCGCAAGGCCGTGGGGATCCTGTGCGAAGGCGTGATGTCGATGGAGGACCATGCCCTGCATGAGGTCGTCATCGGCATCGGGGTGAACTACACGACTCCTTCCTTCCCGGACGATGTATCCTCCATCGCTACCTCGCTGTTTGCCGACGGGAATGCACCCGTTTCCCCGGCACGCTATGCGGCACGTCAGATACACGAGGTCATGAAGGCGCTCGAGGAGCCTGGATACATAGACGAATACAGGAGAAGATGCTTAGTCCTGGGACTCGATGTGGATGTCATCACTCCGTCAGGCACGAGACGGGCCCGTGCGCTGGACGTGGACGACCATGCGCATCTCGTGGTGCGATACGAGGACGGAAGCGTGGAGCATCTGTCATCCGGAGAGGTCTCGATCCGCAAGGCCTGATACGGAAATGGGCTTCGGCCTGTACCGTTTGTTTCCGTATTTGAGTGAAACAGGAAGAGAAAGGGCAGGAGGCCATGAGAACATCATGGTGGAGATGGCCATCGGATTCCCGACCTTGGCCCATTGCCCTCTGTGGATCTGTGACCCTGCTGCTAATCACCGTTTGGTTCAAGCCGCCTCTCTGCTTGATAAGAGGCACCCTCTTTCACTAAGATTGCACCCATGATCGACCAGATAAGAGAAGACTGGAGGAGAGTCGTCATGGACGTTCTCTCCTCGATGGCAGCCGACAAGGGTGCCGGAGAGATACCTGAAATCACAGTGGGAAAGCCGCCTAAGGCGGAGCAGGGTGACCTGGCATTCCCCATGTTCGCATATGCCAAGGCGATGAAATGCGCTCCGGCCGGGATCGCCGCGGACCTCAAGGCGCGTCTCGAGTTACGTGGGGACCTTCCGATGGGACGGATGCTCGTGCTTGGACCGTATCTCAACGTGAAGCTCGACTCGGGCGCTCTGGCCGACAGGCTTCACGACGTCGTCCTTGCCCAGGGCGACGACTACGGAAAGGGTGATGCGATGGCGGGCCGTCGCATCATGATCGAGTTCTCCTGCCCGAACACCAACAAGCCGCTCCACCTGGGACACATGAGGAACGACAGCCTCGGCATGGCCGTGACCGGACTGATGAAGAGCCAGGGGGCCGATGTGATGAAGGTCAACCTGATCAACAACCGCGGTGTGCACATCTGCAAGAGCATGTGGGCCTACAAGACATTCGGCGGCGGCGAGACACCCGAATCCACAGGCGAGAAGGGCGACCATTTCGTCGGCCGCTACTACGTGCGCTATGCCGATTACGAGAAGGAGTGCATCAAGCGCCTTCTCGAACAGCATCCGGAGGCCGACGAGAAGCAGAAGGAGGCCCTCAAGGCCCAGGGCGAGGCCGAGGCCAACAGGGAGCCCCAGGAGATGCTCGTCAAGTGGGAGCAGGGGGATCCGGAGACGGTCGCGCTGTGGCGGAAGATGAACGACTGGACGCTTGAAGGCCTGGAGAGAAGCTACCGCGACATGGGCATCAGCTTCGACAGGTTCTACTACGAGTCCGACACATACAAGCTCGGCAAGAGCGAGGTCATGAAGGGTCTGGACATGGGCGTCTTCTTCCGCGCCGATGACGGTTCGGTTCAGATCGATCTTGAAGACATCGGCCTGGACAGGAAGGTCCTTCTGAGAAAAGACGGCACCTCCATCTATATCACCCAGGACCTCGGAACGGCTGTCAGCCGGCATGAGGACTGGCCATTCGACAGCATGATCTACGTCGTGGCAAGCGAGCAGCAGTACCACTTCAAGGTCCTCTTCCACTGTCTGAAGGTGTTGGGCTACTCCTGGGCCGACGAGCTTCACCATCTCAGCTACGGCATGGTCAACCTGCCTTCGGGAAGGATGAAGAGCCGCGAGGGCACCGTCGTCGACGCCGACGACCTGCTTGCCAATCTTTCTGCTCTGGCGAAAGATGAGATCGTGAAGAAGGAGAGGGAGAGTGCACTGGAGGACGTCGAGAGGACGAGCCACGACATCGCGCTTGGCGCTCTCAACTACTATCTGCTCCAGGTCACGCCGGATCGTGACATGATCTTCAACCCGGCCGAGTCCATCAGCTTCAACGGCAACACCGGACCATACCTGCAGTACATGGGGGCAAGGATCTGCTCGATGCTGGCGAAGTTCGACGAGGTGAAGGAGAGCTACGACGGCATTCCGTTCGACGGTTCGCTTCTTTCCACGCAGGACGAGCAGACGCTGGTCAAGCTGATCGCACTCTACCCGGAGACGCTGAGGAAGGCGGCCATGGCCTACGATCCATCAGAGGTTTGCGCTCTGCTGTACGAGATTGCGAAGACCTTCAGCCACTTCTATCATGACAACCAGATCCTCAAGGCCGAGACGAAGGAGCTCGTGGTCGCCAGGGTCGAACTGTCGCGCATGGTGCTGCAGACGCTGAAGAACGCCTTTGCCATAGTCGGCATCCCGTTCCTGAGCGCCATGTGAGATTTCTCGGAGGCTTTCATTCATATGGCCGCTGTCGCATTTGCCGGCAGCGGCCTCGTCGTCTTCAGGAAATGCCCCGGGAGGCCTCCGTCATGACGCTTCGTACGTGCGGATGAACTCCTCTACGAATGCATCGACGTCTATCGTCTGGGATACCAGACCTTCGTAAAGAGTCGTGGATAGCATCAGCGACATGAGCCTGGCCGATGTGATCCTCAGCCTTCCAGATGCGGCCAGATTGTCCAGAATGGCCTCGCACTGGCCGGCGATCATCAGACGGAAGCTGTTCGAATCGTCCCATGCGCGCTCATCGATCTCCCTGCGCTGCTGGATCAGGGATATGAACGGGGAGCGGGAAGGGGCCATGAAGATGCTCTTCCAGTGTGCCAGGGCCGTTGAGAAGACCGTTCTGACGTCCTTGGAGAAGTCGACGCTGAAGCCCAGATGGAGGCATTCCCTCTCGTAGTGGTCGTATATCGCATCGATGAGCTTCTCCTTGCCATCGAAGTGGTAGTACAGGCTCGCCTTCCTGACGTCCAGCGCCTGTGCCAGCGACGACATGGTCAGCATGTCGTATCCTTCGCTCTGGATGATGTGTGCAGCCGCGGTTATGATCTCCTGCTTCGTCATGTCCCGATTGTAGCATCAAACTCAAGGGTATTCTACCTGTCGTTAGGTAGAATTCATTACAATCTCCACTTCGGTTCCCGTTTTTGCGCCGGATGTTGTTGATGAGGTCCGTCCTTGTGTATAGGATGCAGTGGAAAACCAAAACTGACAGAGGACAAAACATGTACGCACTCGTTGAAATTCTCGGCAAGCAGTACAAAGCTGTAGAAGGTGAGACACTGCAGGTCGATCTTCTCAACATGGAAGAGGGTTCTTCCTATGAGACGGAAAAGGTTCTCGCTGTCGTCGACGGAGACAATGCCAGGTTCGGCACTCCCTACGTCGCCGGTGCCTCCATCAAGGCAACCGTCGGCAGCGAAGTCAAGGGCGAAAAGATCAAGGTCTACAAGTTCCACAGGAGAAAGGGCTACAGAAGGACCCAGGGCCACAGGCAGCAGTACACCATGATCACGATCGACAAGATCAACGCATAAGGAGGCGCAGGAATGGCACATAAGAAAGGTGGTGGTTCATCACGCAACGGACGCGATTCAAATGCTCAGTACCTGGGTGTCAAGCGCTATGGTGGTCAGGTCGTGAAGGCTGGCGAGATCCTGGTCCGCCAGAGGGGTACGAAGATCCATCCGGGCAAGAACGTCGGACTTGGAACCGACTACACGCTCTTCGCCCTGGTCGCCGGTACTGTCCAGTACATCGTCAGGAAGAACAGGAAGTACGCGACGATCGTCGAAGCCGAGTAAGGATCAGATGTTCGGCTTTTCAGACGAGACCTACATCGACGTTGCCTCCGGAAACGGAGGCAACGGCTGTGTTTCGTTCCATCGTGAGAAGTTTGTTCCCAAGGGCGGCCCGGACGGAGGTGACGGAGGCAAGGGCGGAGACGTCGTCTTCGTCGTGCGCGACAACCTCAGGACGCTGGGCCATCTGAAGATGGTCAGGACCTACAGGGCGGAGAACGGCCGGCCCGGTCAGGGCGACAGATGCTTCGGACGCAACGGCGCCGACATCGAGATCCCGGTCCCTCCCGGAACCGTGATCAAGGACGCCCAGACAGGCGAGATCATCAAGGACCTGACCGGAGAGACCCGCTGGGTCTTCCTCAAGGGCGGACGCGGAGGACTGGGCAACTGGCACTTCCGCAGTGCTACCCGGCAGACGCCGCGCTTCGCACAGCCGGGCGAGAAGGGGCAGGATATGCGCGTGGGCGTGGAGCTTCTTGTCATCGCCGACATAGGATTCGTCGGCTTTCCCAATGCGGGCAAGAGCTCGCTTCTGAACATGCTGACGAACGCAAGAAGCAAGGTCGCCGGCTATCCGTTCACGACGAAGATACCCCAGCTGGGCGCGATGCGCTACGACGATCAGGACATCATACTTGCCGACATCCCCGGCATCATAGAAGGTGCCAGCAGAGGTGCGGGCATGGGATTCAAGTTCCTGCGACACATATCGCGCACGAAGGGGCTGGCGTTCTTCATAGATCTTTCGGACGAGTCGTGTCTCGACAGCTACGACATCCTTTGCGGCGAACTGGGCACATATGCTCCGGCCCTTCTGGAGAAGCCCCAGGTCATCATCGCCAGCAAGCTGGACGAAGACGGGGCCCAGGAGCGTCTCGAAGCGCTGAGAGCCCGTCTTGCAGGCAAGGATATCCATCCGCTGTCCATCTACATGGACGAGACGGTGGAGGACGTGAAGCAGGCCTTCATCCACCTGGTCGCCACCAGCGGCATCGTGGAGGATGAGGAGGGTGGCGGCTTCACCACCAGAGTGGACAACGATGCCTTCTACAGGGACGAGTACTGACAGGAGAACCCTCCTGTTCGGAGGGACGTTCGACCCTGTCCACTACGGACATCTGTACATAATCTCGAAGGCGATCGAGCTGACCGACTACGAACGCATCGTCGTGATGCCGGCATCGATTTCGAACTTCAAGCCTGGCACGCACCCTGCAGGAGGCGCCGACCGCCTGGCAATGCTCTCGCTTGCACTTGAGCATGTCGATGCCCGAGGACGGGAGATTGTCCTGTCTTCATATGAGATCGACAAGAGCGGTGTGAGCTACACATATGATACCGTATGCGAGATGTACAGGAGATTCGGCATCGCGGGGCGGCTCGGCTTCCTCATGGGCGACGACCTGCTGGCGGACCTGTCGCGCTGGTACCGCTACGATGACCTGTGCGCTCTGGTCGACTTCGTCTGCTTCACCAGGGACGGGGTGAATCTTGATTGTCCCGAGGGTGCGGCTGTAAGATTCTTCTCCGTGGAGCCTTTCCATGCCTCGAGCACTGATGTGCGCTCTGGGGACATGACGGGTCTTCCGCCAGAGGTCGCAAGGTATATAGAGGAACATGGACTATATCACGCTGGAAGGAATCGTCAGGGAGACTGAGAAGGCCTCCCGCTTCGAGCATTCGCTCGGCGTCGTGGAGGTCAGCGATGTGCTTGCGCGCCGTTTCCGCCTGGACGTCGAGCTTGCCAGGATGGTCGCGGTGTTCCATGACTACTCGAGGTACATGGACGCCCAGGCGATGCTGGACTTCTGCCTTCTACACCGCATCGACGTCGAGGAGGAGGAGAGGCAGAGTCCGATGCTGCTGCATGGAGCCGTCGCAGCCTGGTACTTTCCACGCATCACGAACATCTGGGACGAGAGGGCGTTCCTGGCGATCCGTCATCATACTCTCGCCAGCCGCCACATGGGTGCGCTGGGTGCGGTGCTGTATGTCGCGGACTACTCCGAGAAGGGCAGGAGGCATCTGGACGACAACGACCGTCTGGAGATATGGGGGCAGCCTGATCTGGAGCATATGGTGCTGGACGTGCTCTCCCGCGAACGGGAGTACTCGTACGACGTGAACAGGAAGTTCGCCCGCGTCAGCAGCGAATGCATGGAATACCTGGAGTCAGGAGGAAGATTTGCGCGCTAGATGCCTTGTGCTGGTCCTCACTCTCTTCCTGTTCCTCGTCTCGTGCACCGACGATGAAGTGGATGCGTTCTACATCTCCTGCGACCAGGAGGCAAGGGCGCTCTTCTTCCGCTCGGGCACCCTCGTGGAGGTCGTCGCCGGATCCGACGTGCTACCACGAATCGAGGGTACGTTGGAGGATCTTTTCGGCATACAGGCTGCAAGCGGCGACACGATACCTGTTGCGGCCTACAGGCAGAGGCTCGGCTACTACGAGGACCTGGCCTGGGTCATGGGATTGGACGATCCATACGTCGCCTACGCCGAAGACAGGAGGGATCTGTCGGCGTTCATCGACACCGTGGACGCACTTACGCCCGTCTTCGACGAGAGGCTCTTTGCAAAGAGCCTGGAAGGGATGCGCAGGCATTACACATACGACCTGGCCGAAGTGCTGGAGCATGTATCACAGGACGCTCTGGAGTCCTTCATGCAGCTGTGGTTGACATCGGCCCTGAACTAGAGGAGAATCGGAGGACCTATGAACGATACGGTCAAGAAGAACAGTGAGAGAATCGCGGCCTTCCTGGAGGAGCACAGCTGCAGGGACGTCGTCGTCCTTCCGCTTGACGAGTGCTCGTGGACGGACTGCTTCGTGATAGGGACGGTGAACTCCGTCGGACATCTGAAGGGTGTCGTGCACCAGATCTGGGACCTGCTCAACGAGCTGGGCCTGAGTGTCGCGAACCGCCACAAGAACCCGGGGGAGGACGGCTGGACGCTGATCGACACCGGCGACATCGTGATCCATCTCATGAGCCAGGAGCTCAGGGACTTCTACTCCCTCGAGAAGCTGTGGAGGATGGGCATGGAGAGCACACCCCAGGAGTGAGTCCTTCTGACGGGCTTGATGTCGATGCGGGACGGGATGCCGTCCCGTTTTTGTATTTTTCGTGAAGCAGGCCCTCCTGTCCTTGTCGCGAAGCTTTTCAGATGTGAATATTCCATTGACATGAAAAGGATATATGTAGTCGAGGACCACGATGCCATCAGGGACGGCGTGGTCCGCTATCTGGAGATATCGGGCTATGAGGCCGTCGGCATGGCCACCGTGGCCGAGGAGCGCAAGGCCATGGACGAGAATCTGCCGGACCTCGTGATACAGGACGTGATGCTCCCCGATGGAGACGGCTTCCTGTTCGTCAAGGAGCTCAGGAGCAGGGGCGTGGACGTCCCCGTCATCTTCATGACGGCCCGCAGCGAGGAGTCCGACAGGATACTCGGCTTCGAACTTGGTGCCGACGACTACATCTCGAAGCCGTTCAGCCCCAAGGAGCTGGTGCTGCGCGTGGGAGCCCTCTTCAGGCGGATGGAGCACGGATTCGTGGAGACACGCCCCGAGCAGAGGATGTCCTTCTCCTCCGGCCCCGACCGTCTGGTGATAGACATCGGCGCCCACCGCGTCACGATCGACGACGAGGAGAGGCCTCTGACCGCGGCCGAGTGGCGCATCCTCACATACCTGGCGGGAAACGAGGGTAGGCTCGTGTCCCGTTCCGAGATACTGGAGAAGTGCTTCGACTACGCCCTGGACAGCTATGAGCGCGTGGTGGATACGCACATCAAGAACATCAGGGCGAAGCTCAGGCCAGGTGCCTGGATAGAGACGGTGCGCGGCTACGGTTACCGCTTCTGTCCGTATGGGGAGGATGACGAGTGAAGAGGCGTCCGCTGCGCCGCTACTTCTTCAGGATCTTCATACCGCTGCTGCTGGTCTTCGCCGCGACCATCTGTATCGAGACCGCCTTCATGCTGTGGGCGATGTGGGATACCGACCGTCAGTGGCCCGTGTTCGTCGCCGAGGACTATGTCGTCAAGGTGATGGAGAACCTGTCCACACAGGAGATCTGTGATGTCTCCCGGATCGTCGACGCCTTCACCGGCGCGATGGACGAGAGGATCTTCGGGCTTCTGATCCGCGATGTGCAAGGCGGTGTGAGACTCTACGGCAGGGTGCCATCCGAGCAGCTGGAGGGCGGCATCGGAAACGGGAACGCAATGCATGAAATTGACATGGAGCAGATGAGGACGTTCACGAAGAACGTGCCCGTCTTCGGCATAGGCGTCGAGTCCGATGAAGATGGAGAGGCCGTACTGTCGATGATGCGCCTGGATGGCGGCAGGATGCCATCGTCCGTCACATATGCCGTCCCGTCCTCCATAAGGGAGCAGGATGTCGCCGGGACGGTATTCATCGCCGTGGACGGCGAGGTCGTCGGCAGCATCGACCTGCTGATCGTCGACATAAGGAGCTTCGAGTCCACGCGCTTCATGCAGGACGCGGCCATACTGACCATGGCCTGGATGGTGCCTGTATCGCTTCTGGTGTCGGTGATTGCGTCTCTTCTCATGTCAAGGCGCGACAGCCGCAACATCACGGACATCTCGAGGGCCCTGTCCGGCATCTCCGTGGGACGCTATGACGTGGACATCCCCCAGCAGAAGGCCTATGAGCTCGAGGAGATATCCTCGATGGTGAAGGAGCTGGGCCAGAACCTGAAACGCAACAGGATCGCCCGCGAGGAGTGGATACGCTCCATCGCGCATGACCTCAACACCCCGATCACCGGAATAACCGTCATGGTCGAAGGTCTGGAGGACGGAGTGTATCAGGCCGACCAGCCGTTCATCGCCGCCCTGAGGAAGGAGGTGGACACCCTCTCATCTCGCGTCGCCGCGGTCCGCTTCTATTCGAATCTGCTCTCTCCCGACGCCTCTGCCGAAGCGCACG
Source organism: uncultured Spirochaetales bacterium (assembly GCA_944388965.1). Classification (GTDB taxonomy): domain Bacteria; phylum Spirochaetota; class Spirochaetia; order Sphaerochaetales; family Sphaerochaetaceae; genus Bullifex. The sequence continues at coordinate 76,392 of CALXKL010000002.1, read as the reverse complement.
ACGAGAATGCCGCCGGGCTTGTCGAAGACTTCCTTTCGGGCTACACGGCCGGCTGTCGCGTGGATGTGGACGTGGAGGACGGTCTTGTGCTGCATGTGGACCGCCAGCTCTTCTGCCGGGCGATGAAGGAGGTGCTGGACAACGCGCTGCATGCCCAGGGCGAGGGGAGAGTCAAGCTTGAGGTTCGTCATGGAAAGGTGGTCGTCAGGAACACCGGTCATCTTCCCGAGGACCACCCCGACCTGTTCGAACCCTGGTCCAGGGGCGACCGAAGCCGTAGCGAGGGCGGCTCTGGGCTCGGTCTTCCTATAACCGGTCAGATCATGCGTCTTTCCGGCGGCACCGTGGACATCGCACAGGAGGGCGACGAAGTGGTCGTCACCCTGGACTTCAGCTCCTGATGCCGATGGACATCAGGACTTCGTCATCATCCAGGCTCCTCACGTTCAGCACGCCGTCGACGTACTCGCCGTAGGAGGCCGGGAACCCGCCTTTGGGAATGCCGGCCGATCCCGGATTGAAGCATATGACGCCGTCTTTCCTGTGTGCCACGGGGATGTGGGTGTGGCCGTAAAGGAAGATGTCGGCTGCGGGTGGAAGCGAGTCCTCGTTGAAGATGTGGCCGTGCGACAGGACCATGCGTCTGCCGTCGACCATGGCCATGGCGGTGGTGCTCATCACGGGGAAGGACAGCACCATCTGGTCCACTTCCGCCTCGCAGTTGCCCCTTACGGCGAGTATCCTGTCGGAAAGACTGTTCATCAGAGGAATCACGCTCTTGGGGGCGTAGGAGCGGGGAAGGTCGTTGCGCGGGCCATGGTAGAGCACGTCGCCAAGGCAGAACACCATGTCGTACGAGGCCGCCAGGGCGACTATCCTGTGCGCCGCATCCAGCGAGCCGTGTATGTCGGATACTATGAGAATCTTCATGGAGGGAGGGTAGCACTCCTTCCCGTCCTCTGGCTAGCCGTCGGCGCAGCTCATTGGTGGCGGGAAGCCCTGCTGTCTGTAGTATTCATACGTCGCCACGGCGACCGTGTTGGAGAGGTTGAGGCTCCTTGTGCCCGCGATCATGGGAAGACGGACACATGAGTCGTGAAAACGCTCCGTCATGTCCCGGCCCAGACCGCACGACTCGCGCCCGAAGACGAAGTAGACGTCCTCCTCGCCCCGCACCGCGAGATCCAGGTCGAAGAAGCTCCTGTCGCAGCGTGCGCTGAAAAGCACCAGACGGTCCTTCCCATGCTCCTCGAGGAACGCCTCCCTGGACGGGTACTGGACGAGGTCCAGCCTGTCCCAGTAGTCCAGTCCGGCACGTCTGAGATGCCTCTCGTCGAGGCTGAAGCCGAGCGGGTGGACGAGTATCAGGCGGGTTGCGGTGGCACTGCAGGTGCGCGAGATGTTTCCGGTGTTCTGCGGTATCTCGGGCTCGACCAGGACTATGTTCAGCATGCTGGAAGCATCGGCTTCAACGCGCCAGGCTGTCAAGCCTTCAAACAATTCGGCAAACAGGTTAGACTCCTTTTCCATGGAAGCCTTGAAAGTCGTCATACTTGGAATCATACAGGGGATAACCGAATGGCTGCCCGTATCCTCCACAGGCCATATGCTCCTGTTCGACGAGCTGATGCCTCTGGACATGAGCCCGCGCTTCGTCTCCGTCTTCATGGTCGTCGTCCAGCTGGGGTCCATCCTGGCGGTCGTCGTGCTGTACTTCGACAAGCTGTGGCCCTTCAGACGCGACAGGGTGCAGCGGGTCAGGACGCTGACGCTGTGGGGCAAGGTCCTGATCGCCACCATCCCGGCCGCCGTAGTCGGCCTGCTCCTGGACGACATCATCGACGAGAAGCTGTCGACCTGGCCCGTGATCGCCGCCGCCCTGTTCGTCTACGGCGTGCTCTACATCATCCTGGAGAAGAAGGTGAGGATACGCACCAGGGTGGAGTCGCTTGAGGACATCACGATACGCGACAGCCTCTTCATGGGGCTTTTCCAGATGCTTGCGCTGATTCCCGGAACATCGCGCTCGGGTTCCACGATCCTTGGCGGCATGATCGGCGGCATAAGCCGTCCCGTCGCGGCCGAGTTCAGCTTCTTCATGGCATTGCCCGTGATGGCCGGAGCGAGTCTTCTTCGCCTGGTCAAGAGCGGATTCGGCTTCACTGCAGCCGAGTGGGGATATCTGGCTCTGGGCTCGGCTGTCGCCTTCGTCGTCTCTCTTGTCGCTATCAGGGGGCTGATGGGCTATGTGAGGCGTCACGATTTCTCCGTGTTCGGAGTCTACAGGATCGTCCTTGCCGCCGTTGTCGTGCTCTATTTCGGCTTCTTCTGATCCCTGATCAGGCTGCTGGCGCGCTTGAGGGCCGCACCGCGGCGGTTCATGTCCAGTATGGCACGCTCGAGGTCGCGCCGCTTCTGGCTGTCCTGCCTGAACAGCTCCCCCTGTTCGATCTCGTCGCCGCTGTACATCTGGTACAGCCCGACGCCGAGCAGTCTGACTCCGCCTCCTGCGTATTTCGACCAGAAGAGCCTCCTGGCCGCCTCGTATACGTCGTCCGTGTTGTATATTCCCTCCTGCGGAGTCGTCTGGACCGAGATGGTGGTGAAGTCGGGGTAGCGTATCTTGATGCCGATGGTCCGGGCGACGAAGTGTTCGTCCAGCGAGCGGAAGACGACCTCCTGGCTCAGCTCGAGAAGATACAGGTCTATGGCCTCCTTCTCGACCAGGTCAGGGAAGAACGTACGCTCGGCCGAGATCGAATGCGACTTGTTCTCGCCGCTGTAGATCCCCGGGTCCTGTCCTCTGCACACCTTGTACAGATAGCCTCCGCCGGACCGTCCGAAGAGCTGCTCCAGACGCTGCAGCGAGTAGGACCTCAGGTCGGCGGTGCTTCTTATGTTGTAGCGCTCGAGCTTCTCCATCGTGGCACGTCCGACTCCCCACAGCTTCCTCAGTCCTACGGCGTCCACGAACTCCGTCTCCAGACCGCGCGGCACTATCGTGAGGCCGTCCGGTTTCCTGTAGTCCGAAGCAAGCTTGGCTATGAAGCGCGACGAGGCGACGCCTACGGATATCGTCAGCCCCGTCTCCTGTCTTACGCGGTCCTTGAGCAGCAGGGCCGCCTCGCGCTGTCCTCCGTAAAGCGTCTCGGTTCCGGTCATGTCCAGATACGCCTCGTCTATCGAGGCCTGTATGTAGCTGGGGGCAATGTCGCGGATGATCGCCATGACCTGCTTCGACTTCTCGCTGTAGCGTCTCATGTTTCCCGGTACGCAGACCGCCTGCGGACACAGCCGGAGCGCGGTGGTCATGGGCATGGCCGAATGAACACCGAAGCGTCTGGCCTCGTACGAGCACGTCGACACGACGCTTCTGGGCCCCTTGTGGCCGATGATGAGCGGCTTTCCCTTCAGAGAGGGGTCGTCGAGGACCTCCACCGCCGCGAAGAAGGCATCCAGGTCGACATGGAAGAACAGGGGGTCAGCCATGGCTTCTCCTCAACCCGCCTCGTCGCTCATGCCTTGCCAGCGCGCTGTCCAAGAGGAGCTGAACGAGGGCATCCAGGCCTCCCAGCTCTTCGGCCAGATATATGAAATGGCTGGTGGGGGTGGAGCCTGGTATGGTGTTGATCTCGTTCAGCAGCAGTCTGCCGGGCGTCAGGAAGAAGTCGATTCGCATGTACAGCGACCCATGGACGGCCCTGAAGGCCCTGATGGCGGTCCTGCGGATCCGCTCCTGCATCTCCTCGTCCAGATCGAGCTTTGCTCTTGCGACGACCCTGTTCGAGTCGCGGTACTTGTTCTCGTAGACGTAGAACGGGGAGGAGGGCAGGATCTCCACAGGACCGGCCACGTGTATGCCCATGTCCCTGTTGTCGCACACGACCAGCGTCTCGAGCTCCCTGAGCGGTGTGACCTCCTCCTGCACCAGCAGGCGTTCATCATAGGTGAAGACCTCGTCCAGTGCCTCTTCCAGATGGCTCCTGTCGCAACGCACGATGCCGATAGAGGAGCCGCCTCCCGACATCTTCACGATGTAGTGCGGGCAGTCGAAGAGGTCGTCCGGTATCTTCTCTGAGCGTGTGAGAACGCAGCTTCTGGCCCCTTGTATGCCTGCATCCCGGAAGATCGCCGCCTGCAGTGCCTTGTCCATGCCGATTGCGCTTGTGGCGACGTCCTCGCTGACATAGGCAAGCCCTGTGCATTCCGCCACGGCCTGGATGATTCCATCCTCACCCTGGTGGCCGTGCATGACGGGGTAGATGATGTCGGCATCCGGTTCGAGCAGAGATGGCGGGATCCTTCCGTCCATGCCGATCTCCATCAGCGAAACCTCATGGCCTAGACGGGTCAGTGACTCCACGATCGTCCCGGCGCTGCGAAGCGACACGTCATGCTCCAGAGAGCGGCCTCCTTCCAGTACGAGCACACGCATCAGAGGACCTCCTTGAAGGCGTCCAGCACCGCCTGCCTCTCGTTCCACGGCATATGATAGGTGTAGTGGTCCAGCGCCTTCTGCGGCCCGACGCCGAGAAGAAGTATCACATCGCCGGATCTTGACAGGCGGACCGCCTCCTCGACGGCCTTGCTGCGCTGTGGACATATCCGGAGCCGGCAGCGCCCAGGCTCGATGCCGTCGGCGATGTCGTTGCAGATGTCCATCACGTCCTCCTGCCTGGGGTCGTCCTCTGTCAGTATGACCGTGGAGCAATGCCTGGCCGCGACATCTCCCATGAGGCGTCTCTTGCTCCTGTCCCTGTTTCCGGATGCGCCGAAGAGGGCGATGAACGAGCCCGACGGATGCACGAGACGCAGCGATGTCATCAGGCGGTCGAAGGCGTCCGGAGTGTGGGCGAAGTCGATGACGACCAATCGCCCGGCGATCGACATCATCTCCTGCCGTCCAGGCGGGTTGACCAGATTGGCCAGGTCACAGAGCACCAGAGCCGGAGGCGTATGGGTGAGAGTGGAGACCAGCAGGGCCGCCATCCAGGCGTTCTCAAGCGCAAAGTCCGGGAAGAACGGCAAGTGGTACCTGTGACCCTCATGGACGAAATCAAGGCCGTCACCGTCCCTGTCCACCACCTCTGGACGGGTGAGCACGACAAGCGAGTGGGGGCAGATGGTCTTCAGCCGTTCAAGCACGGGGTTGTCATCATAGACGAAGACAGGTCCCCTCGTGCGGCGGGCAAGGTTGAGCTTCGAGTCGACGTAGTCGTCCCAGGTGCCGTGGAACTCGAGGTGCTCGCTTGTGATCCGCGTGAAGCAGGATGAGCTGAAGATGCAGCCTGCAAGCCGGTCGTAGCGTCTGTCGAGTGCATGGCTCGAGCATTCCAGCACGAAGTGTCCTGCGCCTCCGTCCGCCGCCTTCGCGATAGTCCTCTGGACATCGAAGGCCTCCGGTGTCGTGTTCGCATAAGGGGAGGGCATCATGCCGTCCCCTTCGTCGACGCTCGTCGTGGACAGAAGACCGCACCGCTTCCCCCTTTTCCTGAGTAGCTGATGGATGTAGTGGCATGTCGAGGTCTTGCCGTCGGTGCCGGTGACTCCGATGAGCGATATCCTTCCGCTTGGATGGGAAAACAGTGCGTCAGAGGCAACGGCATAGGCATGCCTCACGTCTCCATCGGCGAGGATGATGAACGAGGCGGAGGACTCCAGATCAGGGTTTCTTGTGGAGCACACGACCAGGCTTGCGCCGCGCGCTATCGCCTCTCCGATGAAGTCCTCTCCGTCGAAGTGGATCCCCTTGAAGGCGAAATAGGCGCATCCGGGAGCGCATGCCCTGGAGTCATGGCACAGTGTCACGATGTCATCGTCGCTCCCTAGAAGGAGCGTCCCGCCCAGATGCTGGGCCAGCCGGCTTGTCAGCATAAGATGATGATACACCTCAACGGTGTTGTGGTGCTACCTCACATGCGTCCCGCTGTGCTATAGTGTGCTGTGTGAAGAAGCCACTTACCGTGCTGGTCGCACTCCTTTTCATATGCGCACCCGTGTTCTGCTCGATCCGCATGCCCTCGTCAGGCATGTCGGTCGCACGTGCCGGACGCTATGTCAACAGCTTCTCGAATCCAGCCGCGCTGCCTTTCAGAAGCTCGGGCGACGGGGCCTTCATGCTGGCCACGGGCTATGGCGACGAGGCGGATCACGCGCTGTATGACGACAGGCTCGGCTTCTTCCAGGACAGCGAGAGCTCGCTGACGCTCTCCTTCGGCGGAAGGAACGCGATGTTCACCCTCGGTGTCGGTTATGGACTGGACCGGCTGCAGGAGCAGGTGCCCGTCTACGACATGCTCTTCAGAATGTACTTCCAGATGGATCTTGCATACGGTTTCGGCCCCTTCTCGTTCGCGGCACGGCTGCAGGGCGGCAACTCCATGATACGTTCCGGCCGCTCTGTGGACTCGATGCTCGACTTCGCGACGAACATGTTCTTCTCGCAGTTCTACGAGAATCCGGGGAGCGAGTACTTCCAGGTCGGAGCCGGCCTGATGTGGTACGACGAGGACCACTTCACAATCGGCGTGTATCTGGACAGGCTGCTCTATACTCAGGATGGGGAGGTCATGTTCACCCCATCCCGGCTGACCGACTCCCTCTCCGTCGGGCTTTCGGTTTATCTTCCGCGCTACACCAGGGACGGGGAGCTGCGCCTGGTGCGCCCGACGCTGCTCCTGCAGGCCGGAGACATCACGTCGTCCACCGACAGCTACCTGATGGGTGGTCTGAACATCTGCCTGCAGCTGCTGCCCGACACGAACCTCTCGTTCGAGATTGCCATGGTGAGCTACAGGAACGCGCGTGAGAACTACATGAAGGCGATACGCAACGACCAGCTGATGAGCCTTGGCATCGAGTTCGGACGCTGGTTCATCGGCTTCGAGTACACTCTTCCCATGGAGTACTACAAAGGGGACGACTCGCGCCCCTCGTCATTCACCGTCTCGATGCGGTTCAACCCCTGAGCCCTTGTCCCTGATCGCCTCAAGCACCTTGAGCTGTCTTTCCAGCAGGGCGTTGTGCTCCTCCATCAGCTCGATTCTCCGTCCGATCTTCCAGTACCAGCACATCAAGGCCCTCAGCAGCAGGAAGATTCCCAGAGCGATCAGTAGGATGACGAGTCCTGCCGTGACATGTTCATTCGACATTTCGACCTCCTGTCCGTCGAAGCGCAGTGCAGGGCCGGCATCGGCCCTGCATCATGCATCTCAGCGGGTCGGAACCTCTCCGCTTCCCTTGTCCCAGGCGAGGTTGCCGTCCTTGTCGGTGTAGGTGTAGGCGATCGCGTGGTAGACGACGGGGTCCTTGTCCTTCCACCTCCTGTATGCCGCGCTGACACCTGTGGCCATACCTCTGTTGTTATTGTAGTCGCGGCCCTTGTCCGCGAGAATGACCCTCAGCGCACCCAGCGAGATGCGGATCTTCTTCGAATACAATGCAATCGCAAGTTCACCGATGAAGTCGTAGACCTCCTCGTTAGTCATGGTTTCGGCCATGTTCTCCTCCTTGATAAGACTTTCTCCTGTCTGGAATTGTAAGGCAAAGAAGAAGGAAAGACAAATGTCAAGTGTGCACACAGGGAGCGATTCTTCATCGTTTATGTCCATGCACCTGGCAAGCGGCTCACTCCTGGCCGATGATGACGCTCTCCCCCTGGCCGATTTCGGGCGAGGTGGTCTCGTAGCGGTATATTCTTGTCCTCATGGAGCTCGAGAACGTCGTGCCCATGGATATGTAGCCGATTGCGGACAGGGGGATTCTCGACTCTCCGGTGGCGATTGCGTTCAGATGGATGTCTGAGGTGCTCGTCATCCGTCTTCCATCCGCATCGTCGGTGGTGGAGTACGTGTAGCTCAGCAGCTCGTATGTCGAGTACACGCCTATGCGGCATGATGTGTTGTCGCCAAGGTTGAACTTGACTCCGATGTCGAAGTCGAGGGCGAGCACCGTGTCATAGGTGGTCACCCTGGCTGTGGATAGCCTGTCCGAGTCGACGGTGATGTACTCCTCAAGCTTCGGACCTATGCCTGCATACAGGTCGAGGTAGGGGGTGAACACATGTCTCAATGCGGGGCCGAGGATGAAGGTGAGCCTGTATTCGCTCTTGAGACTCTCCTGCGACGACGATCCCGTGACCAGCTCGATGTCGCCGCCCTGGGCCGGCGTGTCCTGCGTGGACCCTGTCGGAGGAGCCGTGCTACCCGGATCTGCATCCTGTCCTCCGCCTCCCGTCTCAGGGGTCGTGGTCCCGCCGGAGGCGTCCTGACCCGGAGCGTCCCGGCGGACGAAGAGGTTCGCGAGCGACGAGTAGGGCATCTGGAGGCCGAAGCGCACGAACAGGCCATGGGTGTTTCCGCCTCCCACGAAGCCGAATCCGGTGTAGTCGAAGCCTATTGTGGAGCTGTCCATGATCGCCAGCGACTCGGAGACGGTCTCGTAGAACGTGAAGTCGTAGTCGGAGAAGACGGAGTCGGCCAGAGCGCTCTGGCAGATGCATGCGAGTATGAGCGTCGTCGACAAGGCCCTGGCGAATCTTCCCATAGGGCAAATGATAGTCGTCAGGCCGATTGTGGACAAGGGACAGGAAGTAAATGAAAAGGACAGCGCAGAGCGTTCTCCGCGCTGTCCTGTGAAGTCGGGATGAATGGACTCGAACCATCGATATTCTGCTCCCAAAGCAGACGCCATAGCCGCTAGGCGACATCCCGAGGCAACGAGGCCAATTCTTGCCCAAGTCAGGGAAAGTGTCAAGCCGCACAGGCGTTCATCCCGGCTTGCCTTTCTGCTATGATTGCGCATATGGACAGGAGTGCATTCGATATACTTTCAAGGACCTATCCTCAGGAGATCTCCTTCCTGAAGGAGGATGAACCGTTCCGCTTTCTGGCAAGCGTAATGCTGTCCGCACAGACCAGAGACGACTATGTGAACGCCGTCACGCCCGAGCTGTGGCGATGCTATCCGACGCCTGAGGACCTGTCCGGCGCCAGGCTGGAGGACATCGAGAGGATAATCCATTCCCTGGGTTTCTACCGGGCCAAGGCGCGCAATCTGAAGGCCTTGGCGGGAGAGGTCGCAAGGCTCGGGCGTGTCCCCGACACGATGGAGGAGCTGGTCAGGCTGCCAGGCGTGGGCAGGAAGACCGCCAACTGCTACATCAACCATGTGCTGAAGGAACCTGCCGTCATAGTCGACACCCACTTCTCCCGTGTGGCGAGAAGGCTGGGCTATACCGACGCCACCGACCCTGGCGAGGTGGAGATGCAGATCAGGTCCTCCTTTCCCGACAGCGACTGGTCAAGACTGTCGATGGTGCTCAATCTCCATGGCCGGAAGTACTGCCATGCCAGGAATCCCGAATGCGGCATCTGTCCGGTCAGGGACTACTGCAGGAGCAGATAGCTTCCGTCCTTCTCCCTCCTGAGGAGTGCCAGGGTGAACCTGTCGGCGCTGAATGAGAAGTCCTCGTCGAACACCGGCTTCTCCTTCGAGAAGAGGATGCCGCACTCCGTCTGGGGGAGATCCATCTCACGCTGCAGTTGCGACAGGTCCGCGCTGCAGCGCAGTACATGGCCGAAGCCGGTCTTTATGACATCATCGCTCGAGAACGTGGCCGTGATGTGTAGCGTCCTCCTGTCGAAGCGCGTCGAGGCGCACCGGCCGAGGATCAGCGCGACCGGGGTGGAATAGGGGCTGAAGTCGCCGCTTCTCTCATAATGGGCCTTCTGCAGTCTGCGCACCTGTCTTGCGACATCGGGTGGAGGCAGAAGGACGAGCAGATTGTCCTGGGTCATGGATTCATGCACAAGGATAGGCCAATGGGAGTGTTTTGACAAATCCTTTTGCGACCGTCATCCGTCCTAGATCGATGACTTGATCACGGATGTGGATGGATTGCCATCCCATATTATATGAATTCACTCGGAATAAGGCAGATACGGTATTTACATAGGACGGGCTTTTTTGATAAAGTCTTAGGCGTTGCGGCGATCCGTCCCATCTGTTCATGCTCACGGAGTGCGTAGGAATTCCGTACAGAGAAGCCGGTTCGGCCGCCATGGAAACATCAAAGCAAAGGCAAGGTGGATATAATCATGGCTAGAAGATGTGAGATTTGCGGAAAGGGTACAGTCTCCGGACAGATCGTTCCCCGTAAGGGTAAGCCCAAGAGAGAGGGTGGTGTCGGACAGCATATCGGCGTGACCAAGAAGAGGGAGTTCAGACCCAACCTTGTCACGGTCAGGACCATCATCGATGGAACACCCAAGACGATCAAGATCTGCACGCGCTGTCTCAGAAGCGGAAAGATCCAGAAGGTCGTATAACAATCTGCATACGACATTTTTCGTTTCTGAAGAAGGGCCCCTCTGCGGGCTCTTTCTGTATCCAGACGAAGGCAAAAAAAACTCGGAGGAAGGGGGTAGTGAATGGAGACGACCAGAATTCATGCGATCGAAGGGGCGATGATAGCGTCCCTGGACGGACTGGACAGGCTGTGCAGCATCGTGGCTCTTCACGACAATCCGTGCCAGGTCGTCGTGGTCTCTCCGCTGAGAAGCGGCGAGCTGTCGTTCCATGACCTCCTCTCGAGCGCCGCAAGGAAGGACGAGAAGCTGTGGTCCATGCTGGAGAAGAGCGAGTCCACCTGGCAGTCCTTCGTCTGTCAGGCTGGAGCCGCAGACAGGATGGAGGACATGCTCAGGGGCGACTTCGAGGACATGGAGGACCTGCTGCGTTCCGTCTGGCTCCTTTGCGACGTATCGCGCAACACGGAGAACTACTTCAGCTGCCTCACGAGCCGCTTCCTTTCACATCTTGCATCGTGCTATCTGGAGAGACGGGGCATGACGGCCACGGTGATGGACGTGGAGACGGCGCTCAGGACGAGAAGCTTCGTCAAGGGTGTCACCATAGTCCACGGCCAGCTGAGACAGAACTCGTCCCATGCCTACCAGGGTGAGGGGGAGAGCGAATACAGCGCATCCCTGATCGCCGCATCATGCGACGGAGAACTCACGTTCTGGAACAGCCGCTCCCTCTTCTGTTCGGCAAGCAGCAGGGACATCCCGTCCGCCCGTGTGATAGAGCGCCTGACATACGCCGAGGCGACCGAGCTGAGCTTCTTCGGAGCCCCGATCGTCCATCCGCATGCCTTCATCCCGGCACAGAGCAGAGGCATCGAGATAGAGCTCCGCTACTGGGGCGATTACACCAACAGCGGCACCTTGATAACCGGCATGACCAGTGCACGCGACAGGAGATGCCCTGTAAAGGCGTTCTCCGTGATGCGCTCCATCGCGATAATAAACGTCGAAGGCGCCGGAATGTCGGGCGTGATAGGAATCTCATCCAGACTCTTCAGCGCGCTGAGGGAGGAGGGAATCAGCGTCATCCTGATCTCGCAGGCCTCCAGCGAATACTCGATCTGCTTCGCGGTTCCGGCTTCCCAGATGACACAGGCGGCCTCCTGTGCCCGCTACGAGTTCAAGAGCGAGCTGGACAGCCATCAGATCGCATCGATATCCGCAGTAGGCGGCATGGCAATCATCGCCGCCGTCGGCGAGATGATGAGCGGCCAGGTGGGCGTGTCGGGCAAGTTCTTCTCCGCCCTTGCCAGGGCGGGCGTGAACGTCAGCGCGATCGCCCAGGGTTCGTCCGAGAGGAACATCTCGGCCGTCATCCGCGAGGAGGATTCGCACAAGGCGCTCAGCGCCCTGCATTCATCCTTCTTCCTTTCGGCCCAGACCCTTTCCGTCGGTCTCTTCGGACCTGGCAACATCGGCGGCACGCTCCTGGACCAGCTTGCACAGGAGCAGGAGAGGCTACGTGGCCAGTTCGAGCTGGACATAAGGGTTCGTGGAATCGCCAATTCGACGAAGATGCTCCTGTCAGAGGAGGGTGTGGACCTGTCCAGCTGGCGTGATACGTTCCAGCTTGCAGCCGTGCCTCTGGACATGGATGTCTTCCTCAGGCATGTCGGCGCCTCGTACTATCCCCATGCGGTGCTGATCGACTGCACCACGAGCAACGCTCTTGCCATGCAGTACGCCTCCTGGCTCAGGCACTTCCATGTCATAACCCCGAACAAGAAGGCATGCACCGCCAGCTACGAGTACTACCAGAAGATGATGCAGACCAGCCAGGAGAGCGGAAGACGCTTCCTGTATGAGACGACAGTCGGAGCCGGTCTGCCGATAATAAACACGCTCAACGACCTGATCCAGACCGGAGACGAGGTGAAGAGGATAGAAGGCATCGTGTCCGGAACGCTTGCCTGGCTCTTCGCCCATTACGACGGGACGACACCATTCAGCCAGCTGGTGCTGGATGCCAAGGGCATGGGATACACGGAGCCCGATCCGAGGGACGATCTGTCCGGAATGGACGTCGCGAGAAAGACGGTCATCCTCGCCCGCGAAATCGGAAGCCGGGTGGAGCTTGGCGACTTCGCCGTCCAGTCGCTCGTTCCGGAGAGCCTGAGGAACGTCTCCAAGGAGGAGTTCCTCTCGCGCATCGGCGAGATCGACGAGGACATGAAGAGGCGCTACGACGAGGCGAAGAGGGAAGGCAAGGTGCTCAGGTACATCGGCTGTGTGGAGAACGGAAGATGTTCGGTGTCGCTTTCGGCGCTGCCGATGTCGCATCCATTCGCCCAGGCCGGTGGAAGTGACAACATCATAGCGTTCACCACTGCCCGCTATTTTCAGCAGCCGCTGGTCATCAAGGGACCGGGCGCCGGTCCGCAGGTGACGGCCGGTGGCGTGTTCAGCGATCTCATCCGCCTGTCCGTATACCTCGGGGCGGGACTCATCTGACAGGAGGGCAGAGAAGTGAAATACCATTCGACACGCGACATGGAGAGGAAGGTAGAGCTGAGTGCAGGAGAGGCCATACTCAAGGGTCTTGCGGAAGACGGAGGGCTCTTCGTTCCCGATTCGATTCCGGCTCTTCCGGAAGGACTGGATGTGGACGCCCCATACGGCCTTTTTGCCGCGAAGGTGCTTGAGCCCTTCTTCGAGGGCGATGAACTCGAGGACTGTCTTGAGGAGATTTGCAGTGCGGCGTTCGACTTCCCGATTCCGCTGCACGATCTTGCCGACTCCACGGTCCTGGAGCTGTTCCATGGTCCGACGAGCGCCTTCAAGGACTTCGGTGCGCGCTTTCTTGCCTTCTCCATGGAGAGGATGCTGGTAAAGAGGGACAGGAGATTGTGCATCCTCGTCGCCACGAGCGGCGACACGGGTGGGGCGGTCGCATCCGCCTTCTGGAAGAGACGCAACCTCTCGGTCAAGGTCCTCTTCCCCAAGGGACGTGTCGCCAGGCGGCAGAAGCAGCAGCTCACATGCTGGGGTGACAACGTGTCCTCATACGAGGTCGACGGTTCGTTCGACGACTGCCAGAGGATGGTCAAGAGCGCCTTCGTCGATCCGCAGTATTCGTCTCTCCTGTCATCCGCCAACTCGATCAACCTCGGCCGTCTGCTTCCCCAGATGGTGTACTACGTGTATGCATCCATGCGCTACGTGAAGGACAAGGGCAGGAGGCCCGTGATCATCATCCCATCGGGGAACGTGGGCAACTGCACCGGCGCCTACTGGGCCAAGGCCATGGGGGCCCCGATAGAGAGGATCGTGCTTGCGGTCAACGCCAACAGGACGATACCCGACTACCTCGAGAGCGGGAAGTACGAGCCGAGATCTTCCGTGAGGACGCTTGCCAACGCCATGGACGTGGGCGCCCCTTCCAACATGGAGAGGATATTCGACCTGTTTCCGACATTCGACGAGGTCAAGGCGAACCTGTCGTCATGGTCCGTATCGGACGACGAGATAAGATCCACGATAAGGGCGGTCTACGAGCGGGAAGGCTACGTCATGTGCCCCCATACCGCATGCGGTGAATACGTCAGGGCGACCCGCTTTTCCGACAGGGACGACGTCATGCTGGTCTCGACGGCGCATCCTGCAAAGTTCGACACGGTAGTCGAGCCTCTGGTCGGAACCAGTGTCCCAATGCCGAAGGCGCTTGAAGAGCTGATGGGAAGGCCGAGCGAATACAGGTCGATCGAAGCCGACTACCACGAGCTGTTCTAGCTTCTGTGGTGCTTCATCTTAAGCCACTTCAGCTTCAGTTCATGGTGCCTGTCCTCGAGCCAGGCACCTTTCTTGTAGTAGATGAGGAACAGGATGCTGGTGACCGTCCAGGTGACGGGGTAGGCTGCGCACACCGTGTACACGCTCCTGTAGATGGGCACTGCGACCTCCAGCCAGATGATCCTCAGCAGACACACTCCCGTGATGCAGATGACCGTCGGGACGAAGGCCTTGCCTGCGCCGCGGATGGCGCCGGAGAGTATTTCGATGGCGATATAGGTTATGTAGGTCGGCACGATGAACAGAAGTATCTGCATGCCGATGTCGATCACCGCCTCGTCCGAGGTGAAGAGCAGGTAGGCATAGCGGCCGAAGACGCAGAAGAGCACGGAGATGACTATAGTCGTCGCCCCTGACATGAGCAGCGTCTGGTTTACACCCTTCTTCACCCTGTCGATCTTGCCCGCACCGTAGTTCTGTCCTACGAACGTCGTCATGGCGATGCCGAACGCGTTGACGATCATCCAGAATGTGGCATCGATCTTGCCGTATGCCGAGTAGGCGGCCGCCGTGTCGGTTCCGAAGGAGTTGATGTTGGTCTGTATGATGAGGTTGGAGATCGTGTACATGATCGACTGGATGCCGGCAGGCACGCCGATCTTCATCATGTCGACGAACTCGACCCTGATGAACCTGATCTTCCTTATGCTGAGCCTGTAGGCGGCAGGCAGCTTCCTGAGCCAGATGATGGACAGCACCACGGATACCAGCTGGGAGAAGACCGTGGCGATCGCCGCGCCCTCGACACCCATTCCCACGAAGCCGACGAGCACGACGTCCAGCACGATGTTGGTTACACAGCCGGCGATGAGGAAGTAGAGCGGATGACGCGAGTCGCCCAGGGCGCGGAAGATTCCGGAGGCCATGTTGTAGACGACGAGCGTGAGCGAACCGCCGAAGTATATCTTCATGTAGAGGGCGGCCAGAGGATGCACGTCCTCCGGCGTGTCGATGAGTGCCAGCGAGAAGTCCGTCATGGCAAGGCCCAGGACCGTTATGATGATGCCGCCGACAACGGACAGTGCGATCGCCGTATGGATGGCGTTCGAGACCCTGTCCATCCTGCCCGAGCCATAGCGCTGACTGATTACGACCGAGGCTCCGGATGACAGTCCCGTGAAGAATCCGATCAGCAGGTTGATGATGGTGGATGTGCCGCCACCCACGGCTGCAAGTGCCTGTTTGCCCAGGAACTGGCCTACTACGATGGCATCGACCGTGTTGTACAGCTGCTGGAAGAACGTACCCAGCAGGATGGGGAAGAAGAAGCTCAGTATCCCCTTCCAGATGACGCCGTCGAGTATCTTGTTGGTTGTCGTCTGACTGGTCTCAATCGTGCTCACGTGAGGCATCTTAGATAAAAAAGCAATGATTGCATAGTGGGCTATTGCAGTGTTTTGACAAGGGGGATATCGTCTTCGTCAAAGGGGAGGAAATTCATGGCTACGGCAGTGGTGGTCATCGTGATATGTGTACTGGTCTCTCTTGCCTTGAGGCATATGAGAAGGCATCCTTCCTGTGGAGATTGTTCCTCCTGTTCCAGATGCGATTCTGCGAAGAAGATGGTTGAGGATATCGAGAAGCGGGAAGGGTGAATCCGCTGGGATATCTTAAACATGCATACGGTGCCTTTTCATATCTTGCTCAAGCTGCGGCTTTCTGGCGGGTTGAATGGTTTTTCAGATTCCAGAATATCAGATATCTTGACTGCAAATCTTGAAACGGGGGGTAAATGATAGGCTGATGTCGAAATCCAGTTACGACAGGAGGCTTGAAAATGAAAAGGTGTACAGTGGTTTTGTTGGTTTTAGCTTGTATCTTTATGCTGCTCTTGGGATGTGAAAACAATAACAAGGAGCCTCAAAGCAACATTCGAGTCGTGGAAGTTAAGGCCAGTTTTCCAGAAGAGCTCATTGGAGTATATGATGGAAAAGATAGTTCAGGAGAGACAGGAACTGTCATCATTTCATCGAATGACTTTTCCGTTATGGGTGTATCCATGATTAACCTGGTGAATTCGACGATTCGTTCGAATGAAGTATATGCCAGAGAAAATGGATTGTCCTATGAGGTATCTTATGAAGCGACAAGCCCTGTACATGGAGAGTATTCGTTATCTGTCAGACAAAATGTAGAAGGACTAATTCATTTTGCTGTGTATTACTTCAAGTTGAATAAGGATGGAACTGTCACATTGTCAATGGATGTATTGAACTATGACGGTACTGCGACATCGGAGGAGATAATTCTGACAAGTCGCTGAAGAGAGCATTGGTACAGATTTGGTAATGACATCCGATGCCACTGTGACATTTCGACTGCACACTTCTGTCTAGTGTGATTTTGTAAGCAGTATTATTCAGAATGCTTGAGAAACATTCTCGTGATAGTGGAATGATGATCAAAGGGAGCCGAAGCTCCCTTTGGAAAGGTTAAAACCAGTACAATCAACCGTAAATGAGCTTGGTGATGTTTGTAGCTTCCGTTGCATCATTAATCTTGTTGTCACCAGTGCGGTCAAGATTGACACCATCGATGCCGAGGATGTCGGATGAGAAATCCACAGAATAGTAGCCGCCACGAGTGTTGTTACCGCTATCATCCTTGACTCTGATGCTCTCATATGAGATGGTTGCTGTTCCCTGATTGAATGGTAGCCTGACAGTTAGTTTTTGGTTGTTGACAGAAATAATCTTAATTACTTCTGTCCCAATAGTAAGAGCTCCTTCTCCATCAATCAGAGAGAAGCCGATATTACCATTGGAAGTCACAATAATATCATTATTTTCTTCTTCCGTAATCTTAATTCTTGCATTTGAAATTGTTGCATAGGAGTCGCCATCATTAATGGTTGTTAGAGCTCTTTGGAAAAAGAAACTACCACTCTCATCTTGATATGTCTTTGTATTCCAAGCAACGTTTGTTACTGCCCAATCGGAGTCAAAATAAGCTGATGAGTCAGCAACAGAAAAATGCTTTGCCCATTCAGTATTGATCAAATTAACAATCTGCACGGCTGAATCAACTGTCGCCTTATACACCGATAAGGCAATGGCATTCGACTCTTTGCCACTTGAAGTCTTTGCCTTTATCGTCACCTCGCCTGTTGCTCCTGAGAACACCAGATTTCCGTTCTGTACATCGACGATATTACCCTTGACAGGGGAATCTTCTGTCAAGGTCTGAGTTATCTCGTAGGTTATTTCCTCAGTCGTGTAATTCGGAGTCACGACAGTGGTCAGGGGAATCTTTCTGAGATTTCCGTCAGCATCCTCTGTGGAAAGCCTTGTCGCCTGTCCTTCAGGCAGGGAGATGACAATCGATTCTGCAGGGACATCTCCGGAAAGGACATGGACCGTGACAGATCCACTGTATGTTTTTCCTCCCTTGGTGAGTTCCAGTATTATCTCCTGCTCAACGACACCCGGATAGAAATACTGTCCGTGCTCTTTCATGTTGAGAACGAGAGTGCTGCTTTCGCTTATTGGTTCAGAAACGAGGTCTACATACCAGGCGTAGGTATAACCTTCAAGAGGATAGCCATCCTTGTCGACAGCAGAGAGGGTGATGCTGTTCTCGTCTGTAAGTGCAAGGATTCCATCTTCGGACCTGAGGTTGATGTCAAGGGATGCACCTGCATTCGGAAGAGTGATACCGATCACGCTTTCAGGCATATCGACTTCAGACGAGGTCTTGCTGGTCAGCGTGTCTTCCCCGACAGTTGCGACGACATAGTAGGAATAGGTGACACCTGAGAAGATGTCCTTGTCCTCATAGCGGGTGACATTCATGTTCTGGGTGACGATGACCTGAGCATCTTCGGAATCCGCAATCCTGTAAAGGGTGTATGTCGCATCCTCATTGGAGACTGCCTCCCAGTTTACAGTGATGTTGTCAGACTTCTTCTCGACTGTAGGAGCAGCCGGATTGACCTTGACCTTGATTTTTGCGGGGTCGACTGAAGTTGCCAGTTCGTCATTCGTCTTGGCCTCTATGGTGAATACACCGGCCTTTTTTGCAGTGAAAGACTTTGCGACGCCCGAATCGGATGTATCGGAGTCGGCGGAGAATGCTGCTTTGTCGTAGATCCAGGTGACAGACTTGTCGCTGGCGTTTTCTGGCGTGACGGTTGCCGTCAGCTCCGCCTTTCCTTCGATTTCGATAGCGCTTCCAAGCGAAGAAGGCGTAATCGATATGCCGTCCACGACTACTTTAGTGGTGATGGTTCCCTCAAGAGGATCCTTGGAGGAGATGAGACCGTTCGTATGATAAGCCTGGATATAGATCTTGTACTCGACATTGGTCTCAAGGTCTTTCAACGTCACAGCCCCCTTTTCCCCATCAAGGTCCATGACTTCTACTGATCCGCTTTTGGCAGTACCTCCATCGGCCGGCTCATAATAGACGACCACCTTGTCGAAAAGGCAGCTTCCACCGAAGAAGACGTTGTCCCATGTGATGTCGACATACTGGGATGATTCGGTGTTGTAGTTCCAGCTGGCATTCTTGACGTTCACACCATAAGCCAGATCGTTCTCGTCTATGATGATTTTGCTTTCGCCATCCATCGGGACGGAGACATTGCCTGAGGATACCCAGATGACGCTTCTTCTGAGATTCTTCGTTATGAGCGTATCACCGGACCAGAGTTCGAAGTAGACCTGCTGGCTTGGGGTGACGGCTACGCTTACTTCAAGCGTCATGCCATTTACATCATCCGATGAAGAGGTCTTGGCCCCGAGTTCTTTATCCGTCTTGAGGTCCTTCATCTTCACGGTCAGCCCCTCTTTAAACAGCTCACTGAATCTGTCAGAATCCTTTGCCTGTGTCCAGTCGATATCGATTCTTACAGTACCCGTGAGGCCTTCTCCCTTTTCGATAGGCGAAAGCTTGATGGTGATGCTGTTCACGCTTCCCGGAGTGACGGAGAGTACGTCATTGGATGATCCTGACAACACCTTGACATCGGCATCGGTCAATCCGATGATGCTGACCTTGTAGTTTCCCACGGCGACGTTGTCCAAGGTGATCGAATTGCCGCTCGCCCCTACATTCCAGGTATTCGTTTTTCCACTGTCAGGAACCTCGGTCCAGTCGCCTTCCGCAGCGGCACTCACCTCTGTCAGTGTGACATCATACTTGTCAGGCGATTCGTATTCCTCCGGCCTGATGGTCCTGGCGTTGGGGTCTGCAACATTTGCCAGTGTGATGTTCACGCTCTGCGTCAGCTGCTGTTCAGGCTGTGCCTGCTCACAGGAGGCAAGGGTGAAGACGATTGAAATCACTGAAAGAATGATCAGCAGTCTCTGTTTCATGATTCGTTTCCTCTATATCCAAACAAAGTCTTTTCAATATCAGGTGCATCTTTGTAGATGAACCTCAGACAGCCGGAATGGATTTTCCCGTCTGCGCTGTACAAATAAAGTGTGAGAAGCTGTGTACCGGCTTCCTGCGACACGTCGAATACCGACATGCTTCCATCGAGGATGAACTCCCTCTCGTTTGAAACGAGCTTGTCGTTGATGAACCATCCGTAGCCGACTATACCTTCGATTTCGTTGACCGACACCTGAATCTCGTCGTCAGGTCCGATCATCTGGTCCTGGCTCATTCCACTCATGACAATCGCCAATGATTCGGGCTTCTCGACAGAGATTTCGATCACTGCAGGCTTGAATGCGACATCAGCGCTCCAGTCGCTCCATGCAGATACGCCATGCTCCGTGTCGGTGGCCTTGATCCTGTAGGTGTATGTGTGTCCTGAGAGGATGTCCTTGTCCATGTATGAATGGTCTTCGGTTGTCGCCATGAGGTCCCCGTCTCCTGATTGCCCGCTCTCCTTCCTGTAGATCTCGAAGGAGTCCGCATGTACGGAAGATGTCCAGGAGAGGAGGATCGAATCATCTCCAGGGACGAGTGCGAGCTCGGGGGCTGTAAGACTGATGTTGATCGCGAGCCGGGCAGACCTGTTGCCGTTTGCCGCCGTGTAGCGTATCGTCACCTGGCCGTATCCGGTTATCGTGAGAAGGCCGTCCTGGTCGACGCTGGCGACCGATTCGTCCGAACTCGTCCAGGTGCCGCCCAGGTCCGTCGCATCTGACGGGTTGAGGGACAGCGTGAGCTGGCAGGAATCGCTCGGCTGCATGTCCTCGGGTATCCTGTTGATGCTGACGTTCTTCAGCGGGACCGTCGTGCTTCCTTCCCCCTGGACGAACGGGGAGAAGCTTCCATCCTCGAACTCGATTCCTATGGCGACAGAGTACAACGTGCCTTCCCTCAGGCCGGAGATGGTGCCAGTGTAGAACATCCCGTCGCCTGTCGCCTCATCGATTTCCTCCTTGGACAGTTCGAAGGAGTAGGTCGCCTGTCCATCGCCGTATCTGACGATGACGCATCTGTATCCAGTGGTGGAATCCGGCGGGATGAAGGAGTACTCCAGACTGTCCGACGACGTCTTCGAATACTCGACCTTCACGCTGTCGATGATGACCACGTCCTCGTCCGGGATGATGTCCACGCGGCCCAGGTCGGTGGTCTGTCCGGCATATACTGCCAGGTCGAACTCCTCGCTGCTGCCGACAGGGTAGTCTCCTATGGAGATCTGGAAATGCGCCTTGGCAGTGGTCATGCAGGGGATGTCCTCTTCGAACATGTAGGGCTGGGAGCCGGTACCTGCTATGTCCCTTGTCGCCAGCACCTGGCCGTTGGAGATCAGGGAGAGGGTATCGGCAGCCGTCCTTATGCTCCTGTCCTTTTCCAGAAGAATCTCGGCCTTCACCGTACCTGTGTAGGATGAGTCGGTTATAGGGGAGAGCGTGAGTGATGTTGAGTTGGCTCCCTTGTCCTCGGTTGTAAGCTCCGCCGTCCCCATGGCGACGAGCCTCTCTCCGCTGTGGTCGTAGACATATCCATAGGCGTTGACCGTGTAGCTTCCGAAGAGAAGGGCGGGAAAGACGACCGATTCCGTCGACGGATCGGCCATGACGGATCTGTACACCACGCCCGATTGTCCTGTGACGAGGTTCACCTTCATCGTGTCGGGTCTGACATTCCCGTCGACAAGGATGGATACACTGGCATCTGCACTGTCCCGATATTCGATATCGCAGGAAGAGCAGAGGGCAAGGGACAGGATTGTCAGGATGTATACCAGAGTTCGTCTAGCTCTCATACACATTTACCGAACAGAATCCTAATGAAAAGTATAATAACATTCAATAGCTGTTCAAGGCTCTTTCGAGGAAAATTCTTGCAGGACAATAAATTAGACAATCTGTTCGTTATTTTGACATTTTCTTGTCCAATTGTAATATAATCTGGTTCTCCTATTGCTTTTATTTCACAAAACCATTAAAAAGCCTTCTGTATGAAACTAGGCAAAGTTGTAGGAATTTGTCTGTTAATTTCAATCCTGCTGATTTCCTTCATCTCCTGCTCTCTTGCCATCGAGCCGAGAGAGCAGGCCGAAGCCGAAGTCGTCAAGAGCCCGTCGACTCCACAGAACGTCAAGGTCGCAGTCGCCGCAAGACAGCAGGGTGCAGACGAGGTCACGCTGTCCGTCAGCTGGGACAGTGTGGATTCCGTTACAGGTTATATCGTCTACTACCAGACGGATGAGGAGGTGTTCACCGGCGAGCGCTCCACGATTCCGTCCGTCCTTCCCCAGACGACGTTCACCGTGAGGGCCGACGAGATATACCTGATAAGAGTCGCCTCCATGGTCTCTTCCGGCAGGAACAGCCTGTCTGCGGAGAGCGAGCCCGTGTTCATATCCACCATCAACAACATCGATGACGTCTCGACCGTCCTTTCCGGAAACAGGTTGAGAATCATCATCAGATATCCCTCTGTCGTGTATGACGGAAGGATGCTGGCCGATCCGAAGTTCCATGTGACGCTCACAAACGTCGAGACGGAGGAGAGGGAATCGTTTTTCCTGAGCACCCCATCCTATGACTTTCCCGGCGAACTCGCCCCCAGCTCCTCATACACACTTACTGTCCGGATGGGATTCGACGATGACGGCGACAAGGAGATATCCGACAGGGAGATGATCGCCGAATGGACATCCCCCGAGCCGTTCACTACGGATGCCGATGCATATCCCGATGCCCTCGAGAGCGTCAATGCGCAGATGTCCGGCAAGGACGGCATCCTGGTCTCGTTCACGGCCCCGCCTGTCAAGCACGGTCTTGACGACAGCGTACAGCGCAGATTCTCCATAGTGCGCACCCAGGACGGAAGTGAAGAGGGAGTCGAGGTGCAAAGCCGGGAGCTTTCGATGGAATTCGATGGAGACTATTTCCATCTGGTCGACAGAGGATCCGAAGAGCATCCTCTGCTTGCCAATGTCTCCTACACCTATTCGGTTGTCAGCTATTACTACTTCAGCGACAGCAACGCCTACAACGCCCAGGATGAAGACGAGGCGGCCCAGTCGAATTCCGCCCACATCTTCAGCGTTCCGGTGAATGTGCAGGCTTCTATCCAGGCGGATGAGGAGGTTGAGAACAGTTTCACTGAAACGGTGACGTTCGATTTCCCGTTCGGCATCGAAGAGGATGATAAAGTCGTTCTGGAGAGAAGGGAGACGACATTCGCTTCGGATGATCCCGAGTGGGTGGATGTCGAAGATTCGACCTTCAGTACATCGGAGACGGACAACTCGAAAGTCACAGTGACTTCGACGCTTACGACCGGGACTTCCGGCAACCACGACTATTCCTACCGCGTGAAGGTCATCCGAGGAGAAATCGAATCGGAGTACGGTCTGTCCGAGAACGTCGTCTCCACGGATCCGTCTGCAAACGTCATCGCGGGTTTCGTGGCTTCGGAGAATCTCGCCGGCCATGTCGAACTGAGCTGGACACTCGAGAAAGCCGAAGGTGTCTCCATAGGCCTGTACCGCTCTGAATCCTCGGACTATTCCGGTAGCACATTGATTGACGGCAGTGGCTTCGAGAACAACTCCTATGATGACACGGATGTCGAGGATGGCAGGACATACTATTATGCTCTTGCAGCCAGCCAGGGAGACAGCACCCAATACAGATATCTCTCTGCAAAGAGCATGGACCCCGTCTCCGGAATCAGTGCGACAAAGGGCGAATACTCCGACAGAATAATTGTCACGTGGACAGGTGTGGAAGGAGCCAGTACCGCCGATCTGTACAAGGTGTATTTCAGGCTGCGTGGTGATGAGAAGTTCACCGAAGCGGGTGCGGAGGATGGTGGTCCAATCTTCTACGACAGTGCAACGGGACTGTATTCGTATTCCTTCACGCGTGACGCCGGGACCAGCTCTGCAGGCCGCACATACCAGTTCGTCGTCAGGCCGGTCGATGGG
Source organism: uncultured Spirochaetales bacterium (assembly GCA_944388965.1). Lineage (GTDB taxonomy): Bacteria > Spirochaetota > Spirochaetia > Sphaerochaetales > Sphaerochaetaceae > Bullifex. The sequence continues at coordinate 52,890 of CALXKL010000002.1, read as the reverse complement.
GCTGGAGATGTCTCCGGCAGGGATCCGCTTCCAGAGAATATCGCTGAAGGGAACATGCTCGGTCCCGCCACGATAGTCGTCAATGTGTCGAAAGGCGAATACGGCGATTCGATACTCGTGAAGTGGAATGCCGTTCCCGGTGCAAGCCAGTACGTCATCAGGGTGTATTCCAGTTCCGATGCATCCCAGCCACCGATAGCGGAGCAGCGTGTGGTTGCAAGTGCCGACATGTCATATGCATTCTCTGCAGAGGATGTCTCCGCCATAGGCGGATATGCCCTGTCACAGAGCTACTGGTTCAGCATCTTCCCTCAGTTCAACAGCGAGGTCTCCGATAGCGGCACGGACCTTGTCGAAGGATATTGGGTGAAGCCTCCAATGGATATCGTGGCGAGCAAGGCGGAGAGTTCGGAGATCACGACCATCGGCTGGTCTGCTGTCGATGGCGTTTCTGGCTACAATGTATATCGAAGAGTCTATGATGACCCTGATTCCGATTGGCAGTTCGTCGCATACACAAGGTCCAACTCATATCAGATAGCAGACAGGAATAGTGGGAGCAGAGCGACTAACGACTATTACGAATACACGGTCTCGTCAATGATCGGTGGAATAGAGGGGCCGTTGCAGAACCATTTCAAAGATACCGACACTTCCGATTTCGGTCTCATGGACAATGTCGGCTTCCCGCTCTACCATCCCGAGCAGTTCAGCGTCGAGGAGCTTTCCACAAATGACGAATACTACTATCGGGTGTCGTTCAGAGAGAATCCGTTTGCGACGGATTATGTGATTTCGTCTTCACTCAGATCCGGTTCGCTTGTAGTGGATGCCGATAGCATCGAAGAAGGCTCAATCGACGAATCCGACATTGTTGATGGCAAGGCCTACAAGGAAGATGGATTCATCAATGTGTATATGGTAAGACCGACGATTCTTGGCTCCGTATATATCGATTTGTCCGTTTCATGCAGGAACGACAGAATCGAGTATGAGACGGACAAGGTTTCTCATCCTATAACCAATGATTCCCTTATGCCTGTTGCCCTTAGAGACATTGAAATAATCAACTTGGTGAATACAGTCGTTTCCAATGCAATCAGTTACCCGAACGAGCATTATGATGAAGATTGGTGGCAGACACTGACAGGACAGGATCCATATTCAAGAGATTTTGGTGTAGTGGATATTGATGGGGAAGATAAGGTGTCATCAATATCTGCAGATATCATCATCTCCTATGCAGGCCTTTCCGATAGACGTAATGCTTTCGTTGAAATGGAGTATTTCTCGGTTGCAGGAATAATGGTCTCTGGAAGAATCGACCTGAACATTTCTGGTAGCAGTGCAGTAGTGAACAATACTATTTCGAGTGTCACGTCGAAAAACGGCAATGTGATTAATGCTGTCCTTCCTTTAGGCTATGGTCGAGTTTCTCTTGTCTACAATACGGTTACCCCGGGAAATGGCAGCGGGTCATATGATCTGACACGTCCGGATGGAACTTCAGCCAGCATTGCAGCGCAGACTGTAGGAGTAGCTCCTGTATGAGAAAGCTTCTTCCTTTCATCTTTTTCATGACCTGTCTGCTTGTCTCGTGCAATCTGGATCTGATGGTCGGCTCGGCACCTGAGCTTGGCAATGATTACAATCCTCCAAAGGAGGTGGTCTTCTCAGGACAGGCTCCGTCGAGACCGATGGCGACCAAGTCCTATTACGAGGACAGGATAGTCGTCTCCTGGTCTGCCGTTGCAGGTGCCGACTACTATTCGCTTGAGAGAGCCGAATTCAGCGTCACGCCGACCCAGGCCGATGTCGCAAGGGCTGCATGGACACCGATATACGACTATCCCAGCGCCCTGCGCTACGAAGACGACGATGCCGACCTGAGGCCTGGCTACTATTATGCATACAGGGTCACTGCACATACGTATGTGGGAATGCAGTCAGGGGAGACGTCCACGATGTGCTATGGCTCTCTACTGTCCGCTCCGGACGTCATCGAAGCGACGAAGGGCGTCGATACCGCCAGGATCACTCTGACATGGACACAGATGCCTGGAGTCGAGAAGTATTACGTCTACTCGTCGGACAATTCGGACACGGTCGCCATTGGAGATCTTGTGGCTACAGTCCCCCAGATCGATTCCGGAGAGCCCAACGGCTATTCCAACAGCTACAGCTATGTCGTTCCACAGGCCGATCTTGGAAAGAACCTGTACTTCTCCGTAGCTGCAAGTGGCGGCAACGGCAGTGTATCGAACGACAGGAGTCCTGTCACAAGCGGATACACAAGGGTCATCGGCGCAGCTGCGACTCCTGAGGTCGACGATGTCACGAAAGGCGACAGCATAGACGGAATCGTCGTCAGGTGGGCGAAGGATCCACTGGAGACGGAGGAGGATCCGATCACATACACCGTGACCAGGAGCTATCCTGGAAGCAGCGAGACGGTCATATTCCCGACATATCCCGGGGAGGAGCTTCCATTCGACGAGGCATCCCAGACATATTACATCCAGGATCCGGGAGACATAAGGGAGAACGTCGTCTATACGTATTCCATCGTCGCCCAGAACAATACCGGGATGTCGCAGGCGAATGTCCAGACGGCATATCTTCTCTCGCCTCCGCAGGAGCTTACATTCACGCCGAAGGAGGATGGAAGAGGGTTCGACATCGGCGTGACACTTCCTGTCGGAGCCGACGAGGCCGAGACGCAGTGGGAGTATGAGGTGACGATAACCAGAGAAGATGATAGGGTCGAAACCGAAATCCTTTCGCAATCGGAACTTGTCGATTATGATTTCCCCGTCAGTGCCGAGTCTGCATCTGACGATGCTTATAAGGACGAGATCAGGCGCTTCGAGGTGAGGACGGTCAATCCTGGTGCTTCCGCCGCCAGCAGAAGCGGAGAGCTCAAGAGCAGGAGCTCCATCGTCACAACCATCGACGGTATTCCAGACACTCCCACGATCACGGCAAGCAGCAACAAGCGCAGTCTCATGACGGCAAACGGCAACGGGGTCTTCCCTGTGGAGCTGGCTCTGAGTGTTCCAGATGATAGCTACAAGCCTGCGGATTACGTGATCACCAGGACCGGTGTCGAAGACGGGATAGCTACCCAGGGTGATGATCCAGTGAAATTCATCACCTCAGATTCCACGTATTACGACAATGACGGCACCAGGGTGGGGCAGGTCTATACCTATACGGCTGTCGCAAGAGATGCCCTTGGAAGAGAAAGCGGCCAATCAGATTCTGTCGATGGCTATGGTGCCATCACCGGCGAAGCCTATATAGATGCGTTCGAGGCCCATCTTCTCAAGCCGTGGGAGTCACCTGATCTTCATCCCGACTATGTCTCCGGCGGCAAGAGCTCGATCTGGGGATATATCAGTCAGCAGGGAATGGGAAGTCTGGGTTCTGCGACGGTCGGAGGCGAGAGCCTTGTGGGCAACTGCGGGGCGCCGGCGGGAAGTTCTGGAACCATTACATACAATGCAGTGGCCCAGGGTATCGGTGGAAACGTGTCGTTCAGCTATACCAGGTACTACTCCGAGGCTCCTACGCATTTCGATCTGGACTTCTATCTCTCCGAATCTGCAGGATATAGCATGGTCGTGTCGCTTTCCGGAAGCGGCACTGTAAGCGGTGGTCCTTTCAGAATCGGCGGGATGTATCCTGGAGTGATAGATTTCGGAGGTCTGTCCGTCTCGAACAATGCGTTCACAGGACGCTATTCGATAACGCAGACGCATGAAGGCGGCGAGAGTGCCGGTTATGAGGTGAGATTGTGAAGAACCTGATCCGAACTGTCGTCGTTCTCATGGTGGCGTTCCTGCTCTCATCCTGCGAGTACATACCGCAGTACAAGTTCACATCCCAGATTCCGAACACGCTCATGGAGGCCAAGTACGGAATGTATGTGGAGAACTCGATGAGCGAGCTTTATATGGAGTTCAATCTGGATGCGACGGGTGCCTATACGTTCGAAGGGTACGATTCGTATGAAGACATCCTTCCGGAAAAAGGTGTCTGCCATATTACGTATTCGACGTATGACGTGCTTGAGGCGAGCGGCACCATGGTATTCACCGATGACAGCGATCCTGCCGTGAGGGTGAATGCGACATTCGTGTGGAGTGCATCCGCCGACAACGGTATCGAGAGTCTGCAGTTGAGTGTTGCCGGCAGGGGCATTTATACTCTTGTATGGTTGGGGACGGCTGAAGTATGAAGAAGATCGCCATCGTCTTGCTCCTTGCTCTTGTATCATCCATGTCCATGCTGTGGGCGGTGGATGAGCCGACGCAGTCTGACGTACCTTCTGAAACCAGCAGCACCTTGAATTCAGAGCGGCTTGATGCCATAAGACGGTCCGTCGACCAGACCGTCCAGACAATCGAGGTCTCCAATGATGTCGAGATGTATCTGTCGGAAGATTTCAAGGACGAGATTGTCGAGGAGGTCAGGCTATCCCTCATCAAAGACTTCGAGCTTGAGGAGCCGTTCCGTCAGCGGGGTATATTCTTCGATGGCATGGCACATGTGACGCTGCTAAGGGGAACGGACTTCGTCCCTGGCGGTACGCTGGCCTTCGGATACAGGAACGGTGTCACATTGTACAGCCTGTACACCAGATTCGACTATTTCCTTTCTCCTCTGGGCTCCGAGACCGGACGGTTCGCCACGCTCGAGTTCAGCTGGGAGAACGGTCTTTCGTTCGAGTATGTGATCACGAGCCAGGACTGGCAGGAAGTGAAGCTGGCAGTCGATTTCGGCTATTACCTGCAGTATATCGAGCGTTCGGATGAGCCGAGCGTATTCTACCTTTCACATAACGGTCTGATGATTAGACCTACCATTTCAGTAAAGGCGAATCTTCTGCTCTTCAGGATAGAGCTGGGTTTATACTATCAGATGGGCGTATATCCTCGATATGAGGACTACGATGGATTCGGACTGTATATCAAGCTATTCTAAACAATAGTTGTTGAACATTTCGATTTAGTTTTGTATGTTATCTTCTAGGTAATCGAACATATCAGGCTGATTGTGCCTATTATGTTTAAATCGAGGATAGTCTATGAAACGTATTGTGATCCTGTTGTCATCCCTTCTGATACTCTTTGCTTCATGCTCTGCCGAGATCATCGGCAATCTGCCTAAAGTAGAAATCAAGGATAACGTCGAATCATCTGTCAGAGTGTTAAGTTCCACTGGGCAGACAATTAAAATTGGATTCACTCCAGTTGCATATGCGAAAAAATATGCGTATCAGGTGACAGGTGGTCAGCTTGTAGAAACTGGTTTCCAGTATGCCAACGATATGTATAGTTTTGAAATAACTTCAGGTTTGCTTCCTCAAGGTACAATCGAAATATATGCAAGCGCTGATATCACAGCAAATGAAACAGCCAATTGGGTGTCGATTGGGTCTGTTGATTACGCATTGTCACTTAGTGAATCCATCCCTGATGCGTATGTGTCTGCAAGATATGAAACCAGTGTAGAAATACGAATCAATTCTTCATTGCCAACAGACTCTGTCGTATATCATGTCACTGTTGCATCAGCTAATGGAGATGATTTTTCTAAATATGTTATCAGTGAAAATAGTTCTGTCATTCTAGTTGATGGGTTAGAAGCAGAGAAGGAATATGTTGCATATGTTTTCCAGACACTTAAAGGAGATGATGAGTATAGTAAGCATAAGGAATTATCAATTCCTTCATATGACTCGCAGACTGCTTCAACAATTCATCTCGAAATGTCTTCATCTGGATTCGAAGCATCTGGTATCCCATTAAATGAAAGTGTCTCTTTATATAAGATTGGTGACTCAGACCCATTGCTGACTTCCATCCAGAACAAAGATGGTAAAGCAATTATTTCATTTGATGAGTTGAAAAGCCTTGAAACAGGCGAGTTTTATGTTACCTCGAATACTCAGCGAAGTAACATAATCAAGTGTACGATTCCATTGATTGTTAAAACAATCGAAAAGAATTATCGAAGTGCATTCATATATTTTGATTTCGCTGATGATGTGGACTTTTCAAAATACAAGATTTCTGTTTCAGGCGCACCAAAAGCCAAGATTGGTTTTCTAAATTATACAGATATTTTGTATATTTCCCAGCTTGATAGCGATACTGATTACGGCTTACTTGAAATCATACTTACCCGCACAGAGGATAGTTTCGTTTTTTCATGTGAAGTTGAAATAATAACAAAGGGTTTCGCTGGAACAAGTTATTCTTGGACAGGAGAATTGAAACCGATGATTGGGGCGACTACATCGACAAATTTTGTTGTTGATGTGGATTCGGCTCCAGATGGAAGTTCATTTCCATATTACGTATTCCTTAGTCCGGAAGACGATGCGTCTGGTGGTAGAACAGACTTGCGAATCATGCCATTGATCGACGCATCCGAGGGACTGCCTAATCCAGAAAGCCTGACTAATCCAGGTCCATTACAAGAGCAGGCATATCTGATCAATTCAAAGAAATGGAATTCGATGGGAAATGTGAGTGTTTCCAGTTGGCATATTGTAAATCCTGATACGACACCAGCTGAGAAAGATATCGTTACAACGGTTACGGAATCTACCGCAATGGGACAGACTGTTGAGACCTCGACGACGTTTGCATTTTTGGAGCGTATATTAAAAGACGAATCAGGAAAATATTATATGCAACCTTATATAAAGTTCAAAAATGTTGGTACTGGACTTGCCAAGTTAGGACTATATAAAAATGCAGAGCCGCAATACTTGCAGTTTGATGGTGATTCTGTAGACAACGAATATTGCTGGTATTTAACACCAGTTGAATCGAATTGATGTGAAGGAGGTGGCTGTAATGAAGAAAGTCTTGGCAATTTTCGTGTTGACCATTTTCGGAATCTGTTCGTCCTTTGCATCTCTTATGCCATATGCGGATCCGTATTATGACAACACTGACATATTCACATCGCCTGCCAGATTGATAGAAGAGCATGAGGTAACGCATTTCGGGTTTGAGATTGATGCGTTCAGTGCAGTGGATTATCTTGCCTTTCTTACCGGGCCTTCCGGTGCCTTGGATGACCAGATCGATTATCTTTATTCGACAATGATGAATGGTGATGAACGTTTCTGGGCAGAATATGGTTCATATCTATCTACCATATTCAACTTTGATAATCCTGAAAACCTGCCTGCTTCGGATGACATCGGGGCAATCAGGGCCTATATCGAGGATTCGTTTGCAAATAGATTCGACTCAGCACAGAAGGCTTCGGCTGTCTTGAGTGCAGCCCAGAATACCGACTTGTTCAATCGTCCTGATTCTCCTGCTTTGTACAGTGCTGCGAGGCTTGGTCTTAAATTGTATGGAGGCGCCATCTATGGCAACGGATTTGGATGGCAGTTATCGTCAAACATCGGCTTTACGGAAAGTGAAAACCTGTTGTCCACCGGGTCCAATCTGCTGAATGTCGATGTCAGAGGCGATATAGGTTACGCCTTTCATGTGCTTTCTCAACGCCTGACGCTTGGTGTAAGCATGGAGTTGCAGGCGTTAATGCAGAATTCTATTCTGAACAACAATCTTCTGCTTTCAAGATTCGAAGACAACCCGGTTCTTGCCTTCAGTGAGAATTTCAAGTTCGGGCTTGGATTTGCACTTAATTTTGGAACAATGTACAGGCATAATGATACTCTTGCATTCACGCTTGATTTGACCAATGTCGCTTCTTTCCGCAAGTTCTATGATCTGTCATTGACCGATTTCGTCGACTACGACGGATTCGATGAGGATCCTGATACGTATTACCAGCCAATGGATCTCATTCTTCGAGCACTCTGGGATTATGGTCCGTATCATGTTGTCGTTGAATTCAGCAATGTAATCAATCAGGTCATATGGTCGAATGAAATCCCTTCATACAAGTATGATTTCTTTGCAATCCCGAAGGTAGGCTTTGCTTATGACATCAATGATGAGCTGAGTATCAAGACCCGGCTCGGTTTCTCCACGCTTTCATTTGGTGTTGATTGGAACGGGATATCTGCTGAGATATCTTCGAGCTTGAATAAACTGGCATTCGGAATCAAGCTCGGATACAGATTTTAAAATGTTAAGAAGGCCTCTCCCTGACCGGGAAAGGCCTCCTTGAATCCAATCAGGCGGACCTGCTGTCAGATCAGACGGCAGGTCGGTTTCTTTCTGATGGCAAGGACCGTCGTGGATCCTTCGCCGAAGATGCTGTCCATGAAGTCGCTGTAGTCCTCGGTGAGATTCTGCGGGATGTATGCCTGTATCGTGCCGGCAAAGCCGCCGCCATGGACGCGGCACACTCCGTCTCCGTCCAGGTAGTCCTCGGTGAGAGCAAGAGCAAGCGACAGGCCCTGTTCCTTCACGTTGATTGCAGGATAGACGTTCTGAAGATACTTGAACGACGAGTTGCCGCTCTCCTCGACATAGAAGAGGTAGCCCTCGATATCATCATCCTTGAGGCATTCGAGCATGTTCTCGACTCTGAGGTTCTCGTTGAAGAAATGGATCGCCCTGAGGATGGCCCTGTCGTTGCCGATTGTCTTCCTGAGCTCAGGCAGCTTGTCGATGAACTCCTCGTAGTCGACTTCTCTAAGGCATTTCGCGCCGAAGTATGCGGCGACGTCCTTCATCTCCTCAGGTACCGCTGCGTATTCTCCCGTCAGGTCGGCATGATTTCCCTTGGTGTCGACGATGACCAGATCGTAGCCGAACTTCTCGAAGTCGATGTCGATGGGGGTGAGGACAGGATTCCTGTTGTCCTGGAAGTCGATTCCCACAACGCCACCCTGTGCGCAGCCGATCTGGTCCATCAGGCCGCTGGGCTTGCCGAAGTAGACGTTCTCTGCATACTGGCTGATCTTGGCAAGCTCCACCGGTGGAAGAGCATCCTTGTTGAAGAGGTTGTTGAAGATCTCTGCACACAGGACCTCGATGGCGGCTGACGAGGATAGTCCGGAGCCCTTGAGCACCCTGGTGGTCGTGTTGGCCTGCCAACCACCGATCTTCAGTCCTCTGTCCTTGAACGCCCTGGCGATTCCCCTGAGAAGAGCATGGGTGGTGTTCTTCTCCTCTTCCTTCACTTCCAGGTCCTCGATGTCGACCACGACCTCGGGGAAGCCCTCGCTGTTCACGATGACCTTGCTGTCTTCCCTGTAGCTTACCGCCGCAATGGTGTCGAGGTTGATCGTTCCTGCGATCACGAGGCCCAGGTTGTGGTCCGTGTGGTTGCCTGCAAGCTCCGTCCTGCCTGCGGTGGAGAAGAGCATCGTGTCGTCCTCCTTGACTCCGAACAGCTCCTCGTGACGCTTGATAAGGGACTCGTAGCGTCTGTCCATATCGTCCTTGTCGTATCTGTCTCCATACAGGTCCTTGTAGTACTTGCTTATGTCCTTCATGGCTTGAAAGCTCCCCCTGATTCGTTTTTCATAGATTCTACCATAGGTGGGAATGAAACCAAAGAGAGAAGAGGCCTGTCTTCAGAAATCCCGTATTTGCATATGGTTCTTGCTTCATATTTAACTGTATGAATACCTGAATGATATTCTGATTCATCTAAAGCGATTATTGATCAACCTGATAATGATATCAGGATTGATGACAGTGATACGTAAAATAACAATATCGAAATAATGACAGTTGCAAAACCATATGAAAACATATGATTATATATTATAAACATATAAAATAGGTATCTAAATCTCTAAAATCTATAATCTAAATGCTATAATTATTTATCCATTTCAATCTTCCAAACCGCTTCCTGATGAATCCTCTTTCCATTAGTCTGTCGATTCCCTTGCCGATCTCGTATTCATCTAGAGTGTGGAATGATGGATCCCTTCTCAGGAGACGTATGAGATCGTTTCGTCTTCTCAGATATGGAATCCTAAGCGCTTTTCTTACGAGTTCGATGCCGAAAGGTCTGTTGTGCGTCCCGTCGCATACGTCGCAGCCCTCGCAGCTTGAGTCCATTGTCTGTCCCATGGCCCTGATGAGATTCTCCCTGATGCAGGTGTCCTGGCTGAATATCTCCTCTAGCGGACCTGGTCTGTATGAATTGCCGAGAAAGGCGTATGCGTGACTTTCTCTTCCATCACGTCCTATTCGTCCGGACTCCTGAAGATAGTCCGAAGCGCTTTCCGGAAGAGAGTAGTGTATTACAGTCCTGAGATCCTTCTTGTCCACACCCATGCCGTACGCACATGTGCAGAACATGACCCCCTCATCGTCATCAAGGAAGGCCTTTTCCGTCTCGAGTCTGTATTCTTTGTCCATTCCTGCATGGTAATATCGTGTCCTGAAATGACCCGAAAGCCTTTTTGAAAGTTTCTCGGTCAGAGTGCGTGACATGCAGAAGACGATGGCAGGCCTTCTTTCCGGCGGGGTGAGTATCCTTATGATGTCCAGAATGGGAAAGACGGGAGAAAGCCTGTGATAGATTATGTTTGGTCTATCCAGACCGCCATAGACGACAAGCGCGTTCTCACCAAGGACTTCACGTTTCAGTGCACATGTGGTGTTCTCGTCGCTTGTTGCAGTGAATGCTATTATCCTTTCGGGATTAAGCAATCCGCTTATCCTGCCCAGCTCGTTGTATACCGGACGGAACGTCCTTCCCCAGGAGATCACCGTATGTGCCTCGTCAAGGACCAGAAGAGATATCCTCATTGATCTCAGACGTGAGAGTATGGCTTCCTGTGACAGCATCTCCATGTTGGTGATGAGTATCCTGACTCTTTTCTGCATGAGGTCCTGGAATATTTCGTCTTTCTTCGTCCAATCCATGCCCCCCATGAGCACATGACAGGGTATGCCGAATTTTCTGAACCGATTCTCCTGGTCCCGCATCAGGGACAGCAGGGGATAGATTATCACTGTCAGTCCATCGAGCAATACCGCTGGAAGCATGAAACAAAGGCTCTTGCCTGCACCTGTCGGCAGCATGGCAAGCAGGTTGGGCTTCCTTCCCCTCTCAAGGATGTTGCATATTATGTGCAGCTGGAATGGGCGCAGGTAGCTTATCGAGAACACTTTCATTGCCGTCTTTGTGATTGAGTCATGAAGATCATGCATATCTCCTTTATGCAAATAGAATCAGAATCATCTGAATCTTAATAATATAATCCTAATACGGTATATTAAATGTAGATATGTATATTGAGATGTTAAGCTTCGATTTGTCAGGTACCTGCTTTAATCATCTCTCATTAGCCGTAATGGAACATTCCTGTGTAGATGTATCAGTCGACACTCTACAAGGAGGAGATCATTCATGATAACGGAGGAAGAGAGGAGAGAATACGGGAGGGGATCGACAGGCTCGTCCTGTTCGACGACTTTGTATTCTCCTATGCCTTCCGAAATGACAGGGACGCCATACAGCTCATCCTGAGGTGCATACTCGGGATGGAAAAAGGGCTTGATGTGGAGGATGTGCGGATTCAGGAATCCGTGAAGAGTCTAGATTCGCATTCCGTGCGTTTCGGCATACTTGCCCGGGGACAGGATGGCACATTGTTCGATGTCGAAATCCAGAAGACGAACAAGAGGGATCTTCCCAAGAGGGCTTCATTTTACATGTCGGTACTTACGAATTCGAATCTCGAGGCAGGGAAGGAGAACTATGATGAGCTGCGAGACCGCTATGTCATCTTCATCTGCGACTGGGACGTTGCAAAGCGTGGTGAACCAATTTACATTTTCACATATCTGATGAAGGATGGAACACCTCTGGAAGATGGCAGCACGATATCTTCGCCAATGCCTCATACCGTGGCGATGATGATCTGACGAAGCTCTTCGAGGATCTCAAGCAGAGGGATCCGTCGAAAATGCACTATGGGGCACTGCGGAAATCATTGGAAAAGATCAGGACAGATAAGGAGACAAGAATAGAGATGAGTACGGAATTCGAGGAATTCGTCGCAAGGAACAACAGAGAGATCAGTGAAAAGGCCATGGCAAAGGGTAAGGCTGAGGTCAGGGCCGAGATTGCCGCGACACTATTGAAGGAGAAGCTTCTCTCTCCTGAGGAGATAGAACGGGTTACCGGAATATCGATTGAACAGGTAAGCGAAGCTGCATCCAAATACGGAGTGTAACGACCTCGTCTTTGAGTCGCGGGACTTAGTCAGTGTATGATTCATGTCGTGTACGATGATGATTTTCCGAATGTTTGAAGGAATCTTGCAAAGCTCTTGGAGCATCTCATGCACAACGATTCGTTAAAGTGCATTTCGCGGTGCTTCAGAGATTGCTTGAGAAACCGATGAAGGACAAGGAGAAGAGAATGCAGTTGAGTGCTGAGTTCGAGGAATACCTCGAAAGGAAAGCAAGGGAGATAAGAGAAAAGGCTATGGCCGCTGGCTTGACTGAAGATTTTGCCAAATGGTATGCCGAGGAGTATCGTAAACGGTATGCCGAAGAGTATCTCAAAGGGTATGCCGAAGAGTATCGCAAAGGGTATGAAGAGGGGTTGGTTTTAGGACGCAACGAAGTGAAGACCGAGATTGCCGCGAATCTATCGAAGGAGAAGCTCCTCTCCCCTGAGGAGATGGAACGGGTAAGCGGAATATCGATTGAACAGGTAAGCGAAACCGCAGCATGATACAGCGGGGAATAGATGGATGACATCCTGGACTCCGAGAAGAGGCGGACTTGGGTGCTCTGCCCTGATGAACCAGGGATACGGCAATATCGTGAACCGTACTAATTAAATCCTATTCCCTTGTCTTGCCAGAAAATAAAGCGTACACCTGTATATGAAGACGCCCCGCCATGAAAGACGGGGCATCTTTACTTATCCTTGCTTACTTTACGGCAGGACGTACGATGATGGACTGGAGTTCCGGCTTCTTCTTCAGATTCTCCACCAGTCCTCTCTCACGTGCCTTGTTGAGGTACTTGGGATCCTCGAAGGTGTAGTGGAAGTTGGTATGCACATCGTAGGTTCCGTTCATGAGGGCGAAGGCGTCTTCCGTCATGACAAGCTCCTCGTCGGTCGGGATGACGAAGATCTTGACGGGGGAGTCGTCGGTAGAGATGCAGGTCTCTGCATTGCGGCAGTGCGAAAGGTCGTTCTTGGCCTCGTCGATGACGATGCCCAGGCTCTCGAGACCCCTGAGCGATCCGCGTCTGATGTGTTCTCCCATCTCACCGACACCGGCTGTGAACACGATTGCGTCGACACGGCCGAGCAGTGCGGCGTAGGCTCCGATGTACTTCTTGATCCTGTGGCACTCCATGTCGATTGCAAGCTTGGCCATCTTGTCGCCCTTGTCCGCGGCTTCATGTACATCCCTTCTGTCGGACTTGCCGCACAGGCCGATGAGACCGGACTTCTTGTTGAGAATCGTGTCCATCTCCTCGACCGTGACGCCGAGGTTCTTGCAGATGTAGGGCACGATCGCCGGGTCGATGTCGCCGGAGCGCGAGCCCATCACGAGGCCCTCGAGCGGAGTAAGGCCCATCGAGGTGTCGATGCACACTCCGTTCTTGACGGCGCATGCGGAGGCTCCGTTACCGATGTGCAGGATGATGACGTTGGTGTCCTTGTTCTCCTTTCCAAGGAGGACGGCAGCCCTCTTGGCGCAGTAAAGGTGGCTGGTTCCATGGAAGCCGTAGCGGCGTACGTTGTAGTCCTTGTACCAGGAGTACGGGACGGCGTACATGTACGCCTCCTCAGGCATCGTCTGGTGCCATGCGGTGTCCATGATGATCGCCTGGGGCACGTTCGGCATGAGCTTGCGCGCGACTTCGATGCCCATGATGTTCGCAGGCATGTGGAGAGGTCCCAGGGGGATGATCTCCTTGAGCTTCTCTATGACCTCGTCGGTGACGAGCGTGGACTTCTTGAAGTACTCTCCGCCATGCAGGACGCGGTGTCCGACAGCGCCGATCTGGTCGAGGCTGTCGATACAGCCATAGGTCGGGTCGACGAGCATCTTGAGGATGAGCTCGATGGCCTCCATGTGTGTCGGGCTGGTGAACCTGGCCTCGTATGTCTCCTTGCCGGTGGACTTCTGCTCGATGGTGGAGTACTCCAGACCGATGCGTTCGACGACGCCTACGCTGAGGACATCCTTGTTGTCCCAGTCGTAGACCTGGTACTTCGCAGACGAACTTCCGCAGTTCAATGTCAAGATAACCATTGCAATCTCCTAACTTAAGTGTGGATGGTGCTGGACCGATGGAATAATCTAACCACCAAAGAGAAGAATTTGCAACGTTGCAGGGGGGAGTGGAAGACGCATTTTGCAGCCTTCTTGGCCAAAGGCGGACATTATCCGGTATGACTCCATATGAAGAGAGTGTCGATTCTGCTTGCCCTCCTGATGCTGTGCGCGAACCTGTGGCCGGCCGGGATGTCGTTCGATGTGGCCGACAGGTCGTTCCGGTTCGACTCGACGCATCTGTCGTACAACAGCGCGACAGGATACATGAAGGCCCGCTTCGGCCCGGTGGAGGCCGGATCGCTTTCCGGCAACTGGCATGTATTCAGCCTGTTCGACAGCTATGCATATGCCTGGAAGGAGCATTATGTCCACACCAGCGGCACGCTCCGCGGTCTTGCCCTCGACTTTCCCGAGGCCTCCTTCTTCCTGATCCATCATCCGTCCCTGGCGCTGGGTGCCTCGACAAGACTGCTGGGCATGGAGCTGGCCGTGGCCAGGATCTGGAGGAGCGAGGCGGACGACGAGCTGTTCGAGGTCCATGGCGAGCGCTCCGGATTCGAGTCGTTCGTCATGAAGCTGGGCTATTCGGACGAGCATTTCATGGTCCGTCTCAAGCTGACCCAGAGCCCGGATACGGGTATCGACATGCTCGCCTCCGCAGGCCTGTCGTGGAGGGGACTGGGTGTGATATACACCAGGGGAGGCGAAGCCGACGTGCTGGCATCAGACAGACGGCCGCAGGAGGCGTTCAGAGTGTTCCTGGACAGCGACAGAGTCTACTTCGTCTTCTCGCTGGAGAAGTACGGGACCCCCGTGAGACCGGGAACCTACAGGGAGGTCATGGGATCCGCCGAGGTCCGTCTCGACCTGATGGAACGCCTGTCGTTCACATCCAGGATGGAGTCCTTCTTCCATGAGGACGGCCGCTGGAGTGACGACGTCTCTTTCACCGCCGGGATGTGGAACGCCAGGGTATCCTGGTCGAAAAGCGGAGGATTCGTGCTGTCATACGACTTCGGATCCCTCACGTTCTGGCTGGATGGACATGCATACGGAGTCGCCTATGAGATCGAAGGGCCATGGTACAGGATGCGTGTGGGCATCTCGAGCAGCGGAAGGCTCGACGCCACATTTTCAATCGAACTTCCCTAGCATCCTGATCTCGTACTCCAGAGTGATGTTGAACTTCCTCTCCACCGCCGTCATGACTATCTGCGACAGCTCCCAGATGTCGCGGCTGGTCGCGCCGCCCGCGTTGACTATGAAGTTCGCATGGTACGGCGATACCATGGCACCCTTGTGGACGAAACCCTTCAGCCCGGCCTCGTCGATCAGCCTGCCTGCACTCAGCAGTGGAGGATTGCGGAAGATGGAGCCTATGCTGGGATACTTGAACTGGCCTTTCTCCATCCTCATCTGCTTGAAGTGCTCCTTGCGCTTGCGCGATTCGGCCGTGTCGCGGTTGGGAATCAGTCGGAAGGCGGTCGACAGGATGATGTCGTCATCCGTGAATGGACTGTGCCTGTAGCTGAAGGCGTCGCTGTATGACGGCATTCTCCTGATTCTTCCGTCCTTCGTGATGTAGTCGGAATAGAAGAAGTATGTGGAGATGTCCTTGCCGTTCGCACCGGCGTTGCCGAAGGTGGCGCCGCCGACCGTGCCGGGGATGCCTCCCAGTTCCTCGAGTCCGGACAGGTTGTGTCCGATCGCCCTGTTTATGACCTCGTCGAGCTTCTCGCCTGCATATGCCGTAAGCAGGTCGCCCTTGATCACGATGCCCCTGATGCTCCTGGTGGACAGCACGATGCCCCTGATTCCATCGTCGGAGACGAGCGTGTTCGTCAGGCTCCCGACGACCGTGACGGGGATGCCGTGGCCGTCGGCCAGGTCGAGCAGTGCGGCGAGCTGGCCGATGTGATGCGGAGTGGCCAGACACTCGGCTCTGCCGCCGGTGCCCAGCGAGCTCATTGTGGACAGGTCCTTGTCGAGTTCGAAGTCCAGACCCTGGTCCTGAAGCGACTTGACGAGCGCTGCATCCATGCCATGGGATTATATCATGACGCAGGGGCGGCGTCTGCCCGTGGCCAAGATTGATTTTTCCTCCCTTAATTCGTACATTTATGTGAACGGAAGCCACCGTTCCATTAGGAGATGATCAGATGACTGTCAGACTATACAACACGATGAGCCGCACTGTAGAGGATTTCAAGCCCATTAGGGAAGGCGAGGTCGGAATGTACTGCTGCGGTCCGACCGTCTACAACTATGCACACATAGGCAACCTCAGGACATATGTCTTCGAGGACCTCCTGCACAGGACTCTCGTCAAGGCCGGCTACCACGTCAAGCACGTGATGAACATCACCGATGTCGGGCATCTTACGGGGGACGGGGACGACGGAGAGGACAAGCTCGCCAAAAGCGCGCGTGAGAACGGACGTTCCGTCTGGGATATCGCGGCCTTCTACACCGACGCCTTCTTCCGCGACGAGGAGGCCCTGGACATCATTCGGCCGGACATAGTGTGCCGGGCCACCGACCATATCCAGGCGATGATCGACATCATCAGGAGGCTCGAGGAGAAGGGCCATACGTACATCTCCGGAGGAAACGTGTACTTCTCCATCGACACGATCGACGACTACGGCAAGCTTGCCCGTCTGAACCTCGACGACCTGAAGGAGGGTGCGAGGATCGAGGTCGATTCCAACAAGCGCAATCCGAAGGACTTCGTGCTCTGGTTCACCAACTCCAAGTTCAAGGACCAGGTCATGGTGTGGCCGTCCCCCTGGGGCACGGGCTATCCCGGATGGCATATCGAGTGCTCCGCCATGAGCAGCGAGTACCTGGGCGACCATTTCGACATACACTGTGGCGGAATCGACGCGATTCCGGTGCATCACACGAACGAGATCGCACAGAGCGAGGCCGCGTTCGGCGTGAAGCCCTGGGTCGACTACTGGTGCCACGGCGAGTTCCTGCTCAACGACAAGGGCAAGATGAGCAAGTCCTCGGGAGAGTTCCTGACGCTGTCCGTCCTTGTGGACAAGGGCTACGATCCTCTGGACTACCGCTACTTCTGTCTGACGGGACACTACAGGAGCCAGCTGAAGTTCAGTTTCGAGTCTCTCGACCAGGCCAGGAGCGCCAGGCAGACGCTTGTGCGCAAGATCGCCCAGTACAGGAAGGAATGCACACCTGCCGCCGTCCTGGACGGAAAGACCAGGGGCTATCTGGATTCGTTCTACGAGGCCATGTTCAACGATCTCAAGGCTCCGCAGGCTCTGGGCGTCCTCTGGTCGATGCTGCGCGATCCGTCGCTGGCCGACGACCAGAAGCTGGCCGCCGTCCTTGACATGGATTCCATCCTCGGCCTCTCGCTCGATCGTGTCGAGGCGGTGCAGGACGAAGTCGCCGTCGCGGATTCCGAGGCCCTGGAGCTGCTTGCAAGAAGGAGCGAGGCCAAGAAGGCGAAGGACTGGGCTCAGGCTGACGAGATCAGGGATCGTCTTTCCCGGATGGGGTACAAGGTGGTGGACACCCCCTCCGGACCGCAGCTGGAGAGGCTGTAACCTTTTCTGGAGAGCGACGTTTAGGCTTATGGAAATCAGAAGTACGGACAAGGAATCCTTCACACTGGTCTACGACGGATGTTACCGCGTGCTGATCCGCATCTGCTACCATGTCGTATACAACATGGACATCGCCGAGGATCTTGTGCAGGAGGCGTTCGAGCGCTTCTACCTGAAGAACATGACCTTCCCCAGCGAGGATGAGGCGAAGTACTGGCTCATCCGCGTCGTGCGCAACCTGGCGCTCAACCACGTCAGGAGGAACAGGCGGGAGAGCACCATGATGGAGAAGGTCAGGCAGAGGTCGTCTGGAGGGGCCAACGCGAGGGATGCCCAGAAGGAGCTCGACGAGAGCGAGACGATCAGAGAGGTCAGGAAGGCGGTGTCCGGGCTTCCTGAGAACCTTAGGATGGTCATCATACTCAAGGAGTACGGCGACCTGGACTACAAGTCCATCGGCAAGGTTCTCGGCATTTCCGAGGGCAATGTGAAGGTGAGGGTTCACAGGGCCCGCAAGAAACTCGAGGAGACGCTGGCGGGAGAGGAAGCCTATGTGTATTGATGAAGCGTTGCTGACCAGTTATATGGATGGAGAGCTCGGGGAGCCGTACAGGACACAGACCGAGGAGCATCTCGCCCACTGTCCTGCGTGCCGTGCCAGGCTGGATCGTCTGAAGGCGATCTCGAAGATGCTTTCACGCGACGATGTCGATGAGGTCGCCGTCGAGAAGGCGAAGAGCGAGACGGCTTCGCTGCTTGAGCGCAAGTTCTTCAGCGAGGACGGCAGAAGGCCCGCATTCCTGCGCCGTCGCATCGAGATGGGCCTGGGAAGCATGATAACCGCTGCCGCCGGTCTCGTTGTGGTCTTCATCGGGGGCTTCGTGCTCTTCGGAACCTCCAGCGAGCAGACCAGCGAGATCATCCCCAGCTACACGGTCCAGGCCGACACGAGCAACGTGCACTTCGTATCCACCCAGGACAGGGGGCTGGACGGCTATTCTCTGGAGGAGATCCTCAGCTATCTCGACAGCAAGGGATATGACGTCGACATCTCGATAAAGGGGCTTCAGCCGATCGAGTGACGAGGTACAACTCCGCCAAGCATTGTGTTATACTCCTTCTCAGTTAGAACGAGGAGGAGTTTTCTTTCATGAGCGACATTTCCACGAAATACCTGTCACTGGAGCTGGAGAATCCCGTGTTGATCGCCTCAAGCCCTCTGACCTCCGACATCAAGGGTCTGGTGCGCTGTCAGGACGCGGGCGCCGGAGCCGTCGTCCTCAAGTCCATATTCGAGGAGCAGATAGAGTCCCAGGTCGAGGGAGAGGTCCTGGCCAACGAGCAGTATCTGGCACATTCGGATGCGGCAAGCTACTTCGAGGCCGTCTCCAAGGACTATTACGTGAACCGCTATCTGGACCTGCTGCGTCAGGCGAAGAAGGAGCTCTCCATCCCGGTCATCGCCTCCATAAACTGCACGAACCTGTCCACGTGGGTCGATTACATCCATGTCTTCGAGGAGGCCGGTGCCGATGCCCTCGAGCTGAACTACTATCCGATCGCGGCCGATGCCGACACGGACGGGCGCACTGTCGACAGGAGGGCGGTCGAGTTCGCCACCAGGGTCAGACAGGCTGCCACGAAGCCGGTGAGCATCAAGATAGGCTACAAGTATTCGTCGCTTGCGAACATCATCCGTTCCATGGATCTGGCGGGCGTCGACGGCCTCGTGCTCTTCAACCGCTTCTTCCGCCCCGACATAGACATCGAGTCCATGACGCTATCCCAGGCGGCCAATCCGCTCTCCAGCAGTCATGAGTACGCCGAGAGCCTCAGATGGATCGGCCTTATGAGCGGCGAGGTGAAATGCGACCTGTGTGCCAGTACCGGAATACACAGCGGAGACACCGTGATAAAGATGCTTCTCGCCGGAGCCGCGGCCGTGCAGGTGTGCACCGCCGCCATGAAGGACATTTCCGTCGTCGGCCGCATGTGCGACGATCTGCGCTCATGGATGGACCGACATGGCCTTGATGATGTAGCATCTTTCCGTGGCCGGCTCGCTCAGGAGAACATGAGCCAGGGCGGCCTGTGGGAAAGGACACAATACATCAAGAGACTGCTTGGAGAGTGAATCAATGTTCGACAGAAGCAAGTTCCTGGACATCGAACCATATGACAGACAGGACGCTGAGGCTGCATGCCAGCGCCTCAAGGCCCATCCTGAATACATCTACGCGCTTGCTACGGCGCTGTATCCTGAAGTCAGCGAGGAGGCATATGCCCGCCGCAAGGCCTTCACCGCCGGGGTCCTGGCCAGACTGGACGAGGTCCACGGCTATGACGACTTCCAGAAGAAGATCACATGCGGCGTCTTCCTCGAGGCGATTCTCGAGCACACGGTGGACGAGTTCACATACTCCGGAATCCAGGAGAACCTCGATCCGGATGAGAGCTATCTGTTCATCTCCAATCATCGCGATATCGTGCTCGACTGCGCCCTGCTGGACCTGGCGCTGTACCGAAGCGGCTATCCCATCTGCGAGATGGCCATCGGGGACAACCTGCTGTCCAACAGCTTCATAGAGGACATCTTCAAGCTCAACGGGGCGATCATCGTCAAGCGTGACCTTCCGGTGAGAGAGAAGTATCTGGAGACGGTGAGACTGTCCGAGTACTTCGTCGAGAGGATCGCCAGCGGCAAGTCCGTGTGGGTCGCACAGAAGAGCGGCAGGAGCAAGGACGGACTCGACGTCACCCATCCATCTATCGTGAAGATGCTGCATCTTGCCAAGAAGAGGGAGGGGGTGCCGTTCAGCGAAGTCATCAGGAACTGTCATATCGTACCTGTCGCCGTCAGCTACGAATACGACCCGAACGATGTCTCGAAGGCCCGTGAGGAGGTCGTCACCATGCATAACGACGGCGACTACAGGAAGGGCAGGTACGAGGACGTGTTCTCCATGATCCGCGGTCTGAGGGAGTACAAGGGCGATGTCCACATCACGTTCGGCAAGCCCCTCCGGGACGAGTATGCGAATGCCGACGACGTCGCACGGGAGATCGACAGGCAGATCCATCTGGGCTATCGCCTGTGCG
Source organism: uncultured Spirochaetales bacterium (assembly GCA_944388965.1). Classification (GTDB taxonomy): domain Bacteria; phylum Spirochaetota; class Spirochaetia; order Sphaerochaetales; family Sphaerochaetaceae; genus Bullifex. Next base: position 31,998 of record CALXKL010000002.1, on the reverse strand, counting down.
ATACAAACTGGTTCTGCTACGACTACCTCAACGGAAGCAGCGAGAACGCCGCACAGTACGCGGATCTCGACAAGGACGCCTTCCTTTCGCGCTTCGGTCATCTTAACGAGGAGGTGCGCACATTCATCATCAACAGCTATGCGAATCCCGTCAGGAGCCGGCTTGAAGAGCTCAGGTAGCATCGCTCTCCTTTCTCTCCTGATCCTTTCCATGATCCTCGTCCTTCCTTCGTGCAGGGACGAGGATTTCCGTGTCACCGGCGCGCAGCTGAAAGGCGTCGCCAGCTACCGTCTTTGCGATGACGGCTCTCTCGAAATGGCCGGTGAATACCTTGTGCTGTCCATGACCATTCCGGCCGACGACAGCTACGCCTTCCATCTGGAGGATGCGGACGGACTTGTCTGGGAAGGGGACCTTTCAGGCGAGGACGGGGTCTATTCCAGCGACGAGCTGACCGTCTCCTCGACGGCAAGTCTGCTGGAAGGGGAATACCTCTACCGCGTGATCAACGATGAGGGGGAGGTGGAGTCCGGCTCGCTCGACTTCCACCGCGAGGACCTTGTGCTGAAGTTCGGACAGCTGTCGGCGACTCATGACCTGGTCGAGGTGTCGGATGGCTGGTCCACGCGCGACAACCATGGCAACACGATCCTCATTTCGTACGCCCGACCATGAGCCTCAGCTCCTTCTCGCTCAGCCTTATGACGAAGGTCCTTCCATGAGGACAGCTGGGGTCCTCCAGCTCGAACACCTTCTCCAGCAGTGCGATGGCGCTCTGGTCATCCAGCGTGTCGCCGGCCTTTATCGCGGCCTTGCATGCGACGATCGCATATAGTCCCGCCTCTATCTCCTCCTCGCTTCCAACGGCGTTCTGGATGAACGAGACGAGCTTCTTCTCGTTCTCCTTTGCGCTGTGAGGGATGCTGGTGAGCTCCCAGAGCCTGTCGTCCTTCTGTGCTATCGTTATGCCGTACTGCGTGTAGATGTAGGAGTTCTCGGCAAGGAAGGCATCGACGTCCGGGTCGACCTCGAACTCCAGCGGAATCAGCAGACGCTGCACGTCCCGCTGCTGTCTCAGCTCGTTGAAAAGTATCCTCTCGTGGGCGGCATGCTGGTCCACGAGGTACAGCGCGTCGTCCTTCTGACAGACCAGGAAGAGGCGGAACGCCTGTCCCAGGTATGTGAACGATGCCCTGTCCGGCTTCCAGAACTCCTGTGCGCTCACACTCGTCGTCACATGGCGCTCCTCCTTTGGCGAGGAGAAGAGCGTCTTGGCCTTCTCGAGCCAGGCGCTGTCCCTGGGCTTCTGGGCCACGGCCTCTGCCTGCTGGGCATGTGACGTACCCTGCCGACCCGAGGCGTATTTTATCCTGTCATGGGTGAAGACCGGATCCTGCCAGCTGGTGGTGGACCTGGCGGCAGGCTCCAGGAGCGGCTGGTCATCGTCGCCTGCACCTGCGCTTATCGTGGGGATCTCGCGTGGAAGGGAGGAGTGGATGAGCTGATGTATCTCATGATGTATCTCGGCCTTGTTGCGCAGCTTGACCTCACGCTTGGCCGGATGGATGTTGAAGTCGACGAGTTCGGGGTCGTCGTCGACGAAGAGCACGCTCCAGGGGAACGCACCTCCGGGAAGGATCTCTCCGTAGCCGTAGACGACCGCCTGGACGAGGGCGTATTCATCCACAGGACGGTCGTTGACATACGTCCTGATGCGGCTGCGGTCGCTGCGGTGGATGCCGGAAAGGCTCGTGACCAGCCGTATCGTGAAGTCGCGGCACTTCTTCTCAAGGTAGACGAACTCCTTCCTGTTGAAGTTCTCCTCGAGCGTCAGTATGTCCATGACGCGGTCGAAGATGCCGTTCCTCACGGGAAGGTCGACCTTCAGGACTCCGTCCTGGATGAATCTGAAGTGTATCTTCTCGAAGGCCATGGCCTTCGCAAGGAAGGTGTTTCGGCACAGCGTACCCTCGCTGGATGGACGCTTCAGGAACGCCCTTCGCGCGGGGATGTGGGAGAACAGGTTCTCCACCTTGACCATGGTGCCTCTGTCTGGTCCGATAGGCACAAGGTCCTCCGCAACCATGTTGTCCACGGTCATGGTCCATGGCTTCTGTCCTTCGTATGACGAGGCGATCGTCAGCCTGGACACGGCCGAGATGGAGTACAGGGCCTCTCCTCGGAAGCCCATGGTATGCAGATGGTACAGGTCGTCCAGCGTCGCTATCTTGCTGGTGGCGTACTGGGTCACGGCAAGTGGAAGGTCGTCCTTCATGATGCCGCCCCCATCGTCGCTGACGAGGATCTCATCTATTCCTCCACCTCTGATGGACAGCGTGATCTCCTTCGCACCTGCATCCACGGCGTTGTCCAAAAGCTCCCTGACGACGCTCTGTGGCCGCTCTATGACCTCTCCAGCGGCTATGCGGGCTGAGAGTCTGCTGTCAAGTCTCCTGATCTGCGACATTTCGATGAACCTCACTGGAATTCTAAGTCAACAGGATGCATGGGTGCAAGGCATGCTAGAACCTCAGGCTCGTCATCATGAGGATGCCAGGCAACGTGTGTTCAGGATCTTCGTCGTCCCTGTCCAGATAGAACGAGGCATACAGGCCAAGATGCCCGAACGTCTTCGATATCGTGAGGCTGTACAGGTTGTCCGCGCTGCTCCAGAACAGGGGCCTGCCGATGTCGGCGATGGAGCCTGCCAGGTTCCTTCTGGACCACATGGCCGTTATGGAGAAGTCGTTCATCTGGAACGAGAGGACGAGCCTGAGACGGTCCTGGCTGACGCCTTTGTCCATGAGAGAAGGAAAGGAGTCGACGGAGTACTCGAAACCCGCCATGACCATTTCACTTGCGTAGTATGCTCCTGCATGGAGGAAGAAGGTCGGCTCCTCGAGATATGCGTTGGCGTCGAGGGAGAGGGAGTCCCTCCAGCTGAACTCGTCCCAGTAGTGTTCCCTGGTCCTGCCGGCGGAAACGCCGATGGACAGGGGGATGCGCAGGTGCCCGAAGGACGCTTCCATGGAAAGACCTGAAGCGAATTCCAGGTCGTCGCTGGAGAATATGTTCACATCCATTCCTTCGTCGGATAAGGTGATGTATGTGTTCAGGAAGAGTGAGAGGGACAGCCTGTCATCGAGCATCGACTGGCTGATGGACAGCTGCGGCGCGATCAGCAGATCGTGACCGTCATCATCGCCACCGGTCTCGAAGGCGACCTCTCCCGTCACCTCCGGGCCTCCTTCTCCCATGGGCTTCATGGATATCGACAGGTCATATATCCTGGGATTCTCGAGGTTGTCCACATAAAGGTTCACTGATGCCCTTGCCGGTAGGTTGAAGCCGGTGTTGAGGCTCAGCCCCTGCCGGCCTCCGTACGGCCTGTACATGTCGAAGAGGTCCGCAAGAGGGGACTCCTGTCTCTGTGCGATGAAGTAGATGCTCGATGACAGGTTCCCGAACCTCATGTCCTCGACCAGTGTGAAAAGGTCGGTGAATAGGTCCGCGATCATGTCCTGGGTCGTGTCCTGCCCGATTCCGAAATCGAACCAGGGGTCGTCGTCTCCAGTGACGATCACGAGTCTGTTCTCCGATGTCGATAGCTCAAGCGGGAGGCGCAGGGCGAATGTTATGTCCTGCTCAAAGTCGAAGCGTATGATCGGCATCACGAGCACTGATGCGTCGCTGTCCAGCCTGTAGCCGGTCTGGAGACTCAGGTCGAGCCAGCTCGGGCTGGTGGTGAGATCCCCTGACCTGGAGAACAGTGCGTCGTAGGCACCGAGCGTCGCGCTGAGTGCGACCTGCGGCTCGAGGTTCTCCGTGAAGTAAAGCGAGAGTGTAGTTGACAGCACCTGGTTGCTGTATCCCAGACTGATGAACGCCTGGCCACGGTCGCTGAAGGCGTTCTGCGTATCGGTGAAGAACCCGGTCATCCTGATTCCCGCACCCAGGTCGACCGAGAACAGGTCGGCGGAGATCTCGAGCGAGAAGTAGTCCTCCCTGTCGACAATCCGGCCGCTTGCCGGGTCCAATGGAAGCTGTGCATCGAGTATGACCGACATGTCCCTGCCTTCATAGAGCATGGAGGAGTGGAACATGAGCGTGCTGTCGTTGACCCTTCCGGTCTCGTATCCGTTCAGGTACTGGCCGTAATGGAGAGCGCCATTCGTGTACGAGATGCCGATGTCGAACGAGAGCTGCCTATACAACAGAGGCATGGTCACTCCGATGCCCCAGCCGTCGAGTCCTTCATGCATGCCGTCAAGACGCAGTGCCGCACTGAGATCGAACGAGAAGTCGAAATCCTCGTCGTGGACCATCGGAAGCCTGATGCTCATCTGCGGGTACAGCACGCCATCCAGAGGCCTGTCGTAGTCCATTGCGGCAAGCACTCCTGTGGAGAGGCGGGCAGGCCAGTCGAACGGCTGGAAGGTCGTTGCAACTGCGAAGTATCCTGCATCGTCCTCGAGCGCCATGTCGCTGAAGCTCATGACATTGGAGATCCTCCGCCCCTCATAGCGTGTCAGAAGCATGAGAGAGGGATGCGGGTCGAACGAGCCGGTGAAGGCCGATGTCGTTCCGAACAGGTCGCCCGGTATGATCAGGTCGTCCGCGATCTCGAAGCTGAATGGACCATGCTCTATCAAGAAGCGTTCGATGAAGTGCATGGCGTAGCCGAACCAGTCAGCCCAGTCCTCTCTCCATCCATAGTCGAGAATGTGCGCCGGAGAGATGTCCAGACGTATCGTGAAGGGCCCTGATGAGTACTCGGGCTGGAATGACAGCTCCACCACGGGCTCATCCCCGGCCTTCTTCACAAAGCGTGAATGCAGGAGCACCTCGAAGGCCGTGTCCTTCGGGTAGATGACGCCTTCGTCGTTGTCCGTGACAGACCGTGCCTCCATCGGAAGCACGGAACCTGTGATCTTCAGTTCATGTGATGGGGATCCGCCCTCTAATCCGTCACCGTCACCCAGGGTTCCACCATGAAAGGGGGCTCGGGTACCTCGACTCCCTCATCGGCGGCGACAGGTTCGGGGACAATCTCCTCCTCTTCCTCCTCCTCGACTTCGAGCACGAGCTGGAGGTCGAGTGAAGCGTCGTCAGAGCTCTCCTGGACCGGAACCGCCTCCTCTTCGACCGGCTTCTCGATGGTGACCGTCGCAATGCCGATGGAAGGCGAGGATGGTACGAAGATCGATGACAGATAGCCGTCGAGATAGAGGATGAAGTCGTCCACTACCATCATGATGTCGTCTTCGCTGTAGATGGCCGGGTAGGTGAAGAGGACCGTCCCCTCCTCGGGGATCGAGTAGAGTGCATTCGTCACCTCCCTGATGGACGTGTGTGCGACATAGGATGCCATGAAGGAGTCTATGTCCGCCTTCGTGACCAGTGATGCCGGATACGTGACGCTTCCGCTTCCCGATGTGGAGAATTCGTAGACGAGGCTCTCACCACGGAACGAATATCCTCCACTGATCGTGTAATGGTCATCATCCGTCTGGGTGCTTGTCTGGGAGACGATCGGCCTGTCGAGCTGGTTCGTCATCAGATCGCTGTAGTGGTATGGACGGATGATCGAGGAGCTTCTCCTGAGCGCGTCATAGACGGCGATCGTCGTGTCGGAGTTGTTGATGCACGCGTCGACGTCGCTGGTGTAGGCGAAGATGTACTGTCCGTTTCCGCCGATCCGGTAGCTGGCGCTTGTCGTGTAGACGGTGAGGGAGGCCAGCGATGTGACATCCAGCGTGACGATGCCGTCCAGCAGATAGATGCTCGGGTTGTCGAAATCGTATCCGGTGATGGCAAGGAGGGTTCCGTCCTGCATGCTTACATCGCCGAAGGGGGATGAGAAGACCGCATCGGTGCCGCTGCAGCGGATGATGTAGCCATCGCTCTCTATGGATGTCCGAGGACCTGCATATTGTCCTGTCGGCAGATAGACGCTCACCGAAGCCGGGTCTCCGGAGGCCAGTGCGAGTCCTGCTGCGGACAGTCCTGTCAGGAGGATCGTAAGAAGGGCAAGCAGCGTTATCGTTTTTCTCATTTGCGTTTCACCTCACCTGCGGGCCGCAATAGGCCCCCTAGGCCTCATGATAACCCAAAAGCGTGGGCATGTCACATGTTTTCACGCCCTTCGAGCAGTGTCGTGTCGAAATGATGCGCGTTGTATATGTGCTCGCGTGTCAGCCTGTCCATATGGCACAGTTGGCCAACGATGGGCTTGAGTGAGCTGCGTATGTTCGTCTGGTCGTAGGGACACACCGGCTTGACCGTCGGCAGCGTGTACGTCTCGCTTAGCCGTCTGGTCACGCTCTCGTGGACCTCTATCATGGGACGGATGACGTACAGCTTTCCGCCGAAGAAGTCCTGCACCGGATGCATGGACGAGAAGTCGGCCCTGAAGCACAGGTTCATCAGGCTGGTCTCGACGAGGTCGTCCAGATGATGGCCCATCGCGATCAGGCGCACGTCCTGTCTCGCCGCCTCCTCGAAGAGGATGCGTCTGCGGTTCCTCGAGCAGAGGTAGCAGTTGAATTCCCCCTTGAACGACTGCGGGTACTGGTGCTCGTCCTGGATGCGGAAGTCTATCGACAGAGCGTCGAAGAACTCCTCGAGCTCCGCCCTGCTTGATGGTGGTATCGGGTGCTCGATCCAGTCTATCATAAGTGCCCTGAGACGGTAGGACACGGGGAGCCACTTGAGCCTCAGGGAAAGCGCCAGTGCCAGTGCCAGGCTGTCCTTTCCTCCCGATACGGCAAGGAGCACCTCGTCGCCCTCCCTGATCATGGAGTAGGTGTTGATGGTGCGCCCGACACCCTTTATGAAGCGCATCACCCATGGCGGGATGTCACCCTGTATCAGGGCATGGTAGTCAATCCTCGAGTCCATCTTCGACGATGCCTCCTGCCAGATCCCCGTCGACGTACGCGGGTGCATAGAGCGCGATGGTCCTCAGCGACGATGTGAACTGTCTCGCGACATCGCTCGAGAATATGGTGGACACCTCGGTGAATGGACGGGCCTGTCCGTCCACCAGTATCATCGTGTCGCTCTCGAACGATATCGGTTCCTGTATGTCTATGACGACCTCGTACGGCCTGAGCTGTGGATATCTTCTGGACAGCCTCCTGTACAGGGACTGTTCGACGTCAAGCCTGTCGAAAAGATCGGCACATGCCGTCTCCAGCCGGCCTCCGGGCCGGTAGGGTCTGGACCAGATGCGGCTGAGAAGCTGGCTGTCTGCGACGCGTTCTATGAGAGAGAAGGGGCCGTAGTCCGGATGCCTGTCCGGCAGCCGGTCGAAGTCGAAGTCGTCTATGAAGTACAGGTCGTCGAACGACAGCACCCCGTCCCTCAGTCCCTCGAGCAGGGCCTTCTTTATCATGCAGGTGGCGCTTCTGACGCCCTTGTGCCAGTATACGTTGCGATACATCAGGTACTTCGAGAACAGCAGATGCTCCAGCGACGATACCGCGTCGCGCTCGAGCGCGATGCGTCCTTCATGCAGGCGCATCGAAGAGATGATGTATCCAGTGTCCTGGAGTCCGTACGGCACACCAGCGAAGAATGCGTCGCGGTTGAGGTAGTCCAGCTTGTCCGGGTCCAGAGCTCCTGAAAGGATGCCCCTGTATACGAGGCACTGGTCGTCCGCAGGTCTGCCGCCGTCTATTATCGCCATGACCATCCCGGCGTGTGCACCGGTTTCCTCGATTGCGTCATACAGCGACCTGTCTTCCTCGATCAGCTGGCAGGCCAGCTCCTCGTGCTCCCTGACGCTGAGCTCCTTGAGGGAGTGTGCGTACGGGAAATGTCCTATGTCATGCAGAAGGCATGCGGCGAGAAAGCTTCTTATGCCGGTCACGTCAAGGCCTTCGGCTCCTGTGGAGACGAGGCGCTGCATTATCATGCGGCCGACATGGTACACCCCGAGGCTGTGTGCCAGCCGCGTGTGCACCGCACCCGGGTAGATGTGGCAGGCCGGTCCGTTCTGTCTTATCCTGTCGAGTTTCTGCACCGCCTTGTGCAGATAGAGGCTTCGGAAGGAGTCGTCGAGCGCGATGTCCTTCCACAACGGGTCCTTGAATGCGTGGTCGAATCCGTCCTCGACGGCCGCCATCAGTGTTCTTCTTTCCATCTTCGGGTATGGTACACCAGACAAGGGACTTTGAAAAAGCGGAAAAAGCGGATAGTCTTGCCTGCATGAGACGCACTCTTGCACTGCTGGTCATCCTGCTTGTCGCCGCATCCGGCTTCGCCGCCATATACCCATATGACGGCGATGGAGTGGGCATGGTCGGCGAGGGGAGCGCAGTAGTCAAAAAGGCACTCCTCGAGCCGTTCTCCCTCCAGTGGGTCGAGACCTATGTGGATGAGGACTTCCGGAAGGACTTCAGCGCATTGCACTCGCAGCTTTTGTCCACTCTCCTTCCCATGGACGACTTCATCATGTCGAAGGAGGACGATGGAAAGGTCCTGGTACGCCGGCGCCTGGATGCGGCCGTCTACACGTTCTTCCTGTCCGATGACGGCCTCATCGTGGCGCTGCACGTCTAGACAAGGGCTTCCAGCTGGTCCATCAGCGACGAGAAATGCTTCACCGCGCTCTCTATGCTGCCGCTTCTGGACATGTCCACTCCGGCCCGCCGAAGCGAGTCGATCGGATAGCGTGAGCCTCCGCTGGACAGGAACGCGAGGTAGTCGTCCCGCTGTGCGTCTCCGCCTGACAGCACCCTGTCGGCAAGCGCGATCGCGGCGCAGATGCCCGTAGCGTACTTGTAGACGTAATAGGCCCTGTAGAAGTGTGGGATGCGCAGACATTCGAGGTCGCTGACCGTCTCGAAGTCCACCGCGTCACCGAAATAGGACTCCAGAAGAGAGCGGTATGTGCCACGCATGAAATCGAGTGTCGCGACGCCTCCGCCTTCGACCTCCTCGTGCACGAGAAGCTCGTACTCTGCGAACATCGTCTGCCGGAACAACGTCCCTATCATGTCGTCCAGTCTGCTGGCGACCAGATGCGCCTTCATCCTCTCGTCGTCGCAGGATGCGATGAGATGGCGCGAGAGAAGCTCCTCGTTGAACGTAGATGCCACCTCGGCCTCGAATATGGAGTAGGAGTAGTCCATGAAGCCGTTGGTCTTGGCGCTGTACCAGGAATGCATGGAATGTCCCCCTTCGTGGATGAGCGTGAACACACTGTCCAGGATGTCCTCCTTGAAGTTCGTGAGAATGAAGGGCTTTGATGTGTACGAACCGGCCGAGAAGGCGCCTGACCTTTTTCCCTCGTTCTCGTACCTGTCGACCCACCGGTCGCTGGTCAGCCCCTTCACGAGCACGCTCCTGTACTCCTCGCCGAGCGGCTTCACCGCCTGTGATATGAGCTCTACGGCCTCGTCGTATGTATGGCGTGTCTCGACCCCGGGCACCATGGGAAGGTACATGTCCCAGTGCCTGAGCCTGTCCTTTCCCAGAAGCCTCGCCCTCAGTCCGTAGTACCTGTGGAGGACCGGGAATGCGTCATGTATGCTCTGGACGAGATTGCGGTATACCTCCTCGGGGACGTTGTCCGGATAGAGCGCCGCCTCGAGCGACGACGAGTAGCCGCGGGCGCGGGAGAGGAAGATGTCCTGGTTGACCGAACCGGCGTACAGTCTGGCAAACACATGCCTGTGGGCTTCGTACTCGCCGTACATCTTCATGTACGCCTCCTTCCTGACCTCCTCGTCCGCATCCTGCATGAACACCGAATAGGAGGCGTGGGTCAGCCTGGTCCCCCTGACCGAGCCGAAGTCGAGATCGATGTCGTTCAGGTCGTGGAAAGCGGATGAGCATGCATCCGCGGCCTCGCTGTCAAGGGCGAGGATGCGCTCCTCTGCCGCCGAAAGCGTATGCTCCTTCATGCGCATGAGCCTGTCGATGTAGTTTCTGAAGCGGGAGAACCTGTCCTGATCCATCCAGGTCATCAGCATCTTCGGGTCAATCGACATGAGTTCGGGGTCCATGTAGCTCGTCGTCTCCTGGAAGCGTGCCTCCAGGCTGGAGGCGAGGCCTGCCATCCTCTGCGCAGCGCCGTCGATGGCATTGCATTCGTATGAAAGCGAAGCGTAAGTGCATACCTTCTCGAGCTCGAGCGCGACTTTCTCCAGAGTGCAAAGGGCCTCGAAGAGCACATCGTCGGACGAGGCCAGCCGTCCCCTGTATGTCTCCAGCCCGACTATGGCGGCAAGCGTCCTGTCGTAGTCCTCCTGCCATGAGGCTTCATCCTGATAGACCGACTGCAGGTCCCATGTGTCCTCTGTCTTCTGCTGGCTTCTTTTCATCTGTCTATCTCCTTTTCAAGCAGGGCGTCGATTCTCCTCATCGCACGGCCCCGATGGGAGCATCGGTCCTTCTCCTCGGGCGAAAGCTGGCTTGCCGTTAGGCCGGTGTCCTCCACCAGGAATATCGGGTCATAGCCGAATCCGTGAAGGCCCATCGCCTTCTGGGCGATCGCACCTTCGACTGTCTCCTGCACAATGTATATCCTGTCTGCCGAGAGCATGAGGACGCATGCCGAAACGAAGCGCGCCTTCCTGTCCTCCATTCCTTCCATCTCCTTGAGCAGAAGGGTGTACTGCTCCTGGCTGGTGAGGTTTCTGCCTTCGCTACATCCGTATCTTGCAGTATGTATGCCGGGTCTTCCTGATAGGGCGTCCACGACCAGACCGCTGTCGTCGGCAAGGACAGGCGCATGGACGATGTCGTACAGGCACCTGGCCTTGATGAGCGCGTTCTCGATGAAGCTCTCCCCATCCTCCACCGGGTCGAATGCGATGCCTTCGTCCTTCGGAAGGACGACATGGATCCCGTCGAGGATGAGACGCTGCATCTCATCTCTCTTGTGGGTGTTGCCTGAAGCGAAATATATTTTCTGGATTGTGTGCATACGGGAAATATATTCGAAAAGACTGCGGGAGGGGAATGGAACAGGTTGAAACAGTATTGATTAATTCGTTGAAGAAAAAGCTTGCGTGATAACGGAAGTTGTGCCTATAATTCAAATGTATTCAATGAATGAATTAATAAAACGGATTGATGCAGGAGGGATCATGGCTCATATAAGAATGAAAATCTATTCGAACTGCCTGCGCAGGTATACTCACGTCACAGTGTTGATTCCGACGCCGACGGAGAACGATTATCTCCAGGATATCGATACTTACGATAAGCCGGCATTCTTCCAGGAGAGGCCGAGGTATCGAGTCCTGTATCTGCTCCATGGTACACATGGGGATGATACCGACTGGTCTTACTATTCGAATGTCGAGCGGAACATAATCGGCACCGATCTGATGGTCGTATGCCCAGATGGCGGAAACTCGTTCTGGGTGGATATGGAAGATGGACCAAGGCAGCAGACGTTCCTGACTGGAGAGCTCAGAGAATACATCAACAGGATGTTCCCCACACGACCGGAAAGGGAGAACACGTTCATCGCAGGTCTTTCGATGGGTGCATATGCATCGCTGAATACGGCCTTCCGATATTCTCATCTGTATAGCAAGGTCGCGGGCCTGTCGGGTGGAGTCGGAACCGGTTCCCTCTCTGTCCTTCGTACGAGGACTTATCCGTACAAGCTTATCCTCGACCCCCCGGACTACGCGGTCAAGGGGAGTGCCCTGGATGGAGAGGAGAGCATCATGATCCTTCTATCATCTGGAAATCCGGTTCCGGATGTATACCTGACGGTCGGAAGTGAAGATGAACTCGTATACACGAGCGTCCAGGAGAGCAGAAGACTTCTGGACGACTACAGGATTCCGTATGTCTATGATGAGGGGCCTGGTGGACATACGTTCGAATTCTGGAGCGAGCATATTGCCAGAATCATCCCTTGGATGCTGGAGAAATAGAAAACAGGACAGGAGAAAAAAGGAGAGAAAGTATGAAGAAGATTCTTGTTTCGCTGTTTATCATGCTCATCGTCGCACCTATGCTGATGTTCGCCAGTGGTGCACTGGAGGAACAGACGGATGAGGGCACAATCGTCATAGGAATGCAGCAGGTCAGCTATGCACCATACTGCATCGCCATAGTCGAAGGCGCCCAGGCCAGATTCGACGAGGAAGGTGGAATCGAGATGAACGTGAAATATGGAGACGGTACAAGTGAGGGACAGGTCTCCGATCTGGAGGATTTCGTTGCCATGGGTGTGGACGGAATCATCTTCTTCCCATGGATTTCCTCTGCGACACGTACGGCTCTGCTCGAGTGCGCCGATGCCGGAATCCCAGTCGTAGTGGTCGACAATCCTGTGGAGGACACGGATCTTGTGGTAAGCCAGGTCGCTACGGACAACTATCTTGCCGGTGTCGAAAATGCAAACCACGTAATCGAGGACCTTGGTGGAGAAGGCAATATCATCATCCTTGATACTCCGGAGAACAACTCCTCGCTGCTCAGGGCCAACGGCTTTGTCGACACGGTCTCCGAATATCCGGGAATCACGATTCTCGAACAGCAGAACTACAATGCCGACCAGCAGACGGCAATGAATATCATGGAGGACCTGCTGCAGGTGTATGATGATGTGGATGCTGTATTCGTCTGCAACGAAGATGGAGCATTCGGCGTCTATGCTGCACTGGAGGCGGCCGGAAGGACCGACATCGGCATCTACACTGTCGACGGATCGGCCAACGGCGTGGCCATGGTCCTTGAAGGACATATCACAGGTATCGCCGCCCAGCAGCCTTACCTGATGGGATATGAGGCCGCTGACCAAATGATAAGGTATTTCAATGGAGAGGAGACGACACTCGATTTCGCCCTCGGCATCGAATACATCACAAGCGAGAACGCTTCCACCTGGGAAGGTTATTGATCCTATTCATCCGGTTGGAGGCGGTTTTCGCCTCCAACCTTCGAAAGGAGTGTCAAATGCACCTGCTTGAAATGAAGAACATCCGGAAGACCTTTCCTGGAGTCGTCGCCGTAGACGATGTGTCCATAACGCTGGATAGAGGGGAGGTGCTTGCCCTCCTTGGTGAGAACGGTGCCGGAAAATCAACATTGATAAAGGTTCTTGCCGGCGTCCATTCAAAGGATGAGGGTGAGATTCTGATAGATGGTAGAACCTGCAGGATCGATTCGCCGGTAGATGCGTTGAATGAAGGGATTGCTGTCATCTATCAGGAGCTCTGCCTGGCGAACGACATGACAGTCAGCGAGAACATCTTCATGGGCCGCGAACTGAGGAACCGGTTCGGGTTCCTGGACAAGAGGAGAATGGAGGAGGAGTCGCAGAGGATTCTGGATTCGCTGGGTGTCGAATTCCCCGCATCCGCCGTTCTCAGGTCTCTGTCAATTGCCCAGAAACAGACTGTGGAGATAGCCAAATGCATCTCCAGAAACGCAAAGATAATCATCATGGATGAACCGACATCATCCCTCACCAGCAATGAGGTGAGAATGCTGTTCACACTCATCGGCAAGCTGAAGAGCGAAGGAATAGGGATGATCTACATCTCCCACCGCATGGAGGAGTTGTTCGAGATATGCGACAGGGTGACTGTCCTCAGGGACGGACGCAGTGTCGGGACGAAGGTGATCAGGGAGACGAACAGGGATGAGCTTGTCTCGATGATGGTTGGAAGGACGCTGTCCCATTACTACGTGAAGGATGACAATGTACAGGACGAAGTCGTTCTCGAAGTCAAGGACCTGGTTTCGTATGCCAGCCCTCATCCTGCAAGCTTCTTTCTCAGAAAAGGAGAGATACTTGGTTTCTCCGGCCTTGTTGGTGCTGGCCGAAGCGAGCTCATGAAGACGATATTCGGCGCAGCGCGCAGGCTGTCCGGCAAGGTGTTTATAAACGGACATGAAGTCGACATCAGAAGCCCTTCCGATGCGATAGCGCATGATCTTGCGATGATTTCCGAAGAGAGGCATAGGGAAGGGCTTGTACTGAGGAATACGGTATCGTTCAATGTCTCGCTGCTGGTGCTGAGACAGTTCATCTCCCATCTGCATGTCGATCAGAGGAAGGAAGACGATATTGTGAAGAAGCAGATAGACGATCTTGCAATCCGCGTTTCTGGATTGAACCAGATGGCAGTCAATCTATCTGGAGGCAATCAGCAGAAGGTCGTGCTGGCAAAGTGGCTGACTCGGACTCCGTCGATAATCATCATGGACGAGCCGACACGAGGAATAGATGTCAGCGCGAAGGCCGAAATCTATTCGATAATGAACAGCCTCACCGCAAAGGGGTGCAGCATAATCATGGTCTCGTCCGAGCTTCCCGAGATCATAGGGATGTGCGACAGGGTGGTGGTCATGTCTGAAGGCGCAATGACTGCCGTACTCGAGAGGAAGGACCTCACACAGGAGACTCTTATGCACTATGCCCTGCTTACACCAGGCACAAAGGAGGAGAAAGCAAATGCCTGAAACCAAGAGAATTCTCAAATCGCTCAAGACGAGATTCAAGGACTATCTGGGCCTTCTGCTCGGGTTTGTGCTGCTATGTCTACTCTTCACATTGCTGTCATCGAGATTCCTTACAACCACTAATATTCTGAATGTGCTCAGACAGATTGCGGTCAATGCGATTCTTGCCTATGGAATGACTTTCGTCATGTTGAGCGGTGGAATCGATTTGTCCATTGGCTCGATGGTTTCGTTTGCAAGCATCTTCTGTGCATATCTGATCTCCAATCTTGGCATGCCGGTGTACCTGGTCGTCTTGCTGGCATTGCTGATCGGCGGTGCTCTTGGTCTGGTCAATGGCATAATAATATCCAAGACCGGTATCTGGCCATTCATAGTCACATTGGCGACTTCCCTGATATTCGGAGGACTTGCGTATGCGATAAGCAACGGAACTCCTGTCAGGGTCATGAACGAGACATTCAATGTCATCGGCACAGGAAGTCTTGGTCCGGTATCTTTCCCTGTCATCTACATGTTCGTTCTGCTGATCCTATGCTATGTGATACTCCAGAAGACAAGACTCGGGCGGCAGGTATATGCGGTCGGAGGAAATCCTGAGGCAGCCTATTTTTCTGGAATCAATATTCTCAAGGTCCGCCTGGTCACATATACGATCTGTGCTGTTCTGGCAAGTTTCACGGGAATATTCCTGACAGCAAGAATGTATACCGGACAGCCGACACTAGGTTCTACAATGGTGAATGATGCCATTGCTTCCACCGTCGTCGGAGGTACCAGCATGGCCGGTGGAAAAGGACGCATTGTAGGAACGTTGATCGGTGCAATGCTGATCGGTGTGATAAGCAACGGGATGAATCTGCTTGGGCTTTCATCCTACTTGCAGGATATAGTGAAGGGATTCATCATCCTTGGTGCGGTCTATATCGATACTGTCAGTACCAGGAAGCTGGAACAGAAGGCATAAGAGAGGGGTTTATGGGATATCTAATGGGGCTTGACGTCGGGACTTCGAGTGCCAAGGCTCTTGTCATGGATGCAAATGGAAACATCCTTGCCTTCGAGTCCTCGTCATATGACTTCTCCATACCTCGCCCGGGATGGGCGGAGCAGGATCCGGAAATGCTCTGGAGAGAGACCAGGACCGCAATCGCAAAGGCTCTTGCGAAGATAGGTGATGCACAGATCTCCGCAATAGGCGTCACAGGACAGATGCACGGTCTTGTCACGCTTGACCGATATGACCAGGCTGTCAGACCTGTTGTCATATGGACAGATCAGAGGAGTGTGGAGGAAGTCGAGTGTCTACGTGGAAATCCGCATTTCGGCCGATGCGCCAATCCTGCCGCGACGGGCTTCGCCTTGACATCTCTGATGTGGATCAAGGAGAACGAGAAGGACAGCTATTCCAGAATCGCCAGAGTCCTGATGCCTAAGGACTATGTAGTGTTCCGCCTTACAGGACAACTCGGAACGGATATGTCGGATGCATCTGGGACGCTGATGCTGGATGCTTCGAGATGTTGCTGGGATGAAGAACTTCTGGATTCGCTTGGGCTTGACGTCTCGATGCTTCCTCAGATCCGCTCTTCGGTCGACGTCATAGGCTCTCTCCGGCCTGAAGTCGCTTCGGATATCGGTCTCGAGGCGGGAATCCCCGTCATAGCAGGTGGTGGCGACTCCCTCATGCAGCTTGTCGGAAACGGTGTGGTGAGAGCCGGACAGATCAATACGAACATCGGGACGGCCAGCCAGATCAACTGTATCACGGATGCAAGACCGGATGTAGTCGGTGAACTGAACAATTTCCATCATGTCGTAGATGATCTATGGGTGCGCTGTGGAGCAAGTCTCAATGGAGGAATAGTCCTGAAATGGGCAAGGAGCCTTTTCTTCCATGATTCGATCCGTTATAGCGATCTTGATGCGATGGCGGCGAATGCGACTCCTGGAAGTGGAGGCATAGTGTTCCTTCCGTTCATCTGCGGAGAACGTTCTCCTTATCTTGATGACAAGGCGAAGGGGATACTGTTCGGCCTTTCATTGTCAAGTTCACCTGACGAGTTCGTGCGATCGATTCTTGAAAGCGTCGTCTATTCCTTCCGTGACTGCATGCGGTTCTTCGACTCTGGAATCGTCGCTTCGAATGAATACATCATAGCCTCTGGTGGCGGGGCGAAGAGCCGATTGTGGCTTCAGCTTCAGGCTGACATACTCGGCAAGCCGATCAGAATCAACACGACTTCCGTCGAGGCGGCAAAAGGTGCGGCCATCTGTGCTGGAGTCGGTATAGGAGTCTATGGGAGCATTTCGGATGCATGCGCCCAAGTCGTCCATCTGAGTGATCAACTGATAGAACCTGATGACAAGGTCAGACGGATTTACGATGAACGTTTCGAGACTTATCTCGAACTCTATTCCAGGAACAGGGAGTTGTTTCGAGTCGATACATAATCTAGACTTTATGGCAATGAAGGTTGGTGATGGGTGATGGCTGCAGGCAGGCTTGGACAGAATCAGGAAAGCATTCAGGCGACCAACAGGTCTCTTGTCTTGGAGCTCATACATAAGGAGAAGGTCTGTTCCAGGGCGTATCTGGCCAAGAACTCAGGACTTCAGCCTGCAACCGTGACATATATCGTGAACGACCTGATGAGGCTTGGAGTGATTGAAGAGTCAGGTTTCATCCAAGGAGAAAAGGGGAGACGATCGATAGGAGTTTCGATATCCCCAAAGAGCTTCTGCGTACTTGCCATACGTCTGACTCGTGTCGGCTACCTGCTTGCCCTGTTCAATCTTCGAGGGGAACTGATAGAGGAGCGATCTTTTTCCAATTCGGACAAGAGCAGACCAAACGAATCGATTGCAGATGTCATTGCAAATGCCGTGGGGCTTGTAGATGACAACCAGTCATATAAGCCATTGTCGATATGTATAGCCGTCCCCGGTCCGTTCAATGCCGTCGAGGAGGAAATCGTCCTCATGACCGGTGCCGAAGTGTGGAACATGAAGGCGATGAGATATGACCTGGAAAAGGCGTTCGATCTTCCTGTGATGATGATTCACGATGCCAATGCCGGTGCATTGTGCCAATACTGGATGAATGACCAGCGCCTGTCCAAGGGAACCGCCGTTTACGTGTCTGTCGGACAGGGTGTCGGCTGTGGCGTTCTTGTGAACGGGGAAGTGCTTGAAGGCAATCTCGGCTTTGCCGGTGAAATCGGCCATATGTCCATCAACTTCGACGGTTATGAATGTGCATGTGGAAATCGCGGATGCCTCGAACGATATACATCATCAACTGCACTTGTTGCGATAATCAATGAAAAATACGCAACCGATCTTACATTCAGGCAGATTGCCGATGAGATTGGAAAGGGGAATGACGCATTCATGTCCGAGTACCGGACCTGTTGCAGATATCTCGGACAGGGAGCTGTGAATATCATCAACTGCTTCAATCCTGCCGTGATTGTTTTTGGCGATGAAATGACACGTATAGCTCCCGATCTGCTTCTCTCCATTGTCAAGGATGAGGTGGATAGGAGAACTCTTCCCCAGATTCATTCGACCACCACCTTGTCTGTCGACAAGAACCGGCGTAGTGCAGAACTGTATGGTGCAGGTGTCGTCGCCATACGATATGTCTTCGACCATATCGCAGATATGCTATAGATTGTTCGAGACCCCGATTCGATCGTGCTGCAAAGATCTGGTATGTCCTGGTTTTTGGCTCCTTAAGTCAAAACCGTATCGCACCATCAACCGGCTTCATCCCGAATTCTGCATCGGAGGTCAGGTCTGCTTCCCTCTTTCGGGTCCTGGAAATAGATAGTCATAAGTCTTGAGGATATATTCCTCTTTTCATCAAATGGCCTCGGCTTTTTCATTCACTATCATCTCCAGCGCGGCCCTGGCCTGACGGGCGCATAGGCTGACCATGGAAGGGGAGAGTCCGATTTCGTCTGCTATCGCCCTGACGGACAGTCTCTTGCCAAGGCCTCTTATCGCATCGCACTTTGCATGGAGACGGTCGATGCACTTGTCACGCAGCATCCCGAGCTCAGCCTTCTTCTCCTCATCGGATTCCATCTCGAATGCGTTTGCAAGGGCGACGTATCTCATCCAGTGATGGTTCCTGATCTCTATCTGTTGCATTCTGCGTTCGTGGATGTCCTTTCTGCGTTCATGGCGGAAGGACTCCAGGGCGCCCATCACCTCGCTGTCCACATCGAATATCATGGCAAGATGCTCGACCGATTCCACATCGAGGTCCTCCTTCGCCGTCAGGATCATGATCAGCATGTCCCTGCGGTTGTCATGGCTTCTGAGGTAGGAGTAGATTCCGGAAAGCTTCCTGTCCTTGAAGCGGCGGCTTGCCGGCACGTGGTCCACGATGACGCTGAAGCACTCCCTCAGGCTCGTGTAGCGGCCGCGCTGTGAAGATGGCGCCTGGTCTCCGTAGAACATCCGCCGCTCATGAGGCGACTCCTCGAACCTCTCCACAAGATAGGAGGGTTCGTCCGACCAGCAGCTCTCGCACGTTGTGCCAACCTCTATCCTGTTGTGGATCTCCTCGACTCTGTCCAGTTCATCCCGTCTGCGCATTATTGACCTGACACGGAGCTTGAGTATGCCCTTGAGGTAGTCGATGTACGATGTGCTCGCGGATATCCTGTAGGACAGGATGATCCGGTCGATGCGCTGGTAGAGTGACAGGAAGATGGTCGAACACATCTCCTCGTCCACAAGCATGAGCGCCGAGGGGATCGTATACAGCAGCTCCTCCGTCCTCTTCCTTATGAATCCGTATTCGTCATGATAGTCCTGACCCAATGCCCTGAGCGAGAACATGAGCTCGAGCTTCTGCTGCAGATCCCTCTCCTGAGCCGCATCTAGAAGTCTTCTTCTTTCCATATGGTGGTCGTCTCCTTCGCACGGGAGGAAAAACAAGAACCATGCCAAAGGACATGGTTCCCGGACAACTGCTTGCCATATGGAAGATTGCATTCAGCTTTTCATGATTCACAGTACGCTGCGAAGATCTTCGATCGTGTTCCTGATGACGTCGTCGAGCTCGCCCTTGACCTTGGCCCCAGCGGCGTAGCGGTGGCCTCCACCGCCATGGCTGGAGGCGAAGGCACCGATGTCGATTCCGCTGCCGTTCTTGCTCCGCATTCCGATGTCGATCTCGTCTTCCTTCTGCTTGAAGAACAGCACGACCCTTACACCCTCGACCTGGAGCAGCTGGGCGTATATGTCATCGGCCGGCTTGCCCTCGAAACCGTCATCATCCGTCTGCCAGGTGTACAGAAGGGCGCCGTCGTAACGGCTCTGGACCCTGTCCACAAGACCCGCCACACCCTTGAAGTACGATAGGCTCTTGCCATCGTGCATCTCGTCGTAGACGCAGTAGGGTGACACCCCATGGTCGACAAGATGCGACACCCTTCTGAGCGTCTCGCCACCGACCTTGTCGCTTATGAAATGGAAGAAGCCGGTGTCAGTGACGAATCCCTTGTAGATGTATGACGCCGTCGTCTGGTCCAGAGGCACTCCGAGCGCCTCGCGCAGGGCGTCGACGATAAGCGTGGTGGACACGGAAAGCGGCTGGATGTACATGAGTGAGCTGTCCGTGAAGGGCTCACCCGAGCTGTGGTGGTCCAGCACTATCATCCTGCATGAGGCGAAAGGTGCGATGACCTTGCCAGGGCGGTCGATCGTGGAGCAGTCCACGACGATCACGAGAGGATTCCTCTCGACGAGAGAGGAGGGCGCCTCGGTGAGGAACATATTCTCGAACCGGGCGATCTCGTCCCGTGCGAAAGGCCCCTCGTTGAGAAGTGTGACATGCTTGCCCAGGCTTGTGAGCACCCTGGAGAGGGCGAGCTGGCTGAAGACGCAGTCTCCATCCGGGTTCGAATGTCCTATCACGACGATATCCTCAGCGGACCTTATGGCCGTGAGGATATCCATGGGGAAGGGGGTGTATACCATTTCAGATGTCGCTTCCAAGCTTCGCCGACCTGTATTCGATCTGCGGGGATCCGGTGCCCTCTACGCACTCGCGCGTGATGGTCACGCTCGAGATGTCGCTGTTGGATGGGACCTCGTAGCTTACGGAAAGCATGAGGTTCTCGACGATGCTCCTGATGCCCCTGGCTCCGGTGTTCTGGTCGATCGCCTTCTGTGCGATTGCGTCTATCGCCTCGTCGGAGAACTTCAGCTCCACTCCGTCGAGCGACATGCTGACGACGTACTGCTTGAGAATCGAGTTCTTCGGCTCCGTGATGATCCTCTTCAGGTCGTCCTTCGAGAGGTTGTCGAGGCTGACATGGATGGGAAGACGTCCGATGAACTCGGGGATCAGGCCGAACTTGATCAGATCGTCCGGATGCAGCTCCTTGAAGAGTTCTCCGCGATCCTTCTCCTCGCTTGATGAGACGTCGGCGCCGAAGCCCATTGCCTGGTTCGCTATGCGCCTCTCGATGATCTTGTCCAGACCGACGAACGCACCGCCGCAGATGAAGAGGATGTTGCTCGTGTCGATCTTCAGCATCTCCTGGTTGGGATGCTTCCTTCCGCCCTGGGGTGGAACGCTCGCCACAGTGCCCTCGATGATCTTCAGCAGAGCCTGCTGGACACCTTCGCCGGAGACGTCCCTGGTGATCGAGACGTTCTCGCCCTTCTTCGAGATCTTGTCGATCTCGTCGATGAAGATGATGCCGCGCTCGGCCTCCTGTATGTTGTCATCGGCGGCCTGGATCAGCTTCAGAAGGATGTTCTCGACATCCTCTCCGACGTATCCGGCCTCGGTGAGGGTGGTGGCGTCGGCGATTGCGAAGGGGACGTTGAGCTTCTTGGCCAGAGTGCGTGCAAGCAACGTCTTTCCAGTGCCGGTGGGCCCGATGAGCAGGACGTTGGACTTGTCGATCTCGATTCCCGACTCGGCGATTCTGGATGCGTACTTGACCCTCTTGTAGTGGTTGTAGACCGCGACGGAAAGGACCTTCTTGGCCTCGTCCTGGCCGATCACGTAGTCGTCCAGGTAGTCCTTGATCTCCTTTGGGGTGGGGATGTCACCCAGCTCCTCCGCCTCTCCGGCCGGGCGGGATGACTTCAGGATCTCCTGACAGGTCTTGACGCATTCGCTGCATATCGCGACATTGCCAGGACCCTGTATGAGACGCTCGACCTCGCTGGCGCTACGCCCGCAGAATGAACATGTCCTGTAGCTTCTTGCCATTATTATTTCCTCATGA
Organism: uncultured Spirochaetales bacterium; assembly: GCA_944388965.1. Classification (GTDB taxonomy): domain Bacteria; phylum Spirochaetota; class Spirochaetia; order Sphaerochaetales; family Sphaerochaetaceae; genus Bullifex. Next base: position 10,294 of record CALXKL010000002.1, on the reverse strand, counting down.
CCTTGTCCACGATGCAGAACTCCACGGCCTCGTCCGCGTTCATGTAGTAGTCGCGCTCGATCGCCGCTGCGATCTCCTCCAGGCTCTTGCCCGTATGCTGGGCGAGGATGGCGCTGGTGACCTTCTTCAGGCGCTGGATCTCGCGGTTCGTGATCGTCACATCGGTCGTCTGTCCCTGCACGCCTCCCATCGGCTGATGGATCATGACGCGTGCGTTGGGGAGAATGGCACGCTTGCCCGGAGTACCGCCTGCAAGCAGGATGCTGGCCATGGAGCATGCCTGGCCGACGCAGATCGTGCTGATGTCGCATCTGACATACTGCATCGTGTCATAAATGGCCAAGCCGGCGGTGATGGAACCGCCGGGGCTGTTGATGTAGAGATTGATGTCCTTCTTCGGGTTCTGGCTCTCGAGGAAGATCAGCTGGGCGACGAGCAGGTCCGCCATTTCGTCCCTGATCTCGCCGTCCACGAATATGATCCTGTCCTGGAGCAGACGCGTGAAGATGTCGTACTGCCTCTCGCCGTTGCCCGTGGTCTCGACGACCGTGGGGATGACGGTGTTCAGCCTCGTGTCATCGTAAGACAATTGCTACCACCTCAGTCCTTCTTCTCTTCCGACGACTCCTGGTCGTCCATTCCGTTGGCCTTTCTGTAGTACTCCTCCATGAAGGCCTTGAAGCCGAGCTTCTCACCGGTCTTCTCGAAGGTGTTGTTCTCCAGCAGGTACTTGGGGACCTTTGCGAACTCGAGCTCGTCCCTGATCTCGTCGGTGGCCCGCTTCCTGGTCTCCTCGTCCATGCCGTCGTTCAGCCTCTCGGAGAGCGCCTTGTCCAGCTCGCCCTCGTCGAGCTTCACGACGCCCTGCTTCTGGATGGCCTGGAGGATGAGCTGCTGGCGCAGAGTCTCGACCGCCCTGCTGCTCATGGCCTCCCTGAGATAGAGGGCAGTCGGGTCGTTGGCCGCGATGAGCTTGTCGATGTCCTCGCTGCTGCGTCCGATGTTCCTCATGTAGTTCCTGATCTCGCTCCTGATGGAGAACTCCTTCATCGAGGCGGGGATGGTCATCTTCGTGTCCTTGCCGATGGCGGAGAAGAGGGCCATGTACTTCTCGTCCTCGAGGTAGTTGTCGAGCTGCTCCTGGAGGTTCTTCCTGATGCTGTCCCTGAGGTCCTTTACGGTCTTGTACTCCTCCTTGATGTCCTGGGCGAACTCGTCGTCGACCTCGGGCAGGACCCTCTCCTTGAGCTTGGTCAGCTTGACGGAGAGCTTGAGTGTGCGGCCTCTGAGGTCGGCGTTGCCCTCGTCCTCGCCGTAGGTCTTCTCGATGGTCTTCTCCTGGCCGACCTCCATGCCGATGATGTCGGAGTCGATCCTGTACATGTTGTAGGACGATCCGATGGTGAAGGTGAAGTCGTTGCGCCTCGTGCTCTCGACGGGGTTTCCGTCCGCATCCAGCTCGCAGTAGTCGACCGTGGCGATGTCGCCGTCGGCGGCCTTGCCCTCCTTCGTAAGGATGTTGGCGTTCTGCTGCCTGAGGTTCTCGACCTCGTCGTCCACATCGGCCTCGCTGACCTCGGCATCGCTGACCTTGAGCGTCAGTCCGGTGTACTTGCCGAGCTCAACGGCGGGGAACACGTCGTAGACGAGGGTGCAGGTGATGTCCTGGTCCTTCTTGTAGGGGTGCAGCTTCTCCTCATCCTCGATGACAGGCTGGCAGTATGCCAGAGGCTGGTCATCGAGAGGCAGCGTCCTGATCGCGTCGTTGAACTTCTCGTCGATGAGCTCGCTGGTGGACTCGTCCCTCACGTACTCGCCGAGCTGGCGCTCCACGATGGACATCGGCGCCTTGCCCTTCCTGAATCCCTTGAGCGTGATCTCCCTGGCGTACTTAGCCAGCTTGTCCGAGTAGGCCTTCTCGATGTCTGCGGCCTGGATCGTGATGGTGAGAGCCTTCTGAGAATTCTCCCTTGCTTCCAATTTTACGTCAGCCATTTTTCTCCGTCCTTGTATATATGTTCGACTGTTTGCATTTTCGCCTTGCTTTCAACGCAACTTGTGAAGTATAGCAACTCGAAATCCTTTTGTCATCATGGCTTCAGGCGGTCCCTGAAGGCCTTGATGCGCTCTATGAGCCGGTCTATGTGCTCATGGGTGAGGGCGGGGTTGAGGAGCGTGAACTTGAGCATCACCCGTCCGTCCTTCACCGTCTGTCCGATGACCGTTCCGCTCGACAGGAGCGCGCGCCTCACGGCCCTGTTCACTTCGTCTCCGTCACGGAGCGCGAAGACGACCGAGCTGAGGGTGGGGGCGACAGGACAGATGAAGTCCTCGTCCCCGCTGATTCTCGAGTGGAAGTGGTCCGCGTTTCCGATGACCGTATCGATCATCCTCTCATAGCCGTCGCGTCCATGCGTCATGAAACTGATGAGCACCTTGAGCGCATCGGCGCGTCTGGTGGTCTGGATCGACTTGTCCACGAGGTTGACGTATCCGTCCTCCTCGTCCTCCTGCCTGTTCAGGTAGTCGGCGTGCAGCTCGAAGCAGTCCAGAAGGGAGGCGTCCTTCACGAGTATGGCGGAGCAGCTGATGGGAAGGAGGAACATCTTGTGGAAGTCGACTGTGATGGAGTCGGCGAGGGACAGGTCTCCGATCCGCTCTCTGTAGCGGCGGCTCATGACGGCACCGCTTCCGTATGCGGCGTCCGCGTGAAGATGTGCACCGTACCTGTCGGCGATGAGCCTGAGTGCGGCGATGTCGTCCACGGAGCCGAAGTCCGTCGTCCCGAGGGTCGCCACGATGCAGAAGGGCAGCAGTCCTGCCTCTACGTCCCGCTCTATGATCCTCCGGGCCTGGTCGATGTCGATGCGGCACCTGTCGTCGACGGGAAGCTTCACCACGGCGTCATGACCAAGACCCAGGAGGTGGCAGCTCTTGTCCATCGAGAAATGGGATATCTCGGAAGTATACAGCCTCATGCGTGGCCAGATGTCCGGGTTGCCATGTCTTTTCACGTCATGGCCGAGCCTCTTCATGCACCAGGCATCACGCGCGGCGATGATGCCGCTGAGATTCGACTGGCTTCCTCCGGAGGTGAAGCATCCGTCTGCGTTCCCGTCGTAGCCGAAGAGAGTGCAAAGGCATCTGATGACGGACAGTTCGACCTCGGTGGCGGCAGGGCTCTGGTCCCAGCTGTCCATCGAGTCGTTGTACGTGCCTATGATCAGCTCGCTGGAGATCGATTCCATCAGGGACGGGGCATGCAGATGCGGCATGTAGTCGACGGACCATGTTCGCAGCATGTGCGGCAGCACCTCGCGGGCGACCGTCGTCAGCGTGTCGTCGAAGCCAAGGCCGGAGTCGGGAAGCACGTCGATGGCCTGGATGCGTCTCCTCAGCTCGAAGGGGTCCATGCCGGAGAACGCGCTCTCGTCATCGTAAGAGGCCATGATGGCGTCCATCGTGGCCGAAACCTGTCTTCTGAACTCGTCCCTGTCCTGCGTGGAGGACGAGAGGACGAGGCTATCTCGATGCGACATCCCCGTCGATCTCCCTTACCACCTTGGAGAAGATGGAAAGCATAGTGTCGATCTCCTCATCCGTCACGTTGAGAGCGCACAGGCATCTCATGACGGAGCCGTTCCTGCCTCCCTTCTCCATGACGAGCCTGTTCTCGAAGCACATGTGCTGGACGCGTGCGGCGATCTCGCCGCTGGGCTGGGGATGGCCCATGATATCCCGGTCTCCGGTCGGATCGACGAACTCCACGCCGAGCATGAGCCCCATGCCACGCACATCGCCTATGATGGAGACCTCCTTCTGGAGGCGGAGGAGGGCGTCCTTGATGTATCCGCCCTTCCTGGTGACGTCGTCCAGGAACTCCTTCCTGGTCACACGCTGGAGCACGACTGTGCCGGCGGCCATCGCCAGCTGGTTGCCGCGGAACGTGCCTGCATGCGCACCGGCCGTCCACTTGTCCAGCTTCCTGTCGTAGATGACCACGGCCATGGGCTGGCTTCCTCCGATGGCCTTGGATGCCAGGATGACATCAGGCACGATTCCTGCATGCTCGAATGCGAACAGACGGCCCGAGCGGCCCATGCCGCACTGGATCTCGTCGCAGATCATCGGGATGTCGAGTTCGAGCGTGACCCTTCTGATGGTCTGCAGGAACTTCGCCGGAGCGGGGATCACGCCGCCTTCTCCCTGGATCGGCTCTATGATCACGGCGGCCGGTCTGGTGACTCCGCTCTCGGGATCCTTCAGCATCCTCTCGAAATAGGCGCAGCATGCATCGACTCCCGCATCTCCCCCGATTCCGAAAGGACAGCGGTAGGAGTAGGGATAGGGCATGAACTGGACACCCGGCATGAGGTTCGCCACATGGTTCTTCGCGTTGAGGTTGCCAGTGAGGGCGAGTGCTCCGTGTCCCATTCCGTGATAGCCGCCGGAGAACGCGATGACAGTGGAACGTCCTGTGGCCGTCTTGCACAGCTTTATGGCCGCATCGGTTGCATCGGTCCCGGAGGGGGAGCAGAACTGTATCTTCGCATCCTGGGCCAGATGTCCGGGCAGGTTGTCGAGTATGGTCTGGACGAAACGGTCCTTCACCGGCGTCGTCAGGTCGAGAGTGTGCAGAGGGGCGTCGCTCGCGATGAGGTCCATCATCGCCCTGTTCACCTCGTCGTCGTTGTGGCCCAGTGCCAGGGTTCCCGCACCACACAGGAAATCCAGGTACCTGTTGCCTTCGACGTCCTCGACCCATGAGCCCTTTGCCTTCCTGAGGGCGAAGGGGAACTTCCTGGGGTAGCTGCGCGCAGAGGACTCGAAGTCGCTCTGACGGTCCGTGAAGTACTTGTTGGTCATCATGTTCTCGTCCATTCCTTTCCTTGCTTCCTTATTCCATATCTTGACCTTTGCTCTTCTAAGCGCTGTGCGATGCATCCTCCCTTCCTCTGCCGACGGCAGGGCAGGGCGATGTGTTCATCGCGACTTGATGATAGCAGTGTTGAGGCAACTAGGCTAGTGCAATCCGATAAATTCCGGAATATTGTACAAATCCTTGCATGATAAGGATTTCGGTTCGATCATGTCCGATGTGGCAAAAATGGCTGTAGAAAGAGAGTCCTGTTTCATGTAATAGTTAGCACAGGCTAACTTATGGAACCCGACTCCTTCTTTTTCAGATATTGCCATCGAGGGGACCATGGGAAGGCCGGAAAAAGGAAGACGGAGGTCGAAGCTTGACACCCGAGACGCTGATCATAAGACATTGCGCCCCTACTCTGGCAGGGCTCAAGAGCTCTTCGCTGGTATGCCTGAAGTTCGCCTGCGGCGATCTTGCCGGGACTCTGGCGAGACTGGCGTCAAAGGGTGTCGGCTTCCGCTTCTTTTGTAATGCACACGGATGTCCGCTGCTTTTCGTCTATCGGCCATGGGCTTTGAAGCGGATACTTTCAGACCGGAGGGTGAAGGGACATCTCTCGCAGCTGGGCTATGAGACGGAGGATCTTACGCATTGTCTGAGGACTCTGGGCCGGCGGCTGGAAAGGTCGTCGTTCCCGCATGAGATCGGCTTCTTCCTGGGCTATCCGGTGGAGGACGTACTGTCCTTCATCGAGAAGGGTGGTCGGGGTTTCAGACACAGCGGAATGTGGAAGATGTACCACGACATAGAGGGCGGAATGAGACTCGAGAGGATGTTTTCAGACTGTACGCGATGCATGCTGGACCTGTTTGATACGGGGGTCCCGATCGAGGATCTGTGCGCGGTATGAGATGAGGAATCGACTTGGATACAGGAGGTGTTCATGAAGAAGATAGCGGTTGTCTACATTTCCCTTACCGGGAACACGGGCGCAATGGCGGATGTGGTCATCGCCTCGCTGAAGGGCAGGTGCGAACTGGACGTATACGATCTGGGATGTGACACGTTCGCTTCACCGGACGGATACGACGCAATCGCGTTCGGCTGTCCGGCGATGGGTCAGGAGGTCCTCGAGGAGGACACGTTCGAACCCGCCTTCAGCGCGATAGAGGCAGGATTGAAGGGAAAGCCGGTGGCTCTGTTCGGATCCTATGGCTGGGGAGATGGCGAATGGATGCGCTCCTGGGCTCAGCGATGCATGGACGATGGCGCAGTGCTTGTCCATGATCCTGTAATCGCACAGGAGGCACCGGACGACGAAGCCTGCAGGGCCCTCGAGGCTCTTGCCGACAGTCTGCTGGAGTGATGGCGGTTCTTTGGCGGGAGGTGTCCACATCCTCTTTTTCCATGACATGAGCGACGCCTCCCGTCTTTGTTCTCCCAATCCTCCGATATGGTTTCCCAACCGGGGTGAAATGCTCTAGACTTCCTTCTACAAATATGTGAAGGAGGACCGGCCTGCCTGCCGCCGGCCGGATGGAAGATGAAAGGTGTCGTTCTCGATGCAAAGGCCCTGAACCCGGGCGACCTGTCCTTCGACCGTCTCATGGAGATGGCCGATTTCGAAGTTCATGACAACACGCCGGATGACCTGGTGCTGGACAGATGCGCCGGCAGACAGGTCGTGATCACCAACAAGGTGCCGTTCGACAGACGGAGGATGGAGGCTCTTGCCTCCCTGAAGTACATCGGAGTCACGGCGACCGGATACAACATCATAGATATTGAAGCCGCACGCGAGCTCGGCATCGCAGTGACGAACATCCCATCGTACAGCACGGATGCCGTGGCCCAGCACGTGTTCGCATTCATCCTGGAGGTGTCCAACGCGGTCGCCCTTCACGACAAAAGCGTGAAGGAGGGGCAGTGGGAGAGAAGCGACACTTTCTGCTACTGGAAGACGCCTCTGTTCGAACTTGCTGGCAAGAGGCTCGGCATAGTCGGGCTTGGCAACATCGGACGGCGTGTCGCCTCGATTGCGAAGGCCTTCGCGATGGACGTCGTCTCGTCCTCCCCGCACTCTAGAATGGAAGGGGTTAAGGCCGTGGACCTGGACACCCTCATGTCCACAAGCGACATCATCACGCTCCACTGTCCTCTGAACGCCCAGACCAGGGGCATCGTCTGCGACGAAAGCCTGTCCAGGGTGAAGCCCGGTGCCATATTGATCAACGCATCGCGCGGTCCGCTGGTGGAAGAGGATGCCGTGATCAGGGCGCTGGAGTCCGGCAGACTCTCCCGCTACTGCGCCGATGTGCTGGACGTGGAGCCGCCTCGTGGCGGGAGCAGACTCGCGATGCATCCGGCAAGCATCATCACGCCACACATCGCCTGGGCGCCGTTGGAGACCAGGCGAAGGCTCCTTTCAATAGTCGAGGACAATCTGGAGGCCTTCCTGAAGGGGGAAAAGCTCAACAGGGTCGACCTCTAACTTGTTGCAGGTCAAGGAGATGAATGCATGCGGATTGAATTTGTCAAAAATGTTGGGCTCGAATATTGACAAAAGTCCTGCATTCTGCAATATTAAGCAACGTTGATTGCGTTGGTGTAACACCGACTGCTTCGCATAAATGGTGGAAGTAGTTCAGTGGTAGAGCGCCAGATTGTGGATCTGGTTGTCGAGGGTTCGAACCCCTTCTTCCACCCACTTCTTTCTTCGGAAAGACATGCGCTCGTAGCTCAACGGATAGAGCGTCGGACTTCGAATCCGCAGGTTGCAGGTTCGAGTCCTGCCGGGCGCAGGAGACAATTGGGCCGCTAGCTCAGCTGGTAGAGCAGCAGACTCTTAATCTGCGGGTCAAAGGTTCGATCCCTTTGCGGCTCAGGACCCATCGCGAGAGTGGTGGAATTGGCAGACACGCTAGATTTAGGTTCTAGTATCTCGGATGTGCGGGTTCAAGTCCCGCCTCTCGCATACAGGACAGACTTCTAACGATGTACGCCTGAAATGCGAAAGTAGCTCAGTGGTAGAGCTCCACCTTGCCAAGGTGGATGTCGCGGGTCCGAGTCCCGTCTTTCGCTTGAAGCCTAACTGATTCTGATACAAGGAATCTGTTAGGCTTTTTCTTTAGATCCACCCTGCCCATGAAGCCATATGGGCAGACAAGTGGGCAGAAGACATTGATCATTTTCCTATGTCAAATGGCTCTTGCACAATTATGTTGGGTGATATACGAAACAATCTTCTTGTGATTGATTCCAGCATCTTTTCCAGATGAAGCAGCCAACTCCTCCATGAATTCCAGAACTGGCTGTTTCCCTGAAAAGACCGATTTGAATTCTTCTTTTATCTACCCATTTGACACTTGGCTAGGGCAGTTTTCTTTTTGGATCCACTTTGTGACTCTTGAATTTGACGGATATACATCATTGATATACATTGTATATGGAGGATCACATGCTGGCTACTGTATCAAGATGGGGTAACTCTCTCGGCATACGGATACCTGCGAGCCTCGCTGAGGCATCTGGTATTGTCGAAGGTGACAAGGTGGAGTTGAGAAGGACACTGAACGGCGACATCATTTTGCAGAGGAAAAAGAAGGAAAGGGGCGAGCTCAAGGGGTTCGGCCAGCTTCGCCAGTATGCCGACCCCGCATTGAGAGCTCAGGAAGGCGAGGCGTTCGCACGGGCGATGGATGAGCGGTTCGGAAAAAAAGGACACTGACATGTATCTGGATACGAATTATCTCCTCAGATACATCCTCGATGATATTCCTGAGCAGTCGGAGATGGCAGTCGAGGCCATAAGGGCCGGTGCGAGCACCTATGCGGAAGTGATACCTGAAGTGGTGTATGTTCTCGACAAGGTGTACAGAATCGGGAGGAATGAGGTCGCGAGTGCGATAGCGAATATGCTTGAGGATGTCCATGTGGATCATGCGGACGTGATACTTGGAGCACTGGAGCTATATGCGCGCACAGGCCTGGACTATGTCGACTGTCTGATGCTTTCTGGATTTCGGGAAGAAGGGAATGACTTCTTATCGTTCGACAAAAAGCTCATGAAGATGAAGCAGCGACTGTAGAACATGCCATTAGGGGTTGAGGAATGTGGGATACCTTACAAAGAGTTTTCCTATGTCAAGTTCCCAACGTACAATCTTTTGCCAAGAGTAGATAGCACCCTGGTCACTGTGGATATTGAGGGGGATAAGGTACCATTTTCAAGCCTGGCAATGGATGATTGCGTGAGTCCACAGAGCTTTCCGAGATCCTTCTGTGTAAGTCCTTTTTTATTTCCTTGTCTTGATCACTTCTTCCATCAGCTGGACTATAAGATCAAGCTCTGCCTTTTCCTCTTTGCTGAAGATCCTGTCGAAAACATCGTTGATATCATCACCGATGGAACTTTCATATTTTCTGATTGCATCGTTCATGATTCAAACCTCCTTCTTAAGTCTTCGAGCTCTCGTTATGCCTTTTCTCTTATCAAGCAGGGTGATATACGAACCAAACTTCGTGAGATTTATTCTGGCATCTTTTCCAGATGCGGCAGCTAACTCCTCCCTGAATTCCGGAACTGGCTGTTTCCATGTAAAGGCCGATTTGTATTCTTTTATCTGCCCACTTGTCTGCCCAAATGGCTCTCCGGGCAGGGTGGATCTAAAGAAAAAGCCTAACAGATTCCTTGTATCAGAACCAGTTAGGCTTCAAGCGAAAGACGGGACTCGGACCCGCGACATCCACCTTGGCAAGGTGCGCACATCTTTCTTTATAATTCTTTGAAAACATTTGCTAATTCTTGATTATACAAGGTGTTTTCGTGCATCCAATGTCTATATTTCTTTGAGCTCCTTTATCTCTCTTTGTTGTTTTTGTGTGCCCAATCTGTGTGCCCACCATATGTGCCCATTCTATGTGCCCAGACAAAATTTGTCAATCGATTGTCTTTTCAAGCTCATTCATTTTGGCCACAACAGTCTCTGCTACTGCTGTCATCAATGGAACAACAACAGAATTGCCGAACTGCTTATAAGCCTGTGTATCGCTTACGACAATCTTGAATGAATCAGGGAAGTGATGCAACATGAGGAGGCGTGCATTCTCTGGGAAAGATGTATGCCTTTTCTGTATTTTTAATTTCTTATTTGGCCTTTGGTGACATGACTCGCCAGTAAGACAATATATGTCCCACCTCTTCTGTCAGAATAGGCATGCAGACAGGAGGAAGGCCATGGAAGAACTCAGTTTCGCCGAATATCTCAGGAAGGAGATTGGACTCGACGACTACCAGATCTCAAAGATGCAGGAGCTGCTGGCCTCATTCGAACAGACGGAGGACATGTCAGCGGCGACAGATGGTGTGGAAATCTGTCCCAAATGCGGGACAGCCCATCCGAAAGTCGTCAGGAGCGGCTTTGCCGG
>CALXKL010000001.1 GCA_944388965.1 uncultured Spirochaetales bacterium | reverse complement strand
GCCTAGAGGTTATGTCATAAGCAGATGGCTGTTTGGGGCTGGTCAGGATTCAGAGACAACTGCTCCTAAATTCCGGCGCGAATGTGGGCAACACTTGCGCCCTGCATTCCATCATCTGTTCCAATATGGCACGAAGTCCTTCCAGCGCAAGGCTTAACGCGTGTTGACCTGATTCGGCGTGCTTGAATATAATGGACGAGGTTTTCAGCCCCAACAACCGTTGCTTATGGAGGAAACGTGGCCAAAGAAGAAGCTATCGAAGTGGAAGGAGTCGTCAAGGAGGCCCTTCCTAACACGAGATTCAGGGTCGAGCTGCAGAACAAGCTTGTCATACTCGCCCACCTGTCCGGAAAGATGCGCAAGCACTATATCAGAATCGTTCCGGGTGACACCGTGAAGGTCGAGCTTTCACCGTATGACCTCACAAAGGGCAGAATCGTGTACAGGGAGCGCTGAAGCGGCTCCCTTTCTTATTCCCTCTTACCATCCGTTCTTTTCAGAATAGCCCAGGTGACGCCTGCTCCGCCACATGCGGGCTTGGCCATCGACACCTCGCGGCATACACCCATCTCATCCAGCACAGCGAGCGTAACATCCCTGAGGACTCCGACCCCGCCGTCGCTGTGAAGGCCCTTGCCGTGGATTATCGCGATCTTCTCGAGTCCTGATGACAACGCCTCCTCGACGAAGGACCTGAGGGCCTTGTCGGCCTCCTCGCTCGTCATTCCATGGAGATCTAGAGAGGCCTGCGGCATCATGATTCGCAGCTCGTTGAGCGTCCTCTCCCTCTTCTGCGAGCCGACGTCCCCCTTCTCCTTCAGTATCTCGTCGAAGGTGGGACCGGCGTGACGGCCGCCATGCGACCTGCCACCAAAGCGTCCGGCTCCGTCTATCGGTGGAAGACCGTCGAACTGGCCGAGGATCACGGAGAAGTCCTTCGTTGCCCTGTAGTGCTCGTGCACGACAGGCTTCTCGTCCTTCTTCATGACGGGCTCTTCCTTCTGCATCTCCGTCTCTTCAGGACGTTCGACCTCCTGGGCACCGCCGAACACGGACCAGGCGACGCCTTGTGGAATCTCGTCATCTTCATCCATCGCCCTGAAGAGTCGGCCTTCGCTGTGAACAGGACCGGCCGACTCTTCCACGACTGTCTCCTGCACCTCGTCCGCCTTTACAGGCTTCAGACCGGACTCGTACTGGGCCAGCAGCTGGCTGAAATCCTTCGTGGCCTTGTATGCGGGGGAGCGGCGGGGTTCTTCCCTCTTCTCGTCTGCAGGCTTGTCATCAGCAGGTTCAGGTGCAGGTTCCGGTCTTGCCACGTCCCGGGCTCCGGAGAATATCGACCAGGAGACGCCCGAAGGAATCTCGTCGTCCTCCTCCATCTGGCGGAAGAACGTGGGCTTTTCGACCTTCTCCTGCACTACGGCATCCTTCTTCTCCGATGCGCTTGCCGAAGACTCGTCATTTCTGACAATGGATGGGCCCTCCTCGTACTCCTTAAGTATCTCGGAGAAGTCACGGGTGGCCTTGTATGTGCTCTTCCTTTTGACCGGTTCCTGCCTGGCGGGAGCATCCGGTTCCGTATCTGCCACCTTCCCGTCGCGCCTGAGTGGACGTGCACCGGAGAAGACGGACCATGACACGTCATCCGGGATCTCGTCATCATCCTCGCGTTCCCGGAAGAGACTCGTCGTACCCTGAACAGGAGCAGGCCTGCCCTTTTCAACCTTCCTTGGCTGTGTGCCGGACTTGCCTGTCCCTTCATAGCTGGAGAGTATCTCCTCGAAGGACCTCTTCGGCCTGTAAGGCTCGCTGGCACGACGATACGTGCCCTTTTCGGCCTTCTTCTGCTCCCTGCCCTCCCACTTTGCGAATATGTCGGCAAACGATGTGGAGGATGGAGCGGAGGAAGGCTTCGCCTTGCCTCCCTTTCCGGGAAGGGCATACGGGTTGCCCGTATGCTCCCAGTTGTAGAGTATGTCCTTGAAGGACGCGCCGGGGTCGTAGCCCTGGACGATCTCGCCGGGCTTCTTCGGCTTGACGGCAGGCTGCCTCCTGGGCGCCTCCTCCTTCTTCTCCTTGAGGACGATGGATGCAAACGGGGAGGACGATGTCTCATCCTCCCTTGCCGGCGTCTTCCTCACGCCTTCGTCACGATTCTTCGCGCGCCTGTTCCTTGCCAATTTCAGGCTTCCCTGACGTCGAGTATCTCGCGCACCATCGGGCGCAGGAGCTGGACCAGCTCGTTCTGTCCGCAGCCTTCGACCTTGATGGTGCAGATGGCGTTGGACGGATCCGTGCCCATGAACGTTCCGAACGAGATTATGTCCCAACCGGCCTCCGCGACCGACTTGGAGATGCGTGCGATCGTTCCGGGTCTGTCATCGACCAGGAACGAGAGGCGTACGCCGAAGTGGCGTGCACCGAAGAGCTCGAGGAGGATCTTGAACATGTCGCTCTTGGACACGATTCCAACGAGCTTGCCGTCCTCGACGACAGGCAGACAGGAGAGGTCCTGGTCCACCATGAGCCTTGCGGCCTCCTCCACCGTCGTGTCCTTGGTTATGGTCACGGGGTCCTTCGTCATCAGCTTGCGCACGGTGAGCTTGGACAGGAGGTATGCCATCTCGTGTATCGACAGCGAAGATGCCGGGGACGGAGATGCGAAGAGTATGTCCTTCTCCGAGATGACTCCTATCAGGTTCTTGTCCTTGTCGAGCACCGGTAGGCGATGGACCTTCTCCTTCTTCATGAGCTCGGAAGCCTCGACGACATTGGCATCAGGTCCGATGGTCACCGGGTTCTTGGTCATTCTCCTTTCTATGATCATTCTGTCCACCTCCTGTCAAAGGGCTGTACTATGTCTATTCTAGCGCCACGGGGAAAACTGTGCATCATTTTTATTCTCCAAGATAGGCCGCGCGTACTCTGTCGTTGACCAGCAGTTCGTCCGACGGACCGCTGAGGACGATGTTCCCGTTCTCGAGGCAGTAGGCGCTGCTGCTGGCCTTAAGGGCCATGCGGGCGTTCTGCTCGACGAGGAATACGGTCACCTTGTCCTGCTCGTTGATCATGGCGATCTTGTTGAAGATGTCCTGGACCACGAGCGGGGCGAGTCCGAGTCCGGGCTCGTCTAGAAGCAGAAGGCGCGGGCTGCTCATGAGAGCACGGGCGATCGCCATCATCTGCTGCTCTCCACCTGAAAGGGAGCGGGTCTTCTGAGCCTTTCTGGCACCAAGGATCGGAAAGAAGTCGAACATCTCCTCCTTCTTCCTGGCGATCAGACGGGCGTCGTCGACGAGGAAGGCTCCCATGTCGAGGTTCTCCTCGACGGTCATGTCGGCAAAGACATGGCGTCCTTCCGGAACGAGGGCGATGCCCCTCTTCGACAGAAGGTGCGTCGGAACGCTTTTCCTGTGCTTCTCGCTCGTGCCCGTCACCTCGCCGCCAAAGGAGATGCTGCCCTCCGCCAGCGGAACCTGGTTGACTATGGCCTTCAGCAGGGTGCTCTTGCCGGCACCGTTGGCTCCGATGAGGGCGATGATATCGCCTTCGGAAACCTTCATGGAGACCTTGTGGAGCGCCTCGATGGCCCCATAGCGTACGCTGATCGAGTCGATATCCAGTATGCTTGCCATCAGTCCTCCTCCCTACCCAGATAGGCCTCGATGACCTGCGGGTTGCTTCTGATCTCCTCCGGCGTGCCCTCGGCGATCTTCTGGCCGAAGCTCAGCACCGTTATGTTGTCGCAGATGTTCATCACGAGCTTCATGTCATGCTCGATCAGGACGACCGTGACGCCCTTGTCCCTGATGCGCTCGATGATATGCATCAGATGGGCGGTCTCGGCGGGGTTCATGCCGGCTGCGGGCTCGTCCAGGAAGAGCACCTTGGGATCGGCCGCCAGAGCGCGGGCGATCTCGAGCTCCCTCTGGTTGCCGTACGGGAGGTTGTGGGCCTCCTCGTCCCTGAGGCCATCGAGCTCGAAGAACTCCAGCCACTCGAGGGCCCTGGCATACAGCTCCCTGTTCTCCCTTCCGGCATTGAAATAGCTCTTCACCGCCTGGACGAAGCGCCCCTTGAAGGGATCGGCGCCGACCTTGAAGTGAAGTCCCATCATGACGTTCTCGATGACTGTCAGATCACCATACAGTCTGATGTTCTGGAATGTCCTGGCAACGCCGAGACGGCTGATCTTCCAGGCGGGAAGCCCTGTGATGTCCTTGCCGTCGAATATGATCTTTCCGCTGGTGGGCTTGTCCATGCCGGTGATCTGGTTGAAGAGCGTGGTCTTGCCCGCTCCGTTCGGCCCGATCAGGCCGTTGACGAGCCCCTTCTCGACATTGAAGTCGACGTTGTTAACGGCGACGACGCCACCGAAGATCCTGCTTACGCCCTGTGCTTCAAGTATCCTCATCTCAGGCCTCCTTGGCTCCGGCCGCCTTGCGTGCACCCTTCTTCACCTGGCTGCCGTAGCGGTACCTGTCGCGTCCGAGGATGCCCTGCGGGCGGCAGATCATCATGATGACAAGCACGAGTCCGTAGAGGACCTGGCTCGCCTGGGCCGGGATGACCGACGAGAGTCCGACAAGCTGCGGGAAGTAAGAGATGAACTCGATGATGAATGCACCCAGGATGACGCCCTTGAGGTTGCCCATGCCGCCGAGCACGACCATGCACAGCACCATGACGGACACCATGAACGTATAGCTTCCGGGAGACACCGTCAGTGTGTATGCGGTGGCGAAGCAGCCCGCCACGCCTCCGATCGCGGCCCCCAGCGTGAAGGCGCCTATCTTGTACTTGGTCACGTTGATTCCGTTCGACTGGGCGGCGACCTCATCCTCGCGCACGGCTATCATCGCGCGTCCGATCCTGGAATGCGCAAGCTGACGGAAGAGCACGTATGCGATCATCACGAAGAACCAGATCAGAAGAATGAACGTGAGCTTGTTCCTTGAGGAGAACTGGTAGCCGAAGAGCGCGGCACGCGGAACGCTGTTGATTCCCACCGGGTTGACGTTGGTCGCTATGTTGCGGATGATCTCGCCCAGTCCCAGCGTCGCGATGCACAGGTAGTCGCCCTTGAGGCGGAGTGTGGGAACGCCGATCAGGAAGCCGACCAGTCCTGCGGCCACGGCCGCGACGGGAAGGGAGAACCAGAACGGCAGGCCCATCGTCTTGCAGATGATTGCCGTCACATAGCTGCCGATGCAGTAGAAGCCCGCATGGCACAGCGAGAGCATTCCGGTGTTTCCGGTGATGCAGTTCTGGCCGATCGCCATCAGGGCGTATATTCCTGCGTAGATTATGATCAGTTGGAAAAAGTTCAGCATATCACACCTTCTCCCTTTCGTTCTTGCCGAGGATGCCATCCGGCTTGACAAGAAGTATGACGATCAGCACGGCGAAGGCGATCGTGTCCTTCAGAGCGCTTGGTATGTGCAACAGCGGAGCGCCGATGGACTCCAGGACGCCGAGGATCACACCGCCAAGCATCGCACCCTGTATGTTCCCGATTCCTCCGATGACAGCCGCGACGAAGGCCTTCAGGCCTGTCATGGTGCCCATGGAGGCGTAGACGCGGAAGTCGAATGCGGAAAGGATGCCGCCCACCGCGGCAAGCGCGCTTCCGATGGCGAAGGTCATGGAGATGATCCTGTTGACGTCGATGCCCATCAGCTCGCTGGTGGCCTGGTCGAGGCTCGTGGCCCTCATCGCCTTGCCCATTCTGGACCTGTTAACGAAGAGGGTCAGGACGACCATCATGATGACCGACACGACGACCGTGAGGATCTGGTGCGGCGTGATGGATATTCCGCCGAGCATTATCGGCGTATCGTCGAACGGATAAGGGAAGCGGCGGCTCTGCGCTCCGAAAAGCCAGGCCGCACCGTTCGACAGTATGAACGAGACTCCGATTGCGCTGAGCAGAGGAGCCAGTCTGTTCGCGTTTCTGAGCGGCTTGTAGGCGACGCGTTCGATGAACATGCCAAGCAGTGCGCAGAAGGCCATGCTGACCAGCATCGCGATGAAGAAGGCGATGAGCATCCATGCCGCATTCGTGCTCTCACCCAGCAGGGCCGTGTATGTGAACAGTCCCGTATAGGCGCCTATCATGAGGATGTCGCCATGTGCGAAGTTGATGAACTTCAGGATACCGTAGACCATGGTGTACCCCAGTGCGATGAGTGCGTAGATGGCGCCCAGAGTAAGACCATTGACGAGGTATTGAAGGTACTGAACGAGGGTATCCAAGGATTTTCCTCCCAAAACGAATTGACTCTATGAAAAACACAAGGCTGTCCCTTGTCAAGGGGACAGCCGTTGTCCTTGATGGAAGGCTCAGTCGACCTGGACGATCGCGTCGTCGACGATCTGGAACGAACCCTGGTAGACAGGAGTCGTGCCTTCGACGTAGTAGACGCCCTGGCTTGCGATCATGTCGCCGTTTGCGGCGAAGTTGATCGTTCCGTTGGCACCCTGGAAGTCGCTGGTCGCCTTGACCTGGTCGTTGATCGCGCTCCAGTCGGTGCTGCCTGCCCTGCCGATGGCCTCGGCCAGGATGTAGGTGGCATCGTATGCGTTGGTCGCGAACGAGTCGGGCTGGTCGCCGTCATAGGCCGCGCTGTATGCAGCGGTGAAGTCGGCCAGGATGCTGGAGGCCT
Source organism: uncultured Spirochaetales bacterium (assembly GCA_944388965.1). Lineage (GTDB taxonomy): Bacteria > Spirochaetota > Spirochaetia > Sphaerochaetales > Sphaerochaetaceae > Bullifex. The sequence goes on along the minus strand of CALXKL010000001.1, from coordinate 414,871 downwards.
CCGCCTGTGCCGGTCCGACATACATGACGCCGTCAGTGTAGTCGCCTGCCAGGTTGTAGATCTCGGGATCGCTGAATCCGTCCGACGAGAAGAACGGGAGGTTCATTCCGAGCTGTGCGGCCTGCTCCAGGATCAGAGCGTCCTCGACCGTGTAGTTCGGGATGTAGATGGCCTCGGCACCGGAGTTCCTGATGGCTCCAAGCTGGGTCCTGAAGTCCTTGTCGCCGACCATGCAGGTCTCCATTGCGCTGACCGTTCCGCCCAGTTCGGTGAACGTCTCCTGGACGCCGAGCGCAAGACCCTGGCTGTAGTCGTTCATGGCATACAGACATGCGATGTTCCTGTAGCCGAGAACCTCATACATATAATGTGCGGCGACCTCGCTCTGGAGGGCGTCGGACGGGACGGTCCTGTAGACGAAGTCTCCGAGGGACGTGACGTCCTTGTGGGTTGCGGACGGACTGATCATGACGATTCCATCCTCGTAGCAGCGCTGTGCGACCGCAAGAGCGGGACCGGTGAAGACGGGTCCGACGATTGCACACACTCCATCGCTGTAGACGAGCTTCTCGTATGCGGCGATGGCGCCTTCCGTCGTTCCGAGGGTGTTCTCGGCGATGACCTCGAGCTGCTTGCCGTTGATTCCGCCGGCGGCGTTGATCTCGCTGACCGCGAGCTGGGTGGCATTGTTGCACCTGATTCCATAGTTTGCGTTGTCGCCGGTGAGCGGGCCCATGAAGCCGATGACATATGTATCACCGGAGGCCGCAGACTCGCCGCTTCCGTTTGCGAACACACCGAAGATCACTGTCGTTGCAATCAGCAGCATGGCGATTGTCTTTCTCATTGTGGTTCTCTCCTCCTTGATTTTACCTTGGTATAGCTTATACAACCTTTTGCATATTGATACAAGCAATATGCACCACATTTTGAGAAAAATTTCACATCAATGAAATTACTCCTTGTCTGTCAAGGAGATGACGATTCAAAATCTGTAGGTGTAGGCATCCGGGCGAATGGAGGACCGGAACGCTGCCCGTCAGACGGGCCTCAATGGTTCCGTCAGTCCCTGAGCGCCACCGCAATAGCGCGAAGCGTGGCGAAATCGAAGGTCTCGGCCCTCTCCTGCCCGCTCAGGTGCACAGCCGAGAGGACATCGTCTATCCGCTGGCGGGAATATCCCGCGCCTGCAAGGTTGTTCCTCACCGTCTTGCGTCTCTGGGCGAACAGGGCCCTGACCGTATCGAGGAACACCGGTCTCAGGTCGGCCTCGACCAGCGGTTCCCTCCTCTTGTCCATGACGACGAGTGCGCTGTCCACGTTGGGACTCGGGTAGAACGAACCGCGGGGGATGGTGAACGCCATGCGGTTCTCGTAGTCCAGCTGCGTCAACACGGAGAACGATGACCAGGACGGGGATGACGGGCTCGCGCACATCCGCTCGACGACCTCCTTCTGGAGAGTGAACACCATTCTGTCTGGCAGCATGCCGTTCTCTATCAGGCGTGCGATGCACTGGCTGCCGACGTTGTACGGAAGGTTGCCGCAAACGATTGACGGCACATCGCGCTGGGCGAACAGCGTCTTGAGCGCATCGCCCTCGACCAGGGTGAAACGAGGCTCGTCGCCGAAGGCCTGGGTGGTGAGGATCTGGCAGAAGCCATGGTCTATCTCGAAGGCCCTGAGTGTGATGTCGCGCTTCAGCAGAAGGCTTGTGATGGCACCGATGCCGGGACCTATCTCCCACACGAGGGACGGGCCGGATGACGCGATCAGGTCGGCGATACGCTCCCTCGCCTGACGGGAGATGAGGAAGTTCTGGCCGAACTTCTTCGTCATCGCAAGAGAAGACGCAGAAAGAAGGCGCGAAATCTCCGCCGGACTGTCATAGTTGAACGTCCACATGCCCTTGTCCTCCTGTACGTGGTGAGGATACAGGAAAGAGCACACAGGAGCAACAAGGAGGCGAGAAACGCAAAATACGGCATGGGCGAACGGGCCAGGGGCACGAGAGAGCCGGCCTCCATGGTCTTGACGATCGCGACATAGAGCACCTGCATCACGGTATCCGGCACAGGGAGAAGGGATGCGATCATGTACAGGTATATGAGCAGCGACACCGGAGCGCTGGTGACGATGGCGGACAGCTGGTAGCTTCCGAACACGACATACGAGAGCGGACATGTAGTGACAAGCGCCGCCATGCTGGCGCTGGCCGAGGAGACGAGAGGGGAAGGCAGCAGGACGATTTCGTCGATCATCCTCGCGACAGGCTTCGCCAGGGCCATGATCCCCAGCAGCGACAGGTAGCTCAGGGCGCCGGCAAGCGAGCTCACCGTCCGAGGGAAGAGAACCATCTGGAGCATGAAGGTCACGTACAGGGCATCGTCGGATCTGCGGAAGGTGCCCGTCAGGAACACGAGCGAGAGCAGGAAGGCCCTCACGACGGACGGCTTCGGACCGATTGTGAATACGTAGAAGAACACCATGGCAAGGGCAAGCGCCCTTCCCCTCCGCCTGCCGACAAGAGGCACGAGGACCAGACGCAGAAGCGTCGCGAACAGGGACAGGTGCATTCCGGACAGCGAGAGCACATGGCTTGTACCAGAACTTCTTGCAAGATCCGTCAGGGGGAAGTCCGGCATGTCGGTGCAGCCTAGAAGAAGCATCATCGACAGTTCTCCCTCGAGGCCGCCATCGCCGGCGATCAGTGAACGGCCACGTTCCATCAGCCTGTTCCTTGAACGTGATGCGACACCCCTTTCCAGGACGATGCACTCATCAGCATCGAATCCGTACTCGTCCATGCCACCGACAAGCAGTACCGTGTCGCCTGCAAGGAGGACGACTCCCTCCGGATAGCCTGCGGACACGACGCCTCTTGCACTTGCGCTGACGCCGCCAGAAGCGAAGCACTCACTCAGAGAGACGACCGCCCTCCGGTTCCATCGCGAGACTGTGCTGTCCTGGACGACCACAGCGCATACGGCCTCGACATCACCCTCCGCCAGTGCGAAGGACGGCGTGCACAACAGCAGCATCCTCGAGACGGCAAGAACGGATATGAACGCCGCCGGAAGCGTGAAGCGGAGAGCGCATCTGCCCTTCCGCACCACCAGGTGCAGTGCATACAGCATGGTGCATGCGAGGCACACCGTCCCGTTGAGGAAGTAGCTGGATACTATGATGCAGGCAAACAGTATGACGCTCACACGTCACATATGCAGGAATCAGAGGATCTGGCCAAACAGGCACAGCAGATACAGGTCGAGGCCGTCCGATACCGAGCTCTGGCGAAGCAGCGATGCCAGTCTCGCATCCGCTCTTCCAGCGCTCCTCCTGATGTGCCTGAGGTAGGAGGAATACTCCCTGTGCACACTCGTCGCATAGACTTTCAGGACCTCTACCAGTCCAGGCGGGAGTTCAGCATCCAGGGACGGCACGTCCGCCTTCTCGACATTCGCCAGATGGTCGGCCATCGCCGGCATGTCGATGGATGACGAGACGCGCCCGTACCAGGCCTCGATGGCGGACAGCCCGGCATCCTCGGTCTCGACGAGTGAGGACAGGGTGTTTTGCAACTGTCCGCACAGATCCACGTACAGTCCCTTCGAGAGCACGGAGCGTCTCATGCGCACGTATACGAGGGCACAGACCGCTATGGATATCGCCAGCTCGTCGACCATGGGTATCCCGTTCCTAAGCACAAGTGAGAAGAAGAGATAGGAGACGAGGAACACGAGGGCAGAGACTATCAGACGAGGGATGTAGTAGCGGTCCTGCACCGCATGCAGAATCCTGATGCGACAGTCCTCGTAAATCCCTGCCCTGGCCTCCTTGCGCGACTCGTCGCTCATGTATGCAGATGAGCGCAGGACGAAGTCGGGCACCAGAAGACGATCCCCCTCGCTCCTGAGAGGAGGGAGGAGGACATCTGTGCATGGAAGCCTCAGGAAATAGTACTCACAAAGCGGCCTTGAACTCATCGAGAATGGCGCCCCTGTTCTCCTCGAGCGCACTTCTGCCACCCTTTCCCTCGACGAGGAAGATGTAGTACTTGATCTTCGGCTCGGTTCCGGAAGGACGGACGACCAGCTTCTCGCCGCTTTCGAAGCGGATGATGACGACATCGGCCTTCGGGAAGCCGGTGCCCTCGCCAAGCAGGTCCTCCACCGAAGCGATCCTGCGGCCGACGAACGTCTGTCCCGCCGCGAGGCTCCTGAGGTCCTTCATGATCGAGGCCATCCGGGTCTTGCCCTCGGCCCCTTCGTAGTCCCTGGAGAAGACGAGCTCGGTGTAGTAGCCGTAGTGGGCGTAGATGCTGTCCAGACGCTGCTGGAGCGTGATGCCCTTGCTGGCGTAGTAGCACATCATCTCGACGGCGGCCATAGCCGAGGACACGGCATCCTTGTCATGCACGTCGTTGACAGTCAGGAAGCCGTAGCTCTCCTCGCAACCGAAGAGGAAGAAGTCGTCCGTGTTCTCTCCCTGGTCGATTGCGTTCATCTCGCGGGCGATGTACTTGAAGCCGGTGAGCACGTCCTTGCAGTGCGCACCGTTCTCCTGTGCTATCTTGCGTACGAGGTCGGTCGTGACCAGACTCTTCACGACAAGAGGACGCCTGTCCCTTCCACCCATCTCGCGGCAGGTGGTGAGAAGATAGTCCGCAAGAAGCGTCGCGATCTGGTTGCCGGTCAACAGCAGGTAGTCGGTCTTGTCGGCATTGGTCGGGATTGCAAGTCCCATGCGGTCCGCATCCGGATCGGTTCCGAGGACGATGTCGGCCTTCACCTCCTTGGCAAGCCCGATGACGCGCGTCATCGCCTCGGCGCTCTCCGGGTTGGGCAGCTTGACGGTCGGGAACGAGCCGTCCGGCTCCTCCTGCTCCTTCACCACGCAGGTGCGGATGCCGACTCTCGAAAGCATCTCGCGGACAGGCACGTTGCCAGAGCCATGGAGAGGAGTGTATGCGACAGTGATCGGGCTTCCCTTGACCAGCTCAGGACGGCGCAGGGAGGAGAGCACCATATCGTAGTACGCCTCGTCGACGCTCTGCGGGACACTGGACAGGATCCCGCTCTCGCGGGCGCTCTTCTCGTCCATCGTCCTGATCGCCTCCGGCTCGACCGCGTTGGCAAGCTTCGCGATCTCGATGTCATGAGGCGGCGTCACCTGACCACCATCGGACCAGTACACCTTGTAGCCGTTGTACTTGGACGGATTGTGGCTTGCGGTGATGACAATGCCTGCAGTCGTCTTCAGGTTCCTCACGGCAAAGGAGAGCATAGGCACCGGATGCAGGGTGTCGTAGAGATAGGTCCTCACTCCGTTGGCGGACAGCACGAGCGATGCACAGGTGGCGAACTCCTTCGACCAGTGTCTGGAGTCGTATGCGATCACGACCGTCGGATTGTCGACATGGGCGTTGCAGTACTCGGCAAGGCCCTGGGTGACCTTGGACACCATGAACGTGTTGATCCTGTTGGTTCCGCCTCCGATCACACCCCTCATGCCGGCCGTTCCAAAGGCCAGCGCCGTGTAGAAGGCGTCATACAGGGCATCCCAGTCCTCCTTGTCCAGCAGCTCCTTCACCTGGTTTCTGAAATACGGCTCCTTCTCGCTCTCGATATAGGAAAGCGCCTTGCTCCTGATCTCATCGATGACCGCCTTCGTCATTTCCATAGCCTGTCTTCAACCTCCCCTGTCGTGTCTGCGATCACGTCGACACCTGACTTCGACAGCTCCTCGCGCGTCCTGTATCCATACGAGACCACGATGTACCGGCACCCCGCCCTTAGGGCCGTCTGCCAGTCCACTTCGCTGTCACCGATGATTGTAACATCACCTTCTTGCCCATTGCAAAGACCGATGAAGCCCTGGATCGCATTATTTTCAGGTTTCGGCTTCTCTCCTTCCACAAGACCGTGGACGAAGTCGAAGGTGCCTGCAGGAAAGAGCGTCGAGACTATCTCCTGAACAAGAGGATCCGCCTTGTTGGACAGCACGCCCAGCTTCAGGCCCCTGTCCCTGGCCGCACTCAGCAGTGATGGGATTCCATCGTAGATCTTTGAGTGTACGCATGCATGGTCGCCATAGAACCTCACCAGTTCGCTGTACAGGATCTCGAACTCGTCCTGTGGATAGGCGCTGCCCGAATACCACAGCGCATCGCGGAGGGCCTTGCGCAGTCCATGTCCGACCACGGCCCTGCATTCGGCCTCGTCGATCGGTCTGGCATAGCACATTCCAAGCACATGGTTCAGCGCCGCCCTGATGTCCTCGAGCGTGTCGACGAGCGTCCCGTCGAGGTCGAACAGAAGTCCCTTCATCGTCATTCATCCCCCGTCTTCCGAGTGGTTTTACAGCTATCAATGATATACTAAAGGCTCTATTTGATAAAAGCATATATTACTAAAGCCATTTATGTATATATTGTGTTGTTAATTCCTTACAATGTAATAATTTATGTTGAATAATCATGCATTATCCTGTACGCTTTCAGCCATGAACATTCGCATGGAAAACGCCAGGATAATGTTGACAGTATCAAGTTTCTGTCATTATAGTATGAATGAGAGTGTCACCCAGGGCTATGACCGGGCTTTCGGTTATCCCCAAATGTGGTGGCCAGTTTTTTTTCAGGGGCTAACATGAAGAAAAGTTCTTTCACCAAGCCCGCGACCACGATCGATGAGCAATTCATGATTCTTCGTGCCAGGGGCATGAACTTCGACGATGGTCTTGACAAATCATGCATCAAGACGATTCTCAGGAACAACAACTATTTCAGGCTTGAAGGCTACTGGTTCGAATATTACGAGAGCCGGCTGTATCCAGAACATCGTTTCAGATGTCAGACATCCTTCAGATACATATGGAATGACTACAGAGGAGACAGCCTTCTTCGCCATGCCATATTCGAGCTCATCGAGATTTTCGAGCTTTCATTCCGGTCTGTCATGGCGAATGTCCTTGCCAGAAACCATGGTCCGTTTCCGTATGGCATTGATGATTTCGACTGCAGCTGCGATGCCCATGCAGAGGTGCTTGGAAGAATCCATGGTGCAGTCCATCATTCGAAAGACATTTTCATCAAGAAGTTCCATGAACATTATTCCAATCCACTTCCACCAATCTGGATGATCGTCGAGATCATGTCACTAGGAGAACTGTCCAGAATATACGGTATTTGTCTGAAGGCCTTCGATAAAAAGGAGATTGCGTCACATTACGGCGTCCAAGCGCCGGTTCTCGAGTCCTGGATACGCTTCATTGTGCTTGTCAGAAACCGGTGTGCTCATCACAACAGGCTTCTTGGAGTGCATATTCCAGGTGGATTCAGGATTCCACACAGGTTTGATGGCGGCATCTATGGCAGTCTTTTCGCCACAAGCGAAAGGAATGGCCTGTACAATGTCATGGTCGCGCTGTGCTATCTGTGCGACAGAATTGGTGAAAGCGACAGGAAAAGACGTTTCCTCACACAACTTATACTGATGGCTGACACATTCAACATCGATTGCCAACGTCTCGGATTCCCCGAACATGTCACTATCGAGAATCTGACTACACTCATCAAGTCGAACGAATTCAAGAGACGAACCTGATGCTTGTCTCTACCATCTGCGTTGCATTAGGATTGTTCACCGATGAGGGCAGGCAGAAAAATGTACACCGTCACGATAGCAAAGGGAAAGGAGGCGATCCTCCTCAAGCACAACCCCTGGGTGTTCTCGGGGGCCATCGGGAAGACTTCACCGGCATTCACCGATGCGGGACTCGCCACGGTCGTGTCAGAGGCGGGACTCTTCATCGCATACGGATGGCTGGACATGAAGAGCCATACGGTGCTTCATCTTCTCAGCTGGGACGAGGATGTCATACCCGATGACGAGTGGCTGAAGAAGACGATCGCGAAGGCGGTCGAGACGAGAAAGGACCTCGTAGGAGAAGACACCAGCGCCATCCGTCTCGTCCACGGGGAAGCGGACTTCATCCCGGGTCTCGTCGTCGACCGTTATGAGCGCGAGGCCAGAGTCATAATATCCTCCCGCTATGCGGCCGATCACCTTGAAACGATCTGGAAGACGCTCTTCGACGTCTGCGACATCGAGCATGTCTTCATCTCCGTCGACAGGACACATGCTGGACTGGAGGGCCTCAGGAGCTTCACCAGAAGCATCGACAGGAACGGGAACGAGGTGACGCCTGTCGACCAGGTGCTGTTCCGCGAGAGCGGGATCTGGTATGCGATCGACTCCGGAATCGGCCAGAAGAGCGGATTCTACTGCGACCAGAGAGACAACAGGAACATCATCGAGCGCTATGCACGTGGCAGAAAGGTGTTTGACGTGTGCTCGTTCACAGGGGCGTTCACCCTCCACTGCCTGAGAGGTGGAGCCGAAAGCGTGCTTGCAGTCGACTCGTCCGAGACCGTGCTCAGGCACCTTCTCTACCAGATACACCTCAACGAGGACAGGGAATCCCTCCCGCCCTCGTCCAGAGACAGGGTCGCCACGATGAAGGCCGACGTGTTCACGTTCCTCAGGCAGCTCGAGGAGGGACAGGCCGACATGATCATACTGGATCCGCCCAAGCTCGCCCCCTCCCGAAGCCATATCAAGGAGGCGATGAAGGGCTACAAGGACATCAACAGGCTGGCAATGGAGAAGATCGCCGCAGGAGGCATCGTCGCGTCGTTCTCGTGTTCCGGTTCCGTGAGCCGTGAGGATTTCCGCATGGCGATCGCCTGGGCTGCGGCCGATGCGCATGTCGACATCCAGATCCTCGAGCAGCTGTCGGCAGGAGCCGACCATCCTGTGAGGCTCTCGCTTCCCGAGACCGAATACCTGAAAGGTTTCGTCTACAGAGTCGTGAAGTGAAACCCGCACAACCCCGGATCCTTGACGTGCTGATCATACTGCTGGCCATCGTGCTGTGCGCCGTGCTGTTCATGCAGCCTTCCTCCCAAGGAGGAATGGTCAAGGTCACATGCGACGAGGGGACCTTCCTATACCCGCTGGGCGACGAGAGGACGCTGACCGTCTCCGGACCGGTCGGCCGGACGACGATAGAGATACATGACGGTCATGCCTCGATCGTGGACTCGGACTGCCCGAACGGTACATGCATGCACTCGTCTATCTCCCGCTACCCGCAGACTGTCGTATGTCTGCCCAACAGGGTCACGGTGTCGATTGAGGGAAACGGAGGACAAGTCGATGCGGCGACGTACTGACACATCCCTTGTCGCATACCTCGCGGCACTGGCGCTGACGCTCTCGACGATAGAGTCCAGCCTTCCACATGCCATACCGTTCCTCAGGCTTGGACTGGCCAACCTGGCTCTGCTGTGGGCGCTGGACAGGCTCTCCGCCAGAGACTATCTCCTGCTGGCCGCCCTCAAGTGGGTCACATCTTCCCTCATGTCGGGACTGCTCTTCTCGCCGTATGCCATAGTCTCGCTGGCCGGCACGGCGGCAAGCGCCATCGTGATGCTGGCCTCCCATAGACTGCTCGGCCGATGGAGCACGCTTTGGTCCCACTCCACCCTCGGCTCCATTGCATCAGGTGCATCGCAGCTTGTCGCATCATCGCTCTTCCTGACGGATACCGTCCTCAGGCTGATGCCACTGATGCTTGCCTTCAACATCGCAAGCGGCATCGTCATCGCCGCCCTCGCCTATGTCCTCGAGCCGGCACGGCAGGTGGAATTCGATGATGGATGCCAGGAGAAGCCGGCAACATGGCTGACTCTGCTTCCCCCTGCCCTGGCCATAGTCGCCATCGCCCTGACGGAGGACGTGGCCTTTCTGACAGCTACGTTCGCACTCTCGCTCCTCTTCTGCCACATGTGCGGCAGGAGGATACGCCCCGGCTTCTACATCGTCTCGATCATCACGGTCATACTGTTCAACCTTCTCTCGCCTTCCGGCAGAGTGCTGTTCTCCTTCGTGACCGCAGGTGCGCTGGAGGACGGCATCGCGAGAGCCCTGAGACTGTCGTCTCTCGTCGCCCTCAGCCAGGGCATCGCGGCCATGCCGATTCCGATGAACGGAATCGTGGCAAGGTCGCTTGCAGCCTATGGACGACTGTCTTCCGTCTTCGTCGAGACCGCTGGCGGCATCCGGACCAGGATCGCGGCCACGCTTGCAGTGGACGCTTTCCCCTGCACTCCTGCAGGAAAAGAGGAAGTCTCGACGCGGAAGACCGTCACGGTATGCATGCTTCTTATCGTGCTGTCGGCGATATCGAATCTGATCTGAGAGGAAATTCATACCGGCAAGGAAAAACCGCCATACAACGGACAAGAGCGTAATTTTAACTCTGCATAAGAGCACATGAAAAGGATATGATTGCACCGTTTTGACGATTTAATATTCCAATGTTCACTTTAATATCCCGACTTGATCTTTATCCGTCGAACCATAGCGCAAAATAGGCATGAAAAAGGGACAAGTTCATGATTTACAAGACTTTGCTTGACTAGATTCGACTTCCACTCCGATAATCCAAATTGAACATAACCACAAGGAGAACAACAAATGGCCAGTGTAAACACCGAAACGTTTCCCGGACAGAAGGAACTCCAGGAACTGATCGAGAAGGTCAAGCGCGCCCAGACCATCTACGCCTCCTATTCACAGGAGCAGGTCGACAAGATCTTCCGCGCAGCAGCCATCGCAGCCAACAATGCCCGAATCTCCCTGGCACAGGATGCCGTACAGGAGACGGGAATGGGCATCATCGAGGACAAGGTCATCAAGAACCACTTCGCCGCAGAGTACATCTTCCACAAGTACAAGGATGACAAGACATGCGGCATCATCGAGGAGGATACCGGATTCGGAATCGAGAAGATCGCGGAGCCCAAGGGAGTCATCTGCGGCATCATCCCGACCACCAACCCGACCAGTACGGCCATCTTCAAGTCCCTCATCGCCCTCAAGACGAGGAACGCGATCATCTTCAGCCCGCATCCCAGGGCGAAGAAGTGCACCTGCGATGCCGCACGCATCGTCCGTGACGCAGCCGTCGCGGCAGGAGCCCCCGAGGACATCGTCGCCTGGATCGACGAGCCCACGATGGACAAGACGGACTTCCTCATGCACCATCCGCTGGTGAACCTGATCCTTGCCACGGGCGGTCCGGGAATGGTCAAGAGCGCCTACTCCTCCGGAAAGCCTGCAATCGGCGTCGGTGCAGGAAACACCCCCGCCCTCATCGACAAGAGCGCCAACATCAAGATGGCGGTCGCCTCGATCCTGATGTCGAAGACCTTCGACAACGGCGTCGTATGCGCCAGCGAGCAGGCGATCATCGTCCACAAGGACATCTACGACGAGGTCAAGAAGGAGTTCAAGGCCATGGGTGCCCACTTCCTCAACAAGGAGGAGATGGCCAAGCTCAGCCCGATCATCCTCGACCCGCAGCGCGGCACGGTCAACCCGAAGATAGTCGGACAGCCTGCAAGCACAATCGCGAAGATCGCCGGATTCGAGGTCGATCCCAAGACCAAGGTCCTCATCGGAGAGGTCAGCAAGGTCGCAGTCGAGGAGCCCTTCGCACATGAGAAGCTCTCCCCTGTCCTTGGAATGTACAAGTGCGGCAACTTCGGCGAAGGCGCCGACATGGCGGCACGCCTGATCGCCCTTGGCGGTTTCGGCCACACCTCCGTCCTCTACATCGACGAGAAGGAGAAGGACAAGGTCGATGCCTATGGCAAGGCGGTCAAGACCAGCAGAATCCTGATCAACATGCCGGCAAGCCAGGGAGCCATCGGCGACATCTACAACTTCCGCCTCGAGCCGAGCCTCACGCTCGGATGCGGATCGTGGGGCAACAACTCCATCTCGGAGAACGTCGGCCCGAAGCATCTGCTCAACGTCAAGACACTTGCAAAGAGGAGAGAGAACATGCTGTGGTTCCGTCTGCCGCCAAAGGTATATTTCAAGTACGGCTGTCTTCCCGTGGCTCTTCAGGAGCTGGAGCACAAGAAGAAGGCATTCATCGTCACCGACAGCTTCCTCTTCTCGTCCGGCATGATCGACAGGATCACCGACCAGCTTGATGCGATGGGCGTGGAGACCGAGGTCTTCCACCAGGTCAAGCCGGATCCCACGCTGGGAACGATCAACATGGCCATGCAGCTTGTCAATGCATACAACCCGGATGTCATCATCGCGGTCGGCGGTGGATCCCCGATGGATGCGGCGAAGATCATCTGGCTGCTGTATGAGCATCCGGAAGTGTCCTTCGAGGGTCTCGCCCTGAGGTTCATGGACATCCGCAAGAGGATCTACAACTTCCCGAACATGGGCAAGAAGGCGGAGCTGGTATGTATCCCGACCACTTCGGGTACGGGCTCCGAGGTCACTCCGTTCGCCATCATCACCGACGAGAACACCGGCATGAAGTGGGCGATCGCGGACTACGCCCTCACCCCGAGCATGGCGATCGTCGACAGCGAGCTGGCCGTCGGACAGCCCAAGGGACTCACGGCAAGCTGCGGCATCGACGTCCTGACCCATGCGCTCGAGGCCCTGGTCTCCTCCATGAGCACGGACTACACCAACGGTCTTGCGCTTGAAGCCACCAGGCTGATCTTCAAGTACCTGCCCCAGGCGTATGCCGACGGAACGAACATCAAGGCCCGCGAGAAGGTGCACAACGCATCCACGATGGCCGGCATGGCGTTCTCCAACGCATTCCTCGGCGTGTGCCACTCAATGGCCCACAAGCTCGGTGCACAGTTCCACGTTCCTCACGGAATGGCGAACGCGCTCCTGCTGACCAACGTCATCCGCTTCAACAGGAACGACAACCCGACCAAGCAGGCCAGCTTCCCGCAGTACGAGTATCCTTCGGTCACCAGCCGCTACGCCAGGGCAGCCGACTATGTCGCCATGAAGTGCAACGACACGCCAAACGGCAACTACATCGACATCAAGCCCGGCATGACGATGGACCAGAAGGTCGATGCTCTCATCGAGGGAATCGAGAAGCTCAAGAAGGACCTCAACGTCCCCTCCTCGATCCAGGAGTGGGGAGTCGACGAGAAGGAGTTCCTCGCAGTCGTGGACGAGCTGAGCGTCAAGGCGTTCGACGACCAGTGCACGGGAAGCAACCCGCGCTACCCGCTGATCAGCCAGATCAAGCAGCTGTACCTCGACTCCTTCTACGGAAGACCCTGGAAGGAAGAAGTCTGAGTCCTGAAACATCAGAAGCAATGAACGAAGGGAGCCGACGACAGCCGGCTCCCTTCTTCTCTTTCATCTCATCACAGGCAAAGGCAGACGCATTCACATCTGGAAGTCGACCTCCCTACCCTCGCTGTTCCAGTACACCTGGTCCAAGCCTCCCCTGAGATAGAACAGGGTGCCTATGCACGGCTTGTGGAACACGTCCTCCATGGCTGACAGATACCTGACGACCTGCGCCTTGTGGCGCTCGGCGCTCCATGTCCTGTCGCTCTTGTAGTCCACGACCAGCATCCTGTCGCCCAGGTCGACAAGCAGGTCCACCACCCCTTCATACACCACATCCTCGGCATCGCTGTATGAGAAGAAGCGGTACTCGCTGTAGAAGGGTCTTCCTTTGAGAGACGACCATAGCCTCGAGGAGAGGAATGAGGAGGCAAGCGATGCCACGTCCTTCCTGTAGACGGAAGCGCCTGCTCCGGAGAACATCGGGTGCGTGAATGCACCCTCGACGTCCTTTCCTTTCAGCGACAGCTCGAGGTATGCATGGACTGCGGTGCCGAAGAGTGCGCTGTCAGGAGCAAGGGCATCGGACGGAATGGAGGCAAGAGGCGTTCCATCCTCAATGAATTCATCCTCCCCGCTCGGCCTCGCCGTGCGGATGCGGCAGGAGAAGGCCTGCTCGACATGCTCTGAAGCCTCCCTCTCCAGCTCCTCCAGATGCGATACGGGACGCTCATACGAGTCCTCTGGGATTGTCGAAGGGATCTCCAGAACTTCGACCTCTCCCATACGACAGCAACCTCCCAGAGGATCGAATCCGACCGCCCTGAGGTACGAGTTGAAGAACACCCCGCCCCTTTCGTCCAGACCGCCATCCTTCTTGACGGCGTACAGCCCGCTGACGACCAGATGTCTCTCGACCCTTGTCATGCCGACGTACAGCAGTCGTCTGGCCTCTGCCGCCTCGCGGTCACGGCGTTCGGCATCCAGAAAACGGCCAAGGTCCCTGGAGGTCGTCGCGACCAGATGCCCTTCGTACTCGAACACGTTCGATCTGGCCACGGGGTTGTCCCTGAGCCCGCAGGAGGCGAGGATCACGATCGGGAATTCGAGTCCCTTGGAGGCGTGGATTGTCATCATCTGCACGCCCTGCCTCTTCAGATGCAGATGCGCCACCTCGTCCAGTTTCGAACGTGATGCGAGGTTGTCGCGCAGGAATGCAAGATAGTCGGTCAGAGAGAGCTGTCTGCTGTCATATGAGAGCGCATAGGCCAGAAGATACTCGAAATGCTCCTCGTAGCCCTGCCAGTCGCTCCTGGTCTGCAGATAGGCGTAGTAGCCGCCCTCGTAGAAGATGTATGACACGAGGGATGCAAGCGATGTCGAGAAGCAGCGCAAGCGGACCTCGTTCGCGAATTCCAGATACGACTGGTAATGCTTGGCATCCTCCTGGTCGAGGGATTGCCCGTCATCACCGTTCATCAGCGCGATGATCCCTCCATCCGAGATCCTGGCGAACGGGCCTCTGAGGACGGACGCAAGCGCCAGGGCATCATCAGGGTGCACCAGAGACTGCAGCAGACAGTAGAAGTCGCTGCTCATGGCCTGCTGCATCAGGCTTTTGACCACCGTGGTCTGGAAAGGTATGCCACGTCTCTTGAGCGCGATCTCGAACGACACCTGGTAGCTGGTCTTCGCGAACAGGATGGCGATGTCGCCCGCAGCGGGACGTCTTCCATCGATGAGGAAGTCGTCGCCCGAGAGCATCCTTGAGACAAGGTCGGCGACGGCCCATGCCTCCTTCTCGTCGGCTGCAAGTCCGTCATCGGTGCTTCTGAGCACGTTCCTGTCACCGCACAGCAGAGTGATGCTGCCATCATCCCCGCCACGGCCTGCCCTGGTCTCCTCGAAGCGGGCCTCATAGGCCCTGGATGCATCCTGGAATACGGATTCGAAGACCCCGTTGAAGTGTCTTATCAGGTCCGCACTGCTACGGTAGTTCGTGGACAGGTTCAGCGTGACGCCACCCGAGGATGCGATCTCGTCCTGGAGGGCACGGAAGACCGACACGTCCGCACCTCGGAAGAGGTATATGCTCTGCTTCTCGTCGCCGACGAAGAAGAGCTTGTCGCCCTCCAGCTCGTCCACATGCGGAATCCTTCCTTCGCACATCAGGTCGCTTCTCTCCGCAAGCAGGAACAGCAGATCGCGCTGCAGGCTGTTGTTGTCCTGGAACTCGTCTATCATTATGTAGCGGAAGGCCGACTTGAAATGCCGTCTCACAGCGGTGTTGTGGACAAGTATGTCTATGGCGAGGGATGAGACGTCGGAGAACGTCAGGCAAGCGTTCCTGCGCTTCTCGTCGAACACCAGGCGCGAGAACTTCTCCAATGCCGTCTGAAGCACGTCCACACCCTCTACGCACAGAGCCGATGCGATGGCCTGATAGCGGGGGAACACGGTGCGCCACTTGTCGATCCACGCCCTGTCATCTCCGGCGACGCTGCGGGCATTGAACTTCGCATCGACCTCCACGACTCGGCCGTCCGACACGACATCGACGAGAGAGGCGGCGAGATTCCTGTTGGCTTCGCTCCTGGCACTCTCAAGATGGGTCAGGCAGTCCAGACAGGCCTGCCTGACAGACGCCATCTCATCCTTCAGCCTGGAGCGCATCCACTCGTCCACATCCACCGCCCTGTAGTCCGAGGCGAGCACGATATGGGCATCGAGCGTCATGAAGAAGTCGTCTATGAGCGTCTGAGGCGTGTATATCGAGGAAA
Organism: uncultured Spirochaetales bacterium; assembly: GCA_944388965.1. Taxonomy (GTDB): domain Bacteria; phylum Spirochaetota; class Spirochaetia; order Sphaerochaetales; family Sphaerochaetaceae; genus Bullifex. The sequence goes on along the minus strand of CALXKL010000001.1, from coordinate 398,886 downwards.
GGGCCTCCATCTCGCGGCTGTTTGCCGGATCCTCCATGAAGGCGGATGCGAGACGACGCACACGGTCGCGGCGGTCGCTGCCGTCCTCTATGGTGAAGTCGCGTGCAATTCCGTACCTGGTGCAGTCCAGACGGACGATCCTGGTCAGGAAGGAATCCAGCGTCGCGATGACCGCGTCCCCCATCCTGGCCTTGACCTCGTCGGGAATCGATGGGGCACGGCTGACAAGCGCCTTGATGCGGCTGTTCATCTCGAGTGCGGCCTTGCGGGTGAACGTGAGGGTGAGTATCTGGTCGGGATACGCAAGCGACTGGGCGACAAGACGCAGGAAGCGGATCGAAAGCACGGTCGTCTTGCCGCTTCCGGCTCCGGCCGACACGACGGTGTTCCGGTCGCTGAGGATGGCTGCGATCTGCTCCTCGTTCAGCTTCCGTTTCGGGTCGACGCGCTCGACCAATGAAAGAAGATCATCACGCTTCATGCCGTCACGAACCTCCTTCTGCACAGCGGGCGCACATCGCAGTGCGTGCAGCCGCCAAAGTCGTCAGTCGTCATCCACTCCCCCTTCCCGAAGCCTTCAAGTGTCGCCTTCATATCGCTCTCAAGCAGTTCCAGCCGAGCCTCCAGCTTCGCTTCGTCGGCCTTTCCGGATGAACGCGAGAGCGGTATCTCGTTCACCAGATGCCCCGCGTCCTCGCGTCTTCTTATGCAGTAGTAGATCAGGTTGGAGGCATCCACGACCTCACCCTCCTCCTGCATCATCATGCGGTACATCAGAAGCTGGTAGCGTCTGTCGTCAGGCGGTGCATTCGTCTTGAAGTCGACGAGTATCGTGTCGTCGCCGCTCGAGAACACGGCATCCATGCGCCCGTTCATCCCGGCGGCGGCAACCGGCTTCTCCACCGCCTCGACCATCAGTATGCCTTCATAGCGCTCCAGGAGCAGACGCGGGATGTCCTGCAGTCCTTCAAGACACGTGGAGCGCAGGAAGCGGCGGACATACGTCGAGAAGCCGTATTCCGAGATCTCCTGGTCGAATATGCCGGCGATTTCGCTCGCATAGGCATCCAGCTCGCATGAAAGGAGAGGCTTCTTCAGATGTGCCTGCAGAAAGCGCTCAATGACCGAATGCAGGAAGATTCCGGCCTGCATCGGGTCGTACTCCTGCGGCGACCACGTGCCGGCCTCGAGATGCATGAGATTCCTCGCGGCGCTGGAAAACGGACAGCGGGCATAAGTAGACACCATGGAATAGGAAAGGCCCTTCTCGGGAATGAACGGCACGGTACGCATGGTTCCGGTCAGACTGCGGTCTGCCGCCTGCGGCATGAAGCGCCGTGCCACCGCAGCGCTCCTCAGCTCGCCCTCGAGATGCCCTGTGGGCATATCATCCGCCTCGCATGGGTCCACGAGGCCTTGGCTCGAGAGATGGAAGGGGGCCATGCTCTGCCCTGCATATGTCTGCTGGCTTCCCGACATCCACACATCGCCCTCAAGCAGACGATAGCAGTCCAGAAGCGCATCCGAGGAGCTGTACACACGACGCCCTTCGACCTCGCCGTCCTCGAGGAAGGCGTAGTCCCTGTACTCCACTCTGGTGTTCTCATCCCCCAGGGCGAAGACGAACCTGTGGCGGGCCGCGATCTGATAGTCGTGGGAATAGGAGAACACGCGGACGCCGTCCCTGCGGTGCTGCGACACGTATTCCATTCTCGAAAGCGTGTCGACGAACAGGGAGAACAGTCCGTCGACGCCATCCTCGAACAGGTCGACGATTCCACTGAACGACGAGAACGCGTCCATGATGAACGAATAGACCTCGCTGTCACTCTCGTAGTCGCGGAACTGTCTCTCGCCAAACAGGTATGTGGCCAGGCCCTGGAGAGAGCTCATCATCCTTCCGCTTCGTCTGGACGAGACGATGGCGGCCACATGCTTCTGGATACGCCTGAGATGGTCCCCTTCCTTTCTGGGAAGGCGGGATGCAAGATCGTGTGCGCTGTCGTCGACCAGGCCCGCTTCACACATGGCTTCCACCAGAGCGCGGTTCAGCGATGCGCTCTCTTCGGTGTACGGCAGACTGGAGTCGAGAAGCAGGCGTTCCATGACAGGAAAGTCGTAGCGGGTCCTCTCGAGCTGTACTATCGAGGTCAGGAAACGTCCAACCTTCGTCCTCGACACGGGTCCGTCGTTCTCGAAGGACAGAGGGATGTCCCGCCTGGCCGCCTCGAGTTCCAGATAACCTCTCAGGCGCTCGACGTCCGGTGTGGAGAGTATGATGTCGCCCATGTCGGCACCTTCCCTCCTGAGCTCCTCCAGACGGCGGAAGACGGCCTCCAGCTCCGCCCTCTCGTTGTCGTACAGTCTCATGCGGACCGGCGATGAGCCTTCGGGCTCGATGCACCTGATGAAATCGCAATGGCCGATCTGGTCGACCAGGCGCAGCATGTTGACCTCGCAGGAAGGACACACCAGGTACCATGTCTTCGACCTGTCACCACGGAATGCAGCTCCGCTCTTCTCGATCCAGCTGGGCTCATACAGCCCATACCTGGCCATGAAGTGCGTGTATGCCTCCTTCAGTCTCATCACGTCACGATACAGCGTCACGTCGTTGAAATGCGGCATCGTGGCGCCAAGCGATGGAAGAGTCGAGGCGATGAACGACACGAAGCGCTCACGCGAGTCGGGAAACGCAGGGTTGTAGAGATAGCCCAGGGCGTCCGGGTAGTCGTCCAGGTAGGTGGATGCGAACAGGGCGCGGGAGAGGCCGTCCGCCCTTCTGCCCTCCGGAACCGTGACGTCGAACAGGGCGCTGAACTCGTCGAAGCTGACCGCCCTTCCGGCCGACACGCTGGTGCGGCGGCTTCTGGCATAATCGACGAGAAGGTCCCTGACCGAACGCTGTGTCGGCAGGACGAGCACCGAGTCGTCGGCATCGAGAATGCCGAAGAGTCTTTCTCTCACATTCCACCTCCATGACCATATATGCTAACATGCAAGGACACTGTCATGCACGCACTTATGCTCATCGCACTCATCATCATTCCATTCGTCTTCGCCGTATGCGCCTACCCAGTGCTGTCCATGATGGTGACGACTGTATTCCCTTCCCGGCTTGCCGCATTCATCGACCTGAACCTCATTCATCTCATCGCCCTTGCGCTTCTGGTTCCCTTGACCCGTCTTCTACTCAGGAAGAGGACGATATACCTGGTCTGCGACGGACTCGGACTGGACAGGGCAAGACTCGTCGCAGCCTTCATGTCGACGCTTGGAATCCTGGCGCTGACTTCGTTCATCTTCGGCGATGCCGAAGCGGTGCATGCACCTCTTCCAGAACGTCTGCCGCTCTACGCCGCAGTTCTCGTCATCACGCCGCTGCAATGTCTGCTAGAGGAGCTCTTCACCCGTTCCATCATCGCCAGGATGGTAATGCCGCAGGCCTTCATATGCTCAAAGAGGACGCTGGCGGTCACAACGCTTGCCTGCGCCGCGCTCTTCACCCTGCTGCACTGGGCCAGCCCAGAGTGGGACATGTATCCTGCACTCCCTCTGGCCGCCTACTACTTCCTCTTCGCATTGCTTTCCACACTTGTCTGCGTGAGAGACAGGGGATTCGAGCTCAGCTGGGCGGCCCACAGCGCGAACAACATCTTCGTCGCCCTCTTCATGGGCTACCCCGGCTGCGTCTACGACACTCTGCCCCTGTTCATGCAGGAGACCCCTCCTGGTATCGCGTTGCTGTACGTCCAGCTTGCCGCGATATTCCTGACCCTATGGCTGCTACACCTCAGAATGCCTGATAGAACAGGTAGAACGACAGCATCAGCAGAGCAATGGCAAGGATGATGGATACGACTTTTCCCGCCTTGCCGTAGGCCGATGACGAGGAGAGCTTCGTCACGAAGCCCGCAAACGTTCCGGCGACAACAGACAGGATGCTGTAGCCGACCGAATAGCACAACAGTAGAAACGCCGATATCCACACGGAACCGCTGACGCTTGCTATCGAGAGCAGTGCGACGAGCACGGGTGTGGAGCACGGGGATGAGAACACTCCTGAAAGCAGTCCCGCAACCAGTGCGCCGAAATAGCCGCGCTTCGTGTTCCTCGTCTGCAGATTGCTTGCCGGAATGATCGTGAAAAGGCCCGACAGCTGAAGGGCCATCAGAAGCGTGAGAACTGCAAGGACCATGTACCAGATCCGGCTGGTAGATCCGATCAGAGACCCCAGAGCGAGTGCGACCGTGGCAAGGACGGTGTACGTCACAGCCATGCCGATGGCGAACACCAGGGAGAGGCGGAAGGCGCTTCTAGTGTCCCTTCTTCCTCCCGAGACGTAGCCTATGACAAGAGGAAGCGATGACAGGGAGCATGGCAAGAAGGATGCCAGAAGCCCTCCTGTGAATGCTATCAGGTAGATCCACGGGCTGGATGGATCCATCAGCGCGGATAGAGTCGAGAGGATGCCGTCGATCATGGCTCGGCTCCTGCATCGGCGGCGATGCGCTCCATCTGCTCCTTGTCCAGCACACCCTGGTGAACGACATAGGCAAGCTCCTGGGTATCGGTGTAGACGAACGATGCGAAGCCTCCCACCGATGCCCTGATGCGGCTGCTTGGCACATACAGCTCGCCTTCGCTCGTGAAGAAGAGCTGGGTCGGCACCACTACAACAGGATAGTCCATCGCCGCCTCGGGATACTCCTCGATGTTGAGCGCGACGACCTTCACGCGACCGTAGTTCTCGCTGTAGAAGGCCCTCAGGTCGTCCATCATCGACATGCACGGCACGCAGGTGGTGGAGAAGAACTGGATCATGACCGGCATGCCGGAGGAACGCAGCACCTTTTCGTCTATCGACGAGACGAACAGGGGCTCCACCTCAACGCTCTCGGGTGCGGCATCATCCTGAGCGATGATGTCTGAGGCCGTGTCTGTCGGCATCTCGGTATCAAGAACGTCCTGTGCCTCCACGATGACGGAATCCGCATGGCCTTCTGCGGCTGCGGAAGCGGCAGGGAGCGTCACCTCCGGCTGGGAGAGTTCGGCGGCCCTGGCCGACTGCTTGGCGAAGAACAGCACGGCAAGGGTGATGACGATGAGGACTATGACGATGATCTGTACAAGTCGTTTTCTGCTCATGTGGGCAAGTCTAACAGAAAAGAGGCGGATAGGCGCGTGAGAAAATCACACACCGGAGAACATGGGCGCCTCCGGTGTGTCGGATGTCGTGACCGGCTGAATGATCTCAGCCTTTGAGCACAAGGCGGCAGAACTTCTTCTTGCCTGCCTTGAGCATGATCTCGCCCTTGTCGTCCAGATCGTCCATCGTGAGCTGGCGCTTGGCATCGGTGACCTTGACTCCGTTGACCTCGGCTCCGCCCTGCATGACGATGGTACGCGCCTCGCTGTTGGAACGGCAGAATGTGGCCTTGACCATTGCACTGAGAAGTCCCATTCCCGCCTCGAGCTCGCTTTTGCCGACTTCGACGGTCGGGATGCCCTCCCTGTTGGCCTCGGCTCCGGAGAAGAGAGCACGTGCCGCCTCGCGGGCCTTGTCCGCCTCCTCCTGGCCGTGGATGATCCTCGTCTGCTCCCAGGCGAGGCGCTCCTTGGCCTCGTTGATGTTGCGCTTCGGGTCGGCGTACTCGGCGATCTCATCCAGGCTCATGAATGTGAACAGCTTCATGAACTTGACCACATCGTCGTCAGGCACGTTCCTCCAGTACTGGTAGAAGTCGTACACCGGGCACATGCTCTTGTCCAGGAAGATCGCACCCTTCTCGCTCTTGCCCATCTTCTTGCCGTCGGCCCTCATGACGAGGTTGAACGTCAGTCCGTAGCACTGGGGACCACCGGTGCGGTTGATCAGGTCGATTCCCGCAACGATGTTGCCCCACTGGTCGGCGCCGCCGATCTGCAGACGGCAGCCTTCGTTCCTGTTGAGCATGTAGAAGTCGTACGACTGCAGCAGCTGGTAGTTGAACTCGATGAAGCTGAGGCCCCTCTCGAGACGCTGCTTCGTCCCTTCGAAGGTGAGCATGCGGTTGACCGAGAAGTAGCGGCCGATGTCGCGCAGGAACGTGATGTAGTTCAGGTCGACCAGCCAGTCGGCGTTGTTGCGCATCACGGCCCTGCCCCAGCCTGCCGGCACATCGTCGCTGAAGTCGATGATCTTGCCGAACTGGACCTTGAGGGCCTCGGCGTTGGCGGCGATCTGCTCGACCGAGAGCAGCTTGCGCATCTCCGTCTTGCCGGACGGATCGCCGATCAGACCGGTTCCGCCGCCGACAAGTGCGATCGGGTTGTGGCCGTTCTCCTGAAGATGCCTCATGGCATACACGGGAACGGTGTGCCCGATGTGCATCGAGCTGCCGGAGGGGTCGACTCCCAGATAGAATGTGACCGCCTGGCTGTCCATCAGGTCGGACAGCGCATCCAGATCGGTACAATCCTTGACGAATCCTCTGTCGAAGAGGACCTGCAATGCCTTGTTCATACCTTTCAGACCCTCTTGTAGCTCTTCATCGCGTTCCTGATGTACTCGCAAAGCGAGGACACGTTCACCCTCTCCTGGGTCATGCCGTCGCGCTCGCGCACAGTGACGGTCTGGTCCTGGAGAGTCTGGTAGTCGACGGTCACGCAGTACGGCGTACCGATCTCGTCCATCCTCCTGTAGCGGCGGCCGATGGCTCCGCTCTGGTCGTAGAACGTGACGAAGTCCTCCCTGAGGTCGTGCTCAAGCTTCGAGGCGTATTCGCCCAGCCCGTCCTTCTTGACCAGGGGAAGCACCGCGACCTTGACTGGTGCGATCGCCGGATGGAAATGCAGGACCGTCCTGACATCGCCTTCGGGTGTCTGCTCTTCGTCATAGGCGTCGCTGAGGGCCATGAGGACGTTCCTCGTGAGACCTGCGGAGGTCTCGACGACGTACGGGATGTAGCGCTCGTTCGTCTCGGGGTCGAGGTACGTGAGATCCTTGCCGCTGAACTTCTGATGCTGAGTCAGGTCGTAGTCGGTCCTGGAGTGCACGCCCTCGAGCTCCTGCCAGCCCATCGGGAAGAGGAACTGGATGTCGTAGGCGTCCTTCGCGTAGAAGGCCAGCTCGTCCGGTCCATGCTGGTGCCACCTCAGGTGCTCCGGATGTATGCCCATCTTGTGGTAGAAGGCCATCCTCTGCTCTCTCCAGTAGGGGAACCACTCGTCCTCCGTGCCGGGCTTGCAGAAGAACTGCATCTCCATCTGCTCGAACTCGCAGGAGCGGAAGATGAAGTTCTTCGTGGTGATCTCGTTCCTGAAGGACTTGCCGACCTGTGCGATGCCGAAGGGGATCTTCACACGGGACGACTGCAGGACGTTCTTGAAGTCGACGTAGATACCCTGTGCCGTCTCTGGTCTGAGGTAGACGACGGAGGCGCTGTCCTTGTTGGCGCCGATGTGCGTCTCGAACATCAGGTTGAAGTTCCTGGGCTCGGTGAAGCTGTCCCTGTTGCCGCAGACCGGGCATGGGGCGTTCAGGTCTATCTGGTCTGCACGGAAGCGGGACTTGCACACCTTGCAGTCGACCATGGGATCGGAGAAGTTGGACACGTGCCCGCTGGCCTCCCACACCCTCGGGTGCATGAGGATCGAAGCGTCCAGGCCGACGATGTTGTCGTGCATCTGGGTCATCTCCTTCCACCAGAAGTCGCGTATGTTGTTCTTGAGGTCGACGCCGAGCGGACCGTAGTCGTAGGCTCCGTTGAGACCGCCGTAGATCTCCGAAGACTGGAAGATGAATCCTCTCCTACGGCAAAGGGAGATGATCTTGTCCATCGTGACAACCTGCTTTTCCTGTGACATCTCAGACCTCCTGGTCGAAAAGGGCCTTCGCCCTGTCTATGCGTCTGACCGTCTCCTCCAGCCCGAGCAGGGCGATGGAATCGTGGAGCGGTAGCGAAACGGTGCTGTTCGTGATCGCGACGCGGATGGGCTGGAAGATTCCGTTGACCTTTATGCCCATCTGGTCCGCAAGGGCCCTGATCTCCTCCTCGAGTGCAGAGAAGTCCTTTCCGGCCTTCTCTCCTTCGATGAGGATGTCGCTTCCGTGGAGGAACGCCTCCTTCGTCGTCTTCTCGTCCATGCCCTTGGCGATGTACTGCGCCTTGTCGGTGCATGGCTCGTCATGGAAGAGGAATGCCGAAAGCGGGACGGCATCAGACAGGACCTTCATCCTCTCCTTGAGCGGGGGCGCCAGCAGAGCCAGCGTCCGCCTCTCCTCTGGCGTGACGTCCTGGCTGATGTAGCCGGCCTTCTGGAGATATGGTGTGATGAGCTCGACGATCTCATCGTCGCTCTTCATCCTGATGTACTGGCCGTTGAACCAGTCGAGCTTCTTGTAGTCGAAGGTGCCCGAGGAGACGTGGATGTTCTCCAGGACGAAGCACTTCTCCAGCTCCTGGCGGGTGAAGAACTCCCTGTTGCCGTCAAGCGACCAGCCGACGAGTGTGACGTAGTTGAGAATGGCCTCCGGCAGATAGCCCTTGGCACGGAAGTCGCGGACCGCGGTGTCGCCATGGCGCTTGCTGAGCTTCTGGCCGTCCTTTCCGCACACCATCGGAAGATGGCAGTACACCGGAGGCTCCCATCCGAAGGCCTGGTACAGGAGGATGTGAAGCGGTCCGGAGGGGATCCACTCCTGCGCCCTCATGATATGGGTGATGCCCATCAGGTGGTCGTCGATGACGTTTGCCAGATGGTATGTCGGATATCCGTCGGACTTGAGCAGGACCGGATCGGGCGAGACGTCCCTGTTCTTGCGGGTGATGTCGCCCATCAGCACGTCATGGAAGGTGGTGCTGCCCTCGGTGGGGACCTTGAGCCTGATGACAGGCTTGATCCCCGCCGCCTCGGCGGCCCTCCTCTCCTCTTCGCTCAGGTGCTCGCAGTGCCTGTCATAGCCCTGGTAGCGGCTCTTGGATGCAGCCTGCTCCTCACGCAGTCTCTCGAGCCTCTCGGGAGTGCAGTAGCAGTAGTACGCCTTGCCGTCCTCGACGAGCTGTCTGGCATACTTCTGATAGAGCTCCAGCCTCTCCGACTGGATGTAAGGTCCGCAGGGACCGCCGACGACGGGACCCTCGTCCCACTTTATTCCAAGCCACTCGAGAGTGTCGTACAGGTCCTGAAGCGACTCGTCGCTGTAGCGCTCCCTGTCCGTGTCCTCGATGCGCAGGATGAACTTCCCGCCCTGGCTGCGTGCGAAGAAATAGTTGTAGAGCGCCGTGCGCACTCCCCCGATATGCTGCAACCCTGTCGGAGACGGGGCATAGCGTACTCGAACTTCCATTACGGCAATTCTCCATCAAGATAGAATCATCTGCTTATCTTAACGAGTATGCCCCTCTTGCTCAACCGAGCCGGGAGAGGAACGAGACCGTTTCGTCCAGCGCCCGCCTCTCGCATCCGGGATCGATGTCGTAGAAGACGAAATGAGTGGCCCCTTCGATATAGACCACGTGTGCGACGTCGGCGTACCTGGCGCAGGCATCGCCGTCGACGACCGCATCCGAGTGCGAGGCGAGTATGAGCGTAGGAACCGCAAGGTGCTCCATGGCCGCTCTGGCCCGAGTGGACAGCAGCGACATCTGGTACAGCTGAGCCGGGTACACATGGCTGTAGTACTCACGCCCGAGTACAGGGTCGTCGCAGGGGGCGTTCTCGTAATGGAGATGGTAGCGCAGGTCCTGGCTCCAGGAAGCCGGGACATCCTTCCGATGCCTTGAAAGCTCCCTCATGGCATCGCCGTCCAGAGAAGGGATCAAAAAGGCCGGCATGGCAAGCACCATGCCGTCGCACCTGTGTCCTGTCTGGGCTATCACGCACAGCAGACAGCCCATCGAGTGGCCCAGAAGGAAGACGCGCTCATAGCGCCTCTCCAGATCCGCCAGGGCATGGTCGACGAGGCCGAGCCAGTCATCGGAGGAAGTGTTGATGAAGTCCTCTCCGCTGGTCCCCATGCCGGGCAGTCGCGGCACATGGCAGTCGAATCCCGCCTGGTACAGTGCCAGAGCCGGAGATACCAGCTCTCCCGGGTAGCCGGCATAGCCGTGCGCCAGCAGGACGCAGGAGCGTGCACCCCCGTCATGGATACAGGAGAAGGACCTTGCGGCGGGAATCACGGGCGCCTTGTCCGGATACAGTCCTTCATACCAGGAGCCGGACTCCACGTATCTCATTGCCATATGCCCTTGTGTATGAGATTCAGCAGATCGATGCGGCTGCGCACTCCGGTCTTGCCGAAGATGTTCGCGATATGGTTGTTGACCGTGTTTACGCTCAGAGAGAGAGAAGCGGCGATCTCCTTGTTCGTCAGCCCCTGCCCCACCAGGTCTATTACCTCGGCCTCGCGGTCGGTTATGTGATACATGGACAGGTCCACCTTCTGTATAGGAGGCTGCCTGTCGGCCTCCCTGTCATGGATCATGTGGGAGATGCCGAGGAAGAGGAAGACGAGCAGTACTATCGAGTAGGCCAGGAAGAATATCTGTGTGGATATCGCCCTGATGAACGGGACGAAGAGTCCGGCCAGGATCACGGGCATCATCGACAGCACCACGATGAACGTCGTCAGCACGAGTATCCTGATGTCCCTGGATTCGATTCCCTTCATGTTCTTGAACATCACGATCACGCAGAAGAGGACAGTGAAGAGGCAAAGGCAGAACGACAGGCGGCTGAAGACCGGATGAGGACTCACTGTGCCGGCTATCGAGAATCCTGCGAACAGCGCGCTTATCAGGGGGAAGACCGTCTTGTATGGATTGCGCCAACGGTGTCCTATGATCCAGGTCGTGTAGTACGGCACGAAGCTGACCAGGAATGCCCCGTCGGCTATGACGAGTCCGGTCCAGACGTAGCCGAGGATGCGGTAGACTCCCTGCGTGAACGACAGGGCGGACCAGGAATCCAGTATCTGGAAGAACACGAGGGCCAGGCTGGTCGCCGCGAAGACGATCAGAGCCGTGGCCCTTCCATGATGGGACAGCCTCCTGTATACGATCGACAGGACCAGGTCCATGCTCAGCATACAGAAGGCAAGAAGGCCGAGCAGCAGGGATATGGATGCTTCCATGCCCTACTTGAACACCTTGGTGTTGTGCGACATGTCGGCCTGTCCGCAGACCTCGACGATGGTCTTGTCCAGCTGAGGCATCGAAGTGGCCATCTCGCCTGTCGCCTGGATCGCGATCCTGTTGTAGTCGCGGGCGTTCTGGTCGGCAACCGAATGGCGCGGGAACAGCTTCATGTGGAGGTTGAGCCCATCGGTGAGCAGGTACTCCTCGCTCCACTCGAAGCCCTCGATCGCCTTCTTCAGCTGCGGCTCGAACGCGGATGCATCCGCGATGAAGCCCTGCGGCTTGCCAAGGTGCAGGTAGAGCCAGAGGAGGAAGGACGGGTTGAACCAGCACAGACTGATCCTCTTGCCCTGACAAGCCTCCTGGGCCTCGCGGACATCCTCGATGGTCGCACCCACGTCGTCCAGTCCGAACAGGGCGTAAGCCACATCGTATCTGTTGCGGTTCTTCTCCCTGCTGGTGAACTGGATCAGGCGTCTGAGGTCCTTTGCGCCGGAGTTCACGACCGTGAGATTGCCATAGCGGCAGTCCTTTCTCATCTGTGAGAAGAAGAGGGCTTCGGTCTCTGTGGCCGTCACGAGCAGCAGCGTACGTCTGGTCTCGGTACTTTTCTTCTTGCGCTTATCCATCAGTCTGCCTCCTTCTCATCGTTGACAAAGTAGAATTCGCTTGTGATCGGAAGAGCCCCGTAGGCACCCTGCAGATACTTCTCGCGTGTGGCCGCCTTGCCGCGGGAGGCCTTGAAGTCGGCAAGCGAGAAGTAGACCGTGCTGGACTCGTGGTCCTTCTGGGCGAACCAGACTCCATCCCTTCTCAGGAGGCCTTCCTTGAGCAGCGACGGGTTGCAGTCGACCACCAGCATCTGGCTTTCCTTGTTGCAGGCCTCGAAGATCTCGACGATATGGCAAAGGACATCCGGATGCAGCAGCATTCCGAAGTCGTCCACCACCAGCGTCTTGTGGCTGGTGAAGCATTCGAAGAAGGCGACCGCCAGACTCGTGAGCCTTCTGAGGGAGAGGGACTCGAGCGTGAACAGGTTGGAGTATCCGTCGGCCTTCTTGTCGTTGACGTAGACATGGGTGAAGACGACCTTTCCGTCCTCCCTGACGCCCACTCTCCTTATGTCGGTGATGTCGACGGCCCAGAAGAAGTTGGACAGCTGCTCCTTCCAGCTGGGGTGCTCGGTGAGCATCTTCGCGATGTAGGTCTCGGTCGCGCTGGACACGCCCATGGGAAGGATGTGGAGGCTGTCGGTGAACCACCTGTAGAGCATCGAGCAGGTCTCGCCTCCCTTCCTGGCCGCCATGCCGAGGAAGCTTGCGGTGTCGGCGATCTTTCCCGCCAGACGCTTCTTCTCGCCTCTGTACATCTTGCCGTAGCGGTAGGCGTAGACGTTCTCCTCTTCGATATAGCGGCGCTCGAACATCAGCTTCTTCGAGTTGTTGATGATGTGGTAAAGGCTCTCCTCCCAGATCCTGTCCTTGTTGGCGACGAAGCGGTAGCGGGCGATGATCGTAGGATTCTCGTCGCTGCCGTCGCCCTTCTCCAGAAGGACCTCGATCTCGATCTGCGCCGGGGTCGCCTTGTCGACACCGTAGGCGAATACGGTTCCCGCAAGGGCTCCGGAGAGCGGGTTCTCGTTCTCGTCGGGGCTCGTGACGACTCTGTTGAGCACTTCCAGGGCACGGACGAACGAGCTCTTTCCGGCTCCGTTCGGTCCGATGATCGCACTGGTCTTGATCGCCTTCAGCTTGTCCGTGATCCTGACGACCTTGCTTTCGCTCAGGCGGCTGTCCTTCAGCGCCTCGAAGCTGATCCTCTGTGGAGACTTCACGGACTTGAAGTTCGCAATGGTCATGTTGAGCAGCATAGCTACCTCCTGTCTCTCATGGGCACACCACCCATATTGTCTTCAGTCCAGATTGTCCTGGACGAAAGCGTTCATCCTTCGTGCGACGTACGGATACTGGCCGAGTATCTCGTACAGCGCCAGCGGCAGACTCTCGTCGCCATGGTTGTCCGTGGCGATGAAGTCCACCAGACCGCTTCTGAGCCAGGTACGCCCCATGTCCGTGCGGGCGCCTCTGGCGTTCACCTGCACCAGACAGCCGTACTCCTCGTGCAGCTGCCTGAACAGCTCGCATTCCGGCGAGAGGAAGCGGTAGCGCTCCACATGGGCGAGGATCACGCGATAGCCGCTGTCCGTGATCCTCCTGACCGTGTCCAGATACCCCTGCGGAGCAAACGAGGTGTCCGTCTCGCACAGCACGTGCGTCCCGAAGTGCGGGATGAAGTCCAGTCTCTCCTGGTCCCTGACATAGAACTCGCATCCCAGGTGGCAGGTTATCCCGAACTTCGCGGCCTTCGCGGCAGCCCACTCGAAGGTGGACTCGATCCTGTCGCGGCGCGTGTCCACGTAGGGATCGTCGATATGAGGGGAGAACACGATGCGGTCTATTCCCGCCTCCCTGTATTTGCCCATCATCGCCGAGAAGCGCCGCCTCTTCAGCATGCTGTCGTCGACCTTCGGCAGCAGATGGGTATGGATGTCGATGATCGTCATGAATCCAGTCTAAGGCCTTTGAAAAGGGAATTGCAAGAAAAACGCGAAAAACCGCTTTTCCGCACTCCGATGTCCTTCGAAGCCTGTTTTAATACGCGAAAACGAAGGTAGGATTGCGCATCTTACCTTCAATTTCCGTTTCCATCATCATTTTCAGGACATCGTTGATGATTTTCTTTCACAAAACACTTAACAGATATTAAGTTCAGGCACTTCATTGGCGTCCACGCCGCACAGAACGAGAACCAGCCCAGGCTCGTCCTCCAGGTGCTCGCCGATCCAGGAAAGAACCTCCTGACGGTTGCAGGAGGCGAGCACGAGGTCGAATCCAAGGACCACTATCGCCTGGAAGTCGCCGCTGGAGACGAATCTCTTGAGCGCCTCGAAGAGCCGTCTGCCATCGCCTGGTGCGAAGCGCTTCACTGCGGCATCGACGAATCCTGTCTGTCCACATGAAAGCCAGGCCGTCTTCCTTCCTTCGACATGCTCTCTCCAATCCCCTTTCGTGGCTATGATCATGGTCTAGTCCTCCATCACGAGCGTGAAGATGCTCGCCGATCCGTCCACATACGACACGGGCACACCCTCGCCCCTGATCTGGCTCATCGCCTCCTGGTTGCGCCTGTCGAGAGTCACGAGCCTTTCAAGCAGCAGCTCGACATCCTCGTCGACATACGAGTCCGACACCTCCTCCAACACTCCGATGGCGCCCTCGATGTCTCCGCCGACGGCGCACAGCAGTGCGTAGTTGTAACCGGAAGGCAGGTGCCTCTCGCCGGCCCAGGCCTGGCGGAAGAGCGAGCGGGCCGAGGCGATGTCCCCGTCCTTCACCAGGTCGTAGGCCCTCTCCACCTCCTTCAGCTTCGGCCTGTTGTCCATGAGGTCTATCGAGACATGCCGACGCTGCGGCGCCAGCTGGGTCACGACGATGGATGTGATGTCGTCCATCATGATCTCATAGCGGCGCTGGACCCGCACCGGGGAGAAGAGGCGCGAGGTGACCTCGTCCACGTACTCCCTCTTGTCGGAGAAGCTCTTCGTCGCGTAGACGGTCATGGTGCGTGCATCGATGACGGTGTACGAATAGACGATGGAAACCGTCTGCGTCAGATAGTAGCGGTAGCGCACAAGACGCAGTGGATCGCCGTCGCTGTCAAGTCTGGAATGGTCGTAATAGTATTCGCGCTCGCTGGATACGTACTCGTTGACGTCCATCGACACGATGCGCGGCACGATGAAGGCGTCGATGCCGAGACGCTCGACCTCGTCGCCGATAGACATGCCGGCCCTGTTCATCGCGACCAGGGTGTCCGTCACGGATGGCGAGACGAGCTGGAAGAACCCTGTGGACGACAGACCGGCGACCAGCCTGTCTGTTGCATAGGAGGCCACGTCGTCTGCAAGATGCCTGTCGTATGAACTGGGGATACGGCTGTATGCGGCGGACATGGAGTCGAACGCACGCACATAGCGGGACGGAGCATGGAAGCCCTCGAACGGGACGCAGGAGGCGACGGCGACGGTACGCATCCTGCCCATGTCGATCTCGCTGGGATTCATGTACGACACGCTGACCGAAGTCGCGCATGATGCCAGAAGGAGGACGGCGATGACGAGCGTGGCCAGTGCTATGCGCATTCTCATCAGCTGACCACCCCTCTTATGATGTAGTCCCTGGCGACGCACAGCGCCTGGGTCAGCGACACCGGGACCATGACGCCACGGCCGGCCTTGTCCAGGCAGGCTCCCCTGTCCACGCGTACCGCCAGGAACGGCCAGCCCCAGTTGACCGTCACGGTATGCTCGAAGTCCAGGCTCATAGCCGCGATGTGCGCCTGGTCATGGAACAGTGCGATCACGGCGCGGTAGCGGCCCTTGGCTGCACGATGCATGAGATGGTCTGCGCCAACCGGCCCCACGATGTCTATGCCCAGCTGTCTTGCCTTCTCAATGGCCGGGATTATGACGTCGACCTCCTCCGGTCCCCATACGATGGAGTCCGCGTGCACGGGGTTGACGCTTGCTATCGCCAGCGGCTTGTCCAGTTCGAACACGCCCTTCTCCTGCGTAAGGGAGTCGACGCGGATGATCGTGTCCAGGATCTTCTCGAACGTCACCTGGTCCAGCGCCTGTCTGAGAGGGATGTGATGGGTGTGGCTGAATATCTTGACCCCGCCGACATCCAGCATGGTCACTCCCCTTCCGCTGGATGTGAGCTCCCCTATCATGGTCTCGTAGCGGGTGTTCCCGATTCCGGCCATGGCCAGCGAGCGGGCATCCAGAGGCACCGTCACCAGCGCCGACGCGTACGAGTTCTGTATCAATGAGACGGCCTTTGCGGTTGTGGTGTAGCACGCCATGCCCGTGTCGGCGCTAGACACTCCGTATGCAAAGGCCTCCATGTCGACGCAGGGGATGTCGTAGAATATCGTCGACTCGCCGTTCATCATGGCCCTCTCCAGAGCCTTGTCGTCGCTCACGAACGATGTGAATGGAAGAGGGATGTGCAGGTCGCGCGACAGTCTGGTGAACAGTGCCCTGTCGCCGACGACCAGTATGCTGCCGAACTGCCGCCGCATGTCGCAGGACAGCGCCTTGACTATGATCTCGGGACCTATGCCTGCGCACTCGCCCATCGGAATCGCAATGTATCTGTTCATACTCTCCAAGGATAGACCATATGCAGGTCCTTGCAAAGGCGCCCTACCAGGAGACGACACGCACCGGAACGTCGACCAGTGCCCGATACACCTCCTGGAGCCTGTCCAGTTCGAGTTCGACCTCCTTCATGAACGAGGCCACGGTCTCGACATCGTCGCCGAGACGGAGATCGCCGGATGTTCCAAGGCTGGTCCTTCTGGCGAGGGCGGCATCCGCATCGCGTCCGTCCACGCTGTCCAGATCGAGCCCGACGGCGCGATAGCTGTCACGGAAGTTCGAGCCGGAAAGGACAGAATCGAAGACCTTGTCGGTCGCGTATATCTCCGGCCTCATGCCCTCCCTCAGCCTGTCCTCATGCACTTCGAGTCCGTCCACCATGCGCCCCATTATCGCCAGGATGGAGCATGTGGTGGACAGGCCGGTGAGCAGGGGCTCCTTCGTGTCCTGGAAGTCCCTGTTGTACCCGCTCACCAGACTCCTGGTGATGTCCTTCACGAGAGATGAGCAGGAGGAGACCAGAGCGCTTCTCGAGCGCACGAGCTCCAGACCGTCCGGGTTCTTCTTCTGCGGCATGATGGAGCTTCCAGTGGTCAGCTCCCTTGGAAGGGAGAAGTAGCCCAGCTCCGGGAGCGTGAAGAGGATCAGGTCCTGCGCCATCTTGCATGAAAGAGAGCACAGGTACGAACAGCCATCCAGAAGCATGGCCTCGAAGCATCCCCTGCTGTTGTTTGCATAAAGGACGTTCTTCTGGACCTTCGAGAAGCCGAGCTGCGAGCTCGTGAAGGCCCTGTCCAGCGGTATCGGCACGCCGTAGCTGGCGGCGGATCCGAGCGGACACTGGTCCAGAATCCCGTACACGCCCATCAGGAGACGGCATTCGTCCACGAGCTGACAGGCGAACGAGGAGAACCACAGGCCGAGGGAGGAAGGCATGGCCAGCTGGGTGTGGGTGCGTCCGGGCATCGGCACCATCTCGTACTCCACAGCCTTCGACAGGAGCCGGTCTGCGAACGAGAGCGCCTCGTGGACGATCCTCAGGTCGGCCTCCCTCATGTATATCCTGAGCGCGGTCTGGACCTGGTCGTTGCGGCTGCGCCCCGTGTGGATCTTCTTGCCGACCGGTCCGCACTGTGCAGTGAGGAATCCCTCTATGGCGGTGTGGCAGTCCTCGTCCTCCTCCCGGATGACGAACGTGCCCTCCATGCTCGCCGCGGCGACTGAGCACAGGCCCTTCTCCAAGGCCTCGAGTTCCTGTGACGAGAGGATTCCGATGCGCTCCAGTCCCCTGGCATGGGCTACGGACCCCAGCACGTCTGCAATGACGAGGTCGCGGTCGAGAACATAGTCGTTGCGCACTGTGAAGTGCTGCATGAGAGTATCAAGGGAATAGTCCTTCTGCCAGAGTCTTGCCATATGGTCGGTCGGCCTCCATTTGCAGGTCTACAGTACCAGAAACGGGACTCGTTAGTCAAAATCATGGATTCGTGAATATGTCAGGCATGAAGAAGATGATCGCATTGGCATGCGCACTCGTGATGGTCTCCTGCAGCCAGCCTCCGCTCGTGAACATGGTCGACTCGATGTTCAGCCAGGACCGCCAGCTTCCCCGGCTGGTCTCGATGAGGACGCTGGACATGTCCTCCGTCCTGCTGTCGTTCAGCGAGGAGGTCACGTTACAGGAGGCACGAATCGATGGGATGAAGGCCGTATGGAGGATGGACGGCCCGTCGTCCATCGTCGTGACGAGTCCCTCCGGTCTGGACATCAGCACGCCCTCCGACCTGTTCATCCGCGTCGCGGACAGCTCGCACAACAGCTCGGCCTTCCACATCCCCCTGTACGGGCTGAACGACAGGATCCCGCCTCTGGTGATCAACGAGCTGTCGTCAAAGGGGACGCCGACCCAGCCGGACAGGATAGAGCTCGAGATAAGGGGAGAGGGCAATCTGGAGGGGATCTGCGTGATGGACGGCACGAAGGGCAACGAGAAGCACTCGTTCATCCTGCCGGACATCGATGTGGAGAGGGGCGACTACGTCGTGATCTGGTGGGACAGCGTGCCGGACGAAGAGGTGCAGGAGAACGACGACGGAAGCACCGTGTTCAATCTTGCGGCATCGTCAAAGGAAGGCCTTGCCACCAACAACGGGGTGTTCGTCGTCTACCGCACCCCATCCGGCGACGACGACGTGATCGACGCCCTTGTCTACACCAACGGCGAGAGCACGTCATACTCCGGATTCGGAAGCGCTAGGGTCGAGGCCAGCTACAATGGGCTTACGGCGTCCTTCGACTGGATGGGTCCCGCCTTCAACTCCAGGCACTCGACATCCACGAGGACGGTCTCGCGGCGCAACAACAGGATGGACACGGACAGTGCATCCGACTTCTACATAACGGTCACGCGCGGCCAGACGTTCGGACGCATGAACAGCAGCGCGGAATACGTTCCCGAGGAGAAGACGGCCTCAGGTCCTGGAGATGTGTTTTGAAAGGAAGGCCTTCATGACGGAGTGAGACATGGCGCCGGTGACGTCCGCGACGGGCTTTCCGTCGGTGAACAGGAGAATCCTGGGCACGGAGTAGACGCTGTACTGGTGCGCCAGCTCCACATCCTCCGTGATGTCGCTCTTGAAGAAAGAGCACACATCGGCGTATTCGTCCTCCAGATTGTCCAATGCGTTCTCGGCAAGCACGCTTCCCACGTCCATGGCCGATGAGAAGAGCAGCACCATGTGTCTTCTCCGATTCAGCATCCCGTCGAATGTCCTGCTGTCTATCTTTTCCATACTACAGAAAATAGCAGGACAAGACGGCCCGGACAATAGCGTCACGGGCCGTACGGAGGGAAACGCGGTTCAGTATTCGTAGATGACCACCGGCTCGGAAAGCGAGGAGGCGTTCTCGTCGCCGCCCTCGGCGTTGAGCGTGATGTCCTCCACGTCGCCGGATGCGCCATGGCCTTCCACGATGTCCGCATTGCGTCTGCGGCGGAACTCGATGTGCTGTGCGACTATGCTCGGGCGCGAGTATTCCCTCGCCCCGTCCCGCGATTTGTACAGCGAGACCTTCAGCCGTCCCACGACACGTACCGTCGTGCCCTTCGGTATGAGCTCCATGACCTTGCGTCCCAGCCCTCCCCAGGCCAGGACGTCCATGAACAGCGTGTCGTCCTTCCATCTTCCCTCGGCCGTGTCCTGGTCACGATAGTAGCGATGGCTCGCCAAGCGCAGCACGACCAGCTGTGCGCCGGACTGGCAGCTTGTGGCCTTGACCTCAGGGTCGTTCACCACTATGCCCTCCAGCAGTATCGAATTGAGGTGGTTCATGATATATCCTCCTGCATTCATCTACACAAGAAGCCGACGTTTTGGCTAAAATGGATGCAACCGGAAAACCACTGGGAGGAGAAGAGGATGACAATGAAGACGACGGTGCTGTCCCTTGGAGGTTCCATCATAGCTCCGGACAAGGTCGACACGACCTTCCTTGCACAGTTCCACGAGGCGCTCAAGGCCTATCTCGACGAGGACAGGAGCCGACGTGTGATCCTCGTGTGCGGTGGCGGAGCCCCTGCCCGCGTCTACCAGAGCGCGCTGCGTGCCGTACGCCCGGACAGCAGTCCGGAAAGCCAGGACTGGCTGGGCATCAGGGCCACGCATCTCAATGGTGCGCTCGTTTGCGCCGTCTTCAGCGACTACGTCGAGGACGAGCTGGTCACGGATCCGGGTGCACAGGAGATCGCATTCCAGGGCCAGGTCCTCGTGGCGGCGGGCTGGAAGCCCGGCTTCTCCACGGATACCGACGCCGTGCATCTTGCGCTGCGCTTCGGGGCCACGACGGTGGTCAACCTGTCGAACATAGCCAAGGTCTACACGGACGACCCCAGGACGAACCCCGATGCAAGACCGCTTGATGCGATAGGCTGGGACGATTTCCAGAAGATGGTGGGTACGGAATGGACCCCCGGACGGAACACGCCCTTCGACCCCATCGCAAGCGCCATTGCAAGGGAGCATGGGATGACCGTGGTCTGCGCCGACGGCAGGAACATACCCAACACCATGGCCATTCTGCGCGGCCAGGAGTACGTGGGCACGACGATCAGCTGAGCTTCGACCTCCTGAGATCCAGGAAATACGGAAGGGCATCCGCGAACGATGCCGGGAACGGCACGTCCTTCGTGAAGTCGGGAATCCAGAGGATGTCGTCATCGCTCCTGTCCTGGACGAAGCCATCCTCTATGCCGCATTCGTCCAGAAGGTCGATCAGACCGTCGTACTCCTCGTCGCTGATGGGGTCGAACGACACGTCGCCCTTCGGAGGGATGAACTGGACCATCAGGGACAGGGCGCAGGAACTCCTGTATCGGCGTGCAAAGCGCCTGATGAAGCTTCTTGTGGCGGCGAGTGTTCCGGGGAACACCAGATGGCGCACAAGCGTACCCTGCAGCCTGTCCAGGTCGGTATGGGGATGATGCGTCGTGATGAAGTCCATGCACCCGTCGATCGAGTCCACATAGCGCTCGCGGCCGCAGAACGTCCGTGCGACCTGCCGGTCGTATGTCTTCACGTCCACCAGATACAGGTCCACATACGGGTCTATGATCTCAAGCCCCTCGACGCTCTCGTAGCCCGAACTGTTCCACACGACAGGAAGGGAGAACCCTCTGCCCCTGGCCAGGTCAAGGGCCTCGGCGATGGATGGGATGAAATGCGTTCCAGTGACCAGGTCGAGGCTCGCCGCCCCGAAGGACTGCAGCTGGAGGAAGACCTCGGCCAGCTCGTCGAGTGTGACATCCATCCCGTAGGCGTCCTCATCCCCCGAGGATATCTGCCAGTTCTGGCAGAAGCGGCAGCCGAGCGGGCAGCCGGTGAAGAACACCATGCCGGCCCCGTTGCGTCCGCTCACAGGAGGCTCCTCGCCCCTGTGCAGTCCGCTCCAGGCGATTCTGACCACATCCTTCTGGCCGCACACTCCGGCCTTGACATGTCTGTCCACGCCGCAGGCGTTCGGACATAGACGGCAGTTGTCGTACATTCGATTGACCCTTCGCCTGGATTGTAGCAAGCTTGTCAGACATGGGCAAATGGATCGACTGGTTCAGACACAGGAAGGACGAGGATGCACAGGAGCGCTTCATCCTCTCGATAGACGGAGGCGGCATCAGGGGACTCGTGCCTGCCACCGTGATCGCGCAACTGGCTTCCCTGGTGAAGGACATGGGGGACGAGCGCCCCTTCTATTCCCACTTCGACCTGGTCGCGGGCACGAGCACCGGAGCCCTCATCGCGCTTGGACTGGTCATGCCAAAGCTCGGCATCGCCATGGACGAAGGCGCTCAGGTGCCCGTCTATACCAGAATGCCGAAGGGGCTGTTCTCGCACCAGGACGTTCTGGCTGGATACATCATGCGATCGGGCGACCCGGCATGCTTCCAGCGGCTTTACATGGACAACGCAAAAAGGATCTTCTGTGCCAGGAACCGGCTCTTCGGCGCGGTCTTCAACGACAAGTACGACCCGTCGAGTCTGGAGGAGTTCCTTGCATCCAGCTATCTTGACACAAGACTCTCCGACGCCCTCGTGCCGGTCATGGTGGTCAGCTACGACAGCCTGTCGGGAAAAGGCGTGGTCCTCTCCAGCTTCAACGGCTGGAAGGACATGTACACCCGCGATGCGGCGCGTGCATCGAGCGCGGCCCCGCTCTACTTCCCTCCCCTCTATGCGAAGAGTCCCGAAGGCAGGGACGCGGCCCTGCTGGACGGCGGCATCATAGCCAACGACCCGGCGCTTCTGGCCTACGCACAGGCAAGACGCATGTACCCCGGATGCCGGCGCTTCCACATCCTCTCCCTGTCCACCGCCCGTGGAGTGTACACGTTCAACCCAAGGGAAGGCCTGACGGGCATGGCCGGATGGGCCGAACCCGTGATGAAGATGTATCCGAACGCCCAGATGGACCTTGTGGGACAGACTCTCTCATGTCTGGACGACGTCGAGTACGTGCGCATCGGAGGCATCGTCACGAAGGAGAAGATCAGACTCGACGACACGAGGGAGGAGAGCATGCAGACCCTGGTTTCAGGCGGAAGGAGGATGTTCGAGGAAAACCGGCCGGCTCTGGAGGCGTTCGCCTCGCGCCTTGCACGGCGCACCGGACTCGATGCGGTGAGGCTCAGGACAGACCTTCCTCCGGCTTCAGCATGTCCCTGATCGCATAGGAGACCACGATGCCCTCCCTCCTCTCGCGTCCTGTGGCATAGGTCCGTCTCACCGCATGGCTGGTGATCCGCGTGGCCTTCATCACTGCGACGAAGAAGGGCTGGCCATGGAGCATGTATACGCATACAAGCGATGCGAACAGGTCACCCGAGCCAGGATAAGACACGTCGACCATCTCGAAGGGGAACGTACGCACCTGGGCATTGTCGCATGCGACGTTCACGACCATGCCGCCTTCCAGACATACGCTGGTGACGACCACGAGACAGCCGTACATGGCGTTGAGCTGACGGCACAGGTCCTGGGCATCCTTCAGACGCATCGCGGTCTCGACCTGCCGGCCGCACAGCAGACATGCCTCGGTGAGGTTCGGCGTCGTCAGTCCGCTTCCGCGTATCAGGCTGCGCATCGCATCCACATGGTCCTGTCCGAGGTTCTGGTAGAGACTGCCTCCGTCCCCCATCACCGGATCGGTGACGACCAGAGCGTCTTGGGCGAGGAAGCATCGCCGCGCCCTCATGACCATCTCCACCTGTCTGTGGTCTGCCAGGTAGCCAGAGTACAGGCAGTCGAAGGAGAGACGGCAACCGGCCCATTTGTCCATTATCCGGTCGCATTCGTCGTCCAGAGGATGGGAATACAGGTCCTCGAAACCGTCCGACTGCGTGGACAGTACGGCGCTGGGCAGGATGGAGGTGTCGATCCCCGCCGCACACAGGACGGGAAGGACAACGTTCAGACTGCTTGATGCATGACACGAGAGGTCGTGTATGGCCAATGCGCTCTTCATGGACTCTCTTCTACTCCTTTTTCCATCCGTCGTCAAAGGCCCGTGTCCCGACTCCACCCTTTCGTGATACAATCGTCAGCATGAAGTACATTGATGAAAAGACGGGGTTCCTGGTCTGCGACAGCGCCAGCGACCCGCTCAGGGACGTCACCTGCGATGCATCCTCCCTCGCCTCGGTGCTGGAGCGGTACATACTCTCGGCCTCCGGATGGAGGAACGTGTTCGTCGCCAGCGGCGACGAGGAGGACCCAGGTGCCGAGGTCGGAGAGCAGGACCTGGTCATCACGGCGCACATCGCCAAGGTCCTGTACGAATCGCTGGGCATGGAAAGCCCGACCGTGCTGCTGGCCATAGACGCCCGTCCCACCGGAAGGATCCTGGCATACGTCACGGCGAGAATCCTGTGCGCCCTCGGCGCAAAGGTGTCCTATCTCTTCATCTCGGCGGCGCCCGAGACCATGGCCTACTCCCACTGTGGATTCGACGCCTTCTGCTACATCTCGGCAAGCCACAACCCAATCGGACACAACGGCTTCAAGTTCGGCAGTGACGGCGGAGTCTACGAGCGCAGCATCTCGGACGCCATGGCGACCAGACTGAAGGAGTCGGTCTCAGACAGGGACGCCGTCCTTGTAGCCAAGGCGCTCAGCGCAAAGGCCGACGTCAAGGAGATCGACCGGATCATGGAGGATCGGCCCCGGCAGAAGGAGAAGGCGCTCGAATACTACCGCAGCTTCGTCCTGAGGACGGCCGGCGTCGACGGGACGTTCCATGCCGGATGCGGAATCGTCGGCGAGCTCAACGGCTCGGCAAGAAGCCTGTCCATAGACGAGGACTTCCTGCACTCGCTCGGCTGCAGGACCCATTACGTCAACGACAGACCGGGCCAGGTCGTGCATGCGATCGTGCCCGAGGGGGAGAACCTCGTTCCATGCCGTGACGAGCTTGCCAGATGCCATGCCCAGGACCCGTCGTTCATCCTGGGCTACTGCCCCGACAACGACGGCGACAGGGGCAATTTCGTCTACGTCAGGCAGTCGGACGGCAGCTGCGAGATACTCCAGGCGCAGGAGGTCTTCGCCCTCGTCGTCACCATAGAGCTTGCAGACCTCAGCCACCGTGGAGTGGAAAACCTTGCGGTTGCGGTCAACTGCCCCACCAGCGAGAGAATCGACGCCATAGCATCGGCATTCGGCGCCAGGGTCTTCCGCGCCGAGGTCGGAGAGGCCAACGTCGTGAACCTGGCCTGCGACCTCAGGAAGCGGGGCTATGTGGTGCATGTGCTGGGAGAGGGAAGCAACGGAGGCAACATAACGGACCCGGCCAAGGTACGCGACCCGCTCAACTCTATCATGAGCGTCCTCAAGCTCTTCGCCGACCCCGCTCTGTTCCGCTACGCGGTGCACAGGCTGACCGGAAGACAGCCCGAAGGGGAGCCTTCGATCGAGGCCCTCATCGATGCCATGCCGTACTACACCACCACCGGTGCGTTCTCCACACTTGCGAAGATGCACGTGAAGCATACCGACTGGGCGGCCCTGAAGAGGGAGTACGAGAGGCTTCTTGTCAATCAGTGGCCCGGCATGGGCCTCGAAGGCGAAGGGATAGTATCGTACGAAATCCATCAGACCGAGGGCATCAGGGAGGTCGTCGGAATTGGCGAGGCCTTCCGCTCCCCTGCGGCCAAGGGCGGCCTGAAGGTGGTCCTCCTCCAGCAGGACGGATCGCATGCGGGATACATGTGGCTACGTCCATCGGGCACCGAGAGCGTGCTCAGGGTGCTGGTGGACCTCAGGGGGGACAGGCAGGACCTGCACGACAGGCTCCTGTCCTGGCAGCGCTCCCTGATCGAGGAGGCCGATTCGGCTCTAGAGTGAGAGACCTGCGATGGCGGCCCCGAGAGCGGGGCTGTCGTCGAGACGGATCATGCGCGTGAAACGGCCATGCCTCTTCTCGAGGAACTCGTAGAGGTAGCGGGCCGTGAAGTCGTACATGAAGGCGGTCTTGTAGAAAGTCGTACCGTCGGCGTTGATGACCACCGGTAGACGGGGGTTCGTGCCGCCGTCCGTCCTGAGGACCGCAGCCGACAGGTTGATGGCCGTCAGCTTGCTTGCCCTCTCCACTATCGAGCGCAGGATCAGCCAGAGCGAGAGCGCGTCGTCCTCGTTCGAACCGACGCAGCGCACCAGGTCGTAGTCCTGGTTGTGGCAGTCCTCGAGATAGTGGCTCATGCGTGTCGTGGTCAGAGGCTCGATGGCATTGAAACGCTGGACGAAGGCGGGCGAGAACACGCCATCATCGCATGCCATGCGAATCACATGGTGGGCGAACGGGCCGATGTACGCACCGCTGATCATCTTCTCGAAATGGTAGTTTCCCGGGTTCTTCGTCGTTGCGAAGAACGACCTGTCGGCAGGGCCGAGGTCCAGATCCAGGTTCCCGGACTCGACGTTTATGATCATACGGCCCTTCATCGGCGTGTCGATCTTGCCGATGGCCCCGATGTCCTCGCTGTAGGCGGTGTTGGTTCCGGTCCCGAGAATGAACCCGATCGAGCCGGAGGACGGTCCACCGTATCCCGCCTTGCATGCAAGCAGCGTCGCGACGGTGTCGTTGACGACCGAATACCTCATGCCGGACACGTCATGGCCACGCCCGACAAGCTCCTCGAGCAGGCATCTGGCGACAGGCTGTCCGATGACCTGAGGCGCCTTGATCTCCTTGGAGAAGACTATGGGAACTCCGTCGTGGTCCTCCGTTATGGTGGCGGCGTAGCTGAAGCAGAAGCCGATCCTGTCGGCTCTGCCGACGAAACGCTCGACGTTGTCGGCGAGTATGCTGAAGAACTCCTTCTTCGTCACCTCGCTCTTCACACCGGGCATAGGGACCTTCCTGAAGTCCTCTATGACGCTCCTGCCCTCCTCGTCGAAGCTGATCAGGCAGGTGCGGAAGTTCGTTCCACCGGCATCCAGGACTATGACCTTCTCGCCGGCGGCGACATGGTCCACTTCCTGGACGTATGTCGGAATCATCGCAAGCGAGCTGTCCTGGCCTGCAAGCCCCCTGTCCATCTCGCTCATGAAGAACGACAGGAGATTCTCCTCGTCTATCTGCTCGGCAAGCAGGTTGTTGCGCGTGAGAAACGAACGGACCTTGTCCACCATATGACCACCTCCTAGCCGATGCCCATGTGCATCGGAGCCATTTCAATCAGAAAATTGTTGCATGTCATCTTTTCAGTCGTCAAGACGATCCCGTCTTCGTCTCCGTCCACCGAGACGAGGCCCTCGAAGGCCAGCGGGGTCGCGAAGTCCCTGCCCGACACGAGCATGGAGATGCGCACGTCGAAGTCGACCCGTGACCAGTCCCTCATGATGTACAGATGGAAGAGAGTCGAGCCGAGACCGTTCTCGAGCATGGGCCCGTGGAATGCAAGGGTGCCGTCCAGCACCACATCGCCCCGCTCGAGGTCCATCGAGTCGAGCACGTCGAGCGCCAGACGTGTTATGGGGCTCAGATGCGAAGAGGCGCTGTAGAGCATGCGCTGGAGGAACGAGCGGCCGTCCACATCCGGTCTCTCGAGCCGCGATGCCATGGATGATACGTCGCACCTGAGGTAGCTGATCGTGATGGTGGAGCTGTCCTGCTCCAGATGCTCGACCGTCACTCCGTCCAGCGTGACCTGTGGTATCGAGGTGCTGGCGGCGAATGTCGACATGAGCGCAGCCGCGACGCCTGAAATGGCGTCCTGGATGTCACCGGCATCGGGCACATCCTGCGCCACGAGTGGGTTCATCAGAATCGACAGGACCAGTATGCAGGCTGCGATGCGTCTGTTCATCTCGTGTGCGCCTCGTATTCCCTCGTGGCCCTGACGCCCTCCTCCTCGTCCACCTTCCACAGCAGGATCCCTCCCAGGAGGAACAGCAGGACGAGGGAGAGGATTCCGGTGCGATGGCTTCCGGTTGCAAGGGTGACCACACCCACCAGAAGCGGACCGATGATGGCGGCGAACTTGCCCAGCATGTTGTAGAAGCCGAAGAACTGGGCCTCCTGCCCGGCGGGGACGAACCTGGTGAAATAGCTGCGGCTCATCGCCTGGATGCCTCCCTGGAACAGACCTATGAGACAGGCGAGGATGTAGAACTGGACGACATTGGTCATGAAATAGCCGATGCACGTGATCACGGCATAGGCACCGATCGCCACGAGAATCGCCTTCTTGTGCCCTATCCTCTTTCCGAACGCGTTGTAGGCGAGCGCCGCGGGGAAGGCGACGAACTGCGTGATCAGCAGGGCAACTATGAGGCTTTCGGACGGGAAGCCGAGGCTCGTGCCGTAGTCGACCGCCATGCGGATTATCGTGTCCACGCCATCGATATAGCACCAGAAGGCGACGAGGAAGAGCGCAGTCATCTTCAGCCTTCCGAGCGACCTGAGCGTATGCACCACATCCCCCACGCCTCTACGTACCGCCTGACGGATCGAGACCTTCTCTCCCGCCCCCTCGTCCTTGACGAAGAGCACAAGAGGTATCGTGAAGACGATCCACCAGATGCCCACCATGACGAAGGAGGCCTTGACGGCGCTCACACCCCCGTCGTCGGCAAGGCCGAAGAACGTGGGGAAGAGGTACATGAGGACGTTCACCAGGAAGAGGAGACCACCTCCGATGTAGCCCAGCGAATAGCCCAGTGCGGAGACGAAGTCCACCTTCTTCTCGCTGGCCACGCTCGGAAGGAGAGCGTCGTAGAAGATGTTGGCACCGGCGAAGCCCACGCTGGCGAACACATAGACGAACATCGCCAGGACCCAGGCACCGGAATGTATCATGCCCAGACATATGGTCAGGACGGCGCCCATGAAGGCGAAGAAGATCAGCATCCGTCTCCTGTAGCTTCCGCTGTCCGCGACGGCTCCGAGCACAGGGGCCAGGACGGCGACGATGAGGCTTTCGACCGAGTTCGCGATGCCCAGCCAGAAGGTCGTCACCTCGCTGTTGCGGTCCAATGACCAGTAGCTTGAGAAGAATATGGAGAAGAAGGCCGCCATGACCGTGGTGGCGAATGCGCTGTTCGCCCAGTCGTAGAGCGCCCATGAGATTATGGTTCGTCTAGAATCCTTCAAGGAAGACCTCCAGTGGGACATTCTAAACCAACACCCTCTCGAATGGAAAGCGGGATTGCATCCATCTCCTGCCAGCAGATATAATCTTCCAGTACATGGCACGCAACTTCCTATTCTACGATCTCGAGACGTTCGGCCTGGACAGCAGGTCCGACAGAATAGCCCAGGTGGCGATGGTGCGCACGGACATGAAGCTGCGTGTCATCGAGGACCCGAAGGTCCTCATGTGCCGCATCGCACCGGACTACCTGCCCAGTCCCTCCGCCTGCATGGTCACGGGCATCACCCCGCAGCAGACGCTCAAGGAGGGGATCGGGGAGTTCGACTTCATCAGGACCATCGACGAGGAGTTCAGGCGGCCCGACACGATCGTCACCGGCTTCAACAACATCGCATTCGACGACGAGTTCATCCGCAACACGCTGTACCGGAACCTGATGGACCCGTACGAGCGGGAATGGATGAACGGCTGTTCGCGCTGGGACATCCTGGACCTCGTCAGGGCGGTGCACGACTTCCGCCCGGACGGCATCAGGTTCCTGCACAGGAAGGAGAACGGGTCGCCGTCCTTCAAGCTCGTGCACCTGACAGAGGACAACGAGATCCCGCAGGAGGGGGCGCATGACGCTCTCGTGGACGTCTACGCCACGATCAACGTCGCGAAGCTGGTCATGGACAGGCAGCCCCAGCTCTTCGAATTCTATCTGAACAACAGGAGCAAGAGCCGGATCAACGCCATGCTCGACACCCTTTCCATGCGTCCGGTGATGTACACCTGCCAGAGCTTCACCTCTGAACGCGGCGCATCCAGACCGATCTGCCCCATCACGTTCGACAAGTCCCGTTCGAGCAGCGTGGTGTGTTTCGACCTCACACAGGATGCACGCACAATACTCGACCCCGACGACTACCATGGCATCGTGCGCGTTACCACCAACCGCTGCCCCTACATAGCCCCCATCACGATACTGACGAACGTCAGCCAGGTGCAGCAGCGGCTTGGCATCGACATGGACCTGATGCAGCGCAACCTCGAGTTCCTGCGCACCCACAGGCAGGAGGTTGTCGCGGCCCTGGACGGGAAGCTGTCGGCGGACAGGCCTGACGACCCGAATGCGGATCCGGACCTGCGCATCTACATGGACGGCTTCTACAGCGACAGCGACAGGATGAACATGAAGCTGGTCAACAGCTACCCTCCTGCACGCAAACTCAAGCACAACTGGCACTTCGATTCGCATAAGATAGACAAGCTGCTGTTCCGCCAGGTGGCGCGCAACTGGCCGGAGGTGCTGGACGAGAACGAGCGCATCATGTGGAGAAGCTACTGTGCGACGCGTCTTCTGCAGCCCTTCAACCGCAACCCGGACTACAACACGTACATGAAGGAGATCGACGAGCTCATGAACTCCATGGGAGTCGGTGCACGCGACAAGCTGACCCTGGTCGCACTCAGGGAGTACGGCCAGAAGCTCTACGACGAGGTCATGCACTAGACCAGCGCTCCTGCCCTCGCTAATATTCCTAAGACCATTTCCACACAACGGAGACAAGATGCTAGAGAAGCTTGAAGAGTTCTCCCGCCAGCTCGAGGGCATAGACGCCCGGCTTGCAGACGGCGAGACGATGAAGGACATGAAGACATACACGGCCCTGATGCAGGAGCGCAGCCGCATCGCGCCCATCGTGGAGTCGCTGGAAAGGCTTTCGTCGATCCATGTGCAGATCGACGAGACGAAGGAGATGATCCGCCTCGAGGAGGACGCAGAGCTCCAGGAGATGGCCAGACAGGAGCTTGCAGACCTGGAGAGTCAGGCGGAGGCCGAGGAGAGAAAAGCGAAGATGCTCCTCATCCCGCCCGACCCTCTCGAGGGCAAGAACATCATCATGGAGATACGCGCAGGCACAGGCGGCGACGAGGCCAGCCTCTTCGCGGCCGACCTGTTCAGGATGTACTCCCACTACGCCGAGTCCAAGCGCTGGAAGCTGGAGGTGATGAACTCCAGCGAGAGCGGCGTTGGCGGCTACAAGGAGATCGTGTGCTCCATCAGCGGCAAGGACGTATACGGCTTCCTGCGCTTCGAGAGCGGTGTGCACCGCGTCCAGCGTGTGCCGGAGACGGAGTCAAGCGGCAGGATACACACCTCCGCCGTGACCGTCGCGGTCCTTCCAGAAGCCGAGGAGACCGACATCGAGATCCGTCAGGAGGACCTCAAGATCGACGTCATGAGGGCAGGTGGTCCTGGCGGACAGTGCGTCAACACGACCGACTCGGCCGTCCGCATCACCCACATCCCCACGGGGATAGTCGTCATACAGCAGGACGAGAAGAGCCAGCTGAAGAACAAGAACAAGGCGCTCAGGGTGCTCAGAGCCCGTCTATACGACATGGAGGAGAGCCGCAAGAGGGCGGAACGTGCCGCAGAGCGCAAAAGCCAGGTCGGTTCCGGTGACCGTTCGGAGCGCATACGCACCTACAATTTCCCTCAGAACCGTGTCACCGACCACAGGATCAACCTTACCCTCTACCATCTGGACCAGGTGATCAACGGAGATCTGGACGAAATCGTCGAGCCGCTCAGGATCGCGGCGGGCGAAGAGGCGCTGAAGAACTCATGACGCTTGCCCAGGCAAGGGCCAAGGCGGCATCCCGCCTGGCAAAGGCCGGACTGGAGGACCCGACCATGGAGGTGCAGGTCCTCCTTTCGCATCTGGGCATTGACCGCGTACATCAGATACTCGACGCCGGACGCGAGCTCGACGACGTGACGGCGGACAGGCTGTGTGCCCTGGTGGAACGCAGGGCATCGCATGAGCCGATGGCATACATCACGGGGCATAGGGAGTTCTTCGGGCTGGACTTCATCGTCACACCCGATACGCTCATCCCCCGCCCCGACACGGAGACGCTCGTCGAGGTCGCACTCGACAGGGCGGGACAGAATGCATGCCTCCGCATACTCGACCTGTGCACCGGATCGGGCTGTGTCGGAATAAGCATTGCACATGCCATAGGAGCCTCTTCGCTCACCATGGTCGACATCTCCCGGTCCACCCTCGAGGTCGCCAGGAGCAACGCATCCCGGCTGCTCGGGCACTCATGCAGCTGGCAGTGCGTCGAAGGCGACCTCTTCGGCCCGCTTGAAGGAAGACGATACGACGTCATCGTGTCCAACCCGCCATACATAGCACCCGAATGGATGAAGGCCCTCTCGCCCGAAGTCTCGAAGGAGCCGCACCTGGCTCTGATGGACGATGACGAAGACGGCCTGGGCATCGAGAGACGCATCGTCGACGAGGCGGTCAATCATCTGGAGGACGGAGGCCTTCTGGCACTGGAGTGCGACTACAGACAGGCCCATGACCTGGAGTCATACATGAGGGACCTGGGATACGTGGACACGCTTGTGACGAAGGACCTTGCCGGACTCGAGCGCGTGGTGTCCGCAAGATTTGCAAAGCGCTGACCAAAGGACTAATATTTGCCTTGTCATGATAACCCTGAAGCCATCCAAGGTCGGAGGATCGATATGGATCCCCGCAAGCAAGAGCCAGACGATAAGGGCCCTTCTCATCGCACTTGCCGCACGCGGCAGGAGCATCGTCCGCAACCCGCTGTACAGCGCCGACACGCTCAGCTGCATCGAGGCACTGAGGGCTCTGGGCTGCAGACTCTGCATAAATGACGATTCGATCGAGGTGGACAGCAGCACTCTCCAATGCAGCGGACGCGACATCACGATAGACACCGGAAACAGCGGGACGACCACATACCTGCTGTACGGACTGCTGGGCACGCTTGGCTGCAGCAGCGTGACGCTGAAGGGGGATGAACAGCTCAACAGACGTCCAATAGGCCCTCTTGTGGAGGCCTACCGGGACCTCGGTCTTGAAGGCGGATGCACACAGGGCCGCCCTCCCGTGGTCATCACAGGTGCCCTGGAAGGCGGGTCGACCAGCATAGAGTGCCCGACGAGCCAGTACCTTTCATCGCTTCTCCTGTCCCTTCCCCTCGCCAGAAGGGACAGCGAGGTGGACATTCCGCTGCTCTATGAGAAGCCATACGTCTCGATGACGCTCGACTGGCTCGACAGGCAGGGCATCGCATACGACATGAGAGACGACCTGCAGCACCTGAGGATGAAAGGTGGCCAGCACTACCACCCGTTCGACGAGAGGATATCGGGGGATTTCTCATCGGCCTCGTTCTTCCTCGTCGCCGCAGCCATCACCGGATGCACGCTGACGCTCAAGGGGCTGGACATGGACGACAGCCAGGGCGACAAGGGTGTCATCGACATACTCGTCGCCATGGGATGCAGCGTGGAATGCACGGAAGAAGGGATAACGGTCACAGGAGGCAGGCCTCTGCATGGAGGGACCTTCGACCTCAACTCCATGCCCGACGCACTACCCGCTCTCTCCGTCCTGGGAGCCGTCACGGATGGTCCTCTGACTCTGACGAACGTCGCGAACGCAAGGATCAAGGAGACGGACAGGATTGCATGCATGACGCGCAACCTGAGGTTGCTGGGTCTGGAGGTCGACGAGATGGAGGACGGACTGACGGTCCATCCCGGTCCCATCGATGGAGGAGTGACGGTGCCGGGCTACGGCGACCACAGGATGATCATGGCCATGGCCGTGCTCTCGCTGATAGCGAGGAATGGACTGACGATAGACGACGAGAAGGCTGCGGATGTCACCTTCCCGACATTCTTCAGCCTGCTGGAAAGAGTCAAAGGAGGTAGCGAATGACGATAGATCTGAGATCGGACACGTTCACGATGCCCACGCAGGGGATGCGGGACGCGATATACACGGCCCAGGTGGGCGACGACGTCTATGGGGAGGACCCGACGGTCAACAGGCTGCAGGAGATGGGCTGCCAGCTCACGGGCAAGCCCGCCTGTCTGTACGTGTCGTCGGGATGCATGGGCAATCTCATCGCCATCGCACTGCAGTGCGGACGCGGATGCGAGGTGCTGTGCACCAGGGAGAGCCATATCGTCTGCCACGAAATCGGGGCCTTGAGCTCCATAGGTCTGAGCCAGCCGACCATTGTCCCGAGCACACCGGAAGGCCTCATGCTCACAGATGGTCTCGATGCATTCAAGCGCAGTTACAGCTACGACATGGCCGACAGGACGCTTGTAGAGGTCGAGAACACCACCAGCGGCATCGTCTACCCCATCGAGAAAGTCAAGGCGATACACGGATGGGCGAAGGCCAACGGGATGAACGTCCACACCGACGGGGCCAGGATCTTCAACGCCGTCGTCGAGACGGGCATACCGCTGACAGAATGGGCCAGGTACACGGACACCATCACGTTCTGTCTATCCAAGGGGCTTGGTGCTCCGATGGGGAGCCTCCTGTGCGGTAGCAATGAGTTCATCGAGAAGGCCAGGAGGCTTCGCAAGCTGCTTGGCGGCGGGATGAGGCAGATCGGCTTCATGGCGGCAGCCGGAATCTACGCGCTGGAGAACAACGTCGACAGGCTGAGGCAGGACCACGAGCATGCCGCGGCGATCAGGGCGGCGCTTGAGGAGACCGGCTGGGCGAAGATCGAGCGCTTCGGAACCAACATGGTCTTCTTCTCATGCCACGGCACGACCAACCAGGACGTGATCGGGTATTTCAGGAAGCATGACATACTCTTTGCAGAGGATGCGGGCTTCTGCCGCATGGTCACAAGCATCAACGTCGACGACGGGATGACGGACATGGTCGTCAGAACCATAAGGGGGTACAGACCATGAGCCATGACTTCTCGCATTCGGTCGACCGTGCAGGAAGCAGGGCCGAGAAATGGGACAGGGGTAACATCGC
The DNA here is from genome assembly GCA_944388965.1 of uncultured Spirochaetales bacterium. Classification (GTDB taxonomy): domain Bacteria; phylum Spirochaetota; class Spirochaetia; order Sphaerochaetales; family Sphaerochaetaceae; genus Bullifex. The sequence goes on along the minus strand of CALXKL010000001.1, from coordinate 364,569 downwards.
AGGCATCTGCGGCAATGCGGACGCACTGCCCTTCTGGGTGGCCGACATGGATCTTCCCGTCAGCGACGGCATACGTCAGGCGCTGGAGGACGAGGCCAGGCTCGGCGTCATAGGATACCGTAACAGCAGCGCTCTCAAGCCGGCGTTCATCTCCTTCATGAAGGAACGCCATGACACAGTGCTTGACGAGGACCATGTCGCATTCGCACAGGGCATGCTGCACGCAATCGCCCTGGCGATGAACATCTTCACGAAGGAAGGAGACAGGATCCTGCTGCCCTACCCGAGCTACCATCCCTTCATCGACATGATCGAGGACAACGGACGCGTCATCGTGCCCTACCACATGAAGAGGACGGCAGAAGGCTTCACCCTGGATCCCGACGAGTGGAAGGCGGCAGGCGAAGGCTGCCAGGCGATCCTCTTCTGCTCGCCACACAACCCCACCGGAATCGTGTTCACGGACAGTGAGCTCGAGAGCATTCTGACACTGGCAAGGGACAGGGGACAGCTGGTGCTGTGCGACGAGATCCACAGCGACCTGGCGCTTCCCGGGTTCCGGCACATTCCCATGGTCAAGGCGAACGAGAGGATCGGAGCCGACGTCATCACGTTCGCTGCCGCGTCCAAGAGCTTCAACATCGCCGGCGAGCACTGCGCCTTCGCATGCTTCTCGTCGAAGGAGATGAAGGAGCGCTACGAGAAGGTCGAAAAGAGGCTCCACCTCACCGGCCCCGGCTACAGCGTCGCCTCGATGGCCGAGATGGCCTATCTTCATGGATTGGAGTACAACAGGCAGCTGTGCAGACATCTGGAGAGAAACCAGAACAGGCTCGAGGAGTTCCTCAGGACGCGTTGTCCCGAGCTGAAGCTGTGCAAGGGCCATGCCTCGTTCATCGTGTTCATCGACTGCAGCGCGATCTGGGACAAGGTGGTCCAGGACAGGCAGAAAAACCCACAGCTGTATGACGGAGACCACTTCGTCCTCTCGCACTTCTTCGGGCAGAGAGGCGGAATCTGTATGAACGACGGCACCTGGTTCGGCGGAGATGAGTACAGGTGCTATGTACGCTTCAACTTCGGCTGCGGAGAGGACCTTCTGGAGAAGGGGCTCGAAGGGCTTGAGAAGGCCGTAAGGTTCATAAGGGAATCCTGAGCAGGAAAGCGGTCATCATCCAGTAATAGAACGATGCTCCCCGGAAGGATCCAGGGAGCATCGCATTTCAAAGCCCGAAGTGGCAATTCTTCGTCATACACCCCACATGTATGCAAGAGCGGGAATGACGACGAACATCGCCACAGTGCAGATCGTCAGCAGGACGAAGAGCACGCGCAGCTTGATGCCGTTGTAGGCGATCAGGACCTTGTCCTTCCTGACCGCAGCCCTCTTTGCCGCAATGGCCTGGTAGGTCATTATCATGATGACGGCGAGCGTGAAGATGTTGATCATCGTTATCAGCGAGAAGATGCCGGCATCAGAGACCATCGACAGACCGACCAGCATCGAGGATATGACGCCGAACAGTCCGGTGCCGAGCATCCCGATGCTGTCCTCGCCGGTGTAGCTCTGGCTGTAGAACGCGATGATGATCCATATCACGACGCTGAAGAGGTTGATGAATGCCTGCAGGAACAGTGAAAGACCCGCCCTGTTGGCCCTGACGATGATCTCCAGCTGGGTGCGCACCGACTGTTCGTAATCGATCGCCGGGTCGTTGTTCTCGTCGTAGTAGTAGTTCAGGCGCATCGTGAAGTTGTCCATATCCTCCGTGTCATGGATGAGCCTGTAGCCGGAGGTCACGGAGAAGTACGGCGTGAAGCCGCTGATCAGATTTCCTTCGCTGTCCGTGGACCTGTCCGGGACGTACCTGATATAGTCGGCGTCCATCGTAGGTAGGATGTACATCGTGACCTACTCTCCATCCTGTCTCACATTGTAGCGAGCCTGAGGATGGAGCTTCTTCCCACTCAAGACACCTGATGGTGCCAGTATCAATGAGCTATCCCCGCCAGTCCAGCGGTTAAGGATGTCTTTACCCTCATCCAGCAGGTTCTTACAACTGTTCTTGTCTCTGTCGTGATGTGTACCGCAGGATGGGCATGTCCACTGCCTGTCCGAGAGCTTGAGATCATGGTTCACTTCATGACACACGGAACAGCGCTTTGAGGAGGGGAAGAACCTGTCCACCTTCACAAGCACCTCTCCCTGTTCCTCAAGCTTGTAGGCAAGCATGTTTCTCAGCAGCCCGTAGCCGTTGTCGTATACGCTCTTGCCGAAGTTCAGGGCCTGAGACATGTGCTGGAGATTGATGTCCTCCACCACTACGGCATCGAAGGAATCGGAGACCTTCCGGGAGAGCTTGTGCAGGAAGTCCTTCCTCCTGTTCCTCGCCTTCTCGTGAAGCTTCCCGATCTTGTGTTTCTGCTCCCAGTAATTCCTTGAGCCATACTGCATCCTCGAAAGCTTCCTCTGCTCCTTTGCAATCCTATTCTCAAGATTGCGGTACCAGCGGATGTCATCGGATGTGATGTCATTCTCCCCTGATGCAGAGACGACAAGAGAAGGCAGGGAATAATCGAAGGCCTCGACCTTGTCGAACTCCTTCATCGGCTCCTTTGGTCTTATCTCCACATCGAAGGTGAGGGATATGAAGAACTTCCCGCTTGCCGTCTCCTTTATCGTCGCATGCTTCATCCTCCACTCATCCGGTATGCTACGGTGGAGTATGATGCGCACTCTTCCGAGTTTCGGCAGCTTGATATAGTTCTCTATATCGCTCTTGTGAACTATCTCGATGTTGTTGTTTATCCAGTTGGTGGTGTATGACCTTTTATCCTTTCCCTTGGCTCTGAACTTCGGAGCCCTTCCTTTCGGGAAGAGCCTTCTGCATGCCTGGTTAAGATTCAGCTGTACATTGCAGAGAGCCATCGAATCAACTTCTGAAAGGAATGGGTTATCCTTCTTCAGATGTGCAGGAGTAGTATTGAGGAGCTTGCCTTTGTTAACCTTCTCATGGCTGATGCGCTCATCAAGGAGATGATTCCAGACGAAGCGGCAGCATCCGAAGGTCTTCCAGATGAGGATCTTCTGCTCAATGGTCGGCCTTATACGGAATTCCATGCACTTGGATACCACCACGGAATCCGGATGACAACCGTCCATCTGGAACCTCCTGACCACGGGAATCTCTGTTGATAACAACATATCAACGATAATTAATATAGACTGCTTCACACATGATGTCAACACATGTTCAGCATTCCATGTTATCATCCATGGTATGGAAGGCAAGGACATCACCAGAATCTTCTGGAACAACGTCAATGAGGTGAGAAACGCCCGCGGCATGACCTGGGAGGAGCTCGGACGTGAGTGCGGGCATGGCAGCCATACGTTGATGAGCATGAAGGCGATGAACAGGACGCCCTCGTTCGAGTTCGCACTTGAGATAGCAGGTGCGCTTGGAACGGACGTCGAGTCGCTTTCAAGCGAAGGCCATGTACATGAGGAAAGCACGGGCCCGATGACGGATGTTCTTGCCGGTGCTGCAAGAGGCCTCCGTGACGAGGACGTCGTGCTGCTCGTGAGGATTGCCGAGTCCATGAAGGAGACCAGTGGGGTACGCTATGTCATGGATGACGAGGGCGCCACCCTTGGAGAGCAGATGGTCGCGGATCTCAAGAGGCGGTATCTGTGATCATGCCGCCATCGCCTTGATTCCGGACAGGAGAGCTGTCCGTACAGCCAGGCCAATCTCCATTCCTCTCCACATTTCGCTTCGCTTAGAAGATGGAGACTCCTGGATAGGAATGTTGAAGCGGATCTTCTGGTAGCACATCGTGCGCAGCCTGCCATCCTCGTCGTAGTACTGGACCTCCTCGAGCTCCTTGAGCGTGCCCAGGGAGTCCGGCACGAACTCGCCGTTGCCGATGACGAACATCGTGTTCTTGTCGGTCAGCACGTTCGAGGGCGTCTCGCCGGGGTAGTACTCGCTGTCATGCGTCTCGACCCAGGTCTCGAAGTAGTCGGAATGCGCATCCAGCCATGCATCATGGTCGAATGCACCCTGGGGATGGGCCTCGTCGCTCTCGGCGTAGTAGTCCTCGATGATCTGGTCCGCCAGCACGTTGCGTGCGTAATGGCGGAACATGTCGCGGAACTCGTCCTTGTCGAACTTGAAGTACAGCTGCATCCTGCCTTCGTACGAACTGGTTGCAGAGGAGATGTTCTTGATCTTCTCCAGCACAGCGCCGACGGTCACCTCGACATAGTGCGCATCAGGGTTGTTGGCCTTGCTGGTGCCCTCGAGGTCGTCATGGTACTTCACCTGGATCGGGTCGTATTTGTCGTAGTCCAGGCCGTCGCTTCCGATGCGGTACTTCCTCATGTCGTCGAAGCGCTCGAATGCCACCTCGCTGGCGCAGAAGATGATGTAGGCGACCAGAGGGACGGCGATGACCAGGACCGAAAGGATCAGCTTCACGCGCTTGCGGTATCCTATCATCTTCCAGTTGCGGCTGATGAAGCGCTTCTGCTTCTGCCTCTCTATGTCGTTCTCGACATCGTTGCGCTGGACGGACACGAGGTCCTCGTCCACTTGGATCACATCCTCCGCCGGCAGGTCCTTCGAGTCGTCCGTCAGGACATCCACCGGAATGAAGAAGTACGCGGCGACCTTGACGCAGAGCCTATATCCGGCTCCTCGCGTCCGCTGAGCACGTCATTCATCCTCGACTGGCTTACGGACACCGCACGATAGAGCTGGAGGCCATGCCTCTGCTCGAGAAACCGGTCCAGAGCGACCAGCTTCTCCCTTGTGCTCTTTCCCACTTGTGAATTCATAGCGGACTAATGTTATCGGTTTCGAATGAGGTGTGCATAGCACCCCACATGTGGTGCATCTCAAGAAGCCATGCTATGATACAGGTACATATGCAGTGTCAGGTAGTGCATCCGTTCCCGCCAGTGGCGGACAGTGGCTCCAGAGTGCTCATCCTCGGCTCCTTCCCTTCCGTGAAGTCGAGGCAGGATGGCTTCTACTACGCCCATCCCCACAACCGTTTCTGGCTGATGATGGAGAAGCTGTTCTCATGCCGTCTTGCCGGCATCGATGAAAAGAAGGCCCTGCTCCACAGAGTCCACATCGCGCTTTGGGACTCGATAGCATCATGCACCATCACGGGATCGTCCGACTCTTCGATCAGGGATGTCGTGGCTGCCGACATAGGCGGCCTTGTCGCCAGCACCTGCATAGACACGATTCTCGCCAACGGGACGAAGTCATACGACGTGTACATGAGGTACGTGTATCCTTCACTCGGCATCACGGCCGTGAAGATGCCATCCACCTCCCCTGCAAACGCCTCATGGTCGCTTGACAGGCTGGTCGAGGCATGGAGAGGGCATCTGGTCCCTATAGTGCAAGCTCCATGAACACAGTACTCTCAACAGGACTGTCGTTGTAGCACGCCGTCTCGACGAAGCCGTAGCTGCGGTACAAGGACAGCGCGCTCTCCAACTCCGGTAGGGAGTCCAGAAGCATGAGAGTGTAGCCGATGGCCCTGGCGTCAGACACGATCCTGTCCAGCAGTAGACGGGAATACCCGCATCCGCGGTATTGCGGCCTCACATACAGCCTCTTGAGCTCACAGCGCCTGTCGTCAAGACGCCTGAGCGCGATGCATCCCGCCGCCTTGCCATCCACCAGCAGCAGGTACAGGCGCCCATATGGCGGTGCATATTTCGCCTCGAGGTCCCTCACCTCGTCTTCGTAATGCTGGATGTCGAGATACAGCCGGAACGACGGGTCGAGGGAGACGAGCATGCGGGTGTATTCGTCGAAAAGCGAGATGACCTTTGACCTATGTTCAAGACCGTCCACGATCTCGACGCAGGCGGCCCCGCATGATGAAGAGGGTGCACCGTCTCCGATGCACCCTGAACAGCGTTCTTCAAACACGCCTGTCACTTCTCCCACAGCTTCTCCGGGTAGTAGTGGCTGGCGATCTTCTTCCTCAGCTCGTCCATGACAAGCTGCTTGTCCTCCGGATAGGTCATGCCGAACCATCTCTCCTGGCTGGTGAGGACCTTGATTGTGCCCTCTCCGTCCTCGACCATCTTTCCGGCCGCGTTCGGCAGGAGGCACTCGGCCTTGGCCTGGGTGATGTTGTCCTTGATGAAGGCCTCCCAGTACGGGGTGAAGGAGTCGAACGCCTTGGGCGTGAAGCCGAAGAAGTTCATCGAGACGACCTCCTTTCCGGTGAGAGCCTCGTCACCCCTGTCCATATGGGACACGATTCCACCGTCCACGGTGTACTCGATCTTCGTGTTCTCCTCCATGCTGACAAGGTAGCCGTCCTTGACGCGGCAGATTCCACGCGACACGCTGCCCGAGCGGCTCATCGTGTTCTCCAGCACATAGCCGACCATCGCATGGGCCGTGCTGTCGTTCTCGAGCGTCGAGAGGTATGCTCCGAGATCCTGGTAGGCCGTGCGTCCATAGTAGTCGTCGGCGTTGATGACGGTGAACGGAGTCTTGACCGCATCCTTGGCGCACAGCAGGGCGTGGATCGTTCCCCAGGGCTTCTTCCTGTCGGCGGCGAGCTTCACCTGCTCGCTGGTGAGCAGGGAATCGAGGGACTGGAAGACGTAGTCCGCATCCATGTTCCTGGCGATGCGGTCGAACAGGCGCTCCCTGAAGTCCTTCTCTATGTCCTTGCGGATGATGAACACCACCTTGCCATAGCCGGAATGGGCCGCATCGTACACGCCGAAGTCGAGCAGAGTCTCGTTGTGCATTCCGACGGCGTCGATCTGCTTCACTCCGCCGTAGCGACTACCCATGCCGGCGGCAAGGACCAGTAGTGTCGGTTTCATATGTCTACAAAGCCTCCTTGTATTTCCTTTTGTTCCATTCTAGCCCGAAACCGGGCGAAATGATAGAGAAGGCCATGTAAAAACGGACGAATGGATGCAAATGTCCATGTCAGCTGGAACAAGTTCAGAGAACATTACGTGGAAATACATTACGTAATATTCTGTTACGTGAAATATCTCCTTGTACAGAAAGGAATTGTTTGACATGAATACAGTAAAGAGCTATCTTTCCAGCCGTGAAGATGAGCAAGGCGAAACCATATCTGTACATACTGCCGGCGATGGTTCTGGCGCTGGTGTTCGTCTATGCCCCGTTCTTCGGCTCCGTGCTCTCGTCCTTCTTCAACGTCCGTTTCGACGGAAGCTTCTCGTCCTATGCGGGGCTGGACAACTACCGCCGCGCCCTCTCGTCGGACATCTTCTGGCAGAGTCTTGGCAACACTTTCCGCTTCATGGTCATCTTCGTTCCGCTGAACATCATCGTCATAATGGCGACGGTGCTGCTGACCTGGAGGAGGACGAAGGGCGATGGCGTCTTCCAGACCATCTTCATGCTTCCCATGGCCATAGGCATGAGCAGCATCGCCCTCATATTCAAGTACATGTTCAGGCCTTCGGTCGGAATCGTGAACCGCATCCTGGGCATCGACATACAATGGACCAACGATGCCACGGCCGCGATGTTCTCCGTGGTCTTCCTCGGGGTGTTCCTGGACTTCGGTCTGGACTATCTTCTGCTTCTTGCGGCCATGAGGAACCTGGACAGGGGACCTCAGGAGGCGGCGATGATCGACGGGGCCGACGAATGGAGGATCACCACACATATCCGCCTGCCGATGCTGAGTCCCACCCTGTTCTTCGTGCTCTTCATCTCGATCAAGGACGCCCTGCTCATCTGTGCACCGGTGATGGTCATGACCGAAGGCGGACCGTTCCGCTCCACGCAGACGATCGTCTACCAGTACTACATAGAGGCCTTCAAGAACTTCAACTACGGCAGTGCCGCGGCGATCAGCACGATCGTCTTCATCCTGGCCTTCGTCATCACCATGGCGGCGATGAAGGTCGACAGGGGGAGGATACACTATGAGAACTAGGAGCGCGTTCCGAATCATGGCGACGGCCGCTCTCGCCATCATCATCCTCTTCCCCTTTCTCTACGCGCTGCTTGCCTCGTTCTTCGCGGCAAGCGACTTCGCCACCAGCCCGGCACGTTTCATTCCGGAGGTATGGAAGACCTCGAACTACTCCCGCATCGCCGCCAACAGGTACTTCCCGACCTATGTGGTCAACTCGGTGCTGACGGGGCTGATGTCGACGACGATACGCATGGTGGTCGCCTTCCTGGCATCCTATGCCTTCTCGCACTTCCGCTTCAAAGGCGACAGTGCATGCCTTGCATTCATCATCCTCACGCTGTTCATACCATCCGACCTGCTGCTGAGCGGCAACTACATGACGATACAGAAGCTCGGACTTCTCGACACATACGCGGGGATAATATCGACCAGCCTGCTGCCCGCCAGCCAGATACTCATGCTGCGCCAGTACTTCCGCTCGATCCCCGGTTCGATACGTGACAGCGCCATGATGGACGGATGCTCCGATGAGCGCTACATCCTGTCGATCCTCCTGCCCATCTCCAGGGCGCTGGTGTCGACGTTCCTGCTGCAGGGCTTCGTCGGCATGTTCAACAGCTATCTGTGGCCGCTGTTGGTCACGAACAGCCCGTCCATGAGGACGGTGCAGATAGGAATCACGATGCTCGGCTATGCCGAGAGCCTCGACTACGGTCCGGTCTTCGCCGCGATAGTCGTCGTGACCGTACCATTCGTCGTGGCGTTCATCCTGATGAGAAGGCGTATCATGGCGGCCCTGTCCAGGGGCTACATGTTCATGTAAGGAGGAAAAGGGAATGAAGAGAATCGCGGTGATTGTGACGCTTCTGTCACTCGCCATGACATTGGCCGCATCAGGTGTGGCAGAGGACGACGGGAGGATCACCATCACCTGGTGGCACAGCAACAGCGGCGTGATCGGGGAGGCGGCCGATGCACTGGTGGAGAAGTTCAACCGGACCATCGGAGAAGAGGATGGAATATATGTCGAGGCGATCTACCAGGGAAGCGCGAACGACACGCTGACCAAGGTGCGCACCGTGGCCCAGGCAGGCGATCTGTCCATGCTTCCGGACCTCGTTCAGCTTGACAGCACGGGAGTCGTCGACATGGCGGGAAACGAGTCGCTGTACTACGTCGAGGACCTGGCTGCAGACCAAGGCGAAGACCTGTCCTTCATTCTCGACCATGCCCTGGAGAGCATGAAGTACCGCGGCAAGGTGATAGGACTGCCGTTCAACGCGTCCACCCTCCTCTTCTATTACAACAGGACCCTCTTCGACCAGCTGGGTCTCGAGGCCCCCAGAACGCTGGACGACCTCATCGAGGCGGCCCCCGCCCTGATCGCAAGGGACGACAAGGGCAACGTCACCCGCTATGCGATCGCCTCGGTGCCCACGACCTACGAGCTGTGCTCATTCATCGGCATGCAGCATGGCCTGAGCTACATCACGGACATGTCCAACGGGCATGACGGGACGCCGACCAGGACGCTCTTCGAAGAGGACGGCACGCTCCACGACTTCCTGGTCAAGTGGAAGGAGCTGTACGAGACGGGAGGCCTGAACAACCTCACCAGCGGCGTGAGCGCGGAGTTCGCCGCAGGACGCACGGCATCGATGCTTGCCAGCACCAGCAACCTGACCAGCGTGCAGGAGGCGGTCGGCGGACGCTTCGAGCTCGGCGTGGCGAACGTTCCGATGGTGAACGAGGATGCCACCGGGGGCGTCAACCTCTCCGGTGGAGCGCTCTTCACCTTCCACAAGGATGCACAAAAGGAGAAGGCCGTATGGACCTTCATGAAGTACCTCACCAGCGCCCAGGCGCAGCTCGAGTGGCATATCGCGACGGGATACCTTCCCGTCAACAAGGACACCTACACGATGCAGGAATACATTGACCACACCCAGGCCAACCCTCTTTTCAAGGTGGCAAGCGACCAGCTGCTGGCCTCCAATGCGAAGGTGACCGGGCTGTGGATACCCAATGCCTACCAGGTGTACTACTCCTTCCAGGCGGGCATCAGGTCCATGCTGGAGGAAGGAAGGGACGTGGATGAGACGGTGAGCGCACTTGCAGACGAGATCGACGGGTACCTGGATGAATACCACTCCATCAACGGCGACTAGCACGAACCTCATTTCGTTCACCCGCGAGGGCGGACGGCGCCGGATGCTCGAGATCATCCCGCGCCTGGCAGGATACGGCTACAGACGGCTGGACCTGAACTTCTGCGAGATGATGAACCCCGCATCCGACATCGACGAGGAGTACATCGCATCCCTTAAGCGGCTCGGAAAGGACCTTGGCCTCGAGTACGTCCAATCGCACGTACCCTACCCGAGGGACTGGACGGCTCTGGACGAAGCCGAAAGGGAGGCATCCGACGCCCTTGTCGCCGATGCCATACGCTACTCGGTCTCCCTCTCCATCCCCGCCATCGTGATCCATCCGATACGCGGAGGCGTAAAGGAGAACGTCGATTACCTCAGACGGTTCCTGCCGCTCGTAAGCGGGACCGGATGCCGCCTTGCCGTGGAGAACATGGAGAGCGAGGCCGAGGTGTCCACGCCTGACCAGCTCATCGCGATAGTCCAGGAGCTCGGCGAGGATGCGGGAATCTGTCTGGACACGGGACATGCCCACATGAGGGGTCTGGACATCCCAGGTGCGATCCGCTCGTTCGGCGACCTGCTGATCGCAACCCACATCGCAGACAACCATGGAGAAAAGGACGAACACCTCTTTCCGTTCTTTGGAACCATATCCTGGGAGGATGTGATGAAGGCGTTTTCCGATATCGGCTACAAGGGTGCGCTGACCTACGAGTGCATGTTCTTCACCCGCCACCTGCCACGCTCGCTCGAAGAGGATGTCGTGGCCCTCTCGCTGCACATCGCAAGGGTGCTTGAGGAGATGATGGGATGAGTCAGGACAGGGCGAAGGAGCACCCGTCCTTGAAGGAGCACTCCCGGCACAACGAGCCCGGGCAGTCCTTGAAGCCTCCGTCGGCCTTCTCCAGCTGTCTGACATGCCAGTCGAGCTCGGCGATCTCGGCCTCGAGCGCCTTCTTCCTGGCCAGGGCATTCTCGAGCTTCTGCCTGTAGCCCTCCAGCAGCACGGCCCTCCTCTTCTCTCCACTGTCGTCGTCACCGCCCAGGCGGATGATCCGGCCGATCTCCTCCAGGGAGAACGAGAGGGCCTTGAGCTGCATGATGCGCCTTATGTAGACGATGTCGCTGTCCATGTAGATGCGCTGACCGCCACGTGTCCTGGACTTCGACTTGAGCAGTCCAAGCTCGTCGTAGTACCTGATCGTGCGCTGTGTCAGGCCGCAAATGGCCGAAAGCTGCCCTATTCTGTATCGTCTCTCGCTCATCACCTGTGAAGTCTATGTCCTTTGCCACCTCTCGTCCAGAGCACCGTCATTAGCCGTATAAGGACATTCCTGCGTATACAGGGCATGAGATACGAAGACAAGGAACCCCTATGGCTGAGCCTGCACGACATCGAGGCCCAGGAGAGACCCCGCGAAAAGATGGAGATGAAAGGCCCCGGAAGCCTGGACGACCTGGAGCTGCTGATGCTCCTCGTGTCCTCCGGCAATGGTGACAGGAGCGTGTGCGACGTGTCGCGCGACCTGATGGAGGTCCTGGACCGGGACGAGGAGCCCAGCATGGCCACCCTGTGCGCCATACGCGGGATGGGAAAGGCGAAGAGCACCACGATACTGGCCGCACTGGAGCTGGGGCGCAGAAGACACCGGCTCTTCGGGACAGGAGCTCTGATAGCAAGCCCGACAGACATCTACCGCGAGGTCAGGCACTACTCGAGCCGAGAGCAGGAGCAGTTCATCGTCCTCACGCTCAACGGTGCGCACGAAGTGCTCAACTCCTTCGTCGCAACCGTCGGCCTGGTGAACAAGACGCTGGTGCATCCCAGGGAGGTGTTCAGCGACGCCATCGCCAGGAGGGCCGTCGCGATAGCCATAGCACACAACCACCCGTCCGGGACGCTGGAGCCGTCCGATGACGACATAAACGTGACGCGCAGGATAATCGCCGCAGGGGATCTGTTAGGCATAAAGGTGCTGGACCACATCGTCTTCACCCAGACAGGATACTTCTCCTTCCTGGAACACGGGATGATGGAACGCTGACGGGAATGCGTCTGCAAAGCCTGCCATGACACTGCAGACGCCCGGACTTCCGATCATGGCCGGAGCCTGCAGGCTTCACAGCATCGATATGGTCTGCTCATCCAGAAGCCAGAGTGCATATGGAGGAATCGACACGATTCCATCCTCGAAGCCGAAGTTGCGTGTCGATACCCTGATGCTGAGCCGAGGAGAGAATCTCTGCCGATACACCGAGAGACTTCGCGAGCGGACATGCTCACCTGTCTTGACCTCGACAGGAACGATTCCGGTCCTGCCCTGGATCAGAAAATCGATCTCGGCCTGGCCGGACGATTCCCAATAGAAGAGAGGAATGCCGTTCGCCGTCAAGGCGGCAGCGACGAGATTCTCGCTCACCCCTCCCATGAAGCGCTCTCCAAAACCTGAGAGCACGATTTCCTGCGGCATGCCGGAAAGAGAGATGAGTAGACCGGTATCAAGCATGTACAACTTGAATGAGGATAGGTCCTGATAGGCCTTGAGCGGAATATCGGGAATCGTCACCTTGCAGCATCTCAATGTGATTCCAGCTGAGCACAGCCATTCTATGGAGCTTCCGAAGATCGTCGAAGTGGCCCCTTTTCGTATGACATTGTACTGGAACTTGTGGTTCTCCTTGGCAAGCTGCACCGGAATCGTGTCAAAAGCCCGCTGGGCAAGGACCTTCTGCGAATCATCTGCATATTTCGCAATATCGGAACGATAGTCGGAGATGATTCCGGCCTGGACCTTTCCAGCCTCCACGTAACTCCCGCTTTCGATGAATCTCCCAACCGCCTCCGGCATACCACCGACGACAAGATACGACCTGTACAAAGACAGAAGCTCATCATGGACAGGTTTTGGAACGGCCCTGCGTGCGATGAAGGCATCGGCGCAGGCATCGCGCAGCATCTGTTTGCCACATGCGATGAGAAACTCCTCAAAATCCAGCGGATACAGGTGCCGTGTATCGACTTTGCCCACGGGAAAGGAGAAATCGTTTCGCTTGAGTGCGACTCCAAGCAGGCTACCTGCCCCGATGACATGGATGTCCCTGCCACATTCCTTGAAGTATTTCAGACTTGTCAGAGCCCTTGGACATGCCTGGATCTCGTCAAGCACTATGAGCGTCCGGCCTTCTTCATACCTGGTGCCTGACAGGACCTCAAGCTGTGCAATCATCTCATCCGGATCGAGGTTGTCCGAAAACACATCGGAAACCCGAGGTGTCTTCTCCAAATCGAAGAACATCATGGATTCGAATGCCCTTTCGCCGAATTCGCGCAGAATATATGTCTTTCCGGTCTGTCTGGCTCCAATCAGCAGCATAGGAGACCTTGCCGGCCTGTTCTTCCACATTTCAAGTTCTTTCTCTATCTTCCTGTACATAGCTGAAGAATACCATAAAATGACTTATAAGTCCAAAAAAATCATCTGATGTGTGATTTTTCCGAACTTAAATGTCATTTCAGCGAGAAAACCGGTCTCAATACAAGCAGGAACGGAACCTACACGATGCGGATGCCGAGGGACGAGGCAAGCTGCATGACCTGCGACACGTCCAGACGTGCACCACGCATCTCGCAAAGGTCCTGGCTGAGGAATACGGAGGTGATGTCGCTTCCACTGAGGTCGACGTCTCTGAGGGGCGTTCCGGTGAACGAGGCCCTCTCGAGGCGTGAATGGACGATCTCAAGCCTCCTGTGGCGAAGCGAGGACAGGTCGCTCTCCACAAGAGAGCAGTCGTCGAACGAGACCGTGTCCATTCTGGACGAACCCAAGGACGAATACTGCATGTAGCAGGAATGGAACGTGACGTTCTTCAGACTGGTCTCGACGAGAATCGTGCCCCTGAACGTGCACTCCTCGAATCGGACGCCCACCATGTGGGTTCCTGTAAGGTCGCAGGAGGAGAAGTCGCATGAAGTGAACGTGCAGCCGCTGATGGAGGCCCCTGTCAGCTGTGATGAGGTGAAATCCACCGACCGGAAGGTGCACTCCTCTGCCGACAGCGGATCGAGGACCAGAAAAGAGGCGTCCTCGCCTTCGATCGTCTGGCCTATGATGCAGCCGTCTTCGATGTGATCTGTGAACATCAGCGGGAGTGGCGGCCCTTGAGGACGTCCACGACCTCGGCAAGCTTCGTGTCCTTCTGGGCCAGAAGCACGAGGAAGTGGTACATCAGGTCGGCGGCCTCGCCGAGGAAGAGCTCCTTGTTGTCGTCCTTGGAGGCGATGATCAGCTCGACGGCCTCCTCTCCCACCTTCTGGGCGATCTTGTTGAGCCCACGGCTGAAGAGATGGTTCGTGTAGCTGCCTTCCTGGGGATTGTTCCTCCTGTCAGCGATGACGTCCTCCAGGTATACCAGGAACTCGGTGCTGGTCATCTCGCCAGGCTCGTTCTCCTCGTTGAAGCAGGTGTCGGCGCCCGTATGGCAGACGGGCCCGGAGGGAATCGCCTTCACGAGCAGGGTGTCGTTGTCGCAGTCGGTGAGGATCTCCCTGACCTGGAGGAAGTTGCCGCTGGTCTCGCCCTTGGTCCAGATGCGTTGCCTGGAACGTGACCAGAAGGTCACAAGCCCCCTGTCCAGCGTCAGCTGGTAGGCTTCGGCGTTCATGTAGCCGAGCATCAGAACCCTATGCGTGACGGCATCCTGCACAATGGCCGGAACAAGCCCATCTCCCTTCTCGAAATCGATCGCCATAATCCCCTTCCAAAAGATTCCTACAACCTAACAGGAATCGAACGACTTTGTAAATAGGCCTTCAGAGAGCCGATATCTATCTCATGGTAGTGGAATACGGAGGCGGCCAGGGCCGCATCCGCACCGCACCCCTCCTGGAACACCGCGAGGAAATCGTCCATCGTCCCGGCCCCGCCGGATGCGATCACGGGCACGCCCAGGCTCCTTGCCATGAGCGATGTGATGGGCAGGTCGAAGCCGTTCTTCGTGCCGTCCGCCTCCATGCTGGTAAGCAGTATCTCGCCGCAGCCGAGTTCCTCTACCTTCCTCCCCCACTGCAATGCGTCCAATCCTGTCGGTGTACGTCCTCCGTCGATGTACACCTCGTATCCGGAGCTCGTGTCTCCGTTACGCCTTACATCGATCGCGACGACCATGCACTGGGCGCCGAAGAGCGCCGATGCCTGCGTGATGAGAGAGGGAACCCGTACCGCCTGGCTGTTGATGGAGACCTTGTCCGCACCGCTTGTGAGGATGCCGCGCACGTCCTCGATGCTCCTTATGCCCCCTCCGACGGTGAACGGAATGTCGATGTGCTCGGCGATGCGCCGGACCAGGGACGAGAGCGGCTCCCGTCTCTCGACAGTGGCGGTTATGTCAAGGAAGACCAGCTCGTCCGCCCCCTCCTGGCAATACCTGACGGCGTTCTCCACAGGATCGCCCGCATCGCGCAGATCGAGGAAGTTGATCCCCTTGACGGTGCGCCCGTCCTTGATGTCCAGACATGGGATTATCCTCTTGGCAAGCACTGCTCAACCTCCTTCATCTCCTCGGGCGTGATGAGGCCCTCGTAGAAGGCCTTTCCGACGATCGCGCCGTACAGTCCCATCCCGGCAAGACGCTCAAGATCGTCCACGGATCCTATTCCGCCGGACGCGACAAGCCGGATCGCGGGACAGGATGAAAGAATCCTGCCGTACAGCTCATAGCCCGGTCCTGACAGCATCCCGTCCTTCGATATGTCCGTCGATATGCACATGCCGACTCCGAGCGCCATGTACTTCAGTATGAATTCCACGACATCCAGCGACGAGCGGTCCATCCAGGCGCCGCTCGACACAAGGCCGTCGATGCAGTCGGCGCCGAGTATGATGCGCTCCTTCCACCTGTCTATCCACAAGGCGGCCAGATCAGGATCCCTGACGGCGATGGAGCCGCATGTGACATATGAGGCGCCTCTCGCGAAGGCATCCTCGAGCGAAGAGGTGGCATACATGCCTCCTCCATAGTCGACGACGAGGTCCGTCGCCTCGCATATGGCCGAAAGGACATCGAGATTGCGCGGCTCATGTGCCCTGGCCCCTTCCAGGTCGACAAGATGAAGATGGGTCAGACCCGCGTCCTCGAACCGCCTTGCCATCGCGACGGGATCGTCCGAGTACACCTTCTTCGTATCGTAGTCGCCTTTCGAGAGACGCACGCACCTGCCTTCGATCACGTCTATCGCGGGTATGACGATCATCTCAGGCCTCCATCGAAAGGAAGTTCGCAAGCAGTCTCGATCCGTCCTTTCCGCTCTTCTCTGGATGGAACTGGACGCCGAAGAACAGCCCTTTGGATATCGCGCTGGAATACTCGTAGCCGTAGTACTCCGTCCTGGCGGCACAGCCCTGGTCCATGAGCGGGACGTGGTAGGAATGGTCGAAGAAGAACCAGCTGCCGTCCCTTATGCCGTCGAAGAGCGGACAGTCCATGCCATACACCCGGTTCCAGCCGATCTGCGGTATCTTACGGCACACGTCGCGTTCGAACCTGACCACGGGAGCATCGACGATGGAGAGCATGTCGACATCCCCCTCCTGGCTGTGACGGCACATCAGCTGCATGCCCAGACAGATGCCCAGGAAAGGAACCTCGACACGCCTCAGAACGTCCACAAGCCCCCTCCTCTCCAGCTCCTTCATCGCCGCATCCGCATAGCCCACCCCGGGGAACACCACCCTGTCCGCAGAGAGGATCACATCGGCCTGGTCGGTGAGCACGACCTCCTCGTCCAGACGGCGCAGAGCAGCGGCCACGGAGAAGACATTGCCGGCGTTGTAGTCTATCATCGCGGTCATTCGAGGACCCCCTTGGTCGACACGACCTCGTCGCTGCCCGAGATTCTCCTGACCGCCATCCTCAAGGCCCTGGCGAACGCCTTGAACACCGCCTCCGCCTGATGATGCGCGTTGCCATCCGAGAATGCGATGTATAGGGAGCACCTGGCCTCGTTGGAGAACGACTTGAAGAAGTGGCGTATCATCTCGGTCGGGAAGCTGCCGACGTACTCGCGGGAGAAGCGCCCGTCGAAGACGAGGTCGCTGCGCCCGCTGAAGTCCATGGACACCTCGCAGTGGACCTCGTCCATGCAAAGCAGGTCGAAGCCGTAGCGCTGTATCCCCCTCTTGTCTCCAAGCGCCGAGAGCACCGCCTTGCCCAGGCACAGTGCCATGTCCTCGACACTGTGATGTTCGTCGACCCAGGTGTCGCCTTCCAGATGCGCCTCGACATCCAGCCTGCCATGGCGCACCAGCTGCTCGAGCATGTGGTCGAAGAAGCCGATTCCCGTCTCTATGCATCCCCGGCCGTTGCCGTCGAGATCCACAGTCAGGTCTATGCTGGTCTCCTTCGTGGTACGCACGATGTGGGCCTTCCTGTGCTCCATGTCGCATCCGGTGAGAAACGATGCGACCTCGAGCCATGAGGAGGTCTCCAGGACGATGCCTTCCCCACCCTCGTGTCCTTCATGGAACCATATGCCACTGCACCCCAGGTTGCGAGCAAGCTGCATGTCGCTTGCCCTGTCGCCGATCATGAACGAGTTTTCCAGATCGTACTGCCCGTCCATGTAGTCGGCAAGCATGGCGGTG
Organism: uncultured Spirochaetales bacterium; assembly: GCA_944388965.1. Taxonomy (GTDB): domain Bacteria; phylum Spirochaetota; class Spirochaetia; order Sphaerochaetales; family Sphaerochaetaceae; genus Bullifex. Next base: position 346,820 of record CALXKL010000001.1, on the reverse strand, counting down.
CCGGGCTTGCGCCCGGGACATCCGTCCTGGGGAAGCGAGAAGTCTATCCTCTGGTCGTCGAACGACGCATCCTCCCCCTCGAGGATCTGGATGATCCTGTCATGGCAGAGCTTGAAATCCTCCATCGGGAATGAGGGTGTGCCCACTCCGTCCTGGTTGGACACCATGACCAGCAGGTAGTCCGTCTGCCTGCGTATGGTGCGCAGGGCCTCCATGACATGAGGAATGAAGCGGATCTTCTCCAGGCTGTCGACCTGGGTCTCCTCGACGATTACGCCGTCGCGGTCTATGAACAGCACCTTCTTCAGAGCCTTGGCGTTCAAAGCAGTTCCTCCAATGCAGCGGCAAGCTCGTCGCACTCCTCTCTGGAGCCGACCGTTATCCGGAGACATCCCTCGCAGTGCAGGTTGCCGCTCCTGTCACGTACGACGATCCCCTTCTTCTTGAGCGATTCGTAGATCCTCTTCGGCTCGTCGACCCTGATGAGGAAGAAGTTCGCATCGCTGGCGAGGACATCCTTCACTCCATCGATCGCCGACAGGCGCCGGGCCAGATACGAGCGGTTGGCAAGTATCTGCCTAAGACGCGATCTGCATCCCTCCACGTCCGAAAGGGCCTGGACGGCCGCCTGGCTGGAAGGAAGCGGTATGTTGTACGGGTATTTCACGTCATACGCCTTGGCCAGGATCTCCGGAGCGGCGATCATCAGTCCGATCCGGGCACCGGCAAGCGCCCATGCCTTGGAGAGGGTGCGCAGGATGACCAGACGTTCGTTGTCCTCGACATCCTTCCAGGTCAGCTCACCCTGGGGGGCGAAGTCTATGTATGCATGGTCGACGACGGTGATTCCGGCGTTCGCCTCCGCCAACCTCCTGATCGCATCCCGGTCCAGGAGGTTGCCGCTGGGGTTGTTCGGCGAGCACAGGAACGTCAGCTTGGGCCTTTTCTCGTCGATCGTCCTCATGACGGCGTCCTCGTCGATGGAGAAGTCCTCGCGAAGGGGGCATGTCACGACCTCCACATCGTTGATCGCGGCAAGGACTCCGTATTCTCCATATGTGGGGGGAAGCGTTAGTATGCAGTCCCTTCCGGGATTGCAGAAGATGCGTATGAGGATGTCGATCAGCTCATCGGACCCGTTGCCGGCACATGACATGGAGGCGGGGATTCCAAGAGCCTTCTCGGCCGCCTTTCTTATGGCCAGATTCGACGAGTCGGGGTACCGGTTTATGCCATCGTGGTCGATGATGGGAGCCCAGTTCTCGTTCGCATCGAGATAGACCCTCATCCCCGATCCGGCCTCGTCACGTGCACACTTGTACGGCTCCAGAGCCCGGATGTTGTCCCTCATCAGATCCACGACGCTCATGACAACCTCACCTTCACGGCCTGGCTGTGGGCCATCAGGTCCTCGGCCTCGGCCATCGTCACGACTGTCTTCCCAAGGCCTGCAAGACCTTCCCTTGTCAGCTTCTGGACGGTGATCTTCTTGATGAAGCTGTCCAGGGACACCCCGCCGCAGCTGTGAGCCCAACCTGAGGTGGGAAGCGTATGGTTGGTCCCCGAGGCGTAGTCGCCTGCGGACTCGGGGGAGTACGGGCCGAGGAATATGGAGCCTGCACTCTCTATGCGGGTGCACAACTCATCGCAGTCCACAGTATCGATGATCAGATGCTCGGGGGCGTATTCGTTCACTATGTCGACGAGCCTGTCATCGTCATATGTCGTGATGGCGCATGAGTGCGACAGGCTGGGCAGCATGTACTCGTGACGTCCGAGTATGGATAACTCGTCGCCGATGGCCTTCTCCACCGCCTCGTATATCCTCCGCCCCTCTATGCGGGAAGCGGCCCTGATCAGCAGTATGACCTGGCTGTCGGGGCCGTGTTCGGCCTGGCTGAGAAGATCGGAGGCGACATAGGAAGGATCCGCATCCGCGTCCGCCACGACCATCACCTCGCTCGGACCGGCCAGCATGTCTATCGAACAGCGGCTCGACACGATGCTCTTGGCGAATGTCACATAGCGGTTGCCGGGGCCGAATATCTTGTCGACGGGCTCGATCGACTCCGTGCCATAGGCAAGCGCGGCTATCGCCTGCGCCCCGCCGAGCTTGAGGACCCTATCCACGCCGCACACCTTTGCCGCGTACAGCACTGCAGGGTTCACCCGTCCACCATGGCTCGGGGTGGCAAGCGTCAGGCTGCGGCATCCAGCCACACGGGCAGGGATTGCAAGCATCAGCACGGTCGAGAACAGCGGGGCCGTTCCGCCCGGCACGTACAGGCCGACCTTCCGGATCGGGACGATGCGCCTCCAGCATTCGACGCCAGGCATCGTCTGTACGCGCTCCCCCTGCGGCATCTGGCTGCGATGGAAGGCCTCGATGTTGGCATGTGATACGGCGATTGCGTCCTTCAGGTCCTGTGAGACGGCTTTCTCGGCCTCGTCGAACTCCTCCTGCGTGACGGCGAAGTCGTCCAGCCGGGATCCGTCGAAGCGCAGCTCGTATTCCCTGAGTGCTTCGTCGCCGCGCCTGATGACCTCATCGATTATGCCCTGGACGCTCTCCCTGACGCTCGAGTCGTCCACGAGCGAACGTCTGAGAAGCGGAAGATACTCATCCCTGGCAGGGTCGTCATAGTACTTCAAATACATCATCAGCCTCCTCAGTCCGACATCTTCTCGATCGGCATGACGAGTATGCCCTCGGCGCCGATGGCCCTCAGGTCCTCGAATACAGACCAGAAACGGTCCTCCGCGATCACGGACTGGACAGACACCCAGGACCTGTCGAGGAGAGGCGTGACCGTCGGACTCTTCATTCCGCCCACGATGCGGGCGGCATCGTCGATTCTGTCCGCAGGGAGGTTGAACAGGATGTACTTCTTCTTCCTGGCGTTGTTGACCGTGTCCATCCTGAGCAGCAGGCGGTCGAGGATGGCCGCCTTCTCCCCGTCCTGGCGGAAGCCGGGTCTGCACACCATGACCGCGGAGGTGTGGTAGATCGCCTCGACCTCCCTGAGCCCGTTCATCCTGAGCGTGGTGCCGGTGCTGACCAGGTCGCATATGCAGTCGGCGATTCCGACAGTCGGGGTTATCTCGACGCTGCCGGAGACGGTGACGAGCGTCGCCTTCACTCCGTTGTCCTCGAGAATGCCGGAAAGGATGCGCGGATAGCTTGTCGCGATTCTTCTGCCCTCCAGGCTCTTCAGTCCTTCATAGCGGAACCCTTCCGGAACGGCTATGGACAGACGGCAGGCGGCGAAGCCCAGGTCCCGGACGACCTCAAGCTCGTAGCCGGACTCGTCCACCTCGTTGCGTCCGACGATGCCGATGTCCGCCACATCGTCTGCGACATAGGTGGGGATGTCGTCATCGCGCACGAAGAGGAACTCCAGAGGGAAGTTCGATGCGACCTCCCTGAGCACTCTGCCATCGGCATTGAAGTCGATTCCGCAGCTGTGCACTATATCAAGGCTCTTCTCCGAAAGCCTGCCGCTCTTCTGGATCGCTATCCTCAGTCTCCTCTGCTCGTCCATCTCAACCTCCCATATGGATAAAAAAAGACCCTCGTGACAATGACGAGGGTTCCTCTGGACAGCCCGCCGATGTCACCGCCTGACTTCGATGAAATGATGATGGCGGTGATATGCCTTCATATGCGGACGTCTCCTCCTTTCTGCCTACATTTTAGGCAAGTGGCCCCATCGGGTCAAGATTTCTCCTCCCATTCCGTCTCGCTGACCTTGAACTCGTCCTTCAGCCGCTTCTCGAACATCATCATCCTGACGCCCCAGACGATCAGGCCGATGGCGATGAGGATGAGGAATATTCCGACCGTGATGAAGATCGCGTTGTTCACCACCACGGGGAAGAGGAACATGATCAGGGCAAGCACGATCGACACGATGGCGTTCGAGGCGCTGAACATGTCGAATCCGGCCTTCCTGAGCGCCTGTATCTCTACGATCTCGCCGATCGCCGACACAAGAAGCCAGATGGCGATGAGGTATACCGTCCAGCCGGCCACGCTCGCGCCGCTGCTGGTCGCGGCGAAGTAGACGACCAGAAGTCCGATCACGAGGCTTAGGAGCGAGCGCACGGCGTTGAACGTGAACACGCCTCCGACGCTCCGGAACGAGAACGACATCACAAGTGCATACAGCGCCTCGATCATCGTATACAGGCCGAAACCTATCACGGCGACCTTGAGCACCGTCGTCGGATTCACCAGAACGAAGATCCCAACCAGGAGGAGTACGACACCTCCTATGAGCCATTGAAGCTGCGCCTTCATCGAAAAGCCTCCTATTGCCTCTGTGCACCATGTCCAGATACAGTGGACGCATGTCGCACTATAGATACATCCTCATGGATGCAGATGGCACGTTCCTGGATTTCGCGTCCACCGAGAGGGTGGCCATCTCGTCCCTCTTCGAACATCTGGCACTACCTTGTACAGATGCCCTTCTTGAATCATACCACAAGGCGAACGCTTTGTGCTGGAAGGAATTCGAGGAAGGCTCGATCGACATGGCGACGCTGAAGGACCGCCGCTTCTCGCTCTTCTTCGAATCCAACGGAATCGACCTCGACGCCCATGAGGCGGGCCGTCTCTTCATCAGGCTGCTTGCATCCAACGCCTACTACATCGACGGGGCGCAGGACATGCTTTCGCGCCTGTCGAAAGACCACGATATCGTGGTGGTCACGAACGGAATCGCCGAGGTGCAGAGGGGAAGACTGGAGAGGCTGGATGCCATGAAGTACTTCCACGACGTGGTGATCAGCGAGGAGATAGGTGTCCAGAAGCCCGATCCACGCTTCTTCGATGTGGTGCTTTCACGTCTCGGGGCCTCGAGGCAGGAGTGCCTCGTGGTCGGCGACAGTCTCACGAGCGACATCAGGGGAGGTCTCGATTCGGATATCGACACCCTGTATCTGCATCTTGGCAGACGGATCGACGATATAGATCCGCGCATACGCTTCCATGCATCCTGTTATGAGGAGATGCTGTCAATCATCGACGCTGACAAGCTCGATGTCGAAGATGAGTAGCTGATTGGGACCGATGTTCCCGTTTCCGTACTGTCCGTAGCCGTATTCGGGATGGATCCAGGCGCGGACCTTCTCGCCTTCCCTCATGTCCATCAGGACGGACCTGAAGCCCTCTATGGTGGAGGAAAGCGACAGCTGTGTGCCGCCGCCATGCTCGTAGGAGCTGTCCATGACCTGACCGTCGAGAGTGACCAGCTGGTAGTCCACAGTGACATGGGATCCGGATTGAGGACTGCGTCCCGCCGGGCTTGCCTGTCTGAGAATCTCGTACTGTATGCCATCGCGCAGCGTCACCACGGTGGAACGCTCCGCATTCGAGGAAAGGAAAGCCTCCGCCTCCCTGAGGTTCTCCTCCTTGAGCTGGTTGAACATCTCCTCGGCCCGCTGGAAGACCTGGCTCTGGTACTGCAGGGCGATATCCGCCATCTCCTGCTCGGAATACAGGCACACGCCGTCGGTGTAGTCCGATGCCCCGAGAGCGATGTATGCAGTGTCGATCGAGCTGAAGTTCGCTGCCATCGACGCGCTCATCTGATAGCCCAGGACATAGGCGAAGCGGTCGTCGAGCGTCTGTGGAGCCTCGAGCACCTCCGTATCCGAAGCCGTCGAACGGACGACGGGCCGGGCATGGGCGCTCTCATCGCGGCCTTCGTCGCCGCAGGCGGCCAGAAGAATCAAGGAAAAGACTATAGGCACACACCATGATGCTCTTCGCACTTTCCGTTTTCTCCCTTCCCTTTCTCCCGTGGGAAAATATATCAGAGGGATATGTCACAAGTCAAATTCGACTCCAACGGCGACCCATGAAAAGAGGAGCCCCCCCATGCATCCTGCAAGGGAGGGTCTCCATGCGCAATGTGCAGCTCCTGCTAGAACCTGAGGCCGAGGGCGACGGAGGGAAGCGGAATCTCGATCGCAAAGTGGGTGACCGGGTCTCCATGCTTCGGGAATTCGACGATGTCCATCAGGGCTCCGGTGCCGATGTTGACATAGAAGTCCCTGGTGATGTCGATCAGGAAGTTCACCTTCACGTCCGCTCCGATTGCGAAGTCGCCCGTCAGCTGGAACGTGGGACCGGCCATCACGACGATGTCGAAATTGTCCTTCACATCCACCTTGTGGGCATAGTAGACACCGAGTTCGAGCGAGCTGAAGTTCTGCTCCGCCGTCAGGGCGACATCGAATCCGGGACCGTCGTCGAAGATCATGTTGAAGTCCGCCTGGAGACCCAGTTCGAACTTGAACACATCCCCCTTCGACTCCGGATCGATCGTCATGACCGAGCTGGAGTTCTGCAACCCGATGTTGAACATCGTGTCCGTCACGGCTGCAAACGACGGTAGCGCGATGCAGGCGAGAAGCGCCAGTACTGCAAGTGCTTTCTTCATGGTACACACCTCCAAGATGCATCAATTATAGCAGAAAACGCGAATCGAAAGCAGTACCAGAGGCAGAAAAAGGGACATTGTCACGACTGTGTACGCCGCAATGCGCGACAGCACGGATGCGCCGTCAGTTCTCATACATGGCCTCTATCTGGTCCCTGTACATGTCGTTGACGACGAACCTCTTGACCTCCTGCTTGGCGCTCAGCTCCCTGTTGACCTCGAAGGCATGGGCAAGCAGCGTACAGCGCATGACCTGCTCGAACGGCCTGAAGCCGTTCTTCGTGCTCACACGCTCACGGATCTCGCCTTCGATGAGGGAGTGCACCTCCGGCATCCTGTACAGGTCGTCCCTGTTCGTGTAATAGATGTGGCTGTCCTTCAGATAACGCTCCACCATGCCCTGGTCGATCACGACGAGAGCCGACAGATACTTCCTGTCCTGGCCCACGACGACGCTTGCAGCGACGTATGGGCTGTCGTTGATCGTCTCCTCTATCGGCACGGGCTCCACGTTCTCTCCGCCGGACAGGACGATGGTGTCCTTGGCCCTTCCGACAATCGAGTACTCGCCGTTCACTGTCCACACGGCAAGGTCTCCGGTGTTGAACCATCCCTCGTCATCAATGACCTTCGCGGTGAGCTCGGGTCTCTTGTAGTAGCCCTTCATCACCTGAGGTCCCTTTGCATAGAGCACGCCCTTCTGTCCGGGTGCGCAGAGTCTTCCGTTCTCGTCGACGATCTTCAGCTGGATCCTCCCGAACGGATAGAGGGTACCGGGCACCCTCTTCGCCCAGCGTCTGAGGCCGATGACGGGGCTGGTCTCCGTGAGGCCGTAGCCATCGACTACGTTTATTCCTATTGCACTGAAGAACTCGTCGACGGCCTGGGGAAGCGATCCGCCGCCGGAGATTCCGACGACGAAGCTGTTTCCGAGCTTGGTCTTTATCTTTCTGAACACCAGCGCGTCGCCCAGCCTATACAACGGTGTAAGGACTGCAAGAGGCAGAAAGCTCCTGAGCACGGAAACGATGCGGCTGCGCTTCCTGTAGTCCCTGGTCAGGCCATGGAACAGGTTGTAGTACTTCATCCTCGCCTTGCCGACGCCGACGAAGAAGTTGAACAGCCCTCTTACGACCGGCTTTGCGCTCTTCATCTGGGCATAGACGCCGTTCTTGACCGTCTCCCAGATCCTCGGCACCGAGCCCATGATGTGTGGATTCACGCGCTGCAGGTCGTTGAGCAGTATCTTGCCGATGGGTTTGGAGTACGCGATCGTGCTCCTGAGGTAGATTATCGCATACTGGAGGATCCTCTCGAACGAATGCCACACCGGCAGCACCGACAGCCATCTCTGACCCGGTCCTATGGGGTAGCCGATGTTGTCGATCTCTGCCGCGATGGAGTTCAGATTGGACTGCGTGAGCATTACACCCTTGGGCTCCCCGGTCGTGCCGCTGGTGAAGATCACCGTCGCCAGCTCATCCATTCGTCCGGCCGCAACGCTGCTGTCGACCTTCGACGACTCCGATGCAAGCCTTGCCATGCCCTTCTCGACCAGGTCAGCCTGCAGGAGTATCTCGACATCGTGGTCCTTTGCAAGGCTGTCGAGCGCAGTCAGCTTCGAGCCATCCGTCACGACAATCGTCCTCATGACAGGCAGATCCTTGCGTATCGAAAGGATCTTGTCCAGCATCTGGGCGTTCTCGACGAACACTATCCTCGACTCCGTAGTCGACAGGATGAACGAAAGCTCTCCGGCCATGCTGTCACGGCCTCTTGGCACGTTCGCGGCGCCGCAGGACTGGATTGCAAGATCGGCGACAAGCCAGTCGGCCCTGTTGTCGCTTATGTGGCCGACGAGGTCTCCTCTGCCAAGCCCCAGGTCCATCAGGGACAGGGCAAGCGCCCTGACCTTGGCCGCGACCTGTGCATATGTATGGCTTATGAACTTCCCCTTGCTGTCCTTCTCCATCTGGAGGACGCGTTCACCATCGCTTGCAGCCCTGCTGAAGAAGAGCTGCGGCATCGTCATTTCCATTCTATGTTTTCCTTACATTCTGACATTTTTTGTCAATTTGTAATTTATAGTAATGACGGTTCACTTGACTGTCAAGAGTCCCTCCCCGCCGGAACATACAGCCAACCTGCGATGAGCGAGGTGAGCGGAGTGACCAGGACGAGCCCGGTGCAGCCGGTGAGCGTCTGGACGATCTCTGATGCGATCATCTTTCCGGTGAGGATGTTCAATGTGGGGGTCGACTGGGCCATGTATACCATCATGACGGAAAGCCAGGCTCCCATGTATGCAAGAAGAAGTGTCGTGGTCTGGGTACCGACTCCGGCACGACCTACTGCAATACCTGATTTCACAAGCTCCAAGCGCGAGATGCCGGGAGCATGATCCTTCACCTCGGCCATGGCGACAGACACGTCTATCGAGAGGTCCATGATCGCGCCGCCGGCGGAAAGCGCGACGACACCGATGAAGAGACTTGTGAGGTCCAGATTCTGGAATCCCGCATACAGCAGGCTCTCGCTCTGTTCAAGCACAGAGCCGTGAATCGCAAGCCAGCTGGTCATGACATGACCCACCAGCGCAGTTGCAAGCGATGAACTCAGTGCGCCGAGTATCGCGGCAAGGCTGCGCCTGTTCACGCCTCCGACGAGAAGCAGTGTCGTGACCGTGATGGCCATGAGAGTCGCCAGGCACATGAAGAGGGGGTTCAGGCCATGCAGAGTCGCCGGAATGAGCATCTTCCAGATGCACAGGAAGGCGAAGATGAACGAGATGATTATCCTGACACCAGAGAACCTGGCGAAGAGTATGAGAACCGCCGCGAAGACAAGTGCGCCGAGAAGCTCCTTGCCAAGGCGGTAGTGGTCGATCATGTTGATGAAGATGGGATTGTCGTCACCGTCGCGCTCGACCAGGACCCATGCGATGTCGCCAGGCTTGAAGACCTTGTCGTCCGCAAGCGATCCTGAGAGCATGTTCACACCGTCCATTACAAGTCCCTTGTGGGATCCGGAAAGCACTTCCACCGTGCAGCGCTGGTCGCCCTGTCTGAAGAGCCCGGTCTGTATGATCATGCTGTCGTCGGTCGCAATGACCCTGGCCCTGGCACCTTCGGCATTCACATAGATGGAACGCTGGAAGCCTGTGGGAACAACGAAAAGGACAAGCGACACCACGGCAAGGATGACGGCGAAGACCACTTCGCCTCTTCTTCTGAAACTGTTCATATGTTCTCTAATGCTTTCAGCAATGGACAGATCCAGCCTCCGGGATTGGAGGCTGGACATGTCATCGTGATTCGTCGCTCACTCGACATCGCACAGGGCGAAGAGTTTCTTTGCGACCTCGGTGTTGTCATAGGCACCACCGAAGACCTCGGCACCCTCGCCGAAGGCGTATACGGGCACCGGAAGTCCGGTATGGGCGTAGCTCGTCCAACCGATGCCTGCCTTGTTGTTGATGATGTGGGTCAGCGTGATGGAGATCGGGTTGTAGCCGCCGTACAGGAGGGACTCCTCGTATCCATCCGTATTGCCGCTCCTGTCATCCTCGTAGGCCTTCTGGAGCCTGGCGTACTCGTACTCGTTCATGACCAGTGCTGGCACGTCGTTGTCCGTCCCGGGAGCCGTGAGGCCGAACTCGTCCTCGACCATCTCCATCAGCCTGTCGAAGTCGAAGGTTCCAGCCGCCTTCTCGTTTGCGACGTACTCGTCAAAGGCGACGAAGCTCATCTTCTGGTTCTTCATGATGTCGAAGGCGGTGTCGTAGCCGGTTGCGGCATAGCCGATCGTCATACCGCCGGTCTCGTGGTCTCCGGTGACGATGATTAGAGTCTCGTCCGGATGCTGGAAGGCGAACTCGAGGGCGACCTCGACGGCCTCGTCGAGAGCGATCGTGTCGCTGATGTTGGCCACAGCGTCGTTGGCGTGTCCGGCCCAGTCGATCTTTCCACCTTCGCACATGAGGAAGAAGCCCTTCTCGTTGTACAGGACGTCGATGCCCTTGCGCACGAACTCGGCCAGGGTGATGTCGTCATCGTCCATGTCGAGGGCATACTTCATGGCTCCGTCATCCTGCAGCTCCGGGCTGACGGCATAGACCTTGCCGCTGTCCGCATTCAGGGAGAGGATGGTGTCCCTGTCGCTGGTGACGGTGTAGCCGACATCTTCCAGGACCCCGTAGAGGGCGTCGCCGTCGTTCTCGAGCAGTGAGCCTCCTGCGAAGTAGTCGAATCCGCTTGCAGCCATCTGCTCGCCGATCTCGTAGTAGTCATTGCGGGATGCGATGTGTGCATAGTATGCAGCGGGAGTAGCGTGATTGAGCGTGACAGAGGAGATGATGCCGACCTTCCAGCCGAGCTGCTGCTTGACCTTCTCGGCGATCGTCTCGCCTGCGGTCACCTTGTCCACTCCCATTCCGATGACGCCGGAGTGCGTCTTGAAGCCGGAGGAGAGGCTGGTGGCCGTGCTGGCGCTGTCGGGGCAGAAGGAAGTGCTGTCCTGCGTGTACTGCAGACCGACGACGGGGAACTGCGTGAACGTCAGCTTCTCGAGCTCGATGGCTCCGGAGACGTTGTTCCCATTGTAGACCTGTGCGGCGTTGGTCTGAGGGGAGCTCATTCCATCACCGATGAACATGAAGACGTACTTCGGGCTGGCATCCGTCGTGTAGGCGCTCACCGCGCTCTGCGTCTCCGTGACGCCCTGGGCGAACACAGAGGCGGCGACCATGACGGCAACGATAAGGCTCATGGCTGTCTTTCTGAATCTCATAGTCTGTTTCCTCCAAATCTGAGACATTCGTTTTTCAGTGTGTCGGGCACAGACTATGATGGCCGGGTGAAGAATCGGCCGTTCAAATGGTGAAATGATGGTGAAAAGACGGGAACCGGATGGGAAACGGATTTCACAATGGGGCAAAGACCTCTGTCACTTCAGGCCATGGCTGTTCTGTCTGAAGGCAAGAGGCGTCATGCCCACGGTCAGCTTGAAGCGCTGCGAGAAATAGCTTCCGGAGGAGAATCCGACGGCCTCGGCGATGTTGCTTATGGAAAGCTCCGTTCCTGCAAGCAGATTCTTGGACTCGGTTATGCGCTTTCCAAGCAGATAGTCCATGGGGCTGGAACCCACCTCCGCCTTGAACTCGCGGATGAGATGGAACTTGCTCAGCGCGGCAATGGAGGCGAGTTCGTCGAGTCTGATGTCCTCGGCATAGTGTTCGTCCATATAGCCCTTCACATCGGCTATGTTGCTGCGCATCGCCCTCTCGTCCCCTCCGCCTACGTCGATCACCCTGTTCCTGACCAGAAGCACCATCAGATTGTAGAAAAGACTCTTGGCCATGATCTCGTATTCCGGCAGCCGGCGCTGCATCTCCCTATATATTCCTCTTATAAGGGAGAGCACGATCTCGCGGCTGGTCCCGAGGTCGACGATCGGGTCGAAGTCGTCCAGGTCGGATACCGCACTCATGTTCGCGACACCAAGGCAGATGTACTCGAGAGGGCGCTGGGACGACGAGATCTCGGTGTGCATCAGATGAGGAGGTATTATGACGAACTCGTCGCTGGAAATCTGCCTCCTGCTCGAGCCTATGACGATCTGGCCCTCTCCGTCGATGATGTAGAGCATTTCGGCGATCGAATGCGAATGCACGACGCTGAGCCACTCGTTGTCGTAACGGGAATGTGTGATGTATCTAAGTTCCGGGTCATGCCCCTTTCCGCTGTGGCCTATTTCGTATCTGGCAATGCTCATAAGTCACCCTTATTCTCCAACAATTTGGGACAAATGGCAATAAACATAAAAAACTGAGCAAATTCGTGATTGTTGGTTTCTGAAAACAGCCCTTAAGCTTTAGACAAAGTGGTTGAGAGAACACCATTATCGAAAAGGAGAAACAAATGAAAAAAGCACTTGTATTCGCTTTGATTGCCCTCATGGCAGTCACATCGGTCTTCGCAACCGGTACAACCGAGACGACGGCTACGACTCCTGCAGCCGGAACGACTGAAGGCGGAAAGATCTATGACGGAGTCACGCTGACCATGTGGTCGATGTGGAACGCTGCGGAGCCTCAGGGACAGGCCATCATCGATGCAGCCGCCCAGTTCGAGGAGGAGACCGGAGCCAAGGTCAACATCGAGTTCCGCGGACGCGACATCAAGACGATCATCAACACGGCTCTCCAGGGTGGCGAGAACATCGACATCTTCGAAGAGGCGTATGACAGGATCTATCTCCAGTATGCACCGTACTGCTATGACATGTCCGCCATGGCCGATGCAGCCGGTTACGAGGACTTCAGCTATCCTCTGTTCGTCGAGATCACCAAGAACGCCACCGGTGGCAAGCTCGTCTCCGTCGCGGAGCAGCCCAATGTCGGCGGTATCTTCTATGACAAGGCCAAGTTCGAGGCCGCTGGAATCACCGAGACCCCGACCACATGGGCCGAGTTCCTCGACGTTTGCCAGAAGCTCGTCGATGCAGGCTTCCAGCCGCTCGCCCTTGACTCGACGTATGCAGACTTCACATTCGGCTATCACCTCAACAGATATGTCGACGAGCCCTCCACGAGGGAGCTCTCCCTCAACGGTGGCTGGTCCCAGAATCCTGGCGTGATCGCAGCTGCAAACGACATCATCGACTTCGTCAACCGCGGCTACCTGGCCGATGGCGCTCCCGACGAGTATCCTGCCGGACAGAACAAGATCGGCTTCGAGAACGTCGCGATGGTCGTCTGTGCAGACTATGTCACCTCCGAGGTCAACAACAACACCGGTGCAGGCATCGAGTGGGGCGTCTTCAACTACCCGACGATCCCTGTCGAGGAAGGCGGAAACGGATCCACCGGTTCCTATGGTGGAACGAATTCTCTGGCCATCACCAGCTACTGCGAGAACCCGCAGGCCGCATTCGACTTCGTCATGATGCTCGTAAGCGGTGAGGTCGACCAGAAGAGAGCCGACAATGTTCCTCAGATCCCTGCCGATCCCAACAACATCTGCACCTCTCTTGATGGTGCCGTCGAGACGATCATGGCTGCTGACAGCGTCCTTGGCTGGACAATGGGTCTCAACGCCAACACCGACCTCACATCCATGATCAAGGAAGTCATCATCCAGCTCTACGAGGGCCGTTATGCGACCGGCGAGCAGTTCGCCGCTGCTCTGGATGCTCTCTATTGAGATGCATGAATGAATAAAAGGAAGGGGGCAGGCAATAACCTCCCCCTTTCGTTTTCTAGCCGGAAGTCCGACCTTCCGGTTGCAATTCGCGGGATACCGCGGAAAACACGAAAAAAGGAGGCGGTTATGGGAATTGCAGGCTTCATCGCAGCTCTGGCTGGTTCAGTTCTGAGCCTAATCATTTCCTTCATTCCGGTACAGTTCACGAACATCCTCCTCGCACTCTTCCTGGTCTTCCTGACAGTCATGTGCCGCATGATGCCTCACAGGGCCAGCATCAAGGGCTGCCTGATAGGATGTGCAATACTCACTCTCGTGTTCCGCTTCATGTACATGACCACGATCGGCATCATCCTGTACGGAATCTGCATGGTCGCGGTGATTGCAGGAGCGGTTCTCATGAACAACGACAGCGGCAGCTATGCGACAGTCGGAGGTGAAAAGGCATGATCATAGGTATCGTTTCCATCGTCCTGCCGGTTCTTGCATTGATTCTCCAGTGCGTGTTCGCAGGCTTCTCCATATTGTGCATCCCTTCGATCGTCACAGCCGTCTTCGCGGCCCTGGCGTTCTGGAAGAAGGGACCGGTGCTTGCACTCGTCACGGTCTTCATGGCCTTCATCCAGATCTGTACGCTGAACATCCAGCTCACCGCGATTCTCGGTCTGCTCTCCGCAGTAGCATCGGTCTTCCTCATGATCGACTGCGAGAAGTTCCGCGAAGCGCATCCTGAGCTTGTAGACCCCAAGGCTGCGACAAAGCAGATGATCATAGGCTTCATGCTTCCATGTATCATCACGCTGCTTGTCATGTATGCCTACCCTGTCATCAGGACATTCCTGATGAGCTTCTTCGACATGCAGAACATCACTGCACCGATTGCCGAATGGAGTTTCGTCGGACTTGGAAAGTATTCGAAGATATTCGCCAGCCAGTCGTTCCTCAGATCACTTCGCAACATGATAATGATCTGGGTCGTCGGTGGTGTGATCACCCTTGCACTGGCGCTTCTGTTCGCGATCATCCTGACCAGCGGAATCCGGTTCAAGAAGTTCTTCCGTGCAGCCATCTACATGCCCAACGTCATCAGCGCCGTCGCACTGGCGACCATGTGGATCCAGTACATCTTCAACCAGCAGTACGGAATGCTCAACAGCATCATCGCGTTCTTCAACGGAGCTCCGATCAACTGGCTGTCCACCGACATGAAGTTCTGGGCGATGCTCGGATCCTTCATCTTCGGTGCCGTAGGATACTACATGCTGATCTTCATCAGCGGCATCGAGAAAATCCCCGCAGACCTGTATGAGGCCGCGACGATCGATGGAGCCAGCAAGGTCCAGCAGGCGTTCAAGATCACGTTCCCGCTGCTCAAGGGCGTCACGAAGACCAACCTCACGTTCTGGACCATCAACACCGCTACGTTCTATCTGTGGTCGAAGATGTTCAGCCCGGTCGACACCGAGGCCAGCGTCATCGTCCCTGTCATGTACCTGTACGACACGGCCTTCCCGTCGAAGGGCAACATCCAGGCCGATGCCGGTGCAGCCGCCGCTGTCGGCATTGTCCTTGCCGTGATTATCCTCGCCGTATACCTGATCATGAACAAGGTGATCAAGGACGACGACATCGAGCTTTGAGGAGGTGGAGAAATGGCATTTGGAAACAAGGAGAAACTACCACGTGTCCACCAGAAGATAAACTGGAAGAAGGAAGCCACGATGCTTCCGGGCTACATCATCATTCTGGTATGGCTCATATTCACCGCCGCATTCCTGCTCTGGATCCTGGCAGCCTCGTTCTCGACGACTCCGGAGATCATGCAGGGCAATGTCTTCAAGTTCGAGACCGGCGTACATTTCGAGAACTATGCAGTCGCATGGAGTCAGCAGAACGTCGCCCGCTACTTCGGCAACTCCCTGCTCTACTCCATCGTGGGCTGTGTGTTCACGATCCTGATAAGCGCACCGGCAAGCTACGTGCTCTCGCGCTACAAGTTCATCTGCAACAAGATAGTCAAGAACTCTCTGATCATCGCGATGAGCGTGCCGGCCGTCATGATCGTCCTTCCGATCTATGCGATCACGGCAAGCTGGAGGAACGCACCGGACCGTCTGATCTTCACCATCCTGATGATCTTCTTCCGTGTCCCGTACACGACGGTATTCCTGCTGAACTTCTTCCAGACGCTTTCCAGGTCGTATGAGGAGGCCGCTGCAATCGACGGCTGCTCGCCTGCCGGAACGTTCTGGAGAATCATGTTCCCGCTGGTCCAGCCGGCACTGGTCACTGTCACGATCTTCAACTTCCTCGGAATCTGGAACGAGTTCTTCATGGCATTGATCTTCGCCTCCAGCCAGGAGATAGCACCTGTCGGAGTCGGTCTGCTGCAGATAGTCAACTCGATGAAGTACACGGGACAGTACGGCGCCCTGTTCGCCGCGGTCATCATAGTGTTCCTGCCGACCTTCCTCTTGTACATCTTCTTGTCCGAGAAGATCATCGCCGGAGTCACCGGTGGTGGTGTCAAGGGTTGATTCGAAAGGGACAAACGAGAATAATTGCCAGCACCGCCACCGCAAGGTGGCGATGCTTTGAAAAGAGGGAGCTTTATAGATGAGCGATGAACTGAAGAAAGGTCGTGTCACGATTCCGACCGATGAAGGAATCGTCAAGGAGACGCTGGAGGTGCTCGACTACTGGGGCGCCGACGCGATCAGGGATTGTGACGGAACGGAATTCCCGGCCGAGCTGACCAGCAGTGGAGCCAAGATCTACTCGACCTACTACACCACCAGAAAGGACAACGAATGGGCCAGGGCGAACGAGGACGAGATCCAGCAGATGTACATCATGACGAAGTTCGCCTCCACAGACCATGGCGCACTTTCGATCCATCTGATGGACAATCTCTATCCGGACATGCTGAAGGTGAACCCGAAGGACCGCGAGAGATGGTGGGAGGTGATCGACAGGACCACCGGAGAAGTCGTACCCGTCTCTGAGTGGACATACGATGAGAAGAGCGGCGATGTCACGATCGCCCAGGCAAAGCCTTTCCACGAGTACACGGTGAGCTTCCTCGCCTTCATCATGTGGGACCCCGTGCACATGTACAATGCCGTGGTCAATGGCTGGAAGGACGTCGAGCACCAGATCACGTTCGATGTGCGCCAGCCGAAGACGCATGCGTTCTCTCTCGAAAGGCTGAGGAGGTTCTGCAAGGACAACCCGCATGTGAACGTCATCCGCTTCACCACGTTCTTCCACCTGTTCACGCTCGTCTTCGACGAGATGGCGCGAGAGAAGTTCGTCGACTGGTACGGCTATGCCGAGTCGGTCTCCCCATACATTCTCGACAAGTTCGAGAAGGAGGTCGGCTACCGCTTCCGCCCGGAGTACATCATCGACCAGGGCTACCAGAACAACCAGTACAGGATCCCCAGCAAGGAGTTCCGTGACTTCCAGGCCTTCCAGATCAGGGAGGTGCGCAAGATAGTCAGGGAGATGACCGACATCTGCCACGAGTACGGCAAGGAGGCCATGATGTTCCTGGGCGACCACTGGATCGGCACAGAGCCGTTCGTCGAGGGCTTCGAGAGCACAGGGCTGGATGCCATCGTCGGAAGCGTCGGAAACGGATCCACGCTGCGCCTGATCAGCGACATCAAGGGCGTCAGCTACCGCGAGGGCCGCTTCCTGCCCTACTTCTTCCCGGACACCTTCCACGAAGGCGGGGATCCGGTCAAGGAGGCCAAGGTGAACTGGGTCACGGCAAGACGTGCCATCCTCAGAAGCCCGATCGACCGCATCGGATACGGTGGATACCTGAAGCTTGCACTCCAGTTCCCGGACTTCATCGACTACGTGAAGAGCGTGTGCGACGAGTTCAGACTGCTGTATGAGAACATCAAGGGCACGACACCATACTGCGTCAAGACGGTCGCGGTCCTCAACTGCTGGGGCCACATGAGAGCCTGGGGTGCACACATGGTGCATCATGCCCTCTACCAGAAGCAGAACTACAGCTACGCCGGTGTGATCGAGGCGCTCTCAGGCTCCCCGTTCGATGTCCGATTCATCTCGTTCGACGACATAAGGAAGGACGAGGACTTCCTTAAGGACATCGATGTCATCATCAACGTCGGAGGGGCCGACACAGCACACAGCGGCGGCGAGAACTGGACTGATCCCGTGATCGTGGAGCGCATCAGGTCCTTCATCTGGAACGGCGGCGGCTTCATCGGAATCGGTGAGCCGAGTGCACACCAGTACCAGGGACGCTTCTTCCAGCTTGCCAGCGTGCTCGGCGTCGAGGAGGAGACAGGCTTCACGCTCAACTACGACAAGTACAACTGGGACGAGCACAGCCACTTCATCACCCAGGACGTCAAGGGCGAGATCGACTTCGGCGAGGGCATGAAGAACATCTATGCACTGCCGGGGACGACGGTCGTCTGCCAGAGGGACAAGGAAGTGCAGCTGGCCACCAACACCTACGGCAAGGGCAGGAGCGTATACATCTCTGGTCTTCCCTACTCGTTCGAGAACAACCGCATACTGCATCGTGCCGTACTGTGGTCGTCCAGCAGCGAGGACAGGCTGGAGAGCTGGTTCAGCTCCAACTACAACGTCGAGGTCCACGCCTATGTGAAGAACGGCAAGTACTGCGTCGTGAACAACACCTACGAGAAGCAGTCCACCACCGTCTACAGAGGCGACGGATCATCGTTCGACGTCGATCTTGATGCGAACGAGATCAGGTGGTACACGATCTGATCGTGGAACATGGAGGATCCTCCCATCGGCGGAAGGATCCTCCTGCCTATGATGGCATCCGGATGATCGACAGACTGCAAGGCGACCAGACCACAATGTCTCCAGCCTCATAGCACTTCCCACGGCAATGGATGCCACCCTCCAAACATGGAAGACGAAATGAAAGCCAATAGACCAAATGTCCTGCTTATCCTCATCGACGATATGGGCTGGAAGGACCTGTCCGCATGCGGAAGCACCTTCTACGAGAGCCCGAACATCGATGCGTTGATGGAAAAAGGCATGATGTTCGACAACGCATATGCATCATGTCCCGTCTGCTCCCCTTCCCGTGCAAGCCTTCTGACAGGCAAATACCCGGCGACGCTCGGCGTCACGGACTGGATCGACACGAGTGGAGAATGCCATCCGGTCAAGGGCTACCTCATCGATGCCCCATACATAAAGCATCTCCCGCCCGAGGAGTACAACATCGCCAGATGTCTCAAGGACTACGGGTACAGGACATACCATGTCGGCAAATGGCATCTGGGCACTGAGGAGTACTATCCTCACCATCAGGGTTTCGACGTGAACATCGCCGGATGCCATCTGGGACATCCCCATCATGGGTATTTCAGCCCATACCAGATCGAGAACCTCGAAGACGGACCGCAGGGGGAATACCTCACCGACAGGCTTACCGACGAGGCGATACGGCTCATAGGGGAAAGCGACGACGAACCATTCTTCATGGACCTGTGGCACTACACGGTCCATATGCCGCCTCAGGCGAAGGAAGAGGACATCAGATACTTCCAGGAGAAGGCGAAACGCATGAAGCTGGACCAGGTCGACCCGTTTGTGGAAGGAGAGCATTTCCCGATACAGCACAAGAGGGACATGAGGGTCAAGCGCAGGATAGTCCAGTCCGATGTCGTCTACGCGGCGATGATCAGGAACCTCGACTGGAACATCGGACGCCTCATGAAGGCCCTGGAGGATATGGGGAAAACGGATGACACCATCATCATATTCACCAGCGACAATGGTGGACTTGCGACGGCGGAGGGTTCTCCGACATGCAACTTCCCCGCCCGTGAGGGAAAGGGTTGGATGTATGAAGGAGGAACGCGCGTCCCCCTCTCGATAACCTATCCCGGACTTGTCAGGGGCAACACGCATTGCCAGAGGCCGACCACGACGCCGGATCTCTACCCGACGATCCTCGAGATGGCGGGACTGCCTCTGCATCCTGAACAGCATGTGGATGGCATCAGCCTGCTTCCGGCTCTTACTGGACAACAGATGGCCGACAGGCCCATCTTCTGGCACTATCCCCACTACGGCAACCAGGGTGGCACTCCCGGCTCGTCCGTGAGGTTCGGCAGATGGAAGCTGCTCGAGTTCTTCGAGGACATGCACTGCGAACTCTACGATCTCGATTCGGATCCATCGGAAGCCCATGACCTGTCAGAGGCATTCCCTCAGAAGCGCGACGAGCTGAAGAATCTGCTGCATCAGTGGAGGAAAGACATCTGCGCGAAGATACCATCAAGGAACCCGGACTGGAAAGGCTGAACCTGTTACGACAGCATGAAGTCTATTCCAACCTCATCAGACAGCCGGAGGATGCCTCCTCCGGTTGTCTTGCATCTGAACGTGATTTAGAATTGTCTGTATGAAGAAGCAACCCAACATCCTGTTCATAATGACCGACCAGCTCAGGGGCGACAGCCTCGGCTATGCAGGTCACAAGGACGTGAAGACGCCATATCTCGACACGCTTGCCGCCAAGGGTGTGGATTTCACCCACGCCTACTCCGCATGCCCAAGCTGCATAGCGGCACGTGCCGCCCTGCTCACGGGTCTCAGCCCCGAGCACAACAAACGTGTCGGATACGAGGACGACGTGCCCTGGGACTATGACAGGACGCTGGCGGGAGAGTTGTCGAAGGCAGGCTACTACACGATCTGCGTCGGCAAGATGCATGTCTACCCCGTCAGGAGATACCTGGGATTCGACAACGTCATCCTTCACGACGGATACATGCACGCCTCGCGCTACGAGGACGTGCCGTACTATGCCAACCAGTTCTACTGTGACGACTATTTCCACTGGCTCAAGAAGGAGCTCGGTGCGGATGCAGACTCCACGTACACAGGTCTGGACTGCAACAGCTGGGTCGCAAGGAGCTGGTGCTACGACGAGAAGTACCATCCGACGAACTGGGTCACGGACAACGTGCTGGACTTCCTGCGCCGCCGGGATCCGGACCAGCCCTTCTTCCTGATGGCGAGCTACCTCAAGCCCCATCCCCCGCTCGACCCGCCCCAGTACTACTTCGACAGGTACATCGGCAAGGACCTGACGAAGCCGTATATCGGCAGCTGGGAGACGAAGGAGTACATAGAACGCGACGGGCACATATTCGACAGCAAGACAGGCCCAATGGACCCGGAGCTTGTGCATGAGATGCGCGCTGCGTACTATGCACTGATAACCCACCTCGACCATCAGATCGGCCGCATAATCCAGGCCCTGATAGAGCACAGGCTATACGAAGACACCATCATCGTGTTCTCCAGCGACCACGGAGAGGAGCTCGGCGACCACTACATGTTCCGCAAGAGCCGTCCGTATGAAGGTTCATGCCACATCCCGATGCTGATCTCGAACCTCGAGGCGATGGGCATCACGGGAAAGCAGAACATGAAGATCGACTCGGTCGTGGAGCTTCGCGACATCATGCCGACCCTGCTCGACATCGCAGGCGCCAGGGACGACGAGCACTACGACGGCAGGAGCCTCATCGACGTGATCCGCAATCCGGAGGACAGGCCACGCACATACCTGCACGGAGAACACTCCTACGGACCGTTCTCCAACCACTGGATTGTCACGACACAGGACAAGTTCATATGGCTCAGCGAAAGCGGCGAGGAGCAGTACTTCGACCTTGTGGACGACCCGCATGAGCTTGTAAACCGCATAGACGACCCGGCGAAGAGGAAGCGCATCGACGAAATGAGGAAGCTGCTCGTGAAGGAGCTTGCAGGACGCAGCGAAGGATTCACGGACGGCACCAGGCTCATTCCCGGAAGACCATACGGGCCTCTTACCAAGTGATGCACAGGACATTCCTCATAAAGCCTGCAAGCGGTGCATGCAACATGGCATGCACCTACTGCTTCTACAACGACGAAGGCGAGAACAGGACGACGAAGTCCTACGGCATGATGAGTAGCTCCACGGCCCATGCACTCATAGACAAGGCCCTGCATGACGAATCCGACAGCGCATCGTTCGGCTTCCAGGGTGGAGAGCCCACCCTTGCCGGTCTTGATTTCCTCTCCGATTTCGTCTCGTACGCAAGATCGAAGGCAGAGGCCCGCCGCATCCACTTCTCGCTGCAGACCAACGGGTATGCAATAGACCGGCAATGGGCCGCACTGTTTCGTGAGCACGGCTTCCTTATTGGGTTATCTCTTGATGGCTCAAAGCGTTACCATGATGAATACCGTCTGGACAAGTCAGGCAAAGGCACATACAACCGTGTGTTCAACAACGCCAAAATGCTTCAGCGTGAAGGGGTCGATTTCAACATCCTCGTGACCACGACACGCCAGATTGCCCGGAATGTCGACGAACTGTACGACTTCTTCAAGCGCAACGGCTTTCGCTATCTGCAGTTCACGCCATGCATAGATCCCATCGCCTCAAAGCGGGGAAGCCTCGACTACTCACTGACGACGGAGACCTTCTCATCCTTCCTCATAAGGCTCTTCAGGCTCTACTACAGGGACTGGAAGAGAGGACAATACACCTCCATCCGCTATTTCGACAACCTCATCTCCCTGATGATACGTGGCTGGGCCGAGGAATGCGGGATGAACGGGGTATGCGGCTCCTATTACGTCATCGAGGCGGACGGCTCCGTGTTCCCCTGCGACTTCTACGTCCTCGACGGATACAGGATGGGCAACATAAACGTGGACTCCTTCGATGAGCTCGACAAGAAGCGCGATGAGATAGGCTTCATCGAGAAGTCCAGGAAGGTCGCCGAGGACTGCAGGACATGCCGCTACTACAGGCTGTGCCGTGGCGGGTGCAGAAGAGACCGCGAGGACTTCGCCACCCATGAGCTTGGAAAGACATATCTATGCGAAGCATACAAGACATTCTTCGACGAGTGTCTTGACGGTCTGATGGAGATCGCAAAGGCCGAGGCCGCTGCATTGCGAATGCAGAATACACACTGAAACATGAAGGGAGAGGTCATGACACCTCTCCCCTTGTTGAAACGATAGCCTGAGGCGATCATCCTTGCATCAGAACATCGAGAATATTGCAGTAAGGACCCCTGTTATGCCTTCTCCTCCGAGGAAGCCGGAAGATATGAGGCTCGTCATCCTGTCAGCCTTCTCCCTCGCCTTTCCAGAAGCCTTTCTAACAATCAGAGCAACCAGCGCACCAAGGCCCATGATCACCGAGATGTTCGTTCCAAGATAGACTCCGAGTCCCAGGGTTGCGGCCGGCACGTTCAGCAGATACAACACGATACCCACCACAAGACCGATGGCGAAGCCCGGGATGCTGTCAAGGCCGCTCACCATCGCGGACACGGCCGCAGCCTGTGGAGCGGGAAGTTCGGTTCCCGGTCCGAAGGAACCGTAGGTATCCAGAAGGAGCATCAGCACAAGACATGCCACGACCGCTCCGATGACACCTCCTATCGCCTCGGCGATGACCTGTGCCCGTGGAGGCGTACCGATGAGATGGCCGCTCTTGAAGTCGTTCATGACGTCTCCTGCAAGTCCTGCGGCGACTGCCACCACTCCTGCAATCGAGAATGATGCGACCAGCGTCGGCCTGAATATCGCAGAGACGGCAAGCAGGACCAGAATCGCGAAGATCTCCATCGGGTTGACTCCTGTCTGACCTGTGAGCATTCCTGACAGATAGGTTGCAAGATAGACGCCGACGATCACGAGTACGGCCTCAAGGACCGAAATCTCGGTGAAGAGTACCAGGACCACGATCGACATGATACAGATGGCAAGAGGAAGGGCGAGCCTGTTCTTGTCGATCCTCCTCTTTTCAGCCGATCCTCTGGACTTGAAGAACGAGATCACGGCCTTGATGAAGATGCCGATTCCCGTTCCGATCATCAGCCCTATTCCAAGGTCGTTCCTGAAGCTCACCGCGATGTCGGCTCCGAAGAGCACGGTCGCTATCGGCTGGATCACGTAATAACCGAGGACCATGCCGAGGAACCACACGCCGGCAAGAAGAGGACCTATGACGGCACCTATTCCAAGCGCCATCGGCGAGACCCACATCTGCAGCGCAGGAAAGAGATTGTTTCCACTCCACAGCGTCAGGATGGAAGGTATCGCTCCAAGTCCGTCGCGAAGATAGGTGAAGACTGCTGAAAGTCCCATGCTGGAGAACAGAGGGAGAGCACCGGTATGGTCCTCAGCCGTCTTCAGCGTGGCGTACGCAGCCTCCCCCATTGGATACGGAAGCTGCTCCTCCTCGATAAGACGTCTTCTGTTGATCGTTGTGAAGAGCGTTCCAAGGACGGCGCCCACTATCGAAAGCGCAATGAGCGAGTGCAATGGGAATGTCGCACCTGGCGACATCATCCACAACCCTGGAATCGTGAAGGCCAGTCCTCCTGCTACCATGGCCCCGGCGCTCATGAGAGTATGGGTGGTATTGATCTCCTGCAGCGTCGAGCCCTTCATGCGTGACAGCACCGCCATAGAGACGACGGTCACGAAGACGGTCGGCCAGGGAAGCGCACCCATTCTCAGTGCGACATACATGCTTGATGCGGTGATGACGACCAGTCCGATGATTCCTGTGACAAGCCCCCTTAGAGTCAGAGGGTAGAATGCGGATCTGCTGTTCAAGCCGAAATCCTCCTGTAATAGATACGTTACGATACCCTATTAGGTTGAGCGATGCAAATAGTCCCAAAGTCACATGAAATGCCCTGCGCAACGCCATCCATCCAAACCAAACATAGTCATGAAAGTTCTGTTTAACTTTTTTAATATATAATCATACCGATTATGGTATTTATATTTCTAATTAATAGTTAAGACAATAGCTGGACAACACCAGATCGATCACGGATGACTTTCTCATATCTGCTGCCTGAACAGCCGCCTGTTTCCTGTTCTGAAGAAATACAGCATTGCCTTACCTCGACCCCGCTTCTTCAGATAGACGTTGACATCCCATTCAGGATACAGCCTGACAATCTCCCACCTGTCATCCTGCACAAGCGCAACGAACGATACGTGGTCCTCCTTTGTCTGAGGAAGAGTCGAAGTGACGAGGAGCTCGTCTTCGGCCTGCTCGATGTCAAGACGGCAATCCGGTTTCGGCTCGACTGGATCCTGGACTTCAAGCCGCTCTTTGCAGCATTCGACCTCGCATTTGCTCCAGCTCACCATCACATTCCCGCACTGCGGGCATACATGGAATAACACCTTATCTCTTGTCATTTCTTTCACCTCCTGACAGCCGACCTGCTCTTCCTGTAGGCCGACGGACTTATCTTCATCTCCTTGCGGAACACGTCCTTGAAATACCCAGGATCGGGGAATCCTGCAAGAAGCGCCGCATCTCCGACGCTCCGTCCTGCATCAAGAGCATCCACCGCAACGCTTATCCTCATGGCACGGATGAAGTCGCCAAGTCTCATCCCGCTCTTCCTGTGGAACAAGGCCGAGAAGTAGTTCGGGCTCAGCGACATGTGCCTTGCGACATCCTCCAGAGTGATTCGGTTGGCAAGATGGGTCTTCACATACTTCGTGACCTCCTCAAGGAACTCATCACCCACGCGCGTCTTCGACATGTATTCACGGTAGGCCCTGACCAGGATCTCGACGCACAGGCTCCTGCATCTTGCAAGTGAGAACAAGTCATCGCCTTCAGCCTCCCTGAGAAGCTGGGAGAAGAGCATCTCCAGATCCTCGACCTTCTCGACCACGAAGAATGATGGAAGACTATCCATCATGTCCTCGAACCACCGGGACGGCACGTTGGCGTAGTACCTCGAATGCTGTCCGCCTCCAAGGTAGCTCGTCTTGTGTAGAAGCCCCGCCTTGATGAAGACGAAACCCTTGGCATGCACGGGAACTACGGTGTCCTGTATGAAGTAGCGTCTCTCGCCACTGGATAGGAAGTACAGCTCACAAAGTCCCTCATGGCTGTGCAGCTCTATCATCCGGTCATATGCATCCCTCTTCCTGAACGAGCAGGTGAAATCGGCAATCATAAGGATAGCTTACAATAATATTTCAGCACTTTACAGTGGTTTTCAAAGAATTTCCCCTTTGTCTTGTTGAGATTCTATTCTACTGTAGATGCCATGATAGCAATCAAGGGAAAGGATGAGGAGTTCCGCCAGGAAGTCCAGACAGGCAACATCTGGCATCTGGTGATCAAGGTCTGCGGGCCGCTTGCACTGTATTCATGGATGAGCCAGCTCTTTGCGGTCCTAGACACGTTGATGGCCTCCAGGATTTCAGCGGAGGCCGTCTCGACAGTCGTCTACATGGTGCAGCTCCAGCACATCGTGCTGGCGATAGGAAGCGGACTCAGCGTCGGCGGAGGCATTCTGATCTCGCATGCATATGGAAAAGGCGATGCAGGCACCATCAGGACCATCCTGTCGACCACCATGGCCCTGTGTGCGGCCTTGTCGCTGCTGATCGTGCTCGTGATCCCGATAACCCCGACCATCCTGCGCCTTGCAGGGACGCCGGAGGTGTTCGTATCCCTCGGCTCGACATACTTCTCGATAACCCTCATCGGGATAATCATCCAGTTCGTCACGACCATCTACATATCATGTGAACGCTGCAGGGGACGCAGCAGGAAGATCCTTGCGCTCAACATGTCGGTCGTCCTCATCAAGCTCGCTCTCACCGCACTGTTCGTCTACGTGCTTGATGGAGACATCGTGTCTATCGCCGTGGCCACACTGCTGAGCTACATGGTCATCCTGGCCTTCGCGATCAGATCATTCACCCAGAAGGACGACCCGTTCGCGTTCTCCATCAAGTCGGTCAGCATGAAACGCTCAATCGTCGGCCCCATCTTCCGCCTGTCCATCCCGTCGATGGTGGAGAAGATAGCATTCGCCGCAGGCAAGGCCATGGTGAACAACATGGCGTCGAACTACGGCACAGAGATAGTAGGAGCCGCAGGAATCTCGAACAACATGTCAGGTCTGCTGACAGGCATCGAGGTCGGCGTGGAGGATGGTGGGTCGGCGCTCGAAGGCCAGCTGTACGGCAGCGGCAACATAGAAAGGACTGTGAGGATGTATCGTCATCTGCTTACCGCCGTCGCCATCATCGGAGGCGTTGGCTTCGTCGTCATGAGGCTTCTCACGGACCCGATAGCACGACTGTTCTCGCTCTCGCGCGGAGGATACGACCCGCTGTTCCACCAGACGATATGCGAGCTGTTCCACTACGAGCTTTTCGGCTGCATACTGCTCTCGTTCGCCTATGCGGGCTTCGCTCTGCTGCTGGGACTTGGACAGACGAAGGCGATCCTGGCGATCAACTTCGCAAGGATCTTCGTCTTCCGTCTTCCTGTGATCATGTTCTTCCAGAACTGCACCGACCTGGGCTACGAGGCCGTGGGACTCACGATGGCGATATCAAACACATCTGTCGGAATCCTCACGCTAATCGTCTGCGAGGTCCTCATCGCGAGGATGAAGAGGTCTAGCGCCTCCAGAAGTCGCGCGTGAAGAGCGAATAGACCGTAAAGAGCTCCAGACGTCCGACCAGCATCAGGAAGGAGAAGCACCACAGGGCCCATTCGGGGTAGATGGCGAACGTGAAGTCTGTGCCGATGCCGCCCAGTCCGATTCCGATGTTGCCCAGCGTGAGGAGAACGGAGGTGTGCACCGCCAGGAAGTCGACCTCGGTCAGGGAGAGCACAAGCGTGCCGATGATCGCGTTCATGACATAGAAGCCGACGAAGCCGGCGATCGCCTGGACCGTATCGTTCGAGAAGGTGTCATCACCGAGTCTCAGGACGGTGACCGCATTCGGATGCAGCCTCTTCCTGATGGAGTTGCCGAACAGCTTCATCATTGCACCGATCCTGACGACCTTTATGCCACCGCCCGTGGATCCGGCACAGCCTCCGACATAGCACAGCACGTACAGCACGGTTTGGGCGAAGAGCGGCCAGGTGGAGTAGTTCGTACTGCTGAAGCCGGTGGTCGTGATGAAGCTGACGACCTGGAATGCGGCATGGCGTATCGAGTCGTTCAGGTTGAACACGCCCTTGGCGAAGAGGTTGGCGGCCACGAGGAACGTGCTCAGAAGCACTATCTTCCAGTACAGCCTGTACTCGCCGTCGCGGAACACCTTGCTGAACTTGCGCTGGAGGATCCTGTAGTAGAGGGCGAAGTTCGTACCGGCCAGGAACATGAAGATTATGCAGATCCATTCGACGTAGTCCGACTTGTAGAACGCTATGGATGCGTCATGCGGGACATAGCCCGCGGCGCCCATAGTGCCGAACATCACGGTCGTGGCATCAAACCAGTCGAGTCCGCCAAGCATCAGGAGGACCACCTGCAGCGCCGATATCCCCGTATAGATGAGCCATAGCACGAGAGCCGTCTCGCGGATCTTCGGCCTGAGCTTGTCCTTGGTGGGACCGACTGTCTCGGCGCCGTACAGGGCCGTACCCCTGACACCCAGGATCGGCAGCACCGCTATGAAGAGGACGACTATGCCCATGCCTCCCAGCCAGTTGGTCATGTTCCTCCAGAAGAGGATGCCCTTCATCTTGGAGTCTATGCCGACCATGGCTGCGGCTCCGGTCGTCGTGAAGCCCGACATTATCTCGAAATAGCACTGCGCGAAGTTGTCCAGGACGCCTGTGAACTGCAGAGGCAGCGCACCGAAGAATGAAAGCACCACCCAGGTGAGAGTCACGAAAAGATAGCTGTCCTTGACCGAGACCTTCATCTCGTCGCCACGTGTGAACGCGATGCCGATGAGCGAGATGAAGAGCATCGGGACGATCGTCGCGACGAACGCCGTCACGCCCTCCCATTCGCCGTATCCGATGGAGACGGCAGTGGGTATGAGGAGTATGAAGGCCATGAAGATCGTGATGAAGCTCAGCAGTCTTATGACCGTCTTAGGATGCATCGTCCGCCTCCGGACCTCCGAAGAGATCCTGCACGTAGTCGTAGTCCTCATGCAGTGCGACGACAAGCACCGTATCGCCCTCCCTGAACGCGTAGCTGCCATCGGGGATGAAGTTGTCCTCCCCCCTTCCGACGCCCGCGATGACGGCGCTTCCCTTGAAGTCGATGTCCTTGAGGGCCTTGCCCAGATGGAGGAACGTGTTCCTGATGACGAACTCGTACACCTCTATCCTGCCATCGAATATGGCATGCAGGGTACGCACATTGTCACCTCTCATGATCTTCATGATGGCATCGACGGCGGACTCGGTCGTCGACACGGTAGCATCGACGCCTATGGCCTTGGCCAGCTTCACGTAGCTGGTGTTGGTCTTGATCAGGGCGATGGAGCGGCTGGTGCCCTGCGTCTTGGCATAGCTTGCGATCAGGACGTTAAGCTCGTCGTTCTCGGTCAGGCTGACGAAAAGGTCGCTGTCCGAGATGTTCTCCTCGTCCCAGAAGTTCTCGTCGGTGATCGCTCCGTTGAGGATCATCACGTCGGGGAACATCTCGCAGTACTCCTTGCACAGCTCCCTGTCCTTCTCGACGAGCACTATGTTGCGGTGCATCTTCTCTGGCAGGCTCATGAGCAGGAAGCGGCAGATTCTGGTGGCTCCGACAAGAACCATGCGTCTGATGTTGAAGTCGCTTGCAGATATTCCGAAGAGCCTGTAGACGGACTCCTGTTCGTCGTCGTCCAGGATTATCGCGATCTCGTCGCCTTCCCTCAGGACGGTGTTTCCGTTTGCCGTCGTGACCTTGCCACGGTGATTGACACCACCGATCAGATACCTGCCGGGATACTTCCTCTTGGCCTGGATCAGGTTCATATTGACGATCGCGTCGTCCTTCGTGACGGTCTTCGTCGCGACAAGATAATGCGCTCCGGGGAAGTAGGCTATGTCGCTGAACAGTCCCGAGACGATTATGTCCTGGAGCCTCTGGCTGGCCTCCTGCTCCGGGTTGACGATGTGGTTGATGCCAAGCAGGGAGAACGGACGGCCCGACTCCTCGCTCAGATACGTCAGGCCACGGATCGTGGCTATCGTCTTCACCTCGGGAAAGCGCGAGGTGACGATGCCGCAGCTGACAAGATTGACCTCATCGCTGTCCGTGACGGCGACGACCATGTCCGCACTTGCGCACCCGCACTCCTCGAGCATCTCGATATCGGTGGCGGATCCGCACACGGCCATGCAGTCAAGCTTGCTCTGTGCAAGCGCACAGCGCGCGGGACTGCTGTCCAGGAACGTGACGGATTTCTTCTCCTCGATCAGATGACGGGCAAGCCGCAGTCCTCTGCGTCCCGCCCCGAATATGATGACATTCACGGCCGGATATTATATTCCCTGTGGCCGTGCAATTCCAATAGCGGTGCAAAAATCGTTCAAGAGAGCTAAAGATTCTTTCCCGTCGACATGATAGATGGGCGGGAACGAATCCCCATCCGTCCTGAAGCTGGCAAGCGAAGCCTCGTCCTCCAGACCGTTCCATGGGATGAAACCGTCAGGATGGATGTGAGAACCGTATGAGCAGGACAGGAACGCCCCCTTCCCCTCCGGTCTCCAGGGACGCATCAGATAGACGCTGCCGTCCTCAAGGCCGTCGTTCTCGAACGAGCAGCGATGGAACACGAAGCCGATTCCGTCACATCCGCCGCTGGGCGCCGACACGTAGCCTGGCTCGTTGGATATGATCCTGACACCGTCGAATAGCGCATCTGCGCCGCCGAAGATGAAATCCACTCCGCCGCATATGCTTCCACCCCTGTAGAGCACGCGGTTCAGCTTGCGTGGCAGGAAGCAGCGCGGACCGTAGAAGCCCCTCTTCTCACGCTCCTTCTCGGGAAGCGGAGCGAGAAACAGCGTATCCTGGTGGCCATAAAGGTCGACGTCGTCTAGAAAGGCCCTGTCGACATCCATATACAGTGCGAGCGCCTGGCCGACATCCCTGCCCAGACCTGCATTGTTCTCTATTCTGAGGTTCTCCAGATGCAGCTCCTCGCCGCTGAAGAACGCCGTGTACGTACGGAACGTCCCACGCTTGATGCCGTCCGGCATGATGGTCTTCGCCCCGTCGCTCCAGCGTATCGTCACATCCCCCTCGCCGCGCATGCTCAAGCGCCTCTTGTCAGAGAAGAGCTTCTCCTCGTAGACACCCTGCGAGATGACGATCTCGGCCTCGACTTCATAAGGCACCGCATCAAGCGCCTCCTGTATCGTGTAGTAGTCCTCACCGTTCCTTCCGACCGTAAGATGAAGCATTCAGACCTCCAGTCCCACCCTGTGGTAGTCGTCGACCATCGAGGACAGGCCGAAATGATGACCGCCCTCGATGACGTCATGGCAAAGGTTACTCTCCTTCGCCATCAGTGCATAGGCTCCCCTGAGCTCCTCCACGTAACAGCGTACGTTCCCAAGGCCCCTGGGCCCTGCAAGATGGTCGTTCTCCGCACTCTGTATGACAAGAGGACGAGGCGCGATCATCGCGGCAAGGTCGCTGACCTCGAAGTGCAGCCAGAGTCCCGGTACGTAGTTGCAGTCGCAGTTGGCGTTCATCACGAGAAGCGAATCAAGGAAGCCGTAGTAGTAGCCGCTTATGAAGGCGCTGCGGATCCTCTCGTCCAGGGCGCAGGCATACAGCGTCTGCATCCCCCCTCCGGAGAAGCCGATCATGTGGATGTCGACCCAGCCCTCCCCGACACAATAGTCGACGAGGCGCATCAGGTCCCACACAAGCAGTCCCATGAGGTTGAGACCGAGCGGAAGGGCCATGTGCGCAATGGCCCTGCATGAAGAGGAAAGTATCCTGTCCTCCCCCTGCTCCGCAGCCTCCCGCCTCTCGCCGAAACCCCTTATGTCTGGTGCGAGCGCCACATGGCCGCGACGGGCCAGGGCGGATGCGAAGTCGTAGCCGTAGAAGTCTATCATCTTCGCGACTTCGGGGTTGTCCCTGTTGCCAATAAGCGATTCCTTTCCTCCCCCGAGATGTCCTGGAGGACAGATGAAGAGCTTGTCATCGACTCTCTCGTCGGGAATCAGGACACAGAAGGGCATGACGACGTCGTCCTCGACGTTCATCGTCATCCGGCGTATCAGCACACCCTCCCTCCGCTTCTCGTCCACCACCTGGGCATTCAAGGACGAGGGAAGACGAAGATGCTCAAGCCCCAGCAGGGATGAGAGGATGGAGCGCGCATTGCGCTGCCATGACAGGAACGAGGGGACGTCGTCCAGGACCATCCGGTCCTTCCTGCCCTGCGAGACGTATATCTTCATGAAGCTTTCCAGACAGGTGTAGTACATGCTTCCTCCTGATAAGGATGGCAGGAGAGCACCCCTCCTGCCATCGACGAGTTGGAAATAATGCTTTTATCTCAAAGAGCTGCCTTGTAGCGCTCGTATTGAGCGGTTCTGATCTCGAGCATCTCGGGCAGGTTCATCCTGTCGAGGGCCTCGAGGTACGAATCGTAGTCGTCAAGCGACGTGGTTCCCGTGACGAAGGACACGGCCATCTCGTTGACATAGGTCTGTATGTCGACCAGGTACATCGATGCGGTCATGGACTCCTCCTCGGTGGCGTAGATGAACGGCCATGGAGCCTTGATGTACTGGGCCTCCATCTTGTCGACATCGGCATGCCACTGCGGCACGAGTGCGTCCGTCGACTCGACCGACTGCTGGGCGGGAAGGACCTGCGCCGGGTTGATTCCAAGGCTCTGCAGCCAGTTGTTGTCCGCGGCCTGCTCGGTCATGGTCCTGCTTCCGTCCTCGTTGGTGACGTAGCTCAGCCCCTCGATGCCCCAGCAGTACATGACCTGGTTGGGCTCGCTCATGGCGTAGTCGAGGAACTTGCATGCCAGCTCGATCTTGTCCGAGTCGGCGTTGACACCGTAGATCAGTCCAATCGGATTGCGTCCGATGAAGTAGCCCTCATGCGGACCGGAGAGCGGCACCTGGCCGACGACTCCCGTCTCGGGGGTTCCGTCGTAGTACGGAAGCTGCGGACTGTATGTCATGTACAGCGTGAAGCACAGCCGGGCTATGACGAGATAGGAGAAGAGCATGTTGAACCAGAATCTGCGCTCCTTGAATCTTCTCATCTCCACATACCCATCGAGCCGGTTTTCCGTGTATTATAATTGCATTACCGGAGGATGGAAATATGGATGGAGTCTTCGAGAAAGTCAAAAACAGGCTGGGATTCGGCTGCATGAGGTTCCCGCTCACTGATAATAAGGACATCGACATGGAGCAGGTGAAGAGGATGGTCGACCTCTTCATCGAGAGGGGCTTCAACTACTTCGACACGGCGCATGGCTATCTGGACCAAAGGAGCGAAGGCACGCTCAAGACATGCCTTGTCAGCCGTCATCCGAGAGAGAGCTATCTGCTGGCAGACAAGCTGTCCAACGGCTTCTTCGAGAAGGAGGAGGACATACTCCCCCTCTTCGAGAGACAGCTGGAGTGCTGCGGAGTCGAGTATTTCGACTACTATCTGATGCACGCGCTGGATGGCGCATCATACAGGAAGTACGCATCGTGCAATGCGTTCAAGGTCGTATCGGAGCTCAAGCGGCAGGGCCGCATCAGACATGTCGGCATGTCGTTCCACGACAGCGCACAGGTCCTCAGGGAGATACTCTCGAAGGAGAGCTGCATAGAGTTCGTCCAGCTTCAGATCAACTACCTGGACTGGGAGAGCGATAGCGTGCAGTCCAGGCTCTGCTACGAGACATGCGTGGAGTTCGGCAAGCCCGTCATAGTCATGGAGCCGGTCAAGGGAGGCACCCTTGCACAGCTTCTCCCCGAGGCCGACAGGGTTCTGGACACTCTCGATCCTCGCGATTCGAACGCATCGTACGCACTGCGCTACGTGATGGGTCTGGACAACGTCAAGGTCATCCTGTCGGGAATGAGCGACATTGCCCAGGTGAAGGAGAACACCGACCTCTTCCTGAATGCAGGGCCTCTGGATGAAAAGGCGCTCGAAGCCCTGGAGGAGGTCAGGAGGATCACGCTGGCCCACGGCTCGATCGCATGCACCGGATGCAGGTACTGCACAGAGGTCTGTCCGATCGACATGCCCATCCCGGAGATCTTCTCGTTCATGAACAGCGGCAGGAAGGCCGGCTATGATGCGCTGGTCACTAATACAAAGGCCTCCGACTGTCTGCAGTGCGGCAGGTGCGAGAAGGCATGTCCACAGCACCTGCCCATCAGGCGCTACCTTGGAAACGCCGCCTTCCGCTTCGAGAGGAAGTGATTGATCTCCTGTCGGATCTGAACGATGCACAGCGCGAGGCCGTCACCACGACGGAGGGACACGTGCGTGTCGTGGCCGGTGCCGGAAGCGGCAAGACGCGCGCCCTGACACGCCGTTTCGCGTACCTCGTCCAGCAGCTCGGAATCGCCCCTGGACGCATCATGTGCGTGACCTTCACCAACAAGGCCGCAGGAGAGATGCGCGAGCGCATCCACCAGCTGATCGGCGACGAGGACACCGGGTACATCAACACCTTCCACGGCTTCTGCGTCACGGTCCTCCAGGAGGACTCCAACGCCGTGCAGTACCCGAAGAGCTTCCTCGTGCTGGACAACGACGACATCGACTCCATGCTGGCGGCGGTCTATGAGGAGCGCGGCCTGACGCTGCACGACATGACCTACGCCAGGGCGCGCGATATGATCGAGGTCATGAAACTCTTCAGGAGACCCGACTACTACAATGACATGATCTCAATGTCGCTGGAGGAGCTCAGGAACAGATACGACCGTGCAACGAAGACTGAGGACATCATCTTCTACGGCTACCTTTATCAGGAGAGGAAGTGCTTCGCCCTGGACTACAACGACCTGCTGAAGTTCACTGTGCACATATTCCAGAGGAATCCCGACATCTGCCTGAAATGGCAGAAGAGACTGGAATACGTCATGGTTGACGAGTTCCAGGACATCGACTGGATCCAGTACCAGCTGATGAAGCTGCTGTGCGGCTACCATCACAACCTGTTCGTCGTCGGCGACAGTGACCAGACCATCTACTCCTGGAGAGGCGCCGACGGCAGGTACCTGATGGACTTCGACAAGGGCTTTCCCGGCACGAGGACCATCATGATGATGGACAACTACCGCTCCACGCCGCAGATCGTCGCAGTCGCGAACAGTCTCATCTCCCACAACGTCGACAGAATCGCGAAGGACATCATCCCCACACTGTCGAGCGGAGCACCCGTGGTCTGCCACTATGCGGCAAGCCAGGAGGACGAGGCCGCCTGGATATGCGGCTGCATCAAGGACATGCACATGAAGGGGTGCGCGCTCAGGGACATCACGGTCCTCTATCGGGCACATTATGTCACCCGCTCTCTCGAGATGGTACTGATCCAGGCGAAGATCCCATATGCGGTCTACAGCGGAATACGTTTCTTCAGCCGCAGGGAGGTCAAGGATGCGCTATGCTACCTGAGAATGGTCGCATACCGGGACGACATGTCCTTCCGGCGCGTCGTCAACACGCCACGGCGAAACATCGGACGGCGTAGAATGGAGGCTCTGGAGGAGTATGCCATAGCGCATTCATGCTCTCTCTTCGAGGCCCTTGAGGCGAATCTAGGACAGTCTCTCTTCAAGGGTACCGGTGCAGCCGGATTCGTCGACCTCGTGCATTCCTTCGACCGAAACGATGGCCGTCAGGTCTCCGAACTGCTGGGCGAAGTGCTGGAGCGAAGCGGCTACGAGCGCATGCTCAGGACGGAAGGAGCGCAGGACAGGCTGGACAACCTGGCCGAGCTCAGGCAGTCGGTACATGATTACGAGACCACCTGCGGCGAGGAGACGACCTTGATGGACTACCTGTCCCATGTGGCCCTCTTCACAATTAAACAAGCAAGGAAGCTGCCGTCTTCCAAGGCTGCAGAGGAATTGCGGTTCAACAATGTCTGAAGAAGAAAGAAAAGAGAAGAATCTTTTAGTTTTCTTTCGTTTTTTTGGTAAAATAAGTCATTATATAATATAATCTTAAGTATGGAAACAGTGATTACGGCAAAGCTTTCTTTAAACGTGAGTGCAGAGGAGTTGAAACTCCTTGAAGCTGTCTCTTGTGCTTACAGGGATGCCTGTAATCATGTCTCCTCCATTGCTTTCTATGAAAAAGAGTACAATGCCGTCAATCTTCAGAAAAAGAGCTATGCGGTTTTAAGAGACAGGTTCGCTCTTAAAGCCCAGATGGCAATCTCTGTGACAAGGACAGTCGCGGCAAGATATACAAAGGAAACCCGTATAAGGCTTGATAAGCCTGTCTTCTTCTCTTTGCCGCAGTGTGATCAGGTAAGAGGAAGAGACTGGTCGATTGATATTGAAAAAGGAATTGTCTCTCTCAATACACTGGAAAAGCGAATAAGGGTCCCTTTTTCTTCAAAGGGTTTTGAGAAGTATATCAATAAGGATGCAGTGTATGGGGGAGCAAAGCTTGTCCTTAGGAAAGGCAAAGCCTTTTTCCATGTTTCCGTCACACTCGGCAGTCCTGATTTCATTGTGGATGAGACAAAGGTCGTCGGAATTGATAGGGGGATAATCAACATAGCAGTTACATATGACGGAAAGAAGACAAGGTTCTATAAGGGAACAGAAGTAAAACAGAAGAGAGCGAAGTTCAAGGCAGTGCGACAATCTCTGCAGAAACGTAACACACCATCATCCAGAAGAAGACTCAAGGCAATCGGGAAAAGAGAGAACCGCTACGTCAGTGATGTCAATCATAAGCTGGCAAAGACACTCGTCGCCGAAAATGAAAGAGGGACAGTCTTTGTACTGGAAGACCTCTCCGGTGTGAGGAATGCGACCTGCAGGGTAAAAAGGGAAGACCGCTATGTCAGTGTGTCATGGCCTTATTATGACTTGCAGCAGAAACTGGAATACAAAGCCTCTCTTGCTGGATGCAGGGTGATATATGTAGATGCGAGGCATACATCACAGACCTGTCCCCATTGTCTGAATGTGGATAAGAAGGCAAGAGACAGAAGGGAGAGGCTTTATTCCTGTCCTGTGTGCGGCTATAAGGGAAATGATGACCGGATAGCGGCGATGAATATCTATAGGAGAGGACTTGAAAGGATAAGACAGACTGGCTGATGGATATATTCTGTCAGTCATGGGGTGCAGTCAACCACCCCGCGATGTAACGCCACCTGCAAGTCTGATGAGGAAACTGCAGGAATCAAAGGCAGGAGGCCTGATGCCGTCAGTACTGCCGGGCAGTTACAAGCTGGTGCCCTTCAGGGCAGCGGTAGTTGACCAATGCGGATGCCGAGGACAGAGGCGACAAGGTGCGTCTCATGACGGTCCATGCGGCCAAGGGGCTCGAGTTCCCGCATGTCTTCCTGTGCGCGATGAACGAAGGCGTCTTCCCCTCACGAAAGGTACGCACCCCGGAGGGGATGGAGGAGGAGCGCAGGCTTGCCTTCGTGGCCATCACCCGGGCACAGAAGACGCTTCACCTCAGCGAGGCTGACGGCTTCGGCTTCGACGGCTCGATCCGCTACCCTTCCCGCTTCCTTCTCGAGATAGA
Organism: uncultured Spirochaetales bacterium; assembly: GCA_944388965.1. Taxonomy (GTDB): domain Bacteria; phylum Spirochaetota; class Spirochaetia; order Sphaerochaetales; family Sphaerochaetaceae; genus Bullifex. The sequence continues at coordinate 309,599 of CALXKL010000001.1, read as the reverse complement.
CAGATCGCTTCTCCAGTTCACACATGAGCCGGATGAAGGACTCATACGCCGGGCCGAAAGGCATATCGAGAGCGAGAACGGAAAGATGGTCGCAAGGCTTCGAAGCGGCATCTACATGCCAGGACAGAGAGTCCGGCACCCGGTCTTCGGCCCTGGTACTGTCATTGAGGTCGACGAGGAGCTCTGTGCCCATGTCATACTGTTCGACTCCATGCCAACGGCACGTACCATCTCCTTCAAGGTCCATCTCGACGAGCTGTGACGAGGCCAACAGTCATGATGAATGATTCGAAAGATGATTCCCAATGTTTCTTTCAACAGTATCTTGACATGACCAATTGTTTCTTCTTATAGTAACCACATCTTGTTACTATCAGGAGAAACCAACTATGAAGAAGCTGCTCACGATACTCGCCACCTCACTCGTCATCGCATCCACACTCCTCGCCCAGGCCGCAGGCGAGACCACTGACAAGGAGACGATCAGGATAGGGATCTCCCAGCTCATGGCCCACCCTGCCCTCGACGACATCGCCCAGGGCATCGTCGACGCCCTAGAGGAAGACGGCATCATGGCGGATGTAGACATCCAGAATGCCAACGGCGACGTGTCGACCGCTTCTTCGATCGCACAGCTCTTCAAGGACGAGGGCATGGACGTCGTGGTCGGAATCGCGACTCCAACGGCCCAGGCTCTGGCGAACGTCTTCGATGACATCCCCGTCGTGTTCGCCACCGTCACCGATGTCGAAGCGGCCGGTCTCGATGGGCTATCCAACGTGTGCGGCACCTCGGACGCCGTGCCGTTCGAGGAGCACTTCCAGCTCATCAAGGAGGTTTCCGGTGCCCGCACGATAGGCATGGTATACACTGCAGGAGAAGCCAACGGGCTGGCCTCGATGGAGAGGATGAAGGCCATCTGCGAGGAGAACGGAATCGGCTTCGTCTCCTCCTCGGTCTCGAACTCCTCCGAGGTTCGTCAGGCTGCACAGTCCATAGTCGACAGGGTCGATGCCGTCTACGTCGCCAACGACAACGCCGTGATCTCGGCGATCGCATCGCTTTCCGAGGTCTGCCTCGAGGCCGGAGTGCCGCTCTTCAGCGCAGACACGACATCCGCATTCGGCACCGACGTGTTCATAGCTTGCGGCTTCAACTACTACAAGTCCGGTCTGCTGACCGGAGAGGCGGTGTCGAGGATCATCTCGGGTGAGAGTCCCGAGGATATCGGAACCCTGTACCTGACGGATCTTGAATACTACGTGAATCTGGATGTGGCCCAGGAGCTAGGAATCGATGTTCCCCAGAGCATACTGGACGACGCGGTCTACGTGATTCAGGACGGTGAGGACATCATGGCGGAGTAGACGCTACGGTTTTACTGTCTTGCATCTGATCCAGAAACGACTATGGAAAGGCATCCGATCGCCTTCACGGCAGAAAGATGCCTTGATTGTCGCTGGGAAGGCTTCCAGGTCTTCAAGACCGCCTGCAACTGTTCTTGCAATCAAAAAAAGGAGAAAGATCCAACGATCAACGCGATCAATTGACTGTCTCTCCGGTTGGATTGTATTATGTTCATAGAAAGAGTCGCCAGCAGGACGGCGGCCTCGGTTCATAAGAGATTAACCCTCGCTACCTTTGGTCGGGACGGCGGGGGTGTTTTCTATCCTGAAACAGGCCAAGAATCTCTCTTAAGATCCTCAGAAGCAGAAGCGCAAACTCCATTGCTGTTTTGATCATTTCCACCACCTCCCTTATCACGCTGGTTTCGGGAGGCTTGCCTCCCACGTGATGCAAGAGGCCACCGTCTGTCATCTGTTGACGACTTTGAGATACTAGCAAATCAGTCTGACAGGCTTCAAGATGTGGAGGGAATCAGGACATGAATTGGCAAACAACCTGATCTTCACTGTCTGAAGGCGCTTTCGTGGAAGCCGGCAGAATCGAACAGCCGGCTTCCACGATTGTCAACAAGTCCGAAGCCTCCACATCAGGAATAGAAGAGGATTTCGGAATACGTCGGGATCGGCCAGAATGACCTGTCCACAATCGCCTCGAGCCTGTCGGATGCCGCTCTGGCGGCCTCCATAGCGGGTATGACCCGGTCTGCGGCGTAGAATGCGGCCTCCTGTGCATCCTGAGGCTCTCCAGCGATGCATTCCTCAAGTTCATCGGTCTTGAGCAGAAGCTCATCGCACAGGGCGCTCGCCTTTGCGCACAGAGCCTTGTCCGCATTTGCAGCGACCCCGATTCCATCCTTCAGCTGCACGGATGATGCGAGTGATGAGGAGAAGCGGAGGGATGCAGGAAGAATCTGCCGACGGATCATCTCGATCATCGTCATCGCCTCTATATGGATGGCCTTGCGGTACTCGTCGAGGGATATCTCGAGCCGGGACTCCATCTCCTGCCTCGTGTATACCCCATGCCTTGCGAAGAGCTCGACGTTCTTCGAATCGCAGTAATGGACAAGCGCCTCCGGCGTCCTCCTGTAGTTGGACAGCCCTCTCCTCTCTGCTTCGACCTCCCAGTCATGGCTGTATCCGTTTCCGTTGAAGATGATCCTCCTGTGCCTTGAAAGCTCCCTTCTCACCAGGGCGTTAAGACATGCGGTGAAGTCGTGTGCGCTCTCGAGCTCGTCGCAGAAGGACTTCAGGGCGTCGGCCACCGCCGTGTTCAGCATCACGTTCGTGCATGCTATGTTGAAGGACGAGCCAGGCATGCGGAACTCGAATTTGTTTCCGGTGAACGCGAATGGACTCGTCCTGTTCCTGTCCGAGTTGTCACGCGCGAGCTTCGGAAGGACGCCCGTGCCGATATCCAGATGGTTCGACGAACGTCCTCCAGCGGCCGGCCTGCCTTCGACGATCGAGTCGATCACCGACTCCAGCTCGTCTCCGACGAAGATGGACACGATGGCTGGAGGAGCTTCGTTCGCACCAAGTCTATGGTCGTTGCCTGCACTTGCGACGCTTATCCTAAGCAGGTCCTGGTACTCGTCCACAGCTTTGATCACTGCTGTGAGGAACAGCAGGAACTGCGCATTCGCCTCAGGCGTGCGCCCCGGGTCGAGGAGGTTCTCGCCGTCATCGGTGCTGAGCGCCCAGTTGTTGTGCTTGCCTGAGCCGTTTATGCCCTCGAACGGCTTTTCGTGCAGCAGGCAGGCGAAACCGTGACGTTCTGCAACCTTCCTCATCACCTCCATCGTGAGCTGGTTGGCATCGGTGGCACGGTTGGCATTGTCGTAGATGGGTGCCATCTCATGCTGACATGGCGCGACCTCGTTGTGCTCGGTCTTGGCGGTTATGCCGAGCTTCCACAGCTCCTCGTCAAGATCCGCCATGAAGGCCTTCACCCTCGGCCTTATCGAGCCGAAGTAATGATCCTCCATCTCCTGCCCCTTGGCGGCGGGAGCACCAAGAAGAGTGCGGCCTGTCAATCTGAGATCCAGCCTCTGTGCATAGTCCTTCCTGTCTATGAGGAAGTATTCCTGCTCGGAACCGATCGTCGCAATGACCCGCCTGGCGCTCCGTCCGAAGAGGGCAAGCGCCCTCACGGCCTGCACGCTTATCGCATCCATGCTTCTGAGCAAAGGCGTCTTCTTGTCCAGAATCTGCCCCGTATACGAGCAGAAGGCCGTCGGGATGCACAGCGTGTCGTCCTTGATGAAGGCGTAGCTGGTCGGATCCCAGGCCGTGTATCCCCTGGCCTCGAACGTCGCCCTCAGTCCCCCTGAAGGGAAGCTCGAGGCATCCGGCTCACCTTTGATGAGCTCCTTTCCGGAGAAGTCCATTATGACGCATCCGTTCTTGTCGACTGTCAGGAAGCTGTCATGCTTCTCCGCCGTAATCCCGGTCATCGGCTGGAACCAGTGCGTGAAATGGGTCGCCCCCTTGCCTACCGCCCATTCCTTCATCGCCGAGGCCACGATATCCGCGACATCGGCATCCAGGGCCTTTCCCTCAACCATGGTCTCCTGTAATGATTGATATACCTTTTTCGGTAGCATTTCTCTCATTACATTGTCATTGAAAACCATTGAACCGAACATTTCAGGTACGTTCATGACACTCCCCCTTATGAAAGTTCTCTGACGACGCCCCTTGCGGCATCCGTCAGGCCTATTCGACGATCCATGGCCCGCTTCTCGATATACTCATGGGCCTGCGCCTCGCTCATCCCTCTTCTGGCTGCCAGAAAACATTTGGCCTCGCACAGCAGTTTTTCGTTACCCAGCCTGGAAAGAAGCTTCCTGTTCTTCTCCTCAAGCCTCGAGACATTCCCCCTTGCGACCTCTATCGAGTTGAGCACGGCATAGATGCATGACCTGTCCGCACATGCGACATGTACGCCATGCCTACGCATGATGTCGGCTACATGACCCAGAATGCTCTCAGGCGCGACCACGAGCGTGTCTATGCCCTGCTCGGCGGCGAAGATGGCCGTATCCTTGGCCGCAGAGCCGGCGAACAGTGCGTCGACGACGACAAGCGACAGCTGCAGATCGAGGATCCTCATCCTCGCATCGCGTGCGCTCTGTGCACGGATGAAGGCATGGCCCGAAGGACCGATCAGCCTCTCCAGCTCATCGCATTTCGTACGCTCGGCAACCAGGAGCACGGTTTCCATCACACCACCCTAGACCAGTTCGAAGCAGCGCGAGAGCAGGCGCTCACGTCCGCTTGCATCCATTTCGTATACGTCGGCCTCTGCCGACCTGTCGGCAAGATATTCGTCCAGAATCCTCTGCGGGACCACCTGATGGACGAACAGGCTTGCCTTTGCCTTCTCCACCGCCTCCCGCAGGCTTGAAGGAAGATTCCGAGATGAGGCGCATGCGAACATGTCCCCACTCGACTCCGGCTGGACCTCCAGACCATCCCCGATGCCCTCGAAGCCCGCCGAGAGCAGGAGGGATATCAGCAGATAGGGATTTGCCGCCGGATCCGGGCTTCTGACCTCCATGCGGCAGTCATGTCCCTGGGCATAGGGGATCCTGACGAGCGTCGACCTGTTGTGATGACTCCAGGAGACCGTCGAAGGAGCCTCGAAGCAGCCAAGACGCTCGTATGATGATGCCAATGGATTCGCGAACGCCGTGATCTCGCCTATCCTTCTGAGTATCCCGCCCATGAACGACATCGCCTTCCCATCGGCGCTCTCGAAGAGGTTGACGCCATCTTCGTAGAGGGAGAGATTGATGTGCAGTCCGCTGCCGCTCTCATTCTCCAGAGGCTTTGGCAGGAAGGATGCGAACAGACCATGCTGCTGCGCAATCGCCTTGACGGCGGTCTTGAACGTCATCAGGTCGTCGGCCGCCTTGAGCGGGGATGAACAGCGGAAGTCGATCTCGTTCTGGCCGGGACCATGCTCATGATGACTACGCTCCGGCTTGAGCCCCATGTCCTCCAGGGCGAAGCTTATCTCGCGTCTGATGTTCTCCCCCCTGTCGAGCGGAGCCATGTCGAAATAGCCCGCCTCGTCGAGTGGCAGACGAGTCGGATGCCCGTTCTCGTCGCTCTGGAACAGGTAGAACTCGCATTCCGGTCCGACGAGGAACGAATATCCACTATCGGCACTGCGTTTCTCGATCCGGGAAAGCAGATACCTTCCATCACCTTCGAACGGTCTTCCGTCCGGATACTTGATATAGCAGTAGAATCTGGCCACGGCCCTGTCCGAAGGTCTCCACGGAAGAACCGAGAACGTATCCAGATCGGGAAAGAGCAGCAGATCGGACTCGTCCACATTGAGAAAGCCGCTTATCGCGGAGGCATCGAACGACACCCCGCGCGTCAGTGCATGCTCGAACTCGTCGGCCATGATGGCGATGTTCTTCTGTCTGCCGAATATGTCGCAGAAGGCCAGACGGATGAACTTGATCTCATACTCCGCCAGCAGCTGTCTGATGTCATTCAAGTCCATTTCAATCCTCCATCTACGGAAAAAGCGCCACAGATACACTCTCTGCAGCGCCTTTGCCGTTTCTGGCCGAATATTAGGGAAACCACGGCGGAATAGTCAAGAGGTTTCATGCATCCGTATGGATTTTCATTCACGCAGTATGCATCCGATTGACAAGGATGAGCGTTATGACGTAGAAATGGCGACAGAAACAAGGACGTTTTGAGAGTGGTCTCAGAGCGTCCTTTTCTCATTTTCCGGGGGTGCGGAATGAAAAAGGAAGGAGAGGTCAGAATCAGTTCCGGCTGTGCGATCAGCGGGATATTCCGCCGTGACGGGAAGCGCATCAGCGGAGAGGCGATAAGAAGGAGCATAGCCGTGATGCACGACAGGTCCAACGGCCTGGGCGGCGGATTCGCGGCCTATGGGATATATCCTCAGTACAAGGACCATTTCGCCCTGCACATATTCTACGACTCGCAGAGCGCAAGGGAGGAGACCGAGAGGTTCCTGGAGTGCCGTTTCGACATAATCAACCTGTCGAAGATTCCGGTCAGACGTACGGCGGCCATCACGGACGCACCCCTCATATGGCGTTACTTCATAACCCCGCTTCCACACATGCTGCAGGACAGCCAGCTGGACGAGAAGGAATACACGTCCAGAGCGATGATCGGCATAAACGGTTCGATAGACGGAGCGTATGTCGTCTCCTGCGGCAAGGACATGGGGGTCTTCAAGGCGGTCGGCTATCCGGAGGACGTCGCCGACTTCTATCGCATCGAGGAATACGAAGGCTATTCGTGGACGGCTCATGGCCGCTATCCTACGAACACGCCCGGATGGTGGGCCGGCGCCCATCCGTTCTCGCTCCTGGACCTGTCGGTCGTGCACAACGGCGAGATATCCTCATACGATGCCAACCGCAGGACAGTCGAGATGTACGGCTACACGTGCAGTCTTCTGACGGACACCGAGGTGATCACGTACATGCTGGACTACCTGACGAGAAGACAGGGCCTTTCGCTCGCCGAATGTGCCGAAGTGGTCGCATCTCCGTTCTGGACGACGATCGCCGCCATGGAGGATGAGCAGGAACGCAGGAGGCTATCGTATCTGAGAAGGATGTTCTCGTCCTTTCTCATAACCGGTCCATTCTCGATACTCGTCGGCTTCCGCGGAGGGATGATGGCCCTCAACGACAGGCTCAAGCTGAGAGGTCTCGTCGCCGCACAGAAAGGTGACACGTTCTACTTCAGCTCCGAGGAGGCCGCGATAAGAGTCGTGGAGAAGGATCCGGACAGGATCTGGGCACCACAGGGTGGTCAGGCGGTGATCGTCCGCCTCAACGAGGAGGCTGGAGCATGAGACGCTACAGGATAGGAATGTACGAAGGATGCATCTCATGTCTAAGATGCGCGAGGGAATGCTCCTTCGGGGCGATAACGGTAGACAAGGACAGAAAGCTCTCGTTCCACCATGACAGGTGCACGGACTGCCAACGCTGCGTCTCCTTCTGTCCGACAGGAACCGTCTACATAACAGAGGATGCGAACAGGTTCCGGCACAACGGCCTCTTCGGCGAGGACGACATACGGGAGATCATCCTGCAGGCAGATACCGGCGGTGTCCTCCTGTCCTCGATGGGTGCTCCGGGAAGCCGGGTACCGATCTACTTCGACAGAATGCTTCTGAATGCAAGCCAGGTCACGAACCCGTCGATCGATCCGCTGAGGGAACCGATGGAGACCGCCGTCTACCTCGGTCGAAGGCCGGAAGGCATACGGAGGGACGCTGATGGAGACATCGTCGACAACCTGCCTCCTCATCTCGAGCTGGATGTGCCGATCATGTTCTCCGCGATGAGCTATGGTGCGATGAGTCTGAACGTCCACAAGGCGCTTGCCAAAGCGGCCGAGAGTCTCGGCACCTGCTGGAACACAGGAGAGGGAGGCCTGCATGAAGGCCTCTATCCTTACAGGAGGAACACCATAGTCCAGGTCGCCTCCGGCAGATTCGGCGTCCACGCGACCTATCTGGAAACGGCCGCCGCCATCGAGATAAAGATCGGCCAGGGCGCGAAGCCGGGAATCGGAGGACATCTGACCGGCAGGAAGATCGTCGGCGACGTCTCCAAGACGCGCATGGTGCCGCCAGGGCTGGATGCCATAAGCTCGGCCCCGCACCATGACATCTACTCGATAGAGGACCTCGCCCAGCTGGTGATGTCGATAAAGGAGGCGACACACCATGCGAAACCGGTGATCGTGAAGGTCGCGGCCGTGCACAACATAGCCCCGATCGCCTCCGGCATCGCCAGAAGCGGTGCAGACATCATCTCGATCGACGGCTACCGTGGCGGAACGGGGGCGGCTCCCAGACGCATCCGGGACAATGTGGGCATCCCCATCGAGCTGGCCATCGCCGTCGTCGACCAGAGACTCAGGGAGGAGAGGATCAGGGACCGGGTCTCCGTCATCGCATCAGGCGGTATCAGGAACTCCTCGGACGTCGTCAAGGCGATTGCGCTGGGAGCGGATGCGGTATCGATCGGCACGGCGGCGCTGTGCGCTCTCGGCTGCCACATCTGCGCCTCATGCCATACGGGAAGATGCGCATGGGGACTTGCGACACAGGATGCGGAGCTCGCAGGAAGACTGGATCCGGAAAAAGGGGCGCAGCGCCTTGTGAACCTGGTCAATGCATGGACACGCGAGATCAGGGAGTTCATGGGAGGAATGGGAATCGACAGCATAGAGGCCCTGAGGGGCAACCGGCTGGCGCTCAGAGGAGTCGGACTGAACACGAAGGAGCTCGAGATACTGGGAATCGGGCATGCAGGAGAATGAGATGAGGAGATTGGACATGGCCAAGTGCACCCCTGGTGGGATATCGGGGTATGCAGGAGAGGAGATTGCACTGACAGGCTGTCTGGGACAGCGTCATATAGGATGCGCGATGAAGGATGGCATCCTCCATGTGGAGGGCACGCCGGGAAACGCCATCGCCGCCTACCTGGACGGAGGCAGCATATATGTCGATGGCAATGTGCAGGATGCAGCGGCGGACACGATGAACGCCGGTCTGCTCGCCGTAAGGGGATCGGCCGGAGATGCGCTTGCCTATGGCATGCGTGGTGGGCGGGTCTATGTCTTGGGCGACGTCGGATACAGGGCTGGAGTCCACATGAAGGCATACGGGGAGCACAGAGGCGTCCTCGTGGTCGGTGGAAGGACCGGATCGTTCCTCGGCGAGTATCTTGCAGGAGGCATCATCATCGTCCTGGGGCTGGGTCATGAGGGAGAGGACATCACAGGCCATTTCTGCGGAAGCGGCATGTACGCGGGAACGATCTATCTCAGGACGGTGAGGACTGTGAGGAATCTGTCCGACAAGCTCGTCATGCGCAGTGTGCCGGCATCGGAGCTGGACCAGGTCGTCCGGCCTGTGGTCGAGGACTTCGCCTCGGTCTTCTCCATTCCAGTCGACAGATGTCTTGAAGGAGGTTTCATCGCCATAGAGGCGGATGAATCGAAATCGTACAGCCAGCTCTATGCTGCAGTGTGAGGTGTGAAATGTGTACAGTGCTTGCCTACAGGGGTGGTTCAATCGGACCCGACGGAATCAGAGGCGTCCTGGAAAGGACACGTAGGAGAGGTCCGGACTGCGAACGCATCCTTACTCCGGAACCGGGCCTGGTACTTGCCTTCCAGAGACTGTCCATCATGGGCGTCGACGAAAGAGGCATGCAGCCTTTCGAATACAAGGGCATGTACAGCGTTACGAACGGCGAGATCTACGGTTTCAGGGACATGCGCAGGCGGCTGGAGGCGGAAGGGCATGTGTTCCGTTCCGAGTCCGACTGCGAGCTGGTGCTCCACCTGTACGAAAAGCATGGTGTGGACATGTTCGCAATGCTGGACGCGGAGTATGCGACCGTGATCCATGACGGAGAGAACGGGTTCATCGCAGCCCGCGACCCCATCGGGATCCGTCCGCTCTTCTACGGCTACGACGATGACGGGATGATCGCATTCGCAAGCGAGGCCTGTCTCCTGACCGGTCTATGCAGACAGGTGCACCCCTTCCCGCCAGGACATTACTACAAGGGTGGAGAGTTCATCTGCTACCGGGACATCACGGCGGTCGGCAGGTATTCATATGCAAGCCTCGACGAGGTGACCGGAAACATAAGAAAGAAGCTCGTCAGGGCCGTCGAGAAGCGGCTTGACAGCGATACTCCGGTGGCGTTCCTCCTCTCCGGCGGTCTGGACAGCTCGCTCGTGTGCTCGATCGCAACCAGAATCCTCGGCCGTCCGATACGCACGTTCTCGATCGGCATGGACAAGGACCCCATCGACAGCAGATACGCCGAGCGTACAGCGGCATTCCTCGGTGCGAAGCACACGAATGTGACGATGACGGAGCAGGACGTCATTGACGTCCTGCCCGAAGTGGTGAAGAGCCTTGCCACCTACGACATCACCACCATAAGGGCAAGCATCGGGATGTTCCTGCTGTGCAGATACATCCATGAGCACACGGATGTCAGGGTGCTGCTTACCGGCGAGGTGTCCGACGAGCTTTTCGGCTACAAGTACACGGACTATGCCCCGGATGCGGAGGCGTTCCAGCAGGAGAGCATCAAGCGTGTAAGGGAGCTGTACGCATACGACGTCCTGAGGGCGGACCGCTGCATCGCCGACAACAGTCTCGAGGCGAGAGTGCCATTCGGAGACCTCGACTTCGCCTCGTACGTGCTGTCGATCGACCCTGAGATGAAGATGAACCGCTCTGGCCATGGAAAATATCTTCTGCGCAAGGCCTTCGAGGATGGAGAATGGCTTCCCGACGACATCCTCTGGAGACAGAAGGCGGCCTTCAGCGACGCGGTGGGCCACAGCATGGTCGACGACCTCAAGGCATATGCACAGCGGTGTCTTGAAGGGCGTGACCTCGAGAAGGAATACGCACGCTACCCGGAAAAGGGACGCCCGTTCACACCAGAGTCCCTCCTGTACAGGGAGATCTTCGAGAGCTTCTATCCCGGACAGTACCGGATGATACCCGGCTTCTGGATGCCGAACCCTGCCTGGCCGGGATGCGATGTCGACGATCCTTCGGCCAGGGTGCTTTCGAACTACGACAGGAGCGGGCAGTGAGAGAGGGTGCGGATGTGTGCTCGACGAACCCGCCATGCACACATCCGACCTGCTCAAGCCAAGGCAGCTCGCACGAAGCCGTCGAACAGAGGATGGACCCTGTTCGGGCGGCTCTTGAATTCGGGATGGAACTGGACGGCGACGAAGAAGCGGCATGATGGGTTCTCCATGGCCTCGACGAGCCTGCCGTCCACACTGGTGCCGCTGAAGACGATTCCGCTGTCCTCAATCCTGTCCCTGAAGACCGGGGACACCTCGTAGCGATGCCTGTGCCTCTCCTGCACCAGATCGGCCGCATACAACTCATGCAGAAGACTGCCCGGCAGTATTCTGCACTCGTATGCGCCAAGACGCATCGTTCCACCCTTCGACACGACATTACGCTGTTCGTCCATCAGATCGATGACGCATTCGTCTCCATCCGGGTCGAACTCGCGTGAGTTGGCAGCCTCAAGATGGGCAAGAGAGCGTGCGGCCTCGATCACGGCCACCTGCATCCCGAGGCAGATTCCGAGGTATGGTATGTCGTTCTGACGGGCGAAGCGGGCGCACTGGACCATCCCCTCGATCCCCCTGGAGCCGAAGCCTCCGGGCACGAGTATGCCATCGACATCCTCCAGCAGCTTCTCCGGACCGTACTTCTCGACCTCCTGGGCATCGACGTAAAGAAGCTCCAGATCGGCATCGTTCCAGCAGGCGGCATGCAGAAGGGCCTCGTTTATCGAGAGGTAGGCATCATGCAGCTTCACATACTTCCCGCACAGCGCGATGCGGACCTTGCGGCTCTTGCTCCCCGTCATGCGGCCCACGGCGGTCCGCCATGCCTCCAGATCGCAATCTCCGCACTCCAGCGAAAGTCGCGATACGACAAGATCGTCGAATCCCCTCTCATGCAGAAGCAGAGGTATGGCATAGATCGGGCTGATGTTCTCGTTGCCGATCACGGCACGTCTGTCGACATTGCAGAACATTGCCATCTTGGCAAGGATCTCCTCGTCCAGAGGGCTGTCCGAACGCGCGATTATGCAGTCCGGCATTATCCCCATGCCCTGCAGCTCATGCACCGAGTGCTGGCTGGGCTTGGTCTTGTACTCTCCGCTGCAGGCGAGATACGGAACGAGCACGACATGGATGAACATGGTGTTCTGGAAGCCGACCTGGCAGCGCAGCTGTCTTGCGGCCTCGAGGAACGGCTGGCTTTCGATGTCACCGATAGTGCCGCCGATCTCGGTGATGACCACGTCTGCACCTGTCATCTCGCCGAGCGAGACCACCGCATCCCTGACCTCGTCCGTCACATGAGGGATGATCTGAACGGTCCGCCCCAGGTAGCCGCCGCTGCGCTCGCGGTTGAGGATGTTCCAGAACACCTTGCCGCTTGTAAGGTTCGACTTCCTGTTCAGATTCTCGTCGATGAACCTCTCGTAATGCCCCAGGTCCAGATCCGTCTCGGCACCGTCCTCCGTCACGAACACCTCGCCATGCTGGTAGGGACTCATGGTCCCCGGGTCCACATTGAGATATGGGTCGAGCTTCTGCGCCGCGACCTTGAGCCCCCTCTGCTTCAGCAGAAGGCCCAGACTTGCGGCGCACACGCCCTTGCCCAGTCCCGACACGACACCGCCTGTGACGAATACGTACTTTCTTTCCATGCTCTCCTCCCGGAAAAAAGACAAGGACGTCCATCCCGCAATGGGAAGGACGTCCTTGTCCGATCTGCCGGCATTCTATCGTTTCCGCCCGTATTTCTCAACAGGTCTCCCGCTCATCATCCCTCGAGACAAGATCCACCACACGGGCCCTCACGGACGGGGCGACAGTGACGGTCACGACAGACTTGACGACATCCCCTGCGATATACGGCAGCAGTCCTGCCGCAATGGTCGCGGTGAACGACAGACCAAGACTTGCCGAAAGCCATGGCAGCCCGACCAGATATACAAGCACGTTCGTGACGACGACGGACAGAATCGCCGCACCTCTGGTCCCGATCAACGACGACGTCTTCATGACGAGCGAACCGGCAAGGACGGCCGGTACGAGGCCGATCAGGTAGCCTCCGGTAGGACCTAGCAGGGCTGCAAGCCCTCCTCCAGACGTGAATATCGGCAGACCGACGGTACCGAGAAAGAGATAGACGAGCATGCTCACTGTGGCCATCATAGGCGGCAGACAGGCTGCGGCGACCAGTGCGAAGAAGGTCTGGAGCGTCATCGGAACCGGCACCATCGGTATCCTGATGAAGGCGCCCGCGGCCACAAGCGCCGTGAAGAGCGCGGTGACGACCGTTCTCATGATTCTGGATCTGTCCATTATTGTAAACCTCTGATTAAATCAGAGTTTACAAATAAACTCCCTTTCAGGTCAATCGGCGACCACAGGGAACATGAAGAACATGATTCCCGCAAGCAGGGAGAATGCGATGACGAGCACATCAGATGTACGATAGCGCGGGCGATGGCGCACTGCGGCGTTGTCATAACCGCGCGAATAGAGCGCATCCGCATAGGATCCGGCCTTGTCCAGAAGGTCGCCCAGCACACCCGCGGCATAGGACGACATGGATGACAGGGGATGTCTGATGAACGAAGCGCCTCTTGCCCTCCTCGCCTCGTACAGTCCTCCTGCGCTGTCGACGATCGCGGGGATCATGGCCAGCGTGACCTCGACGAGTGACGCTACTCCATAGGCGGCCTTGCCCATCACATGCGACAAGGCTCCTGCCAGGGATCGCGCCAGGTCGTCAGGCATCGTCGAGTCGGCAAGAAGCATCGACGAGAGCACCATCGAAAGGAAGCCGGCACCGGACGCGGCCATCTCGATCATGCCACCTTCCTCTACCCACGAGGACAGGGCAAGGCACAGCGCCATGAGGATGAAGAAGACGCTCTGCCTGAGATACGCACGCAAGGGAAGATGGACGAGCCAGGCAAGAAGCGCCGGCAGTGCCGACATGACAAGCTCAAGAGGAGCGTCGGCACTCGATACTACAGCGCAGTACACGAGCAGTGCGACAAGCTTCGCATTGGGGTTCATCCGGCTTAGAAGAGTATCGGCAGGCCGGTAGTGGAATATCGTCATGCCAGCCACGTCAGATCCTCGAATGATGCCGCAGGCGGGATGTAGATGTCGTTCTCGACAAGCCTGTGGTATTCGTCGCATGCCCTTCCGTCCACGACCACCCGGCCATGTGACATCACGATCAGGCGGTCGGTATGGCTGAGGAACTTCTCCGCCTCATGCGATACCACGAGTATGGTGAAGCCCTTCTCATGCAGCTCCAGCAGGGACCTGATGACCGTCAGCGTCGACGGGTAGTCGAGGTTCGCGAAGGGTTCGTCCATAAGGATGACGTCCGGCTCCATGGCAAGGACGCCGGCGATGGCCGTCTTCCTCAGCTCGCCGCCTGAAAGGGTCTGCGGACGCCGCTTCGCATGAGCCTCGAGCCCCATCAGGGCCAGCGCCATCCCGACACGTCTGGACACCTCGTCCCTGTCCAGCCCCAGGTTCTCGGGGCCGAAGGCTATGTCCTTCTCCACGCTCTGCGCCACCATCTGCATCTGGGCGTCCTGGAAGACGAGCCCGACCCTACGCATCCTCTCCTTCGCACTGCATTCGCGTCCATCCAGAAGAATGCGACCGGAGGAAGGCCTGGCAAGCCCCTTGATGATCCTCAGCAGCTGGCTCTTGCCGGCGCCGTTATGACCGCACATGGCACTGAACGATCCCTTTTCCAGGGAGAACGAGACACCGTCAAGTATTCCACTTTCCCTGATCGACAGGGAGACGTCCTCTACACGAAGCGCATCCATGGTGTGGAGGATAGCATGTGGACAGAGGCTATGTAAACCTCATTGAAAATTAGGGTTTACAAAAAAACATGCACATCATGCCATATGATGCGAAGAAGGCGGGTCGCCCCGCCTTCCCCTGCTTCATGGATTGTGACTACCAGTCGATCCTCTCCCTCTCCCAGTCGCGGAAGCGTCCGGTCGCGGCATCGATTTCGAACTCGTATTCGTACTTTCCATACCAGGCATCGCCCTCGTAGACGATCCTCCCGTCGTCAAGGTCCTGGCGGATCCTGATGTCGTCGCGTCCGATTCCATCCCCTATGCGCTCCATGACCATCGCCGCAGCCTCCTCGATCGAGACCTTGGCGTCTGAAACGGACGTCCTCTTCACGCGCTCGATGTCCGTCTCGCGGATCCTGCCGCTGGCGGCATCGATCTTGTACTCATACTCCCTGTCCTGGGTGCCGAACTCGATCTCGTAGACGAAGCGTCCGTCGTCACGGTCCAGATTGGTCCTGACATAGAGCGTGTCGGTCACCTTGGCATCGTCAAGTGCGATGCGGGTCGCCTCCTCCTCGCTTATGGACACCTCGTTCCTTCCCCATTCGCCCCAGTACTCCGCATCGCGGTCCTGGGCGAGGATCTCGCCGTCGACGGCGTCGATCTCGTAGTCGTACTCCATGTCGGCGACATAGAACTCGACATCGTAGATCATGCGTCCGTCGTCGCGGTCCAGGTGTGAGCGCACGAAGCTCGCCTGCCCTTTCTCCACGCCTGCATCCGCAAGCGCGATCTCCATTGCCTTCTCACGGCTGATGTAGCCGTCTGCGGCGAAGAGCACCGCCGAAGCGAGCACCAGCATCACGACAACCAGGGATATTCTCTTGTTCTTCATATCGATCATCTCCTTTCACTTTTCCTTTTTCTTCTCGATGGCCCTACATTACAGGGCGAAAATTAAAAGAGAATGAAAGAAGGAAACTTTTTCCATCTTTCTCCAGATTCTCCCACCGACAGGACCTCATGTCCATTGGTTAAACGGAGAAAAACACGAATTCAACATCCCCGTGCGCCTTTACGCCAGGCATACTCCTTCGTGACGTATGCCTTCTTGACGCTGTCCAGGATCGTCTGCCTCACTCTGCGCTCGCCCTCATCGTCCAGGCCAAGGCCATGGACACACCCCGACAGCCGTCTCATGGCCTCGAGGGCGACCTCCTCCGCCCTGTCCTCGAGCTCCACATGCCCCTCGGCCTTCTCCCTCCAGGCCCTGTAGGCGGCCATCTCCCTGTCGGCCTCGTCGCCGACGAGACGGATCACCGCATCCTTTTCTGGCTGCGCTATGTGCATGCCGTCAAGATGTGTCACGTTTTCGGCGTCGGGCAGGTCGTCGGGAGAGGCGAGGTCGAACATCGGTCTGGGGGCTATCTCGAGGCACTCCTGCACGCTGAACGTATGATACAGTCCGGACGATGCGGATACCACGGCATCGGCCCATTTCGCCTCCCTCATCCTGTCATCGTACGACACGGCACGTGCACCGACCGGTATGAGGAAGGTCTTGGTCTCGTCCCTGAGTGCCATATGCACCTCATGTCCGTCCTCGAGCAACGCTCCGGCCACGATTCTTGCACCTTCTCCCGAGCCTGTGACCAGTATGTTGTGCATGCCCTTCACGCGCCTGGCGACCTCGGCTGCGATGCTGTGGTCGAACACCCGTATGCGGTGTGTCGAGTGCATCCTCTTGGAGAAGGCCACGGCCATGTTGCACAGTTTGTTGAGAGCCGGACATGAGCTTCCAGACAGTCGGGCGACGTCGCATGCCATGGCGATCTGCCCCTGGACAGTATCCTCTCCGAACAGAGGGGATATCGTGCCGGTGGCAAGCAGCATGACATGTCTCTCGGCTTCCTCCCCCTCCAGGGAGTACCTGCACTTCGCCGCCGCTATCGGACTGACGGACAGTGCACGCTCCAGCACCTCGCAGGAAGCCCTTCCCATGCCCAGGACTTCCGCCCTGTCGCATGTGACGATGAGGACGAACGGGAAGCGCAGAATCTTCATCAGACGGCGCGTGGTCGTCTCGAGAAGAGCGCGGCCCCCGTTCTGCAGATGGTCGAAGAGCCGGATCGAACGTGTGAAGTCCAGGCCTGTTATATATAGAATCGACATGAGTGTTCCTGACAATGGATTCTCGACGATTCAGGCCACCATTTCAACTGTTGTCGTCGCATTGTCCGCATTCTTCAGAAACATGGATACGGACACATGGCAATGGGCCCGGGCCTCTGTGCCAAAGGCTTTCGCCATGCTTCTGTCCATCCCTGACAAGATCCGCACATATGAGCAGAGGAAACAGGAGAAAGGAAGAAAGCCGATATTCACGGAAGAATGTCGGTAATCACTCGGCATCCTTCCGTGGATTCTTCGGGAAAGTGAACGTGAACACGCTCCCCTGTCCCGGTGCGCTCTCCACAGAGACGCTCCCCGACAGGGCGTCGGCCATGCCCTTGACCATCGCAAGGCCGAGGCCCGCACCCGATGACGAGGCGCTGCGCGAGGGGTCCACCTGGTAGAACCTGTCCCAGATCCTGGCCTGGTTGTACTCCGAAATCCCGATTCCGTTGTCCTCGACCGCGATCTCCACCATGTCGCCTCTGTCACGGAGCCTGACAAGCACCCAGCCTCCTTCGTCCGTGTACTGGATCGCATTCGACATGTAGTTCACCAGCACCCTCGTGATCATGCCCTGGTCGCTCGTGACGACCAGGCTGTCAGGCATCTTGGAAGAGATGGTGATGCTCTTCTCCCCCGCCTTGTCCTCGAGGCTGGAGGAGACGACCCTGACCAGCTCCACCAGGTCGAAGCTCTCGTATTTCGGAGCGAGAGTGCCGCGGTCGGCACGTGCTATCGCAAGCAGGGCGCCCACAAGCGCCATCATCCTGTCGCCCTGACGGTCTATCTGCCTGAGCGCCTCCTCCATCCTGCCCCTGTCGTCGCTGTGAGAGAGCGCGTATTCGCACTCGGCCTTTATGACGGACAACGGCGTCCTGAGCTCATGCGAGGCGTCGCTGGTGAACTGCTTCTCCTTCTGGAAGGCCTCCTCCAGACGGTCCAGCATGGAGTCGAACGCCGATGCCATGCGATGGATCTCGTCGTTGCCCTCGCCCAGAGCGATGCGGCGTGACAGGTCGTTGGAATCGATGATGCGGTCTGCGGCCTCGATCGCCCTGTCGGCCGGAAGGAAAGAGCGGCGTACGATGAAGTAGCCGCCCAGGGCCGCAAGCGCTATGACGACGGGCAGGAGTATGAGGGACAGGATCTGGACGGATCCTATGTACGAGCCCATGCCATATGTCCTCATGAGCCCTCTGACAATCAGACCGTCCCTGTTCTCGTTCACGAGTACGAGCCATCTGCCGTCATCCGTGACGGTGCCCAGGTCGTACGTCAGGGCCGGAAAGTCGTCGTCATCCATCCCGGCCAGGAGATTTCCATTATGGTCGAATATCTGGATGTATATCCCGTCCTCGTAGAAGTCGATGTCGTCGATGACGAGGCGCCCGTCATACATCCAGGCGTCCTCCATCGCATCGCCGACCTCCTCCGCCAGGTCCTCCATCGCCTCGCGGCGCACCAGGATGTCGCTTGCCGACACGACGGCGGCCATCAGCAATATGGCCAGCAGACCCATCCACAGCGTATACCATACGACTATGCGCTTCTTTATCGTCATTCGCCACCTCTGATCATGTAGCCTGCCCCACGAACGGTGTGGATCAGCCTGCGCTCATGTCCCTCGTCTATCTTGCGTCTGAGAAATCTTATGTACACGTCCACGACGTTGGACTCCCCGTCGTAGTCCCAGGACCAGACATGGCTTCGGAAGCTCTCGCGCTGGAGGATGCGCCCCTCGTTGAGCATCATGTACTCGAGAATCGAATACTCCTTTGCGCTGAGCTCTATCTCCACGCCCGCGCGCCAGACCCTGTGGCTGGACAGGTCCAGCACCAGGTCGTCCACACGCAGCTGGTTGGAATCCGACTGTCCGCTTCTTCGTATGAGGACCCTTATGCGGGCAAGCAGCTCCTGGAACGAGAACGGCTTGACGAGATAGTCGTCGGCTCCGCTGTCAAGGCCCGTCACCCGGTCCTCCACGGCGTCGCGGGCCGTGAGGAACAGCACCGGTGTATTCCCACCGCCTTCGCGAAAGCGTCTGAGCACGGTAAGCCCGTCCAGCCTGGGCATCATGATGTCCAGGACGGCCACGTCGTACTCGCCCGTCTCCAGATAATCCAGGGCGCTCTGGCCGTCATGTACGCCGTCGACGGTCCATGATTCGTCTTCCAGACGGCGGCATATCAGCCTGTTGAGTTCGACTTCGTCCTCTGCGACAAGAATCCTCATCATGTCCTCCATGGGCAATGTCGCACGCCTTCATTAAAGTAAGATGAAAGCATGCGGTACTCATGCCCTGCGGGACTAGATTATAATTCCACAGGAAGGAGAGTTCCACATGTTCATGAAGATCACCGGAGACAGGAGCGGATACCTCTCCCTCCTTCTCGAGGCGGACGAGGACGAGGCGATGCTTGGCCGCTATCTGGACAGTGGAACGATGTACGCCCTGACGGAGGACGGTGTGACAGTATGCATCGCCATAGTCGTCATGCGTGGACAAGAGGCAGAGCTCATGAACATCGCGGTGCCTTCATGCCTCAGGGGACGTGGCCATGGCTCGAATATGCTCTCATGCATCATCCATGAGCTTTCCGGCCGATGCACCCGTCTCATCGTCGGGACCGGGGATGCATCCCCTGCAAGACGCTTCTATGAGAAAAACGGCTTCAGGCGATGCGGTATCAGGAAGGGCTTCTTCCTGCAGTACGACCATCCCGTCGTCGAGGACGGCAGACGGCTGGTCGACATGGTCATGTATTCGAAGGACATCCACTGATGGGACGGCCTCCACACAAGCGGAGGCCGAACAATTCCAGAATCACAGCTTCTCGACGAACAACGCCCTTATGGCATTGACCACCGCAATCACCATGACGCCCACGTCGGCGAAGATGGCAAGCCACATGTTCGCGATTCCAAGCGCGCCAAGCAGGAGGCAGACAAGCTTCACGCCGATGGCGAAGAAGATGTTCTGGTAGACGATGCCCAGGCACTTGCGGGATATCCTGATGGCCTTGGCGATCTTCAGCGGGTCGTCGTCCATCAGCACCACATCCGCAGCCTCGATGGCCGCATCGCTTCCCATGGCACCCATGGCGATTCCGATGTCCGCCCTGGACAGGACAGGGGCGTCGTTGATACCGTCGCCGACGAAGGCCAGCGCCTGGCCGGGACGCCTGTGCGCAATAAGCTGCTCAACCTTGTCCACCTTGTCCGCAGGCAGCAGTTCGCTGTAGACGGCGTCGATTCCAAGCGATTCGGCGACCGAGCGGGCGACCCTGTCGGCATCGCCCGTGAGCATGACGATGCTGTCCACACCGGCCCTTCTCAGCTCCTTCACGGCCAAGGCCGAATTCGGCTTGACGACATCCGATATCACAATGTGTCCGGCATACTCCCCGTCGATCGCCACATGGATGATTGTTCCGATGCTGTGGCACATGACAGGCTCAACGCCCAGAGTGTGCATGAGCTTGTCGTTTCCGCAGGCCACCTGATGACCGTCGACCCGGGCGACGACGCCGTTTCCACCGATCTCATGGATGTCCTCCACCCTGCTGCGGTCCACGACGCCGCCATAGGCACGCTCGATGCTCCTGGCTATCGGGTGGGAGGATGCCACCTCGGCATGGGCGGCAAGCTCCAGTATCCTTTCGTCCTCCAGCGTGTTGTGATGGATTCCGTTGACCTCGAAGACCCCGCGCGTCAGCGTTCCGGTCTTGTCGAAGACGACGGTTCTCGTCTTCGAGAGCGTCTCGAGGTAGTTCGACCCCTTGACCAGGACCCCGGCCTTGCTGGCGCCACCGATACCGGCGAAGAACGAAAGCGGTATGGATATGACCAATGCACAGGGGCAGCTGATGACCAGGAACGTGAGCGCCCTGTAGAGCCAGACATGCCAGGCGGCCTCGCCTCCCATCACAAGCGATGCGACAGGCGGCAGGACGGCCAGCAGCAGGGCACCTATGCATACCGCCGGTGTGTAGATTCGTGCGAACTTCGAGATGAAGTCCTCCGATTTCGACTTCCTCGAGCTTGCGTTCTCCACCAGGTCCAGTATCTTCGACACGGTCGACTCGCCGAACTCCTTCGTGGTCCTGACGCGCAGCACTCCGCTGATGTTGATGCATCCGCTTATCAGCTCGTCACCCTGTCCCACCTCGCGAGGCAGGCTCTCACCTGTAAGGGCGCTGGTGTCGAGCGACGACGACCCCTCTATGACGACGCCGTCGACAGGCACCTTCTCTCCCGGCTGGACGACAATGACGCTTCCCACCTCGACATCGGATGGATCGACACGCTCGAGCGTGCCGTCGACCTCTATGTTCGCATAGTCTGGACGTATGTCCATCAGCTGGGTTATGTTGCGCCTGCTCCTTCCCACGGCATAGCTCTGGAACAGCTCTCCGACCTGGTAGAAGAGCATGACCGCAATCGCCTCGTTGTAGTCCCCGCTCCTGTCGTATATCGCGAGTGCGAAGGCGCCGACAGTCGCAACCGCCATGAGAAAGCACTCGTCGAAGACCTGGCCATGGACGATTCCATAGAAGGCCTTGGAGAGTATGTCGTATCCTATGACGAGATACACGGCAAGATAGCACAGCAGTCTGGCCATCCCCGTCACGGGGATAAAGGCCAGTGCCACCAGGAGCACCGCCGATGCAAGGATGCGTGCAAGCATCACCTTCTGCTTTCTGTTCATCGCGTCGCCTCAGATGTATATCTCGCAGTCGCGTTCGACGCGGCGGCAGGCGGCAAGCACGTTCTTCATGACGGCATTCCTGTCCGCACCATCCGCGAACTCGACGTTCATCTTCTGCGTCATGAAGTTGACAACGCAGTCCTTCACCCCTTCGGTCCTCTTCGTCGCCTCCTCCATCTTCTGGGCGCATGCGGCGCAGTCGACCTCTATCTGATAGCTCTTCTTCATGATAAACCTCCAATCGATTAAATATATGTTTAATTGATGATTTGATAATATACCCAGTCCATCCGTCTGTCAACACTTTCTTCGCGGTTTCATGATAGAATCCTTGCGAACACCGACTGGAGGTTTCCGATGAACGACATCCACCTGCCACACGACCATGGTCAAGAACCGATCGACATACCATCTCCGGACGACTTCGAGATCGTCTCCACAATACTAAAGCAGATGTGCGATGCGGTGCGCATCCGCATCTTCTGGCTGCTGTGCCACAGGGAGGAATGTGTGCTGGACATCTCGGCGATGATGCAGATGAGCAGTCCCGCGGTATCACATCATCTGAAGCAGCTGCGCCAGGCCGGTCTGGTCGTCTCGCGCCGCAGCGGCAAGGAGGTGTTCTACCGTGCATCTGACACCAGCGAGGCGCACTTCCTCCACGAGATGATCGAGGATCTGATGCACCTGACCTGCCCCGGCAGAGAAAGATAGCCCCATGGCATTCGACCAGACCTTCGAAAAGACAAATGTCCTCCATCCGGCCGGCATTGATTCTCAAGACAATCGAAGGCAAGCCGCCCAAAAACGAGCAGTGAGCCGGATTGCCGTGCAACGCCTCTATTTGCTTCCGTAAACCCTTCCTCGGGAATCGATCATGCAGATTGCAGGGAAGTCGACGACATGCAGCTCCAGAAGCGCCTCCGGGCCAAGCTCGGGGAAGGCGACGGTCCTGACGGATCTTATGAGGCTGCTGTACAGCGCCCCACAGCCTCCGTATGCATACAGGTACGCTCCATGATGGATCCGGCAGGCATCGACGACTTCCCGGCTGCGCGGTCCCTTGCCGACCATCAGGCGTAGCCCATGCGCGACCAGCGTCGGGCTGTATGGATCCATGCGCGCCGATGTCGTGGGACCGGCGGCTCCGATCACATGGCCCTGGGGAGCAGGACTCGGACCCATGTAGTAGATTCCATGGCCCGTGAAGTCGAATGGTGGCTCCTCGCCACGGGCGATCATGTCGCACAGTCTGCGGTGGACCTGGTCACGCCCCACATGCAGCACCCCGTCGATGAGAACCTCTTCGCCCACCTCCAGCCTGTCCAGGTCCCCTTCATCATATGGAAGATGGAGTCTTACCATACCTCGCCTCCAATGACCTCGATGACGGCCTTGCGCTCGGCCCAGCAGTTCACGCTCAATGCCACCGGCAGTCCTGCGATGTGCGTCGGATACGTCTCGATGCATACCGACAGGCAGGTGTGGTCGCCACCCAGCCCTCCAGGGCCGATTCCAAGCCTGTTCACCTCATCCAGCAGCCGCTCTTCGAGCCGGGCATAGCGCTCGTCCGGATGGCGGCTTGCAGCCTCGCGCAGCAGCGCCTTCTTGGAAAGCACGGCGGCCTTGTCCATGGTGCCGCCGATGCCGACTCCAAGGAACATCGGGGGACAGGGCTTGCCTCCGGCAGCCCGTACCATGTCCAGCACGGCGCCGACGACACCCTCTTCGCCGTCCGTCGGACGAATCATCCTGACAGACGAGCAGTTCTCGCTTCCGAAGCCCTTGAGCAGGAACGATATCCTGATGCAATCGCCATCGACGACCTCCCAGTGGATGACCGGCGGAAGATTGTCGCCGGTGTTCACCCTGTCGTACACCGGCTCGGCGACCACGCTGCTGCGGTAGTACGCCCTATGGGCCGCCCTCCTGCACGCATCGATGATGATGTCCTCGAGTCTTCCGACATCCGCACGGCTGTCACGGCCGACTTCGACGAAGCACAGGAACATCCCGCAGTCCTGGCACAGCGGCAGTGTTGAGGATGAGGCCATGTCGATGTTCCTCACTATCGCGGACAGGACGCTATGCCCTGCCGTGGATCTCTCCTCGTCGCATGTCTTGCGGATCAGCGCCTCGCACTGGGCGGGAAGCGTCCTGACGGCGCTGCACAGGGCCTCCTCGATTCTCTGCTGAAGTGTCATGTCTGGATTCTACCACATCGCCCGCATCAGGTGGAGCCGGCAAGGCATCCCTGTACCCATCCCCTCGCCTCCATATGGGCGTCTATCATGGCAAGCACGTCCCTCTTGTCGGGAAAATGGCGTGGATGCACAAGACGCTGGTTCGTCATCTCCGTCAAAAGCCGCTCGACGATGACATCCCCCTCCAGATGGGCCAGCAGGAAGGACACATCCTCGACATGACGGCGTAGCGAAGCGCATGGAAGACAGCCAAGGTCCCTGTAGTCGTCAAGCAGTCTCGTGCCACGAGTAAGACAAAGGTCGTGTATCTTGACGGCATCGCTGTGCACCCGGTTGACCAGACGTATGGTCTCCAGAGCCTCCTGCCGCCCCTCGTAGGCCGTGACCAGCATGACATGCGTGCACACCCTGATGCCCGCATCCCTGAGCCTCCTAACGGCATCGACGTAGCATGCGACATCATGGCCGCGCCCGATCCTCTTCAGCGTCTCGTCGCTTGCGCTCTGAAGTCCCAGCTCCACCCACACATCCCGCTGCGGCGTGATGTAGGAGGAGAGCAGCGACACGACATCGTCGGCGACGAGATCCGGCCTCGTGGATACTATCAGGGAGACGAAGTCATGACAGGAAAGCCCCCTGTCATACAGATCCTTCAGCACCTCCACCGGCGCGTTGGTGTTGCTCCAGGCCTGGAAGTACAGCATCGCAAGCGTGCTGTGATAGCGGTAGCGGATGAAGCGCAGCCCGGCCTCTATCTGCTCTTCAATCGTGCGCCTGTCGTGAAGCAGAATGGATGATGACGAGTCAATGTCCCTCTCACCTGTCCTCAGGTGGACCGCAACGGCTCCGGTGCCGTCGCAGAAGGAGCACCCGCCACGCCCCTGTGCGTCACGGTTGGGGCAGGACAGATGGGCGTCCACGCCCACCCGGTACACCCTTTGTCCGTAGCGCCTTTGCAGGTACTGCGAGTACGCGTTCCAACGGCGAGTCATGATTCACCCATCACTGCACCTCGATCGTGAACGAGACGCGGCCTGTGTACGAGACGTGCACCCGTGCGAAGATGTCACCAAAGTCGGTGAGGAAGCCAAGACCCGCGACAAGTCCCGCCTCGAACGAGTCGAGCGTCGCGAAGGGGACCATGGTGTCGTCCACACGGCCCGATGTCGACACTCCGTCGTCGCTGAGCGCCTCGCCGAAGACGCCCGCAAAGATGTACAGGCCGTTCCGGCGTGGGAAGAAGTAGTATCTGTACGACATGTCGGCGTAGATGAAGTCGGACGAGATCCGGCCGAAGGTGTCCACCATGTAGCTGGACAGGAGCTCGTAGGGGCCTCGCGACGAGAACAGCGAAAGGCCGGCGTCGAGGAACGACGAATGGGATGCCGACAGGCGTATGGACGAGTCGATGTCTCCTCTCATCGAATATGTGAAGTCCCCGTCCCAGCCGACGCTGAGCGCACACTGGACGGACAGCCCGGTCTCCTGCACGCTCTCCAAATGGGTGCCGTCGAGTCTGTAAGACAGCGTGAGGTGCGGATGATGGACGATCCTCTCGGGCCAGATGTCGCGCCTTGACGAGGGCACATGGGCACTCGACTGGACCCGTCCCAGGTAGTGGAAGTCGTATGTGAACGTCAGGTCCAGACGATGGCTTATGCCGCTGAAGTACACCAGTCCAAGCGAACCAGAAGCCTTCCAGTCCCTCGTCGGATAGCGGTCCAAGTACACTCTGTCCGACAGCGCAGACATGCCTCCGAAGGCGCCTTCCAGGCCGACCTCGAGTGCCCAGCTGCGGGCGACAAGGAGGAAGCCGTCCAGAGACAGCGTGTTCATCTGTCCTATCACGAGCGAGGGGGTCAGGCGAAGATCGCCGAACCACATGTCCAGCGACAGGGAGAAGTCGGGATCCAGGGCGATGTGGAAGTCGCGTCCCCTGAAGTCGGTGTAGGAATGGATGCCGCCCTTCAGGCCGAGCTGGAGCGATGTCGAGGGCTCGACATAGTCGCGTCCCGCGACGCGGACGATGCCGTCCTCGAGGCGGTAGTTCACAGTGGACTTGTTCGTCATCCTCCTTATCATGCCCAGCCGCCTGTCGATGTCGCGTATCACATCCCCGTCATACGCGGCCCCGGTGTACAGCCGTTCGAAGAGATCCTCGAACCGTTCCAGATCCTCATCGAAGTCAAATCCCTCTATAGTCGAAACGGGGAAAGAGGAATACGGCCTCGGGGCCGGCCTGTCGCCGCATCCCGCCTCCTCAAGGCGGGCCTGGATGTCGTCGAAGAGCTGCCGGTTGTCCTCGACGAAGGCACGCCCGCATTCCAGAATCGCATCGATGTCGTTGAAGGCCACGACCCCTATGCGGGACGTGTCCGGGACGATGACGTAGTCGGCATCGTCGTACTGTTCGACGCTCCTGATCTGGCCGACGAGCACAAGGTACTGCGTGAGTGCGCCGGAGAGCGTCTCGAACGTCTCCTCGTCCTCTGCCGCCTGCCGGATGCTCTCGTTGACGTCGACCGCGATGACGATGTCGGCACCCATCGAGCGCGCAAGCTCTATGGGCAGGTTGTCGTACACCCCGCC
The DNA here is from genome assembly GCA_944388965.1 of uncultured Spirochaetales bacterium. Classification (GTDB taxonomy): domain Bacteria; phylum Spirochaetota; class Spirochaetia; order Sphaerochaetales; family Sphaerochaetaceae; genus Bullifex. Next base: position 283,060 of record CALXKL010000001.1, on the reverse strand, counting down.
GTCGACGACGTATCTTCCGTCCTCCAGCTGGACGACCGGGAAGACGAATGGCATCGACATCGAAGCCCTAAGAGCGTCATACAGCGATCCTGAGGAGAACACGATGCCCTCCCCGCTGCGGAAGTCGGTGCCCACGCAGCGGAACGGTATGGCAAGATCGTCGAATGAGCCGATGTCCTCCACGCGTGAAAGCGATTCATGCAGAATGAGATTGACCTTCGAGTCGTCGAGCAGGGCATCCGTCCTTCCGATCCCGCCCTCCGTGAAGTCGATCGAGAAGTTCGGGTCTCCGATGCTGTCGTAGGCCCTGTCCAGCACCTTCTCCGCCGGCTGGCTGAGGTTGAACACGGCGTTCATGAAATCGGTGTCGTCTATCAGGGCGTACATGTCATGGCTCGTATAGCCGGAGGCGTACAGGGCGCCGACGAGGGCGCCCATGCTGGCACCAATGACCATGTCGGGAACTATGCCGCGCCTCTCCAGCTCCTCGATGATCGGGATATGTGCAAAGCCTCTGGCACCGCCGCCCGAGAGCACGAGGGCCACGACGGGCCGGTGTGTTGCGAAGAGGCACAGACAGCTCATGACAAGCACGAGAACACACGTCAGCCGCTTCATCGCCTCTCTCCTTAGGTCAGCACCTTGCCGATGATGTCACGCCGTCCGTTGATGAAGGAGGCGCTGTCCATGGCCTTCTTCGTGGGAAGCTGGAGGCTGTCCACGTAAAGATATCCGTCGCCGGTCGCGATCTTCAGTCCACGGCCCTTGACGTATCCTGCCACCGTGCCGGGCTCCTCAGCGCACTCCTCGTGGGGGATGTCGAACACGCTGCCCGACACTCCCAGAAGATAGAGGGGCTGGCCGTCGAGCATGCATGTGGCCTTGGGCCAGGTCGAATAGGCCCTTATGGCGGCATGGAGTCTCATCGCGCTGTCCTTGAAGTCCAGCACCGCATCCTCCTTGCGGATGAAGCGCGTGTAGCTGGCGCCTGTGTCGACCTGCGGTCTGCTTCTGAACACGTCAAGGCTTGACAGCAGACGGACAGCCAGGTCCGGCGCCATCGAGGCCACCCTGCTGCACAGGCTGTCCGTGGTCTCGGTGCCGTCGAGGTCGAACGCCTGGGTCAGATAGATGTCCCCTTCGTCTACGGCCAGTGCGATCTCCTGTATCGATATCCCTCCTTGCCTGTCCATGGAGAGTATGGTGTTCTGGATGGGGGCGCATCCCCTGTACTTCGGGAGAAGTGATGGATGGATGTTGAACGAATGCCGGAAGAGGGAGAGGAACTTCGGGCCGAAGATGCGCCCGTAGCAGAACGAGAGCAGCGTATCCGCCCCAAGATGCGAGATCGCCTCGCGCGCCTGGCTGCCGAGTCTGTCCGGCTGGAACACCGGCACTCCGAGCTCCAACGCTTTCGCCTTCACGGGGCTTGGCAGCAGTGCGTGCCCCCTCTTGCCGGGCGCATCCGGCGCTGTCAGCACGGCGCACACCAGACGGTGCCTGTCCAGTGCCTCAAGCGTGGGCACCGCTATCTCATCGGTTCCTGCAAAAAGTATCCTCACCTATGCTTCCTCTTGCCCCTGGAGCGCTTCTCGTACTGGGCGACGACCTTCGCCTTCTCCTCGTCGTCCAGACGGTCGACGAAGAGCCTGCCCTCCAGATGGTCGTACTCGTGCTGGATCACGCGGGCAAGCAGTCCATCCGCCTCCAGCGTGAAGTGTCTGCCATCGACGTCCTGGGCCCTGACCACGATCCGTGAGGGCCTCATCACATCATGGTAGACACCCGGAATGGACAGGCATCCCTCCTCGTAGGGGACGCTGTCGTCGCTGGTCTCCACGATGTCGGGGTTGATGAAGGCAATCCTCTCGCCCTCCCTTCTGGTGTCCACGACGAACAGGCGGCTGCTCACGCCGACCTGCGGGCCGGCAAGGCCCACTCCGTCGGCCTCTATCATCGTATCGAACATGGCATCGACCAGCATGGCCAGCGCATCGTCGAACTTCGTCACATCCCGTGTGGGCTCCCTGAGGACCTCATCACCGTATCTGTAAATATCAAGCATGATGGAAATATAGCATGTCGGTGCGGGTAAATCCACATCCCGGCTACATGAGGCTGAGAGGATCGACGTCGATCTCCACATGGACACCCGCCGGCTGGTCATACAGCGAGAGCGCCTTTCTCAGCACATCCCCGTTCATCGCCATGCGCTTTGCCGACAGCAGCATCTGGTACCTCCAGCTTCCCGCCTTGCGTGCGATGATGCATGGGCTGATGCCGACTATCGACACATGGCCCTCGAGCGATGACGAGGCTATCACCCGGTCTATGACCTCCCCCAGGCTGTGTGCCGCCGCCTCGGCCTTCTCCCTGTCTCTGGAGCGGAACACGATGGCGATCAGGCGGACATATGGAGGATACGACAGCAGGCGGCGTATGCCGAGCTCCTGGGAGTAGAAGCCGGCGGCATCGTTCCTCTCGACGGCGACTATGGCCTTGCTGGAGGCCCTGTAGGTCTGGATGATGACCTTGCCCGAGGAATCATAGCGTCCTGCACGTCCGGCGACCTGCTCGAGAAGGTCGAACGTACGCTCCTCGCTGCGGAAGTCCGGCACCGACAGAGTGCTGTCGGCGCTTATGACACCCACCAGGGACAGGCGCGGAAAGTTCAGTCCCTTGGCCACCATCTGGGTCCCGAGCAGGATGTCGATGCGCCCGTCGTGGAAGTCGGCTATTGTCCTCTTCACAAGCTCCCTGTCCTGGGATGCCGCATCCGCGTCCAGGCGTGCGATGCGCGCACCTGGAAAGAGGCGCACAACCTCCTCCTCCACCTTCTCCGTCCCGTGTCCGGCGACCGAAAGCGATGTGGAGTGGCATTGCGGACACTCGTCCACCGGCTCCTGGCTGTAGCCGCAGTAGTGGCACTGCAGTCTTCCGCTCCCCCTGTGGTAGGTCATCGCCACCGAGCAGTGAGGACATTCGATCACGTGGCCGCAGTTGTCGCAGTGGTAGTAGTACGAATAACCCCGCCTGTTGAGGAATAGAATGACCGTACGCCCCTCGATCATGGTGCGCCGCATCTCGTCCTCCAGCCTTGGGGATATGCACCTGTCGATGCCCAGCATGCTCACGACCTCAATCTGCGGTCTCGAGCCGCCTGCGACCCTGAGCGGCATGTCTATCCGCCTGACCAGTCCCCTGTCCATCATGGCCCAGGCCTCCATGGAGGGGGTGGCGGAGCCCATGACGAAGCTCACGCCGTTCATCTCGCAGCGCTTCTGTGCGACCTGGCGGGCATGGTAGCGTGGACTCGAGCCGCTCTTGTAGCTGTTCTCGTGCTCCTCGTCCATTATGATCAGGCCCAGCTTCGCGCACGGGGCGTAGACCGCAGAGCGGGCCCCGATGACCAGATCAACTTCATGGTGCATGATCCTGAACCATTGTCTGAGGCGCTGGGACGGAGTGAGCGCGGAGTGCAGGATCGCGACGCGTCCACCGAAGCGTGCCATGACATCGGTGCTGAGCTGATGGGTCAGCGTTATCTCGGGCACGAGGTAGATCACCTGCATCCCCTGCGCTATCACATGCTCGCTGACACGGAGGAAGACCTCGCTCTTTCCGCTGCCGGTCACTCCGTACACATAGTAGACGCCTCTGCCCGAGAGTATGGTCCTGATCGCGCTCTCCTGCTGGGCGCTCAGCTGCTCTATCGCCCGGAAGCTGGCCCCGCTGTCGAACAGGGCGCTCTCCGTCTCCCTTCGTCCGGAAGGTATCATGGCGCTGATGGCCTGGCCTGCGGAGCAGAAGTACATCCCGGCCACGAAGCGGGCCAGCTCGATGAGCTCGACGGTGAAGGAAGGCTCCTTCCTGTCGACCAGACGGATTATGTCGCGGATGCGGAAGTCGACCGGGTGCTCCTCCTCCACGGCGACGACGAAGCCGATGGCCTGCCGGCTGCCGAACGGGACGACCACACGACGACCGACCTCGACGTCCATGCCCTGCGGTATCCTGTATGTGAACTCCTCGTCGAGAGGAACGGCGATGAGGACGCGGGCGAACATCAGCCGATCCTATCCAGCGTGCCGGCCACCTTCGCGGCGAGCTTGAGGTCCTCCCATACGGGACGCCTAAGCGCGGCGTAGTCGGCAAGCACCTGGGTCGGGGAGAAGGAACACACCACAGGACAGCCATGGTATTCATGTACCTTTCCACGGGCCTTGAAGATGTCGCCGTCCCCCGTCGTCACGAAGCAGCCTGCACTGCCCAGCATCACGACGACCTTCGGGCGCAGGAGATCGATCTGCCTGGCAAGGATGGCCTCGCAGCCGGGGAAGATGAAATCGGCTCCCGACGGGCACTTTATCACGGACGTGTAGTGGCACTCCCTCCTGGCATCCAGATGCAGCCCCTTGAGCCACTTGTCGAAGAAGGCCATCTCCTGCATCGAGAAGAACGACCCGTCCTGCCCTATCCTGTCGACCACGAAGAGGAACAGGGGCTTCGACGAGCCCTGGCCGACAACGGTGTTGCCGTTGCGCTGCAGCCATGACTCGCACTCGTGGCAGTCGAGCAGCATCTCGGAAAGCTCCACCACGCCAATCGGAGAGGAGACGGTCTGCCTCTCATCCGGTCCGCCGCCTTCGCCTGGACGGGTGTCGAAGATCGCCTTCAGCGACTGGTCGATGTGCAGCTCCTCCTCGTTCCTCACCGTGTACGAACACACCGGCACCACCTGGCGCAGGGGGTCGGAGAGTATCACGCTTGCGGCGTCGTCGAGAAGAGAGAGGAAGTATTCGGCTGCGCTATCCCTTTCCATCCGTATCCTCCTCGAACCACATGTACTCGTCACTATCGTAGCTTACGCGGGAAAGGTAAAGACCCGCCGCGGGAGCCGTGGTCATGGCAAGGCTCCTGTCCTTCGCCTCAAGGATGCGTGCGAACTCCTCGACGCTCCGCCCCCTGAGCGCATAGCACATCATCGTGCCGACCATGGAGCGCACCTGATGATACAGGAATGCGTTGCCGACCACGGTGTATCGGTATACTGGACGCATATACATGTCGTTCTGCAGACTCCAGTACGATTCGTATATGTCCCTGACCATCGATCCGCTTGCATCGCGTGCACAGGCGAATGTGGTGAAGTCGTGCGTGCCCTGCAGCAGACCAGCATAGGACTGGAGCAGGTCCAGGGACGGAAGACGGTCGTAGAGCCCCACATGCGAGAAGTCGAAGGGAAGCGCCCCGTCCCTGTCCTTGACGAAGTACCAGTATTCACGGGCCATCGTGGTGAAGCGGGCATGGAACGATCCGTCCACCCCCTCACTCGCGAGCACCCGTATCGAATTCGGAAGACTGGCGTTGAGGGCCTTGGCTACCCTGTCGTCGCCTATGGACGATGCGTCCACAGGCACATCGTAATGGCAGACCTGGCCGAGGGCGTGTACCCCGCTGTCGGTCCTCCCCGACCCCTGGACGGAGACCTCCACCCCATATATCCCGCCCAGATGACGGTTGAGCACATCCTGGACGCCCACACCGTTGGTCTGGCACTGCCAGCCGTTGAAGAGGCTGCCGTCATAGGCGATGGTGAGCCTGATACGCTTCATTCCATCGGCCAGCGGCGTGAGCGCCGGCCTCTTCCAGTCACTCCTCGCCATCGAGCACCACCATCGCGACCGAATGGTCCTTCTCATGCGAGATCGAAAGATGCACCCTCATGCCGTCGAACAGATGGACCAGCGACGGGTCGAATCCGAAGGACGGACGCCCCGCCTCGTCGTGGACGACGCTCACGAGCGAAGGCGCAAGGCCTCTGAAACCGGTCCCCAGGGCCTTGCCAAGGGCCTCCTTGGCCGCGAAGCGCGAGGCGATGAACTCAATGCGGGCGGCATCCGACAGCTCTGCCAGCTCCTCCAGCTCCGCAGGGCTGAGGATATGCCTGAGCGTGTTGGCGCCCAGATGCCCATGTCTGCTGTTGAGGGTGATGTCCACCCCTATGCCCCTGACCATCAGACCTCGGAGAACAGGATGCGCACGACATCCGGGTCTGCTCTGACCGTGAGCGCGGTGTCCTGGAAGACGTCCTTGGGGTATTCGAGGTCGACCGCCCTCCTCCTGATGCCGGCATCGGCCACGTCGGAGAAGTCGGCGCTTGCGGAGATGGAGTCGGGATCCACCAGATAGATCAGGCTGTCGTCCCCTGAGATCACGATGTCTATCGACTCGGGCACGAGGCTCTCGGCGACGACGGTCGACGGATCGGGAAGCGTGACCGACAGCGGTATGGTCACGACGCGGCTGCCCATGTTGAAGTAGCGCACGCAGGCGAAGATCAGAGCGGCCACGAACAGGCACAGGACCCTGGGCACCCAGCTGGAGATGAACGACGACAGACCCTTGTTATTTTGATTCATCGCCGTCCTCCTTCACGTCCTGCGGCGTGACGTCATGGTAGCTCAGCAGTGCGAGTATGGTGCGCTTTATCGACTCCCTGTCCAGGTTGTAGTAGATGTTCGCGTTGTATGCCAGGCTTATGGCGCCGTTCTCCTCGCTGACGATGATGATCACCGCATCGCTGTCCTCGGCAAGACCGAGCGCGGCGCGGTGGCGTGTTCCGAAGCTGGCCTTGATGCCCGTCTGGGCGGACAGGGGAAGATAGCAGGAGGCGGCTATGATCTTGCCTCCCTGGACGACCATGGCACCGTCATGCAGCGGCGTGTCATGGTCGAACACGGTGCAGATCAGCGAGCTGGACAGGTCCGCGTTCAGCTTGGTGCCCGAATCGATGACCGTCTTTATGTCTATGTGCCTGGGGAATATGATCAGGGCTCCCCTCTTGACCGACACCAGAGCCTCGCATGCGTTCAGGATCGAGTCGATCTGCTCTGCGGTGGTCTGCTGGCCCATGCGGAAGAAGCGGGCCCTGCCGCTGAACATCATCGAGACCACGCGTCGGAACTCGGAGTGGAAGATGATGCACAGGAACGCGATGAAGGGAAGCGTTATCGTCCGGTAGATCAGCATGAGGAAGTCGAAGTCCAGGACGAAGCAGATTCCGTATCCGACGGCGTACACCGTCAGCACGAGAATCAGCTGGCTGATCTTCGTCTCCCTGATGGCGAGGTAGAGCTTGTACAGCACCCAAGCCAGGATGAATATCTGGACGACGTCCTTCAAGAGCCCGATTGCAAGAGATACATCCACCGCGCGTCAATCCTCTTTCTCAGCCCAGTCCAGCGTCCTCGAGACGGCCTTGCGCCAGAATGCGATCCGGCGTCTCCTCTCGTCCTCGTCCATGCCTGGAGTCCACCTGAGCTGTTCCTTCCAGTATGATGCCAGATTTTCCTCGTTTTGCCAAATGCCGACGGTCAGTCCCGCGGCATATGCGGCGCCCAGTGCGGTGGTCTCGGTTATCTTCGGCCTGATGACGGGAATGGAGAGGATGTCGGCCTGGAACTCCATCAGCGGAGCCGAGTTGGTCAGACCTCCGTCCACCTTGAGTAGGCTGAGCGCGATTCCGCTGTCCTGGCTCATGGCCTCGAATATGTCGTTGGCCTGGAAGGCGGTCGCCTCGAGCACCGCCCGGCATATGTGGGCACGCGTCACATATGCCGTGAGCCCTGCGATGACGCCGCGCGCATCGCTTCTCCAATGAGGGGCGAACAGGCCGGAGAAGGCCGGCACGATGTAGACTCCCCCGCAGTCTGGGACCGATGAGGCGAGCTCGTCCAGCTCCCTGGCGTCGCGCACCATCTTCAGGCTGTCGCGCGTCCACTGTACGAGGGAGCCCGCAATGGCTATCGAGCCCTCGATGGCGTAGCGCGGCCTCTCCCCCTTCCTCTGGTAGGCGAGCGTGCTCACCAGGCCCTTGGTCGAATAGCACAGCCTCTGGCCCGTGTTCACAAGCATGAAGCAGCCGGTCCCGTAGGTGCACTTGGCCTGGCCGGGCTCGAAGCAGGCCTGGCCGAAGAGCGCCGCCTGCTGGTCGCCCAGGATGCCGCACACCGGTATCCTGGCCCCGAGTATGTCCGTGTATCCGTAGACCTCCCCGATCGAGGGTACGATCCGGGGCAGAGCATTCCGGCTGATGCCGCACAGGCGTAGCAGGTCCTCGTCCCACTCGAGACGGGCTATGTCCATCAGCATGTAGCGGGAGGCGTTCGTGACGTCCGTCACCAGATTCCCGGTCAGCTTCCACACCAGATAGCTGTCGATGGTGGCGAAGGCCAGACGACCCTCGTACATCCTGGCCCTGAGGCCGTCGACGTTCTCCAGAAGCCACATCATCTTGCTGGCGGCGAAGTACGGCGAGAACAGGAGCCCGGTCCTGCGACGCAGGTCGTCCTCGTCCATCTCCTTCTTCAGCCGAGAGACTATGGAGCTCGTCCTCAGGTCCTGCCAGACTATGGCGTTGTGGTACACCTCGCCCGTCGAGGGGTCGAACGGAACCACGGTCTCCCTCTGGTTCGTGATCCCTATGGCGGCGACCTGGGAGGGCTGGACGGAGCACTTGCGCATCGTGTTCCTCATGACGGTGACCGTATTGGCCCAGATCTCCTCCACGTCATGCTCGACCCAGCCGGGCTGCGGGAAGTGCTGTCTGTGCTCCTTCTGGTCCCATGCGACTATCTCGCCCTCTTCGCTGAACAGGATGAAGCGGGTGCTTGTCGTTCCCTGGTCTATCGCTCCTATGTACCTCATCATGCCTCCTTTCGAGAGCAATTATAGGGCATGGAAGGTCACAGGGCAAACGGAGGGGTCCTCATGATGGAAGACTTCGGATCTCCATGCCATCGACGCCCTCCTTCGAGAACAGCTGGCGACTGCACAGCGTGGCGAGCGAGGCGTCGTCCAGACGTGACAGGAAGCGGTCCTTCGCCGCCAGCACCTCCTCAAGCGTCATGCTCTTCAGATACTGTCTGCGCAGCCGTCTCATGTCGTCGTCAATGCCGTACATGTGGCGCCTGAGCGACAGCGTGGCCTTCTGGGCCGGGGACAGTGGCTTGAGCAGACGACCGAGACGTATCAGCCTGCAGTTGTCCAGGGCCTCCTGCGTGAGCACCGTCTCCTCCATGGCACGCCTCATGCCAGCGAATCCGCCGGCGACATGGGGGTCCCTGTACGTCGTCACGACGAAGGTCTCCTCCATGCCGTCCACCGACGCCTCGGCGCCGTAGGCACCGCCCTCCATCCTGGCGATCTCCCACAGACGCGTAGACGAGCAGATCTGTGCGTATATGCTCTCCGCCTCCTGCTCGCGGGTGAGGAAGGGGCTGGAACGGAAGGCCAGCGCGTTGTATGCGACCGACGATGGCAGGTCGTACCAGATCCTCCTGGAGCCCTCCTCTATCATCCTCGTCCGCCGTAGGGCGACCGATGTGTCCACCTCGCATGTCGCCAGGAACGAACGTGCCGCCTGGACGACCTCGTCCCTGTCCTCCTGCCGGCTGCACAGGTGCACCGTCACGCGACGGCGGTTGGAAAATAGGGCCATGAGCCTCTCCAGACCATCGATGCACCGCACCGTCGACATGCCGGCCAGGGAATGCCAGCAGCCGATGCCCATAAGCTTCTCGCCCAGCGAGCAGGACGGCGTGAGGGAGGCCTGCGCAAGCGACGAGGCGAACGAGGAGCCCGACTCCTCGATGTATGACGCGTAGTCCCCCAGGATGTCGTTGATGGCGTCGCGCACTCCGGCCTCGTCCCGGCAGCGGAGGTGGTGGACCCACTCGTCGAGCAGCTCCAGACAGGACGCGGTACGACTGGTCAGACACTTTATGTTGACGACGAAGAACGCCTTGACGTGTCCGTCCACGGCCCTGCCCGTCTCCAGATACGCGTAGTAGCCTCCCGACTCCAGGCGGAGGCGCCCATGGAAGGATGCCGCATCCCGCCGGGCGGTACCCGCCATCAGGATGAAGCGCGAGAGCACTATCGCGTACACCAGATCGTCCGGATCCAGATCGTTTAGGTCGACCACATGGTTGATGTATGTTATCCCGCAGGTCTCCTCGGCCTCGAAGAGAATCCCGGGTGCGGCATGTTCCACATGTATCGCGGCTTCCTCCTCCCTTATGTCGTCGAGGCCTAGGCGGGGCATGTCGATGGTCCTCTCGTCATGCACGTCGCTCACGTCGTGCCACTCCCCCTTCCTTCTCTGCCAGGCCTCGTCGATGAGCGCCTCGTCGCACCTTGCCAGCTCAGCCTCCGGCCTGACGTACAGCGAGAGCCTGTGGGGGTTGTCCAGCAGCTCGGTCTGCATCCACTTCTCGAACAGGCGTCCATCGTCCTCGAGATGCCGTCTGAGCTCCACCAGACGGCTGCGGGAGTCGAGCACCTGGGCGATGTCCAGACCGCGCTCCCAGCCACGGATGCACTTGAAGAACATCCTAAGGCCGTTCGGAATGCCTCCGGAGACCTCCTGGAGAAGGAACTCCTGTCTGCGTACGGCGGCCTCCACTACATCGGCTCCGATGCCATCACGGGCTATTCCTGCGACGGTGTCCATGATGAAGGACTCCAGGGCGGGGACATCCTTCTCCTCCACCCCGTTCAGACCGACGGAGAAGGGTATCTGGTCGAAGTCCGCGCTCATGCCGCTCTGCTCGCTCAGGTCCTCGCCAAGCCGGCACTCCAGCAATGCGCTGTACAGGGGATTGGACGGGCCTCCCAGAAGCGCATCCACCAGCACGGAGACGAAGATGTTGTCATAACCCTTCCAGGACCGTGACGAGGTCAGGAACGAGACGACGAACTCGCCCCTGTCGTCCGCTCCGGTGGCCTGGAAGGCGGCGCTCTCGTGGCGCGGCGATGTCCAGCGGGGTGGAAGCGCCGGGTCCCCGACCGCCTCCCCCGCCTCCATCGACGACAGATACATGCCGTCCAGCCTGTCGAGGATCGCCTGCACGTCGAGATCGCGTCCATAGACGAAGAGCCGGCAGTTCGCAGGGCAGTAGAAGCGCCTGTATGCAGCCAGGTAGTCCTCGTACGTCAGAGAACACATTTTCAAGACGTCCCCTCCGGACGAGAAGAAGTACGGACTGCCCTCGAACAGGTCGCGCCGGCAGCGCGAAGCGACAACGCTGTCCTTCTGCCATGCATCACCCCTCATCTCGTTGAAGACCACCCCTTCGAAGCCGTTCCGTCCCACCCTGATGCCCTCGCTCTCGAAGTCCTGTCTTCTCAGCAGCGGTCTCATGACGCTGTCGGTGTACAGATCCAGGATGTTGTCGAAGTCCCTGCGCACGGGACTTGCCGCCGGGTACAGAGTCCGGTCCGGGCAGGTGAGCGCGTTCATGTAGGAGTTGCACGAATGTGCATCCAGAAGGCTGAACGGGTCCTTCACCGGGTAGCGCCCGCTGCCCGACAGGATGGTGTGCTCAAGTATGTGGAACACGCCGGTGGAATCGTATGGAAGGGTCCTGAAGGAATAGGACAGGAAATACTCGCTGTCCGATGTGTCGACATGGAACACCTCCATGCCCGTCCTCTCATGTCTGTACAGTGTGCCGTCCGCCGACCAGTCTGCAAGATGGCGGCTGTAGACGGTCTCGAAGCCGTTTCGTGCCATATGTGAGAGACGATAGCGCGTAAGAGACCGGATGCACAAGCCGGAGCGTCACTCGAAATACGGACTCATGTTGGCCGCCGTCGTCGAACCGTACATGGAGAAGAGCCTCTTCAGACAATCCTGCCTGTCGGTCCCCCAGGCCACCGAACGCGTGATCTCGTCAAGGTCGACTATCCGGCTCGTGCGGGTGTCCAGCATCATCGTGTAGCCTTCGGCGACGTAGACGGTGTAGCCGTCGGGCTGGACCTCGACATCCGAAAGCCCCACGGACGACCAGATGACCCTGTCGTAGCCGGAGTCGCCGGAGACCATGACGTCCATCGCGCTGGAGAAGCCCTCGTCCCGCGAGGATGCGACATCGACCAGTATGCCCTCGTCCCGGAAGTAGTCCGCGAAGGCGTCCCTGGCCCAGGTGGTATCGAGGATCTGCCCGTCCTCTCCGTATTCGTCCATGATCAGCAGGACGGACATGCCGGCGATGGGAGTGTCGATCGAGTAGTCGAAGCTCGCCCTCACGCCGGATGCGAGGGCCCTCATCTCCTCCACGAACCCTTCTCCGGTCACCCTGGCGACGGCATCGATCCCGTCCTCTATGTCCAGGGAGAAGTACACGGTTCCGCTCTGCGTCATCAGAGGATAGTACTCCTCGAACGTGAAGCGGCCGTCCTGACCGGTGACGAAGGGGACGCTGAATGTCTCGAACCTGTCGTCATGGGTGTGTACGGTGAAAGTCGCCTCGACCGGGGCGTTCACGACACTCGGCGACAGCAGCCCCCTGTCGCGCACGACCCGGACGGTGACCTCGGCACGCTCAGGATGCTCTGCAGAGAGTCTGATCTCGATGTTCTCCAGGTATCCCATGGCCTTCTCAAGCAGGTCCTGCGGGCTTCTGCCCTCTCCGTCTATCCCGTATGTCGATGATATCGTGACGGCCTTCAGCAGCTCGTTTATCGCCTCGACGTCGTTGTTGTCCCTGTAGTACTGCAGGGAGGATTCGACCAGACGGTCGACCTCGTCCTCCATGCTCGCCTGGACGACGCGCTGCCTAGATCGCATGGAGTCTATGACGGGCTGCTCGGCATAAGCCATGATGTAGTGATAGTGCACTCCGTCCATCGACGTCGAGGTGAAGGTGCTGTCGATCTCCAGGGACAGCTCGGCGATGCTCTGGTTCGAGCTCAGCTCGCGGTAGTAGCGGCCGGCGACGTCGTAGCCCAGGTATTCCGATATCCTGTCCAGCAGGTCGTTGTATGCCGCATCCCTGCTGACCAGCGGACTGCCTCCGCTTCCGTATGCGACGAAGCAGACGGTGCCCCTGATGTTCCTTCCGTCCGGGTACCACATGGGGGCCTCCGCACCGCTGTGCATCATCTGCGACAGCGATGAACAGGAGACGAGCGTGAAGACCAGGGCTGCTGCAAGCAGGAGGTGGACTCTTCTCAAAACGACACTCCTACGCCAAGCGAAAGACGGTACTGCTTCAGGACCTCGCGGTCCAGATCCTCGTTTCTCAGGATAGCACTTTCGAAGCCGACCGACCAGAAGAGATGACGTACAGGCGCATGCTGGTAGCCCACCCTCCAGGCGGCGCCCCAGCAGAAGCCATCCCCCCAGCCGAGCATGACGTCGAGCCCGGCATACAGACGTCCGTCCTGTATGAGAGTGAAGCGGCTGTCGAACAGCCCGCCCATGTACAGCACGTACTCCACTCCGGCAAGGCCTGTGAAGTACTGCGTCCCGTCATCCCCTCTTCCGTACTCGAATCCGAGCGACGGGTTGAACGGATACAGCAGCGCCGTGTTCTTCAGCCTAAGGGACATGAACGCCTGGTAGTCGGGAACGAAGACCTGGGACAGGGTGGACGTCACCGCCCACGAACAGCCGCGGCGCAGCTCGAGTCCCGCGTGCACGGAGCCGATGTGCTGAGGATGAAGCTCCACGAGGCCGTCATCCTCGACGTCGGACACTATGAAACGCGCCAGGGGCCTGCCCGAATAGGGCGCAATGAGATCGTACACCCGGCCTCTGGAGGCATCCGGAAGATGATACGTCGAAAAAGACGAACCGTATACGTAGTCGAGGCGGGACCCGGAGCCTTCATCGATCCACGACGGGTATGTGAAGAACGCCTCGACCTCGTCATCGACACTTGCGGCGATGTCGTCGCCGTCGAAGGCGAGCGTGAAGCCCGAGACCGTCACCAGGAGGCTGGAGCCTTCGTCCACGCACCCCTCCACCACCAGCGTCGTGACCGACGGGGGGATCACGTCGGACCCGTATTCGTCGATCGCGTCCTCCAGACGCCCGACCAGACCTGAGGGGACATCAACCCCCTCGGCCACGACAAGGTCGACGGCCCACAGGGAGGAAAGCGTCAGCAGCATCACGGCCAGGGATGCGGATACCAGTCTCTTCACGCCTTCGCCGCTGCCACCTGGTAGTCTATGATGGCCAGCACCATGTTCACGCTCTCGCTCATCACGTCGACCGACACCCACTCCTCCAGCGAATGGAAGTTGTGTCCACCAGTGAACAGGTTCGGGCACGGGACGCCGGCCTTCTCCGCCATGCGGGCACCGTCGGTGCCTCCGCGGATCAGCTCCTGATGCAGATCCAGGCCAAGCCGGCGCCCGGCCTCCATGACCGCCTCCAGCGCCTCGGGATGGCGGGCGTTGGCCGATGCCATGTTCCTGTAGCTGACATGCACGTCGATGTCGATTGATGCGTGGTAGATATCGGCCACGGCCCTCGCCAGAGCCTCCAGCGCCCTGATGCGCTCATCGAAGGAGCCGGAATCGAAGTCGCGGATGAAGATCTCCATGCGCGCCTCGACGTTCGTGCCCTCGATGGCGCCCACATGGTAGTAGCCGTAGCGGCCGTCGGTGGCCTCCGGGCTCTCGGAGTGGGGAAGCGTGTCTGCGATCATGCTGGCGACCTTGAGCGCGTTCACCAGCCGTCCGCGGGCGGAGCCCAGGTGGGTCGACACGCCGTGTATCGCGATGTCGACGGTGGCCGCGTTGAAGCATTCGGTCTCTATCTCGCCCTCCGGCCCGCCGTCCAGCGTGTAGCACACCTTCGATATCATCTCATGGTACGGGAACATGTCCATGCCGGCTCCCGTCTCCTCGTCCGGGGTGAAGAAGACCTCGACGTCGCCATGTACGACCTCGGGATGGCCGACAAGATAGCTGACTGCCTCCATGATCTCGGCGACTCCAGCCTTGTCGTCTCCTCCCAGCAGTGTGGTGCCGTCCGACGTGATGACACGTCCTCCCGCACAGCGCGCGAGATCCGGGTTGTCGCAGGCCCTGATCACCGTCCCGTCAAGGACGATGTCCCCGCCCTCGTAGTCGTGCACCCGGGCCTTGACGCCGTTTCCCATGACATCGTCGGCCGTGTCCACATGGGCCATGAAGGCCACGGGGGCGATGCCCTGCGCATTCGCCCTGAGGATTGCATGCACGACGTGCTCCTCACCATAGGTCACCTCGAGGCCGAGCTCCTCGAGCTCTGCCACGAGGGCCTTCTGCATGACGACCTGACCGGGGGTGGTGGGTCTCCTGCTGCCTGCGAGCGACGGGTCGCTCATCGTGTCGAACCGCGTGTAGCGGATGAAGCGTTCGCTGACGTCTTTCCTGAAATCGATCATGACCTGAAGTCTAGCGCAAACCGGCGAACGGGAAAAGCATGCGCACTTGCCCGTCCGCCCTCTTTGATGCATCCTTTGTCCAGGAGGACGCAGGGACGTGAAGAGGCGCACATACATCGCGATAGACCTCAAGTCCTTCTATGCGTCGGTGGAATGCCGCGCAATCGACATGGACCCTCTGGACGAGCTGCTCGTGGTGGCCGACGAGAGCCGGAGCGACAGGACGATCTGCCTTGCCGTCTCCCCGGCCCTGAAGGCGTACGGGGTGCCCGGACGGGACAGGCTGTTCGCGGTCCGGCAGGTCGTCGACGAGGTCAACCGGAGGAGGAAGGCGGAATACGGGCGTCCGCTTTGCGGCACGTCCACGTCGGCTTCCCGGCTGCGGCAGGACCCGTCCCTCGCCATGGACATCCGCGTGGCGATGCCTCACATGGCCAGGTACATGGACATCAGCGCGCGCATCTATTCGATCTATCTGCGCTACATCTCCAGCCAGGACATGCACGTCTACTCGATAGACGAGGTGTTCATCGACGCAACCGACTACCTGGGGCCGATGGGCATGGACGCACAGGAGCTCGCCCGCACCATGATACGCGACGTCATGCAGGAGACAGGCATCACCGCCACCGCCGGAATCGGCGACAACCTCTACCTGTGCAAGGTCGCCATGGACATCCTGGCCAAGAAGGCGGAGGCCGACGAGTACGGCGTCCGGATCGCGAGTCTCGACGAGGCGTCCTACAGGCGTCTGCTGTGGGACCACGAACCGATCACCGACTTCTGGAGGATCGGACGCGGCTATGCCGCCCGTCTCGCCGCCAACGGCATGTACACGATGGGGGACGTTGCGCTGTGCTCGCTCAGGGACGAGGAGCTGCTGTACCGGCTCTTCGGAGTGAACGCCGAGCTGCTCATAGACCATGCCTGGGGATGGGAGAGCTGCACGATGAAGGACATACACGACTACAGACCCTCGTCGTCGTCCATCGGCCAGGGCCAGGTCCTCATGGAGCCCTACACCAGCGCCAAGGCGCGCCTGGTGCTTGGCGAGATGGCCGACGCGCTGGCCATGTCGCTGGTCGACAAGGGACTAGTGACGCGTCACGTGGAGGTCATGGTCGGCTACGACATCGAGAACCTCAGACGGAGCGACATACGCGATTCGTACCACGGCCAGGTAAAGGTCGACCATTATGGGCGCAGCGTGCCCTCGTCGGTCCATGCAGGGGTGCACACGAAGATGTACACGTCCTCGTCATCCGCGATCAGGCAGGCCGCCTGGCAGGCCTACGACAGCGTGGTGGATCCGGCGCTTCTGGTCAGGCGGCTGAACATCAGCGCATGCGGCGTCGTGGCGGCAGGACAGGCTCCACAGGTCGAGGATGGCCAGATGGACCTGTTCACCGACTATGAGGAGGTCGAGAGGCAGAGGAAGGAGGAGCTGGCCCTCATGGAAAGGGAGAGACGACTGCAGGACGCCACGCTCGAGATCAGGCGGCGCTGGGGCGGCGATGCCCTGCTCAGGCTTTCGAGCTATGAGGAGGGGGCCACGGCCAGAGAGCGCAGCAGACAGATCGGAGGACACAGGGCATGAACGCGAAGTACGAGGCGATAATCGACATGGAGCATCATGTCTCCAGCCGGCATGAGCGCATGGCGAGGCTGGACAGGGCCGCGCAGTTCGCACCCTTCGCGGCGCTGACCGGATACGATGACGTGATAAGGGAGACAGGCCGCATCACCAAAAAGCGCATGATGCTGGACGAGGACATGAAGGCCCTTCTGGACATGAGGCTGTCGCAGGCCATGGAGTCGCACGCTCCCGTCATCGTCACCTGGTTCGTACAGGACGGACGCAAGGAAGGCGGCGAATACGTCAGCGTCACATCCCCCGTCGCAGGCGTGGACGCAGCCAGGGGGGAGCTGCGCATGGAATGCGGGTCCCGGATCCCTCTGGCCGATGTCGTGGACATCGTCGCATCGTCCTTGTCCGGCGATCCCCCTGCCGCAGGGCAGGAGGATGGACCGGACGTCACTTCTTCATGACGATCTTGTACATGTCCTGGGCCTCGTCGAACACCTGGTAGGCGGCAAGGGCCACCAGGATCAGGGCTGTCATCAGGGGGCTGCGGCCGGCGGCGCTCGCGGTGGCTATTACCGAGGCGGCGATCGCCCATTCGGCATACGAATCCTCGACCACGGACTGCAGCCAGCTGACGAAGTCGAAGTCCCCTCCCCCGTAGTTCTTGTAGCCGACGAACGTCATGACGCCCGAGGCGAGCACTCCGGCGGCGACGGCGGCCACGCATGCGGCGGACACCTTGCCCCAGACGACGACCTTCGGTATCAGGGCATAGACGACGGCCGCGGTCAGAAGGACAACGGCCTTCACCACCAGCGACTGCAGCTCCTTGTAGAACTTCTTCTGCTGCTCCGTGCTCATCGCCCTGGACTGTTCGTCGAACATTCTGGCCGAGCGCTCCCGTATGTCGTCGACCTGATCCTCCAGCTTTTCGTACTCGTCGCTGCTCATCAGAGGCCTTGCGCTCGAGAGGATCTCGTCCATGTCGCTGCTGGTCGCGATCGTGTAGGTGTATTCGAGGTAAGCCTGCCCGTCCTCCTCCTCGAGCATTCTGGCCACCACGCCTCTTCCATCAAGCCCGCGCACCGGATCGGTGACGGCCCTCAGCTCGGCCATGTCCTGCGGCGAAAGCAGCTGTGCGACGCTGTCGCTCATGAGCTGCGTCATCTGCTGGTCTATCAGCCGGGCCACCCGGCTGGACATCTCGCGCTCGGTGGCCTTCCTCGCGGCATCGGCATCGAGCGTGCAGCTGAAGAGCGTCGTGAGCGTCATGAGAACCAGAAGCAGCACATTGATGCTCCTGGTCATAAGGCTTCCTGTCCTGGTCATTGCATTTCCTCCTGTGATGTGGATGCGAAGTCGTATCGGAAGCTGACCAGACAGGTGAATGAGATGCGTCCGAGCTGTCCTATCCGGCTGGACAGGTAGTAGGCGTCCGAAGCCGACGCGCTCACCAGGTCCCTGAGGTTGACCCTCAGGTCCAGAGTCGTCCAGGGCAGATTCCACGCGTAGCCCAGCCTGAGATGGTTGGAGAAGCGCACTTTGCCGTCCCCGTCGAGCCCGTAGGGGAAGAACACGTCCGCGAGGCTGACGCCCACATACAGGCCGATGTCCTCGAAGGGGAAGTAGTCGGCACCGAGGGCCAGGTTGACCAGCCTCACGTCGTCGCTGTAGTCGCCGGTCGAGTACCAGCCGATGCCCAACGTGGTGCGCAGGTGTCCGTCGATCTGCACCGCGGCCTCGCCCGACACCCCCGTCGTCCCGTATGCGAACGAAAGGAGGGAGGCGGCATCGATGCCGGCCGACAGGGAAAGCGCACCGAGCGGGGACAGGACGAATGCAAACACCAAAGCTGTCATGGTCTTCTTCATGACTGCAATCGTAGAGCCGCATGGGCGCCGTTTTCCCATTCCGTTGTCCACTTTCCGGGCAACGGGGTAACAAGACAGATCAAAACGCGTCTACAGCAACAGGCATGGCGAAAAAAAGCCCCGGACAGGTCGTATGCCGGGGCCGTTGCCAAGGAGAATGTGCACTTCAGTCCCCGGAGGGTTGCACTTTCTCCTCCTCAGGCCATCCAAGCGCGGTTCTCATATCCGCTTCGACGTCGCGGAACCTTCTCTGGGTGAAGTGCACCTCGTCGCCCCCGTTGAGAGTGAAGGTGACGCCCTGGTGGTAGCCGTCCACCTTGCACAGGGTGTACGTGTCTATCGTCTCGGCCGGGATGGACTGCACGAGCCGGGCCCCGCCGGATGCCTTGGCGCGGACATAGAAGAGGACGGTCTGTGCGTAGATGACCATGACACCCTTCTGCAGCTCGGCCTTCTGGCCGTTGATTATCTTTACATAGCCGCACTTCAGACTGAAGAAGTCGTCCGTGCCCAGCTGGGCGGTTATGTCCTTCATCGGGACCACGTCCTCCATGATGTGGAACGCATACACGAGGATGAACATGAGCACGAACAGCGACCAGTACAGAATACGGTTGCCTATCGGAACGAAGACTATGACTGCAAGTATGGCCGGGATGGCCAGCATGACGGCTCTCTTCACGCGCCTCTCCTGATGAAAAAAACTGTGATGAAAATTTGCATCTTTAGCCTCTCTTCGTCAATTCTTCGCACGACAGTTACTCAGGAGGAAAGATGAAAAGACACAAGACGGCAGCCATTCTGGCACTTGCGCTCGTGGCGGTGCTTCTCGCCACGGCCTGCCAGGAGGCGCAGAAGACGGCGGACCTGCGCGTCACGCTGGACGACAGCATCGACAGGACGCTGGTACCCAAGGACCCCGAGGAGTTCAAGGTCGTGAAGTACAGGATCACCTGTCAGGCCAGAGGAGGCGGAGACCCGATCACGCTCGACACGATACGCAGCTCGATCGTCTTCCAGGGGCTTCCGCTAGGCACTTACGACATAAGCGCCACGGGACGCAACGAGAGCGGTCAGGACATCGTGAGCGGAAGCAGCGAGTTCAACCTCACCGGCTCCAACACCAGCGCCATCATCGTGCTCAACAGGCTGATCGGCTCGGGACACATCTCCATCACGTTCACATGGGACAAGGAACTGGTCGGCAAGCCGAGCGTCCACGTCACGCTCACACCAATGGACGGACAGGAGGGCAACACAATCGAGAAGACGCTCGAGGCGAGCGGATCGTCCGCGACATTCACGGCGAACGACCTGCCAAGCGGATCGTACCGTCTGACGGCGAAGCTGATGGACAAGGGCGTCAGCGTCGCCGGCTGCGTCGAGGCCGTGAGGATAGCGGACAAGTCGACAGTGTCGGCCGAGATTCCGTTCAACCTGGACAAGCTGCCCTCCTCTCCGGGCAACATAACACTTGAAAACCAGGCGGGCATCCCCATCGCATGCACGATCGAGGGCGTCGAGGAGGGACAGACGGTCCAGGCGCAGCAGGAGCTGGAAGTCGACCTCGTCACCGACGGTCTGGAGGAGATGTCCGTACAGGTCGAATGGTATCTGGACGGATCCCCGGTCGGCAGCGGCAGGAGCATCACGCTGACCCCGCAGCCGGGACAGCACAGGCTTGACGTCGTGGCCTCCACCGACAAGCTCGGTTCGTCAGGGTCCACCACCATCAAGTTCGAGGCCGCGCTGCTGGGCGACATCGGCGTGCCCGTCATGGGCGGACGTGTCACGGAGGCAGGCGTCGACGGACTTTCGCTGAGCGGTGACATGGTCATGGACTTCCTGGTGGACGGCAACCTGATGATCGTCGACAACGATGCCAACAGGATCCAGACCTGCGCCATCGTGCGCAACACCCTGCGTCTCGACGGCAGCCAGGAGATCGAGGACGACATCGTGGTCGCGGCCTCCATAGCCGGCACATCGCGCATAGGCTTCGCCACGCTGGACAACAGGATCGCCATGTATGAATACAGCAGCGGCACCGGAAGGTTCAGCGAGATCGCGGAGACCCAGTGCATATCAGACGACGGCAAGGTGTTCTTCGACGACATCTACGGCATCAGCAGGAAGGCCCCCGGCGACAACATGTTCGCGGTCTTCGGCTTCCTCAGGATCGAGGGCTACGACAGCTTCACCAACGCCGTGTCCCAGCACGACTGGGAGGACCTGGAGAACTTCAAGGCATCCTTCCAGCAGATCGACAGCAAGGTCAAGGACAGCTATGACGTGTTCGGAGTGCACCACAGCGGAGACGACGCCATAATGATCGACCTGCAGACCAGGCGCGCATTCGCCTACTTCCAGCACCTAGACAGGGACGACAGGTTCGACTCGATCTACGGCGAGCTGCCCCAGATCGGCAATCCGACGGCAGTGACCGTGCTGCCCTCGAGCGGCCGCAACATCCTGCGCATGGTCGTCGCAGACGACGACAGGTTCCTCATCTACGAAGGGGACAAGGACGGCAAGTCGTCGGACGGCTTCACGTACAGGGAGTCGATGATCCGCCCCGAAGGCAGCGGCCTGGAGTCGGTCAGGTTCATCCTGAACGCGACGGACACGTTCCTCTACGTCCTCAACCAGGGCAACGATTCGATCTCCACCTATTCGGTCAGCGGCGAAGGCAGGCTGACATACAAGGCGATGACCGAGCTGGGCTTTTCTCCGGTGGATGCGGTGCTGTCGCCCGACGGCGGCTACATGGCCGTCTACGGCACCGGCGGCGAATTCGCCATCCTCAGGATCCGCACCGGCATCTCCGGCCAGAGCTGAAGACATCCGTAGATTCCTTTTCCTGCCTTCCGGCCGTCGGCCGGAGGGCTTTGTGCATGACCGGACAACCAGGGAAGTGGAAGTTCAGCCTTGACGATTCGACCGTCCGTTGTAATCTTTGACCAGACATAGGGGAGACCGGAATGGATCAGGACAAGAGAGACGACGGACTGCTTGAGATGAGAAGAGACGACAGGGACCAGCGCAGGAGTCCCGGCGTGCACAGGAACGAAGGCGGAGGGATGAATCCGGAGACGAAGAAGAAGTGGTTCTTCTCGATCATCTACTTCATCATCATCCTCTTCCTGCTGACCATGCTCAACACCTGCCTGTACACGTCCAACATCGAACCGGTGGAGGTCGAGTACAGCACGTTCAAGGGCATGATACAGTCCGGGCAGATACAGCAGGTGGCGTTCACCGACGACATGTACATAGGCTATTCGGTGACCCAGGAGGAGGCGCGCTCGATACTCGCCCAGTACGCCAGCACCCGCCAGATCCCCCATGACATAGACACCTCGAAGGTGATCCCCTACTCCACATACATCATCGACGACCCGACATTCGTGCCGCTTCTCGACCAGATGGGCGTGGAGTATTACGCGACCGCCCCCGCACAGCCGTCCGTGCTGCTGTCGCTGGTCTCGGCGTTCCTGCCCCTGATCATATTCGTGTTCCTCTTCCGCTGGATGAGCAGGCGTCTGTCGAGCGGAGCCGGCGGCGTGATGTCGTTCAGCCAGAACAAGAGCCAGATAGTCGCGGAGGGCGACACGGGAGTGCGCTTTGCCGACGTCGCGGGCTGTGACGAGAGCAAGCAGGAGCTGGAGGAGGTCGTCGACTTCCTTAAAAACGGCGACAAGTACACTGCAATCGGCGCAAAGATCCCCAAGGGCGTGCTCCTCGTAGGACCTCCGGGAACCGGAAAGACGCTGCTTGCAAGGGCCGTGGCCGGAGAGGCGGGCGTACCGTTCTTCAAGATGTCAGGTGCCGACTTCGTCGAGATGTTCGTCGGAGTCGGAGCCGCCAGGGTCCGCGACCTGTTCAGGCAGGCAAGGGAGAAGGCCCCGTGCATCGTCTTCATCGACGAGATAGACGCGATAGGACGCCAGAGGTCGTCCGCCGGAATCGGCGGCAACGACGAGCGTGAGCAGACGCTCAACCAGCTGCTGGTGGAGATGGACGGCTTCGACTCGAGAAGCGGTGTCATCATACTGGCCGCGACCAACCGTGCGGAGATACTGGACCCTGCACTGCTGCGTCCCGGACGCTTCGACCGCCAGGTGCTGGTCGACAAGCCGGATCTCGAAGGCCGCCTTGCCATACTCAAGATACATTCGAAGAACCTCAAACTCGACCCGTCAGTCGACCTGAGGAGGATAGCACAGGCCAGTGCAGGACTTGCCGGTGCGGATCTTGCCAACATCTGCAACGAGGCGGCCCTGATGGCCGTACGCGCCAGCAGGAAGAGCGTCACCCAGGCCGACTTCGAGGAGGCCATAGAGAAGTCGATCGCGGGACTGGAGCGCAGGAGCCGCGTGATGAACGAGAAGGAGCGCCAGCGCGTCGCCTACCACGAGACGGGGCACGCCCTGACCGCATATCTGACGAAGGGGGCCTCCCCCGTCAGCAAGATAAGCATCGTCCCCCGTGGCTTCGGGGCCCTGGGCTACACGCTGCAGTACCCCACCGAAGACCGCTTCCTGCTCAGCCAGGACGAGCTTCTGGGCGACATAGACGTGCTTCTCGGCGGAAGGGCCGCGGAGGAGGTCACATTCGGCAGCATCTCCACAGGTGCCTCCAACGACATCTCCAGGGCATCGGACCAGGTCAGGAGGATGATCTGCGAATACGGCATGTCACAGAAGTTCCGCAACCTCACCCTGCCCCGCCAGGACAGCGGCATCGACGGAGTGGGCGGCAGCAGGAACTACTCCGAGGACACCCAGAAGTACATCGACGAGGAATCGGAGAGGATCATCCAGGAGCGCTACGAACATGTGCTGTCCAACCTGAAGAGGAACTGGAAGGCGCTTGACGAGATCGCCAAGAGGCTGCTCGAGGACGAGGTCGTCGAAGGGGACGAGTTCCGGAAGATGGCCGACCGGTACACGGTCAAGGAGGTGGAGGCCTAGGCGCGTCTCCTGAACACGTGCACCGCCACCTGCACGGCCAGCAGCAGCGCTGCCGTCGCCGCCAGGAAGAGGAGCACATCCGAATAGCCCATGCTCTGGTAGATCACGCCCCCGAAGGAGGCGCCTACCACCTGGCCGACGGTGAGCACGCACTCGTGTATGACCATGCGCCGTCCACGATCCAGCGCGCCTGCAGCGGCGTGGAATATGGAGAAGCTGTAGCACAGGGCGAAGACGATGCCGAACAGGATGAAGAAGACCCCCGTCGACAGCGGCGTCGAGGCGCTGTGGAAGACCAGCGCAAGGACGACGAACATCCCCTGTGCCAGGTATATCATCCAGGCCTTGAACTGCCAGAACCTCATGCGGCCCAGCGTCATGAACGCGGCGCATGTGGCAAGACCCCTGAGCAGCAGCAGGAAGCCGCTGGTGGTCTCGCCCATCCCCGCGACCTCGCCGGCGTACATGGGGAAGATGTTCAGCACCACGGACAGGGCGCTGTAGACGACGAATACGGCGATCCAGGAGTCGTAGCGAAGAGGCGTGCTGTGGTCCACGGCGCCATCGTTCCTCTCCAGGTCGTGGATGTACTCCCTCTCGGGGCGGATGGCCCTGATGTGTGGACATGACAGCGTGCCGAGTGCGACAAAGGCGGCGATGAAGGCGAACAGACCGGCGCCGGAAACAAGTGCGAACGCAGGAGACACCGTGACCAGGAAGCTTGCGATATATGGGGAGATGCCGGTGCCGAAGGACCATGAGAAGTTGAACGCGCTTGTCAGCCTGTTCAGCTGCGCGCCCTCGGCGCCACGCGTTATCCAGGCCTCGACCTGCGGCCATAGCATGCTCATGAAGAAGCCGTACAGTACCAGGAACGTGAAGACAATTGGAATCGAGTCGCTGCAGGTCACCAGGACCATGGAAAGCCCCATGCCGAGAAGCGAGATGCACACGACGACGTACGGCCTGAAGCGCTGATAGAATCCTCCGAATGCCAGGCAGCATGCCAGATAGACGCCAGTGTACGTGCTGGCGGCGAGCCCCACCACCCCGGCACTTGCGCCCAGGGTGTAGCGCAGGTAGTACACCAGCGCCAGATTGACCATGCTTATCGCGAGCTGTCCCAGCAGCGATGCCGCATTCAGCATCCAGAACTGCACTTTGGCCTGTCTTGTGTCCATGTGGCCTACTGTACGCCTATTCGCCCTCTTGCGGAAGATGGGCCATATGGCACACGGCACACCTTTTCCTCGAGGGCAAATGCTAGTAGACTTCAACATGCGGGCCCGTTTATGAAAGTACTGCTTTGCACGGACAGATACTATCCTGCGATAAGCGGGGTGGTCACCAGCGTGATGACACTGAAGAAATACCTCGAGGCGATGGGAGACGAGGTCAAGGTGCTCACGCTGTCCGACACCATGACGAGCCATATGGATGAGGACGTGGTCTACATCGGCAGCTTCGACGCCGACAGGATCTATCCTGATGTTCGCATCAAGCATCCCGTGAACAGGGAGTACATAAGCCGGCTGATCGACTGGCATCCCGATGTGATACACTGCAACACCGAGTTCTCGACGTTCTTCCTCTCCAAGCACATCTACAGGTCATGCCGCTGTCCGATGGTGCTGACCTACCACACCGACTACGAGGACTACGTCCACTACCTCGCCCTGAGCCGCAGGTTCGGCCGCTTCCTGCTAAAGCGCTACATAGGCTATGTCGCAGGCTACATGACATACATCATCTCGCCTACGCAGAAGACGGGGGACCAGCTGACCGAATACGGAATCAGGGCACCGATCAGGATCATACCCACGGGTCTGGACCTCGAGCGCTTCATGGCACCGGCCGACGGCCAGGCGCTTTCGGACATCCGCACCCGCTACGGAATCAGGGAGGGGATAGGCACCATCGTGTATGTCGGCCGTCTGGGCAAGGAGAAGAACCTGGACGAGGTCATCGACTACCTGTCATCCTACAGCGATAGGAACTTCCAGTTCGTCATCGTCGGGGACGGCCCCGACAGGGCGGAGATACAGGAGCATGTGAAGGCCAGCGGCATCGCCGACAGGACCGTCTTCACGGGAATGATCGCACAGGAGGACATCCCGCTGTTCTACAAGCTGGGAGACCTGTTCGTTTCGGCCTCCACAAGCGAGACGCAGGGGCTGACCTACATCGAGGCCATGGCCGCGGGCACGCCTCTGTTATGCAGGAAGGACAGATGCCTGGAGGGCGTCGTCGAGGACGGCGTCAACGGCTTCCTATTCGAGGACAGGCAGGAGTTCTGCAGCAAGCTCGAGCGTTTCTTCGCCGACAGGCGCATGTGGCCTGAGGTGAGCGGAAAGGCGCAGAGGAAGGTCGTGGAGAAGTTCGGTGCCGGAAGGTTCGCCCATGACGTCCATGCACTGTACGAGGACGCGATAAGGGACTACAGGCCCCACAACGCCTTCTTCCTCTCCCCCTTCTACCACCGGATCATGGACCTCTTTCCCTGGGTCTAGGTCACTCCTTCACGGGCACGAGCTCGTCGACCACGTCCATGCTGTCCAGAAGATAGTCCATCATGTACGGAAGCACCAGCTCCTCCCCGAGCGCCATGGGTACGGGACCGAGCTCCTCGCGCTGTCCGTCTCCGTATATGTACAGCATTGGCTCGGTGAGATGGCTTCGGGTGCCGTACTCCCTCTGCAGCTCCTTCACGGAGACGGAGGTGGATGCGGCAAGCGACCTCAGGTCGAGAGACTCGATGGACACGACGCACATCAGTCTGTCCTCGAGCAGCGCCATTAGCGCCCAGTGGACATATGCCAGGTCCTCCCCTCCCGCGCTCGGGGGAAGATGCTCCATGATGATGTCCAGGCGACCAGCTCGAAAGCGCCTCGTGACATTGCACCCGCATGCGGCGAGCGTCGGGAAGTCATGCCGTCCAAGCGGCTGTGCAGTATCGATATCCACAAGCATACGTTCAGATCCTCTCAAGAAGGTTTTCAAGCGTCAGCGACGAGAGGGCGCCGTCGGAGCTGGCCTTCACCTGCTCCGCCACGGCCTCTCCGGCGGTGTCTATGTCGGTGTCGGGGTCGAAACCGTATATCGCATCGAAGATCTCGCGTATGAGGATCTGGTCCAGAGGACGCGATGGGACATAGCTTGCGGCCTTGCCGTCGCTTATCTCGATTATCAGATGGCTCTTCACGAGCAGGCTGATGTAGCCGGTCAGGTTTCCCGGGGTTATCGCCAGACGTCGCGTGATGTTCTTGCGGCTTATCGGGCCCTCTCCGTTCTTGTAGCTGCGTCCGATGAGCATCATCATGTTAACGGCATCGGCCACCTGTCGCGAGGGGTTCTCCGGGCCGCCCGTCAGCTGGCTGGTCTCGGGACGGAACTGGTGTACGTATATCACCTCCGCGCTGGTCAGGATGATGTACCAGCATACATACAGGAACAGCAGGACGAAGAAGAGGGACGCCAGAGAGCCGTAGATGACGGAATAGCTCACGGCGGTCGCCACGATGAGCTTGAACAGCGCGAAGACCACGGCAAGGGCGATCGCGGCGATCACGCTCCCCAGCAGGGCCGAGCGTGAACGCACCTTGGCGTTCGGCACGAAATAGTACACAAGGAAGAGCACGCCGCTCGTGATGAGTATGCTGACCAGTGTTCCGATCGCCGATGAGACGCTGTTCGTAGACTGCTCGCTGCCTGTGAGATGGCCGGTCACGAAGCCGATGGCCGAAGAACTGAGGGCGAAGGCAAGCGCCAGGAACACGACGCCGACGATCAGGAACGTCAGGAAGTTGGTGAAGCGCCTGAACTTGCCGGTGCTGGGCTGGGTGCGGAATATCTGGTTGAGTACGTTGTACACCTTGTTCACAAGGAACATCGCCGTGATGATGAACGATACCAGGCCGAATATTCCAAGCCCCATGGCGTTGCTGGAGAACTGGTTGACGAATCCCATCAGCTGACCGCCGAGAACAGGCCCGAAGAGGTCCTCGAAGAACGCACCTAGCGTCTCCATGAACGGTTGTATGAGCCCGAACACGGTCATGAAGGCCATGAAGAAGGTTATGCACGGGACGATGGCTATCAGCGTCGAATAGACCAGGCCTGAGGCC
Source organism: uncultured Spirochaetales bacterium (assembly GCA_944388965.1). Classification (GTDB taxonomy): domain Bacteria; phylum Spirochaetota; class Spirochaetia; order Sphaerochaetales; family Sphaerochaetaceae; genus Bullifex. The sequence goes on along the minus strand of CALXKL010000001.1, from coordinate 255,280 downwards.
ATGATCGTGACGTTGCTCTGCCACATCCCCTGCAGTGCACGGTAGACGACGAGGCCGATGTCCTCCATCATCTCGCCGATGCGCGACTTCGCGCCTGCCTTGTCCCGCTCTTCACCCATGTCAGACGAACTCCTTGAGGAACGACGAGATGCACTCGTACACGTCCGCCTTGTCCAGCTCGTTGAGAAGCTCGTGGCGATCATGCTCGAAAAGACGCATCCTCACATCCTTCACACCGGCATCGCTGTACAGCTTGCGGATCTTCCTGACACCCTTGCCGAAACCGCCTACGGGGTCGTCCGATCCGGACACTATGAGCATGGGAAGCACCGGTGACACCTTCTTCGCAAGAAGCGGGTCGTTCGCCATCTCGATTAGCGTCAGCAGGTCGACGAAGAACTGCGACGAGCACACGAAGCCGCATAGCGGATCCTCCATGTACTTCCTGACCTCCTCCATGTCGCGGGTCAGCCAGTCGTTCTCCGTCCTGGCATTCTTGAAGTGCTTGTTGTAGTTTCCGAAGCTCAGCTTCGTCATGGTGTGGTCGGGCATCTTGGAACCGTACTTCTTCACATGGGACTGGGCGATCGCCTTGCCGATCTTGCCAAGAAGTCCCTGGCTGGCGCCGGAGCCCATGATGACGGCGGCGGAGAAGTAGTCCGACACGCGCGTCAGCTCGGTCCGCGTGATGAAGGAACCCATGGAGTGCCCCATGATGAAATGGGGAAGCCCCTCCCATTCGTTCATGATCGTCTGGTCGACATGGATGGAGTCCTTGACGACCGCATCCCATCCGTTCTCATGGGAGAACCAGCCCTTCTCCTCCTCTTCCTTGGTCAGGCCGTGACCGCGATGGTCCTGGGCGTAGACGATGAAGCCCTGCTCATTCATGTATCGGGCGAAGTCGTCATAGCGCAGGGAATGTTCAGCCATTCCATGGTTGATGTGCAGCGTGCCGACTGGCTTGTCGACTTCGTTCCAGGTCCTCAGGAAGAGCCTGTGTCCATCCTTCATCTCAAGATAGCGTTCGACCATGGCGGAAACCTCGCATTTCAATACAGGAGTCTATTAGAAACTATATAAGCAAAACCCCGACATAGGCAATCGGGAAAACAGGACGCAGGATGGCCTTTCACGGCATACCAGGCCTTGTCCATGGACACTTTTGCACAAGCTGTGCACAGAAACCGCATTTACCGCGTATGTGTCTTGTGAGAACACTGTCAGGAGGTGTCAAGGAAATGGAAAGAAGGAAGCTGTTCGACCAGGCGAAGCGACAGATGATGGAACATCCGACGCTGATGGACGACGTGCCCTTCACCGTCGCCATGCGACGCGGCATGGCACTTGCCCAGCTCATCATACGCACCACGCTCTCGCGTGACGACCTGGTCGTCAGGAAAGTTCATGTGCAGGAGAAGATCCCCGGGGTGGGATACAAGGGCGTGGTGTTCGATGCCCTATGCATCGACAGCTGTGGTAACATGTATGACGTGGAGGGCCAGAAGGGTCACTTCGAGAATCTGCCGAAGCGGGCTGAATTCTACGAGGCGATGCTGACCGTGCACAGCCTCGAGGCCGGGAGCCATGGCTATACGGGAATGCCACACAGGTGCGTCATCTTCATCTGCGATGGCGACGTAGTCGGTAAAGGCAGACCGGTGTACGACTACAGATGGCGATTGGATGATGGAGAGGAGCTGGGGAATGGAGGATGCATAGTCTTCGTCAACGGAGAGTACAGGGCGGACGATGCCATCGGACACTTGATGGCGGATATGGACCAGAGCGACCCGGAAAGGGCGTTCAACGAGGAAGTCAGGGAAAGCCTGACGATGCTTGCAGGAGAGGAGGGATTGAAAGAGATGAGCGACGAGTGGGAGAAGATCTACCAGGAGATGCACGATGAGATCTATGCCAAGGGCAAAGCGGAATGGGAAGCAAATGGTGAGGCCAGAGGCGAGAGCAGGATGCAGCGCGAGGTTGCGCAACGCATGCTGAAGATCGGGACATACTCGATCGAGGAGATCAGCAAGATCACCGGGCTGAGTGCAGACCAAGTGAGCGAGGCCGCGGCGAAGTACGCAGTCCAATAGCGTGAGTGGTCTGGTCATGCCATGTGAGGAGAAATCACTTAGATTGGCATGACCGGGCCACCTGGCAGTCCAACGTATATCCAGAATGTCATTTCAATGAAACGACATGGAAATAAACCGTAGAACTGTATACTCCTGCGTTGAACTCGTTGTTTACCCGATCCGGATTATTGAGATAGGTATCTTCTGCATCAATCAGAATACGCCCATTATCCCTGAACACAAGCACTTTCGAACCACCTTGGGTATGGCCAAACTGCTCCTCGATTCTTGCCGCCTTGAGAATCTGCCTGGCAGGTTCAGAAAATGAAGACATGTCATCAGTACCATCAAACCATACGTCATTGTCATGATCCGGAGAGAAACTATCATCTGATACCAGACCTATGCTGAAATTGAAGTACTTATCATTCCGATTCCCTTCGTAATACATTCTGAATCCAGCATTATCAGGAACATCTGCATATTGCGATGCAGAAGCGAAAATGAAGAAGTCGTTTGTGCTTTGATAATCATATTGCAATTCTGTTTTATCCGATATCTGATCAGAAGAAATGAAAGCCTGTGTTTCATACGAGTACTTACCTATCTCAGGAGTTTCTCCATTCACAAGCAGATCTTCAACGTCAAGGGAATTGGCACGTGCATCTGGCACGATATTGAAGAAGACTTGGGTTTCATTCATATCAGGCTCGCTGTCGATATATCCATTGAAGGTATAATGCCAGGATTTTTTCTCCACACCATCAACATATAGAGTAAGATCGAGTCCGCAGTAATAATCGCTTGCAGACAGGGCTGAAGACAAGTCCACATCAGGCAGGTAGAGTACTACATCACCCCATGCCTCATAATATCCAGAATCATGATGTTGGGCAGGACGCAGTTCCAAAGTGTTTTCCACGCTTTTTGAACCGCCATATCCCATCCTGATCATATCGCGACCGGCTCCCCCATCAGGATTTCCTGAGACGAAATCGAATGCAAAAGGTCGTTTCAGAAAAGGTTCGCTGGCAGAGACATAGTTCCATCCGTCTCCTTTGAGCTTAACGCTGATTCCAATCTTGATTTCATGATTAGTAGCCTCTTCCGCTGTCATATTCGTGACACCTACGACAGCGACAAGCGTATCATCATTGTATCCACTTGCATTCCAGGTTTTCGCTTTACCTTTGCCCGTCGAAGTATCAATATTCCCAGCAGCCGCACCAGTATAGATAGAACTATTGCGCAAATTTACATTGAAGCCGGCTGGATACGGTGCAAACCAGGCATCATATGAGGCATAGGCAAAATTCAAGCTTATCAACAGGGAAATCAATACAGATAATAAGCTTTTCATAGATTTACGGCCTCCACCGTGACAGTCACATCCGCCTGATATGTCCCTGGAGGGAAATTGGATGAATCGGATAAATCAGTATACTCATCAATCATGAACCTTATGGGATAGACCCCAGTATCAATCCTGCTGTAGTTTCCTGTTGCAATAGGATTCTGTTTACTACCGTCATTATCAGAGGAATAAATCTGACCAGAATGGACTTTGAAGAAGCCTTCTACAAGGTTGCCACCTGAATAGAACCTATATGGGAAAAACAGATAGTAGCCGATTTCCCCACTCTGATTGGAGGCATTCCCCATGCTATCCACCTGGGTCATCTTCCCAGCATCAACAGTGATTCTTATCTTTCCACCTCTTGCATAATTCGTGTGCAGTGACCATTCTGCGATTTCCCTTCCATACGTATAAGAGGCAGCAGGATTGAATTTCACATCATCGCCCGTAAGGTCAAATGGCATACCGACAGGTTGAGAGGAGAAGATGCCTTCGTTGTTCATCGGCTCGATAGTAAGCTTATGATAATCATTCAGCGTTGCAGAGACATTCATGCCCAGAGTCTTGTTGGATTTTCCTATCTCCGAGCCTACAGTTGAAGAGAACGCAAACATCGAGAGAATAGAGAACAGGATAATCGACAACCAAACTTTCTTCCCCATCTCATTCTCCTTGCAACGTGACGGTGACTTTCATCTCATAATCCAGTCGGTTATTTCCAGATGGCTGAGGAGGCTCTCCTTCAACCCGTGCTGAATACTCGACATATTCCGTAATCATGCTTTCGTCTGGAAGATAGGCACTGGCTCCTAAATCGTTCCAGCTTACTTTGACTGAGTCCTTATCGAATGTCCAATCAAAATAACCAGCCCAATGATAATCACCTCGAATCCAATCACCACCTGTGACTGATGCAGATTGGAACTTGTATGAAAAGGTATCCATTGACTTCGACTCCAATTTTTCAGAGGCACCAGTCCAATGCATAACATAATTGTCACCAACAGTGACACCATTGTATTCCAATTGGAAACGAGTGCCTCCTGTTGCCGTAAAATTCTCATTAGGCTCCAATAATTGCGCCTTATTTTCTGGATAAGTAATAACCAACTCATCAGACAAATACTTCATTGCGGAATTCGTCCCAGTGATTCCAGCCGTACGGGCAAGATAAGTGTCAATGGTATTACCATCTTTATCACTGAATGGCGCAACATCTATCGTCAAAGTCACAGGACCAAGATAGTTGGTTACATACTCTACCCGGAAAAGGGGGACGGGGTTCTCATCGGATGCATTGAAGAGAGAATAGCCCGTACCGATATCGATAATCGAATCGCCACCTTCTATTATCTGCTGAGAGGAATAGAGGTTCCTCACCATGAGATGACCATAGAACTCCGGAGAGCCAGCTCCTCCCGGATGATTTCCTGAAGGATTAGGAATATATCCAGTAATCTCAAATCCTTGAGATGTCTCTTGAAGTACCGTATCTGAGAAGAGGGTTGTGGATACGAGAACGAATACGGCTAAAACAATAACACATCTTCTCATCATGGCCCATCCGTATATACCGTCACAGTGGATTTGAACTCCTGCCCACCATATCCCATGTTGCGAGCACCATCCTCAAGCAACATCACAATCTGAAACACGTAATCATCAAAACGAATCTGTTCTGGATTGCCATAAGGCTTATACGATTCACCTGCCGCTGCGGCCAATGAGATTCGGTCATACTCCTTTTCGAATTGCGAACCCTCTACGACATTCCGAATTGGTTTCATATCGGGATATGTTCTAATTCCAATGCTATACTTCGGCCCATCGTTTTTCCCTTCATCGCTTTCGAATGGTCCAAATTCGATGGAGACCTCACCTAAAGTGGGATCATTTGAATCCACATGAAGATAGAAGGTCAATCGAACCTCATCATCACCAAAGGAATGTGTCGTAATCCCTTTCTGATCATTAGGATTGATAGTAAAGAACGGCCAATAATAGTTTTCGCCGATAAAACTCATCATGTATGAGAATGAAATAGACTGAGAGAAACAATGATTACAAAATAAGAGGAATACCAACATGAAAAGAAGAACAAGGAACCTCTTTTTGATTATGAAAGAAGAAATCAATGGAATAGATCTGGATTTCACTACCACTTTCTCCTCCCAGCACCTGTCCATGGGTACCTTCTCACACCAAAACAGCCTGAATCATCCAGGCAGGCCTCTCTTTTGTAGCCAAAGTATAACCTGAGCATGACTTATGTCAACAGTTCAAATGTCGAACCACACGTGATTTACTGTAGAACACACATGATTCACATGATTTATGGGCAAGTAATCTGATCTAGATAATCACGACTTATGTCATAAGTAAATCACAGGACCACCATCGCTGGTGGTCCTGTACTGTCCAGAGAAGAAGAATGCGCACCTCACAGTGCGACGTGCATCTTCTCCTTTATCTTCGCGATGTTCTCGTTGCCGATTGCATTGGCCTTGGCAGTGCCGCTCTGGATAATCTCCTTGACAAGGGGCCTGTCGTTCTCGTACTTCGCCCTCCTCTCCCTCATCGGCTCGAGCAGGCCGTTGAGACAGGTGTTCATCAGCTTCTTGCAGGCGACGCATCCGATCGATGCGCTGCGGCACATGGAGGCGATGTTCTCGGCCTCTCCGGCGTTGAACGTCTGATGGTACTTGTACAACGGACACACATCCGGGTTGCCGGGCGTCTTGACCGTGATGCGGTTGGTGTCGGTGACGGCGTTGCGCACCTTGTCCCAGACCTCGTCCGGAGTGTCGGACAGATAGATTGCGTTGCCCAGGCTCTTGCCCATCTTCGCATTACCGTCGAGTCCGGCAAGACGCGGGGTCATGGAGAGCTTCGTCTGAGGGACGGTGATCTCTGTGCCATACATCTCGTTGAAGTGCCTGACGAGGCGTCTGGTGAACTCCATGTGGGGAAGCTGGTCTTCTCCAACGGGTACCAGGTCCGCGTTGCAGAAGGTTATGTCGGCGCTCTGGCTGACCGGGTAGCCCAGGAAGCCGTAGGTGAGCTTGGAGAAGTCGTACGAGAACTCCCCCTCATCCTCGCCCATTCCGTAGCTCCTTGCCTCCGTCTTGATCGTCGGGTTGATCAGCAGATGGTTGACCGTCGTGAGCATGGAATAGAACATGGTAAGCTCGGCGATGGAGGGGACCATGGACTGCTGGACGAAGGTCACCTTCTCAGGATCCAGTCCGGCGGCGATGTTGTCCATGCACACGTTGTAGATGGACTCGTTGATCATCTCCGGATGGGAGAAATGGGTCGTCAGCGCCTGGACGTCGGCGATGAGGATGAACTCCTCGTATGAGTCCTGCAGCGCGACGCGCGACTGCAGGGAGCCCACGTAGTGTCCAATGTGCAGCTTTCCGGTCGTCCTGTCGCCTGTGAGTATTCTCTTCATCTCTCTCCCCCTGTCAGTTGTCGTGATGCGGGCAGCTGGAGCAGTCGCATCCACCACCCTCATGCTGGTGGTCAGTGCAGTAGTAGCCATGACCGTGGAATATCACGGGGACATCGCCCCAGACCTTCTTCACACTGCCCTTCGCATCGCAGTATGGGCAGTCCGTTATCGCATCGTCGCTGTAGCTCTGCTGCCTTTCGAATGACCTGCCGCAGGACGAGCATCTGTATGAATAGATAGGCATTCTATATGATACCTCCGCTTATCGAAGTGATCTGCGAGGACAGACCGTTCATCTGCTCCTCGCTCAACGGGAAGTCCCTGATCATCACCAGCCGCCCCTCGCTCAGGTACTGCTGTGAAAGGGCCTGGTAGTCCGGCCTCACACCCTGTCGCCTCAGCTCGGCCAGCACCTGCTGGCGCAGAAGCTGGAGCAGCGTCCTGGCAAGGTCCTCGCTCTGCATCGTGATGTCCGCGTTGAGGACGTAGCCCCCATCTTCGCCGGCGTTGACGTAGAGTATCGCATCGGACATCTTCACGATGACCGAATACGGCAGGTCGAAGCCCAGGTCGATCATGGTCTGGGGACTTCTGACGTAGATTCCGAAGAGGCTCGATGCGATCGTGCGCGCCGTGTCGTCCGGAATCAGCACGAAGCGCTCCTCGACGGTTCGCCTGTAGGCCTCGACGTAGTCACGCGAGGCGAACAGCAGAAGACCCGACTCGGGCACGGCGAGCTCGATCGTGTGCCCGTCGTCCGTGTAGTACTTCACGCCGTCGACCTTCTCCTTGTGGAACTGGCTGGACCAGGCAAGGGCCGTGTTGATCGTGAAGGAGCCGTAGTTGCCTTCGAGACCTCCGTAGTAGTCGAAGTCGGCAAGGTCGGCCGGATACTCCGCCTCGCCGCCGTAGACGTCCTTGTAGAAGGCGATCGAGACCCTGGTGCTCCTGTCGAAGAGCTCGTCCATGACGGACGAACCCGTCGCGAGCATGGAGGGCATCTCCTCCTTCACACGGCTCGTATCGGCAGTGAGGACGATCTCGGAGTCCCTGCCCATGGCCTGGAAGAAGTATCCGGAGTCTCCGGTGAACGGGGACTCGTGGACACATCCTGATAGCACCAGGACCGATGCAAGCAGCGCGAGAGCCGGGATTCTCCTTGCCATGTCGACCTCAGACCCTGCTGACGGAGAGCCTGATCTGCTCCTCGCCGATCTCGACGGCCTCTCCGTCGTTCTCGCCGATGACCAGCTCATCCGCAAGCGTCTCGTTGCATATGTAGTCTCTGAAGGCCTCCACCGCCCTGGCGGCGTCGCCCACGGCCGCGATCGAGAGCCTGATATGGTCGCTGACCTCCAGCCCGTTGTCCTTGCGCCTGGTCTGCACGCAGCGTACGACGTCCCTGGCGATGCCCTCGAAGAGCAGCTCCTCGGTGATCTCGGTGTCGAAACCGACCGTGATCGATCCCTCGTTGAGCACCTTGACGTTGGCCATCTCGCTGCGCTGGACGACGATGTCGTCGGCGCCGATGGCGATCTCGCCCTGGCTGTATGCGACGCTCTTCGCCTCACCGTCCAGGATCGACGCGATCTCGTCGCTGGTGAACGTCTGGATGACGGATGCGACCTCCTTCATCGACTTGCCGAGCCTGGAGCCGAGGACCTTGAAGTTGGCCTTGGCGCTGTAGCTGACGAGCCTGGACTCGTCCGCCTCGACGTCGACCTCCTTGACGTTCAGCTCCTCCTTGATGATGTCGGCATTGGCCTCGATGACAGCCCTCTCGTCGGCGTTGCGGTCCACGATGAAGTAGCGCGAGAGCGGCTGACGGACCTTGAGCTGGCTGGATGCGCGAAGGCTCCTGCCCATCGCGACGCACTTCATGGTCAGTCTCATCTCCCTCTCGAGCACCAGGTCGCGTCCATCCTCCTCGGCGACAGGCCAGTCGTTGAGATGCACGGACTCGGGCATGCCCTCCGTCCTGAGGTTAAGATACATCTCTTCGGTCATGAAGGGGATGAGCGGACAGGCGAGTTTGATGAATGTCATGAGCACCTTGTACAGGGTGTCGTATGCCATCTTCTTGTCGCCGTCGTTCTCGCTCTTCCAGAATCTCCTGCGGCTGCGTCTGATGTACCAGTTGTTCAGGTTGTCGATGAAGCCCAGCAGAAGCTGGCAGACGGACTGCATGTCATAGGCCTCGAAGGCCGCCGTGACATCGTCTACGAGCTTGTTCGTCTCGCTGACGATCCACCTGTCCAGAGGATTGACCAAATCGCGGAACGCCGTCTGCCCCGGCTCGTAGCCGTCGATGTTGGCGTATGTGACGAAGAAGCTGTATGCGTTCCACAGCGGCAGCATGAGGAACTTGATGACGTCCTTGACGTTGTCGTCGCCGAACTTCAGATCCTCGGCCTTCACCACCTGGGAGTTCAGCAGCGCGAAGCGGAGCGCATCCGCGCCGTACTTCGCAACGACCTCCATCGGGTCGGTGTAGTTGTGCAGACTCTTGGACATCTTCTTGCCGTCCTCGGCCAGGACGATTCCGGAGACCACGCAGTTGAGGAACGCGGGCTTGCCGAACAGTCCTGCGGCGATGACCGCAAGCGAATAGAACCAGCCGCGGGTCTGGTCCAGACCCTCGTTGATGAAGTCGGCGGGGAAATGGGCCTCGAAGCGCTCCTTGTTCTCGAAGGGATAGTGCATCTGGGCGTAGGGCATCGAGCCGGACTCGAACCAGCAGTCCAGGACGTCGGGGATCCTCCTCATGGTGCCCTTTCCGTCAGGGCTGGGCCATGTGATCTCGTCGACGAAGTGCTTGTGCAGGTCCTCGACCTTGTGGCCGCACTTCGCCTCGAGCTCGGCGACCGAGCCGATGACCTCGATGTGGTCGGAGCCGTCGCACTTCCACACGGGGATCGGGTTGCCCCAGAACCTGTTGCGGGAGATGGCCCACTCGCGTGCACCCTCAAGCCACTTGCCGAAGCGGCCGTGCTTGATGTGTGCAGGAACCCAGTTGACCTGCTCGTTGCACGACAGGAGCATGTCCTTGATCCTGGGCACGTCGACGAACCAGCAGCTCATAGCACGGTAGATCAGAGGTGCACCGGTCCTCCAGCAGAAGGGGTACGAGTGCAGGTAGTTCTCCTTCTTCACCAGCTTGCCGTGGTCCTTGAGCCACTGGATGATGGGCTTGTCGGCATCCTTGACGAAGAGGCCCTTCCAGTCCGGAACCTCGTCCGTGAAGCGGCACTCCTCGTCGATCGGGCACACCGTCGGGATGCCGGTGCCCCTGAGGACCTTGTAGTCGTCCTCGCCGAAGCCGGGAGCCGTATGGACGATGCCGCAGCCGTCCTCGGTCGTGACGTAGTCGCCGCACACGACGACGAACGCACCCTGCCTCTTGAGGTCTGCGAAGTACGGGAAGAGCGGCTCATAGGTCATACCCTTCATCTGGCTGCCCTTCAGGTGCTCGACGACACGGCAGCCCTTTCCGTCCTTGTAGTACTTGTTCAGCAGCTTCTCTGCCAGATAGTAGAACTCGCCACCCTCCTCGTCCTGGACCTTGACGTAGTCGATGTCGGGTCCGACGGCAAGGGCCAGGTTGCTGGGAAGCGTCCAAGGAGTCGTGGTCCAGGCTAGGAAGTATGTGTTCTCCTGTCCGTCGACCTTGAAGCGGACGGTGACCGCGGGATCGGTGACGTCGCGGTAGCCGCCCAGGTTGACCTCCATGTTCGAAAGAGGACATGCAAGGGCCGGCGAATACGGGAGGATGTTGAAACCTTCGTAGATCAGTCCCTTGTCATACAGCGTCTTGAAGACCCACCAGATGGACTCCATGTAGTTCTTGTCCATCGTGCGGTAGCCCTTGCGGAAGTCGACCCAGCGGCCCATCCTGTTGACGCACTCCTCCCATTCGGCGGTGTAGCGCAGGACGACCGAGCGACACTTCTCGTTGAACTTGTCGACACCGTAGTCGACTATGGCCTTGTGGCCGGAGATGCCCAGCTCCTTCTGGACGATGCCCTCGACGGGAAGTCCGTGACAATCCCAGCCGAAACCGCGCTCGACGCGCCTGCCCCTCATCGTCTGATAACGGGGGATGGCATCCTTTATGGTTCCGGGCACGAAGTGTCCGAAATGGGGAAGTCCCGTGGCGAACGGAGGTCCGTCATAGAACACGTATTCATTGTCTTTCGAGCGCATCTCGATGGACTTCTGGAAGATGTCGTTCTCCTTCCAGAACCTGAGCACGCCCTCTTCCATCTTGGCAAAGTCTGCCTTGCTGCTAACAGGACGAAACATATCTTGTGATCTCCAATTGTCTACCTGCACAGATATTAATGATAATGGTCCGTTTCAGCAAGCATGACGCGATGGATGCACGCCAGGCGGCGGACCCGGGGATCCCCTCAGGCCGTCATCAGCGCCACAGCCGTCAACACGGCGGGAACCAGGAAGGCGAAAAGGAAGTGGATGGCCAGGCGCAGGCCTCCGCTCTCCAGTCTCCTGTAGCGTGTACGCGGATTTCTCCTGCCGTATCCTCTGAGGTCTATGGCCGCAGCACTGACCGGTATGGTCCGCAAGGCGCTGACGATCATGCTCACGAGCGTGGGGAATATCGAGGCGAAGGGACGTCGCCTCACGTTCACGGCCTGCGGGTCTGGCAGGCGGAGCCTCTGGCTCTCCCTTATCTGGCGGAACGTGACGGCCATGTCGGGGATGAACCTCATGGCCAGGGAGATCACGACCGAGGCGCTCTCGGGAAGACGGAACCAGGACAGTGCGGCCATGACCTCGTATCCTCTGGTGGTCTGCATCATCAGGCTGCAGACCATGGAGATCCCCACGAAGCGTCCCGTGACCGTCAGAAAGCCGTCCAGCGCCTGCCTCGTGACCAGGGTGAAGGACGCGATGCAGACCAGGGGATCGCCATTCCGGCTCCCCAGAGGCATGAAGATGAACATCACAGCTATCATGGGCGCAATCATGGCGATGTCCGCACACATCTTCGCAGGCCCTATCTCCAGTGCAGCCAGGACGAGTACGGCCGCCACAAGCGCATACAGGCTCGCCAGATCCGGCATGAGGAAGAAGACGACTATCATCAGGACGGTGAACACGCCCTTTGCCCTCGCGTCGAACCTGTGGTAGATCCCGTTTCCGGCAACGTAGCTACTGGACTTCATGCATGACCCCCTCCTCGATCGTGTACGACCTCGAGGCGATGCGCCGGGCGAAGGCCTTGTCATGGCTTATCACGATGATGCCTGCCCCACGGCTGGAAAGCAGCTCGACCATATGGGCACCGTCTGAAGCGGGAAGCGCGGCCTCTATCTCGTCCAGTATGTAGTATGGCCGCTCGAGCAGATGGTAGATCGCGCACTGCAGCCGCTTGCGACGCCCGTATGACATGAGACAGGCGTTCTCGTCCGGATCCAGAGCGAACAGCTCGGCCGTCCGGTCGACCTTCTCCCGCTTTTCCCCACGGCCGATGGCCAGATGGTCCAGACACGACATCAGCTCGTCGCGTACCGTGGGCAGGAATATCTGGTGGTCGGGGTTCTGGAACACGTAGCCCACCCGTCTCATCAGATCTCCGTCGCTCTGACGGACACCGTCGATGGTGATGTCTCCCGAAGCCTTCAGCTCCAGGGCGCACACGAGACGCGCGAAGGTGCTCTTGCCGCTGCCGTTGGGACCCGTCAGACAGACCACCTCGCCGGCTGCGACATGGAAAGACGGCACCGAAAGGTCGAAGCCCGGCCTGTGGAAGGAAAGGCCGTGCACCTCGAGGCATCCGGTGCGCATCGGACGAGGAGGCGTGAAGGTGAACGCGTCCGCCTTCCTGGCCTCTTCCTGTCCTATCCTCTCCAGTCTTCCGTCTGAAATGCGCCAGATGCTGTCGAAAAGCCCGTCGAATTCGTCCAGGAACCTGCACGACGTCACGAGTGCAGAGCCAGGGCCTGTGGCGATGACCTCCCTGAGCCTGGCCTTCCAGCGGGCGTCCAGGTCGTCGAACGATTCGTCGTAGACGCACAGGCGAGGCCTCGTCACGAGGGCGCATGCAAGGGCGACGCGCTTGCGCTCTCCGCCGGACAGCTCGCCCAGTGGAGTGTCATGGTACCTCTCAAGCCCCCATGCCTCCAGCTCCCGCCACACGCGTGATGCCATCTGCTCATGTCCGGTCCCAAGCGCCTCAAGAGGAAGCGCGACCTCGTCTTCCGCAGTGCCTGTCAGGAACCAGTCCGACGGATTCTGCGGCACAAGCGAGAAGAAGTCCAGGATATCGTGCGCATCTCCATGTTCCACGCCGTCATGGAGGATCCTTCCGGAAAGCCTTCCTGACGTGTACTGCGGGGCCAACAGGGAGACGATCGAGCACAGAGTGCTCTTGCCCTGGCCGCTTTGGCCGAGCACGAGGACCTTCTCGCCATCCGCGATTTCCAGGTCCAGATGTTCGAAGAGCACGGACGCCGCCGTGCTCTCATCCTGTGTGCCGTATGAGAACGAGATGTCCTCAAGAGTCAGACTCATGATGCTCCCTTATCACGAGACCCTTGATGGGGGGAAGCTCGTCGTATGCCTTCTGGACCAGGTCATGCACGCGCTGTGGAAGCTCCTTGAGCTCCTCGTCGCCCATGCCTGCGGTCTCGATCGGCTCGAGGAACTCCAGATAGACAGGGCGCCGGAGAAGGGAATGGCCGTCCTCGAAGACCGTCCTGGGGCCCTTGCACACGATCGGGATGATCGTTCCGCCGACGCGCGTGACCATCTTGAACGAGCCGGCCTTGAACTCGTGGATGCGCCCGTCCTTGCTCCTGGTGCCTTCGGGGAAGATGTTCATGGGAACTCCGGCCTCGATCATCCGGGAGCCGTCGATGATGGCCTTGATCGACTGGCGCGGGCTCTTCCTGTCCAGATAGACGGCATCGATCGCCTTGAACCATCCGCGAACGATTGGTATGCGGCTGACCTCCACCTTGCCGACGAACGACAGCTTCATGCCGCGCGGCCACATCAGGGCCACGATGTCGAACATCGAGGTGTGGTTGCCGATGTAGCAGTACTTTCCAGGAGTCTTGGGGATGTTCTGCTCGCCGACTATGTGCATCTTCGCGCCGAAGAAGAACATGATGGCATGCACCAGGAAGCGCAGAGTGCACCAGGTGATGCCCTCGGCGGCCTTCACGTGGCCGTTCCTCTTCAACAGCATCACGACCGGATACAGGACGTATGTCACAACCAGCAGTGGCACGACGAAGATCGCACCGATGAGGATTCTGAGAAACTTGAGCATCAGATCATGTCCTTCTTTATCGAATACAGTCTAGCATACAGCCCGTCCTCCTTAAGGAGGGCCTCATGCGTCCCCTCCTGGACGATGCGGCCATCCTCCAGGACGAATATGCGGTCGCTGTCCACGATGGTGGACAGGCGATGGGCTATGACGATGGCCGTACGGCCCTGTGCGACGCGTCTGAACGCCTCCTGGATCAGTGATTCGCTCTCGGTATCCAGGCTGCTGGTCGCCTCGTCGAACACTATTATCGGAGGGTTCTTCAAAAAGACGCGTGCAATCGACAGGCGCTGCCTCTGACCTCCCGACAGTCTAGTGCCGCGCTCGCCGACCTCGGTGTCGAGTCCGCCGGGAAGGGATGCGACGAAGTCGTAAAGACTTGCGGCCTTCAGGGCCTCCCACAGCTCCTCGTCGGTGGCATCGCTCTTTCCGTAGCGCAGATTCTCCCTGATCGACGCGTCGAAGAGGAACACGTTCTGCTGCACGAAGCCGATCGCCTTGTGAAGCGACGACTGTGTGACCCTGGTTATGTCCTGCCCGTCGATGAGAATCCGGCCATGGGTGGTCTCGTAGAAGCGCGAGAGCAGCGAGACGATCGTCGTCTTGCCCGCGCCGGACTCGCCGACCAGGGCGACGTTCTCGCCTCCCTCTATGGTGAGGTTCAGATGACCGAGCACCTGGCCGTCGCCTTCGTCGTAGCTGAAGTCGACGTCGCGGAACTCTATCCGACCCTCCTTCACCTCGATGTCCTTCGCATCCGGATCGTCCTTGATCTCCGGCTCGATGTCCATGACCTCGGTGAAGCGCTCGAAGGACGCGATGCCCTGCTGGAGCTGCTCGGTGAAGTTGATCAGCCTGTCTATCGGGGACACGACGACCGACACGTACAGCGTGAAGGTGACCAGAGTGGTCAGGTCGGCCATGCCCGCCGCGATCAGCGCGGCTCCTCCGGCCACCGTGACCAGGTAGTAGATCTCCCTCATGAAGCCGATGCCGGACTGGTAGTTGGCCATCTGCTTGTACATCTGCTCGCGCGAGTTCTTCAGTCTGGTGTTGGACTGGCTGAACTTCCTCTCCTGGAAATCCTCCTGGGCGAAGGACTTGACCTCCCTTATCCCCTGGATGGAGTTCTCGGCGTCGACGTTCACGTCGGCTATGGTCTTCCTGACCGCCCTGTTGCGCTCCTTCAGCCTGTGCCCGAACACGATGCCGTAGAACAGCATTATCGGAAGCGGGATCAGCGACACGAGCGCAAGAGGCACCGAGACTCGGAACATGAAGATGTATGCCAGGGCGATCGTCAGGATGCTTATCAGGAAGTCCTCGGGACCATGGTGCGCGATCTCGGCGATCTGGAACAGGTCGTTCGTGATCCTGCTCATGATCGTTCCCGTCTTGGTCCTGTCGAAGTAGCTGAACGAGAGGTCCTGGAGATGGTTGAACAGGTCCTGCCTCATCTCGTTCTCTATCCTGACGCCGAGGATGTGTCCCCAGCGGATGCGGATGTAGGTGCTCACCGCCTGGAACACGTATACGGCCAGCATCACGGAGAACACCGCGATCATGAGCCTCACGTTCCCGTCTGCGACCGGACCGTCCAGAAGATAGTTGGTCAGCAGCGGAAACAGCACGGACAGGAACGACGAGATGACCGCGACGACCATGTCCAGCACAAAAAGGCCCATATGAGGGCGGTAGTATGAGAAGAAGCGTCTATAAAGGCCCATCAGGCGTCCTCGCCGGTGAAGATCGACTTGACCTTGGCCCAGAATCCGCGCTTCCTCTCGGGCTCGACGCTTACATGTCTGGGAGCGCTTGCCACCGATGCGGTCGGAGTGCTCTTGGGAGCAGGAGCCGGGCCCGATGCCTTCGCCCTCCTCTGTCCTTCTCCGGCCTTCGTCTGGCCCTGGGTGCGTCTCCGGCCGTCCGCGTTGGACCTTCTCCTCTCCTGGCTCCTGCCACCATTCTTCTGGGCGGAAGCGCCCTTTGCGCCGCCTCCAGAGCGCTGGGCAGGCCCTGAGGACTCGAACTCGTCCTTGTAGTACTTCATTCTGTCCTCGAAGGACATCGAGGCAAGTCTGTTGTACTCGTCGTCGGACAGCTTCCTGGGCCTTGCGGCCCTGACCTTGTCATCGCTCTTCCTGTCACGTCTGTCCGCGCCCCTGTCATCGCGTCTGGAGCCGGAGGAGCGGGATGAGGAGGCACGTGATGCGCCGCCGGACGACCTGCGGCCGGAGCGTCTGTCACCAGTGCGCCTGGAGTCGCCTCTGGAACCTCTCCTATGCCTCTTGACGTAGTCGCCGCTCCTGTCCTCGACCTCCTCGAGGCCGTACTCGTCAGGCCAGCATACGGGTATCTTCATGTGGATGTACTCCTCGATGGCCTCGAGCGAGTACACGTACTCCTCGCTTGCGAACGATACGGCACGACCGGCCTTTCCGGCACGTGCGGTGCGCCCGATGCGGTGCACGTAGTTCTCGTAGTCCTCCGGAAGGTCGTAGTTGACGACAAGCTCCAGGTCGTCTATCTGGAGTCCGCGGGCCGCGACGTCGGTCGCCACCAAGATGGTCAGCTCCCCGTTCTTCAGCCTGTCGAGGGCCTTGAGCCTCTCGCTCTGCTTCATGTCGCCCATCAGATAGGCGCTCCTGTAGCCGTTCAGCTTGAGCCTGTCCGACACCTCGACCGCGCGGTCCTTGGTGTTGGTGAAGATCAGGACGCTCTTGGGAGACAGCTTCTTCAGCAGCTGGAGAAGCAGCTGGAACTCCTCGTCCCTCGTTACGTGGAACAGCTCCTGGGTTATCTTGTCGACCGTGATCTCCTCGGGCTGGCTCTCCAGCTCGAGAGGTTCGTTCATGTAGTCCCAGGCGAGGTTGCGCACCTTCGTCGAGAGCGTGGCGGACAGGATTATCGTCTGCCTCTCTGTCGGGCGGACCATCATGGAGAACATCTTCTGCACATCGGGATAGAAGCCCATGTCGAACATCCTGTCGGCCTCGTCCAGGACGACTGTGGAGAACATCCTGAAGTCGATCTTGTGGGAACGGGCGAAGTCTATCAGGCGGCCCGGGGTGCCCACATACAGGCTAAGGCCCTCCTTAAGCTCCTCCGTCTGCTGCCCATAGCCTACACCGCCGTAGAAGCAGCCCACCCTGAAGTCGGGCACGTGGCGCGAGAGCAGCTGTGCATCCTCCTCTATCTGGAGCGCGAGCTCGCGGGTCGGCGCCACGACGAGCGCCACCGGGAGATTGGTCCTGGAAAGATGGGCCTTCATGTACTTCTCGATGATCGTCAGCAGATATACTGCGGTCTTTCCCGATCCTGTCTTCGACTGCACCATCACATCCTTGCCGGCAAGCGAATAGGGGAGCACGAGCTCCTGTACCGGCGTGCAGTCCGTGAAACGGGCCTCTGCAAGGCCCTTCATGGTGGCTTCGTTGAGCCCCAGAGCGGAGAACTTCATTCCATTCCTCTCTTCAATGTTTCGTATATATGTCCATGCCTGTACGGCATATCATTCGATCTCCCATTTCCTCACGAGTGCGCATATCGATGCGACCAGACCGATATCGCAGGACACGTCATGTCCGTCCACCTTCGTCACCGGCATGGCGGCCATGCTGGTGGAGCTGATGAACATCGTGTCGCCTGCAAGCAGCTCATCCTCCCCCACGGCCTGCATCACGGTCTCCAGGCCGAGCTGCCGAGCCGCGCGCAGAACGGACTTCCTCGTCACGCCGCCCAGGACCAGATCGTCCGCCGCCGTGTACATCACATTGCCGCGGATGAGGTAGAAATTGCTTCTGGAGCCTTCGAGAACCCTGCCCTCACGGTCGACGAGCAGCGATTCGAAGGCGCCTTTGGAGTGCGCGTCCTCAAGAGCAAGGTAGCTCAGCAGCAGATTGCCGGTCTTGCATGTCGGAAGAAAGCGCTCGCCATGGAAAGTGGTGACGGCAATGCCCGTGTCGTAGTACTCGTCGGGGTACGTCAGCAGGTCCTGCCAGGTGATGAAGGCCAGAGGCTGTGCCGTCCCGTACACGGTGATCCGCATCGTGGCGTCGACGATGTCGTCGGCCGCGACGAGCATGTCGATCCAGGTCTGCCAGTCGGCATCTGGGAGAGCCAGTCCTATGGCCGATGCGGAATACTCCATGCGTGTGATGTGGTCGTCAAGATGGACGACATGACGGTCGACGACCCTGAGGGCCTCGTAGACCGAAAAGCTCGACTGGACTGCTCTGTCCGTTACAGGGACAAGCGCCTCATCCTGGCCGATGAGGACGCCGTTTCTTATGGCGTGTCTATGCATGACAGGCACATATTATCGTTTTTGATGTTTCACAACAACATGTGCATGCACCGTCAGGAGAAGAAGAGGGGGCCGGCTCATGCGTCCGACCCCATGACTCTCATTCGTAGCGCAGTATCTCCCTGGGCTTCGAGCCGTTGGCAGGTCCGACTATGCCCTCCTCCTCCATCTGCTCAACCAGGCGCGCCGCCCTGTTGTAGCCTATCGACAGACGACGCTGCAGGTAGGATGCCGAGGCGCCCTTGCGCTCGAAGCAGATCTGCTTGGCCTTCTCGTAGAGGTCTGCATCCCCTCCCTCGTCGTCCTCGGCAAAGTCGCAGCTCTCCGGTTCCGGCTCGTCCTCGAAGATGGCCTCGTCCAGATAGTCCGGCTCGCCCTGCGTCTTGACGAAGGAGACGATCTTGTCCACCTCCTCGTCCGAGAGGAAGGCGCCCTGGATTCTGGTCAGGCCGCTGGTCGACTGCGTGGACAGCAGCATATCGCCCTTGCCAAGCAGGTTCTCGGCTCCGCCCTCGTCCAGGATGATGCGGCTGTTGACGACCGAGGATGCGGCGAAGGCGATGCGCGTCGGGATGTTGTTCTTTATCGTGCCGGTGACGACCTCGGCGCTCGGGCGCTGGGTGGCCATGACCACATGGATACCCGCGGCACGGGCCTTGGCCATCAGACGTCTGATGTAGTCCTCGATGTCCTTGCCGATGACTGTCATCAGGTCGGCGAACTCGTCCATGATCAGGACGATGTAGGGCATCTTTTCCGTCGCATAGCCGAACTCCCTGATGCGGCTGTTGAAGCCCTCGATGTTCCTGACTCCGCACTGTCCGAAGACCCTGAAGCGCCTCTCCATCTCCTCGACGAGCCAGTTGAGCATCTTGAGCACCCTCTTGGGTTCCGTGATGACAGGGGTGAGCAGATGTGGGATGCCGTTGTAGACGTTGAGCTCGACGACCTTCGGGTCGACCATGATGAGCCTGACGTCCTTGGGACTCTTCGTATACAGGATCGAGGCGACAAGGCCGTTGATGCACACGCTCTTTCCGCTTCCGGTGGTACCGGCGATCAGCAGGTGGGGGCACTTGGCGACGTCAAGCAGCTTGGCATCCCCCTGTATGTCGCGTCCAAGGATCATCGGGACGCTGAGATTGCTCTTCTTCAGCGGGCCCAGAAGCTCCTTGAAGCCGACCGTGACGCGCTTGGCGTTCGGCACCTCGATGCCCACGGCGCTCTTGCCCGGCACAGGGGCCAGGATACGTATCATCTGCCCGCCGATCCTCATGGCGATGTTCTTCTCGAGGTTCATGACCTTGGAGACCAGGACACCGGGGGCCAGCGTGTATTCGTAAAGCGTGACGGTAGGTCCCTTGACGATGTCGGCCAGCTCAACCTCGACCCTGAAGTCGTGCATGACGGTGGCGATCAGCTGGCCGGTGCGCATCTCGGCCTCGCCGACCTCGTAACTCGTCTGCGGGAAGTCCTGCAACAGGTTCGGCGAAGGCGGATTGTAGCTGCGCCTCTGTCTTCTGATGATGGCCTTCTCCCCCTCGTTGTTGCTCTCCAGGCCGCTTATGCCGACCTTGAACTCGATCTGGCTGCTGTTGTCCTCCACCTCTTCGGCCTTGGCATCGGCGCTCTCATGGTGTGCAGGCTTGACCACGCTTCCCACGCGGGATGCGGCGGGACGGACGGGGGCAGGCTCCGGGGCGGGAGCTTCGAGCGGCTTGTCGTCCTCATCGTCGAGGATGTCCTCCTCTTCGCCTATGAACGACTGGGGGACCTCCGGCTCCGCCTTCTTCACATGATGCTGCACCCTGGGGCTCTCCTTCCTCGGCTCCGGTGCCGGCTCTGCGATCTCCGGTTCAGAGGGTGCACTCATGGCCTCCTGGGCTGCCGTCGCGGCCTCGACCGGACGCGATTTCAGGTTTATGCTCACACCGCCCCTCTCCTCCTCGGCGTGGGCCGGAGACGGGCTGAACGTCCTGGAGGGGAAGTGCGTGACGTCCGCCTCCTGTGGCGCGGCGCTCTCGGCATCGTTCCTGCGCCTGAGCGACTCGAAGAGCTTGTAGCGGGGATGGTCCGGCGACAGATTGGACGGGGCGAAGGAGGCGGTGTTCCTCACGCTCTCCTTGCGCCTGTCGCTGTAGCCTATGATCGGATTGGGATTGGGGCCCGACGGTCCCTGCACGGGGCGGCTCGTGGACTCTATCGCGCTCTCGAGCATGCCGCCCTTGCGGAACATCGAGCGGCTCGTCTCGGGCTTCCTCTTCGCCTCCTCCATGGCAAGCATGCGCTCGACGTTGCGGGCACTGTTCTCCAGGGCGGACATGCTGACGACATTGCCCTCATGGGCACCGAAGATGTGGTCGGGCTCCTTCGCCGGCATCTCCTGTGCCGCAGACGCCACGACATGGTCCTCTCCACGGGGGATGGTGTCGAACTCGGGCACGTGCATCGTCTGTGGGAAGGAGAACGGCGAAGACGGATCGACGGGATCATGGCCGCCCGGCATGGCCGAGTCGGCCTGCACATCGTCCTCCGCCTCATGGACGGCCTCGTCCGCCGGAGCCTGTCCGGTGGCACTGGAGGATCTGCGCAGGGTCTTCCTCTCCTTCCTGGCCTTCTTCGCCTGGCGTCTGAGCTCGCGTCGGGATGGCCCTTTCCGGTCCTCGCTCTCCATCTTGATGGCCGCATTCTGCTCACGCATGGCATCCTTCTTCGCCATGTGTCTCCTGTACAGTCCGTTGAGAGACGAGTTTATGATGGCAAGGATGATGGACACCAGGACCTCGAGGACGGCCAGGACGACCACCAGGGACATCCTGGTGCTCGAGACGCGGCTCATCAGGAAGGCCGGTTCCGGATCGCCCAAGGCAAGATGCACGATGCACAGCACGGTGTAGTAGAATACCACCGCCATCGGCAGGAAGATGTAGTTGAACGGACGTCTTCTGCGAGAGGTGAACACCACAAGCGAGAGTACGGCCGCGAGAACGGCGGGAGAGATCGTCTCCCCCGCGATTGCCGCATACTTCACGACGAGGGCCTTCACCGGTTCGAGCTGCGGGTATGTGGAGAAATGCATCGCAGTGAGCGCAACGGCAGCCAGCATGAGGACGATGCCCAGCAGGAGCGACAGGATGCCTCCCTTTCCGGCCCTCTCCACCTTCTTCTTCGATTCCTTCTTCAAATCCTATCTCCTTCACGGCACAGGACGAGCATGGCCCGTTCCTCCCCGAGGAAGGGGATCGAGAGCGGCACGAGATCGGCAGACCAGCCGTCTATGCCCTCCATCTCCTTCTCGACATATGACTTCTGGGCCTTGTAGGCACACACCCTGCCTGCAGGCGCCAGAAGGCGGGACACATCTCGTATGATGTCGCCGACCGGGTGGAAGGCCCTCATCGTGATGCATCCGAACGCGTCATCGACATGCGAGACGTCGCGGGGGACGATCTCGACATTGGAAAGACGACAGCGCGCGACGACGTTGTTCAGGAAGTCCACGCGCCTCTTCATCCTCTCTATCAGCACGAAGTGCACATCGGGCATGAGAATCGCGAGGACGATGCCAGGCAGCCCTGCACCGCTTCCAAGGTCCGCCACGCGGGCGTCGGAGCCGATGCAGTCGGCGATCACGGGGACACCGCCTGCACAGTCCAGTATATGCCTCGTCACCAGCTCATCGATGCCACAGACGGACACCAGTCCATATGCGGGATTGAAGAGCATGATCTCGTCGACGTACGTCCTCAGCCTTTCGACGGCCGAAGGCGCACATTCCAGACCAAGCATGTCCAGTCCCTTCTCCAGATGATCCACTTCACACACCCTTGAGGGCCATCATGATCAGGGCGATGTCGCTCACCCTGAGGCCCGATATCCTCTGGGCCTGACCTATGCTCGCCGGACGGACGAGCTTCAGCTTCTCCCTCGATTCGCTGCTCAGGCCCTTGATGGCATCATAGTCCATGTCGGCGGGAATCGCCATAGCCTCCCGTCTGGAGAAGGCCTCGGCCTCGCTCTCCTGGCGTCTGAGGTAGCCTTCGTACTTCACGTCCAGCTCGACCTCGTCCCTGACAGGCGCAGGGTATTCCAGGATCGCCGGGCATCCGGCGCCCAGCACGTCCATGGTGACCTCCGGCTCCTTGAGGAGCTCCAGTCCGTTCTTGCCGCGCTCGCGGTATGCCTTCAACGTCGCCCTCAGGTCGCTCATCCTGGACACCTTCTCCTCCAGTCTCCTGAGCTTCTCCTCCTCGACGCTGTGCTTTTCGTAGGCCAGGGGGACCAGTCGCTGGTCGGCGTTGTCATGGCGCAGGCAGAGCCTGTACTCGGCTCGGCTGGTGAACATCCTGTACGGCTCCTTGGTGCCCTTGGTGACCAGATCGTCGATCAGGACCCCGATGTACGCCTCGTTGCGTCTGAGGACAAGGGGGGACTCACCCCGCAGCTTCAGCGCGGCGTTGATGCCGGCGACGATGCCCTGCGCCGCCGCCTCCTCATAGCCGGAGGTGCCGTTGGTCTGTCCCGCGATGAAAAGGTTCTCCAGTCTCTTCGACTCGAGAGACGGAAAGAGGTCCATCGGATCGAGGTAGTCGTACTCCACAGCGTAGGCCGGGCGCATGATCTCGCAGTGTCTCAGGCCTGGCAGCGTCCTTATGAAGCGGTGCTGGACGTCCTCTGGAAGCGACGACGAAAGCCCGTTGAGATACATCTCCTCGCACTCGACGCCCTCGGGTTCGACGAAGATCTGATGGCGGTCCCTGTCGGGGAATCGCACCACCTTGTCCTCGATCGACGGGCAGTAGCGCGGTCCCTTGCCGACGATCTTGCCACCATACAGCGGCGAGCGGTGTATGTTCTCCCTGATGATCGAATGGGTCTCCTCGTTCGTCCAGGTGACGTAGCAGTCCATCTGCGGGCGGTCCACGTCGTCGTAGTCGAAGCTGAATGGCAACATGGGATCGTCTCCCTTCTGGATCTCGAGTTCGTCGAAGTCCAGGGACGAGCGGCGTACACGCGCCGGGGTTCCGGTCTTGAGCCGGCCGACGGGAAAGCCCATGCGCCTGAGGCTGTCGCCCAGCCCGAGTGCGGCGCTCTCGCCAAGGCGCCCGCAGGGGGCATCCCACTCTCCGATGAAGATCCGGCCGTCCATGAACGTGCCCGTGGTAAGCACCACGGCACGTGCGCTGATGCGCCAGCCGCGTTCGGTGACAATCCCGATGACACGGCCATCCTCCACCATGAGGTCGACGACGGTGTCCATGAAGAGGGAGAGGTTCGCGGTATGCTCGAGAAGCTGTTTGGCGTTCCTCGAATAGGTGAACTTGTCCGCCTGGGCCCTTGGAGCCTGCACGGCGGGTCCGCGCCTGCGGTTGAGGATCCTGTACTGGATCATGGACGAGTCTATCAGGTGGCCCATGACGCCGCCAAGAGCGTCTATCTCGCGTACGAGATTGCCCTTTGCCAGACCGCCGATTGCGGGATTGCAGCTCAGACGCCCTATCGCATCGAGAGACTGGGTCACCATCAGTGTGGCGAAGCCCTCACGCGCCGCGGCGCATGCAGCCTCTATGCCTGCATGTCCACCTCCGATGACGATTATGTCGTAGTCCCTCAACGGTATTCACTTCCCAAGACAGAATTGTGAGAAAAGGGTATCCAAAAGCTCCTCGTTTGTCACTTCCCCCGTGATCAGGCCGATCTCCTCGAGTGCTCTCTGGAAGAAGAGGGCCATGATGTCGACACTCTGGCCACGAGAGGCCCTGGCGTTCTCGAGGGCCTCGATGCATGCGATCAGGCTGTCGCGCTGGCGCCGGCTGTCTATGACAGGTGTATCGTCCTGAAGTGCCTCGGTACCGGATGACAGTCTGGCGACTATACTTGCCACGAGATCGCCAACGCCCTCACCTGTGAGGGATGATATGGACAGGGCGCCTTCAACCCTTCTCCTGTCGCTCTTGGAATAGACCAGGATGGTCTTCGTCTCATCGAGCTCGTCGAGGGGCACATCGTCCTCCGGGTCGACCAGATAGACAACCAGGTCGGCCTGTGCCATGAGCGAGGCGCTGCGTCTGATGCCCTCGCTCTCGACCTCGTCGTCGCTGGAGCGCAGGCCTGCGGTGTCGTACAGTCTGACGGGAATGCCGCCAAGGTCGATCCAGGTCTCTATGAAGTCGCGTGTGGTTCCCGGCACCGGAGAGACTATTGCCCTGTCCTCCTTGACCAGCAGGTTGAACAGAGAACTCTTTCCGGCGTTGGCCTTCCCGGCCAGCACGACCTTCGCACCGTCGCGGTGGATGCGTCCGGCATCGTATGTGGAGACGAGGGAGCGCAGGGAGGAGATGATGTCGTCGACCTCCTCCTCGGGGAACACCCAGTCCTCCAGGATCTCGTCCTCGGCGTAGTCCAGCTGGACCTCGAGCGAGGCAAGGATGCTCATCAGCCGGGTGCGGATGGAACCCATGGCCTCCCTGAGCTGTCCGGCCAGGCGGTCCATCGCCTTCTCCTGGCTTTTGACGCTTCTGGAGCCTATGATCTCCTCGACGGCCTCTGCCTGCGTGAGGTCCATTCTTCCGTGCATGAAGGCGCGGAAGGTGAACTCGCCCCTGAGAGCCGGTCTGAAGCCCAGCTGGACGAGTCTGGCGGACAGTCTCCTGAGGACCATGAGGGAGCCGTGGGTGGAGATCTCGACGGCCTCCTCCCCTGTATAGCCATGGCCTTCGCGATAGACCGACAGCACGACCTCGTCGATCGTGGTGCCGTCCTCGTCGAGGACATGCCCATGCACGAGCGTGCCGTTAGCCGCCCGGACAAGACGGCCGGATGGGCTGAAGGCTCCGGCAAGCATCCCTATGCTGCCCTTGCCGCTGGTGCGCACCACGGCCAGCGCGCTTGGCGCATAGGCCGTCGCCAGGGCGTATATCGGTTCGTCTACGCTGTAGTTCTCCATATGCTGCACAAGGATATAGTCAAAAAGGACGGCTGGCAATAATATGTTGCCCATGTTCGATCTTGAAAGCCAGAAGCAGAGAGGCATGATGTACAGGCGCATCCGCGACTTCTTCGACGGACGCGGCTACCTCGAGATATTCACCCCCACGCTCTCCCCGACGCTGATTCCGGAGCCCACGATCCAGGACTTCGAGACGCGATTCGTCAACGAGTTCGTCGGCGACAGGGACTTCTATCTGATCCCCTCGCCCGAGATATTCATGAAGGAGGTGCTGGCCTGTGGCAGCCCGTCCGTCTACCAGATCAGCCAGTGCTTCCGCAACAGCGAACAGCTGGGATGCATCCACAACCCCGAGTTCACGATGCTGGAGTACTACACCCTCGGCTTCGACGAGAAGGATTCCATCGCCCTCACCCGTCAGCTGATCGATGCGCTCCTCATGGACGACTGCCCGTCCTTCATGAAGGAGGACTTCCTCGTGATGAGCGTCAACGAGGCCATGATACGCTGGGCCGGCACCGACCTGGAGGAGCACCAGGACAGAAGGCGGCTTGCAAGGCGGGCCGAGGAGCTGGGGCAGAGTCCGGCGCCGGACGAGGCATGGGACGACATCTTCAACAGGATATTCATCACCTACGTCGAGCCGGAGCTTCCCAGGGACCGCATCGTGGTGCTCACCGACTACCCGTACCAGATAGACTGTCTGGCACAGAGGAGGCCCGGCACCCCCTGGCGCAGCCGCTGGGAGATGTACATCGCAGGAATCGAGGTGGCCAACTGCTACAGCGAGGAGACCGATGTGGAGGTGACGAAGGCGTATTACGAGAAGGAGTACGCCAGGCTCGTATCCCAGAGGGCCGGTACCGGTCTTCCGATACCGGATGTGTCAGACAGGTTCCCGACGATCGAGGTGCCGCCATCCTCCGGAGTGGCCATCGGGCTTGACAGGCTGCTGATGTGCCTGACCGGCAGGAAGGACATAAGGGACGTGCTGCTGTTCCCGTTCGACCGTCTGATGAGGGAGTAAGTCGTTGCCAGTGAAGAACTAACGGCATTCTTTACTTTTGTGCACGCTTTCTATATCATACTTGTGGCCCAGGCCATTTCGACATAAAACGACATTTCAGAGGTATAGACAATGATCAAAGCAGGTCAGATTGACAAGGGTACCGCCCTCCTCATCAAGGGACAGCCCTTCATTTGCATCGAGAGGGAGTTCGTCAACCCCGGCAAGGGTTCTGCATTCGTCAGGCTCAAGCTGAAGAGCCCCTCCACCGGCCAGGTCCTCTCCGAGACCATGAAGAGCCAGGACAACGCCGAGGACATCACGGTCGAGGACAGGGACATCCAGTATCTTTACAATGATGGAACCAACTTCTCCTTCATGAACGTCGAGACGTTCGACCAGATGGAGGTTCCGATGGCCAACTTCCCCGACTACGAGTACTTCATGAAGGAAGGCGAGACCTACAGGGCGACGTTCTGGGAGGACCAGCTGCTGGACATCCTCATCCCGGCAAAAATCGTCTTCACCGTCGCCGAGGCCGAAGAGGCCGTCAAGGGCGACACCGTCCAGGGTGCCACCAAGTACGTCACCACGGAGACCGGCCTTCGCGTCAGAGTGCCCATCTTCATCAAGCAGGGCGAGAAGATCCGCGTCAACACGGAGACGAAGGAGTACCTGGAGAGGGTCAACAAGTAAGCATCGGCAGGAGCGGGATTCGGCCTGCTTGCATCTGATGATGCTTTCAGGCTAGAATCCTGTCTGTCATATCGGGCCTATAGCTCAGCGGTCAGAGCCGCGGACTCATAACCCGTTGGTCGGTGGTTCAAATCCACCTGGGCCCATCTTAAGACACAGAAGGTGATACAAAGCCTTCTCTTGAAAAGCCAGGAGCGGTATTCCAAGGAGCCGCTCCTTATTTCTTTATATACAAAGAGTTGCGAAGCGGCTTGCCAGAATCTGCCTATCATCTGGAGACCATCAGCAACCTAGGAATCAGGCGTTTTCAAGACTTATTCCGGCAACTTCCGTATTCCCTTGGACATTTTAGCCACCCCTATGGGGAGCATATCAATTTTCGTTTCATAGTGTGATTTTCGTTTCAGGGTTTACATATGCTATGAACAATAAAATGCAGAGGTCAGATATATACCACCTTTAAGAGTTTGGCCTCAATCTGCCTTTATATTCGCTCCTGAGAATCTCCATCATATCCTCAGGACTTTCTTTGCATCCATTCTCCAGCCACATCCGTATAATCCTTGTGATTCCTGCCCTGAAGAATTCCATATGATATTCGATAAATTCATTATCGAAGTATTCCTCTGCAGCTTTGGTGTTGTATCCAAAGCCTTTAAGCTGTGAATCATATCCAAGCTTGAAATATGTACGGTAGAAAATCTGATTGTCCTTTATATGGCGGAAAAGCCGGAGATAATCGCTCCTGCTCTGTCTGCTTTCAATTTCTTCCTGATACATTGCAATCATGTTATCCTCAAGCTCTCTGCGTATCGAATCCGCAATGTCATGGAGGTTATCATAGCAGGCATAGAAAGTTGTCCTGTTGATACCTGCTTTCTTGCACAACAGTGATATTGAGATCTGATCAGGATCCTGGTTTTGTATCAACTCCACAAATGCCTTCTTTATTACCTCGAGCGTCTCTCTTCTTCTCTTGTTGTTCGCTGTATTCATTTTTCCTTTATCTCAACAAATGTACTGTTAATTGTCGTTGTACCTTTCCAGCAATTAAAAGTATAGTGCAGCCAGATTAAAACAACAACTGTTGAGTTATAGGAGTTTAATTGAAATGAAGAAGAGCATTTTCATAACAATGATACTGACTACGATAAGCATCATATTCTTTTCACTTGGAATGTGTATGGCACTGATTCCGGAATGGCATGCATTCAGACAAGGGATCGTATTCGGTGTCATAGGTCTAGTTCTGGGATTGGTGACAATCATTGTCTACAGGAAAATGACGAATAAGACACCAATCGAGATTTCCGGGCGTATGATCCTTACAGTCATCGCCGGTATTCTGGGAACCCTGATATTTGGCTGCGGCATGTGCTTCACGATGATATGGAACAACATGATTCTGGGCATCATCCTCGGCCTTGTCGGGATAATCATCCTGCTGATGCTCATTCCGCTTGTGAAAGGAATTGAAGACTGAGGCAAAGACATGTCGCTGGGAGAATCCTGGAGATGGCTGAAGATAGACAGGTCAACAGAGATATCCTGAAAACCAGCCTTTCGTTGGTATTCAATGCCAGTTATGCGGTGTTCAACCTGGCTCTGGCATGGATTTTTCAGTCTGAATGGTATTTGATGATGGCTGCATTCCTTGCACCGCTGTGCATCATCCGGTTCCGGATTCTCATATTCTGGAAGAAAGATGGAGCTGCCCAGGATGGGCATGGAATACTGTTTTTCTCCGGCATCATCCTGCTTCTTCTGGATATGCAGATTGCAGCAATCGTCTATGTCTCTTCAATACGACAGGTTACGAAGGGACACGGTGAGATCATCATGATAACCGTCGCTGCATATACCTTCACGAAGCTCGGATTCGCAATTGTCAGAGCAGTTAATGCCAGAAACGACAGCAGGCCGATACCCAGAACAATCAGGTGTATCACCTATGCTGAGGTTGCGGCCTCGTTGCTCAGCCTCCAGCGTTCGATGATAGTCTCATTCGGAAACGAAAATCATGAATGGGCATTACTGATGAATATTATCTGCGGAAGCACAGTATGCCTTTTCATAGCAGCTACAGGAATCTCAATGATTCTATATGGGAGGACTAATGAAATCAAAAACCGTAGAAGCAAATGAGAAGATTGCAGAGGATGTCATGACAGGTTTCCAGAAGATTCAGGATGGGGTCGTGAATGAATTCTCGAAAATAGAGGATTCATTCATCAGCCGCTACCTTTTGAGAGAAGGAGAGAGCCTTGATGAGGCTAAAGAGCGGCTCAAGAGAGAAGAACAGGAAATAAGAATTAAATAAATATACAGGAGATAGAAAATGAAAAAGAGAATCTTGATTATCGCACTTCTCACAGTCGTGGCGGCCAGCTCAGCCTTCGCTTCCTTTGACGGGCTTACAAGCGTGGGTGTGAACTATGAGTTCAGAGATGGTGAGCACATGGGAGGTCTTTCATCTCTGACTTTCGGCTATGTCAATGACTGTCCCGTCGGCTATCTTATATCGGTGAATGCCGATTTCAATCTGGCAGACAAGTCGATGGCAATCGGAATGCTTGTCGGGCCGAGCTATCGTTACCTGCTCTCAAACGTGCCGATGTCAATTGATGTCGCCATCGGAGCATCTCTTGCTGGGCAGTATATCGGTACAGAAATATTCAATCTTGGAATCGGAGGATACATTGGTGCAACATATTATCTGAACAATGCCATTGCGCTACTCATCGGCTGTAATCTCGGATATGACATGCTTGGTGTTGATCTCGATACAGGAGACGTTGGTTTTTCTGGTGATTTTTATTTTTCACCATCGCTTTCAATTGGAATCAGATATTAACATAATCAAGAATACTCACATGGAGGCGGAGCACCACTACCCCGCCTCTTTCCGTCACATATCAAGGAAGAAGAAATTAACAGATCATTCACACGGAAGAAATAATCCGAGGCCCTTTGCTGAATTTAGCCACTCCAGTGAAAGTTTCGCCCGATTGTATCATCAGGTAAGAGTGAACACATACAACGCCACAGCATTGATACGGAAGCCAGTCGGGAAAACCGGCTGGTTTTCGTTTATTTCAGTAAGTCTGGTGACGCTTCGGGAATCCGGCTAACGACAGCACCCCGCAAGACGTCCGGGTCTGGCTTTTCATAGCTCTTATCCTTTGACTTTCTTGATACAATGCACACTATGTATTACATTGTATTCAGGAGATGGGATCATGGCATTGACTGCAACCGTCACATTCAGAACGACACCGGAACTCAAAGCGAGAGTCGACGAATTGGCCAGGAGGACAAAACGCAGCTCTGGTTTCTACTACAATACTCTTCTGGAGGATTACCTCTCGGATATAGAAGACATATACGATGCTGTAGACATAAGGGAACGTGTCAGGGCAGGCAAGGAAAAGACCTACTCGTCCGATGAGATCAGGAAAGAGCTTGGTCTATGAGAATCGAGTACACCGAAACGGCGAGAAAACAGCTCAGAAAACTCGACAAGACCATGCAGAAGAGGATTCTGGATTACATGGATGAAGTCTCTCTTCTTGGAAATTCCAGAAGCCGAGGAAAAGCTCTTGTCGAAAACATGCGTGGTCTATGGTGCTATCGTGTCGGCGATTACAGGGTGATCTGCGAGATTCAGGATGAGAGGATTTTGATCTCCGCCCTCAAGATAGGCCACAGGAAGGATATCTATTGATGGCACTTTATTGGAAGGAGGAACCAAAGTGTGCCCATATTGCCGTGGAAAAGAACTCAAGGGGTCTACAACATGCTCAGGAGAGAATAATATGCAGACGAAGAAAAGCAATCTTACGATTCGCATAGAGCCACAGCCCAAAGAAGAGGCTTCTACTCTCTTCAGATCTTTAGGACTGGATCTGAGCACGGCAACCGGCATTTTCCATCGTCAGGCTCTCAGGTGCCATGGACTTCCATTTGAAGTCAAGTTGGATGAACCCAATGAGATCACATACAAGGCAATGGATGACGCAGAAAACGGCAGAGACATGTATGGCCCATACAACAGCGTGAAGGAGCTGATGGAGGCTCTCGATGCTTAAACCGGAATTCACTGGTCAGTTCAAGAAGGATTACGAACTCGCCGTAAAGAGAGGCGCAGGCCGGAGAAGCTGGAATAGGTGATCACCCTTCTATGTGAGGAGAACCCTTCCCGAAAGAATCCGGGATCATCAATTGCAGAATTCACGAAACTACAAGGGCATGAGAGAGTGTCATATAGAACCTGACTGGCTTCTGATATAGCGGATTGCAAATGATCGGCTCATTCTTGAACTGATCAGGACAAGGACCCCATAGTGACCTGTTCTGGCCGTCAGAGGTCCGGATCGATATGGATTCGTTCCCTCTTTGCATGCTATCTTCCAGTCATGGTGGAACAGCAGGCTGGAACCATCCGGAGTGCACGTTCCGTCCACCTGTGAATCTCATCTTTTGCCGTTTCTGTACCAAACGTCAGTTTTCAGGAGGATCTGTCGATGAAGAGGAGATTCTTCACGGAGGCGGCATATGCCTTCGGCATTGTGGCGCTCGCACTCGGTACGGCGTTGATGGAGAGGGCCGACTATGGGATGTCGATGGTGGTCGCCCCTGCCTATCTGGTCCATCTGAAGGTATTGCAGTATCTGGGCTGGTTCTCGTTCGGGATGGCCGAATACTGCCTCCAGGCTCTGCTGATCATCGTCCTGGCGCTTGTGATGCACCACTTCAGCCGAAGATATCTGTTCTCCTTCGTCACCGCATTCATATACGGCACCGTGCTGGATTTGATGATCGCCCTGGTGGCCATAGTCCCCGGGGAGGGAATCGCCGCAAGGACGGCGTTCTACCTCGTCGGCATGCTGGTATGTGCAACCGGGGTGTCGCTCCTGTTCAAGACCTACATCTCGCCTGAGGCATACGAGCTGTTCGTGAAGGAGCTGTCCTCGAAGTACGGCTGGAACATAAACAGGACCAAGACCGTCTACGACTGCTGCAGCTGTCTCGTGGCGATCGCCATGTCGTTCATCTTCATCGGCTTCGGTCGCTTCGAGGGCGTCAAGCTGGGAACGGTGTTCTGCGCCCTGCTCAACGGCTGGCTGATCGGACGATGCACCAGCTGGTTCGACAGGCGTTTCGACTTTGTCGACGGACTGGGCTTCAGGAAGGTCTTCGAATGACAAGCCAGGCTGCCGACGACGATGCCGGCAGCCTGGTCATCACTGTTCCAGAGGACCTGGCAGAATGCCTGTCCGCTGCGATGTGGATGCCATGGGATCTCACGCACCTCTGGACAGATCGACCTCTTCGGGGCGTACCGGAGGCATGACATGGTCCACAGCCTCTTCAAACGTCCTGACGAACGTGAGCCTGATCCTGGAGGCGATGGATGCCGGAATCTGGGAAGCCTCATCCATGTTGACCCAGGGAAGGATGACCTCCTCAGACAGGTCAGGGGCGAGAGCAGTCATCACACAGCCAGGCCTCAGACATGCACAGGTGGAGGCCTTGCTTGAGAGCCTGATCCAGGATCGCCTCTTCGACAATCTCCCAGCCAAGACCAAGGCCGAAGTCAGCTCACGAATCCGCACTACGGTACTAGGACGGATGATGGAGGACATCATACTCATGGAGACTTCGCTTGCCATGGGGAATTGCAAAGTGTTCACCATACAATTTCCTGTCGGAGAGTTCGACATGGTCATACATGACCCATCTGACATCTCATGTCGAATATTCGAGATAAAACATTCGACGACCATGGATGTCTCGCAGATACGCTTCCTCAAAGATGAGCACAAGTGCGCCCAGACGGAGTTCCGCTATGGCCGCATAACCGGACGCTACGTAATCTATCGTGGGGAGGACGGAGAGCTGGATGGAGTCGAATACCTGAATGCAGAGAGGTATCTCGAGTCACTTGGGCAACTCGCACACAACGGTGCATGACCACGCATTCACAGAGCGCCCTGTGCGGCAATCGCCCCTTCCAGCTCCAGAAGGCGGCGTTTGCGCCATAGTCCTCCGGCGTACCCGGTAAGGTTTCCATGTGAAGAAACCACGCGATGGCAGGGGACGATGATCGAGACAGGGTTGCGGGCGACCGCGCCTCCGACGGCCTGTGCCGACATATGGTCTTTCCCTTCCTGCGATGCGACAAGAGCGGCTATCCGGCCATAAGTCATGGTCTGACCATACGGTATGGTGCATAGAATGCTCCATACCCTCTTCTGGAACGGTGTGCCCATGAGATGCAAAACGGGACAGTGTGTCGGCGTGTTACCTGAGAAATAGTCCTCCAGCCACTGGCGGACCTCGTCGAATATCGGCAGATCGCGTCGTATGGCATTGCCGTCGATGAATGGAGCGAAATGTCTCTGTCCAACGAACCAGAGACCAGCAAGCCCCTCTTCGTCAGCCGCCATGAGCACTTCCCCCAACGGCGTCTTGCCGTCCATCACATACTGCATCACGGCCCTCCTTGCAGGAACGATGATACACCTTGCCGACACCATCGGTACAGTCTGATGTACGCCGTCACTTTCAGTCCAAGAATTTGGATGAATTATTCCTTTGCCAACCGGCATTTCCCGTGTTAGCCTGAAAGAGGACAAGAGGAGAGGTCAAATTTTTGCACAACCATGATCTACCTGTCGAGCTCTGCATGGAGGTGACATATGGCTAAGGTTCTTTTCTTCCATGGCGGAGGCCCCACTGCCGTGCTCAACAGCGGACTTGCCGGTGCGCTGGATGCACTGCAGTCAGCTGGAAGCGACCAGCTGTACTACGCCCGCTACGGCATCGCGAAGGTGCTGGAGGATGGCATCAGGAGATTCCCCCAACTCGATCGGGATGCCCTCTCGAGGCTCTCGCGAAGCCCGGGCAGCGCCATCGGAAGCGGCAGAGACCATCTGGAGGACGAGGACTACGAGCACATTGCAGCCACCCTTGCCGACCAGGGCTTTTCACATGTCATCGGAAGCGGCGGCAATGGGACGATGGACACGGTCAGGCGCCTGGCCAGATCATGCGCAGGTCATGGCATCACGGTCACGGGCATTCCCAAGACGATGGACAACGACCTTTCCCTGACCGACCATAGTCCGGGCTTCATCAGTGCGGCATTGTACATGGCGGGATCCGTCAGGGAGGCGATGTATGACGTGAATGGGCTTCCCATCCATGTAGTCGTCATCGAATCGTTCGGACGCAATGCCGGATGGATCACGGCGGCCAGCGCCCTCGCCTCCACCGCCGACGTTCCCGGACCGGACATGATCCTGCTGCCGGAGACGGACTACGACGAGGACGCATTCCTGAAAAGAGTCGAGGAGCTGTACTCGGCCAAGGGTGGAGTCGTGGTCGTCGCCAGCGAAGGCCTGCACTACAAGGACGGCACCCCCATAGTCGACCCCGTGTTCCAGGTCGGACGCTCGGTCTACTTCGGCGACGTGTCGGCAAAGCTGAGCCAGACGATCACGAAGAGGCTGGGCATCAAGAGCCGCAGCGAGAAGCCCGGCATCCTCTCGCGCTCATCCATCGCATGGCAGAGCGCACTTGACAGGGACGAGGCGTATGCATGTGGCCAGGCCAGCGCCATGGCGGCGCTCGAAGGACGCAACGGAACCATGAGCATCATCACCAGGACATCCGACGAGCCGTATGGAAGCAGGATCGACGTCGTGGACATCAGCGACGAGATACTCTGCGAGCGGTGCATGCCCTCATCATTCATCGACGCCGGAGGCTTCGGCGTCAGCGACGAGTTCAGATCATACATGTCGCCTCTGCTGTCGAAGGACAGACTGGGGGACTTCATGACATTCACCTGTTAGGGAGGACGGGAGATATGGACAAGAAATACTACTCATACCCCAAGGAGCGCTTCGGGGAAGGAAGGATCAGGACGGTCTGCCTGCCATCGAGCCAGGAGGTCTTCATGAGGATGGCCGACGAGATGGCCGACACGATACTGGACAACGCAGCCAGGGGCGAGAAGACCGTCTTCATCGTGCCGGTGGGCCCCGTGGGCCAGTACCCGTTCTTCGTCCAGCGCGTGCTGAAGGACGGAATCAGCCTGAAGGACGTATGGCTGATCAACATGGACGAGTATCTGGCGGACGACCTGAGCTATATCGACAGGAACGACAGGCTCTCATTCCGCGGCTTCATGGACAGGAGCCTGTACAGCCAGCTGCCGGATGAGCTGAACGTCCCACAGTCGCACAGGATCTTCCCCGACCCCGCCGACCCTGGCCGCATACTGTCCATCATCCAGGAGCTGGGCAAGGTCGACATCTGTTTCGGAGGAATCGGCATCAACGGACATGTGGCCTTCAACGAGGCCGAGGACGTGTCCGCCGACGAGTTCGCCTCGCGCACCACCCGTGCGCTCGCCATCAGCCGCGAGACCCTGGTCGCCAACGCCATAGGCGATCTCAACGGCGCCATCGACGCGATGCCGCGCCATGCGGTGACCATCGGCATGAAGGAGATACTCATGGCCAGGAAGATCAGGCTCGGCGTCTTCCGTCCCTGGCACAGGGCTGTCATCAGGCGGGCGTTGTTCGACGAGCCCTCCGGCTCCTTCCCCGTCACGCTTATGCAGAGGCACCCGGATGCACTGGTCTATGTCAACGATGTCGCATCGGAGGTCGCGTTCTGATGATCGAGAGAGTGCGTATTGCTTCGGCCGACGGACACCGGACAGTGGACGTCGCATACGATGAGGGTGTCTTCACCTCCATCACGCCGGCCTCAGGGGAAGCACAGCTTCTGATGCTGCCGGGCTTCATCGACATCCACACCCACGGGGCCGACAGGATAGACGTGAACCACATCACGGGATGGGATGATGTGGACAGGCTTTCCAGGTTCTACGCCAGCCATGGCGTCACCAGCGTGCTTCTTTCCGTCATGACCGACACCGAGGGCAAGATGGCACAGCTCATGACCACGCTCGACAAGGCGCTCTCGACTCCGGTCGGAGGCGCGGACGTGATGGGCATCCATCTCGAAGGCCCCTTCCTCTGCCAGGAGTACAAGGGGGCAATGCCGCCGGAACTCATCAGGAAGCCCGACTGGCCGTTCCTGGAGAAGCTGGTCGCGCTCTCGGGAGGCAGGGTGAAGTACATCACGCTTGCACCGGAAGTCGAGGGCATGATGGACCTGATCGACCGGATACGCAGCCACACGGGCATAGTGGTGTCGATGGGCCACAGTGCCGCCGACTACGACACGGCGATCGAGGCCATAGAGCATGGAGTGACCAGCGCCACCCATCTGTTCAACGCGATGAAGCTGTTCCACATGCACCGCCCCGCGATAAGCGGAGCGAGCCTGGAGCGCGACGAGGTCTACTGCGAGATGATCAGCGACGGCTTCCACCTGCATCCGGCCACCGTCAGACTCATTCTGAAGACGAAGGGCTGGGACAAGGTGGTCTGCATAAGCGACTCGATAATGGCCACGGGTCTTCCCGCCGGCACCTACAAGCTCGGCGTGAACGACGTCATCGTCGGCGATGACGGAGATGCGAAGCTTCCGGACGGAGTCAGGGCGGGCAGCACGCTCACCCTGGACAAGGCCTACAGGAACCTCAAGGCCTTCACCGGTGCGGACGACTGGCACCTGCAGAGGATACTCGCCACGAACCAGGCCAGGCTTCTCGGCCTTGCCGACAGGGGCGCGATAGAGGAAGGACTCAGGGCGGACTTCTGCCTTGTGGACGGAAATGGACGGGTCGTGAGGACCGTCGTCGGCGGCAGGACCGTCTGGCATAGGTGAGGAGGACTACATGCTTGTACCAATGAGATGCATACTCGAGACGACCGAGACGCATGACTACGCGGCCGGCGCATTCAACGTGAACGCGGTATGCCAGGCCGAGGCCGCGGTGAGGATCCATGA
This sequence comes from uncultured Spirochaetales bacterium, assembly GCA_944388965.1. Taxonomy (GTDB): domain Bacteria; phylum Spirochaetota; class Spirochaetia; order Sphaerochaetales; family Sphaerochaetaceae; genus Bullifex. Next base: position 218,204 of record CALXKL010000001.1, on the reverse strand, counting down.
GATCTTCCACGCTCCCGCCATACTCCAGGGGGCCGACCTGGCCAACGGCTTCATGGGAGGCAGGACCGACTTCATGAACGCCACGCTGGAGGACAAGAGGAAGGGCGCGAAGAACATAGCGGATGCCGTGAAGCGAATCGCACAGGACTCCCCCATCCCCATCGCCCTGCATCTGGACCATGGACGCGACTTCGACTCGGTCAAGGCCGCCATAGACGCAGGCTACACCTCCGTCATGATCGACGGCTCGTCGCTTCCGCTGGAGGAGAACATCGAGCTCACACGCGAAGTCGTGAAGTACGCCCATGAACGCGGTGTCACGGTCGAAGGCGAGCTCGGAGTCCTCGCCGGAGTCGAGGACCATGTCTTCTCGCTCTCGTCGACATACACCAGACCTCTGGACGGACTGCGCTTCTTCAAGGACACCGGCGTCGACGCGCTTGCGATCAGCTACGGCACGATGCACGGAGCAAGCAAAGGCAGGAACGCCGTCCTGCGCAAGGAGATAGCCATCGCAATCAAGGAGCTTCTCAGACACGAGGGCATCACCGGCTTCCTGGTATCGCACGGCTCATCCACTGTCCCGAAGTACATCGTGGACGAGATCGACGATCTCGGCGGACGGCTTGACGAGGCGCATGGAATCCCGCTGGACCAGCTCAAGGCGGTCTCGCACATGGGAATCGCCAAGATCAACGTCGACACCGACATCCGTCTTGCGGTGACGCGCAACGTGCGTCTGCTCTTCACCCGCAACCCGAAGCTGAAGGAAGACATGCATCTGGCACCGGTGTGGAAGCTCATGGATGCAAATCCGAAGGCCTTCGACCCGCGCGTGTACCTTGCCGCGGTCATGGACACCGTCATGTACGGCACGATTCCCTCCGAAAGCGTCAGGATGCTCACAGACGCCATCAGAGACGGCGTGATGGAGGGTATCGGAAGGCTTCTGGTCGAGTTCGACCAGGTCGGCAAGGCCCGTTTCGTCCAGCCGGCCACGCTCGACGAGATGGCCGAGCGCTACCGCAAGGCCGGAATCTGAAGCTCATGAAGTCGGGAGGGCGCCTGGACAGGGCGCCCTCTTCATGTCAGCGGGAGGGCGTAAGAAATTTCAGCCTTTTCAACCTGCCATGCCATGCTAGGCTGAATGCAAAAGGAGATATCATGGCATCTGACAAGGCAAAGAAGGGAGGTGTCTCTGACAAGGCGCGCAACTGGATGTGGCTGGCCCTGTCGCTCGCTGCAGCGATAATCGTATGGACCATCCTGTCCGTTCTGCCATCGACCTCCCGGTCGTTTCCAAACATCATAGTCGTGTTCCAGCAGATCCCCGTCATGATCGAGCGCGGCGTCCTGTTCAAGGACATCCAGTCCTCGCTGATCAGCGTCGGCCTGGGCTACCTGCTGGGCTTCGTCATCGCGCTTCCGGTCGCGATACTCATGGCCTGGTACAACCCGTTCAGGAGAATCGTGGAGCCCTGGATCCAGTTCATCAGGAACATCCCGCCTCTGGCATACGTCCCCCTGATCGTCATCGCGGCGGGCGTCGGACGCAAGCCGCAGGTGATCGTCATCACGATCGCGACGTTCCTGATCATGTGCATCACGATCTACCAGGGAATCATCAACATCGACGAGACGCTGATCAAGGCGGCACGCGTCCTTGGAGCCAAGGACAAGGACATCTTCATCCGCGTCCTGGCACCGGCCAGCCTGCCCTTCATCCTCACCGCCGTCCGTCTGGGCGCCTCCGTCGCGCTCACGACGCTCATCGCCGCGGAGTCGACGGGAGCGTTCGCAGGACTGGGAATGAGGATCAGGAGTCTTAACAACAACTTCGAGACGGCTCCGATGCTGCTGTACATAATCATCATCGGAATCATCGGTATCACGGTCGAGAAGATCATCAAGCTGCTTGAGAGGAAGCTTACGGGATGGCAGGAGAAGAGAGAGATATAAAGGTCGTCATAGAGGACGTCAGGAAGACATACCAGGGACGCACCGGCGAGGTCGTCGCCCTGAACGGAGTGAACCTCAACATCGCCGACAACGAGTTCGTAACGGTCGTCGGGCCTTCGGGCTGCGGAAAGTCGACGCTGCTGAACATCATCGCAGGTCTTCTCGAGCCGACCAGCGGACGCGTCCTGTGCAACGGGCAGGAGGTCCACGGGACGGGAAAGGACAGAGGCGTCGTGTTCCAGCAGTACGCCCTCTTCCCCTGGCTCACGGTGAAGAAGAACGTGCTCTTTCCTCTGGACATGAGGGGCATCAAGGGCTTCGCCGCGGAGGAGATCGCCATGAAGTACATCAAGATGGTCGATCTCGAGAAGTTCGCGGACCACTATCCCAAGGAGCTGTCGGGAGGAATGAAGCAGCGTGTCGCGATCGCCCGCGCCTATGCCGCCAATCCCGAGATACTGCTGATGGACGAGCCCTTCGGCGCGCTGGATGCGCAGACGAGGACGCAGCTTCAGCAGGAGCTTCTCGACACCTGGGAGAAGGAGCGCAAGACCTGCTTCTTCATCACCCATGACGTCGACGAGGCGCTCATACTCGGCCAGCGTGTCGTCATCATGAGCGCACGTCCCGGACGCATCAAGGAGATCGTCGACGTGGACATCCCATACCCGAGGAACCAGGAGACCAAGATGGATCCGCACTTCCTCGAGCTGAAGAACCACATCTGGTCACAGGTCTACCAGGAATACCTGGAAGTCAGGAAATAGGACAAAAAAAGGAAAAAGGAGAGATATCTTATGAAGAAGACAATCGCAATGCTTCTCATCGCCCTCGTCGCCATCACAGGCGTCTTCGCACAGGGATCGTCTGAGGATGCCGGCGGACTCGAGACGGTGCGCGTCGCATACATGACCAACTACGCCTCGCTGTGCTCGCTGGTGGCCGGAATGGAGACCGGAGCCTTCGAAGAGCAGGGCATCCAGGTCGAGCTCGTCGAGTTCGCAGACGGCCCCACGATCATCGCCGCCATGGAGAGCGGATCGATCGACATCGGCTACATCGGACACGGCGCCCACAAGCTGTGCGTCAACGGCAGGGCCAAGATCTTCGCGTTCAGCCATGTCGGCAACGGGGATGCGGTCATCGGACTCAGGAGCCACGGAGTCACGGAGGATCCCTCCTCCCTCAAGGGCAAGAGCATCGGCTATGCGTCCGGAACCTCCAGCGAGCAGATCCTCAAGTGGACCCTCGAGAGCGCAGGCCTCACGATGGATGACGTGACAGCATACGAGATGGATGCGGCCGCCATCACCAGCGCCATGACCAGCGGATCGCTGGATGCATGCGCCAACTGGTCCCCTGCAACGTTCACCATCCTCGATGCACTCGGAGATGATGCGTTCGTCGTCGCCGACAACGTGACCTTCTCCGACAGGAGCGCCTCGGTCGCATCCTGGATCGTCATGGACAAGTGGGCCCAGGAGAACAGGGACCTTCTGGTTCGCTTCACCAAGGGACTTTATGCAGGCATGGACTACAGGGCCGAGAACATCGAGCAGACCGCCGAGTGGGTCGCCCAGGTGCTGGGAGCCGGCTATGACACGGTCTATGCACAGCGTGGAGACGCCGAATGGCTCACCGCCGACGAGATGATCGCACAGATCGAGGACGGAACGATCGAGAAGATGTACGAAGTCCAGAAGCTGAGCTTCGGCAGCGAAGTCGATCCTTCCACTCCCGTCAGCGACTACGTGATGTTCGACATCATGCTCGAGGCTGCGGAATAAGACGCTGAAGCCTCATCAATGACACATAGCCCCCTCCAGCTGTGCTACAATGCATGCTGGAGGGGGTTCTTCTTTGCTTCTTGCGCTGGTATCGCTGATTCTCGTGACATCCCTGGTGCTGCTGGCCATCAGGCGCGACCACAGGTGCATCCTGCTTGCGCTGACATGCCTCTCCCTTTTCGTGTTCATCTTCTCGACGCTGATGTACATAGCCAAGAAGGGAGGAATCGGACGGGAGGTCAGTACAATCCTCTTCGGAACCAGAGGCATACGCACCTGGTTCATGTACCGCATCGTCACCTTCGAACAGCTGGGCTTCATGAGCGCGGTCGGGCGCTACAGCTTCCCTCTGCTGCTGGTGCTGACATCGCTCGACATGGCATGGTTCCCGCTCGCGCTGAAGGCCAAGAGACGCTCCTGGGCGCTCTTCATCCTGCCGGTCCTGATTATGGTGGCATACATACCATCCGTCTTCCGGGCGCTGATCCGCCCCGGCGAGAGTGTGCTCATGGCGCTCGTGTACGCATCCAGGACATACGTTTACCTCTACATAGCAATGGCGGTGGCGACGCTTGTCGGGGAACTGGTCAGCATAACCCTGCCCTTCTTCCGTCGCAGGTTCTTTACGCGCAGCTCCATACTCATCTCCCTTGCGTTGATCTACGCGTTCTACGCGGTGCAGGATCCGGCCCAGATATACATGTTCTACAGCAGCGACTACATGTTCCTGCTGGGCATGTGGTACCTGTCCCCCGCCCTCTCCCCCGCCCTCTACGCCCTTGTGATAGTGGGAAGCGTGCTGTTCGGCCTTGTGGGCTTCGTCTCGATGCTGCGCTACGCGAGGACCACCTTCGACGAGAGGCGCGAGGAGATCACGCTGAGGCGTAGTGCAAGCCTTGCCGCCAAGGGCGTGAGCATGTTCTTCCACGGCACGAAGAACGAGCTCATCGCACAGGGGCTGCTTGTGAACAGGCTCATGAAGAAGTACCCACACGACGAGGACCTGAACCGTCTGTCGCGTATAAACCAGGAGCTGTCCCACCGGCTCGACTCGCTCCACAAGGCATCCAGAAGCGAGATATCCACGCTGTCGATCATCCCGCTGTCGCCAGTGATCGCCAAGGCCGTCGACAAGGTGCGCTCCCACCACCCAGATGCTGGAATCGAACTGGTCTCGGCAGACGAGGACATACAGGTCCTGGCCGACGGGGACAACCTGTCAGAGGCCGTGGCCAACATCCTCATGAACGCGGTCGAGGCCCAGATCGAGGCGGATCCGGCAAGACCCGTCGAACTGGAGTACGCCACCGAGCGGCTGTGGGTCTCGATAAGGATCACCGACCACGGCAAGGGAATTGGACGCAGGGAGCTGAGACAGATCTGGCAGCCCTTCTACACCAGCAAGTCAAGCAGCCAGAACTGGGGCATGGGGATGTACTTCTCGAGAAACGTGGTCAGAAGCCACCTCGGCTCGATAAGATACGAAGGCGTCGAGGGAGGCGGAAGCTCGTTCATAATCCTTCTGCCCAAGCTCGGCGTGCCATATTCCGGAGAAGACTGATGCACACGTTGATGATCGCAGAGGACAACCAGACCATCAGGCAGGAGCTCGAGGAGCTGTTCAGGCTGACAGGACGGTTCAACGTAGTCACGTCTGTCGCCACAGGAAAGGAGGCGGTCGAGGCTTACGAAGACAGCCCTGTCGACATCGTCCTGATGGACATAGAGATGGAGAGCCCAGATGCAGGCATACAGGCGGCACGCCGCATCCTGGCCAGACACCCCGATGCGGAGATCGTCTATCTGACGAGCCACGACGAGGAGAGCACCATCGTCACGGCGATGGCAAGCGGGGCCAAGGACTTCATAGTCAAGGATCCGCCCTGGTCCTCTCTGGAGGACCGCCTTGCCGCAGTCCTGGACGGTCAGGCGAACCTCGATGCACGTGTACAGCGTCTGGTCATGGACGAATACCGCAGGCTCAGGGCCAGCGAGGAGAGCCTGTTGTACTTCATCCACCACCTCAGCAGCCTCACAGGCACCGAGAGGGAGCTTGTCTCATGCTTTCTGGAGGGACTGAAGGTACGTCAGATCGCCCAGCGCCGCTGCGTCGAGCCTGTGACGGTGAAGTCCCAGATAAGGACGCTGCTTCAGAAACTCGGCCTCTCTCGCACCAGCGAGATCGTCGCCCTCGTAAGGCAGCTCAAGGTCGAGCATCTGTTCAGGAGCTGACCGGTGGCAGGTGGACGCAGACTCGTCGTCGGAGACATCCATGGCTGCATGAAACAGCTTGCGGCTGTGCTGGCCAAGTCCTCGTTCGATCCCGGGCGGGATACGCTTCATGCACTTGGAGACTTCTGCGACCGGGGTCATGAGAACCTGGCGGTCATCGAATTCCTGATGTCGCTTGATGGTCTCGTCGCCGTCGCCGGCAACCATGACATGTTCCTGATGGACTATCTGTATGGCGGAGAGGAGAGCAGACACTGGGTGGAACGCTGTGGCGGCGATGTGACGTACCGGCAGTTCAGGGCTCTGGACGGAACCAGGAAGGCGGATGTCGCCGATTGGCTGTGCTCATGGCCGGGTGCAATCGTCGCCGACACGTACATCATGGTCCATGGGGGCATACCTTCAGGATGGTCGATTGATGACCTGTTGTCCTGCCAGAATGCGGCAAGGCCTCATGACAGCACTCGGGACAGAGGCGGGGACCTTGCATGGGACAGGCTCTACTTCGCCTCCGCCCTCGCCTTCTCGCGCGGCTCGGCAAATCCTCCGCTTGCCCCGTTCGATACGGACAAGACGATCTTCGTCGGCCACACGCCTACGGATGACGGTCTTCCCTTCTTCTGCCCGCACTACCATCTCGTCGCCCTGGACACTGGCTGCGGTGATGGAGGGCCTGTGACGCTGATGGACATGGACAGCCTGGAGTACTGGCAGGCCTGAGGGAGCATGTTGCCTCTTTCCACCTTTGGGTCTAGACTTCATCCCTGTCTTGGAGGCATCCCTTATGAATGAAGAAGTCAAGGCCATCAACAGGACCGGCGTGATTCTGTTGCTGGCGATGGTGTGCTGTTTCCTGTGGGGCAGCGCCACGCCTTCGATCAAGACCGGCTACGAGATGTTCGCCATCCAGGGAGACGACACATGGTCGATCATCCTGTTCGCCGGAGTCAGGTTCTTCCTGGCAGGTCTCCTGGTGATCCTCTTCGAATCGCTGCATCAGAAGAGATTCGTCCTTCCCGAAGCAGGCAGCACACCGTACATCGTCAAGCTGGCCCTGGCGCAGACGATCATCCAGTATTTCTTCTTCTACATCGGGCTTGCCCATACGAGCGGAGTCACCGGCACGATCCTCTCCGGCTCGGGCGGCTTCATCTCGATAATCCTGGTATGCATAGTGCTCAGGAGCGAGAGGCTGAGCGCGAACAAGATCGTCGGCGTCATCCTGGGCTTTTCCGGAATCATAATAATGAACATCTCCTTCAACGGAGACACGAGCGCACACTTCACGCTTCTTGGCGAAGGGTTCGTTCTCCTTTCGCAGATCAGCTACGCGATGAGCGGAATCATGGTCAAGCGGTATTCGCAGAGGTATCCGGTGACGATGCTCAGCGGCTACCAGTTCATGCTGGGCGGTCTGGTGATGGCAATCGTCGGCTTCGCTGCAGGAGGAAGGATGCAGATGGATGCCGGGCCTGTCGGCTACGTCCTGCTGCTTTACATGGCGCTCATCTCGGCTGTCGCATACACGCTGTGGGGCACTCTGCTCAAATACAACCCGGTCAGCCGGGTGGCCATCTTCAACTTCCTCACACCGCTGTGGGGTACGATCCTCTCGGCAATCTTCCTTGGAGAAGTCGAACAGGCCCTGCAGATCAACAAGATGGTCGCCCTCGTGCTGGTTTCACTGGGGATCTACATAGTCAACAGGGCTCCCGCCACAAGACAGGAGTGAACGTATTGCATGGCGTGTCAGTCCAAGGTGAAGTGTTTTCAATTTGTGTTATTATAATAACAAATAAGTTTTTACAATAACATCTTGACACTATTCTGAGCAATCTGTAATATCGTGCCATAACCCCAGCCTAAGGAGGGAGAGGATTATGAGAAACCACAGGAGAATCATCGCCATCGCACTCGTCGCACTTGCTGCGGCTTCAATGCTCTTTGCAGGCGGATCGTCCGAGAGCGCCGATGCGACAAGCGCATCCGGACGCCCCGTGCTCCGCGTCGCGATGGAGTGCGGCTATGCACCATACAACTGGACACAGACCACCGATGCCAACGGAGCCGTCCAGATATCCGGTTCCGGCGACTACGCATACGGCTACGACGTCATGATGGCCAAGCTGATCGCCGAGGAGCTCGGCTACGACCTCGAGATCGTCAAGCTCGACTGGGACTCCCTGGTGCCGGCAGTGCTTTCCGGAACCGTGGACTGCGTCATCGCAGGACAGTCCATCACCAGCGAGAGACTCCAGATGGTCGACTTCACGGATCCCTACTACTACGCATCCATCATCTGCCTCGTGAAGGAAGGCAGCGAATACGAGAACGCACAGGGTGTCAGCGACCTTGCAGGAGCATCATGCACCAGCCAGATGAACACCGTCTGGTATGACGTGTGTCTGCCGCAGATCCCCGATGCCGACATCCTTCCCGCACAGGACAGCGCACCGGCCATGCTGGTCGCTCTCGAGAGCGGAAGAGTCGACCTGGTGTGCACCGACATGCCGACCGGACAGGCGGCCCTCGTCGCCTACCCCGACATGAGGCTTCTGGACTTCTCCGGCAGCGACGACGACTTCGAGGTCAGCCAGGAGGAGATCAACATCGGAATCTCCGTCAACAAGAACAACGGCGAGCTCAAGGAGGCCATCAACGGCGTCCTCGCGACACTCACCGTCGACGACTTCAACGCCATGATGGACGAGGCCATCTCGGTCCAGCCTCTGGCACAGTGACACGAAGATGACCATCTCTGAAATGAACTTCTTCCAGAGGATGGCTTACATCGTCCAGCGTTACGGCGTCTCTCTTCTCGAGGGCGCCGGAACGACGATGGCGATCGCCATCATCTGCACTTTCCTCGGATGCGTGATCGGCTTCGCCGTCGGCCTGGTGCAGACGGCCGAGCCGCACAAGAACTCCAGCATGTTCACAAGAGGCCTTCTCAGGACCATCAAGCTGATCCTCACGGCATACGTCGAGATCTTCAGAGGAACGCCGATGATGCTGCAGGCCGCGTTCATCTACTACGGCACGGCACAGGTGTTCGGAATCAACCTGGGCATGTGGAGCGCGGCGATCATCATCGTCTCGGTCAACACCGGAGCCTACATGGCCGAGACCGTACGTGGCGGCATCCTGTCCATCGACCCCGGACAGAGGGAGGGCGCCAGGGCGATCGGCATGTCGCATCTGCAGACGATGATGCTCGTCATCCTGCCGCAGTCGCTGAGGAACATAATGCCACAGATCGGCAACAACCTGATCATCAACATCAAGGACACCTGCGTACTGTCCATCATCGGCACGGTCGAGCTGTTCTTCACCTTCCGCAGCATATCGGGTGCACTGTACACCTACTTCGAGGCCGCGACGGTGACGATGATCATCTACTTCATCCTGACCTTCACCTGCTCGCGCATCCTGCGCTGGATCGAGAACAGGATGGACGGCCCGGCGAACTTCGACCTGGCCACTGGCGACACGCTCGCCTTCACCAGCGGTCTGACCCGCTACAACGAGAAGACCGGAGGTACTTACTGATGGAAGAGATACTCAAAGTGGAACATCTGGTGAAGACGTTCGGGACCAACGAGGTGCTGCGTGACATAGACTTCACGGTCGCAAAGGGGGATGTCATAAGCATCATCGGATCGTCCGGAAGCGGCAAGTCGACACTGCTCAGGTGCATCAACATGCTCGAGGACGCGACGGGTGGAAGAATACTCTACCGGGGCAAGAACGTCCTGGACGGTCTGGTCGACGAGGACCAGTACCGCACCAAGGTTGGCATGGTCTTCCAGTCGTTCAACCTCTTCAACAACTACACCGTTCTTGAGAACTGCACGATCGGACAGGTCCATGTGCTCAAGCGCAGGAAGGACGAGGCCCGCGCAAAGGCCATGGAATACCTGAAGAAGGTCGGCATGGACCTGTACATCAACGCAAAGCCGCGCCAGCTGTCGGGTGGACAGAAGCAGCGCGTCGCCATCGCCAGGGCGCTTGCCATGGACCCTGAGATCCTGCTGTTCGACGAGCCGACCAGCGCGCTGGACCCGGAGATGGTCGGCGAGGTCCTGGATGTCATGAAGGACCTTGCAAAAAGCGGGATGACCATGCTGGTCGTCACCCATGAAATGGCCTTCGCGAGGGACATATCGACCCGTGTGGTCTTCATGGCGGATGGAAGGATCGAGGAGGAGGGATCTCCCCAGCAGATCTTCCAGAACCCGCAAAGCGAGAGGACCAGGGACTTCCTATCCAGATTCAACGGCGAGTGATGTCAACCAGAAGAAAGAGGACCGGCAAGGTCCTCTTTCCGTCCTTCACCAGACTATGGGCTGCTGGCCTGTGTACTTCAGGAACTCGTTGCAGGAGCGGAAGTGCCCGTTGCCGAAAAAGCCCCTGTACGCGCTCAGCGGACTTGGGTGTGCGGATTCGAGTATAAGATGCGCGCCGTTCTCGACCAGGGCCTTCTTGCTGCGCGCATGGCTTCCCCACAGCATGAACACCTTCGGCCTCGGATCCCTGCCCAGATGCACGATGCAGTTGTCGGTGAAGCGCTCCCAGCCATGTCCGGCATGGCTTGCAGCCCTGTGGGCCTGCACAGTGAGAGTACTGTTGAGAAGCAGCACGCCCTGCCTGGCCCAGCGCGTCAGGTCGCACGACCAAGGCCCCTGCTCCACACCTTCGCCGACGATTTCCTTGTGGATGTTCTGGAGCGATGGCGGCTCATCCGTTCCCTCCCTCACCGAGAACGACAGGCCCATGGCCTGGCCGGGCTCATGATACGGATCCTGCCCCACGATGACGACCTTGACCTGGCCAAAGGGCGTCAGGCGGAACGCGTTGAAGATCTCGTCCATCGGTGGATAGACGGCATGCGCCCTGTATTCGCTCTTCAGGAACGCCCTCAGCTCCAGATAGTACGGCTTGACCTGCTCTTCGTCGAACAGGGTCTGCCAGTCGTTGCCCACATTGATCATGACAACCATATTAGCAGATTGCAAAGGCCGGGCAAACTCACTAACATGGCACCTCGGATGGTTGGAAGATGATTTCATTCCTCAAGAGAGAGACGGTATTCTGCATAGCCATGCTCGCCGCACTCGTGTCGGCGCTGTTCAACCCGCCTTCGGCCGAATGGGCCGGCTACCCGGACTACAGGACGCTGGCCCTGCTCTTCTGTCTGATGGGCGTCAGCGAAGGTCTCAAGGCCAGCGGCATGTTCGCCTATGTCGGAGACCGGCTGGAGAGAGGCAGCGGCAACGTGAGAAGGCTCTCCTTCCTCCTTGTCGCGATAGTCTTCCTCTCCTCCATGTTCTTCACCAACGACGTGGCCCTGCTGATGTTCGTGCCCTTCACGCTGCTGATAATGGACAGGGAGAAGATGGATGAGGGATACATCATCCGTCTGGTGGTCATCGAGACGATCGCGGCCAACCTGGGCTCGATGACGACGCCAGTAGGCAATCCGCAGAACATATACATCTGCTCGTTCTTCGACATGGACGCCAGTTCGTTCTTCAGCACCATCCTGCCATACAGCGCGGCATCCGCAGTCCTTGTCGCCATGTGCTGTCTCCTGTTCCTTTCACACAGTAGGGCGCTCGACAAGGACGCTCACGAGGAAGACACACCCGTCGACCGGAGGAGGACAGGCGTATACCTCACGTTCCTCCTGCTGGCCCTGCTGGCCGTATTCAAGGTGCTCGACTGGAGGATCCTCTTCTTCGCCGAGCTTGCCTACCTTGTCATATTCGACAGGAGGATACTTGCCAGCATAGACTACATCCTCCTGCTCACGTTCGTGTGCTTCTTCGTCTTCAGCGGCAACATGAAGAGCATACCAGCAGTCAGCGCCGTTCTCACAGGCCCGATGCAGGCACACCCGATAGCGGTATCCGCACTGGTCAGCCAGGTAATCAGCAACGTGCCTGCCGCGATCCTTCTCTCACCATTTTCATCAGGACCCGAAGGAGTGCTCGTCGGCACCGACATCGGAGGCCTCGGCACCCCGGTGGCATCGCTTGCTTCACTGATCTCTCTGAAGTTCTACTTCAGCCGCAAGGGCGGAGCGAAAGGTCGCTACCTGATGGTCTTCACACTGCTGAACTTCGCACTGCTGGCCATCCTCGCAGCCCTGTCCATCGTCCTGTAGGAGAAAGACGGCGGACGAAGGCGGTGGATGTCTTCCTCTGAACGGATTCCGGAGCTAGAATGGCAATGAGGGAAATTCAATGAGACAAACAGGACTTGCAATCATCTGCACTCTTGCCGCAATGGCTCTGCTGTTCTCCTGCGACGGCACCACTTCGACGCCTGACGTGGGGGGGGGGTGAAATCACAGTCGAACGTAAAGACATCACGCTGACGGCCGACACCATCGGGACACAAGTCAGATCCCTGGGGATGATGAACCCGGATTCCACCATCACGATCACAGGGCTCGATCCGGAAAAGCTCTACAACGTCGCATTCAATGGAGCGCAAAGCGCCGGAACAGGAAGATCCATCTCCAGCACTTTGTCAAGTACAGACATAGGCACCTTCTTCATCAGGCCGGATGAAAACGGCACGGCCTCCTTCTCGCCAAGACAGGCGGGCTACGACAGCACACTTGAAAACGTCCTCATCTACGAACTGGAAGAGAAGACTTTCACTAAAGACGCGGAGATGTACATCGACTACTCCACCGCCCCGCTCTACTGGACCAATGATGGAAAGAAGGTCTTCGAAGCATACTACACGATAGATCTTTCAAAACATGGTGATTATGGCATCGCGGACCTGTCGAAGGTCTGCATATTCGACATCAGGACAAGGTCCACAGGAGGTGGCAAGACCGGATCGCGTGGCGGGTTTCTGAACAGTGGCGCCCACCTTGGCAGTCAGTCGAGGATACAGGATCTGAGGGAACACGAGAATGACAGCCTTCTCTACTCCGTGCACTCAGCAGTCGCTCCTGAGACCGACGGAGGCTGGGGTACATGCCTGCGCACACCAAGGACATTGGCATTCAGCTCAAATCAGCAGCTCTCCAGCCCGCAGGCATATATCCTCCCTGAATCCCAGGATCCATATATCATCGAAATCACGATTCCAGAGGCTTCGACGATCGGCAACGACAGTACAATCGAAGTCAAGGATGGCAATGGCGTCGGAGGCTTCCACGCCAGGGCGTATTCAATCAGGCCTGATGATGAAACTGGAAAAACGACGCTTTACATCTACATCCCCAAACTCGACAAGAACCACTGGTTCGCCTCCTACTGGTGGAATCCGGATGAGAACAACAAGGTCGTCTACGAGACGGATGGCGCAAGCATCACGATAAGAGCCGTGACCGAGGAGGACAAAAAGGAATTCGAAGTCTGGGATGCATCCACCGACAACCATTTCAGCATAGAGGACATCACGCCTTACATGAACAGCGGGAAGACAAAATTCACCATCCCGGTGTATGTCATAGGAGACCAGGTGTTCGACAGTCTCACCGTCACCCAGAGCGACGATGCGCATGTGAGAAACGTCTCGTACAGCTTCAGCGACAATGGGGGCTATGGTTCAGATGGCGCCGTCGTATCCGGCAATACCACCATCCATATGAAGAGAGAGAACTCACGAATCAACTTCATGGAACTCATGGGAGACTGTTCCGCCGATGGCGGCAGCATCACCCTGGAGAGGGAATAGGATAGCCTGGTCAGACAGAGAGGCATCCAGCAGCGGTGCCTCCTTCATGAAAGTCTGAAATCCACATCAAGACCCAGGGTTCCCAGTATCCTCTTCATCCCGGACAGCCTGTATCTGAACGAATCGAAGTCCTTGGCCTCGTCAAAGCACCAGAAGTCCTCTGCCAGGGCCGGCAGTCGGGGAAAGAGCATGTAGTTTGCCTGCATCGGGAAGAGGATCTTCTCCGACCACAGATTACCCTGTCCTCCGATCACGTTCTCATGACCGGCCAGCGGGCTGTAGTCCAGCTTCATGGAGTAGCTCATCTCAAGCGTGTTGACTCCCAGATTGCCCATCTCCTCCTCATCGTCGACCTGTCTGTAGTCCAGGTACGCACCGTCATCGTAGCGGCAGACGATAACGGGATTCCCGTTGGCAAGTATCGTCGCCGCGGCATTCCTGTCCCTCCACAGGAGCATCTGGATGGACGGATCGACCTCTCTGCCCCTTGAAAGAGGCTTGGCGACCTCGTCCCAGGCGACAGGCGTCCTGCCGAGCTTGCGAACAATGGCATAGATGCGCTTCGTGAAGAGCCACTGCAGGTCATGCTCGTCCTCCAGCCCTTCCTCATTCATCCTTGCACGGCATCTGGGGCACGACTTCCATCTCGTGACCGGGCACTCGTCGCCGCCTATGCCGATCCGCGGGGACGGAAACATGGATGCCACATCACGAAACACATCCTCCAGGATACCGTAGATGCGCTCCTGACCCATGCACAGCACGTCATCGAATATGCCATGGCGGTCCTCAAGCATGTACGGTCCGCCTGTGCACCCGAGTTCCGGATGGCTTGCAAGCAACGCCCCTACATGCCCAGGGCACTCGATCTCGGGAACGACCTCGATTCCGAGGAGACAGGCCTTCTCCACAACAGCCTTCACATCCGCCGCCGTGTAATACTGTCGAGGATTGACCGACACCAGTTCGGGATGCGATGGAATCCACAGCCTCCAGCCCTGGTCGTCCGTCAGGTGCCAGTGGAAGACGTTGATGTGGTACAACGCCAGGGCCTCCAGCAGGCGGAGGATGTAGCTTGCGGGGAGGAAGTGGCGTGCGCAGTCCAGCATCATGCCCCTGTGGCCGTAGCGTGGCCGGTCCTCTATGATGCACTCATCAATCGTCCCCTGCCCGAGAAGAGTCATCTGCCGAAGCGTGGCAAGGCCGTTGAACAATCCACCTTCGTCATGGCTGTAGAGCACACTGCATGATGATTTCAAGTCAAGCCGGTAGCCTTCCGCCGGAAGCGACGGATCGTCCTCGAATGACAGGGGAACGCTTCTGGCCCCATCAAGAAGCCTCTCATACAGGGAAAGACGGCTGTCCTGGCATGCGAAGCGGAACCCGTCGCACTCGAACATGCGTCCCGTGGACACGCATCTCACGGGACGGGGTATAAGAAGGTCGGTCGAATCGCTCATGGATGCATTGTCCACCCGACCGGTTTTACAGGTCAACTGGAGAAATCAAGAGTAAAGCCTGCGGCCGATGCCGAATGCGAGACAGGAGAATGCGATGATGGTGAACAGCTTCGCGAACAGATCGGGGAACATCGTGTAGAACGTCAGGCCGGCATCCTCGACTATGGGGACCTCATAGATGTGCCAGGACTGGGTGAATGGCTCCATCGGGTCGACGACCTCCCCCGTGGTCGTGACCATGCAGCTGATGCCGCTGTTGGTGCTTCTCACCAGAGGTCTCCTGTTCTCTATCGCACGGAAGACGGCCAGCTGCATGTGCTGCACCTCGGCGGGGACGGCTCCAGACCATACGTCGTTGGTCATGTTCAGCAGGAAGTCCGCTCCGTTCGCCACGAAGCCTGCCGAGATGTAGCCGAAGGTGTCCTCGAAGCAGATCGGGGTCGAGAACGAGTAGCCGTCGTAGTGGAACACGGTCTCCTCGTATCCCTCCTCCCACCAGTTGTAGTCGTTGGCGAGAAGCAGCTCGTACAGCCAGGGCAGCTCCTTCTCATATGGGAAGTGCTCGGTGAAAGGGACAAGATGCTGCTTGCGGTACGTCTGCCGGACCTGGCCGTCGGCGAAGAGGATGACCGTGTTGTACTTCTTCCAGTTCATCGTACCGTCCGACAGCACCGGAGGAAGGCTCTCGTCCGCAATCACGGACTCGGGGTTGCCCGTCACCAGAGGAACGGGCATCGACAGACCGAAGTCTACGAACTCCTTTGTAAGCCTGTAGCGCGCAGGGGTTATGGGGTACTGCATGTTCCAGGTGACGGAAGGGACGAAGGCGGTCTCGGACCAGGCGACGAGGTCGGGCTCCTCCTCAAGAGCCTCCTCGGTAAGCGCCGTGAGGGTCTCGAAGTTTCGCCGGTAGGTCGCATCCCCGCCTTCCCAGGAATCCGCGCTGTGCTGGACGGACGCGATGCGCACGATTCTGTCGGGTTCCTGACATTCATAGCGCCAGATGGCAAACATACCGTAGATCAGCATCGCAAGATACAATGAGACGACCAGCATCACGTCGACATAGTATGCAGACAGTCCATGCTCCACCAGCATCTTCGCCGCAAGCGTCTGGGTGAGCGTCATCACGAGGCATATGCCCCAGATTCCCGTGATGTCGGCTATCTGTATCAGCGTCCTGAAGCTCGTGACGGCCGAGGAGAGATTGCCGTATGGATAGCCCAGGAAGCCCTGCTGCGTGAGGTAGAGGTAGGCCACGTAAAAGAAGGCCTGCACCACATGGGAGCGCTTTCCAAAAAGGCTCGTCGCGCTCTTGAGGACCGGGAACAGCACCATGTACTGCACGCTCTCAAGAATCGGAGCGATCAGGATGGCAAGCGGATGGAATGTGCTGAGCCAGTAGTTGTAGAAGATGTAGAACATGAAGCCGTACACAAGCCCCAGGAATGGCGCATGGCTCCACCTCGTGCGGTTGATGACGTAGAAGACGGGCACCAGGGAGACGAAGGCGATCCAACCCCAGCCCTCGTCATCGAACGGAGACGGAAACGCAAGAGAGGCGACGAATGCGGCAAGCACCATCGCGAAAGATTCCAGGATGAACACCCCCAATCCCTTCAAGAACATCCTGAATCCGCCCATCTGCCGCATCTCCTATGAAACCAATATATTGCCAAACATGCATCGACGTCATGTGGTTACAGGCATGGAGAGCCGCATCTTCACCCGGATTTTCCATCAAGTCGCGCTTTCATGCTATATTCTTCATATGCAGTATGCCATTCTGAGCTTCTTCAGAAACCTGGAGACGCCATTTCTGAACACGCTTGCGAACATCCTGTCCATGCTGGGAGAGGAAGGTGTGATGATCTTCATCATGCTCATCGTCTACTACGTCTGGGACAAGAGGACCGGATACTGCGTATTCACTTCGCTGCTCGGGGCTCAGGTGATGACGAACGGCATCAAGGCCATCGTCCGCTTCCCCCGCCCGTTCACTCTGCATCCCGATCTGCTTGCAGACCGTGTCGAGACGGCGACCGGCTATTCCTTCCCATCCGGACACACCACGGGAGCCGCCGCCTTCTACCCCGCCCTTGCACGCAGGAGCAAAAGCAGATGGGTCATGGTCGCAGCGATCGGGCTGGCCATCCTCATAGGGCTGAGCCGGAACATGCTGAGGGTACACTGGCCTGCGGACGTTGTCGTCGGACTCTTCATCGGACTCGTGTTCTCCCTTGCCGTCTCCCGTCTGGTCGAGAGGATCTGCGAAGACCGGAACAGGCTTGCCACATTCTCGAGTGCAATCGCGGTCATAGCCGGTTTCCCGGCCATCATCATGGCGGTTCTGCTGAGTGCGCATCTGATCGACAGTACGGCCTTCTCAGACCTGATGAAGATACTCTCACTGGCCGGAGGGGCGTACGCGGGTTGTGTCCTGGAGATACGTCTCGTATCCTTCCGGGAGCAGAGGAATCCAGCCAAGGCCGTGGCCTGCATCCTGCTCAGCATGGCTGGAGTCGCCGTGATAATGGCCATGAAGGCCATCTTCCCTGACAATGCCTATTTCATCGGATCGTTCATCAGGTACTTCCTGCTGGGGTTCTGGGCCACGGGGCTCTTCCCGTTCATTGCAACGCGGATCAGGCTGATGGAAACAGGAACCTCGGGTACCTGATGCCCTTGAGGGACAGGAAGCGGTCTAGGCTCTGCTTGTCATATAGCATGTCGGAAAGCATCCTTGAAAACAGTCTGGCGCATTCGTATGCATCGCTTGATGCCACATGGGCATCATAGTCCTCCTGGAGGTACTCCGACACCAGATGGCCGAGCCGATGTGACCTGTACTGCGGCAGCAGCCTTCTGGATATCGCAAGCGTGCAGTAGTACTGCCAGTTCGGCAGCGCTATGCCGTAGTGCTGAGCCGTTGCCCGCAGCACGCCCATGTCGAACGGGGCGTTGTGGGCGACCAGGACATCATCACCGATGAATGACCTGATCTGCCCATACAGCTCGTCGAATGTCGGCATCCACCTGCAATCCGCAGGATGGAGTCCATGGACCGAAACGCACACCGGATCGAAGTACATCACAGGAGGTCTGATGAGACTGTACCAGGAGTCGACCTGCCTTCCGTCCTCGTCGAAACGCGAAAGGCCGATGGCGCAGGCGCTCGACGGCTCCTGGTTGGCCGTCTCGAAATCGATCGAGACGAACTGCATCAGTGCTTCTCCGGGAACACGGCTTGGAAGACCTTGCCCGCCACGCGGATATGATACTCCTCGTCGCAGGAGGGGATGAAGCAGCACTCGCCTTCCTTCAGCATCACATGGTCCACACTGGTGCCGACCCTCGCCTGCCCCTCTGTGCACAATGCAATGGAGGGGACGCGCTCCCTTATGTCGTATGAACCGCTGGGAAGTATGGCAAGCGACAGCGTTCCGCCATCCGCCCTCTGGCGGAGGAAGCGGTCCTGACGGATGTCGAGCTTACCGGAAAAGCCCGCCTCGAAGTCGATCAGGTTCAGCCCGGCCGGAATGTCCTTGTGCTTGCCGCTCATGCCGAGCCTGACCTCGTTGTCGGAGGAGTCCTCGAGCTCCACCCCTGTCCCGTGGACGTACGTGTGCAGCATTCCGCTATGGATGTACACGGCATCCCCGATCCTCATGTGGACGACGTTCATCAGATACGGCATCACGACTGATGCATCATGGCCGAAGAGGGAGAATATCCTCTCGCTTATCCCCCGCTCCGTATAGTACACGCCGCCGCGCCTGGACTCCTCGCCGGCATCCTGGAGCGACGAGAGGAACTCGTCGATGACAGTCTTCAGTTCATCGCCACCGAGAGAGAACAGGGTCTTGACCAGTCCCCTGATGGTGCCGCTTCTCGAGAAGAGCCGGTCGAACGAGCATGGCAGAAGACGCGTCAGATGGTGGTGAATCGAGTCGAAGTCCCTGAAGCCGCACATGAGCGTCGAAGGCGTCAGGGCGTAGTACAGCTCGTTCTTGCAGTTCGAATCCGAATAGTCGAGCAGCGAGGCGTCCCTGCCCGCCCTCCGGTCAAGCTCCTCGTTCCGCCAGCCGATTGCCGCCTGCTCCGCATCCGGATGCACATGCAGCGACAGCGGATTGTTCACGGCAAGCACCTTGAGCATGAGAGGAAAGCATTCCACGTATGCACTGCTGCCTTCGCCGAAGAGCGCCTCGGGATCGCTTTCCAGATAGTCCTTGAGCAGAGTTCCGTCCTCCAGCCTAGCCTGTCCCTCCGGATGCACTCCGAACCACGCCTCGGCCTGCGGCCTGCCGTCCGCATCGTAGTGGAACATCGCAGGAAGCACATCCCGCGAACCCCAGGAATAGTCCTTGAAGACACCTCTGATCCTGACTATCTGCATACGATACGCCTCCTGTCATGCATTGTAGCACAGTCCGCTCAGTTCTCGAGACCGATTCTGAATGAGATGGAGAAGAGATCCAGCGGCTTGTCACCCACACGGTCTCCGTATTCGAGCGTCGCGTAAGTCAGGTCTATGCTCATGATCTGGAAGTCGAAGGTGAAGCCGAACGACATGTATCCTCCGTTCAGCCCGAATCGGAAGTCGAACGTCCTCATGAGCGACAGCTCGATCCCGGTTCTCATACGACTGACGAAGCCCTCCGCCGACACCCCTTCTCTGAACAGGTCCCAGATGTCCACGACGTCGAAGGCGAATGTGACATCGATCCAGTCCCACAGGCCGCCGTCGGGAGTCCTGAGCGCGAATCCCGCATCCAGGCTCATCGGGGTGTGGAAGCTGAAGCTGCCGCCCTGTTCGGCCTGTCCCGGCGGGGTGGAGCCCAGATAGCCTCCCGTGAGCATGTAGTACAGCTGGTTGACCCCGCTGTATGTCTGCATATGGTAGTCCCCGTTGACGTTCCTGAGAGCCAGGGCGAACGTGAACACCTCCCGCCAGTCGTATGTGAAGCCGAAGTCCAACGGTATCGCGAAGCCGAATGCGACCGGCACACCGTTCAGGACCGAGGCCAGGATGTCCTCGTCATCGTAGAAGCCTAGTATGGAACCAGCGCTGAAGCCGCCTACCCTGACGGGGCCTTCCATGTCCTGTATCGAGAAGCCGCGGAAGACCAGGTGTGCTCCGGCGCCGAAGCTGAAGGTGTGCTGCCCGGCGACCGTGAACGGGACGGATATGGCCAGCGAGAAGGCGAAGTTGCCTTCCAGCACAAGCGTGCTGGCCTCCCCGCCCTGCCCCTGGCTGTGCACATCCAGCGTCGTGTCTATCGACAGCCCCGTTATTCCCGATATGAAGCCGAAGGACATCTGACCTGACAGGACATCGCCCCTTCCCGATCCTATGGAGTTGACCAGCTGGTCGAACGCCCTGTCCGGGTCGTCCTGAGTGAAGAGGATGTCGAGCGCGCCGCCAGGCTGGACGAGCTTGTTGACGTTGTACAGCGTGAAGCTGAGCAGGGGCAGTGAGAAGAACTGGTTGTCAACCCCGACAAGGGCCGGGTTCGAATAGAACACCTCGGCGTAGCGCGCCGAAGCGACACCCGTGCCTCCCATTCCAAGACTCCTCGGATGGAACGGGATGAATGCATCCATGGCATCCCCCGTGGTCGAATGGACGGACGAAAGGATGATGAAAAGTAGAAGGAGCAAAGCGGCAAGTCTCTTCACATCGCACCCCGCATGAACATCAGCACTCCGTCCAGGGCCTGGAACAGCCACTGGGAGCCTATGGTGCGCGCGACGCTCTTGCCCATGCCGAGGGCCAGGGCTATGGAGTCGATGTATGAGGTTCCGACCTCGTCCATGCCCATGTCGAACTCCTGAGCGACCATGTCAATGTCGACATGCACCTCGTCGAAGCACTCCAATGCACAGGAGAGGACGTACATCACGGTCCCCAGTGCCACGACGTCCCTCTTCGTGACATTCTCCTCATCGATGGTCCGGACGAACCGGCTGAGCACATCATGGGCCTTGTGTTCATCGCCAAGCTGCTTCACGACGGCGTCGAACATCCCGTAGGTCGACACCACGAGGGCCGCATCATCCTCATCGGCCCTGGACGATAGATGGGCCGTGACCTTCTCCACCTTCACCCTGTTCTCGCTTGCCATGGACAGGCTGTCCAGAATGCTCCATGCCAGGGGCGGCATAATGGACGACTCATACTCCATTCCAGGGACGAACACATGAGTGCCCAGTGCATAGCCGCCGTAGTATTCCAGCGGCCCGATGGCCGAGATGGCATCGTCGATGTCGGCGATCAGGGCCCCGGCATCGGAGCCGAGGACATCCGTGAACACGTTCTCCTTGAGCGAGGATGTCAGGTCATACAGAAAGGCGAAGCTGTCCATCGAACAGCCCGTAACCAGACACAGGACAATGATGGAAGATACCAGCAGCTTTCCTCTCATCGCCCTTCATGATAGCGCCTTGGGCGAAGGAAGCTCAATGATGGCAGGAACAGGAATGGCCATCGTCATGGTGATGGCACCCGTGCCCTTCCCCATGCTCATGGTGATGGCTGCAGTTCGCACCCGTACCGTATTCCAGAGTCCCTGCAAGAAGTCTCTCGACGGCCTCGTCGGCATCGCCCGACACTCCGGCGTACACCCTGATCCCGTAGTCGGAGAGGGCGTTGACGGCACCCATCCCGATGCCTCCGCACACAAGCGCGTCGATGGCCTTGTCGGAAAGCAGGCCGGCAAGAGCCCCGTGTCCCTGTCCGTCGCAAGAGACAACCTGGCTGTCGACGACCTTCCCGTCCTCGACCGTATAGACCTTGAACGCCTCGGTGTGTCCGAAGTGCTGGAACACGAGGCCATCATCATATGTGACTGCGATTCTCATGGCATCAACCTCCGAATACAAGAATAGTCGAAAGCGGAAAAAAGGAAAGGGTGATGGACGTCACAAAGTGGATTCGCCCTTTCCGGCACCGTCGCATCTGCCGCAGGATGCCAGGCCGAGCAGCCTCTCCACTTCGCACAGCACCTCCTCGTCCTGTCCTTCAAGAGCCGCGATGATACGTCTCGTGCGGGCATTGTACGGATGGCGGCCGGTGAGCAGGTATTCGACGCTCACGCCAACGGCGTTGCTGAGGGCGAACAGGTCCTCCGCCTTCGGCAGGCGGCAGTCGCTCCTGTTGTGCAGCAGCCTGTCGTATCTTATCCCATGACGGGAGCAGATGTCCTTGAGCGGCTCCCTCTTCAGGCGGTCGAATCTCTTCCAGAACATGTACGGGGTGATCATTTCGTCCCTTCTCCTCCCGACAGCGACAGTGCCGGATACAGGGGACAGGTGAAGCGGTCGACGGGAATCGAACCCGCGTGACCAGCTTGGGAAGCTGGGGTACTACCATTGTACTACGACCGCACGTATCGACAATATTACTCTTTGGGAGGATAGGATTCAAGCATCCGCACAAGACTTCTTGTAACAAGTGCCAGCTGCGGGGCGTCCAGTGCATCATAGACGATGTCGTAGCGCCTATGCACCAGGCTCGATGCCCCATACGGGTCGATCGTCCTGAGGCGGCCGCCCAGGATGCGGGCCTCGCCATCACCTGCACCTATCTCGTCGTCGAAGAAGCAGCACCACTCGAACTGCCTCTCGCCCTCCTCGTCGTCCACGGCCTCCGGGTTGCCCAGAAGCGTCAGGCTGATCACGGCGTGTCTCAGCTCATCGCCATCCCTGGAGACCTCGATGTAGCACACGGCCTTCTCGCCGTCGTACAGGTATGTTCCACAGCCGTCCATCTTCACGCTGCCGAAGCGGAAGTCGTCGAAGCCCTCGTATGTCAGCACCTCCTGTGCAAGGGTGCGCCAGTATGCTCTGTATGATTCGCTGGACGGAGCGCTCGACCTGATGCGCGCCATGTGCTCGTCCTGGCTCATCCAGCCCATTGCACGGGCCACCTGCGAGACAAGGACGTCATCTCCGCTTTCAGCCAGGTATGAGAACAGGGCGCTGGATGCCTCCATGAACGACACTTCGGTGAAGTCGGGGACGGCGACGTATCCGGCGAACAGCCGGCCCAGGGCCTCGTTCTGGGCAACCGTGAGAGTGAAGCTGCCGCCCAGTTCGTCGTCCAGCTTCATGACCGTATCCAGAAGGTCATCGGCACCGGTCTTCCGTCCGGCTATCACATATCCCCCATCACATCTGTCCAAACGTGTCATCACATGCCTCCAGACAATGACATGGGCACCCGGATAGGATGCCCATGCCTTCGATTCATACGAGTCAATGCATCAGGTCGAGGTCGAACTCCGCCATTATGGCCGGCATCGAACAGCCCCAGCTCTCCAGGACCTGGGGATGGACCTCGCCGTACGTTCCGATCTCGACATCGCCGCACATCACGCGGGCGGCACGGCCCGGGATGTACCGTCCGTCGTCCTCGACCGGCTGAAGCCTGTAGTCGATGCGCAGGAAATACATCAGCGTGTTGACGTAGCTGGAGGCCTCATTGAAGCCGATCTGATTGTCGGCGGCGAGGAAACCAAGACTGTTGCGCGTCACGGTGCCGCTGTTGTCCGCATCGTCCTTGAAGCAGACCTTTCCAAGCTCGAAGATCCTGTGTGGATAGACCGCATGGCCCGAGACGGACTCGCTCTCGAGCAGGCTTGGCAGTATGGAGGGACGCACGACCTCGTAGTTCTCGCTCATGGGGTTGGCGATGAATACGACCTTGTCGTCGCCGATATGCATGTTGTCGACGTACTCCTTCCTGCTTCCCAGATAGTTGTACATCATCTCCTGGAAGCCCATGCCGACCATGAGTGTCTTGACCTTCCTGGAGTACTCCTCGGCCTTAGACAGGGAACCCTTTGTGAACTCGGCCGGCAGGACAGGTGCGAAGTTCGACAGCCCATGGCCGATCATGATGTCCTCCACGATGTCCACTGCGTGCAGGAAGTCGTTCCTGTACTCGGGACAGCGGGCCGTTATCACACCGTCCTTCACGCTCGCCTGGATCCCCATTCTCCTGAGGGCGTCGATGCACTGCTGGTCGGAAAGCCTCTCTCCGAGCTCCTTCTCGACGAAGTCGACCGGACAGGTCGCATCCTGCTGGAAGCGATACGGGACGGTGATCTCGCGTCCGTATTTCGTGTCCTTGGCGAGCTTCACCTTCACGGGAAGGATCCTGAAGCCCATGTCCGCCATATCGCAGGCGAGTATGGAGGCCGCAAGCAGCAGGTCATCCAGGATCGGTCCGGAGATGTCGATGAACAGGTTCCTGTCACCGACCTCCACGGCTCCCGAATGTGCGCTGTTGATGATCGGGGAGAAGCTCAGCGTCTCGCCCTTGTCGTCATACAGATACGGGTAGCGGGGCTTGTCGCTGATGATGGCGCCGTACTCCCTGCCCTTGGGGTGCTTTTCCAGAATCTCGCGGAGAGTTAGCTTCTCCGTCATGCCGAGCGGGACGAACGACGTCTTGTCGGGGTCCGCTCCGATGTAGTGGATCGGGTACGTTATGAGGTCGGAGCGGAAGATTCCGATCGCGATCGTCTTCCTCTTGCGGCCGAAGTTCTGGCACAGCTTCTCCTGGCTCTGGATGAGGTTCACCAGAAGCTCCTCGGTGACCGTGCAGCCCTCGGCGGCGAAGCTTATGGAGAAGTCCCTGATGCCGAGGCAGCTGTCGTAGTCGATGTGGACGCGGTCCGCGCTGTCCATAGTACGGTCCTTCGACGAGAAGAAGTCGTACTGCGGAACCACTCCGGTCTCGTATGTCTTCAGGGCCCTTGCGACACCAGCCACAGACCACAGGTCGGGCCTGTTGGTGTCGTTGAGCTCGATCTTGACCGTGCCATCCTCGTGTCCGTCGAGCTCGGCCTTGGCGACCGGGAAGATGTCGTTCATCTCGTCATCCGTGTATGTCCTTCCGCAAAGCTCGAAGAAGAGCTTCTCGGGAACTTCTATCTTAGGCATCAGTTACCCCTCCTCATTCTCACGCTCTCGATGTCGGGAGTGAACAGCTCCCTGAGATCGTTGAGGCCCAGATGCATCAGGGCCATGCGGTCGATTCCCAGTCCCCAGGCCAGGACCGGCACGTCCAGGCCGAGGGCCTTCGTGACCTCGGGACGGAAGATTCCGCTTCCACCCAGCTCGAACCAGCCGAGGACCGGGTGCTTGATGTGCACCTCGATGCTGGGCTCGGTGAACGGGAAGTAGCCGGGCACGTACTTGACCTCCTCGGCTCCCGCGACCTCCTCGGCGAACATCTTCAGCAGGCCGAGCAGATTGCGCAGGTTGACATCCTCGCCCACGACGATGCCCTCCGTCTGGTAGAAGTCGGCTCCATGCGTGGCATCGACCTGGTCATAGCGGAAGCAGCGTGCGATACCGAAGTACTTCCCCGGGACCTTGGCATGGGGAAGCTGCGTGGCGGAAAGCACCGTACCCTGGCTCCTCATGACCTGACGGCGGGTGAACTCGTGGTCGAACGTGTATCCCCAGCCCCTCGACCCGGTGTCTCCGCCGTTCTCATGCGTGGCGGCGACGCGGCTGAGCCAGGGCTCCTCGATCTTCCGGCAATGCACGGGATCCTTTATGTAATACACGTCATGGATGTCGCGGGCAGAGTGGAACTGCGGCATGAAGAGCGCATCCCCGTTCCAGAACTCGTTGACCACCAGCGGTCCGTCGAACTCCTCGAAGCCGAGGCTGACGAGCTTGTCCTTGACCCACATCAGGTAGTCCGCATAGGCGTTCGTTCGTCCCGGGATCAGTCTCGAGACCGGAGCCTCGAGCCCGTAGGGGCGGAAGGTGCCGTTCTTCCACGAGCCGGTCTGGAGCATCTGCGGCGTGAGGAGGCCGAACTCCTCTCCGGTTATGTTGGCATCCAGCAGCGCCTGCTTGACCTCGGCGCCCTTTGCAGTGAGGACATAGGTGACGTCCTCCTTCTCGACCTGCTTGAACGTCGACGCGCTGGCGCCGCGCTTCTTGGCAAGCTTCGAGATGGCGGCCTTCTCATCGTCGTCGAGATCCTTCTCGTAAAGCACGCCGGAGGCCTTGGCACGGGCGATCAGGTCATGTTGGAGCAGGACCTCGCGGGGAAGCGAATCGGCGATCAGCGTCGCCTTCTTCTCCTCGTCCATCCGGGCGATCTTTGCGGAGGTCAGGACGCCGAACGCCGAGCCGACATCGCTCTGCTGGAGCGACAGTCTGGAAGCCAGCTGAGGAAGCGTCGCGGGACCCTCGTCCCTGATGCTGGCGAATATCATCTCGACGGGCAATCCGGTGACGGCCTGCTGGGCACCGGTCTCGGTGAGCTCGAACAGCGTGTATCTGTCGCGGGACTTCTCCTCGATGCATCCCTTGGCCGTCAGCCAGCTGAACGCCTGGTTGCACTGGCCGATCTTGTAGTCCAGCTCATCCACGAGCCGCTGTGCCGTGATGTCCTGACCGAGGTCGACATGGCGCAGCAGCCTGACCTCGAGCGGATGAAGGTTCTTGACCTCTATATCCATAATTCTGGGGGCCTCCCTTGGAAAATCATCCATATAGATTGCGTCAAGTGTAGCCATTTGACGTGATTAGAACAAGGGGAACGGGGAGTGTCCACTCACCCCAGCATCGCCAGTATCCGCTCCTTCACGAGAGCGCTCGTGGGCATCGTGTCACGCTCCAGAGGGCGGCTGAACGGAACGGGCATGTCCTTCGAGGAGACTATGCACACAGGCGCCTTCAGCGCCCTTGCCATCTGTGGGTCCGATGCCACCATGGCTGCGACGGAGGCGCCGACGGAACCCTCCTCCGGCGTCTCCTGGACGATCATCACACGACCGGTCCTGAGGACGCTTTCCCTGATGGTCTGCCTGTCCAGCGGCCTGAGCGTCACCAGGTCGATGTGGTCTATGCTCCTGCCGCATTCGCTGACGGCCCTGCGGCACGTCAACGTGGCACGGGAATAGCTGATCAGCGTCAGCTCGTCTCCATGGGAGAGGACCTGCGCCTTTCCGATTGGCCAGTATGACAGTGCGTCCCCTGCCTCTCCGGCACTCCCATACAGGGCCTTGTGCTCCAGGAAGAGCACGGGGTCGGGATCCGCCGCAGCCGCCTTGAGCACGGCCTTCGCCGTGAACGGATCGGAGGGGGCGACGATCTTCAGCCCGGGGACGGCGAGGAACATCGTCTCGAGGGACTGGGTGTGCTGGCTGCCATGGCCCGTCCCGCTTCCCATGGGTGTCCTGAGCACCATGGGGCAGGAAAGCTGCCCGGCGCTCATGTAGCGGAGCTTGGCGGCATGGTTGACCAGACCGTCCGAGGCGAGCGTGCAGAAGTCTCCGTACATGATCTCGACGATCGGATGCTCCCCCATGGCGGCGGCCGCCGAAGCCATCGTCGTGAAGGCCTCCTCGCACACGGGCGTCTCGATGACCTGGTCCGGATGCCTTTCGTGCAGGTCTCCCGTCACGCCGAAGCAGCCTCCGTACACGCCGATGTCCTCTCCTATCAGGCAGGCCCTCTCATCCTGTGCGAGAATCTCGTCCAGGGCCTCCCTTATGGCCATCCGGTAGGTCGTGGAATGCAGCGGGCCCGTCCTGGGAAGGACAGGTTCGCAGGGCGAGAGGACGAAAGACGAAAGCTCGTCCATCGTGAGCGTCTCGTCCCGGTGCAGCCAGGCCTCGTGGTGCGCGGCCTCCACCTCTTCCTGCACACTCGCCCTGATGGATCGCAGCTCCTGTTTCGACAGACCCATGCGACGCTCATAGAGGGCGATAGGGTCCCTGCGCATCCATTCGGCCTCCTCCTGCTGCGTGCGGTACGCGCATTCGTCGGACTTGCTGTGGCCGCACTGCCGATACGTGTCGACCTCCACGAACGCAGGCTCCCCGTTGGACAGGATGTGGCTGCGTGCACGCACTAGGGTGTCATACACGTCGTCGTAGTCGTTTCCATCGGCATGGAACGACCTGATGCCGTAGCCGGCGCCGCGGGAGGCGATGTCGGACGTCGAGACCATCCTGGAGGCCGATGCCGACATTCCGTAATGGTTGTTCTCGCAGTAGAAGAGCACGGGAAGGGACCATACGGATGCCAGGTTCATGCATTCGTGCACGACGCCTCTGCTGGTGGCTCCGTCGCCGAGGATGGCCACGGCTATCGCCCTGCGCCCCTGTCTGGCGAAGGCGAAGGCGATTCCGGTCGCGAGCGCGACCGACGAGCCGACGACCGCGGACGATCCGAAGTCGTGCGTCGCAATGTCGGTCATGTGCATCGAGCCGCCTATGCCCATGCACAGACCGTGTCTGGATCCGTACAGCTCGGCGAACATGGCCTCGAGCGAACTGCCCCTGGCGACGTTGAAGCCGTGGCAGCGATGCGTCGGGACTATCCAGTCCTCGTCGCCCAGTGCATTGCACAGCCCGACGTGGCTGGCCTCCTGTCCTATGTTCAGATGAGTGGTGCCGTACATGCCGCCTTCGGAAAAGAGCCGCCTGACCTTCTCCTCGAAGAGGCGGGAGCGGAGCATGGCCTTGTAGACTTCGACCTGTGTGATCATCGCGATACGTCCCGGATGTGCAGTCCGAGGACTCTCTCCTTGATTCGATTATCAGATGTATACATGTTCAATCTGGCCGCTGAACGACCAGTGGACATCCTTGTCTTCATAATATTCATCGACAATCCCCTTGTCCATGATCAGCGACTCGTCCATCGGACGCATGTACAGTCTTCTGCAGGCGAACGTCAGATTCGACTGGCTGAAGAGGACATAGTCCCCGATGCGTTCAGGCACCAGGCCGCTTCCGGCGAGCTTGTCCTCGTTCCATCCCCTGTGCGTGGCGCAGTAGCGCAGCGCCGGGGCCATCTCCTGGGGGAAGAACGACACGGTGAACCTGTCGACGCTCCTTAGGAACTCGAACGTGTAGCGCGACGGGCGGATGTACATGGTGACCACGGGTCTATTCCAGAGGAAGCCCATGAGGCCCCACTGCGACGTCGTGAGCGCGACGTGTGCACCTTTCGCCGCGGAGACGAGAAATCCGTCTTCGCCGATCATCGAGAACGGATTGAACTCCAGCTGTCCTATCAGAACCTCCCTCTTCATGGCTCACCTCCTGTATGGATTGTACCACAGAATTTGCAAGAGAACTCCATTCCGTCGGTAAAACAGGACGCAGGATGGCCTTTCGCGGCATACCAGGTCCTGTCCATGGACACTTGGCAAAATCCATTTGCACAAGCTGTGCACAAAATCCGTCATTCCCGTGTATGCAAGGCATGAGACAGATATGGAGGAATCCGGAAGAATGGATGCAGAAAGAAGATTCGAGGAGATGAAGCGGCGTGCGTTTTCCCATCCGACGCTGATGGACGATGTGCCCTTCACCGTCGCGGTAAGACGCAGCATGGCACTCGCCCAGCTCATCATACGCACCACGCTCTCGCAGGAGGACCTGGTGGTCACCGACGTGCGATGCCAGGAGAAGGTCCCCGGCATCGGGCACAAGGGCGTGGTGTTCGATGCGCTGTGCTTCGACGGCTGTGGTAACATGTATGACGTGGAGGTCCAGAAGGGGCACTTCGAGGATCTGCCGAAACGGGCTGCATTCTACGAGGCGATGCTGACCGTGCACAGTCTTGGGGCCGGAGGCCGGAACTACGGCAGGATGCCGAAGCGGGTCGTCATCTTCATCTGCGACGTAGATGTGGAGAAGAGAGGCGAGGCGGTGTACGACTACAGCCGCAGGAGCGCTGATGGAATGATGCTTGGAGACGGAGGACGAATAGTCTTCGTCAACGGAGAGTACAGGGCGGACGATGCCATCGGACGTCTGATGGCAGATATGGACCAGAGCGACCCGGAAAGGGCGTTCAACGAGGAAGTCAGGGAAAGCCTGACGATGCTTGCAGGAGAGGAGGGGTTGAAGGAGATGAGCGACGAGATGGAGAAGATACTGGACGAGGTCTTCAGAGAAGGTGAGGCAAGCGGCGAGGCCCGTGGCAAAGCTGCAGGCAGAGCAGAGGGTGAGAAAATAGGAGAAGCCAGAGGGAAGACCGAACTTGCGGCCAGGATGCTGAAGGACGGCAGGTATACTCTTGACGAGATAGTGAACATCACCGGACTGAGTGCCGAGCAGGTCGGCGAGGCCACGGCGAAGTACGGGGACAAATGATCGGTTTCCGCCATGCCGGGCTATCAGGGCTCAGGCATGGAAGGAAGCCGGACGGAGCCCCTCCTGGATTGCAATCCAGTCCCCACCATGCCCCGCTTCACCGCAAGGCTGACAATGGAGCCTCTTCCCTTTCAAAACACATGATGATGCCGGTATCGGCGAGCCTTCCAGACCAGGCCCGTTTCAGACTTCGCGGCTTCGCATGAGACATGAAGGCCCAATCTTCAAGCATCAGACGGAATGGAGTGGTCGAGCATGGTGCATGCACACATCCGACAGGCGGAATCGGACGTCTTCACCAAACTCGCTCATTGCCTTACAATGGACGAGTCATCACGATTCTGGAGCTAACATGACGAAGACACTGACCATACCGCCACTTACGGAGGACCTGGCACAGGTCCTGATCGACGCCGCCACCATAGAGAGGCGTGTGGACGAGATCGCAGGCGAGATAAACAGGGACTACAGGGACATAGAGGAACCTCTCATACTCGTAGGGGTATTGAAAGGTTCCTTCATATTTCTGGCGGACCTGTGCCGCAAACTGCGCATCCCGCATGTCGTCGACTTCATCGCGATCTCGTCCTACGGCAGCAACGGGGACCAGCAGGGCAACGTCAGGATGCTGATGGACATCAGGGAGAACATGTCCGGGCGCGACGTGCTGATCGTCGAGGACATACTCGACAGCGGGAACACGCTGGCCTATCTCCAGCGCAACTTCGCGACGAGGGGCGCCAAGAGCGTGAGGATCGCAACGTTCCTGGACAAGCCCGAACGCCACAAGGTCGACCTGAAGCTCGACTACATGGGCTTCACCATTCCGGATGTATGGGTCGTCGGGTACGGGCTGGACTACAAGGAGAAGTACCGCACGCTTCCATACATCGCAGAGATGTATCCAGTACACTAATCAGGGAGAGATAGATGAGTGACAAGTTCTATGTGAGCTACAACACGGTCCACAAGCTCGTCAAGGGCCTTGCGGAGAGGATTCTGGCAAGCGGATTCGACCCGGACGTGATCGTCGCGATCGGTTCGGGCGGCTTCATCCCCGCCAGAATCATCAAGACCTTCATCAACAGGCCGATCTACGCCGTGGGCATCTCGTACTACGGAGTCGACAAGAAGCACAGGGACCATCCCACCAAGATCCAGTGGATAGACGAGGTCGCGGACCAGCTCAGGGGCAAGAAGGTGCTCCTGATCGACGAGGTCGACGACACCAGGGCCACCCTCGCCTACTGCGTCGGCGAACTGCTGAGCTACAAGCCGGAGGAGATCGCCGTGCTGGTGCTTCACAACAAGCAGAAGAAGAAGGATGTCGAGTTCCCGCCCGAGATCAGGCGCTACTACCCTGCGCTCGAGATCGGAGACATGTGGATCAAGTACCCATGGGATGCGGAGGACATAGACGAGCATACTGAACTCGAGAGGCGGATGCTCGAGGAGATGGACAAGGAGAAGGCATGAGCGTCAACGCAGTCGTAGGAGTCCAGTGGGGAGACGAGGGCAAGGGCCGCATCGTCGACTATCTTGCACGTGATGCCCAGATGGTCATCAGGTTCCAGGGCGGCGACAACGCCGGGCATACCGTGATCAACGAACTGGGCAGGTTCGCGCTGCACATCATACCCTCGGGTGTCTTCAACCCCGAGACGATGAACATCGTCAGCGCAGGCACGGTCGTCAACTTCGACACCATGGCCGAGGAGATCGACAACATAGAGAAGACCGCCGGACGCAGCGTCGACAACGTCTTCATCGACCGCAGGGCGCATCTGATCATGCCTTACCACTGTCTGCTGGACGGTGCGGAGGAAGGCAGGAGGTCCGAAGGCCAGAAGATCGGCACGACGAAGCGCGGAATCGGTCCATGCTACAGCGACAAGGCCGCAAGGATGGGCCTCAGGGCCGGAGACCTCCTGGACGAGGACTGGCTCAGGACGCGCATCGAGCTGCTGCTGCCCAAGAAGAACAGGGACCTCGAGTACTACGGGCTCAAGACGTTCACCGTCGACGAGCTGATGGCGAAATGCGCCTCCTGGAAGGAGCGTTTCGGATCGTACATCATCGACTCCATGCCGGTGGTGAGGGACGCCGTCGAATCCGGCAGGAACATCCTGCTGGAGGGTCAGCTCGGCATCATGAGGGACAACGACTGGGGCATCTACCCCTACACCACCAGCTCCAACCCGACCGTGGCCGGAGCCTGCAACGGCGCGGGCATAGCCCCGAGGCACATCGACAGGGTGTTCGGAGTCGTCAAGGCCTACTCGACCTCGGTCGGAGGCGGTCCGTACATGACCGAGCTTTTCGATGCGGACGGCGAGAAGCTTCGCTCGATCGGAGGCGAGTTCGGCGCCACCACGGGACGTCCCAGACGCTGCGGGTGGCTCGACCTGGTCGCCGCGGACTACGCCTGCTACATGAACGGCGTGACCGATCTGGCCCTCACCAAGCTCGACGTCCTGGACAGCTTCGAGACCATCAGGGTCTGCACCGGCTACATGATCGACGGCGAGTACTACAACCATCTTCCCGACACGCTCTACCAGGAGAGGGCGAAGCCCATCTACGAGGACTTCCCCGGCTGGATGTGCGACACGACGAAGTGCCGCACCTGGGACGAGCTTCCCCAGAAGGCGAAGGATTACGTCCTGGAGATAGAGAAGAGGCTCGCAGTCCACATCACCTACATCTCCGTAGGACCCGAGCGCGACCAGATAATCATCAGATAGGACCTGCCTATCGGAACCATGCGATGCCGGGCGGCCGCCCGGCATCCTTCGTCCACAGGAGACGCATTCACGATGACCCAGTTCGACCACTCCACTTTCATCAGTCCCTTCACCTGGCGCTACGGCTCCAGGGAGATGAGGAGCGTATTCAGCGAAGAGCACAAGAGACTGCTGCTGAGAAGGATATGGATAGCCCTGGCAAAGGCCGAGGCGAAGGCCGGCCTCGTGAGCGACGAACAGGTCGCCGAGCTGGAGGCGCACGGCAAGGACATCGACATAGAGCGTGCCAGCTTGATCGAGGCCGAGATACACCATGACCTCATGGCCGAGATACGCACCTACGCCGAACAGTGTCCGAAAGCCGGTTCCATAATCCATCTGGGGGCCACCAGCATGGACATACTGGACAACATGGACGCCATCAGGCTCAAGGAGGCGCTGGGGATCATAATCGACAGGACCAGGGACCTGCTGTCGGCGTTCCTGGAGAAGATGGAGGCGTACGCCGATGTGCCATGCATGGCCTTCACCCATCTCCAGCCGGCCGAGATCACGACCGTGGGCTACCGCTTCAGCCAGAGCGCCCAGGACCTGCTGGAAGACATGGAGGAGCTGGAGCGCACGCTCTCGTCGATCAGGGGCAAGGGCATGAAGGGCGCGGTCGGAACCGGCGCCAGCTATGCCGAACTGGTGCGCGGCCGCGGCATGAGCGCGATGGACCTCGAGAAGGAGGTCATGGACGAACTCGGACTCGAATGCTTCGATGCCGCCACGCAGATCTACACGCGCAAGCAGGACCTCAGGGTCGTCCAGGCCCTCTCGGGCCTCTGCTGCACGATGTACAGGTTCGCCGCCGACTTCAGGATCCTGATGTCGCCGCCGATCGGCGAGTGGTCGGAGCCCTTCGGCAGCAGACAGGTGGGCTCCTCCGCCATGCCTTTCAAGCGCAACCCGATAAACTGCGAGAAGGTCGACTCCCTGACCCGCTACGTGTCCTCGCTCTACATGACCGCATGGCAGAACGGCGCGACCACGTTCCTGGAGCGCACGCTGGACGACAGCGCAAACCGCCGTCTCATGCTTCCGCAGGCCTTCCTCGCCACCGAGGAGGCACTCGTGACGCTCACGAAGGTCGTGAAGGGCATGACGATCCATGAAGGGGCCGTTGGACGCATGATGTCGTCATACGGCATGTTCAGCGCGACGGAGCGGCTGCTGATGGAGCTGGGACGCAGGGGTGCGGACCGCCAGGAGATGCACGAGGTCATAAGGCAGGCAAGCCTCAAGGCCTGGGCACAGGTGCAGGAAGGCGGAGAGAACGACCTTGGCAGGACACTGATGGCGGATAAGAGGATTCTCGAATACATCACGCCGGACGAGATCGCATCGCTGCTGGATGCGGACTCTTACGTGGGAGATGCCCCCAGGCGCACCAGAATCGTGGCCGAGAGGATCAGACGAACACTAGACCGGCCCTGAAGAGGAAGTAGTACAGTCCCATCCTGAGGATGCGGAACAGACAGCATGGAAACACCTTGCGTGCCGGCAGCTTCACGGCACCGGCCGCCATGCAGACCGTGGAGAACGGGATGGGCGTCAGCGTCGAGAGTATGACGAAGACGATGCCGTAGCGGTCTATGTAGCGGCCCCACTTGTCCTTCGCCTTCTCCACCCATCTGTCTATAAGGGGGACCCTTATCAGGACGCGGCCGATGAGGTAGCTGGCCCATCCGCCCATCGCCGAGGCGATCCCTATGACGGGGATGACCTCGTACCACGGCATGCCCGCGACGATTGGAAACACGAAGTCCGGCGACAGCGGCAGGATCAGCGTGTCGACTATGAATATGTACAGGAAGATGCCGAGCATGCCGAACCTGTCGTCGATGAAGCCGACTATGTCGTTGTAGCTGTCCGTTCCGATGTTCTTCACGACAAGGAAGAAGCCGACGAAGATCAGTATTATGGGAATCAGTCCTATGGTCAGGACCTTCGCCCAGTTGATGTGTGCATCCTTCTCGTCTCGCATGAGGCTAGCCATCCAGAAGCCCCTCCATGAAGCAGACGAGCTCGTCGACGCCGCACTCTGCGCTTCCCTGGTACAGGGGACTGCGTCCACCGCCCTTCATCGAGAAGGCGGCAAAGCGCTCCTTCAGCCTGGAGAAGACGCCGTCGTTGGCACACAGCAGCCAGTCCAGCCGCCCTCCCCGGTCGTATACGGTGAAGAACCTCCTGTCGGGCGACGAGAGTCTCTGGTAGGCGCTCAGCTCCACAGGCGAGACGAACACCTTCTCCCCCCTTTCAAGCATCATCGATGCGACCAGTGCATCACGCTGTCTGACCTCCGCCTTGAGAGCGCGCGTCTCGTCGAGAAGGCGGGAAAGCGCTTCAGGCGTATCCGGCACCGGTGCCGAAAGCATGGAGGACAGGCGCGAGAGCACCTCGCGCTGCATGTGGATGTGCTCCCATGCCGAGCGTCCGTAGCGCCAGAAGGTGCGCACATGCCCCCTTATGGTCTCGCTCGAAGCGTATGTGACGAGTCCTATCCGGGCGGTGGATGGGACATGGATGCCGCCGCAGGCGATGAGGTCCACATCCTCTATCCTGACAAGTCTGACCTGTCCGGACACCTTGATCGGACGGCGCAGTGCAAGTCCCGCGGCCTCGTCATGCTCCATCTCCAGATACGACACCTTCCTGTCGGCGAGGATTGCCTCGTTGACGATGCGTTCGACTTCATACAGCGTCGCGACCGGGATGTCGGAGCGGTCTGTCTCGACGGTCAGCTCTTCATCTCCCAGATGTATCGCGACGGTTCCGATCGAAAAGGCGTTGTACAGGGTTCCCGCTATCATGTGCTGTGCGGTATGGGCCTGCATGATGCGCCACCGGGGCTCCCAGTCCAGCTCGAGATGGACGCCCTGGCCCGGCTGGAACCGCCCGGGATCGCCGACGATGTGGACGATGTCACCGTCCTCCTTGCGGGTGGACAGCACCTTCTGGTCGTCCATCATGCCGCTGTCGCCCCGCTGGCCGCCTCCTTCGGGATAGAATATCGTCCTGTCGAGGACGACGCCATCGGGGGTGATGCCGACCACGTGGGCATCCAGGCTCCTCAGATCGGGTTCATCGTAATAGACTCTTGCAGTTCGTCCTTCCATCATCACGTCCAAGTTAACAACGCCATATCATCACCGGCAAGCGGTGAAGAGTCCGTCTATTTCTCCCCTGCCATCCTGGCCACAGGGAGCTTGAGATGCTTCCTGATCGCATAGAAGCGGATGATTATCACGCAGACGGCCGACAGAGCGAAGCACAGCGTGTTGTCCAGCGATGGCACATTCT
Organism: uncultured Spirochaetales bacterium; assembly: GCA_944388965.1. GTDB lineage: Bacteria > Spirochaetota > Spirochaetia > Sphaerochaetales > Sphaerochaetaceae > Bullifex. Next base: position 181,830 of record CALXKL010000001.1, on the reverse strand, counting down.
CCAGCAGAATGTACAGCAGGGCGCCTATGATAGATGCCGTGGCATAGAAGTCGGATGTCAGCACCGCGGGGATCTCCTTGGAGAACACGTCCCTCAGCACACCTCCGCCTACCGCACCTATGACACCGGAGAGCACCTGGCCCACGACCCCGAGGCCCAGAAGCGCGGCCTTCTCGACGCCGATCGCGGTGAAGACCCCGAGTCCTATCGCATCGCAGTGGATTACCACACGCCATCTGCCGACGAACATGGGGGCGCAGAAGAACACCACGAGCCCGGTCAAGGCCGATACTGCGACATAGGCGCTGTCGGTGAACGCCGCAACGGGAGCCAGGCCGAGAAGACAGTCACGCACCATGCCGCCGGCACAGCCGACCGTGATGGCGAAGACCATCACGCCGAGCATGTCCAGACGGAGCCTGACGCCCTTCACCGCACCGGTGATGGCGAATATCATGGTTCCGAAAATGTCAAGTGCGTATATTATCTCGTCCTGCATGCCTGCCTAGTGTACTTAAAAAGGCATGCTGTTGTTAATACGTCGAAAAAGCATTATTTTGCTTTCTGGAGGAAAAAGCATATGGCGAAGATAAGATCGGCCTGGGAGATAGCCCTCGAGAAGACCCAGGACATCCAGATAGACAAGGACAGACTGCAGAGAGAGGAGAACATCAACAGGGCCCGTCGGCTCGCAGGAAGCTACCTCAACTACGACGAAGACATGGACGAGACGAGGCTGTCCGAGGAGTATTCGAAGATCGCATCGCTGGACGGAGCCCGCGAAGGGATCAGGGCGACCATACTCCAGAACCTCACCCTTCCCTCGCAGGAGGTCTTGGCGGACAGGTACGAGAGGATCCGCACCCTCTGCTCGCTCATAAGCGACAACCCCATGGCGGACCAGCTCATGACGCAGATAGTCGGATTCCTCAAGCAGTATCCGGAACACCAGAAGCAGCTGGTGGACCAGCTCAAGGAGCGCTTTCAGCCCATGATGCAGGACAAGGCGGAGAAGCTGAGACAGCAATACGGACAGGACGTGCCCGTATCGATCGAGAGGGATCCTGAATTCCTGAAGCTTGCACAGCAGCAGCTTGATGCCATGAGAGGCCAGTACGAGCAGATGCTGGGCGAGGCGAAGGCCCGCCTGGAGGCTATGCTCTGACCTCGATCATCTCCCCAAGCTCCGCGACCAGCGCCTGGTAGTCGCCGTCAATCGCGGCGATGGATGCCTCAAGCATCCTGTCCGCATCGGCGTCGGCCCAGCGCAGCTTGTAGCCGGCCTCGTATACCAGGCGGCTGAAGAAGAAGCGTATCGCCCGCCCGTTGCCGTCCCTGAACGGATGAAGGGCCTCGGCCTCCCCCATGTAGAACGCCAGGTCGTTGACGAAGTCATCGACATCCCCGACGTTCCTCAGATAGTCCTCGTCTGCGAGCCTGGTGAATATCTCCCGGCTGCAGCGCTCGATGAACTGCGGACGGCAGAAGTCCTTGCGCTTGCTCGCCTCCGCGGTGCGGATCATGCCCGCCGAGGGGAAGATGTCTGCGAAAAGATGGGAATGCACATCCCTCAGATACTGGAAGTTCAGCGGACCGGAGAGAGGATGCAGGAACAGCTGTGCGGTGCGTACGTTGACCATGAAATGCTCCACATGCCTGAGCCGCGAGCGATCCCTTATGTTGAAATAGTTGACGAGGCATCTGGTATCAGGGTAGTTCGACATCTCGTCGAAGCCCGTCTCATAAGACGTGTCCAGCCCCTCTTTGATGATGAACGAGGCTATGGCGTCCTGTGCGGCGAGCCTGCCGCATAGCACGTCGCGCACGACGGACTCGACATCCCCGGACAGACGGCTGCCCTCCATGTCCATTGTGAATCCGATGTAGTCGATGCATTCCTGCACCATGTCATCAACCATAAGGCGTCGACGTCCTCCTGTACGCTATGCTGTCTGATATTATATTCTCCTTCGGGGTTTTTCAATGAAAAAAGGAAAGGGAGGACGCATCCTCCCTCTCCCATCGTCATGATGACGGACCTCAGAACGAGAAGCCCATCAGCAGTCTCGGCGTGACTGCATGCGTGTCCGCCTCGAAGTCGTAGACGTACTGTCCCTCGAGTCCGAGATGGAACCATCCGATGTTCCAGCGGAAACCGAGAAGTCCGGTGATCTGGACCCTGCTGTGGAAGTTGCCGAGCGCGAACAGCTCTCCATCCTTTCCAAAATCGTGGTTCATCAACAGCCTTGCACCGCCGTCGAGATAGAAGATCGTGTCGCCGGCCTTGAAGTTGACTCCTGTCAGCAGGTCGAAGTACATGGACTTGGCATACTGGTCGAGATCGAAGAAGTTGTCGGCCGTGGTGTCCTCGATGTCATAGGTGGAATTGGCCATGAGGCCCAGGTTCATCCTGATGTCCCACCCGGCGACGGAATTGGCGAGGATGTCCTCGAAGCCGAGCTGCATGAGCACCTGGTAGTCGTAGTCCAGCTTGTCGCCGATGCCGTTCAGGCCGACACCGCCTGCGAACGAGAGGGTGAACCTGAACGGGTTGGAGGATGCGGTGGACGGTGCGGGGACGGCGACGGGGACGCTCTCCACGACCGGCTCCTCGGCCACGGGCTCTTCGATTACGGTCTCCTCGATGGCTGCGGGCTCCTCGGCCACGGGTTCTTCGACGACGACATCCTCCACGACGGGCTCGACGACCTCCTCGGTCACGACGGGCTGGGAGATTTCGGCCTCCTGCGGAACCACGGGCTGCGATGTGGAGGACGCACTCTGAGACCAGTAGACGCCGTCATAGGACTGCTGCAGATACAGCGTGTACGCCTTGCTTCCGTCGAGTCCGGATGCGGAATAGCTGGTCACGGACGAGTCGACGACCGTCCATCCGTCTTCGCTCTGGCCATCCATCTGATAGCGGAAATACTGCACTCCCGGATCGTTCACGACCCAGTTCCAGTCCACGGTGACCTGTGCGGCCGCAAGAGGGAGCAGGGTCATCACGAGAAGTGAAAGCACGATGAGGATTCTCTTGTTTCTCATAAATATCACCACCGCGTGTTTCCACACGGCATCTCCTTTCTCAAGAGTCGGATCGCTGCCGTTCCGGCAACCACCTGTAATGAAGATTATAAGGAACAAACGCCCATCGAACAAGCCGGAACCACAGTGGAAGGGGCCTGTTGTCATGAATTCTCCGGCGATGCTACCATGCCCGCATGGACAGAATCGGATCGGTGGCCGTTTTCTGCGCGTCGAGCCACCCTGCAAATTCCATCATATCTGACAGGGCCGCCGAGCTCGGACGCCGGCTGGCCGAAAGACGTATCACCCTCGTGTACGGAGGCGGTTCGAGGGGCATCATGGGCACCCTCGCCCAGGCCTGTCATGAAAACGCAGGCGAGGTCGTCGGCGTGCTGCCGAAGATGTTCGACATCCCACAGGTGAGGCTCAGGGACGTCCATACCAGGCTGGTCGTCGTCCCGGACATGCACGAGAGGAAGGAGACGATGTACTCGATGGCGGACGGCTTCATCATACTGCCGGGCGGAATCGGCACGATGGACGAGTTCTTCGAGATATTCACATGGCGCCAGATCGGGCTGCATGACAAGAACATCGCCCTGTTCAACATCGAGGGCTTCTTCGATCCTCTGCTGGTCTTCCTGGAATCCATCGTCGCCCAGGGGCTGATGACGCGGGATGTGCTGGACAGCCTGATCGTCAGCGACGACATCGACATCATGCTGTCCCGGCTCGATGGCGACAGGACGGTTCTTCCGGAGAAGATAGACTGATGGAAGAAAGATACAGGAACACACTGATAGATTACGCATACATCACAATAGGCAGTGCAATCACGGCGCTGTCGATTGCGATGTTCACCAACCCGGCCCAGATCGCACCGGGAGGCGTCAGCGGCATAGGTACCCTGCTCTACCATACGCTGGGCATCGACGTGGGCCTGTCCATCCTCGTGCTCAGCCTGCCGATCTTCCTCATAGGAGTGAAGCTCTTCGGGAAGATGTACGGTCTCAAGAGCCTCATAGGCACGCTCCTGCTCTCGCTCTTCACGTCGATGTGGAACATCATGTTCGGCTACGGCGGCATCCTGGACTACTCCAAGGACATGTCCCTCTGGCTCAGCTGTCTGTACGGCGGCGTCCTGTCCGGCTTCGGGATGGGACTGGTGATGAAGGGAGGCAGCAACACCGGCGGCACGGACATCATCGCGCTGATCATCGCCAGGTACACCAGGATAACCACAGGCACATGCCTGATGATCGTCGATGCGCTGATCATCGCCGCATCCGCCTTCATCTTCAGCATCGAGAGCGCGCTGTACGCCATAGTGGTGGTCTTCATCATGTCATGGGTGCTGGACAAGGTCGTCCTGTCCATGGGAACGGGATACGCCAAGACGATATACATCATCAGCGACCATCTGGAGGAGATCGGGCGCTTCATACTCGACGACCTCGAACGCAGCGGCACCGTGCTTCCGGCGAAGGGCCTGTACACGAACGAGGAGCGAAAGATGCTGATGACGGTCATCCCGAACCAGAGCATATCCCGCCTCGTGCGGAAGGTGCACGAACTCGACCAGAGGGCCTTCCTCATAATCCAGGACACCCATCATGTGCTCGGGGAGGGCTTCACCCCCATCGGCCGGATGGTGGCCGAGCAGAAGAACGACGTCACGCAGGAATGAATCTTCATCCATCCCGCACCGGGATTCACGGATGGTCAGGATTTCACACAATCGACTCAAAATTCCTTTTGCATTCTGCCGTTTTCCATGGTGAAATAGTATGTGTAGCCCAGTGGGTTGCACACTTTTTACAGCAAAAAAGGAGAAACAGAATGAAAAAAGCACTTCTTCTCGCTCTTGTCGCCCTCGTCGCGATGACATGCGTCTTCGCGAACGGCGGATCGGAGTCCACAGGAACATCCGACGTCGTCCTCAACAGGGACAAGCCGCTCGTGTTCTTCAACAGACAGCCCTCCGACCCCGTCAGCGGCGAGATCGACATGGAGACGATGAACTGGAACGACAAGACCTACTACGTCGGATTCGACGCAGCTGGTGGCGGCGCCGTCCAGGGACAGATGATCGTCGACTTCCTCGCGACTGCGGATCCTGCCGCGCTTGACCGCAACGGCGACGGAGTCATCGGCTACGTGCTGTGCATCGGAGACGTCGGACACAACGACTCCAGAGCCAGGACCCAGGGCATCCGCGAGGCGCTCGGCACATGGAACGGCTCCACCGATCCCGGCCAGGCCAAGGAAGGCTCCGCGAACGTCGGCGGAACGACGATGCCTGTCGTCGAGCTCGACTCCAGGGCGATGACCGGCACCGATGGATCCACATGGAACGCCAATGCCGCGACCGACGCGATGGGCAACTGGGCAACCCAGCTGGGAGACCAGATCGACATGGTCATCTCCAACAACGACGGAATGGCGATGGGATGCCTCCAGGCCTCCAACTACCCCACCGGAGTCCCCATCTTCGGTTATGACGCCAATGCCGACGCCATCGAGGCCATCGGTGCAGGAAGACTCACGGGAACCATCTCCCAGAACGTCGATGCACAGGCAACGGCTACTCTCCAGGTCCTGAGGAACCTCCTGGACGGCCTGACAGGCGAAGATGTCTACACAGTCGGCATCACCGAGCCTGACCAGTACGGCAACAAGATCACGGCAGAGGTCAATTACGTCGCAGAGACCAAGGCTCTCCTGGCCAACAACTCCCCTGTCACGATCGCCAACTGGCAGGACTACACGGAAGGCACCAGAGATGCTGGAATCAGCCAGACCACTGCAGAGACCAAGAACGTCCTTCTGACGATCTACAACTCCGCGGACAACTTCCTGTCCTCCAGCTACCTGCCGGCACTCAACTACTATGCTCCTCTGCTGAACATCAACCTGACAGTCGTACAGGGAGATGGACAGAACGAGTCCAGCTGTCTCGACCGCTTCACGAACCTCGGTTCGTTCGACGCGTACGCGATCAACATGGTCAAGACGAACTCCGGACCCGACTACACCAGCAGACTGCAGTACTAGTCGCCTGACGGCTTCATCCGACGAAGCCGCATGACAGTGGACAAGCATGTGGGAGGGAGGCTTCCCGCATGCTTGTTCTCAATTGAGACGAGGCAACCATAGAAGATATCAATGGACAACACAATTCTAGAAATCAGGAACCTCTCCAAGTCCTTCGCGAAGAACAAGGTCCTTGACGGCATCAACCTGACGCTGGACAAGGGCTCCGTGCTTGGGCTCATGGGAGAGAACGGAGCTGGCAAGTCCACGATGATGAAATGCCTGTTCGGCATCTACGCCAAGGACGAGGGGCAGTTCATCTTCGACGGCAGGCAGATAAACTTCAACAGTCCCAAGGAGGCTCTCGAGAACGGAGTGGCCATGGTCCACCAGGAGCTGAACCAGTGTCTGGACCGCACGGTCACCGACAACCTCTTTCTCGGACGCTACCCCACCAGGGGCGGAATAATCGACGAGAACAAGATGCTGACGGAGGCGAACAAGCTCTTCGCCTCCCTCAACATGAACGTCAACCCGACGACTGTCATGAGGACGATGTCGGTCTCCCAGCGCCAGATGGTCGAGATCGCAAAGGCGGTGAGCTACAACGCCAAGATCATAGTGCTGGACGAGCCGACCTCATCCCTGACGGAGCGCGAGGTCAGGAAGCTGTTCTCCATCGTCAACGAGCTGAAGGCGAAGGGGGTGTCGTTCATCTACATCTCCCACAAGATGGACGAGGTGTTCGAGATCTGCGACCACGTGTCCGTCCTGCGCGACGGAAAGCTCATCATGACCAAGAAGACCAGCGAGACCGACATGAACGAGCTGATCGCCGCCATGGTCGGACGATCTCTGGACAAGAGGTTCCCGGATGTGGACAACGTCCCCGGAAGGGACTATCTGGAGGTCAGCCATCTGACGACGAAGTTCGATCCCAAGCTGGAGGACATCTCCTTCACGGTGCGCAAGGGCGAGATCTTCGGTCTGTACGGTCTGGTCGGTGCCGGACGCAGCGAGCTGCTGGAGTCGATGTTTGGCATCCGGACGATTGCATCGGGTCGCATCATACTGGACGGCAAGCCGCTCAGATTCCGCTCCTCCAAGGACGCGATGGACTACGACTTCGCCCTCGTGACGGAGGAACGCAAGCTCAACGGCATGTTCGGCAAGGACACGATCCGTTTCAACACGGTCATCACGAACCTGAACAGCTACAAGTCGCATGGCGTTCTAAACAACCGTCTCATGACGGATGCGGCCAACAGGCAGATCAGGCTGATGAACACCAAGTGCGTCTCCTGCGACGAGCTGATCACCGCCCTGTCCGGAGGAAACCAGCAGAAGGTCATCATCGGCAAGTGGATGGAGAGGGAGCCCAACGTGTTCCTGATGGACGAGCCCACCAGAGGTATCGACGTGGGTGCGAAATACGAGATCTACCAGCTGATCATCGAGATGGCCAAGAACGGCAAGACCATAATCGTGGTCAGTTCGGAGATGCCCGAGATACTCGGCATCACCAACCGCATCGCCGTGATGTCGAACCACAGGCTTGCAGGCATCGTCGAGACGAAGAAGACCGACCAGGAAGAGCTGCTGCGTCTTTCTGCAATGTATCTATGAGAGGAGGAGAAAATGGCAACTGATATCAGGAACGTACCGGCAGCTCTGGATGAGGACCTCAAAGTAAGGGAATACATCTCGAAGCTTGCCGATCTGAGAAGCACGGGGGTCACGCGCGTCAGCGACCTCAAACAGCAGATCATCGCCACGAAGAAGAGCAGGATGCTCAGCGACGAGGCCAAGGCCAAGATGATAGACGACTGCAGGAAGCAGGTCGCCGTGGCCCAGGCCGATGCCGCCCGCAACAAGGCGAAGATCGACGCTCTCACCAAGGAGGCCGTGGGCTACGTCAACGAACTCAGCGCCCGGATCGAGAAGAACGTCTATGCAGAGCAGGATGCGATCATCGCCCGCCTCAAGGAGGAGTACAAGGCGAAGGTCGAATCGATCAAGGCCGAGTCCGCAAGGAGAATCGCCGGCATATCGATCAGCGACAGCAAGGAGAAGAGGGACGAGGTCCAGCAGATCCGCTATGAGGAGAAGTCCGCGCTCTTCGATGCAAAGAGCCACTTCACAGGCCAGGTCGACAGGGCCAAGGCGACGAAGAACCAGGCCTACGTCGACCATGTGCAGACCAACCGCACGCTGCGCAACGGCAAGACGAACTTCAAGGAGGACATGACTCTCAAGTGGAAGGACTACGTCAACCGCTTCAAGGCCTCGACGTTCTTCCTCAACAACGGCCTGTACATCGCCGTCCTCATCTTCTTCATAGTGTGCGTCATCATCGCCCCGATGCAGGGAAGAGGACAGCTGCTCAGCCTTCCGAACATCCTGACGATCCTGGAGCAGAGCTCGACCAGGATGTTCTACGCACTGGGCGTCGCAGGTCTGATCCTCCTTGCCGGAACCGACCTCTCGGTCGGAAGAATGGTCGCCCTGGGTTCGGTCACGACAGGACTGCTGCTGCACAGGGGCGTGAACATCGTGCGCGTCTTCGGTGCGGAGCCCTGGAACTTCGACTCCATCCCGATGGGTGCCAGGGTCGTCATCGCCCTGTGCCTGTCGATCATCTTCTGCGTCGCCTTCTCCAGCTTCGCCGGCGTGTTCACCGCCAAGCTGAAGATACACCCGTTCATCTCGACGATGTCCACGCAGCTGATCATCTACGGTCTGCTGTTCTTCGGAACCTCAGGAACGCCCACAGGCTCGATCGACTCCGGCATCAAGGACCTGATCGGAGGCCGCTGGGAGCTGGGAATCGTCAACGGACAGCTGATCACCTTCCCCAAGCTGATCATCCCGGCGATCCTGGCCTGTCTGGTCGCCTGGTTCATCTGGAACAAGACCACGTTCGGCAAGAACATGTACGCCGTGGGCGGCAACAGCGAAGCGGCTGCAGTGTCTGGAATCTCCGTGTTCAAGGTCACCATGGGCGTCTTCATCATGGCCGGAATCTTCTACGGCTGCGGATCGTTCCTGGAGGCCTTCCGCGCCAACGCCTCGGCCGGTACGGGACAGGGCTATGAGACGGATGCCATCGCCGCCTGCGTCGTCGGTGGAATCTCGTTCAACGGCGGTATCGGAAAGATCACGGGAGCCATGTTCGGCGTCATCATCTTCACCGGCCTCACCTACTGCCTGACGTTCCTTGGAATCGACACGAACCTCCAGTTCGTCTTCAAGGGCGCCATCATCATCGCGGCTGTCGCGCTGGACAGCGTGAAGTATCTCAAGAAGAAGTGATTCCACAAGAGGATCTTCTAACGGTTGCCGGCCGCCGGAGCACACCTCCGGTGGCCTCTTTCTTAATCTCGCGCGTTAATATATATTTGGCACCATGATCAAGACCCCCATAGAAGGAGAAGAGCTCAGGGCGCATCTTGCCGGCCTTGCCGATGACAGCAAGGATGTCTTCCTGCTGTCGCAGGGACAGGTCAGGCTGACGCTCGTAAGCGCGACGCACGTGGTCAACCAGATGAAGGCGAACCACAGGCTCGGCCTGCTGGAGACATACGTGCTCGGACAGGCATATATCGCAGGACTCCTGCTCACATCGACCATCAAAGGCGATGACAGAATACAGATGTCGATTGAATGCGGCGGCCCGATCAAGGGCATAAGCGTCGAGGCATGGGCATGCGGAGCGGTCAGAGGCTATCTGCTCGAGAACCCGATACATCTCGATTCCCCGCTGACGAGTCTGGACACCTCCATGCTCTTCGGCCCGGGCTTCATCACCATCTCGAAGGTGCTGGAAGGAAGCAGGGAGCCTGTGAGCGGCACAGTGATGCTGCAGTACGGAAACATCGCGAAGGACCTCGCGGTGTACTTCGACGAAAGCGAACAGACCCCTACCCTGTTCTACCTGTCCCTCCACTTCGACAGGAGCGGAAACGTGATGGGGGCGGGAGGACTGTTCCTCCAGGCCATGCCCGGCTGCAGTCAGGATGTGCTGGAGGCCCTTGCAAAGAGGACGGAGGCTCTGGCGGACCTGGGCGGTCATATCGCAGGCGGGGCAGGCGGAAAGGAGTATGTCCTGTCCCAGTTCTCCGACTTCGCACCCCAGGAGCTTGCAAGCTCGTTCGTGGCCTTCTCGTGTCCATGTACGAGAGAGCACTTCCAGCAGTATCTTGCAGGACTGCCGCAGAAGGAAAAAGATGAGATCCTGTCAGGTCCCTTCCCTCTGGATCTCGAATGCTTTAACTGCGGTACGACATACAGATTCGAGAAGAGCAACGTGGAAACGCTCTTCGGAAAGGAGAGTTGAGATGATCTATTTCGCACAGGTCGCCGCCAACCAGAACGACCTGGTGGTCAAGGAGGCCGAAAAGGCGGGAGCCCTGCAGATCAAGGCGACGGCGGCCGGCGTACAGTTCAGCGGGTCCCTCGAGGTCGGCTACCGCTTCACGATGACGACGAGGATCGCGAGCAGGGTCCTGCTGGCGATCTGCTATGATGACGACATAGACGATGCCGACAGGCTGTACGAATCATGCCTGGGAATTCCATGGGAGGAGTACATCGGTGTCGGCGATACGTTCCAGGTAACGCAGACGGTCCAGGCCTGCAACTGGCTCAAGAACAGCCACTTCGCAGCCCTCAGGCTCAAGGATGCCATAGTCGACAGGCTCAAGAGCGTGAACGACGGACAGCGTCCCGACGTCGACGTCGAGGCTCCGGATATGACGTTCCATCTTCACATCAGGGGCAACCGCGTCATAGTCTACCAGGACTTCTCCGGCGAGGGGCTGTACCGACGTGGTTACAGGAGCGGTGAAGTGGATGCGGTGCTTAAAGAGCACCTCGCATCCGCCGTGCTCATGAGAAGCGAATGGTACAAAAGCGTGCTCGACGGCAGCCCCGCCGTGCTGATGGATCCCTTCTGCGGCCTGGGCACGATCCCCATAGAGGCGGCGCTGATCGCCGCGGACATAGCCCCCGGTCTTGCCAGGAAGACTCCATACGCCTTCGAGAAGCTCAGGAACTTCGACGGCGAGGCCTACAACAGAGTGCTCGACGAGCTTTCCGACAGGGCCGAGGCCGCCAGAGGCAGAACGATACGCATCTATGCCGGCGATGTGAGGCCGATGAACGTCGAGCGGAGCAAGGCTGCGGCTCTCAAGGCCGGCGTATACGACTACATCACGTTCCAGACGAAGGACTTCACGAAATACACTCAGGACGACGTACCTTCAGGCGAAGGCTGCATCGTCACGGATCCGCCATACGGCGTGAGGATGAACGACGTCGACTGCCAGAAGCTGTACGGTGCGATCGGCGAAAGGCTCCAGGAACTCTTCAAGGGCTGGCATGTCTCCATCCTGTGTGCGGACAGCAGACTGCTTTCCAACATCCCGATGAAGCCCCAGCGGACCAACACGCTCTACAACGGAGCCCTCACCTGCCAGCTCGCCCACTACCGCGTATACACGGACGAGGAGAAGCAGGCCATGGCCGACCGTGCCAGGGCAAGACGCGAGGAGCGTATGGCCACACCCCTGTCCGAAGGCGCCCAGATGGCATACAACAGGCTCGTGAAGAACCTGGGCGAGCTGAAGAAGGAGATGGAGGCCGAGGGCGTCACCTGCTACCGCATATACGATGCGGACATGCCCGAATACAGCGCCGCGATCGACATGTATGAAGGCAGGTTCATAAACCTTGCCGAATACGCACCTCCTGCGACCATCGACCCGGAGGACGCCAGAAGACGTCTGGAGGAGCTGGTTCTTGCCACCGAGAGGGCCACGGGCATCGACTATGACGACATATACGTCAAGCGTCGCAGCCAGCAGAAGGGCAACGAACAGTACAGGAAGCTCGCCGGCACGGACAGGTTCTATGTCGCGCATGAGAACGGAGTGGCCTTCCTGGTGAATTTTGCGGACTACCTGGACACGGGCATATTCCTGGACCACAGGCCGATCAGGAAGTTCATACAGGAGAACGCCGAGGGCAAGAGGTTCCTCAATCTGTTCTGCTACACCGCCACCGCGTCGCTGAACGCCGTAAAGGGCGGTGCCGTCAGCACGACCAGCGTCGATGCCTCCGCCACATATCTGGACTGGGCCATGCAGAACTTCCGCCTCAACGGATGGTCGACGGACATCGGCAACTTCTTCTACCGCAGCGATGCGATCCAGTTTCTGTGGGACACGTTCGACCGCTACGACCTGATCTTCTGCGATCCCCCCACGTTCTCGAACAGCAAGGGACGCGACAACTTCGACGTGCAGAGGGACCACAGCCGCCTGATCGATGCAGCGATGATGCACCTGGAGAAGGACGGCATGATGATCTTCAGCTGCAACTTCCGGCGCTTCAGGCTTGACGACTACATCAGCGACAAGTACTCGGTGCAGGATATCAGCGAGAAGACGATCGGACGCGACTTCGAACGTGATGCGAAGATCCACAAGTGCTACATCATCAGACACAAGTACAGGATCAGCAGCGAGAAGAAGCGCGTCGTGAAGCTCAGGAGCACGGATGAAAAGGAAGATCGCTGAGCTTCTGCTCCTCTTCCTGACGATCTCCACCCCGCTATGCGCCGCGACATCGTTCTCGGTGCTGGCGGGCATGGGCTACATGTCGAACTTCGCTTTCGGCAACATCACCAACTTCCCTGCATCCGCACATATCCAGCAGGGAGCGAGCGACATGGGCTGGTTCGACGATGTGGACACGACGCTGCTGATGGACATCAGCTTCGGCCTGGCACAGCGCAGGTTGATCCAGGACCCCGCCACGGGAGCCTACCTGCCCTCCAGCGAGATCGGGTCCTGGCAGTACGACTACTCCACGTTCTATTCGCAGACCAGCTACGTGTTCCGCAACGCCATGTACGACAACCGGAAGACGGAGTCGAAGTACCTGACTCTCGATGCGGCGCTGAACGTGCGCTTCGAACAGGCCTTCGACTCGTTCGGCAATATAAGAAGCGGCCGGGGCTTCCTGCAGGACTACCTGGAGGACAGCAGCACCACCTACTGGAACGCAAAGGAGAGCTTCATAGCCGCACCAGACATTGCCGGCCAGGCCTACATGCTTGCCACCTCCCTATCCTTCTCCGCCACCTGGAACGACATGTACCAGGAGTCGAAGACGTACTACAGGGAGGGCCTGAGCGCGACAGGCACGCTCACGCTCGCGCCATGGTTCCTTGCAAACAGGCTTCCAAAGCTCTTCGACACCAGTGTCGACTACTACTCGCTCAACGCGGATGTCACCTGGGCGAAGGTCCTGTACAACAAGGAGGACTGGAAGCGCTGGAACATAGTCTCGGTGGTACTGGAGAACAGGGCGTTCGTCCAGGTGCTCTTCGGAGCCGACGTGCCCAAGTTCGCCGACACGATCTCGTACCCTGGCATCGGCAACACCAGTCTGCCGCTGATAATCCAGGACCAGCTTAAGCTGTACGTCTACGGACCGAACTTCCTTTCGGACAACACGATCCCCTACGGCTACGTCTTTCTCAACACGGGACTCGCAACCGGCAGGCCCAACAACAGCAGCGGCGCATCCTGGGAGAACCTTGCCTACCTGGAGATCGGCCTGAACGTCCATCTGGAGGTCCTCGGAGCTCTGCATCTGAGCGCCCAGGTCAGCTACGTGTTCAGCAACATGGACACATACGGCAGCTTCTTCGACTGGAACGTGGGGGCGTATTTCTCGCTGTGACAAGACACTTCATCGGCCTGTCCTCACGGCATGCCGATAGTGGTTGACAGACAGGGGGCGTTTGAGGAAAATAGCACATGTTTCGGGTAGTAGCGCAGGGGCTAGCGCACTTGGTTCGGGACCAAGGGGTCGGAGGTTCAAATCCTCTCTACCCGACTTCAAGACCTCATTCCGCAGATGGGATGAGGTCTTTTGCTATCCACTGCATACGAACCGGTTCCGCAACACGTTTCCTCCCTCTCCATTTGCAATCTGGAACAGTCCATCGCTTATGTCCAGGTTCTGGCTGAATGCGGAATTCACATCCATCCTGCTTGGATTCACGATGATTCCGAAGTGCTCCAAAAGCCTGGATTCTGATTTTTCAACATCCCCCATTTTAAAGTGTATGGCTGATATCTTCTTGTAAATCAAGGAATTATACGCATCCATGACATGTTTGGGATTTGCAGATTTGTGTTGATTACTTCCAAAAATAGAAGTAATATACATGTAAAGGAGGATTTAAATCATGATTGTAATGAAAGTCAAACTGGATAATCTCTATGCCTTCAAAGACTTCGAAATCGACATGAGCTATCCGAAGAAGACAGTCAAGTCATCCATAGAGAGTGAACATCTCCATAGGTATCCGAACTTCCGGTACAAAAAGGTGAACATCATCATCGGCTCGAACGCTTCAGGAAAAACGACTCTTGGGAAGGCGATGATGAACATCCTGAACTTCATAACGACGAAGCGTACAGGCGAGCTTGAAGCATCCATCCGGGATAATACCAGACCGGCATCATTCACTTTCGATTTCGTGGATCGTGAATACAAGCTCAACAGAATGGTTCTAGACATCATGCCTAGCACAAATGCAAGAAACCGTTATGTCTTCTCATATGATAGCGAAGTCATAAGAATCCGTGACTCCTACCAGACCTGTGTTACAAGACTTGAATCAAGAGGAAGAACATACTGCGATCTCTCCAACACACTGAATGCAATTGACAGCTCCGGATGGGTATTCTCCTATCCGGATGAGCGAATGGGAATTGGTCAATCAGGTAGTCAAGAGACACAGCTGAAAACACTAAGAGCAATACTCATGACACTCGATCCATCCATTACAGATGTACGTCTGCTGGAAGGAGTGAAGGACACCAGTTTCATCATCGAGAAGGATGGCAGAGAAGTGCTTCTCCAGAACGGAAAGCTCACTGCACCAGAACGTTTCTCCAGCGGAACGTTGGAAGGCATCACAATTGCAGGATTTCTTGCCGGAATCATCGATGGCCTGTATGGCTTCTACTACTGCGATGAACATTTCTCATACATCCACTCATATATCGAGAAGCGGATTCTCGGCATCATGATCTCCAAGCTGGGAATGGATGACCAGCTGTTCTTCACGACTCACAATGAAACCGTTCTGGAGGAGAATCTTCCAAAGCATGCCTACACGTTTCTTGTCAGAGAGAATGGAATAATAAAGGCGCTATACGCCAACGACTATGTCCAGAAGCCTTCAGCCAATCTGCGACGTGCAGTTGAGAACGATATCATCAGAGTGATTCCAGATGACTGCCATCTCGACGATCTGGAGGACTGATGAAGGACAGAAAGACAATATACTTCGTCGAGGGGCAATGCGAAGAAGTCATTGTACGTTCATTGATTCAGGATTTTCATCTTCTTCCACCGGGAAGGATCAAGGTCCTGAACATATCCCAGAGGCGCTTTCCCCAGTCCCTCCTGTTCTCACTGATACCTGGTACCTGCGTCGTATTCATCTTCGACACCGATACCGGTACGCCTCATACTGTAAGAGAGAACATCGTGGCAATCGAAAGAATGACTACAGATGTCGAGGTGATTGTGATTCCCCAGTGCAGGAATCTTGAAGACGAGCTCATATATTCATGCTCGCTCAAGGAGATACGACAGATTACAGGAAGCAGGAGCAACAAGAACTTCAAGCACGATCTCATCCATGCCAGCAATGTCCACAGTCTCCTGAAAAGCTGTGGATTCAACTTCGCCAGGTTATGGAGCCGAAAGGCTGACATGGAATGGGAGATTCTGCGTCAAGGAGAAATCAAGAGCAGCCGAAAACGCAAATGATCCGATTGTCCTCACAGCAGTCCGAAATGCTCCAGAGCGTATGGCACACCGCCTTCGTCGATATCCTTCGTGACGAAGGATGCGGCGGCCCTTGCTCCTTCGGTTCCATTGCCCATCGCGACGGAATTGCGGAATGCGGACAGCATCGATATGTCGTTGTCGCCGTCGCCGAAGACCATGCACTCGTCCTTCTTCAGGCCGTAATGCTCCAGAGCCGCGAGTATGCCCTTGTCCTTGCCTGCATCGCTTCGGATCACGTCGAAGGCGTATTCGTTCCATCTGTTGGCGACGCATCCGTCGAGCAGGTCCATTATGTCGGCCTCATGCTCTCTCGTGGCGTAGAAGATCAGCTGGTATATCGGCTCGTCGCCCAGGTCCTGTATCTCGGGCAGCGGTGTGCTTATCCTCTTCTGGGCAAGATACACGTTCTCGTCGTACATGTTCGCATACAGCCTGTCCTTCTCGACCACGATCAGAGGAACCGTCCGGCTCTCGAACAGCCTCACGGCACTTGCCCTCGCCGCCTCGTCGAGAGGGAACGATGCCAGCATCCGTCCCTCGGCGTCCAGGACCACGGTTCCGTTGAGCGTCACATAGCCGTCGAAGAAGTCCCAGTCCTCGTCGAGGATGAACATCTCCTTGTACTGTCTGCCGCTTGCGATGAAGAGCATGATGCCCTTCTCTCTCAGAGCCTTCAGGGCATCCCATGTGGAAGCGGGAATCCTCTTGGCACTATGGGAATACAGAGTATGGTCGATGTCGAAGAATATGGCCTTGATCGTACTGTCCATGCCAGAAAGACTACATCAACGGCCGACAAAGAGAAAGACAGCACGAAGGCTGTCTTTCCACTCATTGCGCATGTCATCCGGTCTCAGAAGTTCCACATGGCTCCAAGATAGACTCCGTAGGCGAAGCCGACGTCCGCCTTGCTGTTCTGGATAATCGAGAAGCCGGGCGCGAAGCGGAAGTACACCGTTATGGGCACATCGCTGTTCAGCTGCGCGAAGTTGTACTCGATTCCGATCGGGAAGAGAATCGCGAAGTCGGTGTTGAAGTCGTTCGAGAAGTCGATGTCGACATTGGCTCCGACACCGAGCGTGAGCGGGAACTCCAGACCACGACCGCCGTCGATCGTGTAGTAGTTCCAGCTGAAGGCCACGTCGCCGGACATGCCGAAGTCGCCTTCGAATGCCCTGAGCATGCTGAAGCCCAGGTTGGACAGGATGTCGAAGTCGCCCAGTCCGAAACGCAGGGCGACGCCTGTGTTGGTTCCGAGGTTGAGGCCGACGCCGACCGTATCGTCTTCAGCGACTCCTCCGATTGCGAATACCGGAGTGACGATCATCACAAGTGCAAGTGCAAGAATGACAAGTCTCTTCTTCATTTGATTACTCCTCGACCGTACTCCACAGGAGAACGGTCCATACCAATAATGTAATACCTGATCGCTGAAGTTACACCTGGAAAAGGAAAAAATCGGCGGATGATGTGTAGTTTGAGTGAAGAACGGTCCAGTGTCCTCCCTTCTTTGCCCTGCCACGCCCTTCTGATATAATCCAGCACGTATGGCAAGTCTGTATGCAAGAAGCGAAGAGGAGATCATGGACCTCCTCTCTCTCCACAAGCCCTATCAGGCACGCCAGGTCATGGCCTGGCTGGTCAAGGGCGTCACCGACTGGGACAGGATGAGCGACCTTCCGCTCAAGGACCGCACCAGGTTCAAGGAGGAGCACATATGCACCATCTCCTCCCATATCGTCGACAGACAGGACGACAGGAGCGCCGTCAAGCTCCTCGTGCAGCTCGAGGACAAGGCCCTGATAGAATGCGTGATGCTGTCTGATGGAACAGGACGCAAGACGGCCTGCATCTCGAGCCAGGTCGGCTGTGCGATGGGCTGTGCGTTCTGCAAGACAGGCACCATGGGGCTTGTGCGCAACCTGAAGGACTATGAGATCGTGGAGCAGATGGTGCATCTGCGCACCCTCGATCCGACAATCGGACACATCGTCTTCATGGGCATGGGCGAGCCGCTGCACAACCTGGGTGCACTTATGAGCGCCATCACGTACTTCCACAACCCGAAGCTGTTCAACATCTCATACAGGAAGATGACGGTCTCGACATGCGGTCTCGTGCCGGGCATCAGAAGCCTTGGCGAGCTGGATCTCGGCATAAGGCTAGCCGTCTCGCTCGTCAGCGCGGACGACGAGACCAGAAGCCGCATCATGCGCGTCAACAGGACCTACCCGCTCTCGGAGCTGAAGAAGGCGCTAATCGCCTTCCAGCACACCTGCGACAAGAGAATCACGCTCGAATACTGCATGCTGGGCGGAGTAAACACCACACCCGAGGCCGCAAAGGACCTGGCATCCTTCACGGCGGGACTGTTTTCCGTGGTGAACCTGATTCCATGGAACCCCATCGAGGGCATGGAATGGAGGACACCTGATGCACAGGAGATCCGCGCCTTCACATCCCAGCTGGACAGACTGAGAGTGAACTACACGCTGAGGATGCCGAAGGGAAGAGGCATCTCCGGTGCATGCGGCCAGCTTGCCACATCCAGCAGGAGGGAGCCGTCCGTCAGCTCATCGAGACGACGGCCCTGACCCTCTCTTCATCCGTACATGAAAGCGTGAACTCGCTCTGGCGCAGCATCCCGCCCATGTAGATGTGCCCGGGATGGAAGCGCATGCGGCTTTCGCATGTCCCGTTGAGCGACATGTGGTACTCCTTTGCTCCTATGATGGAATCGAGCTTTCTGAAGTTGCGTTCCTTGATACCGCAGCCAGGCATTACCACTATCCTGTCTCCGGCCTGCTCCACCAGGGCCTTGAGGGTATCCGCACCTTCGGCGACAGAGGCCTCTCCACCACTGGTCAGCACGCGCTCTATCCCAAGCGATACGAGGTCCTCGAGGGACTTCGAGAGGTCACGCGTCATGTCGAATGCCCTATGGAATGTCACCGCAAGCGGCCTGGCAAGCTCCACGATCCTCTGGCTGCGCTCCATGTCGACATCTCCCTCCGGAGTGAGGATTCCGAAGACTATGGCGTTGACACCTTCGGCCTTGAACGCCTCGACCTCTGCACACATCACCTCGAACTCCACATCGCTGTAGCAGAAGTCGCCGCCACGGG
Source organism: uncultured Spirochaetales bacterium (assembly GCA_944388965.1). Classification (GTDB taxonomy): domain Bacteria; phylum Spirochaetota; class Spirochaetia; order Sphaerochaetales; family Sphaerochaetaceae; genus Bullifex. The sequence goes on along the minus strand of CALXKL010000001.1, from coordinate 162,763 downwards.
GACGGACCATGGCGTTGATCGGTATATGTGTCATTCTCTTCGCGACACGCACCATGCCTATCGATGGCGACAGGCCTCCTTCGAACAGGTCGCTGCACAGCTCCACCCTGTCCGCTCCGCCCTTCTCGGCGGCCATGATGGACTCCACCGAGTCCAGACATACCTCTATGACCTTTTTCATCAATCACCTCCTGTCCATGACGACCACACTCTCCTCATGGCCGGTTCCCGGGTAGAAGTCGATCACCTGTACCAACCTGATGTCGTAACCGTCGAAAGCCCTCAGATCGTTCGCGAGAGTCGCGCTGTTGCACGATACATATATCACCCTGCCGGCCGACCAGGAAGCGATCGTATGGGCAGCCTGGCCCAGTCCGGTACGTGGAGGATCGACGATGACCGTATCCACTCCTCCCCTGGCCTTCTTCGACCACAGTGCGACATCATCGGTGAAGAACCTGGCCGAAGGGGCGTTCCGTCTGGCGAATGAGAGGCACTGGCGGTCCCGTTCGACGGCCACGACCTCAAGGCCTTCGCCTTCCAGTATGGTGGAGAACGTTCCCACCCCGCTGTACAGGTCCATGACACGGCTTCCCATGACGTTGCGCTTCACGGTCTCGAAGAGCCGTGGAAGCAGCACGGCATTGGACTGGAAGAACACGCCGGCGCCCAGATGGAAGCGGTATGGTCCGACTGTCTTCACCCCCTCCTCGCCTGCGATGAGCACCTTGTCATCCGCATCGAAGAGCGAAAGCTCCACGAAGCCGGTTTTGCGGTTCACCCCGCTTGAGAACAGATGGCTCTGGGCCCTGGTGAACAGACCTCTAGGATCTGCGAGGATGTCGTTCAGCCTCTGCGTCAGCATCGGGCACCGGCCCACCTCCACAAGCTCGTTGCTGCGCTTTGCAAGAAAGCCTATGCGCCTGTCCTTCATGCTGACATGTATGCGGCAGCGCGAGCGGTAGCCGGAGGACGATGCGTATAGAGGCGCCATCATCACATCCGAGATGTCACGTCCCGTGGACTTCTCGATGTTGGCCTTCACGATTGCGTTCTTGAACAGCGCGCTGTGCTCCTCATCCACGTAGTCGAAGTCGCAGCCTCCGCAGATGCCGGAATACGGACAGTCCGAAACGATGCGCTCCGGCGCCGAATCGATCCGGTGGAGATCCGTCGCCTCGAGATGCCCGCGCCTCTCGTATAGGGCCTGGTATTCACCCATCTCCCCTGGAAGGAGTCCGGGAAGATGCAGCGATCTTCCATTGACCGTGGCACAGCCTACGGCACCTGTGATGAGGTGTTCACATCTTGTCTGCAAAGTCTGCAAGCCTCTCTATGTATCCACCGATCACGTCCATGCCCTCCTGCCAGAAGGATGTCTTTTTTATATCGATCCCGGCGCTTGAGGCCACTTCCTCGGCGCTCATGCTTCCGGTCAGCGAGAGCAGCTTCCTGTAGCTGTCCGCGAATCCGGCATCGCCGGAGGATCTGGCGAACAGCCCTAGGGCGAACAGCTGGCCGAATGCATACGGGTAGTTGTAGAAGCTGAAATCGACGGAATAATAGTGTCCCTTGACCGCCCACATGTACTCGTGCTTGTCGACGACCGCATCACCATAGCTGCGATTCTGTGCATCCGCCATCAGTGCGCACATGCCCTCTGCACCGACCTCCCCCTCCTTCCGTCTCTCGAACAGGGAGGTCTCGAAGTAATAGCGCGAGAGGATGTCTACACATACCTGTGCGGCGTCGGCGACGAAGCTTTCGATGATGGGGATCGACTCCGCCTCGCTGCAGGTCTTCAGCACCTCCTGGAAGAGTATCTGCTCGCTGAAGATGCTGGCCGTCTCGGCAAGCGTCATCGGATACGAATACAACAGGGAGGGAAGAGCCATGACCTGTGAGTCATGGTAGGCATGCCCGAGCTCATGGGCAAGCGTCGATACCGACGAGTAGTCGAAGGTGAAGTTGGTCAGCACCCGGCTCTGTCCGACAAGCGGGAATGCGACATCGTAGGCGCCTCCGACCTTGCCGCTGTGAGGCTGTGCATCTATCCAGTGGTCCGCGAAGGCCCTGTCTGCGAAAGCGCCCATCTGCGGGCTGAAGGACGAGAAGCTCCTGACGACAAGGTCCCTGGCATCGGCAAAGGAATACTGCCTGGGCTGGACGCCGGGCACATTCACCGGCGCGCTGATGTCGTACCAGGCGAGCTCGTCCATACCCAGCAGCCTGGCCTTGGTGCGGAAATACCTTCTGAACATGCCCAGGTTGTTCTCCAGCGTGACGATCAGGGCCTCGAGGCTCTCCATCGAAATGCGGGAGGTGAAGATGCTGTGTTCCAGAGGACCTGTCCAGCCCTGGCGGCCTTCCAGCGTCAGGCATGTCCCCTTTATCGCATTAAGGCATGCGGCGATCGGCTCCCTGTTCTGTGCCAGGATGCGTTTCTCCCGCTCATATGACGACCTCCTGACCTCCCTGTCAGGCGATGTGGCATCGCCTCTCAGCTGGGTGAGCGTGCGGCCTTCGTCGGCGATGGAGCTGGTCATGGTGTCGAACAACCGCTCGAAGGCGGACGACCCGCTTCTGGCAAGATCGGCGGCAAGCGTCTCCTCTGCAAGGCTCATGCGATGTCTTGCGTCCTCCAGCATGTGGCCCAGGACATAGGAGTACGCTCTGAGCCCTTCGCCGTGTATCTCGTCCCCATGTGCAACGAGGTTCTGGAGGAAGAGGTTCTCGACCTGCGCCATGGCGACGCTGTGCGACTCGACGTCGGTCACCGCCTTCACATAGGCCTCGCAGGTCGTGTCCGTCGTCAGCAGACAGCTGGAATAGGCGCCTAGCGTCTCGTATGTCGCAAGCAGCCTGTTGTAGTCGTCAAGGACTGAAGCGATGGAACAGCCCTTCGAGAGACGGGATGAGAGAGATGAACACAGGTCGCTGACGGATGAGAGAGCCTGTCTGAAGTCATCTCCATCCGGAGAGCTGAATACGGGTGAGAGATCCCAGCAGGGAAGTGTCTTGTCGATCATGCCGGAATCATAGCACGATTCGCCTTCACGGAAGAAGGCTCACGGTCCTGTCGACATGAATGGGTAGCACATCCTCCTCATGGCTGACAAGCAGAAGTGTCCTGCCATGACGGTGATGCTCTATGAATCGGCAGGCAAGGGCGCGGGCATCGCTGTCAAGGCCGGTGAACGGCTCGTCCAGGATGATGACATCACCATCGTCCAGCATCGCGCGGATCAGTGCCATACGTCTCTTCATTCCGCCGGAGCACTCGTCGACCCGCTTTGAAGGATCGTCGAGTCCCAGCTCCTCGAATGCACAGAGTATGGTCGCCCGGTCGACCTTGCCACGGGTGGCAAGACGTATATTGGACAGGCCGCTCATGCTGTCTGTGAGCCGGTCCTCCTGGAACACCCAGGAGAACGTGTGCCTCGCAAAGTCGTTTCCAAGGCCGCATTCGTTCTCCTCGAGTCCGGACACGAGACGCAGCAGCGTCGTCTTCCCTCCTCCCGATGGGGCCATGATGCGCACGATGTCCCCCTCATGTATGTCGAGCGTGAAGCCGTCGAGCACCGCCCTGCCGTCGTAGTGTTTCGTGAACGTCCCCTTCATACGGCCTCCAGCCTACGCCCCAGATACCTGATCAGGGCCTTCATCAGCACTTCGAAGCCGACCGAGAGGATCACGATCAGCAGAGTATATGCGAATACGTCGGCGGTGGCGAAGAACACCTTGGCGTCATACAGCCTCTCGCCGAGACTTCCATCGGGTATGCCGATGACCTCGGCGGCCACCCCGCTCTTCCAGGCCAGGCCGAGAGCCAGCGATGAGGACGAGAGGAAATACGGATACACCTGTGGAAGATAGATCAGTCGAAGCTTCTCGTAGGCGCCCAGCCGATAGGACACGCCCATCTCCACCATCCGGCTGTCGGTGGACTCGATGGCGCTCAGCAGATTCGTGTACAGCACGGGGAAGACCATCATGAAGGATATGATGACAGACAGGTTTCTCGAATCCACCCAGATCAGCACGACTATGATAATGGACGCGACCGGGATGGCCTTGAAGGCCTGCACCACCGGCTCCACGAGCGATCTGACCCACCTGTGCACGCTTGCAAGCATGCTCAAGACGATGGCACTGGCAAGGGCCAGGAGGAATCCTCCTGCTATGCGCACGGTGGAGAACACGCTGGAGGACCATAGTTCCGGCTCTTCGAGAAGCTCGAACAGCCGAATCACGACCTCCACCGGTCCGACGATGAGTATTCTCTGGCCGACGACGACGGCAGCCGTCTGCCACACCGCCAGCCAGAAGAATACGCACAGGGTCTTCGTCAGTCTGGTCTTAATAGTAGAAGTCCTCACCTGGCAACGAGCCGCCGACGGATGCCGGATTTGCATTGTACAGCACCTCCAGATAGGCGCTCAGATCGCTCTCCATCTCATCACCGGTGATACATACGATGTTGCACTCGGGAAGCGCCTTGAGCGCCACGGCCTCCGGCACGATGCCGTACTTGCCCACGAGAGCGGCCGCCGCCTTCGTGTCCTCGTTGGCGAATGCCGTCGAGAGTGCATAGTCGGCAAGGAAGGCATCGACTGCATCACGATTGTCCTCGACGAATTCCCTGCGGGCCACGATGACGCCGGTGATCAGAGAGGAGTCGGGACTGACCTCGTCCCAGGCGTCGTTCAGGTCGATCGCCACGCGGATGGAATCGTCCTGCATCATGGCGGTCGTGACGAACGGCTGGGGAAGAAGCGCCACGCCGTCGCCGTCGTTGACCAGCGCCGCGACGCACTCCGCATGCTCGCTCTTCCACTCGACCTTCACCGAGTCGGAAAGCCCCGCCTCGTCGAGGATATAGTCCAGCAAATACTCCGGCGTGGAGCCCTTTCCGCTTGCATAGATCGTCTTTCCTGCAAGATCGGCAAGCGAGTGGACGTCATCACCATGCTCGACGATGTACAGGACACCGAGCGTATTGACTGCAAGCACCTGTATGGCTCCGTCCGTGTTGTTGTAGATGACGCCGGCAAGGTTCGCCGGAAGCGCCGCGATGTCGACCTCCCCACGCACTATGCGCGGAGTCATCTCGCTCGGGCTGGCGACCAGCGAGAAGGTGTACGCGTTTGCGTTCACCGCACCGTCCTCGCTCCTGTCCATGAGCTGGACGAGTCCCATCGCCGTGGGGCCCTTGAGGGCCGCCACCCGCACCTGTGTCACCGCATCGTCGCCACCGGTGGCCTCGGCGGCGGGCTGTGCGAAAAGACAAGCCGCGACAATCGCGACAAGTATCGTGGAAATCAATCTCCTAGGCATCTGCAACCTCCTTGAGCCTTTCCCTGTCCAGGACGACGATGTCCTGGGCGGAATAACTTATTGCACCGACGCTCTCCAGATAGCCGAGCTCCCTGAAGAGCGCAGACCTTCCCATCGCCAGATAGTCCGCAAGCGCATCGCGCGATGGCAGCGGTCCTTCATCCTCCGACAGCAGATAGCATGCGACGCGCCTCCTGTTGCTCTTGATGCTCAGCAGCTCCACGCGGGAGAACAGGAAGTCCAGCTTGCGGTTCACAAGCCGGCAGTACGCATGGTACAGGCCGGTATCCCGGTCCATAAGCTGTCTCACCGCGGCCTTCGGCAGAAGCGTCAGCTCCACATCGCTACGGGTCCTCAGCCGTCCCGGCAGAGGCTCGTCGCAGAAAAGGTTGGCGATTCCGTACGCCTCTCCGGCAGTCAGTATGTTGGCAAGTCCGCCGTAGCGGCAGCGGACCTCCAGCTCGCCGGAATCTATGACCACGACCATCCTGCCGGTGGGGAACACGTCATCCAGCAGAAGGCCCTTCCTGAGATGGACGCTCCTTCTGCCTTCGATTGTCCTGTCGAGAATCAACGAAAGAAAGCCCTGCATGTCAAGGCAGAGCTTAGCATAGATGAAAAACGCGTTTCAAGCAGTCATTACAGTCCCAGATGGGATTTATAGCTGGATTCCGTACTCGGCGATCTTGCTGATGAGGGTTCGTCTGCTGATGCCCAGCTCCTGGGCGGCATGGGTTCGGTTGCCCTCCCAGCGCTGCAGGGCGCGTATGATGGCGCTCTTCTCGATGTCCTTGAGCGTCACGGCTCCCGTGTCATCACCACCGTCTGCATGACGATGGCTGCCGGATGGGCGCGACACAGAACCGCGCAGGTCCAGGTCCTCCACACGGATTATGTCGCTGTCGGCGAAGATCATGGTGCGCTCCAGGATGTTCTCGAGTTCGCGTACGTTGCCGTAGAATTCGTGCCTCTTGAGCATCTCCAGCGCCTCCGGTGTGAATCCCGTTATCTTCGTGCCCATCGTGCGGTTGTAGCGCGAGATTATGCTGGCGGCGAGCAGGGGGATGTCGTCCGCCCTCTCGCGAAGCGGCGGGATCTCGATGCGCACGACGTTGAGTCTGTAGAACAGGTCCTCGCGGAACGTCCCCTCCTGGACCATCGACTCCAGGTCCTTGTTGGTGGCCGCTATTATCCTGGCGTTTATCGGCATCGGCGTGGTGCCGCCAAGGCGCGTGATCCTCCTGTCCTGGAGGACGCGGAGTATCTTGACCTGCAACGAAAGCGGCATGTCGCCGATCTCGTCTAGGAACAATGTTCCGCCGCTGGCAAGCTCGAACATGCCGTTCTTCCGGCTGACGGCGCCGGTGAAGGCCCCCTTCTCGTATCCGAACAGCTCGCTTTCGAGCAGGTTCTCGGGGACGCCGCCGATGTTTATCGCGACGAACGGACCGTCCTTGACTGCGGACCAGGCATGGATCTCGCGTGCGACCACCTCCTTGCCGGTGCCGCTCTCCCCCGTTATGAGGACGGTGGCATTGGAAGGGGCGATCTTCCTGACGATTTCCTTGATGTGCATCATCGGGGCGCTCTCGCCGACGAACGAACCCTGCTCCTCCTCGCTGGCCTTGGCGTTCTCCACGATGCTGCGCAGGTTGGACGACTCGACCAGGCTCTTGATCTTGATGCACAGCTCCTCGGGATCGAACGGCTTGACGATATAGTCCTGGGCACCTTCCTTCAGGGCGCACACCGCATCCGATATGTCGCCATGCGCACTGATCATGATCACGGGCATGCGGAAGCCCTCGCTGCGGATCCAGCGTATCAGTTCGAGGCCGTCCATGCCTGGCATCTTCAGGTCCACCAGAACTGCGTCGTACGGGTTCTCGCCGAGCATGCGCTGGGCGGAGAAGCCGTTCTCAGCACCGTCGGAATCTATGTCCTCGATGGCGAAGAACCGGCTCATCGTGGACCTTATGTTAACCTCGTCGTCAACTATGAGTACTCTCACCTCTCCTCCTGCGTCGCCGCCTGCCTCCGGCGGATCCGGCGACCACGAGCTCCTGTACGAAGGAATACTTGGCCATGGTCAGCTCGACCACGGTCCCGCCACCAGGCCGCGGCCCTATTCGTATGTCGCCGCCTCTGGCCCTCAGGAACTGGCGCGATATGGCCAGTCCGATTCCGGAGCCATGTATCTTGGTAGTATAGAAGGGATCGAACAGCTTTTCCACATCGCCCTGGATTCCATCTCCACGGTCGCGGACATACACATGGTACATGCCCTTCCTTCCAAGCACCACCTCGACCTCGACCTGGGGGTCGCGGCCTTCGCAGCTCTCGACGCCGTTCTTGAGTATGTTCTCTATGACTGAACGCAGGCGGTCGGGATCGAAGAGGATATATGCCTGGCTCACGCTGGAGGGCACGATGGTGATCGGATACGCGAACAGGGGCACGAGCTGTCGTATCAGCTCCATGAGGTCTATCTGCTCGGGCTGACCCTCGGGATTGCGGAGGAAGTCGGAGACCCTGTTGGTCAGAGATATAAGGCGCTGGGTCTCGCTCTCCATCAGCTTGAGCTCATCCTGCAGCTCCTCGTCCTTGACCTGCCTCTTCAGCAGAGCCAGCTGGATCGTGATCGCGCTCAGCGGATTCTTTATCTCATGGGTGAGCGTCCTGGCGGCCTGTCCGAGACTGACCAGACTGTTCTGCTTCGCCATCTGCTCCTTGTACTGTCTGTTCTGCCTGTTGATCTTCATGACGAAAAGGTACAGGACGATGACGCATATGAAGCCGATGAAGGATACGAAGACCACCAGTCTCTGCTGGTGGATGAAGTCGGCTCCGTCGAAGGAGATGAACATTATCGTCGAGGTGTCGACCATCGAGGTCGCACCCCACAGTCCGGCGGACATGAGCTCGATGGACGTGACGGGCAGAGGCACACGGAGGAAGCGTATGTACTCCATGGTGTCGGTGCCGCTGTCGAAGTTCATTATCGTGGCGCCTTCGTTCTGTGCGGCCTCCTGAGCTATGGAGGCGACGGGAAGCATGTTGTAGACGTTCCCCCAGCCCATGACAAGGGCGCCGGAGGAGTTGTACACCCCTACGCCCTTCACCTTCTCGTTCGACAGGATGTCGAGGTCGCTGGTCTTGTTCTGCTGGAGCGCCAGGGCCACGTCGTTGAACTGCCTCTCGACGGCGTTCTCCAGCTGGAGCCTGTTGGATGTCGATATGACCGATGACAGTACGAGGATGAGCACCATCAGGGCGAGGAAGGCGATAGTCAGCGTCATCTCGACGAGAACCATCTCCCTCTTCTCCTGAGGCAGCCAGTTCGCGAACAGACGTCCTACTGTGCTTCTTCCTTCCTTCTTCCCTTTCTTCATCACTCGTAGCTAAGCGATTCGATCGGATCGAGCTTCGAGGCCTTCGCCGCCGGATACCATCCGAAGAACACGCCGACGAACATGCTGAAGCCGATCGACAGGACGACCGCCGAATAGCTGAAGTATAGGCTCCAGCCAGCCAGGTTGACAATGGCATAGCTGATCAGGCTTCCGATCAGCAGTCCTATGAGGCCTCCGATTATCGTGAGCGTGAGCGCCTCCACCAGGAACTGCCCCATTATGACGCCGGGACTCGCCCCGAGCGCCTTGCGGATGCCTATCTCCCTCGTCCTCTCGGCAACCGACACGAGCATGATGTTCATGATCCCTATTCCACCGACCAGCAGCGAGATGGCGGCTATGGCGGCGAGGAACGTCGAGAGGGTGTTCATGACCTCCTGCGACATCTCCACGAGGGAGGCCGCGCTCATGACCATGAAGTAGTCCGATCCGACCAGGTCGTTGAGGTAGTTCTCGATGTTGTCCGAGACCACCGTGGCATCCACGCCGTCATACACCTTGCAGGTGTAGCTGGACATGGTCGAGATCCTCCTGAACCGCTGGCCATAGGTGTTCAGCGGTATGAAGATCGTGTTGTCGAAGCTGTTGCCGAGAGTGGAATCCTTCTCGTCAAGGACACCGACGACCAGGTAGCGCTTGGAGGACTGGCGGAAGATGGACACGTATGAGCCGACCGCGTTGCCGACCGGGAAGAGCTCGTCCGCGACGTCCTTTCCCAGGACGACGACCTGACGGCGGTTTATGTTGTCCAGTGCGGTGAAATACTCTCCGTACAGCAGCTCGGCGTTGTTCACCTCGAAGAAGTTCGACGTGACGCCGGAGATCGACACGGACAGTATGTCCTGTCCGCTTCTGACCCTTGTGGTCGAAGATGCGACGGGAAGCACGGCCTCGATTCCGTCGACGTTGTTCATCAGCGTCCCGCCGAAGGCCTCGTCGAAGACGTTGAGCTCACGGGACGAGCCTGAGGGGAAGATGTTGACCATGTCTATTCCGCCGACGTTCATGCTCTCGGTGATGGACTCGCTGACGGACTGGCCGAGATTCAGGATGGCCACGACGGCTGCGACGCCGATGATGATTCCAAGCAGGGACAGCAGAGTCCTCATCTTGTTGTGGACCATCGAAGTAAGTGCGATCTTTATGTTCTCCCAGACCATCACAGCGCCTCCACAATCTTTCCGTCATGGATGAAGATCTGCTCTCGGCATCTCATGCCCAGACCTCTGTCGTGCGTGACGAAGACGACGGTGCGCCCTTCGTCGTTGAGGTCCTGGAACAGTTCCATGATCTGGTCGCCGGTACGGCTGTCCAGCGCGCCGGTAGGCTCGTCGGCAAGCAGGATCGAGGGGTTGTTCACCAGTGCCCTTGCAATGGCGACGCGCTGCTTCTGACCTCCGGACAGCTCACTTGGCAGATGCTTCATCCTGTCCTTCAGACCGACACGCTCCAGCAGGGCCTCGGCCCTCTCCTTCCTCTCGCGTCCTCTTACGCCGGCATAAAGGAGCGGCGTCATGACGTTGTCCAGGGCGGTCTGCTTGCCAAGCAGGTTGAACTGCTGGAAGACGAAGCCGACCTTGCGGTTGCGGATGTCGGCAAGCTCCTTCTCCGTGAGGTTGTTGGTGTATTCCCCGTCGATCTTTATGTACCCGCTGGTCGGGGTGTCGAGACATCCGATGAGGTTCATCATCGTGCTCTTGCCCGAACCGGAGGGTCCCATGATCGCGGTGAACGAGCCCTTGCGTATCTGTGCGGAGACTCCGTCAAGCGCCTTGACGCAGAAGTCGCCCACGATATAGTAGCGGCGTACGTTCACCAGTTCTATGACGTTTTCGGACATAGGCTAGAACCTCATCATGCCCATGAAGCCGCCGGTCTCTCTCGTGTAGACCAGAGTATCGCCTTCAGAGAGGTTGCCGGCCACGAGCTGGCAGGTGCCCTCTCCCAGGTACTTCACGCTGACGCTGACCGTCTCCGTGGTGCCGTCCTCCAGAAGCTTCTGGACGGTGGTGGCACCACCACGGCCTGTCGTGACCGCCGCCTGCGGAATCAGGAGCATCTCCACGTCGCCTTCGCTTGCTATGGTGCCCTCGAAGCTGTAACCGGGCTTCAGGGATGCGGGAGGATTGTCGATTGTCAGCTCCACCTCCACCACTCCGATGCCCTGGCTGGAATAGGTGCCGAGCGTCGGGATGTAGGAGACGTACGCCTCGACGACCTGCCCTGGAATGGAGTCGAAGGTGAGGTATGCCGTCTGACCAAGGTAGACATACTGCATGTCGATCTCGTCTATCTCCACCGTGGCCTTCAGACGGGAGAGGTCCGCGATGGTGACCGCGGCATCGGTGCTTCCGGCTTCGAAGTAGTCTCCCTCCGTGATGTTCACATCGGCAACGGTACCGTCGAAGTTGGCCACGAGATTCGTGTACTCCAGATTGTTGAGTGCCGTGGTCAGCTGCAGATTCAGCAGCTCGAGCTGCGACTGCGTGCCGCTGAGCTCCGCCTCGCGGATACTACGCCTGATGCTCTCCACGTTGTATGTCTGACTGGTACTGTCGATGGTGGCCAGGACGTCTCCTTCATGGACAACGTCGCCCTCCTCCACGTTGACCGCGGTGATGGGCCCTGTTGCACGGAAGCGTGCGTTCTGGATGTCGTATGCCTCGACGTAGCCAGACAGGTCGATGGTGGCCGTGTACACGTTGCGGGTGACCTTGGCCTGCACCTGGCTGGAGCGGGCCATCATGGCCTCCTGCTCCGCCCTCATGTTCTCCCTCAGCTGCATGTACCAGCTCAGGCCGAGCACCAGGACGAGTATGACGACGGCCCAGATGACGAGCTTCCTTATCCGCCTGTTCCTCTTCTTGATCTTGAACTGCTCGCGCAGGATCCTCTCCTGCTTCTCGCTTTCGCTGAGAACCACTTCATCATTGATCTTAGTATTCTTGTCTTCGCTCATGGTCATTCCTTCGTATCGTCATTCCTAGAGGTTGAGCTGTGCTATCCCGTTCTGGAGAAGCAGCCCCTCGATGGTGTCTATCATGTCCTGCACGGAGGCCCACTCGACCTGCTTGCGTGCATCATCGACGTCCTGCTGCGTGCACAGGCCGGAGTCGAACAGCGTCTGCAGGTATTCGAGATTCGACTCGTAGTACTCCTTCTGCGCCGCATTGTTCTGCAGAGTATACTCATGATTCAGTATCTCGATCTGCAGGTTCTGCATGTCCTGGATGTATGATGTCCTGGCATCTGCAAGCTCGTTCTGCGCGCTCACCAGGTCGTTGTTCAGCATCTGCAGCTCGATCTCGTCGCTCTTCTTGGTGGTCTTGTTCGTCCAGGTCCCGGTGAACGTCAGCGAAGGGGTGAACTTCTCGTTGTCGTATGTGCCTGAGAATCCGGTACCGACCGACCAGTTGCCTGCGCTGTATGCAAGACCGACATTGCCGGAGATGGAGTTGTCCTTCGCAATCGATGTGCCGCTCACACCGCCATTGACAGTGATGGCGGATGGACTGGTCGTATGGTTCTTGGTCTCTATCGCCTGCTGAGCGATCTCCACGTCGATCCCTGCGAGTATGACCGCCGTGTTTCCCGTGGACAGGACATTGACGGTCAGATCCGGAGAAGGAAGATCCTCGACACCATCCCATACGAGTCCTGTGAGCGTGGTGTACTGCTGCTTTGCCGTCTCAATCTGCTTCTCTGTCGCATCGATCGTGCGCTTCTGCAGATTGATCGAATTCATCGACTGGAGATAGGAGACGCTTCCCTCGCTCATGTTTCCAAGCTCAAGAGCATCCGAAAGCGTCTGCTCGGCCTTTGCAAGGTTGTACTTCGTCTCGTCGAGAGACTGCTCCGCCTGGAGGATCGTCCTGATGCTGGTGAGCACCTGGTTCTCGAAGGACAGCAGCGCATTCCTGTACGTGTATTCGCTCTGGATCGAGGATCTCGCATTGGACAGGTTCACGGCAAGCTCCGAGTCGTAGCCTGTCAGATCGAACGTATGTGAAGCACTCAGGCTCGGAGAGACGGCGTAATAGTCCTTGTCGCCATATTCGAAAGCGAGTCCGGTGCTGGCCTTGATCGTCGTCTGGCCATCATTGGGAAGAACGACCTCGACCGAAGGCTCCATCGAGAAATCGCTTGAGATCTCCTCTCTGCCAGTGAGTCTGTTCACGGCATTCTCGTTCGGCAACACGGAAATCGTACCCGTACTCACCGTCACCTTGACTTCATCGTCCAAGTCGTTCTGCTGCTGGGTCAGGAGGCTGTTGAGATAGGTCAGCTCCACGTTCTTCATCTGCGGGCTGTTCTCCATCGCCCGGTTCAGGATCTCCTCATATGGTGTGGCGAAGAGCATCCCTGCACACAGGAGCACGACAGCCACTGCTGATATGGATCGTCTCATAATATCTCCTGGACAAGATGAAATGACCTTCCGTCCCCGGACGGGGCACCCGCATGACGCATATTCTTCAAGTCCTCACCAAAAGTACTATTTCGAACTTCAAATGGGCAAGATGAAGAGAGCCGTTTTCCAAGATTAATCCATGGAAAATACAAATTCGTCCTGCATCGCGCACAAAGCGGAATCGGGGAGCGGCGAAATGCCATCGCCATACATATGCCAGAAGCCGGGCAGGACACCCGGCTTCTGGAGAATCGTACGTTCTGGATGCACTCAGTTCTTGTATACGGGAACCGGAGTGTATTCGGTGTGCAGCAGATGATGGGCCTTCTCGCTCAGAGGCTCGCCGAAGAACTCCTCGTAGCACTTGATGACGGACGGGTTCTGATGGCTGCAGCGCACCTTCGACTTCTTGTCGTCGGTGTACGAGCCGCTGGTCCTCTTGGAGCGGACCTCGTCATCGGTGCCGAGCGGCTGGCCGCCGCCTGCGATGCATCCGCCGCGGCATGCCATGACCTCTATGAACTCGTAAGGAGCCCTCTCGCCACGCTGCTTGGCGGCACGGATCTCGTCCAGGATCGCCTTGGCATTGCCCATGCCATGCACGACGCCGAAGCGCAGAGTCGTCTTTCCATCCACATCGATCGCGCCATGGCGGAACTCGCCGTTTCCACGCACGGTCATGATGTCGGGATCATACAGCTCCTTGCCGGAGATGGCATGGTAGGCCGTCCTGACGGCAGCCTCCATGACGCCTCCCGTGACGCCGAAGATGGTGGCGGCGCCGGAGTACTCGCCGATCGGGCTGTCCGCCTCGCTCTCGGGAAGAGCGGCGAAGTCGATGCCGCGCTGGCGGATGATCCTTGCCAGCTCACGTGTGGTGAGCACCAGATCGACATCATCGTAGCCGCTGCTCTTCATGTGCTCGTCGCGATGGATCTCGGCCTTCTTCGCCGTGCAGGGCATGATGGCAACGGAGTAGACGGTGGCCGGATCGATTCCCATCTTCTCTGCCCAGTAGGTCTTCGTGATGGCACCCTGCATCATCATCGGACTCTTGGCCGACGAGAGGTTCTCGATCAGGTCGGGGTAGTACTTGGTCACGTATTCGATCCAGCCGGGGCAGCAGGAGGTGATCTGAGGCAGGACACCGCCCTCGCTTACGCGCTTCACAAGCTCCGTTCCCTCCTCCATGATCGTCATGTCGGCGCCGAAGTTGGTGTCGAAGACGTAGTCCGCACCGAGACGGCGCAGCGCCGTGTAGATCTTGCCCGTGGTCAGCTCGCCGGGCTTGAAGCCGAACTCCTCGCCCAGGGCGACACGCACGGCAGGTGCGATCTGCACCGCCACGACCTTCTCGCTGGCGGACGCCTCGCGGAGGAACCTGCCACCCTCGTCGACCTCGTAGATGGCACCGACAGGACAGTGCGTCGCACACTGGCCGCACTTGATGCACGGGCTGTCGTTGAGAGGCAGAGAGGCCGCAGGACACATCTGCGTGGCGTCTCCACGACCGATGAACTCGAGGGCGTAGACACCCTGGAGACTCTGGCAGACCTGGACACAGCGGCCGCACTTGATGCACTTGGACGGGTCGAGAATGATGGCCTTCGTCGAGGTGTCCTTCGGAAGATCCTTGATCCTCGTCTCGAACGGCTGCTCGCGGATACCGTACTCGATGCACAGCTTCTGCAGCTCGCACTTGTTGTTTCTGACGCAGGTCAGGCAGCTTGCCGGGTGCGTGCTCATGATCAGCTCGAGGATGGTCTTCCTGACCTCGTACAGCTCGTTGTCATGTGTGATGATCCTCATGCCCTCGGCCACAGGCGTGGCGCAGGCCCTGATGATCTTGGCCGAGCCCTCCTGCTTGCAGATGCACAGTCCGCAGGATCCGAAGGGCCTGAGATCGGGGTGGTAGCAGAGGGTCGGAATCCTGATGCCGGCCTTGAGAGCCGCCTCGAGGACCGTGGAACCCTGCTCCACTGCCACTTCTATTCCCTGTATTGTCAAATGTACTAGCATAACTTCACGACCTCCTACTCGACTGTGATCGCCGAGAACTTGCACGTCTGGCGGCACACTCCGCACTTGATACATGCGGCCTGGTTGATGGAATGAGGCTTCTTCAGCTCACCCGAGATGGCACCGACAGGACACTTCCTGGAACATGCCGTACAGCCGATGCACTTGTTCGGGTCGATCGCATACCTGATCAGCTTCTTGCACTTTCCGGCAGGGCACTTCTTGTCCCTGATGTGGGCCTCGTACTCCTCGGGGAAGTAGCGCAGCGTCGACAGGACGGGGTTGGGAGCCGTCTGGCCGAGAGCACACAGCGAACCCTTCTGCATCGCATGCGCGATGGTCTTGAGCTCCTCCAGGTCCTCCTCCGTACCGTTTCCGATGGTGATCTTGTCCAGCAGGTTGTACAGGCTCTTTCCGCCGATGCGGCAGGGGAAGCACTTTCCGCAGGATTCGTCACGGGTGAACTCGAGATAGAACTTGGCCACGTCGACGATGCAGTCGCTGTCGTCCATGACGATCATTCCGCCCGAGCCCATCATGGAGCCGATGCGCTGCAGACCGCCGAAGTCGATCGGTGTGTCGAGGTTCTCCTCCGTGATGACACCGCCCGAGGGGCCGCCGGTCTGGACCGCCTTGAACTTGCGTCCGCCCGCGATGCCGCCTCCGATGTCGAAGACGATCTCACGCAGCGTGGTGCCCATCGGGACCTCGACGAGTCCGGAGTTGCACACCTTGCCGGTCAGGGCGAAGACCTTGGTTCCATGGCTGTCCTGCGTTCCGATCTTCGCGAACTCCGCACCGCCCTTGGCGATGATGACGGGGATGTTCGCCCAGGTCTCGACGTTGTTGATGACCGTCGGCTTTCCCCAAAGGCCCTTGACCGCAGGGAACGGCGGACGGGGCTGAGGCATGCCCCTGTGGCCCTCGATGGACTGCAGGAGAGCGGTCTCCTCGCCGCAGACGAACGCACCTGCGCCGAGACGGATCTCGATGTCGTAGTCGAAGCCGGATCCCAGGATGTCCTTTCCGAGAAGTCCATACTCCCTGGCCTGCTTCATCGCGACCTCGAGCCTATGGATCGCCAGAGGATACTCGGCACGGATGTAGATGTATCCCTGGTGGGCGCCGATCGCCTTGCCGCAGATCGTCATGGCCTCCAGGACCGAATGCGGGTCGCCTTCGAGCGTGGAGCGGTCCATGTAGGCTCCCGGGTCGCCTTCGTCCGCGTTACACACGACGTACTTGACATCGCCTTCGGCCTGCTTGGTGAAGTTCCACTTCATCCAGGTCGGGAAGCCTGCACCACCGCGGCCCCTCAGTCCAGAGATCTTGACCTGCTCGATTATGTCATCCCCGCTCATCTCGAAGAGGGCCTTCTCGAGGGCCACATAGCCGTCGTTGGCGATGTAGTCGTCGATGTCCTCGGGGTCGATCACGCCGCAGTTGCGCAGCACGACACGAAGCTGCTTCTGGTAGAACTGGATGTCCTCCACCTGCTCAAGAGGCTTCTTGGGAGTCTTGTTGTACAGCAGTCTGGTGACCTCGCGGCCCTTGATGACGTGCTCGCTGATCAGCTCCTTTGCATCCTCGGGCTTGACCTTCACGTAGAAGGAGTCCTCGGGAAGGATCTTGACGATCGGTCCCTGCTCGCAGAAGCCGAAGCATCCCGTCTTGATGACCTGGACCTGGTCGGCGACTCCCTGGGCCTTGGCCTCCTCGATAAGCGTCTTGTAGATCAGGTCCGACTTCGAAGACTCGCAGCCGGTTCCGCCACAGACCAGAATATAGTTCTTGAAACCCATCTCAACCCTCCAAGTCAATGCGATGGTCATCGATGACCTTGCCGCCGACGATGTGCTCATCGACTATGCGTCTGGCCAGCTTGGCATCCACCTTGCCATACGCCACGGCGCCCAGCGACGGGGTATAGACCTCGACGACCGGCTCCATGTCGCATCTGCCCTGGCAGCCGGCCTGGGTGACGATGACGTCCTTGAGGCCCTTGGCCTCGATTTCGTCCACGATGCTGTTCAGAGTGACCTTCGCTCCAGCCTGGATGCCGCAGGTGCCCATGCCGACCACGACATGGACCCGCTTGCCATGGATATCGCGCTTCTCGAGTCTGGCACTCTCCTTCGCGCGAAGGGCCCTGAGTTCCTCCAATGACAGTTTTGCCATATGCTACTCCTATTGTTCACTATCTATCGAAGAGGCGATGAACCTCTTCATGCCCGAGATGCCACCGGCCGTTTCCAGGTCCCCGAACATGGAGACCATGTCATCATCGGTGAGCACCCTTCCTCCGGCATCGAGCACGAGGTGTACCCCCCGGCTCCTGCACATGGAGAACAGGAAGGGATAGACCTGGGATCCATCACCCATCAGCCGACGCGGGAAGCTGTATGTGAGGACCGTGCGGTCCCCGGCCCTTACAAGAGCCGCATCCCTATCCAGCCGGGCGAGCAGATACAGACCCTGCCCTCTGCCGTCCCCCTTGCTCGAACCTCCTCTGGCGAAATGGTCCACATCCGGCTCCCATGCACCGTCATCCGTACAGGTGACATGCACCTGGCCATCGTCCATCTCCACTCTCACCGACACCGTCCCGGCGCCGGCCTCGAGGCTGTTCTTGACCGCCTCGAAGAGGAAGTCCAGCGCATCCATCAGCTGAATTTGTCCAGGATGCCCGGGATCTGGTCCTTTGAGACCTTGCCGAAGACCTCGCCGCCGATTGTCATGACCGGAGCCAGTCCGCAGCAGCCGACGCAGCGTACGGCCTGCAGCGAGAAGAGACCGTCGTCGGTCAGTCCGTCGACCTTGAGCCCCTTGAGCTTCTCCAGCTCCTCGACGATGATGTCGCCTCCCTTCAGATAGCAGGCGGTGCCGAGACATACCTGGATATTGTATTTGCCTGGTTTGGTCAGTTTGAAGAAATGGTAGAACGTGACGACTCCCCAGATCGTCGACAGCGGAACGTCCAGAAGACGGGACACCTCGTCTGCGGCCTCGCGGGAGATGTATCCGACCTCCGACTGCACGCGGTGAAGGACCATGATCAGGTTGCCCGGCCTGTCCTTCCACTCGTCGATGAAGCTGAGCAGTTCGTCAGAGAAAAGATTCTGAGACATTGACTCCTCCTACTTGTTTTTCAGATAGGTTCAATAGTACGTAATTTCCCCGTACCATGTAAATCGGGTGCGAAGATAATATTATCTGATACACATTTCACTGGATTTGACAGGTGTTTATTGACATATTCCTTTTGAAAATGTTACACGATTCACATAAAGATGGAGATACGACATGAACAACGACATGCTGATCAGGGTTACACGCTACTACAGGGCGCTCAACCGTCTGCGCACCATAGGTCTTGAGAAGGTCTTCGCACATAACCTGGCCGACGCGGCGGGCGTGAGCGCCGCCGTCGTGAGAAAGGACTTCTCCCAGCTGGAGATACACGGACAGAAGCGGGGCGGCTACGAGATAACCGACCTGATCTCCAGAATCGGCACGATCCTCGGCAAGGGTGACGAGCAGCATGTGATAGTCGTTGGCTGCGGAAGAATCGGCAAGGCCCTGATGCACTACTCCGGCTTCGAGAGCGACGGGATAAGGATAGTCGCAGGCTTCGATA
Organism: uncultured Spirochaetales bacterium; assembly: GCA_944388965.1. Classification (GTDB taxonomy): domain Bacteria; phylum Spirochaetota; class Spirochaetia; order Sphaerochaetales; family Sphaerochaetaceae; genus Bullifex. The sequence continues at coordinate 143,946 of CALXKL010000001.1, read as the reverse complement.
ACGACCCCCTGGTGTACTCAGACCCATCGCAGCCGATACCGGTATATCCCATGTCCAGGCTCGAGGAGGTCGTAGGCGCACTCAAGGTCGATGTCGCGATAATCACCGTCCCCGAATCTGCGGCGACGGACACGTACGCCCAGCTTCTCGAGGCGGGGGTCACGGGGATCATGAACTTCTCCCCCGTGACGCTCAAGCCGGTCAGGACGGCCGACGGGATCATGCCCGTCGTGCACAACATCAACATCGGACTCGAGCTCGAGCAGATATTCTACGAGCTCAAGTTCCCCAGGTCCTGATCAGTCCAGGTCCAGATACCTCGCATAGCTGAACAGGTACTGCTGGCACAGCGCCCTGTACGGGTCGAAGTGCTCCAGGCCGACTCCCGGGTAGTACCTGTCCAGTATCTTGCGTATCCATACGTCTATCGGGAAGGCGTCCATGCGGTGGAAGCCGAACAGCAGGACGCAGTTGGCGACCTTCTTCCCGATGCCCCTTATGCCCATCAGCCTCGCCTCGGCATCATGGTAGTCGAGAGCCGGGATCTCAGCCAGGATATCCGCCTTGTCGATCGCATCCATTATGTAGCTGTCCCGGAAGCCCACCCTCAGCTCCCTGAGTTCTGCAATGCTGGTCCGGGAGAGTTCCCGTGGAGTCGGAAACGACCAGTATCCCTTCTCCACCTCATGTCCATAGGCCTTCGAGAGGGCGTGATACAGTCCCGTTATCCTCTTTATATTGTTGTTCTGGCTGAGGATGAAGCTGATCAGGGCTATCCACGGATCCTGTCGCAGGATGCGAAGCGTCGGGAATGCATCCACCGCCCTCCTGAGCACGTCGTCCTTGGCGGCGATTGCTGCCCTGGCGCCGTCGTAGTCGAAGTCGAGATCGAAGTAGCCGTACAGGAACGCATCGGCCCTGAAGTCGTCAATGCTGCGTACCCTGTACACCTTCTCGTTCAGCGTCGCCGAGAAGCAGTCTCCTTCATCGATCCAGCTGAAGCTCTGTCCACCTGTGAGTATCTCCCTGAGTTCTTCCATGCCCGATATATTCCACGCATTCTCAAAGAAGAGTCAACTTCACCGGGAAATGGTCCGACAGCCCCTCTCCCTCCTCCATCTCATATGAATCCGGGTGCATGCCGTCCGCGCTGACACCCGTGACGACCGTCAAGCGTGCATCCGGAAAGGATTCGATGAACGCCCTGTTTTGAAGGATCCTGTCGTAATCATGGAAGACCCCGTTGTAGAAATACGTCCCGTACCCTCCTACTGCACAGTTTCTGTCCATCATCGCGTCATAGAACGTCCTGCCGTCCATACCGGTCCTCGAAGACGAGACCGGGATGCAGTACATGTCGACCAGCAGATCCGAAGAGTGCTTTCCGACAAGCGCAAGCATGTCGGTGCCCTCAGCGTCCGGTTCGCTGTTGAAGTCGCCCAGCACCACCAGGGGCGAGCCTTCGTCCTGTCTGGCAAGACTGTTGACCAAGGCGGCATAGTCCTTCCTCAACCTCCTGTTCTCGTCCATGTCACCCAGATTGCTCTTGGCATGGAGGACATATACGACCAGCTGCCTTCCATGGACCATGAATTCCGCCCTCATGACGATTCTCTGGTCTCCGACCTGATGCAATGTAACCGAGATGGGATTGTACTTACTGATGAATCCTACCGAAATCGGATTGTCTACATCTGCTATTGCATAATATACATAGCCACGTCGACGTAGGGAATCATCAAGAAGGTCTTCCAGGACCTTGGCGCTTTCGATCTCCTGCAGAAAGAGCATGTCCACATCCAGGCTTGTCTTGACGACATCGCGCAAGCGTTCCAATCTGGCCTGGTATTTCACCGAGCTCCAGCCGTCGTGGCGATGAAAGGGGTCGAACTCGTCGCCGTCCTCGATGTCATCGAAGAACGTCTGGGCGTTGAACGTGGCTATGGAGAATCCTTCTCCCGATTGCGGAAGGTCACTCCTGCATGAGCAGAGAATCATGGCAAGCAGAAGGATAATGGAAATGGAGATGGGCTTCACTCATGTGCCTCCTCATCTCCATATACCTGAAAACGTATGATTATGGACAAAAGCCGGACTACTTGAGCTCGTCCTTGGTGGTTATCACCCGGCTTATCAGGCCGTATTCGACGGCTCCCTGGCTGTATATCCAGTGGTCCCTCTCCGTATCACGGTGGACCTCCTCGATGCTCCTTCCACATGCCTGGGCTATGATGCTGTCCGTCATCTGGCGGCAATGCTCCATGTTCTGTGCATGGATCTCGATGTCTGCAGCCACGCCACGCATCTCCGTCATGGGCTGGTGGATGAGATATGTGGAGTTGGCAAAGCCGTAGCGATGCTCCTTCTCGGCTGCAAGCAGCACGATCACGGCAGCCGACGCAACCAGACCGATTCCAACCGTCCTGACGGGAGACGAGATGAACCGGATCATGTCGTATATCGCGAATCCTCCATCCACATCGCCTCCAGGGCTGTTGATGTAGATGGTGATCGGGTCGTTTCCTTCGCTATCCATCACCAGGAGATTCCTGATCACCTGGTCGGCGCTCTCCTTCGTGATCTCTCCGGTGAGCATGATGGATCGCGTCTTCATCAGCTTCTCGCCAAGAGCAGGGCTCGGCTGCTCTGCGTTCTTCTTTTCTTCACTCATGTAAGCGAGTATAATTGGAAACCCATGGAAAGAGAAGACGACAGACTTGTCAGATGCGCGACCGTATCGCTCATCGGAAGGCCCAGCGTAGGCAAATCGACCCTGGTGAACACGATCTGCGAGATGAAGGTCAGCATCACCGCATCCACCCCACAGACAACCCGCAACGCAATACGCGGAATATACACGGACCAGCGTGGCCAGCTCATCTTCACCGACACCCCCGGCTACCATCTCGGGGGCCGCGAGATCAACCGCAGGATGCAGGAGATAACGGTCTCGAGCCTTGACGACAGCGACGCGGTCCTCTACCTGATAGACGCAAAGCGCGAGGCCAGAAGCGAAGAGGACGCAATAGTGGAGATACTGACGAAGGTCAGGGTGCCGGTCATCGCAGTGATCAACAAGTCCGACATCCTCACTCAGGAGGAGGTCGAGACTGCACGGCGATACGTGGAAGAAAGGCTTCCAAAGGCCGTCATACTCACAGCCAGCGGTCTCAAGGACGACGGGGTCGACGAGATACTGATAGAGCTGTTCAAGGTCGCCCCGTATGGGCAGATGCTGTACCCGAGCGACAGCTATACCGACCAGAACCTCGAGTTCCGCATCAGCGAGATCATACGCGAGAAGACGATCAACCTGCTCAGCGACGAACTTCCGCATGTCGTGTATGTCGAGGTCTCCGACATCGAATACGACCAGGACTCGTCTTCGGTGTGGATCAGGGCGTTCATAGTCACCGAGCGCGAAGGCCAGAAGGGGATAATAGTCGGCAAGGGAGGAGAGAACATCAGGACCATCCGCAAGCAGAGCTTTGGCGAGATCAAACGGATCTTCCCCGGCATGAAGCTCACTCTCGACCTGCGGGTCAAGGCGCAGAACAAGTGGAGGAACAACCAGGCCACACTGGACCGTCTCTTCCGTCAGAACACCTAATAAGCCATACTTACTATTCGATGTTACAAGGACATGTTCCTTTTCCAAGAGGCATGTCCCAATCCATTTGCAAGCGGTGCTGACGAATCAGGAGACGCTTGCGAACTGGCTTGAATAGAGCTCGCTGTAGAAGCCGCCTCTGGCGATCAGCTCGTCATGGCTGCCGGCCTCGACGATATCACCGTCCCTCATCACCAGGATGATGTCGGCGTTGCGGATCGTGGACAGTCTATGGGCTACGACGAAGCTCGTGCGACCGGCGGTCATCTCGTTGAACGCCGCCTGTATGAGCCCCTCCGTCCTGGTGTCGATGTTGCTGGTCGCCTCATCGAGAATCAGAAGATTCGGCAGGTCAAGCATGCATCTGGCGATGGAGATGAGCTGACGTTCACCGGCCGACAGCAGTCCCTCGTCATCGTCCAGCATAGTGTCGTAGCCTTTCTCCAGACGCATGATGATGTCGTGCACATGCGCCCTCCTGCAGGCGGCCATTACCTGCTCGTCGGAGAAGTCACGCCCCATGGTTATGTTGTCCCTGACGCTTGCAGAGAGGATGAATGAGTCCTGCAGGACGCTGCCGAACGAGAGGCGGAGGCTGGCAAGGCTTATGTCGCGTATGTCGGTGCCGTCGATGAGTATCCGTCCCGAATCGGTCTCGTAGTAGCGCATCAGAAGGTTTATTATCGTGCTCTTGCCGGCTCCGGTGGGACCCACGATGGCCACGTGACGTCCCTTGTCTATGTCAAGCGAGAAGCCCTTGATGAGGTCCTGTCCCTTCACATATGAGAAGCATACGTCACTAAAACTCACGGACAGGGCATCGTCTGCAAGCGTCTTGTCGCCATCATCCACGACCTCCTTCTCGTCCAGGAGGCTGAAGATGCGGGAGGCGCACACCAGCGCGTTCTGCAGCTCGGTGACCACTCCCGTGATCTCGTTGAAGGGCTTGGTGTACTGGTTCGCATAGCTCAGTGCGCTGACCAGACCGCCGACGCTCAGTCTCCCCGCCACGGCGAGAAGGCCGCCGCACAGCGCTGCTGCGGCGTACACGATGCTGTTCACGGCGCGGGTGGCGGGATTGACCAGCGACGAATAGAAGGTGCCCTTGAGCGAGCTTGCGGCCCACTGCTCGTTGACCTCATCGAAGGTCTTCTGACAGGAGGCCTGCAGGTTGTAGCACAGCACCTCGGCGGTGTCGGTTATGAACTCGTCCGTGATATCGGTCTGAAGGGAGCGCTTCTCGGCCGTCTGCCTGAAATACCTGTGGGTCTTCTTCGCGATGAAGGTCGCAACCACCAGGGAGAGCGGACTGACGAGGATGACGACAAGTGCTATCAGGTAGTCGAGCGAGAAGAGGTAGTAGAGCGTCATGAGTATTGTCAGGACGGCGCTGAAGAACTGGCTGAAGCCCAGCAGCAGGCCATCCGACACCTGGTCCACATCCGAGATGACACGGGCCACGACATCGCCCTGTCTGTGGCTGTCCAGATAGCTGAACGGCAGGCGTGAGATCTTGTCGAAGGCATCGTTGCGCATGTCATGCGAGATCCGGTAGGCCATGCGGTTGTTTAGTCTGGAAAGGGCGTACTGCGAAATGAAGCAGACCAGTGCGGTGACGAATATCCTCATCAGGCAGGACAGGAGCATGTCGAAGTCGACACCGCCTGTCACCAGACTGTCTATCGCCTCTCCGGCCACAAGCGGTATGTAGAGGGATGCGACGACATAGGCCAGGGCCATGGCCAGCGAGAGGACGAACTCGACCTTGTAGCGTGCAAGATAGCCCAGGGCGCGTGCGATGGTGGTCTTATGCATTCTCCACCTCCTTCTCGAACTGCGTGTAGTAGATCTGTCTGTACACCTCGCTGGAGGCCATCAGCTCCTCATGGCGTCCGCTGGCGATGATGCGTCCGTTGTCCAGAAGGAGTATGAGGTCGGCATCAAGTATCGAGGAGGTGCGCTGCGAGATGATGACCTTGGTCATCGAGCGCTCGGAGAGCGCCTTGCGCACCCTGGAATCGGTGACGTAGTCCAGAGCCGAGAAGCTGTCGTCCAGTATCAGGATGTCACCGCCGTGCACGAGGCCGCGTGCTATCGAAAGCCTCTGCCTCTGGCCGCCGGAGAAGTTGCGTCCGCCGGCCTCGACCGGAGCATCCAGCCCCTTGTCGGAGACGAAATCCCAGGCCTGCGCATCCCGAAGCGCCTGCTCGATCTGCCCTGTGGTGGCATCGGGCCGGGCAAGCTTCATGTTGCCTTCGATGGTACCGCGAAGCAGTCTGGCCTTCTGCAGCACGATGGAGACCCTGTCATGCAGGAACGAGAGCCTGTAGGACCTTATCGGATGGCCCAGAATCTCTATATTCCCCTCATCAGCGTCATACAGACGACCGATCAGGGCACCGAGCGTGGACTTTCCGCTACCCGTGGCGCCGATGATCCCGAGCGTCTGCCCTCGCTTGAGCGTGAACGAAATGTCGTCGAGCACGGGGGCTCCGCCTTCGTTGTATCTGAACGTCACATGGTCGAAGACGATCGCATCCTCGCACTCCTCGTCGCAGCCCTCGAGTTCGCCGTCGGCCATCGACGAGCCGGTGCGGAACACGGTCTCCACACGGCGTGCGCTTGCAAGAGCGCGGGTCATGGTCTGGATCAGGGACGCCAGCTTTATCAGCTCGACGAGGATCTGGTTCATGTAGTTGAACAGGGCGACGACGCTGCCCTGGCTCAGAGAGCCGAAGTCTACGCGGATTCCTCCGTACCAGATCACCGCGATTATGCCCATGTTGATGATGAAGCTGGTGAGAGGATTCGTGAGGATCGAAATCCCGCCCGCCTTCAGCTGGTTCCTGACCAGCGCGTCATTGCGCTCGTGGAAGCTCTTCATCTGCTCGTCCTGCAGGTTGAAGGCCCTCAGCACGCGGGCTCCCTTGTAGTTCTCGCGGGTCTGGGCAAGCAGCTGGTCCACCTGCCCCTGGACCTTCCGGAACCGGGGCACGCTCATGCTAAGGAGCACATATACCACCAGCGACATGAGCGGAATCACGATGACGAATATGATGGCGGCCTTCACATCCACGGTGAATGCCATGATGGCGGCACCGAAGACGACGAACGGGGACCTCAGAAGCAGGCGCAGCGTCATGTTGACACCGGACTGCACCTGGTTCATGTCGCCAGTCATCCTGTTTATCAGCGTCGGCAGGCCTATCCTGTCGCAGTCGGCCAGAGAGAACGTCTGGATGTGGCGGAACAGGGCCCTCTTCGTGTCCCTTGCGAACAATGCCGCCGCCTTGGCCGAGAAATACTGCGCGGTTATCGAGACGGCAAGGCCGACCAAGGCGAGGACGAACAGGACAAGTATCATGCGCAGGATGTATCCCTTGTCCCCATTCGCTATTCCCACATCTATCAGTGAAGCCACCACAAGCGGGACGAACAGCTCCAGCACAGCCTCCAGCAGTTTGAACAGAGGCGCGAGGATGCACTCCTTCACATACTTCTTCAGATGGCCAAGCAGAATCATAGCACCTCGGTTTCCATTGAAAGAGAATCGCTCATGTCCGCGTTGAATACGGACGACATATCCGATTCTAGAATGTCAAAAGCCTGCGTTGCAACAAGGCACCAGGGAGGCAAGCAGCAACCTCCCTGGTGCAAAAGAGAAAACAGAATCTGGAGGAAACCAGATAATGAAACCATGTCAGATCGCCATCTGTGCACAGGCGACGCCATCGGGAGGAACAGGTACACAGGTGCTCTTTCCTTGGATGGTCAGGCTCTGGCGGACCGGCTCGAGGCTTTCGGCGTTCTCTATGCACATGCATAGGAGCGATTGCGATGCCATGAAGGCATGCCATCTGCATGCCGCATGCGATATGCCGCACCGCTGCAGGATCTTCTCGACGCCCTGCAGGAACGACATATGACAGCCGTCCAGATGGAAGCGCTCTCCATCGAAATGGAACACGCCGGGCATCTGGGTTGCCACATCTTCATCGAACGTGATGAAGACATGTCCGGCCTTTGCCTGATCCATGTGCATGGCACAGGATATCGGCAGACCTGCATCGTACAGCCTGGCGAAGAGCATATGGGAGCCAGGCTTCGAAGACGTGGAATCAGGAACCAGCAGTACAGGACCGAACGGCTTAAGGAAAGAGGCGTTCCATTCCATGACGTTCTCCCATCCGGAGGCCAGCCAGGTCCAGTCCTCATGCGACAGGTCATTGCCCCAGATGATGCATACGCCATCCAGCGCCTGCTTCCAGCATCCGTCCTCGTCCGACATGACGTGGAGGGCGAAATAGGCCGACAGCTCGCGCCTGGAGACCTGCGGCAGGTCCTGGACGGTATTCCAGAATTCGGGCACGTTCGCAGTCGGCTGCACCCACAGATATGACAGGCGGGGCTCATACAACGCATGGGCCATGATGGTGTACATGGAGCAGTCCTGCCTGGCATATTCCCCTTCCCTGTGCTTTCTCCACTTGCTCGATTCGCCACAGCGGACGAAGACCTTCTCGAGCCCTTTGTCGCATAGCATCCTGTAATCGATGCCGAACAGCCGACGACATTCCTCCGGAGAGCGGGACCAGGCATCAAGGGCCATGAACGAAGCTCCGTACACGGCGATGGCGTCATGGATCCTGCCTACATGACAGGCCCAGCGCCAGCACCAGAAATCGACCCACTCGTCGTAGAATCCTTCCGATATGAACCGTCGTCTTCCCTCGTAGTCCAGCCTGCCGTCAACTTCGATCGAGGAATGCTGCGAGAACTGCTCGACCATGTCGCGTGAGAAGTCGGTTTCACGGAGCGTATCTCGCGGACCACGCAGACCGAACATACCGTCTCCCGCCACATAGGCGTCGAAGCCGAAATCCCGGAAGATGTGTCCCAGATTCCGTGCAATCACCTCGTCCAGATATCGGCCGTCGTCGAAGCGCTTGAGGACGTTCACCGCATTCCCCCACACCCTCTCGCCGCCGACCGATGTCTGCAGCAGCTCGGGATGAGTCCATTCATATGCCGTGTTGTGCCATACGGGGCTGGTCGTGTTGGCAAGCAGGCCGAAATACACGTCGATCCCCATGCCCCTGATCGTCTGGACGAGTGAATGGAAGGCCCTGACTGTCCAGCGGTCAGGACATGGCGTACCGTTCTGCCCGACCGAAATCGGGTCGAGCTCCTTGTCGCAGATGCCTTCGTACTCGAGCACGAACATGACATGGAAGTTCAGAAAGCACAGTGCCGACGGCATGAAGGAGAGCCTTTCGAGATAGGCTCCCACTCCATGGTCGCGGCTTTCCGGATCGAAACGGCGCAGATCGACGCAGACAACCTTCTCCATCACCTACATGCACCGCCTGTAGATCGCTTCCATGTCCGCTCTCTCGAGCACACGGAAGTTGCCAAGCGTCCTCCTGCCATTGAACGTGGCCTTGTCCAGAAGCTCGCTCAGATGGGCCTCGTCAAGCTCTATGCCTGCCTGGCGGAGAGTGGTTGGCATGCCGAGCTCCTCGAAGAAGCTGCGAAGCGCATCGATCGTCATGCGGGCGGCCTTCTCCACATCGTCGCATTCCAGGTCGAACACGGCTTTTCCAAGCTGTGCGAATCTGGAAGGATCCGTGTCGCATACGTAATCCGCCCACGCCGGGAATACGATGGCGAGTCCTGCACCGTGTGCGATGTCGAACATGCCGGACAGCTCATGCTCGAGCTGATGACAAGCCCAGTCGCCCTTGCTGGGGTTTCCAAGGGCCATGAGACCGTTATGGGAAAGGCTTGAGGCCCACATCATGTTCGCCCTGGCATCATAGTCCGTCGGATCGGCATGCAGTATCCTGCCGTTCTCGATCGCCTGTCTGACAAGTGTGAAGGAGAGACTGTCGGTGAACGAGAGGCCCTTTCCTGCATGGAAGTATCTCTCAAGGGTATGCATCATGATGTCGACGGTGGCGCACGAAGTCTGGTAGTCGGGCACGGAGATCGTCAGCTCCGGATCCAGCAGGGCGAACTTCACCCTGCAGTGGTCGCTGTTGCATCCCCTCTTCAGCCCGCCCTCCTCGTTCGTCAGGACGGAGCTGTCGCTCATCTCGCTTCCTGCGGCAGCCATCGTTAGTATGACGCCGACAGGGGCCGATCCTTCAGGAGTGCGCCTGCCACAGTAGAAGTCCCAGGGGTCGCCGCCGTTGAACAGGCCGTAGCCGATGGCCTTTGCGGTATCGATCACGGACCCCCCTCCGACTGCGAGGATGAAGCCGATTCCGTTCTCCCGACATATCTCGATGCCCTTTCTCGCAAGGCTGATGCGGGGATTGGGCTGTACACCACCCAGCTCCATGAACCTTATCCCGGCAGCCGAGAGATTGTCCCTCACCTTCGCCAGAAGACCGGACTTTAGCGCAGAATGCCCGCCATATACCAACAGGACGCTGTCGGCGCCGAACTGGCGCAGCTGATTCGAGACCTCGTCCTCCGCTCCCCTTCCGAACACCACCTTCGTAGGGGCATAATACTGACTCAACATGACATCAAACCTCCTTGTCTAGGCATCAAGGCCTATGACGATATCTCCATCATCCAGGAAGCGGCCGGTATAAAGGTGGACCTTCTTCACCACCGCATTCCTCCTTCCTTCAAGATATTCTCCTGCAATGGCATACAGCCTTTCGAACACATCGATGTCGAGAAGTCCATGACCGCCGCATATGACAGTATCGTCGTCCAGCAGCCGCAGCAGGCCACCCAGGGCATCGTGCCACCGTCTGCACACCTCAATGCGGTCATCCCCCTTCATCTTCAGCAGCATGATCGGATTGGCCGAATCCCCGCTGATAAGCACATCTCCAGCCCTGTCCAGCAGGCAGATTTCGCCTGCGGTATGGCCAGGCATGGGAATGACCTCGAAGCGTCTGTCACCAAGGTCGAAGACATGACCGGCATCGACCGGGATGAATCGTTGCGGATCGTCATTCCACTGCCTGATCACCGCCTTCTCAAGCACATCTGGAGAAACGCTGCCGCTCGATACCATGCTGACGACATAGCCGCGCCGTCCTTCGGCATCTATGCCGGAGATTGCATCGAGATCGCCTTTGGGCACATGCACGCGATCGAAGGCACCGGCGCCACCGAAATGGTCGCGATGGACATGCGTGATGACGACATCATATGGGACGGATATCCTCCTCTCCACCTCGCCTCTGAGATCGCCTATGCCGGTTCCCGTATCGACGAGAAGTGCCCTGTCACGGCCAGTCACCAGATACTGCATGGCAAGTCCGGACTCGGAGATCTGGAATATGCCTGGAGCCACCTCCATGAATTCATATGCACTCATCTCTCACACTCCCAGTTCGAGGATATTGAAAGCCAGGGGGACGCTGTCCGTCCCTTCCAGCTGCACTTCAAGCTGCAATGCGGCATCAGGAGGAAGAGAGACGGCTGCGCTTCCATCCATGATGGAATGTGGCATCGAATACCACTGTCTCGGAGGAAGGGCCCTGACGGAGCCGATTCTCCGGTCGATTGCGAAGTACACCTTCTCATAGAAGAGATTGCCGGGGTTCTCCAGGCTCAGGACGATCTCGTCCCTGGCGCATGAGAATCCGAATACGCGTCCGCTGGTGGACCTGATTCCGCCTGTCCTCTTCATGAGCTCTACACCCTCATGGAAGGAATACCTGACGCCCCTGTATTCGATACACCCGTCTTCCACCAGAAACGTGACGTCCCTGACCTTCGGTGTGCATGAACCATAGGTCTGGCGCGAGAACGTGACATAGGCGCGCACATCGTCACGTGACAGGCCCTCACGTGCGGGCACGGCGGAATGGACCAGCACGCCGTTGTCCAGCAGAGCGGCGAAACGTGAGGCCTCCATGACATCGCCTCCGGAGACCTCAACATCATCGAAAAGCAGAGTGAGTCCGAGAGGCCTTGAGAACCGGTCGCTCATCGAGCAGGCCGCATCCCAGTTGTCCCGGATCCGCTTCCAGTCATCCCGTCCCAGGTCGTTCGCCCAGATGACGCAGATGCCGTCGATACAGCGGTTCCAGGCCCCATCCCGAAGACAATGGCTCCACAGATATGCGTGGCTCTCCCGCTGTATGACATTCGGAAGATCCAGCATGGAATTCCAGAACTCCGGGATGTTCACGGTCGCCTGGGCCCAATAGTACCTGAGTCTCGGCTCGTAAGCCTTGTGCGAAAGGAATGTGAAGACGCTGTTCTCCTCCCGGACGTACTCGCCTTCCCTGTGCTTGCGCCACTTGTTGGTCTCGCGGGCCTGCACGAAAAGCCCCTCGAGCCCGGCTTCGTACAGGGCCCTGTAGTCTATGCCGAAGGATGAACGCGCCTCTATCGGATTGCGGCTCCATGCATCGATCGCCTGGAATCCCAGCCCATGCGACCTGAGAGCGGATGAAAGCTTCCTTGCATGGACCGTCCATCTCCAGACCCAGAACCCGACCCATTCGTCCTTCATGTACTTCTGGATATAGTCGGCCCTTTCATCATAGGTCGGCAGGTCCGGAACGTTCAGCGCCGACCAGCAGCGGAACTGGTCGACCATGTCGGAAGAATAATCGGTGTCGGCCAGCGTCTCCCTGGGTCCGCGCAGGCCGAGCATTCCATCACCGGCGACATAGCCGTCCATCCCCAGGGCCAGAATCGCCGTCACAAGCCTGTCGATGAACACATCCTCGAAGAGCGTCCCGTCAGCCATATGCTTCAGGACGTTTATCGAGCTGCCCCACAGAAGCCTGTCTCCACGTGTCCTCTGGAGCACCTCCTCATGTTCCCATGAGGTGCGGGTGTTCCTCCATACGGGGCTTGTCGTGTTCGCCAGGATCCCCAGATAGCACCTGACGCCGTGTCCATGCAGACAGGAGACGAGTCCGGCAAGCTGTCGGACGGTCCACTGCCGGGTGCACGGGGTTCCGTTCTGCCCGGTGCATATCGGATCCAGGACGGTGTCGTCCACACCATCGAAGCCGAACAGGAACATCACCTGGAAATTGAGGAAGCATATCTCGGTAGGGACGAACCCTACATGGGAGAAATATGCATCCACACCATAGTCGTCGATGGTGTTGTCGAAACTGCGCAGATCCACGCACAGGACCGTATCATAGTTCATTCCGAGGCCTCCCTTCGATGTCGCATTGGACACATCGTCATGGCTCAGTACCTCATCGCACCTGCATACGACTCGAGCCTGTCAAGTCGTCTGACGTATGCGTCATACAATACATCCGCGCTCTCCTGCAGCGTCCGTTTGGAATTGGTGTAGGGATTGACGGATGTCGCATGGTCGACCTTCTCGATCCAGGAAGCCGGTATCGAGGAGCCTCCGGTGAGTGCACCGGATATTCCAGCGGCCACCGCCGCGACACAGTCGGTGTCCCTGCCCATATTGACACCTGCAAGAATCGCATCCTTCGTGTCGCCCTTGACCATCGAGAAGATGCACACGCCCTTCGTGACGACCTCGTTCGCATAGCTGAACGGATACGGCATGCCTTCGCCGCAGTATATTCCATCCAGTTTTGAACGCATCTCCTGGATCGTGGAGCAGTCGCTGGTGTACTTGAGCATCCTGTCGATCTCGCTGACGACCAGGTCCTTGTCGCAGTTGTCGAATATGGCCCCGATGACGCTGTCGACCGTGGCATCCCTCTTCGTCGCCTCGGCTATCGCCACACCTGTGACACAGGCCCATTTCAGCCCTCTGCTGTTGGGCGTCTGATACAGCTGGCCGCACTGCAGGACGTCCTCGATCGCACCCTTGACATCTCCTGCGTTGATCAGGCCGATCGGATGGCATGCCCTTGCGAAGCTGTTGAGTCCGGCATAGTCGCAGTATCGGCCGAGGTCGGTTGCGGGAATGCCCGTCTTGGCAATCGCCAGAAGAGTATCCTCGAAGGGCTCGGATATGAGTCCGCCGACCTTGTGCCGGATATCCGTGAGCCAGACGGCCCTGATGTCCTCGGCATTGACCCTGTCGCCTTTTCGCGCGATGGCCGTGATCATCAGCTTCTGTCTCTCGACGCCATCCTCCGTGGTGCCGGCTTCACGCTTCCACCCGTTCCAGTAGTGCTCGTATGGCAGAAGGTCGTCGACGAAGCCGTATCTGGCCTCTATGTCCTGCCACTTCATGCCCTCGACCACGGCACCCATGGAGGATGCTATATGGCACCCCGCGATACATCCGAAGAACTTGTCTTTCAAAGAGACCATCAAATCACCTCACTTTTCCTGAAGAACCGAAATGTTCTTCTCGTCGATTCTGCGGACCAGATCGATCCCCAGGTCCTCTATGACGATTTCACAAAGGTACAGCGTCCTGCAGCCATGCTCGACATGGCCGCTGTATGTGCCTTTCGAATCGGAGAACACCATATGGAGATGGGGCTTCCCGTCTGCGATGATTCCGGCGATCGAACACAGCTCGATCGGGTCGTCCTTCCACTCGGGATACGTCTCCACCGCAGGATAGCCGGTGGTGGTGACCATATGGATCCTCGCATCGCTCAGAGTCCCGATTCCGGACACGACCACCGCATTGCGGATCCCCTTCTCCTCGATGACCTTCTCTATCGATTCCAGAAGCATGTCATCCTTGTCCAGGCGTATGACATAACGCCTGTTCACATTCGCCTGTGAAACAAAACAATCCATCTACTTGTCCTCTCCTATCCGTTCTATCTCGAGCAGATACGGCTGGAACGGGAAGATATCCAGAACCAGTCCATCAAGCTGCGAACCCTTGAACTCCTCGTATGTCTCGATTCCATCATCCACTCTGCGGTGAAGCTGGAAGACCTTGCCATCCATGATGCCGACCAGCCTATAGCGGCCGTCGGGTTCAACCCAGGAGGGAAGCTGTGCGAACGATAGTGCGGCATGCACCATATTCCTGGCGAAATCCGCCAGGACGATCCGTCTTCCGTCGCACTGGCTCGCGACGAAGACATCGTCGCTTCCGCTCGAGATGTTCTCGTAGTCGACATCCATCCAATACGGATACCCCAGACGTCCTCTGAGCTCCGATATGCGCTTCACCAGCCCTGCATTCCGTTCGATCTCCTCATACCAGACCATCGGTATGAACCCGCAGAACGCATACACATATGCAATCATGTCGCTCACCAGAGACCCTCTGTAGCGCTGTGCCACAGGAGTCAGCAGCTGAGTGTCATGCGTCTCGAGGAACACGACCTTCTCCGATCCGGGAAGCTGCGTGTAGCGGTACTCGTCCAGCCATTTCTGCAGGTCCCTGCCGCAGAAGACTCCGGTCGCGGTGTTCCACAGCGCCCAGTGGATGTTGTATTCGCATTGACATGTGGTGAAGCTCTCATATGCGACACCCCACACCTCGCCCATGAAGACGATGTCGGGCCTTATGGCACGGGCCTCGTCGAAAAGACGCCTCAGCATCCTGATGGATCCGAAGCAGGTATGGCTGGCCCTGTAGGGAAGATCCTTTGCGAAGTTGGGCTCCTTCCAGTGCGGGGCATCGATTCTGAAGCCGTCTATGTCGAAGTTCTTCACATAATGCAACCCCATGTCGATGAAATACCGTGCGACTTCGGGATTCGCCCAGTCTAGGGACAACGTGGCCCTCCAGCCGTGGGATGGGAAGAAATCCCCATTCTCATCCCGGCAGAACCACTCTGGATGCTCCCTGAAGAGGACTCCTTCCGGATGGGAGCCCTGCGGAATGAAGTCCAAAAGCACGTGCATGCCTTCCGAGTGGGCCGCTTCGATGAACTCCCTGAGGCCCTCTTCTCCACCTGCTATGGAATCGACCTCGTAGTTGTCCAGGACGCTGTATATGTACCCGGTCTCCCTGAAGCCATGGACATAGCGGTGGTCCTTCATGTTGTTCCGATAGCTGTAGCAGGGCATGAGATAGACGACATCGATTCCGATGCTCTTCAAATACCCCAGCTTTCCGATTCCGGCCCTGAAGCCGCCCAGGTGTGAGGAATGCACTTCGACAAGCGAGGTCTGGCGAAACCACTGCGGGCAGCCTGGAGCAGCCAGGCAGAGGTGGTTCGAGATCAAGTCCTGGTAGGCCGAAAGGACGGCGCGGTACCGGGAGCCCAGGATGAACAGCTCCCCTGTGCCGATCTCCTGGAATCTGGACGAGTCCGCCACTATCATATTGCGATGGATGACCGTCAGACCATCATGCTCCAGGTGGATCATCGGGAAGAAGTTCTCCTCTTCACCATACGGAGCAAGCCCGACGCACGCACCGTCCTGTGCCTCGATGCACAGCAGTCCGGCACCCTTGTCCGGCGTGGTGCTGAACATGTCCTCCCTAGTCTCGAAGGCGCCGAGGGCCGAGACTCTGCAACCCGGTGTGAAGTTGATGTTCAAAGATGTCAGCTCATGGCAGGCACCCTGACCCGGAGCATGGAACACGTCCATCTCCGGCGAGTCGAAGCACAGTGATGGCCAGATGAACTCGAACCATCTCAGCATGCCCTGCGAGTGGGAGGGGAACGTGACATGCGCACTCGCAGCGATTGACAGGCCGACCTTGCGATACGACATCTCCACATGGCAGGAAGGTGACGTATAGCCCAGACTCAGAAGGCCATCGGATTGCGAGAATCCGTCGAACGTGAAATCTGCACCATCGACGAGCGCATCATCGATCGACAGCGCGAACCCGCGACACGGCCTGGCAAGGCAGTTGCGACCTTCCACATATATTGCACATACCCGACCGTCCTCGTCGAATGCGATTGCCAGCCGGCCGTTCTCGATTCTCCTCATGGATCACCCCTTCACCGCACCTGCGGTCATTCCACCTATGAACTGGGACGAACATTTCAGATAGACCAGCAGCACCGGGATTATGGAGATCGCTAGACCTGCGCACAGGATTCCATAATCGGTGTTGAACTGCGACTGGAAGTTCATCAGACCCAGCGGCAGAGTCTTCAGGTTCTCGTCCCTTATCTGGATCAGAGCCCAGTAGAACTCGCTCCATACGCCCTGGAAATTGAAGATGAGACAGGTGGCGAGCACAGGAGTCATCAGAGGCACGGTGATGCGTGTCAGATTCTGGAACAGGCCGCAGCCGTCCATCAGCGCCGCTTCATCCAGCTCCTTCGGCATCTGTCTGACGTAGTTTGTCATGATGAACGTCGCCATTGCGATTCCGTTGGCGACATATGGAAGCACGAGGGCGAGCCGCGTCCCGGATATCCCCCAGTTCCTCATCGTGGTGAAGTTGGGCACGGTGATCATCTCGCTCGTGACGAACAGGCCGGACAGGTAGAGGATCGTCAGGAATCCCGTACCCCAGGGCTTCAGCTTTCCAAGTGAATATGATGCCAGGACTATGATGACGAGCTGGATCGCAAGCGTGACGAACGTGATGAGCACGCTGTTCACGAAATACTTGCCGATTCTTCCTATCTCCCATGCCTGGACGTAGTTGTCGGGTTCGAAGGTGTTTATCGTGAATGGATGGGTTATGACATCAAAGTTGGACTTGAATGATGTCATGAACACGAAAAGAAGTGGATAGATGACGATCACTGCAAGGAATACGAGCAGTATCTGCGACAGGATGTTCTGTATCGAAAGCCTTTTCTTCATTGCATTGCCCCCTACTCGATGTTCGTCTCCGCTTCATGCCCGATCCTTCTCGAGATCAGGACGAGGACGAGGATTATCACGAACAGGACGGTCGCCATGGCAAGGGCCCTGTAGAACTTGAAGTCGACGAAGGCGGTGTTGTAGATGACCATGGACACGACCGTGGTCGCAGTGCCGGGGCCGCCGCCTGTGAGCATATAGAATAGGGCGAACGACTTCATGCCGCCCGTTATCGACAGGATTATGTTGGTCTCCGTCGTACTCGCCGTCAGGGGTATGAAGAAGCTGAGAAGCTGTCTGAACTTCCCGGCTCCGTCCATCTGTGCGGACTCTATGACCTCGGTCGGTATGTTCAGCATCGCGATCAGGAAGAGGATCATGGTGAAGCCGACATACTGCCAGGTGTTGACGGCGATCACGGTCCCAAGTGCAGTAGAAGGGTCACCGACCCAGGCTCTGCACAGATTGTCGAGACCCATCGTCCTGAGGATCACGTTCACCAGTCCTGTATCCGGGGAGAGCATGAAGCGCCACATGACGGCTATGACCGACGCCGGCAGGATGACCGGGATGTAGAGCGCCACCTTGTAGAACCTCTGCCATCCGCTTGTCATGTAGTACACGCAGAATGCCAGGAGGAATCCCAGAACCGTCTGGATCGCGGTGGAGACGAAGGCGAAGACGAGGTTTATCACCATGGCGTTCCAGAAGCCCGGGTTCTTCGTGAACAGATCCACATAGTTCTTCGCGCCGACGAATGAATAGGAATCGTTGTTGAAGCCTGTCCAGTTGGTGAAGCTCATGAATATGCTGTTCACCAGCGGATACAGGATGAACATGACAAGAAAGAACAGGGATGGTATCAGAAACACGTATCCCCACAGCTTTCTGTTGCGTTCCACCTTGGTTATGCTACCTGCCATGATGTACCTCCTTTCAAGATCGTCCGGCCGCCGCCTCCGGCAGCCGGACGCAAGTGGAATCAGACCGCATTCTCGTTGATGCAGTTCTCCTTGAGTGTCACGATCGCCTGACCAAGATCCTCCGGGGTCGCTGCAGGATTGACGAAGAAGTCTCCGATCGCAAGGGCCTCGTCGGTGATGAGGTTGCCCTGGTTGTAGTCGAACTTGATTCTGTGCGATTCACCGGATGTGAAGATCTCGACGAACTGGTTGAGATACTCGTTGTCGTATGTGCAGTTCCTGTTGCCCATGACCGACAGCGTCTCGTTTCCGAACTTCTGCTGGACATCGTAGCTGGAGAGATACTTCAGGAATCTGATCGCCTCTTCGGGATGCTTCGTTCCGGAGTACACCATCCATCCGTCTACACCGTAGTTGTACAGCAGTGTGGGGACTCCTTCCGGTGCGGGGAACGGCATGAAGGCGATCTCGATGCCTGCATCCGCAGCGTTCGTCTGGAGTGCGGACAGCTCATTGTTGTTTGCGAAGAAGAACACGCCCTTGCCTGTGAAGAACTGGGCAGTGGCCTCGGTTCCGGTAAGAGCCATGGAATCGGCACCGATGTAGCCCTTCTGAGCCCACTGTCTGAGCTTTGCAGCGGCCTTCGCGTACTCGTCGCCGACATCGCTCATCCTTCCGCTGAGGTACTCCTCGTCGAGAAGCTTGCCGGACTTGTACAGCTCATGCTCCGCAAGCGTCTTCGTCAGGGATGCGATCTGGAAGGCCTGGGGATTGCCCGGTGTGATCAGCGGCGTGATTCCGTCGGTCGTGCTGACGATCTCTTCCATGAGGGCCTCGAACTCCTCGAGCGTGGTCGGAACCTGCCAGCCGTGCTCGTCCATCATCGTCTTGTTGTAGACGAGGATCGTACAGGTCGAGCGGAACGGTACGCCATAGATATGGCCGTTGACGGTTCCCAGCTCAAGCGAAGGACCGACGAACTCGTCTGCCCATTCGCCATCGTTCTCCATCATCGCATCCGTGAGGTCGTAGCAGGCGCCGAGGGCGTTGAATCCACCCACCCTGTCGAGCCAGCATGCCGCGACATCGTATGCATCGCCGGAGGCGAAGGATGTCTGGAGCGTCCTGGTGAGGATGTCCCATGTGATGACGGTGGTCTCGACCTTGATATCCGGGTTGGCCGCCTCGAAGTCGGCTACGATCTGCTCGAACTGCTGCTGGTATTCAGGCCAGTCGTGCATGAACGTGATCGTGACGGGATTCTCGGCAGATCCGCCGGAAGACGTGCTCTCTCCACTGCCGCCGGCGAACAGGCACAGCGAGAGAAGCATCACGAGAGAAGTGAGAAGAACTTTCTTCATTTCGAATCCTCCTTTTCGAATTTCCTTGTATTTGCACTTTCAAAAGCAAATGCATGAGTCATGCGGCATCGGGATGGTGCCGGGCGGACGATGACGTCCACGACGAGGAATGCGGCGACAGAGAGCAGACCGAGCAGGCCAAGCCACCTGTACGCGCTGGACAACCCGAATCCGTCCCCGACAAGGCCGAACAGCCAGGAACCGGCCATTGTGCACAGACTGCTCAGCGCTCCGGCCAGACCTATCGCGGTACCGAATCCCTCATCTCTGGTCAGGGCGCGGAAATAGTCGATGAACGCGATGTTTATCGTGCAGATCATCACTCCGTGCAGGAACTGTGTGAAAAGAAGCCCTGCGAACCCTATGTAAACGTTTCCAAGAACGAGCCAGCGAATCGCCGACAGGACGGACCCGACCACCACCATCGTCTTCATGCCGTTGCGGCCGACATCGCATATGCGTCCTACTAGCGCGGCTATGAGAATCTCGAATATCCCGGATGCGGCGAGGATATGGCCGGACTCGATCTCGTCCAGACCGAGGACCGTCGACAGATATATCTGCAGGTATGAGAACCCTCCGTTCGACTGCAGCTGCATTATCATGTACAGGACCAGGGCATTGACCATCGATGCGCTGAGTATGTCTCTTACCGGAACATCGCATGTGTGCCTTGTCCTAGTGTCCTTTGTACGACTGTCGTAGATGAGAAGCAGCCTTGTCAGCAGCACCATCTTCGCAACTGCCATGACGAACACGACCGTCATGAGGGAGCTGAAGCCGAAATAGCTGGTCACATAGCCTGAGACGGATGCACAGATGGCCCATGCGACGGATCCTGCAAGCTTGTAATAGCCAAGGCCTCTCCCGTAACTGGCAGGAGCGATTCCCGATATCACCTGGGAGATGAACACGACGAAGACCTTGCTCGCAGCCGTCTCCAGGACCAGCAGGATGGACAGCAGGACCATGTCGTCCGAGAAGATGTAGAAGAAATGGCTGACGATCGAAACCGCCAGCAGCGCCTTCAGGACGGCTGATAGGCAGCCATACCGGTCCACCAGTCTTCCGATGAACGCGTTCATGACAAGGGACACGAGACTCGAGAGCGAAAGCAGTACTCCGTATATCGCGACACCCACTCCGATGTCGAACAGTCTCATGCTGCGTGGAAACGTGAGGAAAGCGCTTATCCCTGTGCTGAGGAAGCTTACCGGAAGAAGATATAGATAAGGGTTCCGTCCGCGATGTGTAAACGTTTCCATATATTTAAGAGTATAAACCGGTTTTCATGGCTGTCAAGAAAAATAAATCGGTTTACTTTTAATTGAAAAATTAAGTAGTAGACATTCACGCAAGCACTGAAGTCATGTAAACTGTCCAGCTTCGCGTATGCTGTCCCCGAAAAGCAGGTTCACATGAAGGACGGAACTACGACAGGGGATCTGCCCGGCTTCATCCCTTATGCGGGAGATGGCATACTGCGCAATGCGCCCGCCAAGCTCCTCGAGGTCGGGAAGCGCCGAGGAGATGGAGACGTAGTACAGGTCATTCAGATTCAGATTGCATGGAGCGGCGATGGACAGCCTGTCCGGTATCTCGATCCTGTTTCGCTTGAGCCACCTCAGGGCACCGATGCATATGAGATTGTGGCAGATAAGGGCGGCTGAAGGAGGCTTCGGCTGGCTCATCAGCGACTCCATCGCCTCGCCTCCCATCTGGATGGTGGCCGTCCCGGTACGTATGCAGTCCTCGTACTCCCCGCCATCCACACCCTCTTCCTGCATGGCCTTCCTGAAGGCGGTGAACCTGTCGGCGAACGACCCGAGCTCCAGGTTTCCGGATACGAACGCGATGCGCCGGTGGCCCTTGCAAAGGAGCATCTTCGTGTATACATATGCGGCCTGGGGGAAGTCGGCATCGACGTAGTCGCCTTTGAACTCCTCGTCGCGTATGCGCCTGTGGAGCAGGATGATGGGGATTCTGTGGCTGAGCCTCGTTATGAAGGCCTCGTTGCCCAGACATCTGTTGAGGATGATGCAGGAGACCGCTCCGTTGGACAGCATGGCAAGATTACGCTTCTCGATCAACGGATCGTTGAAGGAATTGCAGACGATCATGGAATAGCCGTCGGATTTGATCCGGCGGTTGATCACCTCTATGAGGTTGTAATAGTACTCGTTGATTTCATCCGATATGACGAAGGCTATCAGAGATGAGGAGCGCGTCTTCAGGTCACGTGCCGACATGTTCGGATGGAAGTCGTATTCCCGGATGACCTTCTCTATTTTCTCCCTGGTCGAAGGTGAGACATATCCGCTGTCGTTGATCGTCCTCGAGACGGATGCGACAGATACGCCCGCGATGCGGGCAACATCCCTTATCGTCCTTACTTCACCCATGACATACTCGATTATACCAGAGCACGGCCATGGTGCAACAAAACGCCGGGTGACAAATCAACCGATAGTGCAGAAATCAATACCTGGAGAGTATCTCCACCACCCTATCCTTCGGACAGGCCTTGAGGAATCCTGCAAGCTTTGGACCGCGCTCCTTGCCGATCAGCACCTTGTAGACCGTGGTGAAGAATTCGGCGTTCTCGACGCCGTTATCCGCACAGGCCTTGTAGATGTAGTCGGAGAAGGCCTTCTCAGGAGTGTCCTCCAGATACTTCTCGACGTAGCCTGCCAGGTCCTTCAAAGCCGCCCTCTGGCTGTCGGTGACCTCGACCAGCGGGCTGTCGGAGTCGGCAAGCGAGAAGCGGAAGTCCTCCGGAGCGAAGGTGGTGATCCAGTTCCAGGCGCAGCGGCAGCGCACCTCGAGCCTCTTCTTCTGGCTTTCGGTGACGCCTTCGAGCGAGCCGATGACCGCATCGATGTCGCCGCCATGGATCTGCAGCAGATTGCACAGATGACGGAAAGGAATCTGGTAGCCGGGTTCGGTGGGAATCTCGTCGCTCACCTGCGACAGCTCGTATATCCTCTTCTCCTTCTCGCGCCTCTTGTCGTTGACGTTCAGCAGTCCGAAGTAGATGCGCTCGCAGTTGTCGTAGTCCTCGTAGATCTTCAGCACGTCCAGGTCGAACGAGATGGCGAACTCGGTGTTCGGACGGGTCGAGACGAAAAGGTAGCGGCAGATTTCCGGAGTGTAGACCTCAAGCACGTCATAAAGGGATATCACCTCGCCGGACGAGGACGATATCTTGCCTCCGCGCCCCTTGATGGAGATGAAGTCGTACTGGAAGGACACTGGAGCCTGTCCACCGAACAGAGTGACGACCTTCCTTGACGTGTCGAACGAACCGCCTTCACTGTGATGGTCCTTGCCGGCGGGCTCGAAGTCGACGCCCTCCCTGGCCCATCTCATCGGCCAGTCGATCCTCCAAGGAAGCTTCGCATAGGGAGTCGTCCTGAGGTCTATGGTCTCCTCCTGGCCGGTGGAGTCGTCGCGGTACGTCACGCCGTATTCGCCGTCCCAGGAGAGCACAGTCGTCGTATCCTTGTCGGTGAACGACGAGAAGATGGAGATGGGCCACCAGTCGTCTCCAAGCGGCTGCGTGCGGAACTCGTTCAGGATCGCGCGGATCTCGTCCCTCTTCTCCAGTGCCCTCCTCATGCCCTCGGCATACATGCCGCTGCGATAGCGTTCGGCCTGATAGAGGTACTCCGGGTTCACGCCGACGACAGGCAGGATGCGCTCGACATCCAGCTCGTTCTTCCTGGCATAGCTGTCGGCCTGGCCCGTGGTGTCAGGAACCAGCGTTATGGGCTTTCGAAGGTACGTCTCAAGCAGTTCGGGCTCGGGCATGTTCTTCGGGACCTTCCTGAAGACGTCGTAGTCGTCCCAGCTGTAGATGAAGCGGACATTCCTCCCCTTGGCCCTGAGGGCCCTCACCACCAGCTCCACCGAGATGATCTCGCGGAAGTTTCCGATATGAACCGTGCCGGAGGGCGTGATGCCGCTTGCGCAGGTGTAGACATCCTTGTCGCCCTTCTCCCTTATTATCCTGTCGGCGTATATGTCCGCCCAATGTGTCTGCTGATTCTCGCTCATGCTTCCCGATTATGTCAAAAGAGAATGACTTCATCAACAAGTCAGTCCAGGTGGCGGAACCGTACAGATGCAGGCAAGTGCATCTATCCAATGTCACCTCCAGATATTATCATTGGAGTCATGAAGAGACCGATCCTGACTGCACTGCTGATCTGCATTTCCCTTTCGCTGGCGGCCGCCGAGACCGGCATCGCCAGCTGGTACACCTCGGACAGGCCCGATGCCCTGACCGCCAACGGCGAGATCTTCGACAACACGAAGCTCACCGCCGCCCACAAGAGCCTGACCTTCGGCTCCATGGTCCGCGTGACAAACGACGAGAACGGGCAGTCGATAGAAGTGCGCATCAACGACCGGGGCCCGTACGTCGAGAACAGGATCATAGACCTGACTCCGGAAGGCGCCAGACAGCTGGGCTTCTACGACCAGGGCATCGCACCTGTCACCTTGGAGGTGATCAGCACCCCGGATGTCCCCGAGAGCGAATACGTGGACGGATCGCAGACGGGATGGTACACGTTGCAGGTCGGCTCCTATACGAACATCTCAAACGCCTACACCGTATACGACAACATACGCAAGGCCGGATTGAAACCGACAGTCGAGATCGTCAACGGCACCATGGTGCGCATCAGCGTCGCCAACGTCCAGGCGTACCTTCTCCAGGACACGCTGGAGACCCTGTCCTCGATCGGCATAGGCGAGCCTCTGGTCAAAGGGACGAGAAGCCCGTACTGAAATGAAAGACGACTACGTGCTCCTGTTCTCGATCGCACTTGCACACATCGCGGTGTCCTATGTGGTCAACAGGCTTTCATACAGGACCCTCTCGTCACTGCGCCTGCACATGGTCCCTTCCCGGCGCGAGACACGCTTCTATGAAAAGGTCCTGCACATCAAGGCGTGGAAGGACTACGTACCAAGTGTCGGCCCCTTCGACAAGAAGGACATGAAGGGGGACGATGCCGCCTACATCTCCATGTTCATACTGGAGACCGTCAGGGCGGAGGTGGCACATGTGCTGTGCATATCCGTCACTCTGCTGCTGTTGCTGTACCACAGGCAGCCATACTCCGCCCTCATCCCGGTCTTCTATCTGGCGATCAACATCCCCTGCATCCTGATCCAGCGCTACAACAGACCCCGCCTCGAGCGCGTGCTGAAGATGCACTCCAGCCGTCTCGTGATCCCCGAGGAGGAGACGGGCCATGCAGTAAGACCGGCGCTCTTCAGGCGGAGATAGCAGGACCCTGCCAAGCGACAGGGTCCCGACCCGGTTCAGGCAAATGCCTCTCCAGCTCAGAAGTCCAGGAAGAACGTGAAGGAACCCGTCACGCGGGTCTCGGGCCCTTCGGAGAACTTGTAGCCGTCGAACAGATACGCGATCTGGTAGCCCAGGTCGATGAAGTCGAAGAAGCTCACCGTGAGCTGTGCACCGGCGCTCATCAGGAAGTTGTCTCCGGCGATGTCCGTGTTGAAGTAGTCACCGCATCCGTAGCCGATATCGAAGAACAGGTTCACACGTGGGAAGATGCTGTGCCAGTCGGGTCCGGCAAGCCTGATGTCGAAGTTGTTCACGACGGTGAACTGCGTGTTGTATGTCCAGGTGTTGTAGCCACGCACCTTGCGGCCGAGCGACACAGGCCCCTGGGCGTACACCGGGACCTCCTCGCCGTCGGTCCAGTTGACGTTGAAGCGGTCGACCAGGGTCAGGCTGAACCAGTGCTGGCCGTCCTCGACGAAGCTGTATGGCGTGTATGCCCCGACGACGTTGAACGTCAGCGAGTAGTAGTCCGCCACGCCGTCCAGTGCGCTGTTGAGCACCAGAGGTGCCCATTCGGCACTCGCGTTGGCAAGAAGCCCGTTGCTGTACATCCCCTGGTCGTCCATCATGTCCAGCATCACGTCGAAGCTGAACAGCGTGCCCAAGTGCTGTCTGTCGCCTCTGAGGTCGGGATAGATCGCACCATCGTAGTCGCCGAATCCGAGATAGCCGTCCAGGCTCCGGATCACGTACTCTCCGTTGTTGTCGCGCACCTTGCCCTCGCGGAACGAGTCGATGTTCCTCTCGTAGCGGCCGATGTAGCCTGCAGAGAACGTCAGAAGGTCCTTTCCGGGGACGGTGGACTGCAGAAGGCCCTGGGAGATGCCGACCTCCCACTCGGCGCGTATCGTGTCGTACACGATCGGGTCGAAATCCTGCACCACCCCTTCATATGGCGTCTGCCAGACCTTCCTCTGACTGTAGCCGCCACCGACAAGCAGGTTGATCTGGGTGGTGTTCCCGTCGATCAGGCTGAAGCCGTTGTATCCGGCACCGGCCTTTAGGAACGATGGCAGGAAGCCGCCCAGCACCTCGGCGTGCTGGTCGAGACCTCCGAATACGAATTCGACAGGAGCTGCCGATATCGTGCAAATGGCAATGAGCGCCACGGCAAGTGACGCAATCAGTCTTCTCTTCATGGCAGGAAGTCTAGCGCTTTTGGTCATTGCTCGGCAATCTCGCAAGCCCATGTCCATCCGTAAAAGCCCTGTGAAGAACAGGGCCGCATCGTTCAGCGGTTCGACACGAAGAGCCCCAGGATGACAAGTGCGGTGCCGGCAAGGGATGCAGGCGTGATCG
Organism: uncultured Spirochaetales bacterium; assembly: GCA_944388965.1. Taxonomy (GTDB): domain Bacteria; phylum Spirochaetota; class Spirochaetia; order Sphaerochaetales; family Sphaerochaetaceae; genus Bullifex. Next base: position 117,750 of record CALXKL010000001.1, on the reverse strand, counting down.
CCTCGCCCAGGATGATGAAGCTGAAGAACGTCGTCACGGCGGGAATGATGTAGATGTAGCAGCCTGACACGAGCGGTCCAAGCCTCTTCATCGCACCCGACCATGAGGCGAAGCACAATGCGGAGGTCCCTACACCGAGAAAAACCAGGTTGAACAGGTTCACAGGCCGCATGACCTCGTCGAGCGTGACGCTGAAGCCGTCGAAGGCCATGAGCGGAATCATGAAGAGGATGCCGTACAGGAAGGTCCGTCTCGTGTTCGCGATTATGTTCCCGCCGCCTGCGTTCACACGGTCGATTACGAACGAATAGAAGGCCCACACCATTGCGGCGGCCAATGCGATCCCGTCTCCCAGAGGATTGATCGAAAAGCCTCCATCGGCCGGCCGGCAGGTCAGCACCAGGCCGGAGAACGTCACCGCGAAGCCGATGAGGAAGCGTCGTGTGATCCTTGTCTCGTTCCACCTGAAGATCTTGTACACCAGCGTGATGAAGAAGGGTGCCGTCGATACGAGCACGGACACGTTGGCCGCACCCGTATGCTCCAGTGCGATGTTCTCGCACAGATAGTACAGCATTATTCCAAGCAGGCCGGCCAGGGCGAAGTCGAACTCCTTCCTTGCTCCAGCGAAGCGTGCCGGCCTGGGGTGCATCATGGTGAGCACCAGGTAGCCGATGCAGAAACGGATGAAGAGTATCTCGAGCGAAGAGAACGTCGTCTGCAGGATCTTGGTGCTGACGAAGGTCGTGGACCACAGCAGCACCGAGAACGCGGCAAACAGATGTCCTGCCCGCCTTTCTCCATCCATCAGGCCTTTTCCAGATCGTCGGGCTCTCCCCTGTCGACCTTCCTCATCGTGAAGAACGCCACTGCCATGAAGAAGGCCGTGAAGAGGAAGAGCGAGGGGTAGCCGAACAGGTCGATGCAGCCACCGGAGACCGGGGGAGCGATGATGCTGGCCGCCTGGCTGAAGAAGTAGTACAGGCCGGTGTAGATGCCCACTGTACTGTAGTCCGACATCTGCCAGAGCATCGGGAACGAGTTGGTGACGACCGACACCCAGAAGACGCCGAAGAGGAACAGCAGCGCCCAGAACGTCAGCAGTCTCGCTGTGCCGTTCCAGGATGCCGTCAGGTAGCTGTGTATGAACACGAGCACGGTCACGGCGACCAGGCAGGCCAGACAGACGCGGATCGTCCTCCTGCGTCCGAACCGGTGTGCGATCTTTCCAGATGGGATCGCGAAGATGGCGTATGCGATGCCGACCATGCCCGCGGCAAGGGATGCCGTTCCGCTGCTGGTGCCAAGCACCTCGACGCTGTACAGGCCGACGAAAGGAAGCACGCCCTGGTAGGCGATGAACCAGCACAGCAGCGAGATCAGGATGAAGAGCGCGCTCTTGTTCTTCTCCCCGAGGACGACCTTCAGGCTCCTGAGTATGGGCTCCTTCTCCTCCTTGCCGCTCTCGCGTGGCACCTGGGAGTTGCGTTCCTTGACGAAGATGAACAGCAGGACGACGGCCAGGACGACGAACACGGACGCCACCGGGAAGGCAAGTATGTCGTTCACGGGCTCCTCATGTCCCGGGATGGAGATGTACACGTCCATCAGCCGTGCAAGGGCGACGGTGCCGAGTATCGTGGCGATGCCTCCCATGGTGTTTATGACTCCGTTGGCCTCCGAACGAAGGTCGCCTGGAACCATGTCGGGCATGAGCGCGACCACGGGGCCGCGGACCGACTGCTTGGACAGGTTGAAAAGGAAGACGAGGGCGACCAGCAGCCACAACGACGAGAGAGCCGCGAATGGAATCAGGCCGAAGAGCAGGGCGGCTATCGGAAGCAGGATGACTACGAATGGCATCCTGCGGCCGATCGGGGTGTCCAGCCTGTCGCTCAGGGCCGAGGTGATCGGGATGAGGAAGATGGCCAGGATGTTGTCAAACGTCATGATCATGCCGATCAGACTGCTGCTGTCGATGTACTTCGCCAGGAAGATGGGGATGTATGTGTCGTAAAGGGGATCCATCAGACCCATCGTGAAGAATCCCAGTCCTATGAGGAACGTCGTCAGATAATAGCCCTTCAGGCTCTTTCTCTCCGCCACGGCTTGTCTCTCCTATGAATACAGGAGACAGGATACCCAAAGCCGATGCCGCATTGCAATGCGGGCAGACAGGGTTCTACATCTGGCAGCCGATACCTGCACCCTTGCAGGAGGATCCGTCCCTGCGAAGCAGCACCTTGTACGACACGGGTCTGTCGTCGTCGAACGTGACGACATAGCCCAGTCCGTTGGGCACGCTCATTGTCAGGAAGTCCTCCTTCGGCTGGCAGAAGAGGGCTATCAGCGCAGTGCGCATTATTCCCGAGTGCATGACGATGGTGGCGCTGGACAGTCCGTCTGCAAGGCATTCCCTGACGGCCTCCAGGATGGCGGACTTCGCACGGGATGCCACATCGCCGAAGGTCTCCTCGTCAAGATACGGCTCGTCGGCGACCCAGCTGGCGAAGTATGCGTCGATCTCATCCTTCGTGCTGAGAATCCAGCCCTCGAGCGAGCGGAAGTCTATCTCCCTGAAGCAGTCGCGCACGATGGGCGTCCTGTCCGGAAAGAGTATGTGGAAGGTGTCCCGGCATCGCTGGAGCGGAGAGCAGTAGTACCTGTCGCACACAGGGTAGTCCACATTCTCCCTGAGATCCTCGAGCTCTCTTCTTCCACGCTCCGTCAGGGGGACGTCCATACAGCCCGAGAGCATGTGCTTCACGTTCGCCTCGCTCTCGCCATGTCTCACGAGCACCAGAGTGAACTCCATCTCACTCCCCCTTCCCCTCAAGAGTGCGGACGACGAAGCGTCCACTGTCCTTCTTCTCATCGACGGCGGGTATGCGCTCGACGACCTCTATGGGAAGCGTCAGCCGACGCAGTTCGTTCATGAACCTCACCTCGACGGACACCCTCACGCCCTTGTAGACCGAGGTTATCGTGCCTTCCAGATTCCTGAGCGGTCCCGAGACTATGATGACCTTGTCCTGCGGCAGGAGAGCGTTCTCGTCGATGCGGACCCTGGAGGGCGTGAAATATCCGTCGTTCTCCTCGACCCAGCGGGCGAAGGCGAGATCGGCCCCCTGCAGCTCGAGCGAACCATCCATGTTCTTCAGAAAGCCGTAGCAGGTGTCCGACATGTGCTGGATCTCCTTGGCAAAGCGCCACAGCTCCTGGTCGCTTGCCACGATCACATATCCCGGAATCAGAGGCCGCAGATGCATCGACCACGACTTCGCGCTGAACTCGCGGCTCTCGCGCACCGGGTTGTAGCCTTTCACGTATGCAGAGGGGACGAGTCCTGCCACGGTGCGTTCAAGCAACCTTATGTTCTTCTCTTCGCGGCCCGTCTCACAGGCGAGTACATAATAGTTCATGGGATCTTTTCCGGGAGAAACAGGTATGGCCCCAGCGCGATTCGAACGCGCGACCCCTTCCTTAGGAGGGAAGTGCTCTATCCAGCTGAGCTATGGGACCTTCCGTCGTGGTACTTGCTGAATATAGCAACAAAAGAGATAAATGTAAATCCATGGGACAATGGATGCGCCACAGTCGCTTTTCTGCTAGACTTTCCCCATGGAGAGATACACATACATCGTCACATCGGACATCCACGGAGACGGTGCCGTCCTTCAGGAAATCGTGGACAGGGCGGCTTCGCTGAACGCTTCCAGGATCCTGATCGCAGGCGATCTGTGTCCCAAGAGCCCTTCGATGTCCCTCATCCTCCACAACGCACCCTGCCCCTACGTCGCGGTCAAGGGCAACTGCGACTGGATGTGGGACTTCAAGGATTCCGGCCTGGCGATTCCGAGGGAGCAGGCATATCTGGCTTGTCCGGACGGACATCATGTGGCCATGACGCACGGCCACAACATCGTCGATCCATCCGGATTCCCGTTCCCTCTTGCAGATGGCGACATACTCATCCAGGGACACACCCATGTTCCGCAGCTGGACAGGGACTGCAATGGCGTGATCCACCTGAACCCCGGATCACCTACCCGACCCAGAAGCGGGTACAAGGCGACATATGCCGTGATAAGCGAAAGCTCGATCGAAGTCAGGAAGCTCAAAGGCGACAAGGTCGTGCTGTCGCTGTCGAGATAGCCCTCACCTGCCGGATGCGACCTTGCGCCTGATGTACTGCATTTCGTCCTGGTAGCCCATGAAGAGCCTGACCATGTTCAATTCATCCGTATAGCCGACCGAGGCGGGAAGCATGAACCTGTCGGGGATCTTCTCCGCCGGGCCGTGCAGGCGGTCGAAGGCATCCACGGACTCCAGTCCCGAGGCCAGCGGGGCTGGACACTTCCTGGCGAATGAGGACATGATGCGCCTCATGACCATCGGCAGGCGCATGACTGTGAACGGCACCTGGTCGAAATGCATCGGCAGCATGAAGAACGGCGGCAGACCGCTGTTCTCCATGGCATGGGTGAACAGCCTCAGATACGCCACGACGCGTCCGATCGTCTCGTCATCAAGAATACGATGGAGCCCCTTGACCAGATCGACATGGCATGGGGTGTTCTCTCCAAGTGAACTGAACAGGGCCTGCCCATGACAGCCTCTGAAGTCGTAGATGCAGCTCCTGCCCTCCACGGACAAGGCTCCATCCAGTGCACAAAGACCGGCCGACAGCGCCTCTCCATTCCCCTTGCGCGATGCGATCAGTGAAATCACGCGTTCCAGTTCACCGACATCGGCGTTCCTGACGTCCACAAGCGTATATGGCACGTGTTCAAGTGTCTTCAGGTATGACAGCACCTCTCCGGTGTCGACAGGATCCAGGCCCCTCGAGAGGCAGGCCCGTCTCAGCGGATTGACCTTCTCGAGGGAGAAGATGCCCATGTTGCTTCCAAGCGCCATCGCCTCGGCCCAGTCGGCGAGGGCTTCACCGTTCTCCTCAAGGCGGCACGCGATTGTGCACATCGGGCAGCTGACATGGTCGACATTGTATGTCCTGCACGCCATGCGGCCGTCAAGATATACGCAGCGCGGATCGTAGAGGCCGCTAAAGTACCTGGTGGGCAGCCAGCCGTTCCTCATCCCGCAATCCACTAGAGAGGCCGAGCCATACAGGCTGAACGACTTGGCCGTACGGCTATGGGGCCAGGAGGATGAGACGTCCGGGCGGACGGAGGAGGCCGTATGGGCGATGATACCCTTGAAGTTCATCGAGCCCATCATGGCGGCAAGTCCGCCGCGTCCGATGCACAGCGAGGAGTCCAGCAGACAGGCGCCAAGCGCACCGCCCTTCTCCCCTGCCTCTCCTATGGACATGCAGCCGTCCGACGGATCGGAAGCAAGCAGATGGAAGAAGCGGTGTGGAGACGAGAAGCGGATGTTCTCGCAATGATAGATCGAGATGTCGTCGTCGCTTGCATACAGATATGACAGCCTGTGGGCGCTCCCGCTGACCACGACGGCCACGATTCCAAGCGCATTCATCTTCACTGCCAGGGTCGACTGGGAGGCATCTCTTGAGAAACGGCCGCTTTGACGGTTCATGTAGAGGGCGATGGTTCCGGCAGAACCGGGGAAGACGATGACGAAGGTGTGTTCGTCCACCTCTTCGTAGAGACTCACCACGCACGCATCCTCGACGTGCTCCTGGCTTATCGTCTCGTCATCCAGCGATATACGCAGAATCCTGCCTTCCATGTCAGGCAATGATAACCAAAGAGCGTGAAGGAGGCAATATTGACGACGGAATGCCCCTGCACAGGCAGAGGCATTCGTCTGGATACAAGACCTGTCGTTTCCGTCAGATGGCCTTGAGGATGATATCCACGATGAAGAGGATGGATGCACCGGCGATGATCGGGTGGATGTCCTTCGCCCTCTTCGTGCAGATAAGCGTGATGCAGTACATGATGAAGCCGGCCGCGATACCGTTCGTGATGCCGTAGGTGAAGCTCATGACGGCAACCGTGAAGAACGCGGGGACCGCCTCGCTGAAATCGGACCACTTGATCTTGGCGAACGGCTCGACCATCAGGATACCGACGACGATCAGGGCAGGGCTCGTGGCGGCGCCGGGGACCATGCCGATCAGACCTGCGAACGGCAGACAGATCAGGAACATGATGGCGGTCACGAGGCTGGTGAGACCGGTACGTCCACCTGCCGCGATGCCGGCCGAGCTCTCGACGTACGTCGTCGCGTTGCTGGTTCCGAACAGTGCGCCGATGCTGGTCGCGAAGCTGTCGGCGACGAGGGCCTTGTCAAGGCGGCTCTTGAATCCGCTTCCCTCGAGGGCCTTCTCATCCTCGGCATCGAAGATTCCGCTCTTGCGTCCGGTTCCGATGAACGTTCCGATCGAGTCGAAGGTGTCGGACAGACACATCGAGAAGATCGTCACGATGACGAACGGGATTTTGGCGGGGTCGGAGAACAGGGAGACGAATCCGTCGCCTCCGAAGAACGCGAACGCGACTTCGCGGAATCCGGTCCATGTTCCGGAATCGGAGAAGATGGATGCCGGAATCTGGGTGACGCCCATCGGGATTCCGATGATCGTGGTGGCCACGATACCGATCAGGATCGCGCCCTTGACCTGCATGACCATCAGGATGACGATGATCATCAGTCCGATCACTGCGAGGACCAGGGACGGTGTGTTCAGAGGCTGCATGCCCGGGGTGACGCTCGGGTATGCTCCGGTGAAGGAGATGAGCGCCGCATTGTTGAAGCCGAGGTATGCGATGAACAGTCCGATACCGCCACCGATGGCGTTCTGCAGACTCTCGGGTATCGACTTGACTATCGACTTCCTGAGCTTGGTGACCGTGATCACGATGTTTATGAGGCCGCAGATGAAGACCATCGCGAGGGCCTGCTTCCATGTGAAGCCTCCGGCCAGACATACCGTGTATGCGAACAGGGCGTTGAGTCCCATTCCAGGAGCCACTGCGTATGGAACGTTGGCGAAAAGCGCCATGATCAGCGTTCCCACCGCAGCTGCAAGACAGGTTGCAACGAACACTCCTTCCCAGCTCATGCCGGTCTCGCTGAGCATATTCGGGTTGACGAATATGATGTAGGCCATGGTGAAGAACGTCGTAAGGCCTGCGACTATCTCACGTCTTACGTTCGTTCCCGCCTCCTGTAGTTTGAAGAAATCCTTCATAGGCTTCCCCTCCCTAGGTGATGGTGTGTCAGGTGCGGATGACATCCGCATTGCAACGTGTCGCAACAATCACAGTATAGGTGACAAATTGGCATGCCGCAAGGAATTTCGACTGCACTCCTGTCTACAGGCGACTATCCTGTCCATACAGCGAACCCATGCAACATGGCACCCGGGCCCCTTCCCCGATGTCCGCCGGCACATCTTTCATGCCCAGCCGCCATGCAAACCGTGCTATCATGTCCTGTGGAGGTAGAGCATATGAACAAGAAGCTTGCAAAAACGCTCATAGACGTATGCGAAGGACGCAGGGAAGCCGACCTTCTCATCACGAACTGCCAGGTGGTGGACGTGTTCAACAAGTGCACCTTCCCGGCGGCCGTATCGGTGGTGGACGGACATTTCGCCTCATTCAGCGCCGACGTGAAGGCCAAGCGGACGATCGACGCACAAGGACGCTTCCTGATCCCCGGATTCATCGACGCCCACTGCCATATCGAATCGTCACACGTATCCCCGGCCGCGTTCAGCGACCTGATCGTGCCCAAGGGCACCACCACGGTCGTCGCGGATCCCCATGAGATATGCAACGTGGCAGGACTCGACGCCATGAGGTACATGCTCGACGCATCGGCCGACCTGCCGCTTTCCGTCTATCTCATGTTCCCCTCCTGCGTGCCGGCGACAGACAGCGAGAACGCAGGGGCGGTGCTGCTTGCCGACTCGATCGCCAAGATGATCGACGAGCCGCGCATCCTCGGTCTGGGCGAGATGATGAACTACCCGGGAATCGCCGCGGGGCTTCCGTTCGTGCTGGACAAGCTTGAGTGCGCCTATTCCACAGGCAAGCTCATCGACGGCCACGCACCTGACGTGAAGGACAGGGACCTGGACGCCTACTCCGCCTGCAGGATCATTAGCGACCACGAGTGCGCCACGCCTCAGGAGCTCGTCGACAGGGTCAGACGCGGCATGTACGTCGCACTCAGGGAAGGCACCGCATGTCGCAACGTGCTGGCCCTGCTGCCGGGCGTCGACGAGGACAACATGAACCGTGTGATGTTCTGCACGGACGACTGCCAGCCGGAGAGCATCATAGACAAGGGCCACATCCAGAACGCGGTAAACCTTGCCATCGGAGCGGGCATGAGGCCGGAGAGGGCCATCGCCGCGGCGACAATCAACGCCGCCACATGCTACGGTCTCAAGGACCGCGGGGCCGTCGCACCTGGTCTGAGAGCGGACTTCTTCCTTGCAGACGACCTGTCGTCCATAAGGGCCGACGAGGTCTACGTCGAGGGAAGGCTCGTTGCATCACACGGCGCGATTCTCGAGAAGGCCCGTCATGTGGAGCCTGTCGGGGTGTCCGGCATGATGGACGTGAAGGATTTCAGCATCTCGCGCCTCGCGCTTCCCCTCAGAAGCGACAGGGCCCGTGTCATAGGCATCAACCCCGGTTCCGTCGTCACCGACAACCTGGTGATGGATGTGAAGCGCGACGAAGACGGTCTTTTCGTACGCGACGAGGATCTGGATGTCCTGAAGATAGCCTCCGTGGAACGCCACAAGGGCACAGGGAACGTCGGAGTCGGCCTGATTGCAGGCTATGGCATGAGGAACGGCGCAGTCGCCACCTCGATATCACACGACTCGCACAACATCATCGTGGTCGGCACCAGCGACGAGGACATGGCTGCGGCGGTCGATGAACTAGTATCCACCGGTGGCGGCATAACGATCGTGCAGGATGGCAAGGTGCTGATGACCCATCGGCTGGAGATATCCGGTCTGATGACGGACGACGATGCAATGAGCGTGTACGACGTGCTCAAGCAGATGCATGAAATCGCCTATGACAGGCTCGGCGTGAACAGGGACATAGACCCGTTCATGACACTGTCGTTCATGGCGCTTCCGGTCATCCCCGCCCTGAAGATAACGGACACGGGGCTGTTCGACGTCAGCGCATTCGCCTTCACCGGGATCGATCCGTAAGCCTTATTCCCTTGCGCATGAGAGTGGCCCTGGCCTTCATCTCACCCTTCTGCTCGTATAGCCTCGCGGCATACGAGCGGAAGATTCCGTCAATTTCGTCCTCATGCTCGTCGTAGTAGGTTGCGACGGCGGATGATGCCTGGGCGGACGTGATGCCCTTGGCCATCAGCCGATGCACCATGACCGAGCGCCCCTCTGGCGTCCTTCTTAGGCGGGAGCGGATATACGACTCGCAGAAGCGCTCGTCTGACAGATAGCCCTCGTCCTCGAGCCGGTCCAGGGTCTGCGACACCTCGTCGCCGTCATAGCCCTTGCCTATGAGCTTGAGCTCCAGCTCCCTTCTTCCGTGCTCCCTCATTCCAAGCAGATAGAGCGCCTTGTCGTATGCAGTCATGACAGAGAGGATACATCGAAACGGCGAAAAGGCAAAGGAAGCCTTCCGTCTCGTATAACACGACGGAGGGCAGGCCTCTCGACCTGCCCTCGCATCGCAAACCCGGTAACGGATCAGTTGAGCTCGACGATTCCGTCGATTCTGAGCGTGAAGTACGGTGCGCTCTGAGCCTCGGACTCGTGGAATGCGCCGTCATGCACAGCCTCGACGCTGTCCGGCGTGAAGTCGCCATCGGTATCGAGAGCCATTGCGGTGGTGACCGTCTGACCACCGACGGTGAACGTGGAGGTGTCGAACACCTCGAGGCTTCCGTCTGCAATCGCGGCCTCGACCTCGGCGATCTTCTCGGCGGTTCCAGGAGCGGCGATCGCCTCGTTGAGCGGAGTCATGACGACTGCGCCCTCACCCATTCCCTTGCACCAGTCCTGAGGAATCTCCTCGCCGTTGACATAGGCCCTGATGGCCTCGGTGAAGTAGATGCCCCAGTCGATTCTCGTGCCGATGAGGGATGCATCGGGGGCGATGCCCGTCATGTCGTTGTTGTAGCCGGTATGGAAGACGCCACGGCTCTGTGCGGCGGTTGCCGGAGTCGTGTTGTCTGAGTGCTGGCTGATGAGCACACATCCCTGGTCGATCAGGGCGAGGGCTGCATCGGACTCTGCGGTCGCATCGGACCAGGAGCTGACGTACATGACCTTCATCGTGACGGAGGGGCATACGCTCCTTGCACCGAGGAAGTAGCTGGTGTAGCCGGAGACGACCTCTGCGAAGGGGAATGCTCCGACATAGCCGATGACGGCCTGCTCGGGAGTGATCTGTCCTTCGTCGATCATCTGCTGGAGCTTCATTCCGGCGACGACACCTGCGATGTAGCGGCCTTCATAGATGTTGGCGAACGCGTTGTGGGTGTTGTCCCTGCCATCGTTCCAGCTCATGTAGCTGGTGCAGCTGATGAACGTGATCTCGGGATAGTCGTCGACGACCTCGAGCATGTATGGTTCGAATCCATAGCTGTTGTTGATGATGATCTGGCATCCCTGCTCGGCGGCCTCGATGTTGGCATCGACACAGCTCGAGTCCTCACCGATGTTGTAGATGGTCACCCACTCTACGTTGATCCCCTCCGCGGCAAGGTTCTCCGTCGCCTCGTCACGGCCACGGATGAAGTTGTAGGTGTATCCCTGGTCGTTCTCGTCGCCGATGCAGATGAGTCCCACCTTCACCGTGTTGGAATCGCCCGTCGCGGCAGCGCTCTCGCTGGAGCCGCCCGCGAACACCATCGCACTGACCATGGCCAGCACGATAAGGACTAAGGATAGTCTTTTCATGTCTCTTCTCCTTTTTCTCATGTCGCCTCCCACCCGGGAAGCCCTATCCTATTCTACAACAGATGTCCTCCTCGTGACACCTGCTCCACAGACCTTTTCACCGCTCTTCGCGAAAATAGTTCACTCCCAGCGATGCAGGAGGCTGCTTGTCGCGGCTGTTGCGCATGCTGGTGAAGATCAGGACGATGACCGTGACCACATACGGAAGTATCTTGTACAGCTGCTGAGGCATGAACGGAAGCGACACGCGCAGATACATGATCATCATCGCACCGAAGATCACGCTGCCCCAGATGGCGTTCAACGGCCTCCAGATGCAGAAGATGACAAGGGCGACCGCGAGCCAGCCGACTCCGGACAGGCCTTCGTGGTTCCATACGCATCCGGCCGTCGTGACTATGTAGACCATGCCGCCGATCGCCGAGATGCCTCCGCCTATGATCGTGGCAAGATACTTGTAGCGCGTCGTGTTGATTCCCGCGGCATCGCTCGTTGCCGGGCTCTCGCCGACCGCCCTGAGATAGAGGCCCGAGCGGGTCCTGGTGAAATACAGATGCATCAGCACCGCCAGGACGACGGCCATGTAGAAGAAGACCGTATGGCTGAAGAGTATTGGGCCTATGACCGGAATGCCCTGCAGGAAGTCCGGCATTATCGCAGCGGCGAAGGAGTCCTTGAGATGGTTGCTCAGCGCGACGTAGCCACCTTCGCTAAGGCGCATGAACTCGCCGACGAACTGGCCCACGCCCGTTCCGAAGATCGAAAGCGCGAGGCCCGTGACGTTCTGGTTGGTGCGCAGCGTTATGGTCAGGAAGCTGTATATCGCACTGGCCGCACATCCCGCGACGAACGCAGCCAGCAGAGCCAGGACGATCGCCACAGGTCCGCTTGCGGCGGCTCCGACGGCCTTCTCGTAGTAGAAGGCTCCGGCAAGGCCGAACGCGCCTCCCATGTACATGATGCCCTCGACGCCGAGGTTGAGGTTTCCGGACTTCTCGGTGAGTATCTCCCCGAGCGTGCCGTACATGAGCACGGTTCCGAATGTGACTCCTGCAGTGATGAGGGTTACCAGAAGATTCATTTCCCGTCCTCCTTGTCCTGTGCACGTCCGCGGAAGATGAGACGGTAGTTGATGAAGAATTCGCAGCTCAGCATCGTGAACAGCAGGATTCCGGTGATGATGTCCGAAACGGATGCGGGAACGCCGAGACGGGACTGGAGTGTCGTCGACCCCTTGTCCAGAACCGCCAGCAGCATCGAGATGACGATCATCGCGAATGGATTGAGCTGGCTGAGCCAGGCGACGCTTATGGCGGTGAAGCCGACGCCGTCGGCCACCCCGCTGTAGAGGGTGTAGTTCGCTCCCGCGACGATCATGAAGCCGACGAAGCCGCTGATGGCTCCGGATATGGCCATGGTACGCATCATTATGTAGCCGACATTCATTCCGGCATAGCGGGCCGTGTTGGTGCTGTCACCGATCACGGCGATCTCATAGCCCTGCTTCGTCTTGTTCATATAGAAGTACATGAGGACGACCAGGACGAGACTGAAGATCCACCCGATATGGACGCCGAGGACATTCGGCAGCCTGGCCGCATCGGCGAACTTCGGAATGATCTGGCTTCCCTGCCGTCCTTCCCATGGTCCACCCTGGAGCCAGGCGACGATGCCTATGGCGATGTAGTTCATCATCAGAGTGAACAGAGTCTCGTTCGTGTTCCACTTCGCCTTGAAGAACGCCGGGATGAGCGCCCACAGTCCGCCTCCGACCACTCCGGCCAGGAACATGATCAAAAGAAGCATGACATGGGGGACTCTGTCAGCCCAGTACAGGGCGAAGTATGTGGCACACATCGCGCCGATGGTGATCTGCCCTTCTGCGCCGATGTTCCAGAAGCGCATCTTGAAACATGGCGCGATGGCCAGGGCGCAGGCTAGAAGCGGTATGGCTATCTTGACCGTTTGTCTGAAATACACGGGCCGGAGAAGCGACCCCTGCACGATCACAGAGTACGCCTCCACGGGGTTTGTGCCCGTGACGAGCATCGGTATGCAGCCCAGGACCAGCGCGATGACGATCGACGCCACGCGGATGATCCATGCCCTCCTGGGGTCTATGTCCGTCCGCTTGGCGAGGCGGACGAAAGGAGTTCTGGTCACATTGCTCATCCGTTCACCTCCTTGCCTCCGAGATGGGTCATCATGAGCCCGATCTCCTCCTTGGTGGTCGTCCTGGCATCCACGATTCCGCTTACACGACCGCCACACAGGACTAGGATGCGGTCTGCAAGTTCGAGAAGCACGTCGAGATCCTCTCCGACATAGACGACCGCGACACCTTTCATCTTCTGCTCGGTAAGAAGCCTGTAGATGGTATAGGAGGTGTTTATGTCCAGGCCCCTCACGGCGTATGCGGTCAGCAGGACCGAAGGCTGTATGGCGATCTCGCGTCCGACGAGCACCTTCTGGACATTTCCTCCGGAAAGACGTCGCACCGGGTATTCCGTTCCGGGCGTGACGACCTCCAGCTCCTCTAGAATCCTGTCGGCAAGCGCCTGCGGATCCTTCCTCTTGAGGAGTGCGCCTCTTCCGTTGCGCCAGGAGCGCAGCATCATGTTGCCGGTCATGCCCATCGATCCGACAAGGCCCATGCCCAGTCTGTCCTCGGGTACGAAGGCCATCCCCACGCCGGTCCTGCGTATCTGCATCGGGGTCTTGCCGATCAGCTCGACCTCCTCTCCCTTGTCGTTCAGGAAGCGCACGCTACCGGCCTTGACCGGATACAGCCCCGTCATGGCCTCCAGCAGCTCCTTCTGTCCCGAGCCGGAGATGCCGGCAACACCGAGGATCTCTCCGGTGTTGGCGGTGAACGACACGTCCTCCAGTCTTGTGATGCCCTCTTCGTCGACGCAGGTCAGCCCCTCGACGACGAGCCGGGTCTGCGGATTGTCGTACCTGGGCCTGTCGATGTTGAGGCTCACGGCATGGCCGACCATCATGTCCGTCAGGGCCTGCGGATTCGTCCTGCTCGTCTCGACGGTTCCGATGTACTGCCCCTTCCTCAATACGGAGACGCGGTCGCTGACCTCCATGACCTCGTTGAGCTTGTGGGTGATGATGACGATGGCCTTGCCATCCTCCTTCATGTTCCTCAGGACCTTGAAGAGCTTGACCGTCTCCTGTGGGGTCAGAACCGCAGTCGGCTCGTCCAGCACCAGTATGTTCGCACCGCGGAAGAGGACCTTGACGATCTCCACCGTCTGCTTCTGGGACACGGACATGTCGTACACCTTCATGGATGGATCGATTTCGAATCCGTAGCGCTCGCAGATCTCCCTGACACGGGCATCGACCTGACGCATGTCCATCTTCACGTCGTCCAGACCGAGAATCATGTTCTGTGCGGCGGTGAAGACCTCTATGAGCTTGTAGTGCTGATGGATCATTCCGATGCCATGCTCGTAGGCATCCTTCGGAGAGCGGATGTATATCTCCTGACCGTCCTCGAGTATGCGGCCTTCGTCGGGCTGGTAGATTCCGCTGAGCATGTTCATCAGCGTCGTCTTGCCGCTTCCGTTCTCTCCAAGAAGAGCCAGGATCTCGCCCCATCGGACGGAGAAGTCTATGTGGTCGTTCGCCAGCACCTGGCCGAAGCTCTTGGTGATGCCCAGCATTTCAATGGCATTGCTTCTTTCCAATAGCTCACCTCTCGTAATTGGCATTCTAGCATGAAAGGTCAGCTTTTGTGTGCACTTTAATCGGCGAACGGGAAAAAACTACATGGAAAAATGAGAAATCCACAAATCGGGGCCTCAAGGCAGAAGGAAGTGGACGTTCAATGCCTATAGGGGAAGGCACAAGGCCGACACTTCCACCAGAACTTGTGACATGGTTGCAATGCTGCATGACATGCTTATGACATTTTCCGTACGAAGATACCCGAAAACGAACGTAACAAGTCGAATTGTCAATTTATCACAGGGATTGATAAAGGATGAAAAAGCCGTATTATGACCTATGTCATATGTAACCATATGTCACAAGTGAAAAACGAACAATTCCTTGCAAATAAAGCGTAAACGCAATTCAACCTTCAACATTCTGCCTGAATTCCATGACTTGTCGCGAATTCGTAATGCCTTGTCATGTCACAAGTCCATATTTGGATATGTTATATGTTCGTCTTATGTTATTTCCTTATATTACAAAGACTTATGTTGACAAATGTAACAAGTCTGGATATTTTTCAGCTACATTCAACGAGCAGGAGGTGTATGAAGATGGGAAATCTCAAGAAAACCGCAATACTGATCATCATCCTTGTCACCTCCGCTTTCTCCCTTCTTGCGAAGACCGAGGTGGTCACACTGCATCTGACGGCGAGTGTACCAGCGAGGACGACCGTCTCGATCGCGGATGAAAGGATAAGCGTAGGCGTGAACTCCGATGAAGTGACGTTTGCGGCATATGACAGGAATGGAAGACTGGTTACCGATTCCCCGGATTTCGACTATGCTCTGGCATCCGACGGAATGAAGTTGTGCTTCACGGCTGAGTGACAGCCGCGATTTGTATTCCCGGTTATCCTCACCCCCCCCGGGTGAGGATCTTTTTTCATCACATTCCGGCTGAATCCGCAAGAGAAGTTGTCGTGGAAAACGACATGATGAAAAAAAAGATTCCAACCCTCTTTACACAAATCCCCAATTGCTGTAATGTGCAGAAAGTCGCTGGGCGGTTAACTCAGCGGGAGAGTGCCACCTTGACGTGGTGGAAGTCATAGGTTCAAACCCTATACCGCCCACTCCAGAAAACCATTGCAACGGAATAAGTTGCAATGGTTTTTCTCATAATTTGGGCGTATCACAGGTGAATTGTGTTTACAGCCCTTCATCACAGATATCTTCTTCTTAGATCCGCGACCATCTGCTCTCCATGGGTGGCGTCCTCGTCACGAAGACAGGCAGTGTCATGCGAAAGAGATGACCAGTTTCTTTCCCAGACCTTGTGCGATCTTGTTCAATGTCTCAAGTGAGGGATTTCCGTTTCCATTCTCAATGCGGCTGATGTTCGACTGCTGAAGACCCGTCCTTTCAGCAAGCTCTTTCTGTGTCAGGCCAGCTTCACGTCTGGCCTTGATCATTTCTCTGATGAGCTGGAACTCCGGCTCAAGGGCATCAAATTCCCTTTTCACTTCCGGATCCTTCATCATCTCATTGAAAAATTCGTCATATCTGCTCATGTCGTCTTCTCCTTTTTGAGATAATCAGCTCTGTATCTGATTGCTGTCTCTATTTCCCTTCTTGGAGTTTTCTGAGTCTTCTTCACAAAGCCGTTTGTGAAAATCACCCTTTGTCCTTCCATGAAGAAATACAGCACAAGTGAAGAGTCGTTTCAGACAATCACTCTGACTTCGAATATCCCATCTTCCAGGAACCTGGAATATGGCATCCTCACTTCAGGGCCGTGTTCCTTCAGAAGATTTGCAATCTGGAAGAATTTGGCCTTTGCTTTTGCAGACATTGCTCTGATGAAATCCTCTGCAGGAGATTTTCCTTGTTTTGTCTCGTAGAATTCCAGAGAGAACATCCGCCATACCTCCATTGACAAATATATCATAAAAAACATTTTTATCTAGTCGTTTCCTGTGCTAAACCAAACCAGAGCTGAGATTGAAAAACCAGATTCTTCAGGTATCTATTGAGCCGCTGAATTACAGACTCTGGCAACGCGCCTTACATGGTCACATCATCCTTCTGATGACAGTGGGAAATAAGGCTAGAGAGCGGTATCAGAATGAAACATCATGTAGAGTGCAAAAGTCGTCAGCAGACAAGAGACGGTGGCCTCTGATTCTGTGGAGGGAGAGCAATCTTCCAAACCACCGCGGGGGGGGGTGAAAGATTGGGTGAAAGTAGTATTAGAGCTTGCTCTGGTGCTCCTGAAGGTCTCGAGAGAGGTCGTCGGCCTGATCAAGGATATAAAGAATCTCCGCCGTCCCAAAAAAGCCAAACGGTAAAGCGGAGATCTCTTCGTAAATCATGAGGCCACCGTCTTGCTGGCGACCTTTTCCATGACCATAGTATAGCCAAGACAGACGGACCGTCAATCAAGTCTTCGACGTGAATCATGATCGACAATCTCGAATCAGTGCATTGGGGTGGCATGACCAGAGTGATTTTGAGCATTCCCTTCTGATTCATACCCGATAGGCTTGACTCGAGTTTTGGGAGGAAGAATGAAAAGCCGGTGCCAAAGAGAATGGTTTTGTGGCTGCTGATGTCATCACGCTGCTTTCGTTGGACTTTGCCTGGAAAAGGAGCAATGGAATGAATACAAAGAAGAGGGATACTGCAATGATTCGTTCTTCACCAGTCGAATACCTCACACATACGTAGCAGCCACAGGTGATAAGGATTTCCTTGCTTTGGATATGGAGCGTCCTCGATGCATTACCCCGGCAGCGTTTCTGGCCGAATATCGAGTAGTGTCGTTTGTCTGATATGCAAGACCCCCTGACTGGAGCGTAAGGCTGACTTCCGCGTAGCAGGATCAGATACCGCGTTTTCAAAAAAAACGACGACTTCAGGAAAACATCAGGAGTACAGGACAGGTTCAGCCGGATGCACCACTGTCCAGTCTGCCCAGCTGTCTGAAGAAGTCCAGCCTGTCTTCGTCTACATCGATTCCAAGCAGCCCTATCAGCTCACTCCCCTCGACCCCCTCCTCTTCCAGGGATGAGAGAATCGATGCAAGATCCCTGTAGCGGTCCGCGACTCCAGCCTTCTGGAGGCCGACCATACCGACAATACCGTTGCCGTTCACGATGATGCTGTCCAGCGTGAGAGAACCATGAGAGAACACCAGGTCCTCTTCCGGTTCCACCGTCTCCAGCGTCCGCAGTCTACACCAGAGGTCGTATGACATCTCCTTTTTCCTGAGACGCGAGAAGACGCTGACGTTGTCCATCCTTACCGGACAGTCCGATGCGTCGAGCGACCAGAGCATCCTCAACACGGCCGCACACGTCTTCAGCTTCCGGCTTCGTCCCGTGGTGCGCAGACTTCTTCCCTTCAGCCTGTCCAGCAGGAGGAAGCCTCCATCCTCCCAGACTATTGCAGGAACGGGCAGACGTCCATCCAGCCAGCGGATGACCTCAGCCTCGCCGCCTGCGTCCCTGTGGAGGAAGAAGAATTTCAACTCCCTGTCATGGGCAAGAAGATCGGGTCTCGACCTGGCCGTATCCCGGACGGCCTCCATCTCGTTGAAACGTGCAATCCGCTTCCTGTCACCACTCGTAAGCACGTCCGGCACAGCTCTGCCTTCATGGACCGCCGGATGAGTGTACTGCGGGTATTCCAGCAGTCCGGACTCGAAGCTCTCCTCTTTTGTGGAGGCATCACGCAAGGCGCCATCCATGAGGCGGATGACGGCTTCCGCCACCACGATGGCCGCACTCTCTCCGCCTGTAAGTATGTAGTCGCCTATCGAGATCTCGTCATCGATATGGGAGCGGAAGCGCTCGTCCACTCCTTCGTAATGGCCGGCGACGAGAATCAGGTGCTCCTGCCGTGCAAGCTCATGCGCCATACGCTGGCAGAACGGTCTTCCCTTCGGTCCAAGCAGAATGGTCCTCGACGAGGTGCCGGCGACAGAGGCCAATGCACTGCATAGCGTATCGACGCGCAGAAGGAGTCCCGCCCCTCCGCCATACGGAGAGTCGTCTACGGCCCTGAAGCAGCCGGAGGCGAAATCCCTGACATCGACGACCTCGATATCCACAAGGCCCCGTCCTACGGCCCTCCTTATGACGGGGTAGTCCAGAAAGCTGTCGAACGATTCCGGGAAGATCGTGAGAAAGGTCACCTTCATGGTCACCATTGTATGAGGAAAACCGACTTGTTGACAGACCGCGATACAGGCACCGGCCGGTCATGTCAAACGACTTTCCCGATGAAGGTCCTTCACGAATGCAGGCTCTGGTCAATTCCTCCGCTTGGGGGTAACATATGTCATATGTACTCCGACAGGCACGCTGGATGCCGACACTGCCTCCTCCAGCATCCGGGAAACGCCATATGCGGAGGTGAAAGATGACACACAGGACCTTTGTGACAGCGATGATGCTCATGGTCGCCCTGCCACTGCTGGCCTTCGACCTCGTCGTCCCGTCCCCGGGAGACGGATCCTATACGCTGCTCGAAGGTGACGAGGAGTTCGTCGTGGACGACAGCGTATTCTACAAGAGGGTCTTCGACAGTCGCCTGCTGGTGGAGCGGTACACTTCAGGCATCACCATGCTGAGATGGGACGACGATGACGAGCTCATCGTGCTCCTCGACGCCGGAGAGGAAGAGATCGACCAGCTGATGCACTCGTTGTACATGACAAGCGACGAGCCTGACATGCTGATCGTGAACAGTCCGGTGACGATGGACCTGATCGAGGAGCTGGAGGTGGACAGGATCTACCATCTGGGCCAGATGACGAACATCATGAGGGCCATGCTCCGCCGTGGAGGCTACGACTTCGTGGAGCTCGGCGAGAGCTCCATACTGCAGATCGACGGCGAGAGCATAAACGTCATCAGCGGCGCTTCATCGCAGGGGATGTACATAGAGTGCCCGACATGCGGGACCATGATATTCATCGCGGGGGTCTGACACTCCTTTTGGAGAAGATGAAGAACTTGCCCGCAAGATAGTTGCACACTCCGACCACGAGATTGGAGATGAACTTCCACAGCGTATGAGGCCATAGCATCACGTCCACGGCGATGAACATGATTGCCACATCAAGCACTCCACTTGCCGCCCGGCACAGATAGAAGCTTCCCAGCTCGAATGGAATCGAATGCCTCATGACCTCGCCATCTCTCCTGCGGAACACGATGTACCTGTTGGTGAAGAAGGCGAAGGTCACGGCAAGAAACCAGCTGAGCGCCACGGACGGGACATTCGCAAGGCCCCAGAGGCTGTACAGCAGCTCGTATGAGAGCATGTTGACGGCGGTCGCCATGGCACCGAAGACACAGTAGACCAGGAAATCGCCGTACTTGGCCAGAAGGTTCACGACTGCCGGTCTTCCATCCGTCTGAACGTGGACAGGCCGCTGGTGTTCCTGACGATGGACATGACGTCCTCATGAGTGCATTCCCCACCCTTCAGCATCCGAGAGAGGAAGGCGAACGTCGACGAGTTGAATCCGGCACTCGCGATAACCGTCCTTGATCCGTGCATGGCCATCAGGGAGTTGAGATACTGGTCACGCGACGCCTGACCCAGGACATACACTTCGGGACACCAGGCCTCGTTGATCTCGTCCAGCAGCCTCATAGAACCCGAGGTGTAGCGGGCAATCGAATTGTACAGCAACCCGATCGCCACATCCCTGTCGACGTTCTCCTTGTCCTGCTCGTCCAGGATCGCGTTCACCGCATCGACCACGGAGCCATGCATGAGCCGCTCGTCCCTTATGTCGATGTACTCGAAGACCTTGTTCTCCCGAGCCGCATCCTCGATCGTATCGAACGTGGTGCCGTCCACGCTCTGCCTCTTCAGCCTGTCGATGATTCCGTAGCCGCCGAAGGGAAGCAGGAGAACGTTGCCCCCGTCCTCCAGGGTGATGTTCTTTCCTCTGGCCTCGTACACCTCGTCGGAGAGGATCGCACCCTCGTTGAACAGCGCGATCCTTCCACCGAGCCAGCCGGTGACGGCCATGTGCGGTTTCAGGACATAGGCGGCAAGCTCCACAGGGTTGGCCGGCGTGGAGAGGACCTGGGCTTCGTATCCGACCTCCTTCACGATCTCGTCGGACAGAGCGCCGAGAACGGTATCGGCAGGAGCGAGGGCCGGGAAGAGATTCACGAGCCCGAGATCCTCGAAGAGCTTTGCGTTCCATTCCCTTCTGCCGGCCAGGGTCAGCCCCGAGGCCTGGGCCAGGGAGTAGTCGCAGGCCCTGTTGCCGGTGAGCCTGTACCTGATGTAGTCGATCAGGAACATGACGCACCTGGCGCGCTCGAACAGTGGAGCCTCCTCCTTCCTTATGGCCAGCAGCTGGTACAGGGCGCTACGGGAATCCGGAACCAGACCGCCCTCGTCAAACAGGCGTCTTTCATCGGGGGCGCCCTCCACGTTGTCGAACAGTGGATCGGAGAGCGCACGGCACGGCATGAGCATCTGCCCGTTCTCACCCAGGACGACCAGGGCTCCGGTGAAGCCCGTCAGCGTCACGGCATCGACCTGGCCCGCCTCGCGAAGACCCTTCACCGCCGTGGCGACGATTCCGTCCGTATCGATGCAGAAGCTCCCATTTACATATACGGCATCCATTCTGGAGCGCGCACAGCATCTTACATCAAGCCGCCCGTCCTTCAAGGTCGCGCTGTTGACGCGCACCTCCCTTCTTCCGAGCTCTATGTTCACATATTTCATGATTCACCTCCGCTACACCTTTTTCCCTGGGATGACTACAGCATCCACAGGATAAAGTATAAGATGGTGTCCATGGAAATTGAAAGAGCAAATGCAGATGATGTCGATGTGCTGATGGACATATTCGCCAAGGCCCGGAGAATCATGCGCGAAAGCGGCAACGACGGACAGTGGACGAACGGCTATCCGCAGCGCATTCTGGTAGAGCGGTGCATCGCGAAAGGCTGCACTTACAAGGTGCTCGGCGAGGACGGCATCATCCATGGCACTTTCTACATGGCACTGGAGGACGACCACACGTATCACGTAATAGAGAACGGCGGGTGGATGTACGACGAACCATATGCGGTGATCCACCGCATAGCGCAGGACGGAACGATCTCGGGCCTCCTTGCCGCCGCGCTCGACTACACATGCGCCTTCTGCCGCTACATACGAATAGACACCCACGAGAAGAACGTGATCATGAGACATCTGCTGGAGAAGAACGGCTTCAGGAAAGCCGGAACCATATACACCGACGACGGAAGCCCGCGCATCGCATACGAGCGGATGGAAGAATCGCATTGACCTCAGTGACGAAGAAGCGCTATAAGCTCTATGGCGGGTGCGGCATACGGTGCGGCACTTCCGGCCGGACATACGACGAAGAAAATGATCTCATCACGCAGCGCTCTTGAAGAACGGATACATCTGACAGCCGACGAGGCGAAGTGGTTCGACTCGCCCTCCTCGCTCCCCCTGCTGATATCCGACCATCTGGCAGATCTCATGCAGGACGAGGAGGACGACCCGATAAGGCGCCAGTTCGTGCCCCAGTGCATGGAATGCGACATCGACGACTCCCTGGACCCTCTTGCGGAGGTGGACCATTCGGTCACCGGACGTCTGATACACCGCTACGGCCACAGGGCCGCGCTCCTGACGACCGACCGCTGCTTCTCATACTGCCGCCATTGTTTCAGGCGCCGCTTCACCGGAACCGACACGGGTCCCATAGGCGACGAGGAGATCGACAGGGCCGCAGAGTACCTTGCCGGACACCGGGAGATATACGAGCTGTTGCTGACCGGTGGGGATCTGTTCACGCTCTCCAATGCAAAGCTGGACAGACTCTTCTCCACGCTCAGGTCATGCAGAGAGGACCTGGTCATACGTCTGTGCACCAGAGCCGTTGCAAGCTGTCCCTCCCGCTTCGACGACGAACTGATGGAGATCATCGCAAGACATGACCATGGAGGGCCCTTCCTCCTGCTGACGCAGTTCAACCATCCGCGCGAGCTCACAGACGAGAGCATCCGGGCGGTCGGACGTTTCCTGGCCCTGGGAATCCCCGCCTTCAACCAGAGCGTCCTTCTCAGGGGCGTGAACGATGATGCCGACATACTCGAGGACCTGTGCGTACGGCTCCTGTACAGCAGGATAAAGCCGTACTACCTCTTCCAATGCGACCTGGTCGGAGGAACGGCGCACCTGAGGGTGCCGGTTGCCAGGGGCCTCGAGATCGAGCAGGAGCTGAGAAGGCGCCTGTCCGGTCTTGCCATGCCCCAGTACACCATCGACCTGCCGGAGGGCGGAGGAAAGGTCATACTCACGAAGGACCATCTCGTCGGCGAAGAGGACGGATACTACGTCTTCTCGACGCTGGATGGCGGAAAGAGAAGGTACCCGAAGGTCTGACACCTCCCAAGACATGACGATGGCCGCCCTCACGGACGGCCACTTTGCATTCACTTATGGTTTTCTGAAGGATCAGTTCGAAAGCGCGTTCAGCAGGCTCTGGATCGCTCCCTGCCTCTCGGCCTCCCTGACAGAGGAGTAGTCGTCCTCGCTGGTCACGACCGGGCTCGCCTCGAAGTCGGGGATGGACACGACCCTTCTCATGGCGCTGTCCTCTATGCGCGAGTCGACCTCGTCGAGGATGCGCTTCTCCAGGCCGTCCACGAGACTGCGGACCTCGTCGCTGTCCATGACCGCATCCCTGATGGATGCAACCTGCTCATCGGTGTAGGCGTTAGCCTGGGCGAAGACGGACTGGACATAGGTCTCGACCTGCTCCTCTATGCCGGCGACTATGGCCTCGACGTCGATCGTGTCCACGTATGCCTGGACATCGGCAAGGATCTTCTGGCTGACAGGCTCGACAAGCGCATCGGCGAGGGCGGCCTCGTCGACGCTCTCGAGCGCGACCTGCTGGGCTATGAGGGACATGAGCGTGTCGTAGTTGGCATCGACGTAGTCCTGGATCGCGGTATCGATCATGGAGTCGAGCACATCCATGTTTTCATCCACATATGCCTGGATGCGTCCGTCGACGATCGCATACAGCTCGTCCATGTTCGCATCGACATAGGCCTGTATGGCCTCGTCGGCGATCCTGCGGACGGTCTCGTCGTCCACAGCCGCCTCCTGGTCGACGTCCACTGCGGAGGCGACCATGTTCATGAAGTCCTCGTCGGCCATGAGCTCGTCCGCGATCACGTCGTAGTCGACCTCACCGGTCACATCGACAAGACCCTGGGTCTGTCTTGAGCGTGCCTGCTCGAGCAGCGCGCTGTCGCTGCCGGGTCGTACCGTCCACAGGACGAGGAAGACTGCTATGGCCAGGACGGCCGTGACGCTCAACAAAACAATACGAGTCGACTTACCCATGAACGTAACCTCTACCTATCAGTGTATCATAATAGAATTCCAGTTGTCGATAAAGATGTTCCAGATCGCTGTCGTTGAGAATGGTGACGACCCTCTTTCCACATTCGAAGAGGGTGCTCCCGATGTCCTTCTGGCTGCGGTCCCTCATGAGGAAGGTCTCCTGGCTGATGCCGTCCCTCTTCATGGCCCTCCTGGTCCTGACCTCAAGCGGGGCATGGAAGAAGAGTATCTCGTCACACAGGCCGACCAGGTCCATCTTCTCCAGAAGGGCGCAGTTTATCATGCACACGGGATGCGCGGCGACGAAGGAGACCACGCGCTCCCTCATCCAGGGATGGCTTATGCCATCAAGCCTCTCCAGCCTGTCCTTGTCGGAAAACACCATGGCACCCAGCCTCTTCCTGTCCACGGCACCGTTTCCATCCAGGACCTCGTGGCCGAATGCCTCGACGATCCTGTCGACATTCGCCGCCAGGGCCTCGTGCCCCAGCGCATCCACATCGACCACCGCGATCCCCTTCGATGCGAAATAGTCCGCCGCGATGTCCTTGCCTGCACAGCTCTTTCCGACAAGTCCTGTGACCATATCAGTGCATATCCCCCCAGCGGACGGAGTCCTCTATGCCGACACGAAGCGGCACGGAGAGCGTCTCCACCCCCTCCATCAGACGTCTCACGAGCTGCCGTATGTCATCCAGCTCGTCATCCGGAACCTCGAAGATGAGCTCGTCATGCACCTGAAGCAGCATGCGGGTCCTGTAGCCGCCCTCCTTCAGCGCATTGGCGATTGACGCCATCGCCTTCTTCATCAGCTCTGCAGCCGAGCCCTGGATTATGGTGTTCAGCGCCACACGCTCCGCGGCCGCCTTGACCGTCTTGTTCCTGCTGTTGATTCCAGGCACGCTGCGTAAATGACCGCCCAGCGTGGAGACGAAGCCCTTCTCCTCCGCTCCCTTCACGACCGCGTCGACATAGGTCCGGACCTGTCCGTAGCGCTCGAAGTAGCGGTCGATGAACGTCTTCGCATCCGCGCGGGAGATGCCCAGCTCGTTGGAGAGTCTGAAAGGCGACATCCCGTACATGATGCCGAAGTTGATCGTCTTGGCTATCCGCCTCTCTCCGGCCTCTATCTCGTCGACGTCCTTGTCGAAGATGAGGCTCGCCGTATACCTGTGGACATCGCCGCCTTCGATGAAGGCCCTCCTGAGCTCCGTGTCGCCGGAGACATGGGCTAGCACGACCAGCTCGATCTGCGAATAGTCCGCGGACAGGAACCTGCAGCCGGGCGATGCGATGAAGGCCAGTCTTATCATGCGGCCGTCCTCGCTTCTTATCGGGATGTTCTGCAGATTGGGATTCCTGCTGGAGAGCCTGCCGGTCGCGGTCCCGGTCTGGAGGAACGAGGTGTGTATGCGCCCTTCCCTGTCACACATCATGGGAAGAGTGTCGACATAAGTGCTCAGCAGCTTGGTCACGGCACGGTAGCCCAGGATGTCGTCGATGATCGGATGCTCACCTCTGAGCGTCTCCAGCGTATCGGTCGCGGTGGAATAGCCGCGCTGCGTACGCTTTCCGGCGTGCAGGCCAAGCTCCTCGAACAGCACATGGGCAAGCTGCTGTGTGGAGTTCACATTGAACTCATGCCCGGCTTCGGCCTTTATGCGGGCCTCGTACTCCTCCTGTCTGGCCGACAGTCTGCCATCCAGTTCCTTCATGAACGCGGCGTCGAGCATGACACCGGCATCCTCCATGTCGGCAAGTATCGGGATCAGAGGCCTTTCATATGTACTGAAGACCTTCATCAGGTCACGCTTGCCAAGCTCGGCGCCCAGATGCAGGTACAGTCTGTATGCAAGGTCGCTGTCCTCAGCCGAATATCGGCAGGCGGTTTCGACGTCGACGGCCGAGAAGTCCTGTCCCTTTGGAACGATGTCGTCGAACGGAATCGCCTCGTATGCCAGATAGCGCAGAGCAAGCGCCTCCAGATTGTATGAAGGGGCGGAAGAGTCCAGCAGCCATGCATAGATCATGGTGTCGGCCTCGATCTGGAAGCCGTCCACGCCCATGCTCCTGAGGACCTGCAGGTCGAACTTGAGGTTCTGTCCGACGATGCGCAGCTTTCCACAGGAGAACCAGTCGTTGAACAGCGAGACGACGTCAGCCCTGTCCAGATACTCCTTCCCCTGGGCCGTCAACGGACAGTAGAACGCCTTTTTCCTCGCATAGCAGAAGGAGAAGCCGACCAGCGTGCTCTCCCTGGGATCGAGTCCCGTCGTCTCGGTGTCGAACGCGATGACGCCTCCGCTGCGGCGTGCCTCCTCGAAGTAGGCGGCTATTGTCTTCACGTCGGTCAGCAGCGCGTAATCCCCAAGTCCGAGAAGGCTCTCGTCCTTGGTGACGTCCGCCATCGCTCCTCCATCTTTGTCGTCGGGATGCGTCTGGTCCGTCTTCGCTTCATGAGTACCACCGCCTTCCTTCGTTGCCATGGCGGACGCCGTCTTGGCAAGCGACATGCAGTTATGTCGTCTGAACACGTCCACGGCACCCTGGTAGTCGATCGTGCTGACGAGGAAGTCGGGACGGTCGAAGGTCTCCAGGGTGAACACGTCGCTCTTCAGCTCGACCAGCCGCTTCGACAGGTATGCGCTCTCGCGCCCCTCCTCCAGCTTCGCCTTCAGTCCCTTGGATAGAGAATCGAGATGCCTGTAGATCCCGTCGAGGGAGACGTATTCCTCCAGCAGCTTCACGGCACCCTTCTCGCCTATGCCCTTGACGCCGGGCACGTTGTCGGAAGAGTCGCCAAGGATGGACAGATAGTCGACGATCTGTGACGGGCGGATGCCGAACTCCTGGAAGACCTCGTCTGTGCCGAACAGCGTGTACCTGGGCTGGTTCTTCTTCGGGGGCCTCAAGGCCTTCACCCTGTCGTCCACCAGCTGGAGAAGGTCCTTGTCGCCGGTGACCATGACGGTCTCTATGCCAATTCTGGAGGCGTTCGATGCAAGCGTGGCGATCAGGTCGTCCGCCTCATAGCCCTCCCTTGCGATATATGGGATGTTGAGCTTCTCGAGTGCATCCATGATCAGCGGCACCTGGGCATGCAGGTCCTGCGGAGCGGCCTCCCTGTTGGCCTTGTACTCGGGGTACATCCGGTGCCTGAACGTGGGACCCCTGCTGTCCATGGCAATCACGAAGTAGTCGAACTCGTACTCGCGGATCAGCATGAACACGGTGTTGAAGAAGCCGAAGAACGCCGATATGTTGTTCCCCTGCCCGTCCGTCAGCGGATGGGTGAGAAACGCGAAATAGCTGCGGTATATGAGCGAATAGCCGTCGACGATGTACAGCTTCCTTCCGGTCAGCGGCGCTTCCTGCACCGCCTTGACCGGCTCCTTGTCCGCATCTGTCTTCCCATTTGCCTCGCGTACCTGGGAAGCCAGCTTCTCCTGGTCGAGCTCGTCCGCAGTGAAAAGATCGTCGCCTGCCATTCAGTTGACCTCCAGCTTCAGCCCGTCGTAGGCCGACCATGCATCATCGTAGAGCGAATCTATCTCATCATAGCATGTCTCATGGTTGATATGGGTGAAATAGATGCGCCTTGCCCCTATCCTGCGTCCAGCTTCATGGGCCTCCTCGAACGAGAAGTGGGCCCCATGGACACGCCCGCGAAGGGCACCGATCGCCAGCGTCTCGACCCCGCGAAGGGCTTCATACACCTCGTCCGCAATGAACGTGCAGTCGGTGATGTATGCAAAGGAGCCGAACCTGTAGCCGTATATGGGCATATGTGTCACACGCCCATGCTCCACGGGAAGAGGCATCACCCTGATGCCTGCTATCTCGACCTCCTTCAAAGGTTCGAGCTCCACTGCGCTCAGATGCGGCGTTCCGGGAAAGCCATGTGTGTCGAATGCGTAGCTGTAGTGCTTCTCTATGTACTCAAGAGTCGGACGGTTGGAATATATCGTCATGTTCCGCTTCTGCGAGAACACCCTCAGGTCGTCTATGCCGGAAAGATGGTCCGAATGCGAATGGGTGTACAGGACTGCATCGACATTGTCCACACCCTCCCTGAGCATCTGGAGACGGAACTCGTAGCCGGTGTCGACCACGATCCTCGATCCGTTCTCCTCCACCATGATGGCGGACCTGTATCTCTTGTCTCTGGGGTTGCCGCTCATGCACACGTCGCAATGGCAGCCGATCACGGGAATCCCATGGCTCGTCCCCGTTCCGAGGAATGTCACTTTCATCACCACTCCAGTCTATCAGATTCGCAGATGTTGAGACAGCCGTACCTGTGTGATATGATCATCTTCATGAAGGCGCAAGAACGGACACTGAACTTCAGGACGGCACCATGCTCATCATCAGGAGTCTCGTTGCAGATGATGCCATACCGACAATCGGTCTCATGAAGAGGATCTATGGTGAATCCGTGTTCCTCGCCCGCTACCCGGACGAGTTCACGTTCACGCCCGAAGAAGAGAGTGCATTCATCAGAAGAAGGCTTGAAGACGCATCGTCGCTGTTCATCGGTGCATTCGTGGACGGCATAATCGTCGGCCTGTGCGACCTAAGTGCGGCAGGCGGCGGCTGCAAGACGGGACACAGGGCATCGCTATCCATCTCAATAGCCCGGAAATGGCAGTCGAAAGGCATAGGCTCTGCACTGCTGGACACGGCAATCGCCCAGGCGAGGGACATGGGCTATGCCCAGATCGAGCTGGAGGTCGTCAGCGGGAACACGAAGGCGGAAGGCCTCTATCGGAAGTACGGTTTCAGAAGATGTGGAACCATTCCCGACGCATTCAGGCTTAGGGACGGCAGCCATCTGGATCTCGACATCATGGTCCTGACGCTACCTCCAGAGTGCTGAGGAGGCGTCGGAGGGCATCCTCCAGTCCGAACGCGGGGAAAGCGTCACGGAGCCGACCTTGGGACCGTCAGGCAGGCAGGAGCGCTTGAACTGCTGGCTGAAGAAGCGCCGGAAGAAGTTGTCCAGCCACCTGTCGACCACAGCCCTGTCGTAGACCCCCTCGAACGTCCTGTAGGCGATTCTCATTATCTTCTCCCTGGTGAACGACGCACGCACGAAGTAGTACAGGAAGAAGTCGTGAAGCTCATACGGCCCGACCAGGTCCTCGGTGACCTGTGCTATGGTTCCGTCCGCGTTGGCGGGAAGCAGCTCCGGCGAAACCGGGGTGTCGAGGATGTCCTCAAGCACGTCGTGGCAGGAGGCATCGCACGAAGCGAACCAGTGCACCAGATGTCTCACCAGGGTCTTGGGAACGGAGGCGTTCACCGCGTACATGCTCATATGGTCGCCGTTGTAGGTCGCCCAGCCAAGCGCAAGCTCGGACAGGTCCCCCGTACCGATTACAAGCGATCCCGTCATGTTGGCCTTGTCCATGAGGACTTGGGTACGCTCCCTGGCCTGCGCGTTCTCGAAGGTGACGTCGTACACATCCTCCTTCTGCCCGATGTCCTTGAAATGGCTTCTCACGGATGCGGTTATGTCGACCTCCTCGAACGAGACGCCGAGCGCCGTGGCCAGGATCTCCGCATTGCTCCTGGTGCGCTTCGTGGTGCCGAAGCAGGGCATCGTGATGGCGAGAATGTCCTTTCTGTCGCGCGACAGCATGTCGAAGGCCCTGACCGTCACAAGAAGCGCCAGGGTCGAATCCAGACCTCCGGAAAGCCCTACGACCGCTCCTTTAGAGCGGGTGTGCTCAAGACGCTTCTTCAGTCCCAGCGCCTGCAGCGTGACTATCCTTTCGGCCCTCTTCGCCACCTCGCCTTCGTCATGCGGCACGAACGGGAAGCGGGGGTATGTACGCGTAAGGTATGTCTCGCACTCGTCGAACCGGGTCCATACTTCCATATGGGAGCCGACGTCTGTACTTGTGAAGGTCGTGTGCTTCATCCTCTCGCTGGCGATGTACGAGGTGTCGATCTCGCTGACGAGAATGCGTTCCCCTGCAAGCATCTGCTCGGCGAGCACGGTGCCGTCCTCGGCGATCATGCTGTGACCGGCGAACACCATGTCGGTGCTGCTCTCGCCTTCTCCTGCATTGGAATATATGTAGCCGCACATCAGCCGGGCGCTGTGCAACATCACAAGGTCCCTTCTGTAGTCGTCCTTGCCGATCAGCTCGTCGCTTGCAGAGAGGTTGGCGATGACGGTGGCCCCGGCCATGGCGTGGGAGACGGAAGGACTCTGCGGCACCCACAGGTCCTCGCACAGCTCCACGGCCAAGGCGAACGACGAAGGAAGCGGAGTGCGGATGATGATGTCGCGGCCGAACGGCACGTCGTAGTCGGCGAACCTCACCGTCCTGATGCCATCGAAGGCGCCCTCGTACCAGCGGCCTTCGTAGAACTCGCCATAGGAGGGGATGTTCGTCTTCGGCACGAATGCAAGGACGCGGCCATGATGGATGACGGCGGCGGTGTTGTACAGCTTGCCGCGGTCCTGGAGCGGGAGGCCGACCACTGCCAGCGCATCCAGCTCCCGTGTCTCCTCGCACACCTTCTCCAGAGCCCTGAGGGCACCCTGCAGGAGATCAGGTGAGAACACCAGGTCCCCAAGCGTATAGCCGGTGAGGCTCAGCTCCGGGAAGACAAGCACCTTGACGCCCTTCCCCTCCGCCTGTCGGACAAGTTCTACGATCCTGCAGGCATTGGAGACCGTGTCTGCGACTATGACATGAGGGCTCACAGAGCCGACCTTTATGTATCCATCTCTCATGCCTGGAATTGTAACAGGAAAAGGGGAAATGGGACACAGCCATGCATCACGCTCGGTAAATGCGTTCATTGCCTCTCCCATGACGCTTCTGCTATACTGCCTCAGGCACTGCCATAACGGTGGACGGTAGCCTCTCGAAGAGTTCGGTAGACGGATGTCGGGAGGCGTTGCTTCCCGACTTGTCGAAAGATGATGAAGGAGGTGATGTCCTATGAGCGACTATGAGACTCTGATGATCGTGATCGCGATTATCACGCTTGTTGTTTCGGTTATAAGATAAGCCGCCCTGCTTCAACCAAGACGGCTTATTCGCTTGAATTGGATGAGGCTACCGTTCATCGGCAGTGCCTCTTTACATCTTAATCTTATCTTCACGGCAAATGGCAGTCAAGAACACGATTGATACGGCAATTCATCTCCTCCCTGTAGAGGATGGTGTCCTCTTGCCGGTTCTTTGATAGACCTGATGTCTTGCTGCTATTATCTGGGTTCGTATCGTTTTGTATACCCGGTCCATAGGCGGCTTATGTCGATCTGATGATCTGAGGCTACCGTTCATCGGCGGAGCCTCTTTACGTCTTGATGTTATCTTCACGACAAATGGCAGTCAAGGTTGCGGGATATGGTCAGACTTCCAGGCCGATTTTTCTTTGTTCCTAACTGTCTTCCCCTGTTATACTTCATGTCATGGAGACAATAGTGCTTGAAGGCTCCTGGACTCTCAGGTGCCTGGATGAAGATATCCTCAGACTCCACTGCCCGTCATTGTGCGGAAGACAGGTGGAGGTCACATTGCCGTTCGACATTCACAGCGCCCTCCAGGCAGGCGGCTTCATAGCCGATCCCTGCAAGGGCGAGAACGCGCTCTCGAGCCGTTTCATATCCTGCTGCAGATGGTCCGTGTCGAACACCTTCACAGTCGGCAGAAGGCCATCCGACGTATGCACGCTCGTGCTTTCGTCGGTGGACACGTTCGCCACCGTCATGGTGAACGGAAGGTCGATTGGGCGCATGTCGAACGCCTTCGCCCGCTACATGTTCGACGTCACCCCGGCCCTTGAGGATGGCGAGAACACCATCCAGATCGTCTTCGACCCGCTCGAGAAGGAGCTCGACAGGAGGCAGGACCTCTCGCCATCCCTGCCGCGCCAGGCCCTGGTACGCAAGTGTGCACGACACTTCGGCCCCTACTCCATAACTCCTGTCGGAATATACGAACCGGTCAGGCTGGTGGTCGATGACACGCTCATCGTGAAGAGCTGGAACTGCATCCCGCGCCTTGTGGACCACAACTGGATCATGAAGGTGGAGATCACCGCCGACGTGTTCAGGGAATGCGACGTCGACTTCAACGTAAGCATAGCGCTCAGAAGCGAGTGCACGGTCACGCACGTGACACCTGGCAACGGATACTACTCGTTCACGTTCACGATTCCCGAAGAGGATGTGGCACGCTGGTACCCCGCAGGTCTCGGCGGCCAGCACCTGTATCCCATGGACATCTCGTTCGCATCGCATAGCGACAAGCGCATGATAGCCTTCAGGACGGTACATCTGGACAATTCCCCCGATGAGCATGGGCGCCGGTTCACGCTGTACGTGAACGACTGTCCCGTCTTCGTGAAGGGGGTCGTATGGACGGGACTGGACCTGCTGGCCTCTACGATCAGCCCGACCAGATGCATAAGGGCGCTGCAGAGCGCTCTCCAGGTCGGATTCAACGCCGTGCGTGTCCACTGCTCCAGCGCCTACGAGAGCGAGGTGTTCTACGACAGCTGCGACAGGCTCGGTCTCATGGTCTGGCAGGACTTCATGTTCGACGAGGCCAGGTATCCGCAGACGCAGGAGTTCAGGACAGAGGTCGAACAGGAGCTCGAATACCAGATACTCCGTCTCAAGAGCCATCCGTCCATCGTGCTGATGTGTGGCGGTGGCTCGCCTGCACTTCCCGACCTGGATTCCAGAGGGATGGTCGAATACGACCGGCTGAACAACGGAGTCGTAGAGAATGCGATGCGCAGGCTTGCCCCCTCGCTCGTCTATGTGCCGCACTCCGGCATAGAGGAGACCGTGACGACGGTGAGGACGCATGAGTCCGTCTCATACGGTCTTTCATACAGTCAGGACAACTCCACTCTGGAGACGCTTGAAAGGGATGGTGACGACGTACCCAGGTTCGTATCGTCGTTCTCGTTCCCCTCCATCCCATCGCTCACGACGGTCAGGCGGTACTGCGAGGACGGGGAGCTGAACATCGCGACCGACAGCATGATGAAGCATCAGAGCATGCATGGGGCCTTCTCCCTGATAGTCTCCTCGATACTCGTGCACTACCGCTTCCCGGACAGTCTGGAGAAGATGATCTACCTGTCCCAGCTGGTGCAGGCGGAGACCATATCGTCGATGGTGGACCGCTACAGGAGCCATGGGTCCAGATGCATGGGGCTGTTCATCAAGGCGCTGACATCAAGCTACCCGGCAGCCGACGAGAGTGCCATCGAGCACAGCGGCAAGTGGAAGATGCTGATGTACCAGATGAGGAACATCTTTGCCCCGATAACCACCGTCTGCCTCAGGAAGGATGGCTACGTGACGGTCATGGCCCTGAACGACAGCAGCGGGGAGCAGGAGGTCAAGGTCTCGCTGAAGTTCTCCTCCTTCCATGGCGACAAGCTGAAGATGCAGGTGTTCAGGAAGGTGCTTCCTCCACGCTCGCTGACCGACATCTGCCGTACGGAATACTCGTCGTTCATAAGGAATCCTGCAGAGGCGTTCGCCTACGTCAAGCTCTCCACTCCGGACATCTACCGCGAGGACCTGGTGCTCCTGGAGGAGCCCAAGAGATGCCGCTTCGTCGATCCACAGCTCAAGGTGGATGTCGTGAAGACGGGACGGAACTTCACCTGTACCGTCAGCTGCACCTATCCTGCATTCCAGGTTTATCTCGATGCAGGAGACCTCAGAGGCACGTTCAGCGAGAACCTGTTCTCGATCAGGCCGACGGCACAGAAGACCGTCACGTTCATCTGTGACGACGATATCTTGCTGGATGACTTCAGAAAGGCCCTGAAGACATACGACCTTTACTGGGCGAGCATGCCGACGAGGTGATGCGTAGGCTTTCACATCAAGTGCATGACGGACTCTTCAAGATCTGACGCAACAGGGCGCTGAAAGCACATCGCCACCGGCATATGGGACCGGTGGCGGATATCATCAGGTTGATGGGGCAGTGCTGTCCTCAACTCGTCCACAACACGGGAAGCTGCAGATTCATTCCATCATACACGTAGGAAAACAGCTGCACCGGATTATCCGGAATGATATCGATGGAGCCTGCATGCCATTCGACGTCATGTCCGTCTATGACCACGTCATAATACGAATTCATCATGTTGGTGCATACCGTCCCGTCCACGGTGAACACATCATCAGGAGAAACCCGCATCTCGTATCCCGATAACGTATATACATCTGGCGATGTTTCGCTCACACCTTCCGGCAATGGCCGTTCTTCAACGACGGTAGAAAGATAACTGCACCAGTTTATGACATAGAGGTCACTCTCGCTCAGGATCGGCTTTTCGGGGACCGCTTTCTCCATGAACTCGAACGACTCTTCAAAGCCGACGTTGTCTTCGATATCCATTGTCACAACGTCATTGGACAGACTCATCCGGATCTCTCCCTTGATTGTCTTCATGTTAGAACGTTCCCACTCATAGTGTATGTTCCATTTTGTGGTATTCGCCTCCTGCTTCGTGATCGTGAAGCCGGACTTTCCGTAAGCCAGGTGGTCATAGAGAGCATCACCACAGTCGACCAGATTCTGCAGACCATTGTCGGTGACCGAAAGGTATTGTGTCATTTCCACCGGCTCCCGGACCCCCTGGATCTCATACTGCCTAGGCAAATCCGAGACATACTCGCCCACGATCCACTCAGGCGCATGGAATGAATCGACAGGAAGCTGGACATATGGATCAAGCACCGTGATCCTGCAGGCCTGGGATTCCACACCATCCGCTGTTGCGGTGATGTTCGCCGTTCCCTCCGCCAAAGCTGTCACAAGGCCGTTCTCCACCTTGGCGACATCCGGATTGTCGCTCGTCCATGTGATTCTGCTCTTGTCGTATCCGTAATCGGGATCGACCGTCGCATCCAGCTGGAATGTCTCGCCCAGCTGCATTTCATGCTGAGACTCCGATAGCGTGACCGAATCTATGCCGATGACCTCGATTTCAAGCCCATCAGATGTGACTCCTCTGGCAGTGACCGTTATCGTGGCCTTCCCCTCTCCCACAGCTTCTGCGTTTCCGCTTTCGTCTATGGTGACGACCGCGCTATCGGATGAATTCCATTCGTAGTAGGCGCTAAAGGAACCGGAAGGAGAGGCAGAGGAGAAGAACGCAAGCGTCTGACCTATATGAAGACTTCTGTTCTCACCTGTGCATGTGAGCTCGATGCTCTCGATCGGTTTGCAGATGTAGACAGTGCATGAGTCCTCTATATTGGCGAGTATTCCGGTTCCTTTGACTGTGATCAAAACCGAATCAAGTATATCGCCCTGCACATCAAGCTGACCGGTCGTCTTGTCGATGTCAATCTCGTCAGGATAGCTTGATTCCCAGATGAACTCGGCCGGATCCGCATCCTCCGGGTATATGGTGTATGTCAGAGTACGCTCTTCACCCACATCCACATAAATTGCGTTTTCTCCATCTTTACCGTCTATCTCGATTCGCTGGACGGGGTTCGGCGCAGGCTCGTCCGTCGCAAGGAGATCTCCTGAAACCTCGAGGCTCTCTTCAGGCGATGAGAACATCACATGCAATCCGCCCTCGATTCTGGTCAGAACCATATTGCCGACTACTCCAGTCCCCTGATCCGTCGAGACGATCGTCAGGACGGAATCGTTCTCAAGCCTGAGTTCTGCACTCGATATATCGATTACGCCAGACTCCCCGACGAAGACTCCAGCCATGAACGAGAATATCCTCACCGTCTTTCCATCCGATGTGAGGAACAGCTCCATCAGGACCGGCATGTCGATGCCAACGGATCCCTTGAAGTTCCCGATCGCCCAATCAGGGTATCTATTCTCGACCACGGTCTCCTGAGGCGGCTCGGGTGTACCCTGTGGCGGCTGTTCGATCTTCTCTTCGCAGGCCGTCATGGCGAACAGCATCAATGAAAGCCCGATGACGACGGCAATCCTCCTGACCGATCTTGAAATCATCTCATCTCTCCTCTTCACAGCCCACCTCGGAGCAGGAAGGCTCCGCTGTTGTCTGCAGCGGAAGTCAAAACACTCCGAGAAAAATCCTGCGATGGCAATTATAGCGTGTACACTCGCTATAGTGAAGTAAAAGACATGGCGACTTTTCCTATAATTCTCCTATGCGACTTGCAAGCGAGATATTCATCGAGAACCTCAAGGCGATAAGGAAGCAGAAAGGCCTTACCCAGGTGATGCTTGCAGAACTTGCCGACCTGTCTCCGGGAATGATCGGCGACATCGAGTCAGGTCGCAGGAACCCCACCCTCACCACCATCGAGAAGATATCCCTGGCACTGGATGTTCCGGTACAGCAGCTGTTTCACGACAATCAGGAGGAATATGCATCCTCCGCACTCGATTCGAAAGAAGAGCTGAAAAAACTGATCCACAAGCTCGTCGACAAAGGTTTTGAAATGTGAGCCGGGTACTTCCCCTCACCGGGAGGGAATCTTCTGTCCTCCGATTACCCGAAGGACAGAAGGCATGATTGCCTCTAGACGAGGACCGAATATTCAGTCTTCTTGTCATGTCCGTACACCCGCATTCCAGCTTACCAGATTCCATTCGATAAACCACGCGCGTTTACTCTTCAGCCCCTGAAGACACGAAGATGCCGCCGGATTCCTCTCTCCCAGGTTCCCCGGCGGCATCCCGCATCCATCAATCCATCCGGATGGCCGTGTGTGGGCAGCCCCTCCCGGACGGATCTCCTCATATGTCTTCCTTCATCAGGCCTTTTCGCCTTCGGCTGGAGAGGCGATCCTCACCTCTATCCTCCTCGCCTGCGCCTCGGCCTTCTTGGGAATCGTGACGACCAGCATTCCGTTGTCGTACGACGCCTCTATCGCCCCCTCGTCGACGTTCTCCGGCAGGCTGAAGCTCCTCCTGAACGCCGGCGTGTGGATCTCGTGGGTCAGATAGCTCCTGTCCTCGGCCTCCTTCACCCCCTCGCTCGAGATCTCAAGGACGTGCCTGTCCACATGCAGCCTCACCTCGTCCTCGCCGTATCCGGCCACCTCCATCTCGATCACGTACGCCTTGTCCGTCTCGTACAGGTCCACAGGAGGAAACCTCCTACCGCTGTCGCTCCAGCTTCCGAAAAGATCGTCGAAGAGCCCGTTGAACGGGTCGCTCGTGTAATAGTATCTCATCTTGCCTATCCTCCTATCATCACAGGTCTCAGTTGACCTTCACCTCTATCCTTCTGGGCTCGGCCTTCGCCTTCTTCGGGACCACCAGCTCCAGCACACCCTTCCTGCAGCTCGCCTCCAGCCTCTGCTCGTCGGCGTCCTCGGGCAGCGTGAAGCTCCTCTCGAAGCTCTCGCATCTGCGTTCGCGGGTGATGTACTTCCTGTTTCCCTTCTCCTCATCGGCCCTGCGTCCCACGATGTGCAGCACGTGGTCCTCGACGTACGCATTGAGCTCGTCCGGCCTGTACCCCGCCACCCGGGCCCTCACCACGTAGGAATCCCTGTCCTGCCTGATGTCCACGCTGGGCATCCTGTCCGCATGTCCGAAGAAGGAGTCGAGCATCCTGTCGAAGTCCTTCATCATCTGTCTGTCCGTGTATCCTGCAATATCCTTTGCCATATCCGGCCTCCTGATTGTTCTCAAGTATCTGTGCCATCATATCTGCATTGAGCGTGCCAGACGGGACAAGTCATTGCAGGACAAGGACTTGCATCCAAAGCCTCGTGTTCCGGCGCACCTACATGGACTCCAATCGGGTCATTGTGATACACCACTGCCCGATACGCCGGAATTCAGGGTCGTCATGAACCACCTTTGCCGGAATGGAGATGCCGGTACGGGTCAAACCAGCCTTCTGGCCGAAAGGAACGAGTCCAGAGTGTATGTGCGTATGCGTGAGAAGTTGATCACGGGGCTTGAAGGATGGATCATCACCTTGTCGCCAGTCCTGTGGCGGAGGTTGATGCTGTCGATGTCGAAGCCGACGGTCAGGGACGATGTACCTAGCGTCGCCTTGAACACGTCCCCCTCCAGCCTCGTCGAATAGCCCAGCTCCATGAGATGGCGGGCTGCCAGCACCCTCTCGTCACTCCCGTCATAGAAATACGGGATGAGGCGCACTCTGCCATCATCCCCGTCAAGCGGCAGGAACAGGCCGCATGAGGCGAAGGCGGCGACTATCTCGCGTG
This sequence comes from uncultured Spirochaetales bacterium, assembly GCA_944388965.1. Lineage (GTDB taxonomy): Bacteria > Spirochaetota > Spirochaetia > Sphaerochaetales > Sphaerochaetaceae > Bullifex. Next base: position 79,574 of record CALXKL010000001.1, on the reverse strand, counting down.
TACGGTAGAACGTTCCTATCCTGTGGCGCCTCATCAGAGGCTTCAGGGCAATCGGGTCCGGCGCGGCTGCGCACATCTCGCCATAGACCGCCCTTGCGACATCCCCGGCAAGACCTGTGGTCATGATCACCCTGGACAGGAGCATGTGGGACACGATCAGGTCGCGGTCCCGGCGGCTGAACACCACGAGATCGCACCATGACTTCTCGTCACGTCTTCGTGGTGACTGCTCTATGACCAGTCCTCTGATCCCGCTTGCGGCAAGCTCCTTCCTGAAACCCTCGCTGCAGCGGGGATCAGGGGCGACGAGGTTGATGCTGCGCACCCCGCTCTTCAGTATCGTCTTCATTCTCTCCATGCCCCTGCATACCAGATAATCCTCGATTACGGCTACAAACGTGCATAGGAGAGAAGATACGGCAGGGGCGCACCCTGTCCGGATGCGCCCCTGTAGACAATCATTCGTGTGTGTCCTGCTATTTCTCCAGGACCGCCTTGATGCGTCTAACACCGGCGCTGGAGGACTGCTCCTTCACGATGCGGAAATGTCCCATGGTTCCGGTGTGCTCGACATGGGGTCCCCCGCAGACCTCCTTGGAGAAGTCGCCGATGGAGTAGACCTTGACCTTCTCGCCGTACTTGGCGTCGAACTGGGCGGCGGCGCCGAGAGCCTTGGCCTCGTCGACGCTCATCACGTCGATCGTGACGGGAAGGTCCTTCTGGATCTGCTCGTTGACCAGGTCCTCGACCTGGCGGATCTCCTCCTTGGTCATCGGCCTGGGGCAGTTGAAGTCGAAGCGCAGACGCTCTGCGGTGATGTTGCTTCCCAGCTGCTTGACATAGCCGCCCAGGACCACGGAGAGGGCCTTGTGCAGAAGGTGCGTCGCGGTATGAAGCGCGGTGGTCGCCTCGCTGTGGTCGGCAAGACCGCCCTTGAACTGCTGCTCGGCACCTGCACGGCTTATCTCCTGATGTTTCTGGAAGGCCTCCTCGAAGCCCTTCACATCGACGCTGAAGCCATGCTCCTTCGCCAGCTCCTCGGTAAGCTCGATCGGGAAGCCGTATGTGTCGTACAGCTTGAACGCCAGGCGTCCGGAGATCGTCCTGCTGGTGCCCTTCATGAGATTGGGCAGCATCTTCTCGAACTCCTTCTCGCCCTTGACCAAGGTGTCGGAGAACTTGGCCTCCTCCTTCTTCAGCTCCTCGAAGATGAAGCTCTCATGCTCCTTGAGCTCCGGATAGGCATCCTGGTAGAGGGAGAGCACGACGGAGGCGACATCCGAAAGGAATGCGTGGTCGATGCCGAGCTTCCTGCCATGACGTACCGCGCGGCGGATCAGACGGCGAAGGATGTAGCCCTGCCCGACGTTGGACGGAGCGACGCCCCTCTGGTCGCCGAGTATGAAGACGCTCGTGCGGATATGGTCGCTTATGATCCTGATGGACATGTCGTCCTCTTCGTCTGCACCATACTTCCTGCCCGTCAGTTCCTCGACCTTCGCGATGATCGGCGTGAAGACCTCTGTCTCGTAGACGCTCTTCTTGCCCTGGAGGATGGCGATGGTCCTCTCGATGCCCATTCCGGTGTCGATGCACTTCCTGTCCATCTCGTTGTAGGCGCCCTTCTCGTCCTTCCTGTAGCCCATGAAGACGTCGTTCCAGATCTCGAAGTACTTGCCGCAGGAGCAGCCGGGATGACAGTCGGGTCCGCAGGCGGGACGTCCGGTGTCGATGAACATCTCCGAGTCCGGTCCGCAGGGACCGGTCTCACCGGCGGGTCCCCACCAGTTGTCCTCCTTGGGCATGTAGAAGATCCTGTCCTCGCTGATGCCAAGGCTCTTCCATACAGCGGCCGCCTCCTCGTCACGGGGAGCGTTCTCGTCTCCGGCGAAGACGGTGACGGAAAGCCTTTCGGGATCGATGCCGAGGTGCTTCGTCAGGAATTCATAGCTGTACTCGATCGCCTCCTTCTTGAAGTAGGCACCCAGCGACCAGTTGCCGAGCATCTCGAAGAACGTGAGATGATGCGGATCGCCCACGCTGTCGATGTCGCCGGTGCGGATGCACTTCTGATAGTCGACGAGGCGGTTGCCGGCCGGATGCTCCGCTCCCAGGATGTATGGCACCAGGGGGTGCATCCCCGCCGTCGTGAACAGCACGGTCGGATCGTTCTCGGGAATCAGGGACGCCCCCGAGATCTGCCTGTGTCCCTTGGACACGAAGAAGTCGATATAGAGTCTCCTCAGTTCGTTTGCAGTCAATGCCTTCATATGTTTCTAGATGCTCCTGGAAAAATGACCTTATGAGTATATTGTCTTAGGCTAGAAGAGTTCAAGCTGTCCATCGTCGCCGGCATGCCGCCTGGTCCTTGGGGGTGAGGTCTGCAGATGTCTTCTCATATCCCCTCTTCTGCGGTATGCAAGCACCCCGCGCTCCCGGCTGAAGCGGGCGGCGTAGGTGTTGGCAGGGTTCTCTAGGCACGTAGCCGTGACCATGACCCTGCCGCCTGCATCCATCACGCCCGAGGCGAGCTTCCACAACGGGCCTCCGTCCCTCTCCTCCAGGATGACCAGGAAGTCCGTCATGGCGACCAGCAGGCCGTTGCGCGGGACCGTGAACCACTTCTGCGCCCTTGATGATGGCGGGAACGGGGTGATGAGCACAGAGGAGCCTGAATTGGCGATGCCCTCCATGAGATCCTTCTGACCTTCCGGCATGCACTGGTGCAGCGGACTGGCAAGGACGACGATCTGCTTCATCCTCTGGTTGAGGGCGTAGAGCATCGAATACGCATCCAGCCCGGTATCGAGCGTGCTCATCACAGGCCGGCCCATGTCCATCAGCTCCCTGAGCACGGAGACGGCCGCAGAGCGCGCCTCGTCGCTCGGCCCCCTCATGCCCAGCACGGTCACGGGCTCCTGGTCCAGGAGCGTCATGTCGCCGTAGGCATAAAGGAAATGGATACCGTCGGCCGAAGACGGGAAGCGCTCATCACCCTCCTTGATGACGGCGTAGTCGAACGGATACGCCTCGAAGCTGTGGCGTATGACGGCATGGGCGTCGTTGAGCACATGAGGCTGTATGGAGAGGATGCGCGCCACATCCAGGACGATGTGCGCAAACGGAGCAGACACGTCGCATTGGGACGAAATCGCACAATAGGCCTGCCAGGCCCTGTCGTCGTCCATGGAGGCAAGAGAACGGATGGTCTCGTACAGCATCGCCTCATTCACGGTGGGCCTCCTCGACGGTCTCGACCTGGGTATAGAGGAAATCGCAAAGCGGAGTCGCGATGCCATGCCGACGCGCAATGGCGCCGATGCTGCCGGCGAAGAAGCGGTTCTCCGTCACCCTGCCCGCATCCACGTCCTGCAGCATGCTGGTCCTGCCGGGTCCGTCCATGTTGGACAGGACGCGCAGGCACATCTCCTCATCCCGCTCACCAAGGACGACACCTTCTGCGGCTGCCACCTGGCGCACCTCCCGCCAGACCATCCTGAGCAGACGGTGGAAAGCCCCGCCACGGTTCATCCGGGCATAGTCCAGTCCCATCACCGCAGACAGCGAGTTGACGGCTATGTTGAAGGCGAACTTCCACCACATGTCGTGGATTATGTCGTCGGAGACCTCGTACCAGATGCCGGCCTCGTCGAACAGATGCGCGATGGTGTCGATGCGTGCAGTGCGCACACCCTCGCGTTCGTTGAATCGTATCAGACCGCCTTTTGGGGAGAAGCAGTCTATCGTGCGCCCGTCCCGCACGCTGGACAGGTTCGTGATGTACGACCACACGAGCCTGTCCTGTCCAAAGCGCGAGGCGAGGACGTTCTCGCTTTCGATTCCATTGAGAAGGCTCATGATGGTCGTGTCTGCACCTACATGAGGGGCGATCTCGTCCAGGGCCGCTGCAAGGTCGTTGTTCTTGCATGCGACGATGATGAGGTCGACATCATCCTCATCCTGGTCCGTGACAGGAAAGTCATACCTATGCCCGTTGACGGTGCACCCGTCCTTCCAGTAGCGGGCCACACGGTCTGGAGACAGCAGTATGGCGAAGTCGCATACGCCGGCAAGCCTCACGGCGATCGGGGCACCTACGGCTCCAAGCCCCAGCAGACGCACCTTCATTCATCGCCCCCCGCATTCACCTCCACGACACCCGCCTCTAGCAGCACATCGGGATAGGCCTCTATCAGCTCCATCAGACGGCAGGCCATCGGGGACGGGGTGTTGGCGCCGTTCTCCCAGGCGACGACCGTCGCTGTGGAGACGCCCAGGACGTCGGCGAAGACCGACTGGGCAAGGTAGAGGCCTCTGCGCAGGGCGCGGATTCTGGAGGCGGACCAGGACCTGGGCCTGGTCGCCCTGACTATGGCATTGCGCCTGGTGCATTTGGACGCCTTGCGGAACAGCGCGTCCTTGACCTCGTCCTTCAGTACGCTGACCATCACTTCCCGTATATGTGTCTGTACTCTTCCAGGGCCTCGATTATCCTGCCGCGGCACTTTCCGCAGGCCGTGGAGCATCCGGTCTGGGCGCTGAGCTCGTCGAACGTGAGCGCCTTGCCGCTCTTGACCAGCTCCTCGATCTGGACATCGCTGACGCCCTTGCACTCGCAGATGATCCTTGCCGTCCCCTTCCTGTACGGGTTGTCCAGGTGGTTGCGCTCCAGATAGTCGTCTATCGCGGCCCTGAGCGCCTTGTCGCCGAGGACCGAACAGTGGAACTTGTGCTCGGGAAGCCCTCCGAGGGCCTCGGTGATCATCTGGGGCGTCAGATGATAGGCCTCCTCGAGCGTCATGCCCTTGGCCATCTCGCTCATCATCGACGTCGAGGCGATCGCGCTGGCACAGCCGTATGTAAGCCATCTGAGGTCGGCGATCCTGCCGTCCTCCACCCTTATGCCGACACGCATCTGGTCGCCGCAGGCGAGCGAACCCACCTCGCCCACTCCATCCGCCTTGAAGTCCTCCTTCTCGTCCCAGATGTTCCTGGGATTCATGAAGTGGTCCTTGACGGTATCCGTATAGACCCACTGGGCCATGAAACTCCTGTTCTCCATGTCTTCAGACCTTCCTTGTAGACAGCGCCCTCACCCTTGCGATGATCGGCGCCAGCTTCTCTATCACGTAGTCGACGTCGGCCTCGGTGTTGTAGCGTCCGAGGGAGAAGCGTATCGAGCCGTGTGCAAGCTCCACGTCCAGCCCCCCGGCAAGCAGCACGTAGCTCGGCTCCAGACTGCCGGTGGCGCAGGCGCTCCCCGTGGACACCTCTATGCCCTCCATGTCCAGATACAGGAGGATCGACTCCCCCTCCGCACAGGGAAAGGACACGTTCAGCGTACCGGGCAGGCAGTGCTCCTGGCAGCCGTTGACCACGACATCGGGGATGTTGTCGACGATCCCCCTTCTCAGACGCTCGCGAAGCGACCACAGATGGTCTCTCTCCTTTGCCAGATCCCTGGCGGCGAGCCGGGCGGCCTCGCCCATTCCTATGATGCCCAGGTTGTTGTATGTACCTGCCCTGTAGCCCTTCTCCTGATGGCCTCCGTGCACGAACGCAAGCATGGGCGCCCCCTTGCGTGCATACAGGGCGCCGACGCCCTTGGGGCCATAGAACTTGTGGGCCGACATGGACAGGTAGTCCAGGTCGAGGTCCGCGACCGATACCGGTATCTTGCCGATCGCCTGCGTGGCATCCGAGTGCATCAGGGCTCCGCACTCGTGCGCCATGGCCGAAATCTCCTTCACCGGCTGGATGGTGCCCGTCTCGTTGTTGCCTGTCATGACGCTCACGAGCAGCACATCGGGACCCATCAGGGCCTTCATGTCGTCAAGCTTCACCATGCCGGATGCATCCACCGGGGCCTCGTCGATTCTGTACCCCTTTCCTCTCAGGTACTTGACCAGCTCGATTATGGACGGATGCTCTATCGTGGTGGTCACGATGCGATTGCGCCCGCTGCCGCCGTCGATCAGGTCGCGTGCGATATTGAAGACGGTGTTGTTGGACTCGCTGGCCCCGCTGGTGAAGTATATCTCATCCTCTTGACAAGCGATCAGGTCCGCACACATCCTGCGGGCCCAGTCGATGCCAGAATATGCATTGCGACCGAGCGCGTGCATCGACGAGGCGTTGCCGTAGAGCGACAGGTTGTCCTCCATGACGGCCTTGACCTCATCGGCCATCGGCGTGGTCGCGTTGTTGTCCATATATACTGTTCTATACATGTCTTCCACCGATTTGAACGTACATTCACCGACCCTTTTGGTCAATAGACAGAATCCATTCATGGCGCGGGGAAAGACGTATGTGATGGCGCCGTGCCCACTGGACATATGCGCACTGGGGAGGAAGCCAGGTGGCGAAGACGGCCCTGAAGAGCGTCATCTTCCTGCATGATGGGCACTTGGCGAACCTCTCCTCGTAGACGGAGCATCTCCCGTCGTCGTCCAGGAAGGCGCACGGGCTGTCCAGCTCGAGCAGGTATGTCCTCCTGTCGATGCGCACCTTGTCATGGCAGCAAAGGCCGCAACCAGTACAGATGTCCTCCCACCATCTCACCCGAAAAGCTTCCTGGCACGCTCATGGGCGGCCTCGTCCACGGCAGGGTTCACCTTCACCACGGACAGCGCGATGAATCCGTCGTCGCAGACCTCGATGTCGGTCCTATCTCCAGCCGATGCAAGGGTGCGCTTCGTCTCCCCCTCGACGAGCTGCAAGGTGAAGCCGTCCTCCCCCTCGTCGCTGCGCTGCGGCACGTCACCGTAATACAGACGTCCCAGCGAGGCCGCTTCGACCTTCTCCTTGAAATGGGGAGGGAAGTTGAGATTGAGGAAGCACTCGTCGTCAAGCAGGCTGACCAGGGCGTCCAGATTGTCGCATACGAAGGAGGCGACCCGGTCGAACTCGTAACGTCCATCGGCGTCGGGCCCGGCCGATACCGCGATCGCCTTCACGCCCTGCAGCACGGCCTCGGAGGCGGCCGAGCAGGTGCCGGAGTACAGGATGTCGGACGAGCAGTTGTAGCCGTGGTTTATTCCGGAGACGACGAGATCCGGAAGATGCGGAAACATGCCGCCCTTGATCGAATAGAGTATGCAGTCGGTCGGAGAGCCGCTGCAGTGGTAGCGGCCGGTGCCGTAGCGCGTCATGCGTATCGGACCGCTCAGGCACATTGCATGGCTCTGTGCCGACCGGTTGGAGGACGGACTGACGACCCAGACCTCATGTCCGGCCCGGGTGAATGCCCTGTCGAGGGCCCTTATTCCATCACGGGTGTACCCGTCGTCGTTCACAAGAAGTATCGTCATTTCATTCGACTTCCCTGACCACATGCGCCGGGCCGCCGGGCATGAACGGTCTGGTCTTGGCGCGGAAGTCGAAGATCCTCTTGTAGTCGTCCATGCACCTGACGAAGTCCTGTTCGCCCTTCCTGTCCAGCACCATGAAGATCGAGCCCGAGTCGCCGTTGCTGACATAGCAGGCACCGTAGACGCCGTCCACCTCGCCCGCCCTCCTGATCAGCCAGTCGACCTCCGGACAGGTGACGTCGAACACGTCCCTCATGCCGATGTAGATGTTCGACAGACAGCGGGCGAACATCCTGCCGTCCGCGTCCAGAATGGCCTGCCGGGCCCTCTCGACATACCGTGTCTCCGAGATCACGTATTCGCAGGTGTGCCGCACATGTTCGTCCAGATCCCTGATGATATGGCTTTTCAGGTCGTTCACGGGGTATGTGCGCAGGGTGTAGTCCTCAGGCAGGTGCTTGCGCAGCTCCCTGCAGCATTCATGGGCATCGGCCCTCTTCTCCTCGATCTCGTCCCTGAGGATCTGCGGAGGGAGCGAGGGATCCACTATTATGGCATACAGCCCGCCGCCTCTCGGATCCTCGCTGTTCATGAAGGGATAGTCCATCAGCTCATATGAGGAGCTCTGCAGGTCGAAGTGGAACACCTTGCCCGGCTGGGCATAGGATACCGTTATCAGGTCGCGCAGCCTTACCGATATGCCGCAGTATTCGGTCGCCACCCTGTATGCGATGCGTATGAAGTCCTTGCGGGTGTAGCCCAGGGCGAGCGACCCGTCGAGCGCCATCAGCATGCCCATTATCACCGATTCGGACACGGTGATCCGGTCGCAGTACAGGAGCGCACCCTTGAGTGTTATGTCGTAGCCGTGGGGGAATCGCACGCCTTCGTCCACCAGCATCGCGAAGACGCCCTTGACGTAGTTCGCCCAGCGGTCCTCCTTGCGATACTTGAGGGATGAGAGTGTGAAATGCTTCTTGTCCCCTTTCGTGGCATCGTAGACCCTGACCGTGTTGTCGTCACGGTCCGAAAGGGCGACACGGAGACCAAGGGCGCCGGTGCCGGCGATGCAGAAGCCGTTGCAGAAATCGGAGAAGGCACCCATGATGGTGACGACTCCAGGGACTTGGGTGAGCACCTGGACCTTCTTCTTGTAGTTCAGCTCATGGAATGCGGCTATCTTCTCCATTCATCTCCCCTTCATCGAAGACAATGATACTATGCCTCAAGCGGCATGCGCAAACGAAATGTGCAGGGACAGATGAAGACAAAAACAGCGGAGAGAGACTCCCCGCTGTCTGGAAACAGGACGTTCAGTCCTTCTTGCCGTATCTCTTGTTGAAGCGCTCGACGCGTCCTGTGGAGTCGACGAGCTTCTGCGTTCCGGTGAAGAACGGATGGCAGGCCGAGCAGATTTCGACCTGGAGGTTCTTCGCCGTACTCTTTGTCCTGATCACGTTTCCGCAGGAGCACCTGATCTCCTGCAGCTGATAGTCCGGATGGATGTCCTTCTTCATTTCAATTCTCTCCTTGCGTATCCTATGCCGGCTGCTTTCACAGCTGGAACGATGTCATTTGAACGATGAGCCTGCCGTGAACGAGGAGCCCGAGACCGAACTCATGCTCATGGAGCTCAGGAACTCCTTATTATTGTGGGTTTTCCTCATCTTGTCAATCAAGAACACGGACATGTCGTTGTCGTCCATGTTGGCCACGGCGTTGCGCAGAAGCCACAGTCTGGCGATCTCGTCCTTCGTCAGGAGCAGGTCGTCACGACGCGTTCCCGACTTCTTGATGTTGATGGCCGGGAACTTGCGGCTGTCCGCCATGCGCCTGTCGAGGACGATCTCGTTGTTTCCGGTTCCCTTGAACTCCTCGAAGATGACCTCGTCCATGCGGCTTCCCGTCTCTATCAGCGCTGTGGAGATGATTGTAAGCGACCCGCCGTTCTCGATGTTCCTGGCCGCGCCGAAGAACCTCTTGGGCTTGTGCAGCGCATTCGAGTCGACACCGCCGGAGAGGATCTTTCCGGATGCGGGCACGGTCTGGTTGTAGGCACGTGCAAGGCGGGTGATGGAATCCAGGAGGATGACGACGTCCTGATGGAGCTCCACCAGCCTCTTGGCCTTCTCTATGACCATCTCGGCGACCTGGACATGCCTCGTCGCCTGCTCGTCGAAGGTGCTGGCGACGACCTCGGCCTTGACGTTTCGCCTCATGTCGGTGACCTCCTCGGGCCTCTCGTCGACCAGAAGGACGATCAGCTTGACCTCGGGGTGGTTCGTCGTTATGGCGTTGGCGATCTTCTGCATCAGGACGGTCTTGCCCGTCCTTGGAGGGGCGACGATCAGCGAGCGCTGGCCCTTTCCGATGGGGCAGAACAGGTCCACGACCCTTGTCGAGAGGTCCATGTCCTCCGGCTTCGATGGGTCGGCGGGATACTCCAGGTGGAGCTTCTCGTCGGGAAACAGCGGGGTGAGGGAGTCGAACGGGACACGGAGCTTCGCCTCCTGCGGGCTCAGTCCGTTGACCGTGATCACCCTGGTCATCGCGATGAAGCGCTCGTTGTCACGCGGGCTCCTGACCTGTCCGAACACGGTGTCTCCGGTCCTCAGGCCGCAGGCCTTGATCATGCTGTGGGAGACGTAGACGTCCTCCGTTCCTCCGATGTAGCTGTTTATGGCGTAGCGGATCAGACCATAGCCGTCCGAGATGACCTCCAGGACGCCTTCCGTCATCAGGGCGCCTCCGGAGGCGGCATGCATCTTGGCCATCTCGCGGATCAGGTCCTGCTTGCGGCAGTCGAGGATCACCTCCTCCGCCATGCCCTTCTCCCTGGCCATGTGCCTGAGAGTGTCGAGCGGCAGGACGGTCAGGTCCGAGATGAACAGCCTGGGAGCATCCGGATTCTCGTCCAGGTTGACGTCGGCGATCGCCGGCTCGCTCTGCTTCTCGCCTCCCTTGCGTCCTCTCTTCTGGTACTTTCCGCCACCGGCGGAGGAAGATGCGTATCTGCCCTTCCTGTCCTGGCGCGGCTCCCTTGTCTCCTGCGCCGTGGCGGCACTCCGGTCTTCGCCTTCCGCCGTCTCCAGGGCCTGTCCGACCGGCTGGTCGGGCGTACTCTCCTGGGCGGGGACTTCCGGCTCCCCCGCCTCGGCGGGTGTGGGTGCACTCTCCTCGACAGGAGCGCTCTCCTGCACAGCCGCCTTGGGCCTGCGTCCTCTGCGCGGCTTCTGTACAGCGGCGATGCTCTTGTCCTCTTCTTCACCGGCTTCGGCCGCATCATTCGTGCGCACCTTCACCTTGACGTTTCTGCTTCTGCGGACAAGGCGGACCTTCCTGGCTCCTTCCTGAGCCGGCTGCTCCGTCTGCCCCTCGTTCTCGAGCATTTCTTCTGATGCCATTATCCGGTTAAACTCCAAATCCGTTCAGATGTACGATTTCTATTTCCCTGCACACGAATCCCTTTCACAAGGATCCCATCTGTGCATAAAGATGTCTGGATGGTTTCATACACAGGACGTCGAGGTGACGTCCCATGGCTAGAAAATAACCTGTTTGCACGTTTTTTGCAAGATTCAGATGAAGGCCCAGGTGGAGGCGACCTGCTCCACATCCTCGCCTTCGATGAACGAGGCCATGAGCAGCATGGCGCTCGTCACGCTCTTGCGTCTGACGCTCTCCCTGCCCCACGAGGAGAAATGCAGGACGAGACTTCGTGTCCTGCGGCCCTTCATCGCGAAGGCGAAGCATACGGTGCCGACCTTCTTCCTCTCGCTCTCGCCCGGACCCGCCACGCCGGTGATCGAGAATGCACACTGCGATCCCGTGAGGGCCATGACGCCATCGGCCATCGCCTGCGCACACTGTCTGCTTACGGCTCCGTGCTCGGCTATGATCGACGAGTCCACGCCGAGGACGGACTGCTTGACTCCGTTCGAATAGCTGACCACGGATCCGAGGAAGTACTCCGATGCGCCTGCAGGCGACGTGAGCATGCCGGATGCAAGCCCTCCCGTGCAGCTCTCGGCACACGACAGCGTAAGGCCATGTCCTCGCACACTCTCCAGCAGGATGTCCAGAGCGCTGGTGTCTCCATCCGCAATGAGATGGCTTCCACAGGCCCTTCTCAGCTCGGAAACGGCCCTGTCCTTCTCCTTTTCGTCTCCACCTGACAGATAGAGGGAGATGCAGTAGTCCTGGAACCTGGTCGCCCAGGTCAGGTCCGGGGCCACCTGCTGTGTGAGCTCCTCGAGCTTCGCCTCGGCGGTGATGAACGACGTGTACTCCCTTCTGGCGACCTCGCCGTGTCCGGAAAGGCGCGAGACGAGCGGGACCACGACGGATTCGAACATCGGCTGCATCTCCCTGGGAGGCCCGGGCAGGGCGACGATGAGACAGCCGGATGGGGTGTAGCCGTAGAAGCCGTCGGCCGTGCCGTTGGCATTCGCGATGCGGCAGAAGGAGCGGGGGATCATGGTCTGCTTCTCGTTCGCCCCGTGGATCTTCTCGCCGATGCGCTCATGAAGGGCGTTCCAGCTCTCTTCGTTGCGCTCCAGAGGAGACGATGCGACAGCGGCGATGCACTGTCTGGTCATGTCGTCGCTGGTAGGCCCCAGCCCACCGGTGATGACCACCAGATCGTTCTTGCGGACTATCGCGGAGAGTATGGATGCGATCGATCCGTCATCGGGCACCTCGACGATCTGCGACATGTGTATGCCAAGCCCGCTCATGGCACGGGAGACGAGCTGTCCATGGCGGTCCTGGATGATTCCACGCGTCAGCTCGCTTCCTATGACGATCAGTGCAGCGGATCCTATCATCGCCTGACCTTCCTGATGATGACGATCGCCAGACCCGCTGCCAGGGCAAGAGCCGACAGCGCGATGGAGACATGCGCGAACAGGTCGGTATGTTCCACATAGAACGTGAAGTGCGACCCGTCATGCGTCTCGTACACCGGCACGTCGTAGATGTGCCATGTCATTCGGAACTGGTCGACCGGATCGACGATCTCGCCCGTGGGAAGGATCATGCACGTATAGCCGCTGTTCGTGCTACGGACCATGGTCTTGCGCGTCTCGACCGAGCGGAAGGCGGCGATGCAGGCATGCTGGAACGCGGCCTCGGCACAGCCGGACCACCTGTCGTTGGTCATGTTGACGATGACGTCGGCACCCTCGTGCACGAACTCGGCGTTGATGTCGCCGAACGTGTCCTCGTAGCAGATCGGGGTCGAGAAGTGCACACCGCCGGATTCGAAGACGACAGGCTCATCGCCCTGCAGCCACCAGTTGTAGTCAAGGGAGACGAGTATGTCATACAGCCAGGGCAGCTGCTTCTGATACGGGAAGTGCTCGGTGAAGGGTACGAGATGCTGCTTGGCGTAGCTCTCCTTGATCGTACCGTCGTCGAAGAGGATCACGGTGTTGTAGTCGATTCTGTTGAGCTCCCCTGTGACCGGGTCTATTGGAGGCTTCGACTCGTCTGCAAGCACCCCACGCGGGTTTCCGGTCACAAGCGGTCTGCCCAGCTCCTCGGCGAAGGCGACGAAGCGCCTGACCAGCTCTGCCGTCTCCTCGTTGCCGATCGTGTTGCCGACGCCTTCATACGAGTAGTTCATATGCCAGTCGACCGATGGCACGAAGGCGGTCTCCGACCATACGACGATGTCGGGGTCCTCCCTGAGCGCCTCGAGCGACAGACGGCGCAGGTTGTTGAAGTTCTTCAGGTACGTCTGGTAGCCGCCCTCCCAGGAGTCGTGGTTGTGCTGAACAGTCGCGACACGCCAGATCCTGTCCGGCTGCCTGTCGCTCTGGACGGAAAGCTGCCACAAGCCATAGCCGAGCCAGAGTGCGAAGAGGAGGACGTAGACGGCCACGAACACCACCGACCTCCTGAGATAGTGCAGGAAGTCCGCATCCTCCCCTCTCAGGAGACCGGCGACATACCATCCCGCCCAGGCCTGGGGCAGGACCATCATTATGATGATGCCCCAGATTCCGGTGATGTCGGCGATCTGTATCAGGGGAAGATAGTCGTACAGCGCATAGCATATGGTGCCGTAGGGATAGCCGGCGAACCAGCTCTGGGCAAGATAGGCATAGGCGGCCCAGATCAGGGCCTGGACGACATAGGCATGCCGGCCGAAGGCGCTAGCGGCCAGCTTGAGGGCCAGGAACAGCAACACCATCTCCCCGCCCTTGATTATGGTGACTATGTATATCGCTCCAGGGTGGAAGCCGGGCAGCCAGTAGTTGAAGAAGCAGTAGAAGGCCACCCCGAACAGGAAGCCATAGGCCCACACGGCCTTCCAGCTGGTGTTCCTTATGACGGCGAACACCGGTATGAGGGCGAAGAAGGCGATCCAGCCCCAGCCCGTGGGCGTGACGAAGCCCGGGAAGGCCAGGGAAAGGATGAACGCGGCCGCAATCAAGGCAAGGACCTCAGAACAATATGTCCTGAGGCCCCTTCTGTCATACCAGTCTCTAAATCGAGTCCGAGAACGTTCCATGCACTTCACTTGAGCGAATCGGCGGTCTTGATGCCCCAGACGGCGTCCTTCAGCTCCTTGCCCGGGCGGAACACGGCCACGCCGTGCGTCGCGACAGGGCAGACCACACCGGTCTTGGGATTGCGGGCGCTCTCGCGTCCCTTCCTCGTCTTGACCTCGAACGTTCCGAAGCCTCTGAGCTCTACACTCCTGTCCGCCTTGAGCGCATCCTTGATCTCGTCAAGGAGCTCGTCGATGATCTCGTGGATATCGTTACGGGAGAAACCGAGCTTGTTGTGAAGGCTCTCTATCACCAGTGCCTTTGTAAGTTTTTCTTCCATATCGTGCTCCAGTTAATCGACAGACTCAGGCAAGCTTGGCGAACGCCTTGTACATGCGGGACTTCTTCCTGCTTGCGGTGTTCCTGTGAAGAACGCCGTTTCCTGCGGCCGTATCGAGAAGCTTGAAACCGAGTGCCATGGCCTCCTGGGCCTTGGCCTTGTCACCGGCAGCGACCGCTGCATTGAACTTCTTGATCGCCGTGCGCACAGTGCTCTTTGCCATGCGGTTGTGCATTCTGCGCTTTGCGTTCTGGCGCTCTCTTTTCTCAGCTGACTTGTTAGACACGCTATTCCTCCGTCTATACTATCTACAATTGCGATAAGGGTTGATTTCAACCGGTCCCCAGACCGGCGACTACCTAAACTACCATAAAGCATAAGTTCGGTCAATACAGGGACTTACGAATCTCAAGAGGCTTCATTCCGAACTGAAAAGCTCCTCCAGATAGTCCTCGTCGATGCACCAGTGCCCCTCATCCGGATCGAGGTAGAACTCGTCGAACGGGACATACAGGGTGCGGTTCTCGCTGGCGGTCAGGACGACCTGTCTGGAGAGGATGTTGACCTCGCTGACCTTCCACAGCTCATGGTCGATCCTTATGCGCGAGCCTTCGCTGGGCATGCGGGACTTCTCCTCCACATAGTAGTCGTATTCATATGACAGGCAGCACAGCAGCCTTCCGCACGGCCCCGATATCTTCATCGAGTTGAGGGACAGGTTCTGCTCCTTGGCCATCTTGATGGACACCGGCTGCATCTTGTCCGTGATGGAATGGCAGCAGTAGTCGCGACCGCAGACCGACAGGCCGCCGATCAGCCGGCTCTCGTCCCTGACACCCACCTGACGCAGCTCGATGCGCATCTTGAAGACCGACACGAGGTCCTTCACCAGGTCGCGGAAGTCGACACGCTCGTCGGCGGTGAAGAAGAAGACGACCTTGCTCTCGCCCAGAAGGAAATGGGTGGTGATGAGCTTCATGTTAAGCCTGTGCTTGGCTATCTTCTCCCTGCACACGACCAGGGCGCTCTCCTCCTTGGCGCTGTTCTCGCTGTAGCGGGCCATCTCCGACGGGGTGGCGAGATGGTCGAGCCAGGTCACGTTCCCGGTGACGCGGATCTTGCGCGGCTCCCTGGAGATCTGGCAGCCCATGCAGTATTCGCACTGGTGCACTTCGGGCTTCGACGGGTCGTCCTCGACGCCCTGCTCCTCTTCCTCGTCCATGTCGCCGAAATGAAGACAGGCGCCGCGCACCTCGGCATCCCCGCCCTGGTAGCGGTCGTCCGGCTGTGGAGCCGGCGCCACGATGAAGCCCAGGTCGAGGCCGAATCTGGTGTCGTAGACGACAGGTGTGCCGGCATACAGCACACTGTCCCATGCCACCAGCGATATATCGTTGTAAGAAGGGTTCTTCACGACATATACGTACGCGTATTCATCCCCTCTGTACTCTTTCTTCTTGCCCATGTGCGAAAACCTTAGCACAAGCGCATCTTGCTTGCAAGGCTTTACATACAAGGCGTTTTCTGCTAGAAGGCGCCTATGATTCCAAACGCTCCGCTCTTCTCGTCGCCTTTCATCCTGGCCCCCCTTGCAGGCTTTACGGATGCACCCTTCCGCCACATCGCGCACGAATGGGGCTCCGGCGGCGCAATCACCGAGATGATCAGCGCGGAGGGCCTTGCACGCGACAGCCGGAACACGGAGGCCCTCCTCGCACGATACGACGAGGAGAAGCCCCTAGTCGCCCAGCTGTTCGGCCCGTCGCTGGATCCGTTCATGCGCTGTGTGGACAGACTGATGGAATATGCGCCGGACATGATAGACATAAACTGCGGCTGCCCTGTGGCGAAAGTGGTGAAGACCGGGGCCGGAAGCGCCCTTATGAGGAGACCGGACGAAATCCACAGGATAGTCGACCATCTCGTACGCAACACCCCCTGCCCCGTCAGCGTCAAGTTCCGTCTCGGATGGGACTCGTCCTCGCTCAACTACATGGAGGTGGCATCAGCCGCTGCCGATGCCGGCGCATGGATGCTGACGCTGCATGCCCGCACCAGGAGCCAGGGCTACAGCGGAAAGGCGGACTGGAGCCACATAGCCAGGCTGAAGGAGCACATGAGGGGTACGGACGTGAAGATATTCGCATCCGGCGACATCTTCAGTGCACAGGATGCCGTCGACGTGATGGACAGGACAGGATGCGACGGCGTGATGATCGCCCGCGGGGCGATGGGCAACCCGTTCATATTCACCCAGGCGGCAAGGCTCCAGGAAGGACGGGGCTGGCAGGTGTCTCTAAAGGAGAGGAAGACCACCATGCTCAGGCACCTCGACTATATGGTGCAGGCCTTCGGCGATGACGTGGCCATGCGCGACATGAGGAAGCATGCCGTCCATTACGTCAAGGGGCTGAGAGGAGCCGGCCAGGCGAAGGCCATGATCAATGTCGCCAGATCGCGGGAGGACTACGAAAGGGCCCTGGACATGCTGGACGACGAAGGGGCGGTGCCACAAGTCGAAAATACATTTGAGTTTTGACCTCTCCGGTCTTAGAATGTGATACAAGGGTCTTCAAGGACGCCTATCATGACACGAGGAGGAAATCCATGCGGGTGCTGATTCTCGGTTCCGGAGCTAAGGACCATGCGATTGCATGGTGGTTCAACCAGAGCAATTTCCTGGGCGATCTCTTCATAGCCCCCGGCAATGTCGCGACTGGACGGTTCGCGACGAATCTGGGCTCGATCGACCCCGCTGATCCAGTCGAGGTGTATGAGGCCTGCCTCGAGAACGCGATCGACTTCGTCTTCATAGGCACCGAGGCTCCGCTCTTCACCGGCGTGATAGACTACCTCAACGAAAGGGGCATCGCCACGTTCGGAGCTCCGAAGAGAGCCCTGAAGCTCGAGGCTGACAGGAACTTCGCCCGTGCATTCACCGACAGGCACAACATCCCCACACCCAGACGCAACCTGTTCGAGAACAGGCAGGCGCTGGAGAAGTTCCTCTCCCGCCACACGGGAGAGCATTTCGTGCTCAAGTCCAACACCCTCGCCCCGAGCAGGATCATGCTCGACTCATGCGACAGCGAAGCGCTCCTGGCCTTCGCCGACAAGCTGTTCGAGCGCGGCCCCGTCCTCCTGGAGGAGCACATCAAGGGCCTGCATCTAACGGCGACGATACTTCTCGACAACAACGGCTACTTCGCCCTGCCTCTGACATCCGATTACATGTACACCAGCGAAGAGGACGGCATCCCCACCGGAGGAATGGGGTCGGTGTGCCCCATCACGTTGTCCGACGAGATAATAGAGGCCACACGCGAGATGGTGATCGAGCCCACGATCTACGCGATGAAGGTCGAGAGCCTGTCATACAAGGGAGTGCTCACGATATCGATCATCGTCAACGAGGAGAACATCCCGGTCGTCGTGGACTACCATGTACGCTTCAACGACCCCGCGACACAGGCCATGGTTCCGCTGATCCGCAACGACATAGTCGAGCTGCTGCTCGCGATGAAGGACGACAGACTGGACCGGCAGCGGCTCCAGCTCAGGGACGGCAGCACGGTCGCGGTGGTGGTGGCGAGCGAGAACTATCCGATGGACCCGGTGGTCGGCCGCGCAGTGGAGCCGATCGATCCCATCCTCCTGTACAATTCGCTCAGCACGCTGCCTTGCGTGTTCACAGGTGCGGTCAAGGGAGACAGCCACGACAATCTCGTCACGGCAGGTGGAAGATGCTTCACGGTCGTCGGGCGTTCCGACACGATCAACGGCGCGAACGAACAGGCCTACAAGTATGTCAGTGCATTCCGCTTCAAGGGGGCCTGGCACCGCGAGGACATCGGCAACCGCTTCATGAGAGAGGACTAGAGGACATCCGACACAATCCCGTCGGCATGCCGGGCCATGGACATGAGCCAGGCACGGCAGGGCAACCTAGCGCTGTCGTCTTCTGTATTCGTACAGCAGGATTCCGGTGGCGACGGAGACGTTCAGCGAGTCGATATGTCCCTGCATGGGTATGCTGGTGATGATGTCGCATCGCTTTCTGACGAGCTGGCTGAGGCCATCCCCTTCGCTTCCCATGACGATCGCGCTGCGGTGGGCATAATCCATGTCGTATGAGACCTCGCCGGACATGTCTGCGCCGTATATCCAGAAGCCATGCTCCTTCAGCGTCTCGATCTCGCGTGCGATGTTCGTGACGACGGCGATCGGAACGTACTGGGCCGCTCCCGATGAGACCCTGACGACCGTCTCGTTGGCCTGGACGCTGCGCCTCTCGGGTATCACCACGAGGTCGACGCCGAACTGGTCCGCCGAACGGAGTATCGCTCCGAGATTGTGAGGATCGGTTATCCCGTCCAGCACGAGCACAAGCGCTCCCGAGCCCTCCTCCAGCCCGTTGCAGAACTCCTTGACGGAGGTCTCCTTCAGATGCGAGGCGCCACGGCGGGGACCACCCATGTCGAGTACGGCCCCCCTGACGTCACAGCCGGGCATCATCCTCTCCAGCTCCGGCCTCGAGACCTTCCTGACGGCGACCTTGCCGGTCAGGACAGCCTGGCGCTCGAGAGCGGCAAGCGCCGGACCGCCACCACGCACAATATACAACGTACTGCCAGCGAAGGCCTTCTTAAGCGCCTCCTCGATGGCATGATGACCATAGATCTTCTCGCCCATAACAAGGCTGACCTTACAGTGGAAACACGCTCTTGGTCAATCAGGAATGAAAAGGCCCTGCAGCGATGTGCAGAGCCTTCCTGTCACCTTTCGAATGGAATCGGCGATGGGCTCGCATCCTCCCCGAGCACCTGTGCCAGCTCCTTCATCAGCCCCCGTGCCTTGAGCCCGAGATGCTTCGGAGTCTCGACGACCAGGGTCAGATACATGTCACCCCTGTCGTCCACCGAGCCCCTGAACGCCGGCACTCCACGGTTCTTCAGCCTGAGGCTCTTGCCCGACTGGATGCCTGCTGGGACACTGACGCGGACCTTGCCGCCTTCGACGAGCGGCACCTCGATCTCGCAACCAAGAGCCGCCTGGGTGAACGAAATCGGGACCTGGAGAAAGACGTTCCTGCCATCCCTGACGAAATACCTGTCATCAAGGACATGCACCGAGACCAGCAGATCACCTGCAGGCCCGCCGTTCGGTCCGGCGTTGCCCTTGCCTCTGAGCACGAGCCGTGTACCGTCCTCCGTTCCGCATGGAATCGTCACTGAAAGCTTCTCGCTCTTCTTGCGTAGCCCGGTGCCATGACAGGTCGAGCATGGATTCTCGATCACTTGTCCGCTGCCATGACATGTGGGACACGTGGTCGCCATCTGGAAGAAGCCGCTTCCTCTGGCCACCTGCCCAGAGCCATGACATGTCGGGCATGTCTTCATCCCGCTGCCCCCGGTGCCATGGCAGGTCTCGCAGGCGTCGTCATGGGTGTATGACACATCCACCTTGGTGCCGAATATCGCATCCTTGAAGGATACCGTCGCGGTGTATTGGAGCGATGCGCCGCGCACCACGTTCGGCGACGACGAGCGGCTTCTGGACCCTCCACCGAAGAAGGAGTCGAATATGTCGCCGAATCCGCCGAACCCGCTTCCGGAGAACAGGTCGGAGAAGTCGCGATAGACATTGGAATACCCGCCGGCGGCACCGTCGACACCGGCGAAGCCGAACTGGTCGTAGTTCTGTCTCTTGGTCTTGTCGGAGAGCACCTCATACGCCTCGCTGGCCTCCTTGAAGCGCTCCTCGGCATCCTTGTCATTGGGATGCGTATCCGGGTGGTTCGCCATGGCGATCTTGCGGTAGGCCTTCTTTATCTCCTCCTCGCTCGCGTTCTTCGCGACACCCAGAACCTCATAATAATCCCGTTTTGCCATTTCTATCCCCATATGAGACATGCCGGCGTGAACCGGCATGTCCTCTCTCCCGTTTCAGGAAACGAGCCTATTTGACTTCCTCGAAGTCGGCATCCACGGCATCGTCGGCTCCGCCGGCACCTGCGCCTCCTGCCTCGGGGCCCTGGGTGGATGAAGCGCCGGTTGCACCCTGTCCAGCCTGCTGCTGGGCCTGGGCCGCCTCATAGACCTTCTGCCCAAGCTCCATGGAGGCCTGCTGCAACGCATCCGTCTTCGCCTTGATCTCCTCGGCGGTGGCGGAGGTGGATGCCAGCGTGTCCTTGAGGGCCTTGAGCGCATCCTCGATCTTCGACTTCTCGGATGCGGAGACCTTGTCGCCGTACTCCTTGAGGGCCTTCTCCGTGGCGTATACCACGCTCTCGGCGTTGTTCTTCGCCTCGATCTGCTCCCTCAGCTTCCTGTCCTCGGCCTGATGGGCCTCGGCGTCCTTGACCATCTTCTCGATTTCGGACTCGGAAAGGCCGGACGAGGTCTCGATCCTGATCTTCTGCTCCTTGCCGGTGCCAAGGTCCTTGGCACTTACGTGCACGATACCGTTGGCATCGATGTCGAATGTGACCTCGATCTGAGGAACGCCCCTGGGAGCGGCGGGGATTCCGACCAGGTCGAACTTGCCAAGAGTCCTGTTCTGGCTGGCAAGCTCCCTCTCTCCCTGCAGGACGTGGATCGAAACGGCGGTCTGTCCATCGGCTGCGGTGGAGAAGATCTGGCTCTTCTTGGTGGGGATCGTCGTGTTCCTCTCGATGAGCTTCGTGTTCACGCCGCCAAGCGTCTCGATGCCGAGGGAAAGCGGTGTGACATCCAGAAGCAGGACGTCCTTGACGTCTCCCTTGAGGATACCTCCCTGGATCGCGGCGCCGACCGCGACGACCTCATCGGGGTTGACTCCCTTGTGCGGGTCCTTCTTGAACAGGTCCTTGACCAGCTCCTGCACCGCGGGGATTCTCGTGGATCCACCTACGAGGATGACCTCGTCGATGTCATCGGCCGTAATTCCCGCATCCCTCATGGCGTTGATGCACGGGGTCTTGGTCTTCTCGATGATCGGGGCGATCATCTGCTCGAACTTCGCCCTGGAAAGCGACATCTGCAGGTTCTTCGGGCCTGTGGAGTCCGCCGCGATGAAGGGCAGGTTGATGTCGGTGTTCTGCGAGGACGAAAGCGCGATCTTGGCGTTCTCGGCGGCCTCCTTCAGTCTCTGGAGCGCCATCTTGTCCTTCGTCAGGTCGATTCCGGTCTCGTTCCTGAAGCTCTCGACCATCCAGTTGATCAGCATCTGGTCGATGTTGTCGCCACCCAGATGGGTGTCGCCGTTGGTCGACTTGACCTCGAAGACGCCATCGCCCAGCTCGAGGATCGAGATGTCGAACGTACCTCCACCAAGATCGTAGACGGCGATCGTCTCGTCCTTGGAGGTGTCCTTTCCGAATCCGTAGGCCAGAGCCGCGGCGGTGGGTTCGTTGACGATCCTCTTGACCTCGAGACCCGCGATTCTGCCGGCGTCCTTCGTGGCCTGTCTCTGTGCATCGTTGAAGTATGCAGGGACGGTGATGACGGCTTCGGTGACGGGCTCTCCGAGATAGTCCTCCGCGGTCTTCTTCATCTTCATCAGGACCTCGGCAGAGATCTCCTGCGGGCTGAGGAGCTTGCCGCGGATGTCCACCTTGATCTCATCGCCTGCTCCGGCGACGACCTTGTAGGGGATCAGCTTGATCTCCTCCGTCACCTCATGGTACTTGCGTCCCATGAACCTCTTGATGGAGAACACGGTGTTCTCCGGATTCGTTATCATCTGGTTCTTCGCAGGGCGGCCGACGACACGCTCGCTCTCGCTCTTGTAGCCGACGACGGAAGGCGTCGTCCTGTCCCCTTCTGCATTTGTGATGACCTTGGGCTCATTGCCTTCCATGACGGCAACGCAGCTGTTTGTGGTTCCAAGGTCGATTCCGATTATCTTTCCCATTGTCTTTTCCTCTCGTATCAGTATTTGATCTATGTGGTCTTCCCAACCCGCAAGCTAATGTAATAAAGCGGGATTCAATCGTCAACTCCTGGGACTCCGTCCCACCTTGACCTTCGCGGGGCGGATGACCCTGCCGTTGAGCTTGTAGCCCTTCTGGAGCATCATGGTGACGGTATCCTCATCAAGTCCGTCGACCTCCTCCATCAGGCAGGCCTCGTGCTCCTCCGGATCGAACGGAACGTCGCTCTTGTCGATGACCTCCAGTCCCCAGTTGTTCTTGAGAGTGGTGTAGAGTCTGTCCTCTATCATCCTGACACCCTCCTTGAGGGCCTCGAAGTTGCTGCTCTGCTCTGCGGCGTCCAGGGCGCGTGAGAAGTCGTCCATCGGACCGATGAGGTCCTTGACCAGGGCCGTGTTGGCATACCTGACCGCCTCCTCCTTGTCACGCTGGAGCCTCTTCTTGTAGTTCTCGGTATCCGCGGCATTGCGCACCAGGCGGTCCTTGAGCTCCTCCACCTGCCGGGCAAGCGCCCTGTTCTCGTCCTCCAGTCTTGCAAGAGCGTCCTCGTCGGCTGCAGTGTCTCCCTTGTCGGGTTCCGTCTCCGGCTCCTGTACGGATGATCCTTCGTCAAGCGTCTCGGCCACGACATCCTCCTGGACGTCGTCCTTCCTCTTCTCCTCTTCCATATCCTCTCTCTTCTTCCTTGCCATAAAAAAACTCTCCTGTTGCGGAAAGCCCTCTCATCAATTGCACATGAAAGCTAATAAGCCTCCCGACCAATGGTCAAGAGGCTTGGCATTCATAAGCTCACTCGTCGTCGATGGGGATGTCCTCCTCCTGGCCGACGAACTGCGTACCTTCGTCTCCGGGGGCGCTTCTGCGGCCATCCTCCATCTGGAGCTTCACCATCCGGGCCTCCTCGTTCTGCCGGTCCCGTCTGGCGTCCTGCGCCTTCAGCTGGAGCCACTCGAGCTCCTTGCGGGCCTTGCCGACCTCGTCCTGAATGGCCTTGTGCTCCCTCTGGATGTTGAAAAGCTCCTCCTTGGCGGTGGTGACCTTGCTCTGGGTATCGTTCAGCGACGCCTCAGAGGCGGTGAGCCGGCTCTGGATCTGGGCCAGCTTCTCGGCCGCACGGCCAAGGCTCTCGTTGACGCCCTGGTTGAGCATGGACACCGCCTCCCTGATTTCGGTCAGCTTCCTGGCGAAGTTGCCCAGCTGCTCGGTCCCGGCCGCCGTCATGGAGTCGAACACCGCGGAGACCCTCTTCGTTTCCGCGTCCATCGCGGCTGCCAGTTCTGCTCTGACACGCTGGACGTAATCCGCCTCCTCCTTCTCGACAAGGGCCTTCTGCTCCTGATGCAGCGCACTGAACGACGATCTGGCCTCGTCAAGCCGGCGGAACTGCTCGGCGCTGTCCGATTCGAAACGGCTGCGAAGGTCCTGTGCCAGTCTGGTCAGATTGTCCTCGCCTTCCATCATCATAGATGAGAACGAATTGCGGGACGATGTGGACAGGTCCTGGACACGGGTCGAGAAGTCGTCGAACACCTCATCACCCTTTGCAGAGAGGCGACCCACCTGCTCCTCGATTCCGGCACGCCGTTCATCCAGCGATGAGACGTCGGCCTTCACGGACTCCAGGAACTCGTCGAGCTGTTCCCTCCGGGACGAGATGGCCGCATCCATGGCCTCCTTCCCGCTGTTCATCGCACTCTCCATCTTCGCGCTCGATTCGGCCAGTTCGCCGGCGAGCCTTTCGTATGTGGACGAGGCGTCCGCAATACACGTCTCCTTCTCCTGTTCCAGCTGCGTCCTTCCGTCATCCAGAGACGCCATGACCGAGGTCCTGAACTCCTCGATTCCGCTCCTGAGGGACTCAAGGGACGTCCTGGATTCGTCGATGAACGAACCAAGGTCCTCGCGCTCCTGGCCAAGACGGGTGATGGACTGCTCCACCTGGCTCATCGCCTCCTGCCCCTGCCTGCCGAGTTCGTCACGGGAGGCGTCGACATAGCTTCTGAGATCCTCCTGCCTCCTGTCCATGTCGCTTCTGACATCATCGATATATGTTCCGAAGTCCTCCCTGCTGGCGGACAGGTCGTCCACGAAGCGGCTTCTGAGCTCCCTGGCGGTCTCCTCATGCTCGCGGGCGACCTGGTCCAGATCGTCCCGGGACCTGCTCACGAGCTCGTCGAAGGACTGGGCAAGCATGTCCATGTCGGCACGCACCGCGGCGACCTTGTCCTCGAAGGCCTTGACGACCGAATCGATCTGCGAGGCCTTCTCCACCTCTCTGGACACCGCTCCGATACGGTCCTCGGCGTGCTCCGTCTGGATGCGCAGCTTGTCGAGCGCGACCTCATAGCCACGGCAGATGGACTCCAAGGCCGCAAGGTCGTTCCTGTGTCTGGAGAGCTTGTCGAGACTGCCGTCCACCTCGGCGATGAGCCCCGCCACCTCCTTCGTCTTCGCGTCCACGCGCTCACTTGCATCCTTGGCCGTCTCGTTTATCCTGGCCATGGTCTGCTGCGTCTCCGAACGGAAGGCCTGGATCCTGTCCTTCACGATCTGGAGGCTCCGGCTCTTCTTGTCCTCCGCCCTCAGGGCCAGGATTATGATCAATGTGACCACGAACAATGCAACGGGAAGTATGTATACGATCATATCCTTCAAAACACTCCAATACCTATTCGAGGACCATTCTAGCAAATGAACGCCAGCTGGTTAATACCAGGTCGGCCATGGGATGAGGCTCCCGCCCTGTCCTGGCAGAGACCAGCATGGTACGCATTCCTATCCGGGCCCCGCCTACTATGTCCTTGCGATAGCTGTCCCCTACATAGAGGGCCTCGTCAGGCCGGACGTCCAGCGCCTTCAGCATGGCGTTGAAGGGGACCTCGTTCGGCTTGAGATAACCGAAATCCTCACTCGAGGCGACGAAATCGAACAGCCCTTCGAGACCGAGGACCTCCAGCTTGTCCGATATCGGGAAGTCGGACAGCGCAGCAAGCAGGAATCCTTCGGCGCGGGCACGTTCAAGGGCCTGCCTCACACCGGGATGGCATTCGAGGATTCCCTTCATGGCCCTGTCCCATGGCCTCTTCATGCACCGCTCGTATTTCTCGACATAATCGTCATAGCCGCCACGCCATGACAGCAGCGTCATCTCCTTGCGCCGGAACTCCTCTCTGGACAGCACCCTGCCGCCCTCGTATCCGTCCACAGCGCGCATGCGCCGTCTCATCGAGTTGTAGCGCAGGCTGAACACCGGATGGGACAGCGCGCTCACGACAAGATAGGCATCCGTCTGCCACTTCGGATAGAACGTACCGTCGATGTCGAAGCACAGGGCCCTGATGGCGTTGTCCTTCGCCCAGCTCATCACCTGCCTCTCTTCTTCTGCCGGGAGTTGCGAACGATCTGCTCCGCCCTCTCCCTCTCCTTGCCCAGACGGGCCTTGCCGCCGGGCTTGCGGCTGACGCCTTTCGCCTTCTGGGTCTTCGAGGAGCCGGCCTTCATCACACGCGCTATCTCGATCTCGCTCTTCTGGGGACCCCGCTCGTTGAGCGATGGGTTGCGCCGCCTTTCACGTAGGGATATCTCGATGGGGATGTTCTGCAGTCCCAGGTCCTTGCGCATGCAGTTCTTGAGGTAGTTGACATACGTCTCGGGGAAGTCCTTGATCCTGTTGACGAACAGCAGGAACCGC
The DNA here is from genome assembly GCA_944388965.1 of uncultured Spirochaetales bacterium. Taxonomy (GTDB): domain Bacteria; phylum Spirochaetota; class Spirochaetia; order Sphaerochaetales; family Sphaerochaetaceae; genus Bullifex. Next base: position 53,821 of record CALXKL010000001.1, on the reverse strand, counting down.
ACGGGCGTCGTCGACACCTGAGTCGCATACAGCACCTTGTAATGGCCGGCGGCTCCGCGAGGCGGTTCGTAAGCGCTGCACCAGGAGCGCAGACTCTCGTTCAACGTGGACGTGTCCACCCTCCTGTTAAGCTGCTTCCAGACCATCCAGGCGGTATCGAGGAGCCTGCCGACCTCGTCCCCGCTTATCGCGGCGATCGGGACGATCGGCGCGAACGAGAGGATCGGGAAGAGGAACCTGACACGGTCCTTGATCGCCTCCAGCTCGTTGGCGACGCCCTTGAGCAGGTCGATCTTGTTCAGGACGATTATTATCCCCTTGCCTCTCCTCACTATCAGAGAGGCGATCTTCTTGTCCTGGTCAGACAGTCCTTCCTTGACGTCGACCATCAGGAAGACGACGTCGGACTCGTCTATCGTCTTGATCGCACGGTTGACGGAATAGTATTCCACGTCCTCCTCGACCTTGCTCTTGCGCCTGATCCCCGCCGTGTCGAGCACGGTGTAGTCGGTGCCCTTGTATGAGAATGTCGCCCTCATGACATCGCGCGTGGTGCCTGCGATGTCGCTCACTATGGATACGTCACGGCCGGTCAGCAGGTTGGTCAGGGTGCTTTTTCCGGTGTTGGGCTTGCCAAGGATCGCCAGACGTATGGTCTCCGGCTCCTCCGGCGGCTCCTCCAGCCTCTCGAGGGACAGCATTCCCAGAAGGGTGTCCTCCAGCTCCTCGATGCCGAGCCCATGCTCGGCGGATATCCCGACGACGCGCTGGTAGCCGAAGTTGTAGAAGTTCCAGATCAGATCGTCCCTCGTGACGTCGTCGATCTTGTTCACCACGAGCACCAGCTTGTCCGTATAGGGTCTGAGCTGCTTGAGCAGCATCTGGTCCTCGCCGTTGACCTCCGTGCAGTCCATCATGAAGATGATCAGGTCGCTCTGGTCCAGCAGGGACATGCTCTTCTGGGCGACCAGGTCGTCCATGCGGTCCTTCTCCACCTTGATTCCGCCGCTGTCGACAAGCGTCACGGGGTGGTTCCCGAGAAGCCATCTCTCGGGAATCGGGTCACGGGTGACGCCGGGGGTGGGGTCCGTGATCGCACGGCGTCTGCCGATCAGCCTGTTGAACAGGGTGCTCTTGCCCACGTTTGGTCGTCCGATGATGCTGATCAGGGGCAGCGACGTGTCAATGTCGGCCTTGTTCGTTATCTCTAGTCTCTGCATTGAATTTCTCCAGGAGGGCTTCCACGTCACGACAGCTTGTCATATCAAGGGCCTTCTTGGCAAGCTCCTCCGCCTTTCGACATTCCATGCCCCTTATGAGCCGGCGTGCTGGAAGAAGGCTGGCAGGGTTCATGCTCAGGCGCCTGTACCCCAGGCCGACGACAAGCGGTATGAGGTCGGGGTTTCCGGCCATCTCCCCGCATATCGCAAGGTCGATGGCCGCCGCATCGGCGTTCCGACGGGTCAGGTCCAGCAGCCTGAGCATCGCGCTGTGGCACTCCTTGTACAGGTAGGCGGTCTTCTCGTTCCCCCTGTCCACCGCGACGGTGTACTGGGTGAGGTCGTTCGTCCCCACGCTGAAGAAGTCCACACGCCCCGCCAGCAGATCGCTCGTGATGGCGGCGGACGGGACCTCTATCATCGTGCCCACGGGCATGTTCTCGTCGAATCGCAGGCCCTGGGATCTGCACTCCAGCTTGACTTCGTTGAAGAAGGAGAGGACCTCGTCAAGCTCATCCACAGAGGATATCATCGGGAACATGATGCGTATCCCACCTTCCGCAGACGCCCGCAGGATCGCCCTCAGCTGGGTGCGGAACATGTCCTCATGGCTCATGCAGAAGCGGACCGCACGCAGACCGAGCGCAGGATTGGCCTCCTCGTCGCCCAGCCCCTTCACGAACTTGTCCGCCCCCATGTCATAAGTGCGGATCGTGACGTCGCCGCGACGGGCGAAGCGTCTGGCGACCTCCCTGTATATCCCGACCTGCTCGTCCTCGTCATACTCGTGGTCACCCATCAGGAGGAACTCCGTCCTGAACAGGCCGACGCCTTCGGCTCCGTTCTTCAATGCGCCGTCGACGAAGTCCAGCCCCTCTATGTTGCATTCCAGATGGATGTGCACCCCGTCCCGGGTCATGGCGGGAAGGACCGCATCCTCCTCCATCTCCAGCTCCTGCATCCTATGATGCTCCATCGCCTTTCGGATCCTCGAGACCGTATCCTCGTCCGGATCCACATAGAGCACGGCCTGGAAGGCGTCAAGTGCGACCAGAGAGCCGCCGGTGACCTTACGGCTTGCATCCCTGAGGGCGAAGACGCAGGGGATGTCCATCGCCCTGGCGAGAATCGCGACATGGGACGTCGGACCGCCACCATCCAGGCAGATCGCCCCTATCAGGGACGGATCAAGGCTCAGCAGCTCGCTTGGCAGTATCGTATCCGCGACGATCACGGAACGTCGGCACAGGCCTCTCAGGTCGGCCAGACTCTCCTGTGTCAGGACCGAGACGAGCCGGGAGGTGATGTCCTGGATGTCGGCTATGTTCTCGCGGAACATCTCCACGTTAGACGACAGGCGGTCTATCACCATGGATGCGGCGCTCTCGACGGCATGCGGGGCGTTATATCGCTCATCCAGTATGAGGTGGCTGATAGTTGATGTGAATTCGGGATCGTACAGCATGAAGCACTGGGCTTCGAGGATAGTGTTCCTGTCATCGTCGGCTCCTGTCATGAGAGCATGCAGCGCCTCGTCGACTGTCCTGCAGGCCTCCTCATAGCGCTTCAGCTCAACCTTTGCCTGGGACTCGTCCTTAGTCCTCTCATGCGAGAACACAGGTCGGGAATGCCTCACGACGAAGGCCTCCATACAGGCATAGCCGCCGAATATCATATTGCCATGTATGCTTTCCACACGGAAATAGTACCCCCGCCACGCCGTCGAGGTAAAGAACAATCCACCACCCCGCTATGACCATGGCGATGGAAATATGCTAGAATCCCAGCATGATCGAAGACGACGACAGCTTCATCCAGCAGGAGGGGCTGCCCAAGACACAGGAGGACGAGGAGCGGCAGGCGCGTGGGATGCATGCGCTGGTCGGCTACATCGTCGTCCTGGTCGTATGGATCATCTGGACAGTGGCCTGCATTCTGTTCTTCTCCCAGCGCGTGGAGCAGGCGGTAAGGGACAGCGGAGTGCTGGACATGATGGCGGAAATGACCGATGTCCAGGGCACTCCGTCCACCAGGCCCGTGCAGCTGGCTTATCCCCTTGCCGACGGCAGCGTACACGTTGTGCAGCTCGAAGCACAGCGGCATGGCGGCGACGCCAGGCACGACACGCTCGAAGCGCTGATCGAGGCCTACCCGCAGGAGGCGTTCGGGCACGGTGCGGTGAATCTCGTCGACAGGGACACGAAGCTCATCGGCCTGACATGTTCCCGGGGAATCTGCTATGTAGACCTTTCACGGGAAATCCTCGACTCTCCGACACTCGGGGAGTATACGGCATTCGACCAGATCGCGGACACGCTGATGCTGGATGACGATGTCGATAAGGTGGTCTTCCTGGTTGAAGGAGAGCGCCTAGATGCGCTCGATTGACACGGCCTTCCTGTCGGCCTTGTCTATGGTGATCACGACACCCTTTATCTCGCCTCTTCCCTGGGCGACTTCGCTCTTGAGCGGGATCTGCGTCATCTGCCGGCGGATCGCGATCTGCGGATCGGAGCCGATCACCTGTCCCTGGACACCGGTCATCCCGATATCCGTGATGTAGGCACAGCCTGAGGGCAGAATCTTCTCATCCATCGTCTGGACATGGGTATGCGTTCCGACGACGGCGCTTGCGATGCCGTCGAGATGGAATGCGAGCGCCTCCTTCTCCTGGGCGCTCTCGGCATGGAAGTCCACAAGGACGATGCAGCCCTGCCTGTACAGTTTCTCCGCCTCGTCCCTGACGATTCGGAACGGACAGTCTGCAATCACCAGGTCCTGGCGGCCCTGGGCGTTGATCACCGCGAACCGGATGCCGTTACGTGTCACGACCACGCTGCCATGTCCAGGTACGCCACGGGGATAGTTCAAAGGTCTGAGAAGGACCTGCTCGCTGTCCAGCAGTGGCAGTATTTCACTCTTCTGCCAGATGTGGTTGCCGCTGGTCACGACATCCGCGCCAAAGGAGCGGATCTTCTCATAGTCGCAGATGCCCAGTCCGAACCCGCCGGATGCGTTCTCGCCGTTCACGACGACGAGATCGACACCATGTCTGCGTATAACGGAAGACAGGGATAGGAAGAGCGCTCCCATCCCTGCTTCACCGCTGACATCCCCTATCATCAGGACCTTGGCGGTATCCACTATTTCGCGTACTCCACGACGCGGGTCTCGCGGATTATGGTCACCTTTATCTTGCCGGGATATCTGAGCTCGGCCTCGATGCGGCCGGCGATTCCCTTGGCGATGTCCTTTGCATCATCATCGGACACCTTGCTGTTGTTGACCATTATCCTCAGCTCGCGACCGGCCTGGATGGCGAACGCGTTGTCGACTCCATCGAAGCTCTTCGCGATGCCCTCGAGGTTCTCGAGGCGCTTGATGTAGTTGTCGAGGCTCTCCCTCCTGGCACCGGGACGGGCAGCGGAGATGGCATCCGCGATCTGGACGATGACGGATTCGATGCATATCGGATCGACATCACCATGATGTGCATGGACCGCATTGACCACGCGCGGGTCCTCGCCGAGCCTCTTCACGAGATCGGCACCCATCTCCGCATGGTTCGCCTCGCTCTCCGTCTCGGCTCCCTTGCCGATGTCATGCAGGAGACCTGCTCTCATCGCGATGGCGCTGTCTGCACCCACCTCGCTTGCAATCATGCCGGAGAGGATCGCGACCTCCTTGGAGTGGAACAGGACGTTCTGACCATAGCTCGTCCTGAAATACAGGCGTCCGAGCGCTCTGATCAGCTCCGGTCCCATGTTGTGGATCCCCAGGTCGAATACGACCTTCTCGCCTTCATCCACGATGATGCGTCCGACCTCGCGGCTGACCTTGTTCACCATCTCCTCGATGCGCGCCGGATGAATGCGTCCATCCTGGACGAGCCGCTCGAGTGCGACTCTTGCGATCTCCTTGCGCACAGGATCGAAACATGAGATGACGACGGCCTCCGGCGTATCATCGATGATGATGTCCACACCGGTCAGCGTCTCCAGCGTACGGATGTTGCGGCCCTCACGTCCGATTATCCTGCCCTTCATCTCATCGGATGGAAGCGCGACGGACGCGGTGGTGACCTCTCCGCTCACCTCGGTTGCCAGTCTCTGGATTGATTCGACGATGATGTCGCGGGCGACCTTGTCCGCGCTGAGCTTCGTCTCGGCCTCTATCTTGTTGATATAGACCTGGCCGTCATGATGCGCCTTCTGCTGCATTTCCTGGATGATCATGTTCTTGGCCTCATCCTTGGTCATGCCGGCGATCTTCTCCAGTTCCGTGATGAGACTTGCCTGGCGGGCCTCAAGCTCCTTCTCCTTGGCACCTATCGCCTCATCCCTTTCTCCCAGTTGCTTCTTTATCGCATCAAGCTCGTTCTGCTTGTGTTCAAGATTCTCTTCCTTCTGCAGCAGACGGCGCTCCGTCTTCTGCAGTTCTGATCTTCTTTCCCTGGCCTCCTTCTCGCTCTGCTGGGTCTCCTTCAAGATCCTGTCGCGAGCTTCCAGCTCAATCTCACGTGCGTGGGACTCAGCCTCGGCCACAGCCTCCCTGTCCAGTCGAACAGCCTTCTGTTCGATCGAGGAGAGCTTGAACTTGGCCCACATCCACCGGCCGAGATAGCCGATGACGATGCCCAAAAGGCAACTGAGGAAGATATACAACAATGTCATATTGTCCTCCCAAAGTCACATAGAGTCATCATACTTACACTTATCCCTTCGGTCAAGGCTGGTTTACTTCGCATGCATCCGGGCACGACAAGGCGTTTTGAACAGGAGACGACCTGACAAAAGGGCAAAAAAAAACCGCCACATCAGTGACGGCTTCAGGTCTTGTCCTACCTGTTTCACGCTTCCTTCTTGGAAGCCTTCTTGTCAGCCTTGCTCTCCTTCTTCTCCGTCTTCTCGACGAGCTCGAGGATCACCATTTCGGCTGCATCCCCCAACCTGTTACCAGTCTTGAGGATCCTTGTGTAACCGCCCTTGCGTTCTGCGAACATCGGAGCGATTTCCTTGAAGAGCTTTGCGACGATAGCCTCGTCGTAGAGGTCGGCGGAGACGATGCGGCGGTTGTGGACATTGTCAACCTTTGCCCTTGTAATCATCTTCTCGGCCATCTTTCTCACTTCAAGTGCCTTTGCCTTCGTGGTCTCGATCCTCTCATAGCGGAAAAGGGACGTGACCATGTTGCGCTTGAGCGCCTTGCGCTGGCTGGTGCTCCTGCTCAGCGCATTGAAACCGATTCTATGCTTCATGATTCTCTTCCTTTGCTTCTGGAACTTTTATAGCATTCTTTAACACACTGTAGTCGGTCATGCCAAGAGACAGGTTCCACTCCTTGAGCTTCTCCTTGATCTCGGAGAGAGACTTCTTGCCGAAGTTCCTCGTCTTCGCAATCTCGTCCTCAGTCTTCTTCGTGAGATCGCCGATAGTGCGGATATTCGCATTCTTCAGGCAGTTCGAGGAACGGACGGTGAGCTCGAGCTCCTCGACGGAGGTATCGAGAATCTTCCTGATCCTTGCCTCCTCCTCGTCGACATCCTCGCTGCTGGAGATCTGGCTCTCGTCGAAGTTGATGAAGATCGTGAAGTGCTCCTTGATGATCTTCGCAGCCTGTGCGAGGGCGTTCTCCGGAGAGATCGTACCATCAGTGGTGACCTCCAGGATCAGCTTGTCGTAATCGTTCCTCTGACCGACCCTTGTCGGCTCGATCGAGTACTTGACCCTCTTGACGGGAGAGAAGAATGCATCGACGGCGATGACACCGGGCTCTTCCGAATACTTCTCGTTGAGCTCGGAGGGCACATAACCACGGCCGAGGTTGATCTCGACGACCATCTCGAGGTCGCAGTCCTCCATCATCGTGAAGATCTCGAGCTCGGGGTTGAGAATCGTCACGGTGTCCCTCTCGAGGGTCTTTCCAGTGACGATGCCCGGGCCCTGGCATGTGATGGTGAGGGTCGTCCCCTCGCTATCCTCAGGCATGGAGATCTCGAGCTTCTTCAATGCGGCGATGATATCGGCGATGTCCTCGCGTACGCCGGGAATCGACTCGTACTCGCTCGTGACTGTGTGTGGCTCCCTACCCTCCGTGGCGGCGAATGTCGTGAACTGGACTGCAGTCACGGCATAGCCCTGGATAGAGGACAGGAGCACACGGCGGAGTGTGTTTCCTACAGTCGTACCGAATCCCCTCTCGAACGGATAGGCGATGAACTTTCCGTACTTGGGATCCGATACGCTGTGGTCGTATGTGACACCAGATGGCTTCTTGAAGCCCTTCAGAAGGTTTTTACGTGCCATGTTTACTCCTTATCTAGTCTTGATAGACGTCCAACGAACGTCTTTCCGATGGAAGAGGGATGGATGCCCATCCCTGCATCATCAGACGCGGCGGGTCTTGCGCGGGCGGCATCCGTTGTGGGGGATCGGCGTGACGTCGCGGATAGTGCGGACCTTGAGTCCGAGGACGCCGAGCGTCCTGATTGCACTCTCGCGACCTACGCCAGGTCCCTTGACGAAGACGTTGACGCTCTTGAGACCATAGTCCATCGCCTTCTTCGCGGCAGTCTCACATGTAGTCTGCGCGGCATACGGAGTGGACTTCTTTGCACCTCTGAAACCAAGACCACCGGCACTAGCCCAGGAAAGAGCGTTTCCAGCGAGATCTGTAACAGTGATGATGGTATTGTTGAAGGTCGCCTGGATATAGACGTTACCTTCCAAAACCGTCTTTTTGACTTTACGTTTCTGATTAGCCATAGATTAACACCTGATCCTTATTTCTTCTTTCCTGCAACGGTCTTCTTCTTGCCCTTGCGGGTGCGGGCATTGGTCTTGGTCCTCTGACCGCGGACAGGAAGGCCCTTCCTGTGCCTGAGACCACGATAGCATCCGATATCCATCAAGCGCTTGATGTTCAGGGCGACCTCGGTCCTGAGGTGTCCCTCGATCTTGTACTCCTCCTCGATGACTTTTCTCAGAAGAGCGACATCATCAGCACTGAGGGTGTTGATTCTGACGTTCGGATCGATGTTCGTCTTGGCGCAGATCTCCTCGGCGGAGGTTCTGCCGATGCCATAGATGTAGGTCAGGGCAATCTTGACTGCCTTATTAGGCAGGTCTACACCTGCGATACGTGCCATATTACAAGGCCTCCTAGATTATTTTTGTCTCTGCTTGTGCTTGGGGTTCTCACAGATGATGCGCACGACACCGGCGCGTCTGATGACCTTGCACTTGTCACAAATCGGTTTAACACTTGCTCTTACTTTCATAGTGAAAACTCCTAGATTTTCTTGATCTTACGACCGCTGGTCATAAAACCGTCATGGTGATGCAGCTTCATCATCGAGTCGAGCTGGCGCACGGTCTCGAGGCAGACACCGACCATGATGATCAGCGAGGTGCCTCCGAAGAGCATGGCAACATCGGCCGGGAAGTTGAAGAACTTCTGTATCAAGGTAGGAATCAGCGCGATGAATGCAAGGAAGAGAGAACCGGGGAGGACGATCCTGTTGAGGACCTTCCTGAGGTACTTCTCCAGATTGTCATTGCTGATGCTGGGAATCGTACCTCCGTTGTCTCTTATGTTCTTTGCAATCTCGTCAGGATTCAGGCTGACCTGGGTATAGAAGAATGCAAAACCTATAATCAACAGGGTGTAGATAATCAGATAGGGGGCACCCTGGGGATTGAGGAAGTTCGCGACAGACTGGAGCCAGCCCACGTTCGGAGCGAGCGAGGTGGCGATCTGGAGCGGGAACGAAAGCAGCGCGGAAGCGAAGATGACGGGGATGACTCCGGACGGGTTGATCTTGAACGGGATGTAGTTCGATCCACCCTGGTACATCTTGTTTCCGATGACGCGCTTTGCGTACTTCACGGGAATCTTTCTCATTCCCTTCTCCTCGTATACGACCATGATGACGACGAAGACGTACATCACGACGACGACGATGACCGCGAGCCAGTTGAGAGAACCGGCAGCGATGCTGGAGAAGAGCGTCGAGAACGCACTGGGCATCCTGGCGACGATACCGGCGAAGATGAGCAGCGAGATTCCGTTTCCGACACCATACTGCGTGATCTTGTCGCCGAGCCAGACCAGGAACATGGAACCGGCCGTGACGGAGACCATCGCAATCAGCGTGAACGGCACTCTCGACATGACAATCGCCTCCGGGATGGTGGTGGCATAGACTGTCACGGCAAAGGACTGGATCAGACAGACCACGATCGTGCCATAACGGGTATACTGCTGGATCTTCTTGCTACCATGAGGATCCTGCGCGAGCTTCTTGAGGGAGGGCACGACCAGCATCAGCAGCTGAATGATGATCTGGGTGCTGATATAAGGCATGACACCCAGCATGAACAGGCTGAAGTTGCTGAAAGCACCACCCGAGAAAAAGTTAAGATACTCTGTGAAGCCTATCGTGGTGCTCTGGGCAGAGGCCAGGAAATAGGCTTCGAGGATGACTGGATCGATTCCGGGGATGGGTACAACCGTGCCGATGCGGCTCACTATGAGCAAGCCGATCGTCACGAGCACCTTTCTGCGGACGTCATTCATCCTCATCATATCTACAAGTGAGTTCGACATGACAACCTTCTCTTGTTACTTGACAGAGCCTCCGGCCTGCTCGACAGCCTTTGCTGCGGAGGCGGAGACCTTGACGCCTTCGATTGTGAGCTTCTTGGTGATCTCCCCATTGTTGAGGATCTTCGCCTGAACATCCTTGCCCTTCACCAGGCCCTTCTCCTTGAGAGCTGCCGCCGTGACGACATCGCCGTCGGCGAAAGCCGCATCGATAGCGGAGAGGGAAAGCGCCACATAGGTCACCTTGAAAGGATAGTTGGAGAAGCCACGGCTGGCGACACGCCTGTAGAGAGGCATCTGTCCGCCCTCGAAACCGAGGCGGACACCACCACCGGAGCGGCTGTTCTGTCCATCATGACCACGTCCGCAGGCCCTGCCTTTGCTGGAAGCGCCACGACCGACGATGGTCTTCTTTCTATTTGCGCCATAAGGCGCGTTGATCTGTGCCATCTTAAATCTCCTCGACCTTCACCATGTGAGCGACTTTGCGCACCATGCCAAGAGTGGCCGGCGTCGCAGCGTGTACAACAGAGCTATGCATCTTGCCCAGGCCGAGGGCCTTGATCGTGGCCCTCTGCTTCGGGAGTGTTCCAGCTACTGAACGAACCAGTGTGATTTTAATGTTCTTCTCTGCCATAATCAACCCCACATTTCCTTGAGAGACTTGCCTCTGCTCTTGGCCAGGGCCTTGGCATCGAAGAGGTTCTCGAATGCATCGAAGGTGGCCTTCACAGTGTTGATGTTGTTCTTGGAACCAAGGGACTTGCTGAGCATGTCCTTGATGCCTGCCGCGTCGGCGACGGCCTTGACCGCACCACCCGCGATGACACCGGTTCCTGGGACTGCCGGACGCACAAGAACGCTTGCGCTCTTGTACTTGCCGAGCATCTCATGGGGAATCGTGCTTCCCTTCATGGGCACCGTGATGAGACTGGCCTTGGCCTTCTCCGTAGCCTTGCGGATCGCATCCGAGACATCGTTCGCCTTTCCGAAACCATAGCCGACCCTTCCATCGCCATAACCGACGACGACGAGTGCGGAGAACGAGAAGTTCTTGCCACCCTTGACGACCTTGGTTACGCGGTTGATCTTGATCAGCTTCTCTACGTATCCGTCCTTGACTTCCTTATCTTTTGCTCTTTCCATACAAAACCCCTTAGAACTTGACGCCGGCCGAACGGGCTCCATCTGCGATGGCTTTCACGATACCGTGGTAGATATAGCCATTGCGGTCGAAGACCACGCTCTGGATATTCTTCTCCAGACAGCGCTTGCCAACCGCCTCGCCGAGCTTCGCGGCATCTGCGACGCAGTTTCTGAGACCTTTGAGATCAGCCTCGACAGTGGAAGCGGAGACAAGCGTCCTGCCCTGAGTGTCATCGATGACCTGGACATACATGTGGAGGTTGCTTCTGAAGACTGTCATTCTGGGTCTCTCAGGCGTACCGGAGACTCTCTTTCTGATATGTGCCTTGCGGCGTGCAGCCTTGCGGTTCTTTTCGACAATTCTGTTCATTCTGCTTACCCCTTATTTCTTGCCACCGGACTTTCCGACCTTGCGGCGGATGTTCTCGGTCTCATACTTGATTCCCTTGCCCTTGTAAGGCTCAGGTCCACGCAGAGAGCGGATTTCGGCGCAGGTCTGACCGACCTTCTCCTTGCTGATGCCGGAGATGGTGATCTTGTTTCCATCGACTGCAGCCTGGATTCCCTCGGGGATGACATAGTCGATGATGGTCGAATAGCCGAGCGAGAGAGTGATGACGTTCTTGCCCAGCTCGGCCTTGTAGCCGACACCGTTGATCAGAAGGCTCTTGGAGAACCCCTGGCTGACACCGACGATCATGTTGTTGATCAGCTGGCGATACAGTCCATGGAAGCTCCTGTTCTGGATCTCGTCATCCTTTCTCGTGACGACGACCTCGTTGTCCTTGACAGCGATGTCGATGTCGCCCTTGTAGGCCTGGGTCAGAGTGCCCTTGGGACCGGTGACCGTTATCATGCCGTCTGCAACGGAGACCTTCACACCTGCCGGGATGGCGACAGGCAACTTTCCAATACGTGACATACCTGACTCCTCCTTACCAGATGGTGCAGATCAGCTCGCCGCCGACCTTGTTCTCGGCCGCCTTCCTTCCGGTGATGACACCAGAGGAGGAGGACACAACGACAACACCGTAGCCATTGTAGACCCTGGGCATATCCTTGTAGCCGCTGTAGACACGGCGGCCGGGAGTGGAGATGCGCTCCAGACCATGGATGACAGGAGCCTGAGACTCGTCGTACTTGAGGTAAACGCGGATATAGGAAAGATTATCCTTTGTAACCTTCTTGAAGTTCTTGATGAAGCCCTCGTTCTTCATGATCTTCACAATCTGAAGCTTCATCTTGCTTGTGGAGATATCCACCTTCTCATGCTTTGCCTGACTAGCATTCCTGATTTTAGTCAGCATATCTGCAATTGGATCACTTACTGCCATTTCTCAACTCCTACCAGCTTGACTTGGTCACGCCAGGGATCTGGCCTTCGCTTGCCAGTTCGCGGAAGCAAACTCTGCACATGTCGAACTTGCGCATATATCCACGCGGACGTCCACAGATCCTGCATCTGTTGTATCTGCGTGTGGAGAACTTGGGCTCTCTCTTGCACTTGACTATCATAGATTTCTTTGCCATATTCCCGTCTCCTTACTTTGCAAAGGGCATTCCGAGCTTCTTAAGAAGAGCGAATGCCTCCTCATCGGTCTTCGCGCTGGTGACGATCGCGACATTGAGTCCGCTGACCCTTTCGATCTTGTCGTAATCGATCTCCGGGAAGATGATCTGCTCCGTGATACCAAGGGAATAGTTTCCATGGCCGTCGAATGCATTCGGGTTGACACCCTTGAAGTCCTTGACGCGGGGAAGCGCGATGCAGATGAGCCTCTCCAGGAAATACCACATGTTGTCGCCCCTGAGAGTGACCATGGCACCGATCTCCTGGCCTTCCCTGACCTTGAAGTTGGCGATGGACTTTCTCGCCTTCGTCCTCACGACATGCTGGCCGGAGATCTGCTCGAGCTCCTTGACGGCAGCATCGAGAAGCTTCTTGTTCGTGGTCGCCTCGCCGACTCCGACGGAAAGGACGATCTTCTCCACGACAGGAACCTGCATCTTGGAGGAATATCCGAACTCCTTGAAGAGTTCAGGAGCGACGCTCTCGTTGTACTTGACCTTGAAATTTGGAACAAACTTATCTGCCATTTCAGAGCACCTCGCCTGTCTTCTTCGCGTAACGGACCTTCTTTCCGTTCTCGAACTTGTATCCGATCCTGCTTGTCTTGTCCTTGCTCACCAAGGCCACGTTGGAGACATGAATCGGAGCCTCGACGACCATGATTCCGCCCTTGTCCTGCTGACTCTTCCTGCGGATAGTCTTGGACACCATGTTGGCGCCCTGGACGACGACCCTTTCCTTCTCCGGGTCGATCTTCACAATCTTGCCGACCTTGCCCTTGTCCTTTCCGGCAATGATCTTGACTGTGTCGTTTTTCTTAAGTCTCATCCTGTCTTCTCCTACAACACTTCCGGTGCGAGCGAAACAATCTTCATGTAGCCGTCGCGAAGCTCGCGGGCCACCGGTCCAAAGATACGCTTGCCGCGTGGGTTATTGTTGGCATCGATGATAACGCAAGCGTTGTCATCGAACCTGATATAGGTACCGTCAGGTCTGCGGTATTCCTTCTTGGTACGGACGATGACAGCCTTCAGAACATCACCCTTCTTGATGGTTCCGTTCGGAAGAGCATCCTTGACCGCCACCACGATGATGTCGCCGACAGAGGCAACATATCTATGGCTGCCGCCCAGGACCTTGATGCACTGCACGCGCTTTGCACCGCTGTTGTCCGCTACGTTCAAATAAGTCTGCATCTGTACCATGACAATATCTCCTTAACGGGCCTTCTCGACAATCTGGACCAGTCTCCAGCACTTGTCCTTGCTGAGGTGGCGGCACTCCATGACACGAACCGTGTCACCGACGTGCGCCTCGTTCCTCTCGTCATGGGCCTTGATCTTCTTGGTACTGTTCACGTACTTCTTGTAGAGAGGGTGCAGGGTTCTATTGGTAACCTCGACAACGATGGTCTTGTCCATCTTATCGCTCACTACAATACCATTAAAAGTCTTCTTTCTAGCTTCCATTTCCAGCCTCTCTACTTGGATGCCTTGGCAATGCCGATATCATGTGCATGAATCAGGGTGTTGAGTCTTGCAATGTCCCTCCTCACGGTTCTGAGAGCAAGGGGATTGTCAAGATGGCTCATCACCTGCTCAACCCTGAGATTCAGCAGTTCCTTTCTGAGCTTGTCGCGCTCTGCGACCATCTCCGCATAGGACATTTTCTGTAAGTTCTTCTTCTTCATCTCATCACTCCTGAACAGCTCTCGAGACGAACTTGGTCTTGATCGGGAGCTTTGAAGCCGCAAGTGCAAGAGCCTCACGGGCAAGAGTCTCGTCGACACCACCCATCTCGAACATGATGGCACCCGTCTTCACGACTGCGACCCATCCCTCCGGAGCACCCTTTCCGTTTCCCTGTCTGGTCTCGGCCGGCTTCTTCGTGTAGGGCATGTCGGGGAAGATGCGGATCCACACCTTACCACCTCTCTTGATGTGACGTGTCATGGCGACACGGGCAGCCTCGATCTGGCGGTTTGTGATCCACTTCGGCTCGGTTGCCATCAGGCCGTACTCGCCGAAGGTGAGGGTATTGCCGCGATGTGCAACTGCATCGCGTGTTCCGCGCTGCTTCTTTCTATACTTGATTCTCTTAGGACTAAGCATTGCACTAACTCCTTGTTGTCGCGTCTGCCTGAGCAGGCTTCTTTCTCACGACGCCACCAGCGACCTCCTCCTCGGAAGTGCCATGTGCGTAGATCTCGCCGTTGAAGACCCAGACCTTGACACCGATGGCACCATAGCTGGTCCTTGCAGCCTTGAAACCATAGTCGATATCAGAGCGGAGCGTGTGCAGAGGTACGCGGCCTTCCTTCATCCACTCGCTTCTTGCGATATCGGCACCACCGAGACGACCGGAGAGCTTGATCTTGATGCCCTGCGCACCACCAGCCATCGCACGTGCGATGCTGTTCTTCATGATGCGGCGGAAGGCGCCTCTGTTCTCGATCTGCTTGGCGACGTTCTGAGCGATGATCTGGGCATCGATCTCAGGCTTCTTGATCTCCTTGATCTTGATCTGGACCTTCTTGTCCGTCAGCTTCTGCATCTTCTCGGCAAGCTTCTCGACATTGGCACCCTTGGCACCGATGATGATGCCGGGGCGGGCAGTCGCAATCACCATGGTGATGCGCTGGGGCTTGCGGACGATCTCGACATCGGAGATGTCAGCTCCCTGGACCTCGGGACATGCAAGAAGGCTCTTGCGCAGGACAAGATCCTCATGGAGCGTGTCCACATAGTCCCTAGGATCGACATACCACTTTGACTTCCAGGTCTTGTTGACTCCCAACCTGAGTCCAATAGGATTGACTTTCTGGCCCATTACTTACCTACCTTCTCGTCTACAACGACTGTGATGTGAGACATCCTCTTGAGCAGAATGTCACGTCTTCCGTGGGATCGTGCCCAGACCCTCTTGAGACGAGGACCGTCATCGACGAGGAGAGCTGCGACATAAAGCGAATCCTCATCCAGCTTCCTGTTGACATACAAGGCATTGGCACCTGCGGACTTGAGAACTTTCAGAATAAGGCGAGCGCCCTTCTGAGGCATTGCCTCCAAGATGGCAACCGCTTCCGGATAGCTCTTTCCTCTCACCAGATTGGCGACGGGGCGGACCTTGGAAGGAGAAACCATAAGATACTTGGCAATTGCTTGATAACCTTTCTTAGTTTCCATTTTTATACCTTACTTACCTTTCTTATCTGATGCGTGGCCACGGAAGACCCTGGTAGGAGCAAACTCGCCAAGCTTGTGTCCAACGAGGTTCTCTGTGACATAGACCGGAATCCAGGTCTTGCCGTTGTAGACAGAGATGGTGAACCCTACCATGTCAGGAATGATCATCGAGCTACGAGAGTAGGTCTTGATCATCGGCTTCTGACCAGACTTGTTTGATGCTTCAATCCTCTTGAGAAGACTCTCGTCCACAAAAGGACCTTTCTTGATTGACCTTGCCATTTACCTAAACTCCTACTTGCGCTTCTTGACGATGAACTTGTTCGACGGCTTCTTCTTGGAACGGGTCTTTCCGCCCTTGGTCGGCTTGCCCCAAGGAGTGACAGGATGACGTCCTGCAGCGGTCTTGCCCTCACCACCTCCATGCGGATGGTCGATCGGGTTCATTGCGACACCGCGGACCTTAGGCCTTCTGCCGAGGTGGCGGGAAGCACCGGCCTTTCCGAGGGAGACGTTCATGTGGTCCTCGTTGCCGAGCTCTCCGATGGTGGCGCTGCACTCGCCGAAGACGAGTCTCATCTCACCGGAAGGCAGACGAAGAGTCACATAGTCGCCTTCCTTGGCCACGACGGTCGCTCCGACACCGGCAGAGCGGACGAGCTGACCACCACGACCGAGCGTGAGCTCGACGTTGTGCACCGTGACGCCGAGCGGGATGTTCTTCAGCGGCAGGGAGTTTCCGACCGTGAGAGGTGCATCGGGACCGGCAAGGATCTTCGTTCCGACAGTCAGACCCTTGGGGGCTATGATGTAGCGCTTCTCCCCATCGGCATAGAACACGAGGGCGATGTTCGCACTCCTGTTGGGATCATACTCGATGGTCTTCACGGTTCCGGGAACACCGTACTTGTTCCTCTTGAAGTCGATGATCCTGTAGGCTCTCTTGTGACCACCGCCCCTTCTCCTGACGGAGATGCGGCCGAACGTGTCACGACCAGCCTTCTTTGTGAGCTTTCTCGTAAGGCTCTTCTCCGGCTTCGTGGCTGTGATCTCGTCGAAGGAGAGGACAGTCTTCTGGCGAAGTCCAGGAGTATATGGTTTATAGGATTTCAATGCCATTTTCTATTCTCCTCATACGCCTTCGAAGGCGGAAATGGACTGGCCCTTGGCCAGAGTCACGATTGCCTTCTTCCAGGAGGCTGTGGTCCCCTTGATGTAACCGCCCTTGCCTCTTGAATACTTGGGCTTGCCCTTGAAGTTCATGACATTGCACTTTGTGGCATCCACGCCCCAGATCTCCTTGACGGCGGCCATGATCTCGAACTTGTTCGCCTTCGGATCGACGACGAACGTATACTTCTTGACCTCGCCTTCTCTGGCAAGTGTGGACTTCTCGCTGACGATGGGTCTGATAATTACCTGATCTGCTCTCATCTTTCCACCTCTCATCTCTCACCGTAGAACTTTCCGAGGTTCTCTGCGGCTGTCTCGAGGACGAGGATCTTGCGACCATAGAGAAGCTCCTTGGCGGAAAGCTTGTCGTAAGAAAGGACATGAAGATACGGAATGTTGCGTGCTGCTCTGCGGAGCATCGCATCATCGTCCTTCATGATGATCACGGTGCGCTGGTTCTCCGTCTCGAAGGCCTTCATGATCTGGGCAAGATCCTTTGTCTTGCCGCTCTCGCTCGTGAAATCCTGGACGACGACCAGACGATTCTCCTGAACGCCGAGGCTCAGCAGGCTCTTATATGCAAGTCTCTTCATCTTCTTGGGAAGAGCATAGGAGTAATCACGCGGCTTCGGGCCGAAGATCGTGCCACCACCAACCATGATGGGGGACTTCTTGTCACCACGGCGTGCATTACCAGTTCCCTTCTGCTTATAAGGCTTGGTATTGCTGTAATTCACTTCAGCGCGGGTCTTCGTGCATGCGGTACCAACACGACGGTTGGCAAGCTCGTTGTTCACAGCATAGTAGATGGCTCCATCGCTGACTTCCCTTGCGAAGACTTCCTCGTTGAGGTCGATGGTTCCAACTTCCTTGGCTGCTGTTGAGTAAACTTTAACTTCCATCTCTAGCCCCACTACTTCTTGATTGCTTTCTTGACGATGACGGTGCTCATTGTCGGTCCGGGGACTGCGCCCTTGACCATGAGAACCTGCATCTCACTGTCGACTGCGACCACCTTCAGATTCTGGATGGTGGTTCTCTCGGCACCCATGTGGCCAGCCATTCTGTGGCCCTTGAAGGTGCGGGAGGGCGTCGATGACATTGCGGTACCGCCAAGGTCCCTGTGGAACTTCGAACCATGGGTCGCACGACCGCCACCGAAACCGTAGCGCTTCATGCCGCCCTGGAAGCCCTTGCCCTTGGACGTGCCTGTCACATCGACGAACGCAATGTCCTTGAACATATCAACACCGAGCACGTCGCCGATCTGGACCTCCTTGTCGAAGTCCCTCATCTCCATGACAGTCTTCTTGACAGGGCATCCTGCCTGCTTGAACTGTCCTGCGTACGGCTTCGTGGCACGGCTCTCCTTCATGTCGCCGGATGCGAGGACGGTGGCGACGTAGCCGTTCGCCTCCTGGGTCCTGTTTCCGACAACGACATTGTCCTCTATCTTAATCACTGTCACAGGAGTGAGGACGCCATTGTCGTCGAACACCTGTGTCATACCAATCTTTTTGCCGATAAGCCCTAACATCTCTTACCTCAACTTCTCACTGTTTAATTTCAACATCCACACCTGCAGGGAGTTCAAGCTTCATAAGGGCTTCCACAACCTTGGGAGTTGGATCCAGAATGTCGATCAGCCTCTTGTGGGTTCTCATCTCGAACTGCTCACGGGATTTCTTGTTGACATGAGGCGATCTCAAGACGGTGTACTTGTTGATACGGGTCGGAAGTGGCACTGGGCCGGAAACCTTCGCACCTGCCTTGACGACGGTCTGGACAATAGACTTGGAGCTCTGCTCTACGAGTTCAACATCAAAGCCTCTAAGTCTGACACGAATTCTTTCATTTGCCATTTTTAAAAATCTCCAAAAATCAGAATGATCCTGCCGGGGATCAGCTCCCCGGCAAGATTACATAAGGCTCTTCAGGCTCAGTCCTTGATCTCGGTGACCTGACCGGAAGCGACAGTCCTACCACCCTCGCGGATAGCGAAGCGGAGTCCCTTGTCCATAGCGACCTGGTGGATCAGCTCGACCTCGATCTCCGTGTGATCGCCAGGCATGACCATCTCCTTTCCAGCAGGAAGGGTGACGGTTCCCGTGATGTCGGTGGTTCTGAAGTAGAACTGGGGGCGATATCCGGTGAAGAACGGAGAGTGACGGCCACCCTCGTCCTTGCTGAGCACGTAGACGGCGCCGGTGAACTTGGCGTGCGGCGTGATCGACTTGGGCTTTGCAAGAACCTGTCCGCGGACGACCTCCTTCTTGTCGATGCCTCTGAGAAGAGCACCGATGTTGTCTCCAGCCTGTCCCTCGTCAAGAAGCTTGTTGAACATCTCGACACCGGTGACGACCGTATCCTTGGTCTCCCTGATTCCGACGATGGAAACGGGATCGTTGACGTGGACGACGCCGGACTCGACACGACCGGTGACGACGGTTCCACGTCCGGAGATGGAGAAGATGTCCTCGATCGGCATGAGGAAGGGCTTGTCGACAGCTCTCTCAGGAAGCGGGATGTATGCATCCATCGCGTCGAGCAGCTCGTCGATGCACTTGGTTGCCTCGGGATCGTCGGGGTTGGTCATGGCCTGGTAGGCGGATCCCCTGATGACAGGGCAGTTGGCACCGTCGAAGCCATACTCGGTGAGAAGGTCTCTCATCTCCTCCTCGACGAGATCGATGAGGTCGGGATCGTCGACCTGGTCGCACTTGTTGATGAAGACGATGATGCAGGGAACACCAACCTGGCGGGCAAGAAGGATGTGCTCCTTGGTCTGAGCCATTGCACCATCAGTTGCTGCGACGACGATGATGGCACCATCCATCTGGGCAGCACCGGTGATCATGTTCTTGATGTAGTCAGCGTGGCCCGGGCAGTCGACGTGTGCGTAGTGGCGGTTCTTGGACTGGTACTCGACGTGTCTCGTGTTGATGGTGATACCACGTGCCTTCTCTTCCGGTGCGTTATCGATAGCATCGTAGTTGAGGGCCTTGTCGCCGAACAGTCTTGCACAGTGCATAGTGATAGCAGCTGTGAGAGTGGTCTTACCATGGTCGACGTGACCGATGGTACCAACGTTTACGTGTGGCTTAGTTCTTTCGAATTTTTCCTTAGCCATCAGTTCCTCCTTGTGACTTGAGGTCACAACAAAATAGTATTGTCATAAAGGCCAAGGCCTTTACCAATCCCTTGTGAACAAACAGGCTAAGCGTAGTGGAAGTGTCTTTAGAATCTTGAGTAGAACCAGAGGTCGACATGAGCATCCGTCAGGCCGACGTACGTATGGATATCAAAAACCATTCTTCTGGAACCACCCGACTCTGCTCTCCCGCGAAGCCAGTTTGGCTCACGTGAATGCACATGGAAACGCCGTCCCATGGGCAGACACGATGACCAATATATCGGCATTAAGAAAAAATGTCAACAATATTCTTTTGTATTATAGTCAGTTAAGCGCATTGCCTTTATCCGCCTTTTGTACTATTTTCTGCAATCGACAGGAGAAAAGGGAAAATGCACTACACATATGGTACCAGAGGCACATGCTCACGCCAGATCGACTTCGACATCGATTCCGACGGCAGGCTCCACGACGTCTCGTTCCTCGGGGGCTGCAACGGCAACCTGAAAGGTATCGGCAAGCTCTGCGAGGACATGGATGCCCGGCTGATTGCGACCAAGCTGGAAGGCACACGGTGCGGCATGAAGAACACGAGCTGCCCGGACCAGCTGGCAAAGGCGATCAGACAGGCTCTGGACGACTGAGCCGGCACTGCCGGGTTAAAAAGAGGGTGACGGGATTTCCGCCACCCTCTTTCTTCATCATGCCTGTGAGACGAAAAAAGCAGTCCCGAAGGACTGCTCATCGAAGGCGATGACCGTCAGACTACCATCTGAAATGGCTGAATGCCTTGTTGGCCTCTGCCATGCGGTGCGTATCCTCCTTCTTCTTGAAGGCGGCGCCGGTGGAGTTGTAGGCGTCGAGCAGCTCTGCAGCAAGCTTCTCAGCCATGCTCTTTCCGCTTCTGCCCCTGGCCGCCGCGATGATCCATCTCATCGCGAGAGCCTCTCTTCTGGACTCCCTGATCTCGGTCGGAACCTGGTAGGTGGCACCACCGACACGGCGGCTCTTGACCTCGACCATCGGCTTGACGTTCTCGAGGGCCTTGAGGAAGACGTCAAGCGCCTTCTCCCCGGACTTCTCCTCGATTGCGGACATGGCGGTATAGGTGATCTTCGTGGATACGCCCTTCTTGCCATCGACCATCATGCGGCGAATGAACTTCTCGACGACGGTGCTGTTGTAGATTGCATCCGGCGTGACTTCCCTGACGGGAGTTTTTCCTCTAGACATGCTCTATATCCTCCTCGCTCAGGCCTTGGGCTTCTTTGCGCCGTACTTCGAGCGGCTTCTCTTCCTGTCGGCGACGCCAAGGGTATCCTTGCTGCCGCGGACGATGTGATAGCGGACACCAGGAAGGTCCTTGACCCTTCCGCCCCTGACCAGGACAACCGAGTGCTCCTGGAGGTTGTGGCCGATACCAGGGATATAGGCAGTGACTTCGATTCCGTTCGACAGACGGACACGGGCGACCTTTCTGAGAGCAGAGTTAGGCTTCTTCGGCGTCACCGTCATGACTCTTGTGCAGGTTCCCCTCTTCTGAGGGCAACCCTCAAGAGCAGGAGACTTCGTCTTGTTCTTGGCGCTCGTCCTGCCCTTTCTTACCAGCTGATTGATTGTAGGCATCTTTCGATACACTCCGTTCTTTTGTGTGGGCGGACACCCTCACACTGCGCCGCCCTGTGCCGCACAGGCGGCACATCTATCGAATTCCATGGTCAGCATGAGACCTTCCTGGAGAACGGGAAGCGGGCCGACAGGCTCACTCCCCATCATTCATGTCGTCGCCGACGTTCTCGGCTTCGGCCTCTCCAAAGTCTCCCACGGACTTCATTCCAGCGATATCTTCAACATCGAAGTCGTCTTCCTCAAGCTCCTCCGCAGCCTTGCGCTCGGCCTTGATTCTCTCGACCTGTCTCTGAAGCTCCTCCAGCTGTCCAGGGTCAAGCTGAATGTTCCTGTACTTCTTCATACCTGTACCAGCAGGGATGAGATGTCCAATGATGACATTCTCCTTGAGACCTCTGAGCTCATCTTTACTACCAGCAATCGCAGCGTTTGTCAATACCTTCGTGGTCTCCTGGAAGGAGGCGGCGGAGATGAAGCTGTCGATCGACAGGGATGCCCTCGTGATACCGAGCAGGAGCGGACGTGCCACGGCGGGCTGACCGCCCTGGGCGATGACGCGCTCGTTCTCGGCCTGGAACTTGAACTTGTCGACCTGCTGCTGATAGATGAAGTTCGTGTCGCCCACCTGGACGATCTGGACCTTCCTCAGCATCTGGCGGATGATGATTCCCAGGTGCTTGTCGTTGATGTCGACGCCCTGCATCCTGTAGACCTGCTGGACCTCGTCGACAAGGAACGTCTGAAGGGCGTTCTCGCCGAGGATGTTCAGGATGTCATGAGGATCCTTGGCTCCATCGCACAGCGGCTCTGCGGCCTGGACGACCTCGTCATCACGCACAAGCAGGTTCGAAGAGAGCGGAACGGAATGCTTGTATCTTCTTCCGAAGGCATCCTCGATCTCGATGATCCTCTTGCTCTTGACGACCTGGCCGATATGGACGGTACCGGAGACCTGCGCAAGCACAGCCGGATCCTTCGGCATCCTCGCCTCGAAGAGCTCTCCGACACGGGGAAGACCACCGGTGATGTCCTTCGTCTTCTGGGAGGCCTTGGACAGCTTGGCAAGAACCGCACCGATGCCGACCTCCTCCATCTCGGCGACCTGCAGATAGGCACCACCGGGAAGAAGATATGTATAGGACTCTCCATCTGCACTCTCGATGACGATTCTCGGCTGCAGATTCTCGAGGTTGTGCTCCGTAATCTTCCTCTCGATGTTTCCGGTGTCCTCGTTGACTTCGTTGATGAGGGTGGATCCCTCCTTGATGTCCGCGAAGAGCACCTTTCCGGCATGCTCTGCGATGATGGGCTCGCTGAACGGATCGAACTCGACGATCGGCTTTCCGGCCTCGACAACCTGATACGGCTCCACGCACAGCTCGCTTCCGGGCGCGACACGATGGTCCACGGCCTTGGACACGATGAAGGTCCTGTCTCCGAGAGTCGTGACGAATCCGTTGAAGGCGCTTGTGCACACGACGCCGTCCTTGACGTAAATGTCGCTTCCCTTGGCGACCGGCGAGAGCACGAGAGAGCCCTCCTCCGTCCTGACGTCATGGCTCGTTAGCTCATCGTACATGCCCGTGAGCTCGAGCAGGACACGGTAGATCTTCACCGTACCCTTTCTCGGGAAGACCTTCCTACCATCGCTCTGTCTCATGACATAGTTGGAGGATATGTCTCCGACGATGACCGCATGGTCGAACGTAAGGGCGTTGGCCTCGGTGGATGCAGTCGCGGTTCCACCGACATGGAACGTCCTCATCGTCAGCTGGGTTCCAGGCTGTCCGATGGACTGCGCGGCTATGGTTCCGACGGCTTCGCCGATCTCGACCGGCCTGTTGTTGGCCAGATTCCTTCCATAGCACTTGGCACAGACGCCGTACTGGGCTTCGCAGGTGAGCACCGTCCTGAGATAGACGGCCTCGATGCCGGCATCCTCGATGGCCTTCGCGGTATCCTCGTCGATCTCCTCGTTCGCCTTGGCAAGCACGACGGGACGACCCTCGGAATCCTTGAGGAACGGATGCACGACATCATCCACAGGGCAACGTCCGACGATCCTGTCGGACAGATGCTCGACAATCTCGTCTCCATCCTTGATGGCCGTTCTCCAGATGCCGTTGATGGTGTGGCAGTCGTCGATGTTGACGACGACGTCCTGCGAGATGTCGACCAGCCTTCTGGTGAGATAGCCGGCCTCTGCGGTCTTGAGTGCCGTATCGGAAAGTCCCTTTCTCGCACCGTTGGTGGAGATGAAGAACTCGATGATGCTCAGACCTTCCTTGAAGTTGGACTTGATCGGGAACTCGATGATATCGCCGCTCGGGCGGGCCATGAGGCCGCGCATAGCGCCAAGCTGCCTGATCTGCGTCCTGCTTCCTCTTGCACCGGAGACAGCCATCAGATAAAGCGGATTGAAGCCGTTCTGGCTCTTCTCGAGCTGGTTCATCAGGTCGTCGGTGAGGCGGTCGTTGGTACTGGACCACAGGCCGATGATCCTGTTGTAGCGCTCCTCCTGCGTGATCTGGCCGCTCCTGTACTGGGAAAGGATCTGGCTCTGCTCCTCGTTGGCCTTCTCCACAAGAGCGCCCTTGGTGTCGGGTATGATCATGTCGGACAGACCGATCGTGGCGCCGAACAGCGTGGCATACTTGTATCCGACGTCCTTGATGGAATCCAGGAGCTTGATGGCGATGGACGCCTTCTTCTCCCTGATCGTCTCTCCGATGACCTTCTTGAGCTGCTTGTCGCCCAGGACATAGTTCTGGAAAGGAACACCTTCAGGCAGGGATGCGTTGAAGATGACCCTTCCCGGAGTCGTCTCGAACCATGTCCTGCCGTCCGCGACGGTCTTGCTTCCGTCCTCGGACACGATGACAAGGCCCTCCTTGAAGCGGAAGCGGATCATGGCGTTGTAGCTGACCGCTCCTGCATCGATGGCGACCTCGATCTCGTCGAGGGAGTTGTAATAATGTCCCTGGCCATGGGCGTTCTCCATCTGCTTCGTCAGATAGAAGATTCCGAGGACCATGTCCTGGGAAGGATAGACGATGGGCTTTCCGTTGGCGGGATCGAGCAGGTTCGTCGCCGAGAGCATGAGCGTCCAGCACTCGAGCTGAGCCGCCTGCGTCAGAGGCACATGGATGGCCATCTGGTCACCATCGAAGTCCGCGTTGAAGGCATGACATACGAGAGGATGCAGCTTGAGGGCCTTTCCATCGACCAGGACAGGCTCGAAGGCCTGGATGCCGAGACGGTGCAGCGTAGGTGCACGGTTGAGCATCACGGGATGCTCCTTGACGACCTCGTCGAGAATCGCCCACACCTCGGGCGTCTCCTGCTCGACAAGCGTCTTGGCCCTCTTGACATTGAGGGCGACGTCCTTCTGGACCAGCTTGCGCATGATGAACGGCTTGAAGAGCTCGAGAGCCATCTTGGAGGGGACTCCGCACTGGTAGATCTTGAGTTCCGGACCGACGACGATGACGGAACGGCCCGAATAGTCGACACGCTTTCCGAGCAGGTTCTGGCGGAACCTGCCCTGCTTTCCCTTCAGAAGGTCGGACAGCGACTTGAGCGGTCTGTTGGAGGCACCCTTGACGACCCTCTTCCTCTTGGAGTTGTCGAAAAGCGCATCGACAGCCTCCTGGAGCATCCTCTTCTCGTTGCGGATGATGATGTCGGGAGCGTGGAGGCTGATGAGCCTCTGCAGACGGTTGTTCCTGTTGATGACCCTTCTATAGAGATCGTTGAGATCACTCGTTGCAAAACGTCCACCGTCGAGCTGGACCATCGGTCTGAGATCCGGCGGGATGACGGGGATGACGGTGAGGATCATCCACTCCGGCCTGTTGCCGGAATCGCGGAAGTCCTCGCAGACCTTGATCCTCTTGAGAAGACGGGCGTCCTTGGTGTCCTTCTTGGCCCTCATCTGCTCCCTGAGCTCCTCGCTGAGTGCATCGAGGTCGAGAGCGGCAAGGAGGACCCTGATGGCCTCCGCACCCATACCGGCCTTGAAAGCGTCCTCGCCATAGCGGTCGACCGCCTCCATATACTGGTCCTCGGTCAGCAGCTGCTTGAGCTTCAGGTCGGTGTCGCCGGGATCCGTGACGACATACTTCTCATAATACAGGATGGACTGGAGATTCGTCCTGCTGATGTCCAGGAGAAGGGACATGCGGGAAGGCACGCTCCTGTAGTACCAGATGTGGGACACCGGGCTGGCAAGAGTGATGTGGCCCATCCTCTCGCGGCGGACCTTCGTGCTCGTGACCTCGACTCCACAGCGGTCGCATACCATTCCCTTGTAGCGGATGGACTTGAACTTGCCGCAGTAGCACTCCCATTCCTTCGTCGTTCCGAATATCCTCTCACAGAAGAGGCCGTCCTTCTCGGGGCGGAGAGTCCTGTAGTTTATGGTCTCGGGCTTCTTGACCTCGCCATATGACCAGGCGAGGATCTGCTCGGGAGAAGCAAGCCTGATGCGAATGCTGTCAAAATCCTGAATTTCTCTCATTGCCTCTTTTCTCCTTTAGTTGTTGCCCTTCTCGGCCTTCTGGATGAGCTCCTCATCACGTTCGGTGAGGGCGACCTGCCTTCCATTGGCATCGAACACGCTCATATCCAGGGCGAGACCCCTGATCTCCTGGACCAGGACATTGAACGCCTCGGGCATTCCTGCATTCTGGGCAGGCTCGCCCTTGACGATCGACTCGTAGATCTTCACACGGCCGATCATGTCGTCGGACTTGATCGTCAGCAACTCCTGCAGCGTGTTGGCGGCACCGTATGCCTCGAGCGCCCAGACCTCCATCTCACCAAGCCTCTGGCCGCCGAACTGGGCCTTTCCGCCAAGCGGCTGCTGAGTGACCAGCGAGTACGGGCCCGTGCTTCTGGCATGCATCTTGTCATCGACCAGGTGGTGCAGCTTGAGGTAGTAGATGTAGCCGCAGAATACAGGATTGACGAACGGGACGCCGGTGCGGCCGTCACGCAGCATGGTCTTGCTCGTGACAGGCAGACCCGCCTCCTTCATCTTCTCCTCGATCTGCTCCATCGAAGCCGACTGGAACACGGGAGAGGAGTACCACTCGTCCAGCTTGACCGCGGCCCAGCCGAGCTGGGTCTCCATCAGCTGTCCGATGTTCATTCGCGAAGGAACGCCGAGCGGATTGAGACAGACGTCGAGCGGGGTTCCGTCCTCCATGTACGGCATGTCCTCTTCAGGAAGGATCCTGGAGACGACACCCTTGTTTCCATGGCGTCCTGCCATCTTGTCGCCCTGCGTGAGCTTCCTCTTCGTCGCGATGAGGACGGTTACGGTCTCCTCGACTCCAGGAGGCAGCTCGTCCTTCTCGCTCTTCTTCATCCTCTGGATGTCGATGACCGTACCCTCGGTTCCATGCGGGACCTTGAGGGAGGAGTCCCTGACCTCCTTCGCCTTCTCTCCGAAGATCGAATTGAGGAGCTTGAACTCCGGCGTGGTGTCGCTCTCCGACTTCGGAGTGACCTTTCCGACCAGGATCTGACCGGGGCGGACATAGGTGCCGACCGTCACGATACCATCGCTGTCAAGGCTCGCGACCATCCTCTCGCTCGTGTTGGGGATGTCCCTCGTGAGCTTCTCGGGTCCGAGCTTCGTCTCGCGCACATCGATGGAGAACTCCTTGATGTGGATGGATGTATAGATGTCCTCTCTGACGACGCGCTCGCTGATGAGGACGGCATCCTCGTAGTTGTATCCGTTCCATGGGACGAATCCGACCAGGATGTTGCGGCCAAGGGCCAGCTCTCCGTTCTGGGTCGCGGGTCCATCCGCGAGGACGGTGCCTCTGGCGACCTTCTGGCCAACCTGGACAATGGGCTTCTGGTTGAAGCAGGTGTCCTGGTTGGTCCTCTGGAACTTCTGGACCTCGTATCTGTCGACCTCGCCCTCGATCTCCGCCTCGGCCTTGTCGACACGCACGCGGATCTCGGTCGAGCTGACATACACGACCTCTCCGCCCCTCTTCGCCTTGATCAGGACTCCGGAGTCGTAAGCGGCCTTGCCCTCCATGCCGGTACCGACCCTGGGGGCCTCCGGGAACACGAGGGGAACGGCCTGGCGCTGCATGTTCGAACCCATCAGGGCACGGTTGGCATCGTCATGCTCCAGGAACGGAATGAGGGATGCCGCCACCGAGATGACCTGCTTGGGCGACACGTCCATGAACTTGATGTCCTTCGGCTCGCGTGTGGAGTAGTCGCCCTGGTGACGGACAGGAACCTCCTTGTCGAGGAAATGCCCATCCTGGTCGATCTTCGCAGAAGCCTGGGCGATGTAGTATCTCTCCTCATCGTTGGCATCGAGCTCGACGACCTCCCTGGTCGCGATTCCGTCCACGACCTTTCTATACGGGGTCACGAGGAAGCCGTATTCGTTGATCTTCGTGTAGTTCGCAAGAGACACGATGAGACCGATGTTCGGACCCTCAGGCGTCTCAATCGGGCACATTCTGCCGTAATGCGTGTAATGGACATCGCGGACCTCGAATCCCGCCCTGTCGCGGGACAGACCACCGGGTCCGAGGGCGTTCAGCCTTCTCTTGTGCGTCAGCTCGGCCAGCGGGTTGATCTGGTCCATGAACTGGGACAGCTGGCTGGATCCGAAGAACTCCTTGACCGCCGCGACGATCGGCTTGATGGAGATGACGTCCTGCGGGCGCACGTTGCCCTCGCTCTCGAGGTTCATCCTCTCGCGGGCGATCCTCTCCATTCTGGAGAACGCGGCGCTCAGCTGTGTCTGGAGAAGCTCTCCGACACTCCTGACACGGCGGTTGCCGAGGTGGTCGATATCATCGACGTTGGCCTCGCGGTTGAAGACCTTGATCAGGAACGCCATCGTATGGACTATGTCGATCGGCTGCAGAACGGTGACGGAGGTGTCCATCTCGTCGTCCTCGGCTCCGAACTTCTTGTTGAACTTGTAGCGTCCGACCTTTCCAAGATCGTAGCGTCTCTCGGAGAAGAACATCTCGGGAAGATCCTTCTCCGCCCTCTCCATGGCGATCATCTCGCCTGGCATGAGGATGGCGTAGATGGCTCCGAGGTACTCCTCCTTCGTGGGCTCGTCCTCGCCATCCGCCGTGATCTTCTTCTCCGCCTCCAGCGTGGCGAGGATCATCTCGCTGTGCAGCGTGTCCTCGCTCTTCGTGTCGACGACCTCGACCTCGGTGACGCCCTGTCCGATGAGCACATCGATCTCATGTGGATGCAGGATGTCTCCGGCACGGACGAGCTTGACCTCCTGTCCGTCCTGCTGGACATAGATGTCCTTGTAGCTGTAGCGGTTCTCAGCCTCGTTCCTGCTCTCCTCGTTCAGAGCGATCCTCTCGCCCTTGTAGAAGGCGGCGATGATCTTCTCTCTCGAGTCGATTCCAATCGCACGGAGGAAGAGCGTGCCGAGAATGCGCTTCTTGCGGTCGATCTTGGCATAGATGCAGTTCTTCTTGTCGTCGATCTCGAACTCCAGCCAGCTTCCGCGGTATGGGATGATGCGCGAGGAATACACGCCCTTCTCGACCTGGAAGATGACACCGGGGGAACGGTGGATCTGTGAGACGACGACACGCTCGGCACCGTTGATGATGAAGGTGCCTCTATCAGTCATGAGAGGAATGTCACCGAAGAAGATCTCCTTCTCGATGAACTCCCCGTTCTTGAGTTCAAGGTTGATTCTTGCCTTTACAGGTACACAGTAGCTTCTGCCCTTCTTCTTGCATTCGGTCTCGGTGAACTTCATGTTGTCGAAGTCCAGGGTGTAGCCATCGTAGTTGAGAGTCATGTCACCATTGGGGCTGGTGATCGGAAAGGTGTTCCTGAAGACATGCTCGAGTCCTGTCGACGGGTCGGGCTGAAGCCCCTTGGAAATCCTGTCGAGCTGAAGGAATCTCTCATAGCTGTCAAGCTGGACTCCGATGAGATTGGGAAGCTCGCAGACTTCCTGGAAATCCGAACCGATGTATTTTCGTTCTATGACCTTGCCGCTGGCAACCATCATTTACCCTCCATGGAATTGGGTCTAGTCGTGGTATGGACCACGTGTGGAAAGATGCTTTGAAAAGACAGATTAAGCCACCGGGGGGCTTCCGCCCCGCAGTGGCGCATCCTGTGAGGAAGGACCAAGGCCCCTCCCCACGATATCATGGGTCTTATTTGACCTCGACGACACAACCGGCAGCCTCGAGCTTCTCCTTGATGGATGCAGCCTCCTCCTTGCTGACGGCCTCCTTGATCATGCCACCGTTCTCACAGAGGTCCTTGGCCTCCTTCAGGCCGAGGCCGGTGATGGCACGGACTTCCTTGATGCAGGCGATCTTCTTGGCGGCATCGACGCTCTTGAGGGTGACGTTGAACTCCGTCTGCTCCTCTTCTGCAGGAGCGTCCCCACCAGCGGCACCACCGACGACTGCGACAGCAGCGGCAGCAGCCTGCACACCGAACTTCTCCTCCATCATCTTGATGAGGTCGGCGACATCCATGACGGACATCTGTGCGATTGATTCGAGAATTTCTTCCTTAGTAGCCATATTATCTTCTCCTATTAAGATATTTCCAACGGTCTAGCAGGTTACAACAACGAAGACTAGGACCGTATCGTTCAGTTTTCGGATGGCACTCCACCCTTCGATTCGACATACGCAAGCAGCGTAGCGGCAAGCTTCTGGACAGGAGCCTTCATGGTTCCCATGAGAGAAGCGATGAGCTCGAGCTTGGTAGGAAGCTTGGAGAGAGCCTCGATCTGGGCTCCGTCCATGACCTCTCCATCGACGATTGCACCCTTGACCTGCATCGGCACGCCGTTCTTGATAGCCTCGAACAGCGCCTTCGCGACGACATTGGTCTCATCACCCTTGGCAAGGGCGACGGCGGTCGGGCCGACCATCTGGTCGTCGGCACCGGACTTGCCGAGGTTCCTGAAGGCGATCTTCGCGTAGCGGTTCTTGACGACCCTGTACTGTGCATCGTTCTTCCTGAGGGTGTTCCTCAGCTCGGTGATCTGTGCGACCGTCATTCCACGATAGTCGGTGAAAATGAAGCCGTTGTATCCCTCGAACTCTTCCTTGAGAGCCTTGACCGCATCTTCCTTCGCGGGGGTTACGCGTGTCTGATAGTTGTCCATACACATTCCTCCTTAAAGAACCGACTTGAAGTCGACTGGAACACCGGGGCCCATGGTGGACGACATCGCGACGGAAAGGACGAAATCACCCTTTGCATCCGCCGGCTTCTTCCTGACGATCTCGTCGATCGTGGCCTTGGCGTTCTCGGCGATTGCAGCGGCATCCATGTCGACCTTGCCGATCGCGAGATGGACGACACCGGTCTTGTCAGCCCTGAACTCGACGCGACCCTTGTTCAACTCGGAGAGAGCCTCCTTGATGTCGTTGGTGACCGTGTGCGTCTTCGGGTTGGGCATCAGACCCCTGCGTCCGAGAATCGGTCCGAGGCGGCCTACGTCCTTCATCATGTCGGGAGTGGCGACGGCGACGTCGAAGTCCATCCAGCCAGAGCGGACCTTCTCGATCAGATCGGTATCACCGACATATGCAGCACCGGCATCGAGAGCCTCCTGCGCCTTCTCGCCCTTGGCGAATACGAGGATCCTCTTCTGTGCCTGGAACTGGTTGGGAAGGACGACCGTATCCCTGACGGACTGGCTCTTCTTGAGGTTGAGGCTGACGGAGATCTCGACAGTCTCGGTGAACTTCGCGAATGCGCAGTCCTTCACAAGCTGGGATGCCTCCTCGAGGCTGTACAGCTTGCTTCTGTCGACCTTCTTTGCGGCTTCCTGGTATTTCTTTCCTCTCTTCATCTTACTTCTCCACCTCTACGCCCATGGAACGTGCAGTACCGGCTATGATCTTCTTTGCCGCCTCGATGTCGTAGGCATTGAGATCAGGGAGCTTGGTCTGCGCGATTTCGGTGAGCTGTGCCTGAGTGAGGGTACCGACCTTGTTCTTGTTGGGGGTACCACTTGCGGTCTGCAACCCAAGCGCCTTCTTGATGAGGACGGCTGCAGGCGGCGTCTTCAGGATGAACGTGAAGCTCTTGTCCTGATAGACGGTGATGATGACAGGGAGGATCAGACCCGGCTCGTAGCCCTTCGTCTTGTCATTGAACTGCTGGACGAACTGCGGGGCGCTGACTCCGTGAGGGCCAAGTGCCGGTCCGATAGGGGGTGCCGGGGTGGCCTTCTGGGCAGGACACTGCAACTTGATGACTGCAGTAACCTTCTTCTTTGCCATAATTCCTTCTCCTTACGCATTGGCCTGGTCTGAGGTGACCGATAAGCTGGGCCATGCGCTGGTTATAACGCCAGTCATACGATCTGGCTCCCACCTGTACGACGACGTGTCGTGCAGGGAGTGAACTGTTTCAGCTTGACATGTCAAAAATCGCATGAAGGACGGACTGTCAAGCGTCCGTCCGACATTCTCAGTATTCGACCTTCTCCGCCTGTGTGAACTCGACCTCCACGGGGGTGGATCGACCGAATATCTGAACAGAGACGCGAAGCTTGCCCTTGACGGCATCGATCTCGTCGATCGTGCCGCTGAAGGATTCGAAGGGGCCGTCGATTATCTTGACCTCCTCGCCAACCTCGAAGTTCTGCTTCGGGCGGAACTCCTTCTCGGTCGGAACCTCTCCCGTCTTCTGCATTATGCCCTTCATCTCCGCGGCGGAGAGAGGCTGTGGCTTGCGTCCTTCCATCGCCGATACGAATCCCGTGACGCCCTGGATCCTCTTGATCTTGGAATACGTGTTCTTCCAGGTGCCGTCTTCAGGGAAGTCGATCTCGACCAGGATGTATCCGGGGAGGATCTTCCTCTTGACCTCCTTCTTCTTGCCGTCCTTGATCTCGGTGACGGTCTCCATCGGGACCTTCACGTCGGACACGACAAGAGCGAAGTCGGTATCCATCTCCCTGAGCTTGAATATCGTTCTCTGGATCTTCTGCTCGTATCCGGAATATGTATGTACGATGTACCAACCTTTAGCCATTTGTCTTGAACCCTAGAAAACCAGGTAGAGCCCTCTGAGCAGCACGAAATCGACCAGACCGAGAATGATCGCGAACACAATCGTGGAAAGGATGACGATCTTGGCGGACTGCAGGACCTCGGCACGGCCAGGCCAGGAGACCTTCTTCATCTCCAGCACGCAATCCCTGAAATATCTTCCGATCTTCTTGAACATCAGTCTTATCCTCCCTTCTGCCGAGGTACCAGCGGGTCAGGTACGATTCGAACGTACAACACCCGGTTTTGGAGACCAGTGCTCTAACCGTTGGAGCTACTAACCCGCTCGTACCTCGGCGATCCCTTTGGCGTGACGCCTACTTGATCTTCGTCTCCCTGTGGAGAGTGTGCTTCCTCTCGAACGGGCAGTACTTCATCAGTTCGAGCTTGCCGGTGGTGTTGCGGCGGTTCTTCTGTGTGGTATAGTTCTTCTGCTTGCACTCCGTGCACTGCAGTGCAATCTTCTCGACGGGTGTGTTCTTCTTAGCATTGGCCATATCTATGGTTCTCCTCGGACTTCCCTAGTGGAACAAGCCCCCGAGCGGATTTGAACCGCTGACCCCCACCTTACCATGGTGGTGCTCTACCGACTGAGCTACAAGGGCGATCAAGTATTCGGATGCACTTCCGCACGTGCTGGTAAGGCACGGCACAACATGCAAACGGAAATCTATCAGAAGGCGAAGCTCTTTGTCAATATGTTTTCCACGCATAGGCTCATCGGGTCCGGCTCTTGCTCAATATGCGGGAAGTTAACTATAGTTAGACGGTTGCTTTTCATATTTCTATAGATAAACAGGAGGCAATATGGCAACAGAACCTCGTACGAGATACGGACATGCCGCGAAGGACATCGCCCAGGATTTCGCAGAGCAGCTCAAGTACACATTCGACGCAGACGTATATCATACCACCGAGGAGGCACGCTACCAGGCACTGGCCATGGCCATCAGGGACAGGGTCATCCATCAGTGGGACCTGTCCCGCAAGACGCAGCGCGCCAAGAGCGCCAAGAGGGTGTACTACCTCTCGCTTGAGTTCCTGATGGGCAGGGCGATGACGAACAACATCATCAACCTCGGACTCGAGAAGCCCGTCAGGGAGGCGCTTTCATCCCTCGGCTACCAGCTGGAGGACCTCGTCGACCAGGAGCCGGATGCAGGACTTGGCAACGGAGGACTCGGTCGTCTGGCCGCCTGCTTCCTCGACAGTCTCGCGACGCTCGAGATTCCGGCATATGGCTATGGAATCAGATACAACTACGGAATCTTCAACCAGCAGGTCAGGAACGGCTGGCAGGTCGAGCAGCCGGACAACTGGCTCAAGGACGGCAATCCATGGGAGGTCAAGAGGAGCGACCTGACCTACCCCGTCTACTTCGGTGGCGAGGTCAAGGTGATCAGGGAGAACGGACGCGACATATTCAAGTGGATCCCGGCCGAACAGGTCAACGGAATGGCATACGACACGCCGATCATCGGCTATGGCGGAAGGACGATAAACACGCTCAGGCTCTGGTCTGCCCAGTCTCCCATGGAATTCAGCTTCCAGGAGTTCAACTCCGGAGACTACACCGAGGCGGTACGCCACAAGATCAATGCCGAGAACATCTCCCAGGTCCTGTATCCCAACGACACGCTGTACATGGGCAAGGAGCTGAGACTGAAGCAGCAGTATTTCTTCGTCGCCTGCTCCCTGGCCGACATCGTCAGACGCTTCAAGAGGACCGGCAGGTTCAACTGGAAGAAGTTCCCCGACGAGGCCGCCATCCAGCTCAACGACACCCATCCGTCCATCGCGGTCCCCGAGCTGATGAGGATACTCATCGACCAGGAGAACCTCTCCTGGGATGACGCATGGGACATCACGGTAAGGACTCTCGGCTACACCAACCACACGCTCATGCCCGAGGCGCTCGAGAAGTGGTCGATTCCGATGCTCGAGTCCATACTGCCCCGCCACATGCAGATCATCTACGAAATCAACCACCGCTTCATCCAGAAGGCTGCGACGTTCTTCCCGATGCAGAGCGACAGGATCGCCAAGGTGTCCATCATAGAGGAGTCCAATCCGAAGATGGTCCGCATGGCGAACCTCGCCATCGTCGGAACGCACAGCACGAACGGTGTGGCCCAGCTCCACTCGGACCTTCTCAGGACATCGATGTTCCCGGAGTTCAACACGATCTTCCCCGACAGGTTCAACAACAAGACCAACGGCATCACGCAGCGCCGCTGGCTGCTTGACGCAAACCCCAGGCTCGCCGCGAAGATCAGCGAGGCGATTGGAGACGGATGGATCACGGACTTCTCCCAGATATCCAGACTGCGCCCCTTCGCCGACGACAAGGCGTTCCGCGAGGATTTCGCGAAGATCAAGCATGATGCGAAGATACGCGCGGCGGAATTCCTCAGGAGGGACAGCGGGATCATCATCGATCCGGACACGATCATGGATGTCCAGGTCAAGAGAATCCATGAATACAAGAGACAGCTGATGAACGCCCTGAACATCCTGATGATCTACGACAGGCTCAGGAACGACAGCGCGTTCGCGGCATCATTCCCGCCGACGACGTTCCTCTTCGGAGGCAAGGCCGCACCGGGCTATGTCAACGCGAAGCTCATCATCAAGTTCATAAACAACATAGCCCATGTCATCAACCACGACCCCGCGGTGAAGGGCCGCCTTGCAGTGTACTTCATGCCCAACTACCGCGTCACGATGGCCGAGCACGTGATTCCATGCACGAACATCTCCGAGCAGATCTCGACGGCCGGTCTAGAGGCCTCCGGTACGGGCAACATGAAGTTCATGATCAACGGTGCGCTCACCATGGGCACCCTCGACGGTGCGAACGTCGAGATCGCCGAGGAGGTCGGCCGCGACAACATCTTCATCTTCGGCCATACCGAGGAGGAGATCGTCGAGCTGAAGAAGAACTACGATCCGGCAAGGTGGGTCGCGGAGGACGAAGGCATCAGAAGAGTCGTCGAGCTCATCGACTCCAACCACTTCAACCTCAACGAGCCCAACATCTTCGAGCCGGTGCGCAGATCGCTGTTCGACTACGGTGACAAGTACTGCGTCTTCGCAGACCTGAGGATGTATCACGAGAGGCACAACGAGGCCACCGACCTGTACAGGGACGACTTTGACCAGTTCAACAGGAAGGCGATCATCAACATCGCCTGCTCCGGCAAGTTCTCCTCCGACAGGACGATCATGGAATATGCGGACGACATCTGGCATGTGAAGCCCTGCCCCGTGAAGAGGAGCACAAAGGACACTGTCCTCGAGGATGCGTTCAACCCCCTCTTCAGAAAGGAGAGGAAATAGCGTCACGCACCTGCGTCGACAGATTTCCAGATCGAGGAGGCCCCAGTCATGGCGGCCTCCTCTTTCGTCATAGAGGCAGAAGGGAATACAGATACTGCATCACAGGTGCAAGCACAAGCGCGGGCAGAAAGTTGCCGGTCTGCACATGGCTTATGTCCAGAAGACCCAGAGCCAAGAAGACCAGGAGGAATCCGCCTGTGGCAGACATCGCCTGTATGCCATCCGCCCCGAGCAGAGGCTCGATCCAGCCCCCCAGGAGAGTGAAGAAGCCCTGGTAGACGAGAATCGTGACGACACTGGCCGCCACGCCCTTGCCGTAGCTTGCGGCGAATACCACGGCCATGAAACCGTCCATGATGCTCTTTATCAGTATCAGCTCGTAGTCACCGGATGTTCCGGCCTCGATGGCGCCAACGATGCTCATCGACCCGGTGCAGAACAGCAGCGAGGCGTTGAGGAAGCCACGGGCGAACTCGCCTCCCCCCTGCTGTCCTCCAAGCCTCCGGCCCAGGGAGAGCACGCGGTCCTCGATTCCGATGGCGAAGCCGATGAAGCCGCCCAGCAGCAATGCGAACAGCGCCGCGATGGGGGAAGGGACCTCGAAGGCCATCTGCAGTCCGAGGACGAGGGTGACGATGCCGGAAGACGACATCACGATCGTCTTGAACGACGGGGATATGCTCCTTCTGAGAAGCAGACCGGCTGCCGTACCGACTAGCACGGCCAGGGCATTGACCAGTGTGGCTATCATGTCTGAGGATTCTATTCACACGCATTGCGAATTGCAACATCGCTATTCAGTTCACCACGACATTTCTGCTATCATCGTCTGGTGGAGGTGGAGGCTGGAAATGACACAGATACTCGTGAGGGCGGGATTCTTCCTGCTCATGGTGGTGGTCGGCTACATCGCCAAGAAGCTGGGCGTCCTGAGCAAGGATGATGGGGTTTCTCTTGCGCGCATAGTCCTCAACATAACATTGCCATGCGCAATACTGGTCAGCTTCCGTACGTTCGTGTTCGACTGGACCTATATGGTCATACCGCTCATTTCCTTCGCCGCGAACTGGCTCATGCTCCTCGTCGGATTCGGCATCACCAGGCATTCGACAAGAGACGAGAGGATATACTACATGCTGGAGTTGCCGGCATACAACATAGGGAACTTCACCCTCCCCTTCGTCTCGGGGATACTGGGGGCTACAGGAGTCGTGGCGACCTGCCTCTTCGACATGGGCAACTCGCCAATGTGCCTCGGGCTGAACTTCATAGTGACCGCGTTCGCGATCAGGGAGAACCCGGGACGCAATGCACTCACATCGGTGCTCTCGATCTTCAGAAAGCCATCGTTCACCGTCTACTTCACTATGCTGGTGCTGTCGATTCTCGGGCTCTCTCTTCCCGATGCGGTCTTCGAGTTCGCCGGCATGATCAGTCCGGCGAACGGACCGATGGCAATGGTGATGATAGGACTCATGCTCGAGTTCAGCATGGACAGGACGAAGCTGAAGGAGGTGTTCACGGTCAACGCCATCAGACTCGCCCTGGCAGCACTCATCGCCTTCCTGTTCTTCACCTTCGCCCCCTTCCCCTATGAAGTCCGCAAGGCCGTCGCGATAACCGCCTTCGCCCCGATAAGCTCGGCGAGTCCGGCCTTCGTGGCCGACCTGAAGGGCGATGTGGAGCTGGTCGGATTCGCAAGCACGGTCTCGATAGTGCTCGCACTCGTCCTGATGCCCGTACTGTTCGCACTGCTATGATGAAGGTCGTGCTCCTTGCAGCCGGTCTGTCCACAAGGATGGGCGGAAAGAACAAGCTCATATGCCCCATCGGAGATACATGTCTGGTCGAGATCGCGATGCGCAACGCGCTGTCGTACACCGATGACGTGCTGGTCGTCACGGGACACGAAAGCCAGGCCATATGTGAAATGGCACGGCGTCTTGGCATCAGGACACTGTACAACGGCTCGTATGCCAACGGGCAGGAGACGTCCATACGCTCTGCGCTGGAGATGGTCGACGGTCCCCTGATGATACTTCCTGCAGACATGCCTTTCATCACCAGGGACGTATATGCTGAATGCGGACGTCATCTATGCGGCCATGATGCGGCGCGGCCTGTATCTGCAGGCCGTCCCGGGCATCCTGTGGCCCTGTCGCAGACAGCGGTGGAGGCTTACAGGTCGGGCAACGGGCTGATGAGGGACCTGGTCATGCGCATGGACCATGACTTCTACGAGGCATCCACGGATGCGGTCATAACAGACGTGGACACCCCGCAGGACTTCCAGAGAATCTCGGCGATGATCCGCAGATGAAAGAGGCCGCCCTTGCGAGGCGGCCTTGGGAACATGTCGGCAGGATGTCACTTGCTCGTGGCGTCCACGACGTATGTTATGCTGTCCGGTCCCTTGGACCTGTTGACGACGACGACCTGTGAAGGATCCACGATCTCGACCGCAATCGCACTGACTTCGGTGATGACCCTGTCGTCGACTACCTTGATCGTATACGAGGGGAAGGTCACGAATGCGGCGCCGAGCTCACGTGCGTTGCCGATCATGTCGTCGATGGCATTGGCGAGGGATACCGCATACGGATCCTCGAGATCGGGCATCTTGTCTATGCCGAAGTACATCCTGTCGACATCGAGCACCTCGAGGGAGCCGTAGCCCTTCGTGTCTCCGTCGCTCGGATTCTTCGCATCCACATCACCACGTCCGGTGACCGTTCCAAGAATCTCGAAGCTTCCGCTCTGGAGGTCCTCGATGCTGTCCACGGGGATGTCCCTCATGGGGAAGGTTCCGATTCCACCTTCATTGAATGTCGAACAGGACGCAAGCAGGGCGAGCGCTGCGAGCGAGACGAATGCGAGCTTCATTATCTTCTTCATGTCTTTCAAACCTCCTAGATCAGAATCCGAACCCAAGACCGAAATACGGTGTGACCGTCACGGCCAGATCGGCATTGTCAAAGTCCAGATCGTCAAGCGCGACATATGCTCCGGCATCGGCCTTGGCGCCGAGATTCACGGAGAACGAGCCCAGGTCGATCGCGAAGCCGACATCGGCATAACCGCCGAGCAGCCAGGAACCTGCACTGACGCCGACGTTCTCATAGACGTACATGGACGGAGTGAGGAACTGGCGCATCGCGAATCCTGCATGAACCTGCCAGCCGAGCATGTCCATGTCGAACTCGTATTCGTCATCATACAGCGACCTTATGGCATCGATGTCCGCCGTACCGTCGATGGCCAGCTGCAGTCCCATGGTCTTTCCAGCAGGTCTTGCCGGCTCCGTCTCGGTGACGGTCTGCACGATGATGTAACGGCTGGGGACATATCCGCTGGTACTGGCCCACTGTCCGGGGACACGCACCTGCTCTTCGCTGTCAGTGCCTTTCCCACCACCCCAGAAATATCCGGTATAGCTGAATCCGGCATCGTAATAGAAGTCGTCTCCCTCGGGTCCGCCGACCATATCGAAGCGGACACCAGCCGGTGACAGCCTGACGTAGTTGGAAGCTGCGAACGCGATGGACGAGGCGACGAGCAAGAGAATCAGAAGAACAGCAGTCTTTTTCAATGCACACCCCTCCTTCTTCTAAGAAGCTTTGCACAGGATGCGCTTTAACTCAAGTGCTTTTTCGATCTTTGGCAAGATTTTCCCCTCCCCGGACGGTCATGACAAGGGGAGCAGGCATACCGCCTGCTCCCCGATGGCATCCAATAAGGCCGCACCTGCTAGTCCTGTCTGACCACGACGGAATCCCCGTCCATGGATATCCTCACAGGCTTCTCGCTGGACAGCGTACCGGAAAGCATCGCCTTGGCAAGAGGGTTCTCGATCTCGTTCTGTATCGCCCTCCTGATGGGCCGGGCTCCGAATGTCGGATCGAAGCCGACGCGGGCGATGAATGCGGCGACATCGTCGTCCCAGACGAGGTCGTATCCACGTCTGGACAGGCGAGACCTCAGAGTCTCGAGCTGCAGCGTCACGATCCTGGAGACCTGCTCCTTGCCAAGAGGATTGAAGACGATGATCTCGTCGATCCTGTTGACGAACTCCGGCTTGAACGACGCCTCTATTATAGAGAGGATGCGCTGCCGGTCCACCTTTCCACCGCCGGCGAGTATCTCCTGGCTGCCGAGGTTGCTGGTCATGATGATGATCGTGTTGGTGAAGTCCACCACACGCCCCTGGCCATCGGTCAGCCTGCCGTCGTCAAGCACCTGGAGCAGCACGTTGAAGACATCGGGATGGGCCTTCTCGATCTCGTCGAACAGGATGACCGAATACGGTCTTCTCCTGACGACCTCGGTCAGCTGGCCTCCCTGGTCGTATCCGACGTATCCGGGAGGTGCTCCGATGAGCCTGGAGACCGAATGCTTCTCCATGTACTCCGACATGTCTATCCTCGTGAGCGCCTTCTCGTCGTCGAACAGGAACGATGCCAGTTTCTTGGCAAGAAGCGTCTTGCCCACCCCGGTCGGACCGGCGAACAGGAACGAGCCGAGAGGACGGTGCTCGTCCGCGATTCCCGTCTTGTTACGCCTGATGGCGTTCGCCACGGCGCTTATGGCGGCATCCTGGCCGATGACCTCCGCCGAGAGCGTCTTCTCGAGGTTGAGGTACTTCTCCATCTCGGAGGACAGCATCTTGCTGACGGGGACACCTGTCCACGAGGAGACGATTCGTGCGATGTCGTCCTCGGTGACCTCCTCGCGAAGCAGCCTGTGGTCCTCCTTCTGGATCTCCTTGAGCGAATCCTCCTTCGCCTTGATCTCCTTCTGCTTCGAAGGGATCAGCGAGTACTTGATCTCAGCGGCCCTGTTCAGGTTGCCCTCGCGCTCGCACAGCTGCTGCTCCGAGCTCAGCCGCTCGATCTCGGCCTTGAGCTCCTTGACCCCGTTTATGGCGTTCTTCTCGTTCGTCCACTGGAGGTGCATGGCATCATGCCTGCTCTTTAGATCAGCAAGCTCGGCCTCGATCCTGTCAAGACGCTCCTTGCTGGCCTCGTCGCTCTCACGTGAAAGCGCCGACTTCTCGACCTGGAGCTGCAGCATCCTGCGGTCTATCCTGTCAAGTTCCTCAGGCTGGCTCTCGATCTCCATCTTCAGCTGGCTTGCGGCCTCGTCGACGAGGTCTATCGCCTTGTCCGGCAGATAGCGGTTGGTTATGTACCTGTCGGAAAGCGTCGCAGCCGCGACGAGGGCCTCGTCCTTGATCCTCACGCCATGATGCACCTCATAGCGCGGCTGGAGGCCACGGAGAATCGCGATCGTGTCCTCGACGGTGGGCTCCTTCGTGTATACCGGCTGGAAACGTCTCTCCAGGGCCTTGTCGCTCTCGATGTACTTGCGGTATTCGTCGAGGGTCGTGGCTCCGATGGCATGAAGCTCGCCGCGCGCCAGCGCAGGCTTGATCAGGTTGGAGGCGTCCGTACTCCCCTCGGCGGCACCTGCGCCTACGATTGTGTGGAGCTCGTCGATGAACAGGATCACCTCTCCATTGCTCCGGGCGACCTCATTGATCACCCCCTTGAGCCTCTCCTCGAACTCTCCGCGGAACTTCGCACCGGCGACGAGCGAACCCATGTCGAGGCTGAGGAGCCTCTTGCTCCTGAGCGATTCGGGGACATCCCCCTTCGCGATGCGCTGTGCCAGTCCTTCGACGATGGCCGTCTTTCCGACGCCGGGCTCTCCGATGAGCACGGGGTTGTTCTTCGTCTTCCTCGACAGGACCTGCATGACACGGCGTATCTCCTCGTCACGTCCGATGACGGGGTCCATCTTGCCGTCCCTGGCGAGCGCGGTGAGGTCCTTGCAGTACTTCTTCAGCGTCTGGTAGCTCTGCTCGGGATCCTGGCTGGTGATCCTCTGGCTGCCACGCACCTCGCTGATGGCCTTCATCAGACCTTCCCTTGTGATGCCAAGATGTATGAAGACCTCCCTCTCTGGGCAGTCGATCTCCAGCACCGCAAGGAGGAAGTGCTCAGCCGAGGTGTATTCGTCCTTGAGGTCCATGCGGATCTTCTCCGCCTTGGCAAACGCGTTGTATGCATTCTGCGAAAGGCTCCTCTGCACCGGTCCATAGGCCTTCGGCAGGGAGTCGACGACTCTTCTCAGCTCGGCTTCGAACGAAGACGACGATACGCCGAGCTTGTCTATCAGAGGACGTGTGATGCCCTCCTTCTGATCAAGAAGCGCAAGCAGGATATGGGCGATCTCAAGCTGGCTGTGGTTCTGCTCTCCGGCGAACCCGTTGGCCGTCTCGACCGCCTCCTGCAGTTTGACTGTGAATCTGTTGAAATCCATTTCCTATAATCCCTCCATGTCCGTCCGGAGGGGCTGCCCACATCAGGAGAAGTTAACAACGGCGGAGCGAATCGGCAAGTGGTCCGACTGCTGAAGATCAATGGACTTCACGAAATCAGGCCCGTGGGACCCTGTAGGCATCAAGATATGTGGATATGAAGTCCTTGGAATCCTCTGCCGAGAAGTTGCCGAGGAAGGCGATCTGGAAGCAGAAGGCCTCCAGGAGCGTGAAGATGTGGTTCGAGACCTTGTCCACATCGCACTGCCTTATCTCACCATTCTTCAACCCGGCATTGAGAAGGCGCTTGAAGAGAATCGTGAGCTTGATCGTGCGCTTCACTATGACACGCGAGAAGTCGACATGGTCCCTCTTGCTCTGAAGCATCACATCCATCAGGGACTGGAGTGCGGCCTCGTTGTCGACCGCCTCGTCGATGATGTCGTTGCAGATGTACTCTATGCGCTGTATGCAGTCGCCATAGCCGGAATCCCATGCGATGGTGCCGTAGCGCTGGAACATGCGTCCCGTCACCAGCTTGACGGCGTAGTAGAATATCTCGTCCTTGTCCTTGAAGTACTGGTAGAGCGTCGGACGCGAAAGACCACAATGCTCCGCGATGAGAGACAGGTTGGTATCCCTGTAGCCCTCTCTTGCAAAGACATCCAGCGCCGTCTTCAGGATTCTGACCTTGCGCTCCTCGTGGTCTATTTTCTTAGGCATGTTGACAATGCTACATCAACATGTCTAAAAAGACAAGAATCGAGGCAAGTGTACAGGTGAAACCCCTCATGCCTGGCGGTATGAGGGCCCATATCGACGGCAGAGGACTGCCATCAGCAGCTGAAGCGGAGATTGGTGCACAGCGAGGCCACAAGCACCGCCTTGATTGTATGCATCCTGTTCTCGGCCTCGTCGAACACGACGCTTGCCGGACTGCGGAAGACCTCGTCCGTGACCTCCATCTCCTTCAGACCGAACTTTTCATATACCATCTGGGCCGTGCTCGTGTTCATGTCGTGGAACGACGGCAGACAGTGCTCGAAGATGCATGACGGATTCCCCGTGGCCTCCATGACATGACGGGTCACCTGATACGGTTTGAGGAGGGATATGCGCTCGGCCATCTTGTCCTCCTCTCCCATGGAGCACCAGATATCCGTATAGATGATGTCCGCGCCCTTGACCGCATCGTCGATGCTCCCGCTTATCGTGACCGCGCTCCCGCTCTTCTGGGCAAAGGCGCTGCATACCGACACG
The DNA here is from genome assembly GCA_944388965.1 of uncultured Spirochaetales bacterium. Taxonomy (GTDB): domain Bacteria; phylum Spirochaetota; class Spirochaetia; order Sphaerochaetales; family Sphaerochaetaceae; genus Bullifex. Next base: position 10,180 of record CALXKL010000001.1, on the reverse strand, counting down.
AGATCCTGCGACGGGAAAAGCTGTGGCGGAGAGGCGATGGCAAAGTCCATGCCGACCTTCGTGGCTCCGATGAACAGGGCATTGGCCACGTTGTTCCGTCCATCCCCCACATAGCACAGCTTCATCTCGTCCAGCGGCTTGTCGATATGCTCCATGGCGGTGAGGAAGTCGGCGAGGACCTGGGTCGGATGGTCGTCGTCCGTCAGGCCGTTGAACACGGGTACGCCTGAATACTTCGCCAGATCCTCCACGACAGAGTGGTCGTATCCCCTGTATTCGATGCCGTCATACAGACGGCCGAGGACCTTCGCTGTGTCCTCCAGAGACTCCTTTCTGCCCATCTGGCTGTTGGTGAGATACGTGACACCGGCCCCTTCATCGAAGCAGGCGACCTCGAAGGAGCATCGGGTCCTGGTGGACGACTTGTCGAAGATCAGGACGATGTTCTTGCCGGCAAGCAGATGGCCCATCATAGACGGATCGCAGGGCTGGGTGTTCTTCTTTTTCTTCAGCTCCCGTGCAAGTGCGATGAGATATAGAATCTCCTCCTTCGTATAGTCCTTAAGCGTGAGAAAGCTTCTTCCCCTGAGATCCATCCTCTCCTCCTTGATATGCATTTTTATTCAATAGATGCCCAAGTATATTGCATATTCTTCCACTACTCAAGCAGATTCCGGTCCTCTTCTGCATTTTCATCCTGCTCAGGCAGTTCAATGGAGTCGAGTTTGCGGCTTATCCTGGCGCTTCGGGTGGAAACGTCCTCTATGCGGTTCACGGCAGTGCCCAGACTACGCCCTGCGGCGTCAAGGGACGCTGCGAACAGCGAGAACTGCTTCTTCATCTGACTGAACAGCTTCCACACCTCGTGGCTCCGCTTCTCCACCGCAAGCGTCCGGAACCCCATCTGCAGGCTGTTGACCAGGGCCGCCAGCGTCGTCGGGCCGGCAATCGTTACACGATACCTGTTCTGGAGCTCCTCGGCGAATCCCGCCATCGAGAGAATCTCGGCATATATGCTCTCGGAAGGGAGGAAGAGGATTGCGAAATCCGTGGTGCGTGGAGGAGCGATGTACTTCTCGCTTATGTCCCTCGCCTCTGACAGGACGCGGGTTCGCATGGCGTTCTGCGCCAGGCGGACGCCTTCCATGTCGCCTGCCTCCTGCGCCTTGAGATAGCTGTCGTAGTCCTCGCGCGGGAACTTGGAGTCGATGGGAAGGTACACGTTGTCCTCATCGTTGCGTCCGGGAAGACGGATGGCGAACTCCACGACCTCCTGGCTACGAGGACGCGGCTTGAAGTTCCTGACATACTGGTCCTTCGACAGTATGTCGTCGAGTATGGACTCGACCTGGATCTCGCCCCACATGCCGCGGGTCTTCACATTGGAGAATATCCTGGACAGGTCGCCGACGCTCTTGGCCAGGTTCTGCATCTCGCCAAGCCCCTTGTAGACGGACTCCAGCTGTTTCTGGACCTGCTCGAAGGACCGGGACAGACGGGTCTCAAGCGTATCCTTGAGCTGATCGTCGACCGTCTTCCTCATGCGCTCCAGCTGCTCTCCGTTCTCCTTGCGCAGGGCCTGCATGTTCCGCTCCAGGGTCTCGGACAGACGGTCGCTGCGCTGCAGCATCGATTCCATCTGGCGGGCGTTGTCCCGGCGGATGCCCTCCAGCGAGGCGAGCTGGGCCTCCCTGAACTGTCCGTTCTTCAGATCCATCGAGTCGAAGCGCGAGTCCAGAGCATTGCGAAGGTCGTTGATGGTGCTGTTCACGAGGCCTTCCTTCGCCTCGTCCTCTCCGCGTGACCGTCTCCGCCTGATTGTCATGATGAGCTGGAGAGCGAGATTGACCAGACACAATGTGACCAGAAGATAAAGAAGAATCGATTGCATGTCCATGGGGCAATGATAGCTCAAATGTCGTCGAATGTAATGCGCCCGGCATCTTGTCCAGAGCCGGGCGCCTCCACATCGGTCCTATGCTGGTGTCAGTCCACCAGAATGACCTCTCCGTTGGGATAGTTCTGGGCGACGAAGGATGCGACCTCCTCGCTCTTGAGCGCCTCGACAAGCGCCTGGATGGCAGGGTCTGCCTCGTGTCCGTTCTGGACCGCGATGACGTTGACATAGGGGCTGTCGCCACCTTCGACATACAGGCCGTCACGGGTCGCGATGAGTCCGGCGGGAATCGCATAGTTGCCATTGATCACGGCTGCATCGGCATCATCGAGGATCCTTGGCAGGGATGCCGCCTCGATCTCGCTGAAATTGTAGCCATGGGGGTTGGATGTGACATCGGCGGGGACGGCCTCGATTCCGGCGTCATCGGAAAGCTCGATCAGACCGGCGGATTCGAGCAGCAGGAGAGCCCTGCCCTCGTTGGTCGGGTCGTTCGGAATCGCGATGGTCGCACCGTCGGGAATCGCGTCGAGCGACGAGTACTTCGTGGAATACAGCGCCATCGGCTCGATGTGGATGCCGCCTGCGGAGACCAGATCGAATCCGCGCTCGAGGTTGAACGACTCGAGATACGGCAGATGCTGGAAGTAGTTGGCGTCGATCTCTCCGGCCTGGAGCGCCTCGTTCGGCATGACATAGTCCGTGAACTCGACGATCTCGAGCGTGATGCCCTGCTGTGCCAGGTCATCGACGACGAGGTTCAGCAGTGTGCCATGGGGTTCGGGGGATGCCCCGACTCTCAGAAGCGAGGAGTCAGTGGACTCGGCGGCGCCAGCGGCGAAGACGAAGGTGCAGGATGCGATTGCGACAAGCAGAATGATTGCTATTCTCTTCATAGTGTATACTCTCTCCATTTGTTTTTTGTCAGAATTGATTGATTGCCTGAAAATGTTGTGGTTGTTGAAATGAATGATACTATGCCCTCACGGGCATCATCATGGAGGACATCATCATCGTGGATGCGGATGTTCTGTAGACTGTCATCTCGATGTCCTCCTTTCTTCAAGATGGTTAGAGAATACAGGACAGGGACGGTCATTTTCAAGTGGTTTTATGCAAATTCCTCGATTTTTATTCAGTTATTATGAATATTTTATTGTCACAGAAGGAATTATCCGTTAGTAAAATTGCCAATTTACTGCCGCAATCTGCCACAAGAAGGCCATGCCGGGGACCACTGTTGAAGTCTCCGGCATGGATTCATCTCCAATCAGATTGTCTGCTTCAGACAGGCACGACCTCGTAGTATCCATCACTCCGGGGCCCTTCGATTTTGAATTGGGTATCATCAATGAGCTGATTAAGATTCACATTGGAACGGAACAATCCACCTTCTATGGAAATAACTCCATGCCCATACCCAGGATCTCCTTCAGCATAGATAGCATAGTTCACCCCGGCCCCATTGGTAAATCTTCCCGCATAGATTACGGCATAGGCCGTTGCTCCGACTCCACCATCATTGGCATTGCCAACCTGAACAGCATTCTTGTGGTTGCTGATATACTCGCCACCATAGATGGCACACTGTGGTTCGTTGGCGAGATTCGTCTCTCCCGCAACATAAAGGCCATAGTAGAGCTCATCCTCCACAGGACCATTCTGTCCTTTAAACTGTTCCCTTCTGTGGGCCAGGTAGAATGTCTCATAGTCCTGAGGCATGATGCCAATCTTCATGATGTTCTCTGTAGCATGAGCGTACACGCCATCATACAGTCTTGCACTGCCAGCGTTTATTGATATCGCACCCTGGAGGCCGAAGACTCGTGCACTCTCGATGGTGATGTCGCCGTCGGAATACAGCGTATATGCATAGCCATCAGTACCTGATCCATCGTATGTCAGGCGATTGCTTGCGATTGACGTGAAGAGGCTGTTACCCCTTATCAGGCAACTTCCAGATTCGGTGACCGCCATGGCAAACTTGGTTCCATGTATCTCCGATTTGTCAATCATCGCATATCCATCCACGTATATTGCCGAGCCATAAGTTGTCGAATAGGCACACACTGTAACGTTCCTGAGCTCGAGCTCCGCACCGGGGAGTACCCATAACACCCGCGATATTGGATGACCCTCAAGATCATCATCGCCGAGTCTTCCGTCGTGAACATTCAGGCTACCATAGACTCCGGCAAGGTACTTGTTAGTACCGGAAAGGTCTTCAGCCGGAATAATCGAATGTCCTCTGAGATCGAGGTCTATATCCACTCCTTCAGGAAAGTCCACTAGTGTTCTGTCATTAGGATCCTCAGGTGTCGGGATGACGATATCGGATGTCAGAACAGCCTTCACACTTCGGCCGGAACCGACAACTAATTCAAACATATCGACAAGATCACCATAGGATGAAATCTCATATGGGTTATACGATGAACCCGGGCGGACCGTCTCGGTCTCCTCCATCACGGCATCCTGGAACACAGAACCGTCCGACATCTGCAGAGAGCAGGAATAAAGACATATGGAAAGCAGTGCTACAAACAGCATGGAAATTGTTCTCACATTCACTTGGCACCTCCTATAGGCTACAGGTCATCTGAACCTGCAGTGGAGCCAGGAATATCTGGCAAGTCGTGGTCTCGAAATCATCGGCGAACTGCATCAGCAGGTCAGCTCTTGCGTTCCAACCGATGGAGAACGATTCAGTCGGTCTAATCATAATTCCGGCAGAAAGTCCGAATGCCGGACCTAATCCGAATGTGTCATCCAGAAACTGGACATGACCTCCGACAGATAAGACAAGTGGGAACGATATGTTTCCAGTTCCAGGGTCAATAAGGATGTCTGCAGTGAAAGGGATGATAAACATGTCATCAAATGCGACCATGTCGGTTCCACTATAGACAAGCCCGGTTCCGAAACCAAGTCCTGCCCAGTCGTTGAACATATAGCCGGCGGAGATGTCGAGCCTTCCTCCAGCGTCGAAATAGTCAACCGTGCTGACTCCGCGTGTCACATCGCCGGATATTTCGTAACCTGCAAGCGGAATCTCAATTCCTAATGCTGTCGATATGTACCCCCCCCCACGAGTTGCAAATAGACACGAGGCGGTAAGTATCAGGAGCATGGCAGAAATCAATCTTCTTCTCATATATACACTCCTTGTCTTTGATTTCGCACTCATTCTGAATCATAGAACCAGATACTGTAAAGCGGTAATAAATCCGAAAATGTGAAATTTGTAATCTGAATGAGCCCACAGAAAGGCTGCACCAATTCGCGTCCATCTGATGGTTTGGAATAAAAAAGAGGAAATGCCTAACATCTCCCCTTCCAGTTTGCTCCGGTTGCAATTCTCAGCGTCTTGCCATCATCTTCTTGACAATCCTGTCGCCGACGACCTGTATGATCTCGACCATCACCAGGATGACGATGACGGCGGCCACAAGATAGCTCGGGCGGAAGCGCTGGTAGCCGTATCTTATCGCCAGGTCGCCCAGGCCGCCTCCTCCGATCGTACCTGCCATGGCCGAATAGCCTATCAGGTTGATGATCGTCAGCGTCAGGCCGCTCATGAGAGCCGGCATCGCCTCGGGGATGAGCACCTTGTACACCAGCTGCCAGTTGGTCGAGCCCATCGACTTCGCAGCCTGGATGACTCCCGGGTCGACCTCCTTGAGCGCGCTCTCTATAATCCTGGCCACAAATGGTGCAGCCGCTATCGAGAGCGGCACTATGGCAGCCTTTGTGCCGATGCTTGTACCTACGATCAGCCGCGACAGCGGGATGAGGACGATCAGCAGGATGATGAACGGGAAGGACCTGAGGACGTTCACGATTCTGGACAACACGCTGTTGAACACCGGCTGTGGAATGATTCCACCATCCTGCTCCCGTCCCGTGATGTGCAGCAGGACGCCTATGGGAAGACCGAGGACGAGGGAGAACAGCGTAGAGAAGAAGACCATCACAAGCGTCTCGCCTGTGGCCTCCAGCACCTGGCTTATCATCTGAGCATCCATACTATACATCCCCCTCCACAAGCACACCGTATTTCTTCAGCATCTCGACCGCCTCTCTGACATGTCTCTCGTCCGGGCCGATGTCAAGCACCATGACGCCCATCTCCTCGTCGCCGACGTGCTGGACACCGGCGGCACGGATGTTGAACACGGCTCCGGTCTCGTTGGATACGTTGCTGATGATCGGCTCGTCTGTCGTGTCACCACGGAAACGGAGCGTGAAGCGGCCATCCTCCTGCGACCAGCGGACAATCGAATCACGGACGTTGGTCAGATGCGACAGGAAGTCCTTGGTCACCTCGCTGTGCGGATTCGCGAAGATGTCGGATACGAGCCCCTCCTCCACGATGCGTCCTCCATCCAGGACGGCAACACGTTCACAGGCGTCGCGCACGACCTCCATCTGATGGGTTATCATGACGACGGTCAGATTCATCTTCGCCTGAAGCTCCTTGATGAGTGCAAGTATCGACCTGGTCGTCTGGGGGTCCAGGGCGCTGGTGGCCTCGTCGCAGAAGAGGATGTCAGGCTGACAGGCCAGGGCACGTGCTATCGCGACGCGCTGCTTCTGCCCGCCGGAAAGCGTCGAGATCGGGGCATTCCCCCTTCCCTCGAGCCCGACGAGGGCGAGAAGTTCATCCACCCTCTTGCGGATATACGCCTTGTCCATGCCGCATATCTCCATCGGATAGGCGATGTTTCCGGCGGCATCCCGGGATGAGAAGAGATTGAAGTTCTGGAAGATCATGCCGATTCTGCGTCTCTTCTCGATCAGGGCCCTGCCCTCCAGGTTGTCGACACGTTCGTCGTCGAAGTACACCTGTCCGGCATCAGGACGCTCGAGCATGCTCACCAGTCGCACCAGCGTGCTCTTGCCGGCGCCGGAGCGGCCGATTATCCCGTATATCGTGTTGGAGGGGATGTCCAGGCTCACGTCCTGCACGGCGTGAAGCGAACCGTAGTCCCTTTTCAGATTGCTCAGTCTGATATGCATTCCTTTTTCCTTACCGGTTCTATATACCAGCTAAGCGGGAAAGTTACAACAAAACCCACGACGACCTGGTTTCAGATCGCCTCGAATACGCCTTTCTCCCTGTTCTTGCGAACGCCTCCTGCCATGAAGACCTGCCCTCCCATCACGATGTACACGCCAGGGGACAGCAGCTGGACGCTGGCGAGCGCGAAGCCCAGGTTGAAGACCGCGTCGGAAGACTCGAGAGAATATGGGATCATTGCGCCCGTAAGCACGAACACATGTCCGTCATCGGCCTTCATCGACGCCTTGAGAAGCTCGGCAGTGTCGACCATCGTGTCTGTGCCATGGACGATGACGACCATCTTCTCGATGCATGAGAGCGCATCCTCGACAATGGTACGTCGCTGCTCCTCCGTCATCACAAGGCTGTCGACGGCGAAGATGCTGCCCAGATGTACGGGAAGCGTGACCCGTGCCTGGTGCAGGATTCGGGGAAGCTGCGACTCGCGGAACGTCAGTTCGCCCTTGAGTGCATCGTAGAGCTTGTCGAAGGTCCCTCCGGTGGTGATGATCCTGATCCTGTCTTCAATCATTCGATTCTCCTGACTCAAGGTGTGTGAACAACCCCTGGCAACCGGCAAGGATGTCCCTGTAGCAGGTCTCGAAGTCGCCGGTGTACCACGGATCCGCGACATCCCGGTCCTGCCCTGCGTATTCCATCATCAGATGTGTCTTGTCCATGGCTGGCAGCATCCGCTTCATGCAGCGTAGATTCGACCTGTCCATGGCTATGATGAGATCGTATTCCCGATAATCGTCAGCCGTCAGTCTTCTGGCCCGCTTGTCCCTGCACGAGATGCCAAGGCGTGACAGCAGCTGGCGCACCGGAGGATATACGGGGTTGCCGGTCTCCTCGTCCGACACGGCGGCCGAGGCGATGCGGTAATCATCTGTCCTTCCATTCCTTTGGACGATGTCCTTCATGACGAACTCGGCCATGGGCGAACGGCATATGTTGCCATGGCATACGAACAGTATCCGTTTCATTCAAGCACCCTCCTCCATGCCTATCCTGCGCCTTCTCATATCGCGCCTGTAGATGACATATCCTGCGATATCTGCCAGTGCCCATCCCACCGGTATGCTGATCCAGATCAGCCGATAGCCGAAGGTTGGCGCCAGAACATATGAAAGCAGCACACGCAGTCCCAGGGAGATTGCGGTCAGAAGCAATGACACGGAAGGCCTTCCTACAGCACGGAAATGCCCATAAAGCAGTAACAGGATGGCGATGCCGACATAGAAGCTCCCTTCAAGCCTCATATATCCGATTCCGATTCCGATTCCGATCACCTCGCTTTCACCCGGGTCCATGAACAGCCCGAAGAGCGATGAGGCGAAGATGTTGACCAGCAGCGACAGGATCAGGGCGAAACCGACGCTGACGGCAAGGGCACTGCGCGTTCCCTTCACCATCCTCCCGTATTGTCCGGCTCCCCGGTTCTGCGATATGAAGACCGAATAGGCGTTGCCGAAGTCCTGGACCGGGAGGTAGGCGAAGGAGTCTATCTTCACTCCTGCCGCGAACGCAGCCATTACGGTGACACCGAACGAATTCACGAGCCCCTGGACCATCAGTATTCCGAAGTTCATCACCGACTGCTGAAGGCATGTGACGAACGAATAGTGCACCACGTCAATGCAGTCGCTTGCTGACGGTCTCCACTGACCGATGCCTGGATACAGGTCCCTGTTGAACACAAGGGTGTGGACGAATAGCATGACCGCCGATACACACTGGCTTATGACAGTGGCCATCGCCGCACCGGCGACCCCTTCATGGAGGACCAGTACATACAGCAGGTCGAGGAATATGTTGAGCACGACGGAGATGGCATAGTAGACAAGAGGAATCCTCGATTCCCCTGTGCTTCTGAGCACCGCCGAGAGGAAGTTCGACATGAAAACGGCAGGAAGTCCCAGATAGATTATGAACAGATATGATGAGAGCATCCCCTCCACTTCGGCAGGGGTGTTCAGAAGCCTCACTATGGAATCGTTGAAGAGCAGGCAGACCGTCATGAGAACAGCGCTGGCAATGGCGATCACGACGAAGGAGGCGCTGAACGTCATGCAGAAGCGCTTCTTGTCCCCTCTTCCGTAATAGAGGGAGAACAGGGACGTGGATCCAAGGCACAGCCCTATGATGATGCTCGTGACGAACGTCATGAGGCTGTATGCCGATCCGACCGCGGCGAGCGCATCGCTTCCGACGAACCTCCCGACTATCGCGGTATCGGTGATGTTGTACAGCTGCTGGAGCAGGTTGCCCATCGTCAGAGGAAGTGCGAACAGTAGCATCGACTTCACAATCGGTCCGTGTACGAGATCCCTTGCCATCAGATGAAGTAGTCCTTCTCCTTTCTGCTGTGCTCTATGAGAGAGGCGATATGGTCCCAGATATGGGTCTTGAGCACCACGGGAAGCCGTTCCTCATCCCTTTGTCTGATGCACTCATAGATCGCCCTGTGCTCGCCGATTATGGTCTCGTACTCCTGGATTCGTTTGTAGTCCAGTATCTTCAGGCGTATGTAGTCCATGTTTTCCTTGAGCTGCCTGAACAGGCGAGGCTTGTCCATAGCCTTGTACCAGGTCTCATGGAACGCGACATCAAGCTCATGGAACTCCATGACGTCGACGGGAACATGGGAGGCGACGATCTCCTGCTTGCGGATCATGTGGGCGACATCCTCCAGAAGCAGAGGACTGCCCTGTCTGAGGAAATCGCGTATTATCCGCGTCTCTATGGCAACCCTGCCATACATATACTGCAGCGTCTCATCGACGTTGATTCTCTTCACATGCATCTGCCTGTATGGGGACATGAAGATGAAGCCCTCGTCCCGAAGCCTGTTGAGAGCCGTCTTCACGGGAGTTCTGGAAGCCTCATAGTGCTCGCATATCCCGTTTTCCGATATCTCCTGACCGGGTTCCAGGTCCAGGGAGAGTATCCTCTTGCTGATATCGCTGAAAATCGAGGAGGCAAGATCCTTGCCATCAGTCTGTTTTGCCATACGGATGAATCCTAAACGACATGAGGCCAGAGAGAAAAGAGGGATCGGGAGAAAAAGCGGACAGGGAGCCATATGGGGGCTCCCTGCGGTGTATGTGCACGTCCCGGAGGAAACCGGGAGCGGAAGGATGAAAAAAAAACCTGGCGACGCCCTACTCTCCCACGGACAAGCCGCAGTACCATCGGCGAAGAGGCGTTTCACTTTCGTG